>CAJJZS010000046.1 GCA_905197685.1 uncultured Oscillospiraceae bacterium | reverse complement strand
GCGGCGTTGCGGCTTGCGAACGCCACAACGAGCGGAAGAAAGAAGCCTACAAAAGCAACCCAGATATCGACATGGAACGCTCTAAAAATAACTATCATCTTGTCGCACCGCCAAAGTACACCTATAAGAAAGAGATTAACCGAAAGGTAGCCGAAGCAGGGTGCAGGACAAGGAAAGACAGCGTGATGATGGTGGAAACGCTCATCACGGCTTCACCAGAATTTATGAACCAGTTACCGCCCGAAGAACAGAAAGCGTATTTTACGATGGCTCTGGATTTCATTTCGGAGCGTGTCGGGGAGCAGAATATCCTCTCCGCAGTCGTCCACATGGACGAGAGAACGCCCCATATGCACCTCTGCTTTGTGCCGATTACACCAGACAATAAGCTGTCCGCCAAAACAATTTTAGGCAATCAAAAGAGCCTGTCGGAGTGGCAGACCGCCTACCATGAGCGGATGTCCTCACGTTGGAATCAGCTTGAGAGAGGTCAATCTTCGATGGAAACCAAGCGGAAACACGTCCCCACATGGCTCTATAAGTTGGGCGGCAGGCTTGATAAGCAGTATGGGGAAATCGTGTCTGCCCTGTCCGACATCAACGCCTTTAACGCAGGGAAAAAGCGTGACAAGGCTCTGGAACTGGTTGCCGCATGGCTGCCCGAAGTGGAGAAATTCTCTAAGGAAATCGGCAGACAGCAGGCGTATATCGACAGCTTAAAGGAGCAAATCGGGCAGGAAGCCGACTATGCAGGGCGTATGCGTGATGAAAAGTACGAGCAGGAATTAAAGGTGCAGAAAGCCAACCAGAGGATATTTGAATTGCAGAGAACCAACGAGCAGATGGGGCGGCTGCTCTCAAAGATACCGCCAGAAGTGTTGGAAGAATTACAGAGAACAGGCAGAAACAAATCAAGAGAAAGGTAAAAAGTGAATGAAGAAACAGGATTTTAAGGTGTTAAAGACCAAAGATTTATACCCGTTTCCCGACAATCCGTTTCATGTTGTGGAGGATGAAACGCTGTCAGAGTTAGCGGAAAGCATCAAGGAATTTGGCATTGTCACGCCGATAATCA
>CAJJZS010000045.1 GCA_905197685.1 uncultured Oscillospiraceae bacterium | reverse complement strand
TTGACCGATGAAGAACTGGACGAGCTGACCGAGGATTTAAAAACCTTTCTCGCAGCGCAAAAGGGAAAGCGCCCCCGAAAGCGGGGGTTGTTTTCTAAAATTATAGTGACCCTGTGTATTCTGCTTGTAGTGGCATACACGGGGTTTTGTCTTGTCATGCAGTGGCGCACGGGCACACAGCCGGAACCGCAGCTGACGATTGCGTTCTTCGCTTTTGTAGGAACAGAACTTATGAGCCTTGCCGCAATCAAGCGGGGTAAAGATAAAAAATAAAACGGTGGCAGTTAAAGTTTTCGGTGAAAAACGGATAAGTGTTCTGCCACCCCGAGTTTGTTGCAGCAGAGCTGCTCCAAACTCCGAAAGAAAGGAATGAGAGGATGAACATTCAGCAGCACAAAACTGTAAATCAAAGCAGCAGGGGAGGATATAAGCCCTGTCTGATTGTTTGGCACATCGCAGACGGAACCTTTAACGGGACTGTATCATGGGAGAAGAACCCACAAAGCCAAACTTCCAGCCACTTTGTGTTGGGCAAAAACGGGGAGATAGCGCAGCTTGTACCTTTAACAGAAGCGGCGTGGACACAGGGAAAGGTGAACAACCCGACCCACCCGCTTGTTAAAATGAGGAAGAATGTCAACCCGAATCTTTACTGCATTTCTATCGAGTGCGAAGGATTTTGGAAGGACAGCAAAGGCAAGTTGACCGACAAACAGCTAAAAGCGGCAGCCTGGCTGACCTCTTACATCGTGGAAGAAGTTGACCGAATTTACGGGGTAGAAATCCCGATTGACCGAGAACATATGATAGGTCATTGTGAAATCAATCCTGTTACCCGCCTGCACTGCCCGGGGGAGCTGTTCCAATTTGACGAACTGATTGCGTTGGCAACAGACACCCCACCCGAAAGCAAGCCGGACAAGCCGAAAGAAACCCCGTACACCGTTCAGGTGGGCGCGTTTTCATCGGCAGAGAGCGCGGCGGAGCTGTATTCTAAGATTAGCGATATGGGGTATTTTACGTTTCTAAGAAACGAAACATTGGTAAAGGTCTGTGTGGGTAAATTCCAGACACAGCAGGACGCGCAGAAAACCGCCGATGATTTAAAGAAAAAAGGCTTCGGCGGGTTTGTGACAA
>CAJJZS010000044.1 GCA_905197685.1 uncultured Oscillospiraceae bacterium | reverse complement strand
AAATGTTACAGACAGACAAGATTACCGCTTTATATTGCAGATTAAGCCAGGAAGATATGCAAGCCGGGGAAAGCGAGAGCATACAGAACCAAAAGCTGATTTTACAGAAATATGCTGACGAACACCACTTTTTCAACACGCGCTTTTTCGTAGACGACGGATTTTCCGGCGTGAGCTTTGAGCGTGAGGGGCTTCAAGCCATGTTACATGAGGTTGAAGCCGGGAACGTGGCTACCGTCATAACAAAAGACCTTTCCCGTCTGGGACGTAATTATCTAAAAACCGGGGAACTGATAGAGATTGTTTTCCCAGAATACGAAGTGCGCTACATTGCCATTAACGACGGTGTAGACACAGCAAGGGAAGATAACGAGTTTACCCCTCTGCGGAACTGGTTCAACGAGTTTTACGCCCGCGACACCTCAAAGAAAATCCGGGCTGTCAAACAGGCAAAGGCGCAGAAAGGCGAGCGCGTCAACGGCGAAGCTCCTTACGGCTACCTTATCGACCCGGATAACCGCAATCATCTGATACCCGACCCGGAAACGGCGCACGTCGTAAAACAGATTTTTGCAATGTATGTACGGGGCGACCGTATGTGTGAAATCCAGAACTGGCTGCGGGACAATGAAATACTGACCGTCGGGGAACTGCGCTACCGCAGGACAGGGAGCAAACGCCACCCCCGCCCACAGCTCAACGCATGGTACAACTGGCCGGATAAGACGCTGTACGACATTCTGACAAGGAAAGAATATTTAGGGCATACCATAACCGGGAAAACCTACAAGGTATCTTATAAGTCGAAAAAGACGAAAAAGAACCCGGAGGAAAAAAGGTATTTCTTCCCCAACACTCACGAACCTTTGATTGATGAAGAAACCTTTGAACTTGCACAGAAGCGGATTGCCACCCGGCAACGCCCGACAAAGGTTGATGAAATTGACCTGTTTTCCGGGCTGCTCTTTTGCGGGGACTGCGGCTACAAAATGTATGCAGTACGCGGAGCCGGGACGCTTGAACGGAAACACGCCTACACTTGCGGCAACTACCGCAACCGGGCAAGAAATGATATGCTCTGCACTACGCATTATATCCGCAAAAGCGTATTGAAAGAACTTGTCCTTGCAGACTTGCAGCGAGTAACGTCTTATGTGAAAGAGCATGAACAGGAGTTTATCGAAACCGCCAACGAGTGCAGCGCAA
>CAJJZS010000043.1 GCA_905197685.1 uncultured Oscillospiraceae bacterium | reverse complement strand
AAAGAGGGTGTTGCAAAATCATCAAATTAAATGATTGAGCGGCACCTTTGCTCTATAGTTGAAAAAATCCGGAAGGAATCTCTTTGTTTTAGGGAGCCTTTCCGGATTTTTGGCGTACTTTAATAACACCTTCATTTTGGGGACTTTTTAAGCGGTTTCCTTGACTGGAAAAAAATGACTTCCTGTACGCTCTTTTTGGATCTTTGCATGCAGTTTATTGATGTTATAACCAATACAAAGCAAAAGAATCTCCAGTTTTACCTTCGTTTTCCCATGGAGCAGAAATCTTTGGAATTCATAATCATTTTTCACTACCCCAAATGCTCCCTCCACTTGGATCGAACGGTTCATGCGGTATTGGATCCCCGTTTCACTCAGGATATTTTCATAGGATTCTTGACGCTTCTCCAGAAAACTTTTGGAGATATATAGCCGCTTGTTCCCTTTTGCCTTGGTACATTTTTCTTTATGGGGACAAGCTGTACAGTCTTCACATTCGTAAACGGTAACTTCTGATTCATAGCCGCTCTTGCTTTTCTGTTTTTTGATGAAAACGAAAGACAGTGTTTTTCCGACATGGCAGGTGTATGTGTCAGTTTTTTCATCATATCCCATGTTTTCGCGTTTGCTGATATCCTGTTTGAAGCTCCGTTTTTTCCATTTTTCGTATGTCTGCGGCTTTATGTACGGTTTCTGATTTACACTTCTCAGATAAGTATACGCCTCTTCACTTTCATATCCGGAATCAGCCGTTACGCTTGGATAACGGAACCCTAGGTTCTTTTCCATTGTCTTTAAGAAGGGAACCAACGTCCAGACATCATTCCGGTCCTGAAAAATATCAGTCGCTACGATATATTCACTCTCTACTGCGATCTGTACATTATACCCTGGCTTTAACTGGGCATTTCTCATATGGTCATCTTTCATGTGCATAAAGGTTGCATTCGGGTCTGTTTTACAATAATTGTTCCGCCCCTGAAAACTTGCCGTATGCCAGTCATAAATGATCTGACGTTCCAGAAATCTGCGGAAAACTTCCAGATACCGTTGGTTTTTGCTTTTCCGTTTTCCACGTCCATGGACGAAAACAGTATTGTCTGTCTGGCAGCGTTCTTCTAAAAAACGGACGATTTTCTGTAAATCCTGTGTCCTTGTTTCAGGGGCAATCGAAAAGTTCTGCAGGTATTCCCTGTCCAGAAGCTGTATCGCTTCTTCTAT
>CAJJZS010000042.1 GCA_905197685.1 uncultured Oscillospiraceae bacterium | reverse complement strand
CACCGTTCTCCGAACAGAAGCTGCCTTTCGAAGTCAGTTTCTTGACCAGCGGGTCGATGCAGAAATTGATGTGCACCTCTTCCGCAGGCAGTTGTTCCTTTTCGATCTTTGCGATCACCAACTCTGCCACATGGGCGGTTTTACTGCCGCTGAAGGTAATTTCGACTGCAGGGATGTGAATATCCTTGAGCAGCGTATTCAGATCTTCTGCGGAGAAGGTCTCCGGAACGATCTGGAATTCGATCGAATCGACGCCCGCATTGAGGATCTTGAGCGCGACGGCGTTCGCCTCCTTGGGACAATTGACGATGACCGTCTGGTGGATCTTCCAGCGGTTGTGGGCACGGGTGCCCCGCACGTAGGGGAAAACCCCGGCTTCGGAGCCGAGGAACTTCAGTCCGGCGAGGTTTTCAGCCCGGTAGTAGGGACGGACGTTGAAACCTTCCGGCGTTTTCCACACCAATTTACGCTCGTAGTCCGCACCTTTGAGGTCGGCCTTGATTACCTCCTCCCACTGCTCGGTCGAAACCGGCGGAAATTCGGTAAACAACTTTTCACGTTTGGTAGTTGCCATAATAAATTAGAGATTAGTATTGAAATATGTTCAATTGCTTTTAAACTGCCCGTAAAGATATAAAATAATTGCCGGATTGTAAGCAAGAAATGCGGAAAATAGCCGGTTTGTACCAACGAAGGCTCTTTTCGGCGGAGGTTTTGGAAATGCCCGGATCATGAATGGGGCGATTTTTCGAAAAAATGCTATTTTCCGGAAAATAATGTCTGAAATCGACCGGTATGACGAATTTTTAGGCTGTTTTTTCGGGAAAAGTTGTTTTTTTATTGGTTTTTTCGAAAAATATTCGATTTTTTTCTGGAAGATGCGGTTTTTTGTGCGTTTTTGTCGTGTCGGATATTTATCTTTGTGCGCAGAAAGGATGCCGTCCGTCACCCGGGCGGAAGTGTACGGGTTTTACGGTATTCCGAGTTCATAATTCGAAGTGATCCCATGTCATTGCTCCGATTCAAAATGGTGGAGGCGGCCATCGATCACAAAGCCGTCGAAGTGAAGGCTCCCGAGGGAAGTCCTTCCGAGTATTTCGGTACGAAGGTATTCGGCCGCGAGGCCATGCGCCGGTATCTCAACAAGACGGTTTATGCCCAACTGCTCGATACGATGCAGCGGGGGACGCCGCTGACGCTCGAAGTCGCCGACGGCGTGGCTGCCGGAATGCGCCAGTGGGCG
>CAJJZS010000041.1 GCA_905197685.1 uncultured Oscillospiraceae bacterium | reverse complement strand
CGGCTATATCAAAGTGGTTTCGGAGCCGGGCAAGGGTTCGGAATTTTCCATTATGTTGCCGACTAAATAAAGCACACTTATAACAGGAGAAAACACCATGAAAAAAATCAATTTTTGCAAAGCAACAACAATCATCTTAATAATCAATGTTATTTTATCTATTGTTTTATTTTTCGTTGTTCCTGATAAAATAGCAATTCAATGGGTAGGTACATCCCCCAGCAATGCAGTAGATTCTTACTATGTATTTTTGGTGCCGGTATTGTCAGTGCTTTTTGCTTTTACGGGAAAACCTATTTTTACAATGTTCCTGTTTAGATTGTGGAATAGAACTAACGAGCATTTAGTGACATACTTAAATTTGTGTCTGCAAGTTGTATTTCTTACTTGTGAAATCTATATCGGATTATATAACCTATGTAATTTTAATGTTGCCATTAGTATAATTCTCATTGTGGAACTTATGATAGATGTGGTGATTGGATTGAAATTATTTCACAATCAATCTATCTAAAAGATTGTGTAGTATGATTCGGCGGACGACCATTTCCGGCTGTCCGCCGTGAATTTTTTTGAAATGTCCGAGCGTTGTAACATTTCACCCCGATTTTCAATGAAATTTTTTGGCCGCTGTAACATTTCGCGGACATTTGGGTTTTACAATACCCTTATCAACAAAAGTGAGGAGGCGACGCAATGGAACTGCCCCCGACATTGATTTTGAATCTGGCGCTGCTGATCGTCCCGCCCGTTGCCCTTGTGCTGGTGTTCCGGCAATGGCTGGCCCGGCACATCCGCCGGACGGTTGCCTTGACTGCTCTCTGTGATGTTCTCCTATTTTGGGATGAACTGTTCTACTATGAGAGCTTCGGCCTGTTCGCTGTGCTGATTCTGGTGCAGTTGGCGGCCACCGGCGCAGCAGCGTTCCGCATTTACAACAAACAAAAAAAGGATTGAATTTTATGAGCATTTTACAGACTATCGACCTGAAAAAGTATTACGGCACAGAGCCGAACATCACCCGCGCCCTTGACGGCGTGAACTTCTCCGTAAATGACGGCGAATTTGTGGCCGTTGTGGGAACCTCCGGCAGCGGCAAGTCTACCCTGCTTCACATGATGGGCGGGCTGGACACCCCTACTTCCGGCAATGTGATTGTCCGGGACAAAGAACTGTCGAAGATGAACGACGAACAGCTCACCATCTTTCGCCGCCGCAACATCGGCTTTATCTTCCAGAACTATAACCTTGTTC
>CAJJZS010000040.1 GCA_905197685.1 uncultured Oscillospiraceae bacterium | reverse complement strand
ACAATCCCAGCTTGTCCGACCCGCAGTTAAGACAGCTTATCGCCGCCCATATTGATGATGACAGTTTTTGCCGCTATGTGATACAGCAGGACATAAACAAGATAGCCCTTGACCTGCGGGAAGCCCACAAGGACGATTTTTTCAGCGTCCCGGAGGATAACCCGCTGAAAGGATTTTTACAGGCCGCAGACGAAGCCGCCAGCGAGGACGGCGACCCGGAGCAAGCGTCTTTGGCGTTTATCTGTAAACGGCTTAAATTGAATTTGAAGAAGCTGTCAGAGGACGAAAAGAAGTGGCTGAAAAAGATTGCGGAGAAATCGGACTTGCTGAAAAATCCAAACCCACAGCGGGGGCGAAAGTAAAGGGATAAATCGGGATTTGACGAAGGCGTGTATATGAAAAAGTAACTTCCAGTTTGCCAGAGAAAGGTATGGTGAGCGAATGAGAATATTATACGAACTTTCATGGTTATGGGAGACGCTGGTTATTGCGCTTGCGGTTGCGGCTGTTTGCGTGGTTTGTGCCATGCTAATCTGTAAGGCAGTAAAGAAGAACCTCAGCAAAAAGACGGCGGCAGTTATCGGCGCAGCAGCGTTTGCGGGCGCTGTTTTGGCAGTCATTGTGATTGCCCGGACTCCGATGCCGCTTTGATTAAACGGGATGCTTGATTGTCTGTGCATAAGTACAACTTCAAGTTTATCGAGGAAATAGCAAAGCCAGTCGAGCCAGTCAACGGTCAAGATGAACGGTGCATTTCATGCGCCGCCGTTGACAGTCCCGCCCGACTTTGCTAAAGGATAATCAAGGCGGGAAAGCCCTAAAATGGCTTTCCCGCCCATTCAGATTTTGAGAAAACGAGAGCCGCCGCAATCTTCTGACCATCGTGACCACAAGCGGCAACATCGGGGCAAGCTGTCCAAACTTTTACGGGGAACGATGGACGGGGACTTTCATATACGCCCTATCTGCTGTTGAAACCAGCCCCGCATTTGTGGCAGCACCCGCCCACAAATCCAAGCCTGTTTTCCTGCCGCTTCAAATGCCCTTGCCCTATCCGGCGGCAATGGCGTTTTCACGGCAACGCAGACAAAGCGTATAACACACTACACTTTGCGAGCAAAGTCGTGTGCCAAGGGGCAAGCCCCTTTGGAAACCCCGGACAACAAAACAGGCTGAATATTCCGCACTTTCCCGGTGCTTGATACTCAGCCTTTATTTGTTGTCAGCAGCCCCCGTTTCGTGGTCTGCGTGTAGTTCCTTGTAAACTGACCTAAA
>CAJJZS010000039.1 GCA_905197685.1 uncultured Oscillospiraceae bacterium | reverse complement strand
CAGCGCCCTCAACAAGCGTTTGTGGCGAAATGGATAGCCACAAGCATTGCTTGCCACAATTATGCTCCCTTTCAAATAAAAAAGCTAACGATGGGAGACTGTTGGCTCCCACCGTTAGCTCTCCGAGTTCAAACGACCAATCAATCCAATCAACATTATCAGATCGTCGTCAGACAGTTTCCTCATTCCATCAAGAGCCTTCTTGATGAGTTGAGGGTTGTTTTCCTGTGCATCAAAAAATTGAAATGGGGTGATCTCCATATATTCGCAAATGTTGAGAAATTGCTTCATGGACGGCAATGCACGGCCAGAAGAAATGGCTTGAACATAGTTTTTGTTTTGACCCAAATCCATGCTCATCTGGTATTCCGATACACCCTTTTTCAAACGCAATTCTGTAATCCGATTGCGAATAAACTCCTCATCCATACAAATCACCTCTCTACTACTTTTAGGATAGCAGAAAGCGAATGTTGATATTCCACATTGTATATGGTATAATTTTAATTAAGTATGCTTTTTATCAACATTATTTGCACGATTTTTGCTTTGCATATGTAATCACGGCCAAAACGGGGAGGGATTTTATGAATCCGCGTGCTTGCGCCATTACTGGCCACCGTCCAACAAGATTTTGCTTCGGTTATAACGAAAATCATCCGCTGTGCAAAGAAATAAAAGAGCGCCTTTTTGAGCAGTTTCAAATGCTCCACGATAGAGAAAATGTTCAAACATTTTTTGTGGGCGGCGCTCTTGGTGTAGATATGTGGGCCGGTGAGCAGCTGCTGGCGCTGAAAGAAAAATCCGGGTATGAGAACATTGAAATTATTGTTGCGATTCCCTTCGTTGGCCATGACTCTAAATGGCCAGAGCAAAGTCAAAAAAGGCTGAAAAGTCTGATTCAAAAAGCGACAAACTGCATTGTAGTTTCTCAGGAAGCAAACACCGCCAGTTATAAAAAACGCAACTACTATATGGTGGATCATGCTGATTTTCTTGTGGGGGTATTTGACAATGCAAAACAGATGCGATCTGGTACAGCTCAGACTGTAAACTATGCTCTCCGCCAAGGAAAACAAATCATCTTGATTCACCCTGACACTGCCGATACTGCATATCTCAGATGAATAACAAATTCACAAAAAGTTAATCAGCAGAACTTACAAAACATTTCCAATGACAAGCGCCTTATGATATAATAAATATAAAATTATGCCTATAAAGGAGGTGCCACTATGGGCAGAGTCCTTGGACAACCACCAACTGTTCTTAGATATGAAAAAACCATTTTAGCTGTCGAAGAAACCACATCAGCTGGTAGATGTGGCTCCTCTCTTGCGGCCTTTTTATGTCCTGCGTTCGTCTGCCCTTGTGGCAGTGCGGCGCAGGGCATTTTTTATTGTTCGGAAAGAGGTGGCCTGATATGAATTTACCAAAACGAA
>CAJJZS010000038.1 GCA_905197685.1 uncultured Oscillospiraceae bacterium | reverse complement strand
GGGAGCCGGATACGCTCGCCGTTCTCGTCAAGGTCATAAACCTTCCGGCTCTTGGAAAGCCATTTCCCGGTTTCGTCCATTGCCCGCATGGTCAGCAGGATGTGGGCGTGGGGATTCCCATCCTCCTTATCGTGAATGGCAAAATCGGCAATCATGCCTTTGGAAACGAAAAACTCCCGGCAATAGTCCCGGAGCAGGTCGGCGTGCTGCTCCGGGGGAATTTCCCTCGGTATGGCAAGCACGATTCTCCGGGCAAGCTGGGAGTTCCATTGTTTCTCAATCGCTTCGGCGGCGTTCCACAAGGTATTGCGGTCTGCGTACTCCGGCGGGGCATGGGGCGGCAGCATGATTTCTGTATGGACGATCCCTCGTTTCTCGGCATAGTATTTCTGCTTCTGGTCGTACTCGGAAAACAGCCGTTCGCCGCTCTGGTAAGCTGCGGCGGCTACGGCTGACTGGCGGTTGCTGCGCTGGACGATCTTTATATCATGGTGGGGACAGGGCATAACGGCTTCCTCCTTCCTGTGGCTGATTGGATGGGGTGGTGGTTTGCCACCTCATTTTGGGCAAAAGAAAAGCAGGAAACCGTTTCTGATTTCCTGCTCGGTGGTGCCGCCGGTGGGCGGCTGGTATTCAGTTTTGAAAGTTCGGGTCAGGGTGGCCCGATGATGAAATAAAATATCTGCATGAAGATTATTCAACTTCTTTTAGTAATTCTTCAACAGAAATACCGTAAAGTTTTGCAAGTGCAAAAAGATTTGATGTGGAAGGGTCGGATGTTCCATTTTCCCATTTTGAAACAGCCTGCCTGCTAACACCAATCGTTTCAGCAACAAATTCCTGCGTCATTTTGCACTGTGTTCTGTGTACTTTGAGTGCTTCACCCAACGATTTCCTCACTACGGATTTTTCCTGCCGTACATCTTTTGAATGGATATATTTGAGTAATGCACGAACAATAAGGGTAAGCAAACCAACAAAGATACATAAGAAAATTATTCCAACGATTATCATAAATACGGTTACTTTCATTTGACCACCTCCTAATGTTGCTGTTAGCTTCATTTCTCTGTACGGATATATTTAAGCAATGCACGAATAACAAGGATAAGCAAGCCGACAAAGATACATGAGAAAACTATTCCGACTACAATCATAATGATGTTTACTAACATTTGGATGACCTCCTTTCTTTGTTGGCTTTATTCTATCTGAATTACCGTGTTGCTACCACCAACTATCAAGCAATTATCAGTTGCATATCGGTTGCACAATGATAGCGTTCTGTTTTTTGACCTTATTATACTAAATTACCGTAGATAAGGATAGCTCGACTGATAAAACTTGCTGGACGGGAACAGCTTGCAGCGCAAGGTGTTTCCGGGCGGCAAGTCCACAAAAGGGTAGCTGGCGACAGCCAGCGCAGGGGAAGCGTAGCGTCCCCTGTATGATTTGGAGCAGACCATGACTGCGGAAAATCACAGCCCTCCGGCGAGGAGCCTT
>CAJJZS010000037.1 GCA_905197685.1 uncultured Oscillospiraceae bacterium | reverse complement strand
TTAGTGGTTCACAATACCCATGAGTTACATCAGTTAAAAAAAGCCTTGCCCCGCCACCGGGGCATTATGTTTTTATATCGGTATTATCAATCTGTGTAAACCAGTATAATCATAGGTTTTCTTGTCGCGCCAGTATCCCTTTGTGGGGAGCTGGCGTTTTTGCTTGCCGTTTTTTAGATAGACGAGCGGTTTGTTACCGCTGCCGGTCTCCGCCTCCATTCGATTCACCCGTTAACTACCCGTGAATCGAAATGGAGGTACACAATGAAAAAAGTCAATCTTCGGGATCTATATCCTGATGTTTATAAAACAGATCACTTTGTAGAAGTAACAGAAGATGTGCTGGAGGCGATTCGTGCCACCGAGCGTGCAGAAGCTGCCTATGACCGGAGAATGTATCGCTATAAGGCGCATTACTCTCTGGACAGCGACAACGGCATTGAAAATGCGGTCCTGATGAAGCCCCAGACGCCGGAAATGTTCCTGGAGGAAAAACAGCTGCGGGAACAACTCTACACCGCAGTAATGGCTCTGCCGGAGAAACAGGCCAAGCGGATTTATGCCCGGTATTATCTGGGTATGAGAGTAGGAGAGATCGCCGCAGCAGAGGGTGTAGACCCAAGCCGTGTCCGGGACAGCATCCGGCGCGGTTTGAAACAGCTGGCAAAATATTTTTGATAAAATTTCGTTTGAAGCGCCTGTTTTTTGCTTTTTTTGTCAGAGTTAATAGAAGGACAAGTTTTCCCCCTTCAACAGCACTTTGACAATTTCATAGACAGCATAACAGGTACATAACCCGTGTACGAGCGAGTGTGGAACGCCGCGAAGATGGAGCAGCCAGGGAGGTGATGAACAAAGCTGTTTCGGAGCGATCTACGATTTCACAAAACGGATGGTGGCAGATCCGGCGCGAGGACTGCACGGGGGCTTAAAGATACTTCCTCACGGCCTCCTAAAGACTTGGGGGGAACCCTGCGGCGCACGAGTAAAACGACGCTGCGGAGTTATGACAACCGCGCCAGCGGAGACCTGTTATGTTCCCATCGTCAGGGTTGCGTGGCAAATGTGACGAGAATTGAGTCATATTAAAATAGGAAGCGATTGCTTTCTTTGTTGGGCGTTTTCTATTCAAAATCAGATACCATGCGCTGGCAGTTTCGGCTGCCAGCGTATTCATGTGATTTTGAAAGCACGATGATAACCTTGACAGATTGGAGGGAATATGGTCTATGGAAAAACTCATTACACGAAAAGAAGCTGCTGAAATCTTAGGAATCAGCATAGCAACGCTGGATGCCGCCCGTAACAACGGCTTGATCTCTTATGTGCAGTATGTTCAGAATGGCTGTGTGTATTTTACTGCGGCGGGTCTCCAGGAGTATATCGCAAAATGTACGCACAGGGCAAAGCCTGTTGAGAGAAGCACAACTTACCGTAAGCCTCGAAGCGGAAGATCGTGAGCCAGTCCGTATCCTTGATGGAATCAGAGATGTTTGATAAAACAAAGGTACAGCGCTGGAGATCTTTTTTAGGAGGTGGAGGAATTGGCAAATAGAAAA
>CAJJZS010000036.1 GCA_905197685.1 uncultured Oscillospiraceae bacterium | reverse complement strand
GCAAGCTGAAAAAACAGGTCAAGGAATACGACGTTATCAAACAGAACATAGACAGTATTTTAAGACTGGAAAAAGAACCGGAACGGGGCAGGGAAACCGAACGCTTACAGTAGAAATATCTATAAAAGCGTGGTAGGATAAAGGTATTCCAATATAGACAGGAGCGTGAAAACATGGCAGACCAAACGATACCCGATTATGAAACCATAAGCGCCGCCGTTACCGGAGAAACATGGGCGGTGGAAAAGGTGCTTATGTGCTACAAGGACGAAATCGACAGGCAGGCAACTGTAAAGAAACGTCAGCCGGACGGAACATTCAAACTGGAAATTGATGAAGATATGCGCCAGTATATCACAATGAAGCTGATAGAAGCCCTCCCCCAGTTTCCCCTTGAAGAAATGGAAAGAGAGGAAAAAAGAAATCGGGACAAAAAATCATAAAAAGGTAGACGGGAAGCTGCTGCGGACAGATAAGCAGTTCCGGCATTTGAAGCAACGGCAGAAAGAAACTATCAGTACATGGCTTTATGAGGAATACCGCCGTCTTTGGATAGAAAAGGGACAGGAGCCGCATAAGTACAACAACCGGGAAATCGTTGCCGCTGTTATGGAACGGATAGAAGCTGCGGGGATATGGCTGCCGGAACAGGAAGTAACAAAATATTTTTACCGCAGGAAAACCCATTACCGGAACCGGATAGAAAAAGAATTACAGCCGAAGCCGGAAATGCAGGATAAAGACAGTCAGACACAAAAAGAACAGGGCGCAGGAAGCCAGTAATGACCTCCCGCACCCTGTTCTTTTATAGGTACTGATTTTAAAATGTTACGCAGTAGAACCCCCATTTTAAGGGAAAAGGTATTCTGTATCGCCTATGCCAGTTTCACGTCATTTATGCCCTGTAAATCAAGGCTTTTTTTGCCCTTATCGCGTAACCGCCGCACGCCGTTTCCTCATGCGCTCGGCTGCCTGTCTGCGGGTAATCCGCTTCCGGCAGTCCGGGCAGTATTTGACGCTGTTCGATTTTGATACAAAGAACGTGCCGCACTCGGTACAACGCTTTTTGTCCTCTGTCTTGAAAAGCTCTGCATACAGTAGCTTATCAAGAGGAAGTACGGCAATTTGAAACCACTTGCATAAAAGCGAACAGGAAATGAGCTGCGGGCAGACACATTCCTCCCCGTCGTCCAGTAAGATACAGTGTCCGCGCTCGCAGTTGCAGCACTCCTTTTTTACAAGGCTGTTGACTTTTCGGCTCTGTGGCGGCGTAAGCCGCTTACCCCCGGTCATACTTCATCAGCGGCGAAAATGGCAAGCTCCGCATACTCGTTTTCTGTTAGCGGGGAAATTTTCTGTAAGGTGCGTTCTGCAAAGGGGCGCATATCCTCGTCCATGAACGGCAGCGCAGCCGTCATATTTTCCATAAGCTGTGCTTTGCTTCCCTCATGGTAAATACTCAACAGGTTCATTTCTTCAACGGTCAGTCTAATCATGCTCATACCTCCAATTCGTGATGTTTTGATTTTGCTGTCTTTTTCGGGACTTTTGGGGATTTTTCTGTTTGTAACTGCGCCCGG
>CAJJZS010000035.1 GCA_905197685.1 uncultured Oscillospiraceae bacterium | reverse complement strand
CAATAAAAACGCCCTGCGACACCCTGTCACTTGGACAGGCTGACGCAGGGCATGAAAAGGCCGCAAGGGAAACGCCACATCCACCAGCGGATGTGGTTTCTTCTTCAGCCAAAATCAATTTTTCATATTTGAACAGAACAGCCATGGACTGTCCCAGTTTTTCTTCCATAGCAAGACCTCGGGTTACAAATCTCAAAATGGGTAAACTTTGTTATTCTATTATATCACATCATCTGTTTTCTTTGGAAGAGGGATTTGCTCCTCCGCCAAATTTGTGATGTGGATTTTTCCCTTTCTCTTTCCAGTCCCAGCATACTCCAGCAGTTCTTTGGCATTGCTGGCGGGATGCCGCACATAGGCGATGAGAAAATCGCTGCGCTCCACCATGTATCGGTTTGCTCGGATGATGGCAAGCCGTTTGGGGACCGCTTCCAGATCCGGCGGATAGAACAGGGCGTCGAATGCCTCCGGCAGATCCACCTTTCTGTTGACCGGGTAATATGGGGTCATCAGCATCAGTGTAATATCCGGGTGCGCTCGCTTGGCCTGTGACAGCGCCCGGATCACCAGACGGTCGAAGTTCCCATACTGTCCTACCACAAATTCAGTTACGCCATATTCCGTGATATGGCGCTCTATGGTTTCAAGCAGGGTTGGGTACACCTGGTCCGGTGTCTCCCTATGCCCTATAAAAAAGCAGCTTCCCATCTGACAGCCCTCATACACAGTCGCAGTCATATTTTATTGATTGTGATTCATAATAAAAATATAAAGCTCGCGCCAATTTTAATAATTATATCACTAATTATTCGTTGTGTGAAGCGAAAGTTGATGATTTAAGTGCGAACCCGCGACGCTCCCTTATATTAAAATAATAAGTAAAGATTGGAGGGAGAGGATCATGGACGATAACCGCCGCTATGAAGCGTTTGTGCGGAACCGCATCACAGAGCTGCGGGAACAGAAGGGCGTTTCTGAGCATCGGATGAGCCTGGAGCTTGGAAAGAGCGGCTCCTATATCAGAAGCATCACCAATGGAATTTCTATGCCCTCTCTCCGGGAGCTGTTCAACATCATGGAATACTTTGATTTGACGCCAACTCTTTTCTTTGCCCCCATGGACGATCCGGATTCCCTTCGTGGGATCATAGGCAAGAAGCTGCTTGCCCTGCCGGATGAAGACTTGGAGAAAGTAGCTGTTTTTCTGGACTGGATCAGAAAATAACCGCTCCTACTGGCGTTTGACATGAAAAATAATGCCGCTCAGTCAGTTTCTGATAGTTTCTGACATGGGCGGTTTCTTTTTTGCGCTCTTGGGGGAAAGAACTTCCGGCTATTGAAATTTCAAGCTCTTTCCACTAAAATGGAATTCATCGTCTGTTACCAACCGTTCCAATTACAAAGCGAGGTAGGAAAAAATGAACCAAAAAGAAATCAATGAGCTGCGGCGCCGTTTTCGCCCGGAAAAAAGCGCCATCAGCCGTGTTTATGGATGCTATGTCAACAGCAGTAAAGAGATCGTTTCCGATCTGGACGAATCCCTGGGCATGATGCCGCAGGAGGAGTCCGAGAAGTATTTGAGCCTTTTGAAGAAGGGACTGTCCGGTTC
>CAJJZS010000034.1 GCA_905197685.1 uncultured Oscillospiraceae bacterium | reverse complement strand
TTTGCAATTTTATGATATTTCTTGAATATATAGGTTCGAGAGCCTGTCTCTCCGCTGAACGTGCTGGACAGAAATGGTCAGCAAACGGACAAAAAGCTACAAATCAATGATTTGTGGCTTTTTTTATTGCCCGAAAGTCCTGCTTCCAAGACTTCAAAAGTACGGTAAAAGACAAAGTTTCGTTACTAAATCGTTACCTATTCCCCGCCGGACAAAAACGGTAACGATTTGTCCATAAATGACCTGATAATGACTTGATTAGTCCATAGTCTGCATAACTCGAAAACGAGAGGTAAAAATTAATTTTGCAACTAAAAAAAGTGAGTTATGAAATCGACATTCAAGGTTCTTTTCTATTTGAAGAAAGGTTCTGAAAAGAAAAACGGCGAGGTTATGATTATGGCACGCATCACCATAGACGGCAAACTTTGCCAGTTCAGTACGAAACAGAGCATCCAGCCCGACAACTGGAGCATTACTGCGGGCAAAGCCAAAGGCAGGGATGCCGGGAGGATAAACGCCCTTTTGGACGACATACGTTCTTCCCTGAATACCATTTACCACGAAATGCAGCGGCGTGACAATTACGTGACCGCCGAGAAAGTGAAAAACGAGTTCTTGGGACACAGCGAGAGCCACGAAACAATCCTTTCATTGTTCCAAAAGCACAATGACGATGTGAAGCAGCTTGTAGGCATATCCAAGACGATAGCGACCTACCGCAAGTATGAAGTGACCCGCCGCCACCTCGCTGAATTTATCCAAAGCAAGTACAACGTATCGGACATATCCATAAAGGAGATAAGCCCGATGTTCATTACCGATTTTGAGTTGTATTTGCGTACCGCCTGCAAGTGCGGCTACAACACCACCGCCAAGTTCATGCAGTTCTTCAAGCGTATCATCATCATCGCCCGTAACAACGGCATACTGGTGGGCGACCCTTTCGCCAGCTACAAAATCCGGCTGGAAAAAGTGGACAGGGGTTATCTGACAGAGGACGAGATTAAAATTATCCTTAAAAAGAAAATGGTTTCCGAACGGCTGGAACACGTCAGGGACTTGTTCGTCTTTTCCTGTTTCTGCGGTCTGGCATACAGCGATGTCGCCAATTTGCGGCAGGAGAATATCCAAAAGTCTTTTGACGGCAACCTTTGGATAATCACCAAGCGGGTAAAGACCAACACGGACGTGAATGTCCCCCTGCTGGATATTCCCAAGATGATTTTGAAGAAGTACAAGGGCAAGTTGCCGGACGGCAAGATACTTCCCGTAATCAGCAATCAGAAGCTAAACGCCTACTTGAAAGAGATTGCCGATATATGCGGTATTAAAAAGAACCTGACATTCCACATGAGCCGGCACACGTTCGCCACGACCACCACGCTGTCAAAGGGCGTACCCATTGAAACGGTGTCCAAGATGCTGGGACACACAAACATAGAAACTACGCAAATCTACGCCCGCATCACCAACAGCAAGATAGGCAGCGATATGCAGGGGCTTGACAAGAAGTTTGTCGGCATTGAGAAGATTTACAAGGAAGTTGCCATGTAATCTTGATTATATGGAGAGGATGTGTCAAAATGATGCATCCTCTTTTTCGTTATAGAACCATCGGTTTCT
>CAJJZS010000033.1 GCA_905197685.1 uncultured Oscillospiraceae bacterium | reverse complement strand
GCGTCCGGGTCGCCCTCATGCGCTTTGACGATTGTTTCATAGGGGAGAAGTTTACTCATAGTCTTTCCCCTCCATGAGCCGCCGCAACCGTTTCAAAGCAAGCTGGATATGCCGCCCCGCTGTGCTGCGTGTCCGTCCGATATGTACGCCGATCACTCGCTGCGGCTGGCGCAGGAAGTAATAGCGGAAAATTTCTTCCTGTGTCTGCTCCGGCAAACGGGCAAGGGCGGCGGCAAGTTCCGCATGATACAAAACGGCGGTTTGGTCGCAGGCGGTAAAAAGATATTCTTCAAGCTGCTCCGGCTCGGCAAGCTGGACAAACTTCTCATTCATCAGATAGTCAAGGGAAACTTCCCGTTCCCACCTCCGGCGCAGATTCAAAATTTTATCTATGGCTGCGTGACGAATGACAATCTTGCAAAAGGCATTAAAGGTGTACTGGATATGGACTTTATAGGCTTCATCTTCGGTCATGGAAATTCCCCCTCTCTGATAATAGTGCGGGGCGGCAGCACTCCTTGCTGTCGCCCCTTGATTGCCTGCCAGCAAAGGCGGGCGGGGCTGTCAACGGCGGCGCGTATGCGCCGTTCATCTTGACCGTTGACTGGCTCGGCTGGCTTTGCTATTCCGTTATCTCTTTCAGTTATTGTCAAAGGAAATGTAGATAGTTAGACTATCGGGTATGTAGCTGATACTTAACCACTTTTTGTCGTTTGATAAAAGTGTCCCGATAGAAACATAGTTTTCTCCCTCGATTTCCTCTGACACATTTTCAATTACGGAAAAGCCTTCTTGGTTCAAAAGCTCCATATACTCGTTATAGTCGTTTTCGCTAATGCCGGTAAGGTTGATATTGCAATTCTCATGTTCTGTATCAAGTGTAGCCCATGCAACCGTACCAGGCGCAACAGGAAGCCCCTCTGTGTACTCATTCGCAGGCCAAACACCCTCGTCCAATTTTGTAACACTATTAGATTGCGTATTGTTCTCATTGCTTGTCGGTGTAGATGATGTATTTTGATTAGAACACGCAGCCAAAAAAATCATAACCATGATTGTGAATACAGAAATATACTTTTTCATTAGTTACCTCCTGTTTTTGTGTATGGTTCGGATAATTAACAAAACAGCAATAGCTGTTGCTGCAAACCCAATAGCCAAAAGGATTTGCGAAATATCAAAGGCAAACGCGCCCTCAATCTGTATATTTGTTGTCGCGTCTGCTTGTCCGATTGCTCCTTCTGGTACTTTTCCTGATTGCGTAACAGCATATACCGAAAAGGCGGCAACCGCGATAACAAGCGCAGCAAGAGTAGAAATGATACCGTTCCTTTTTTTCGATTTGGTGTTATCAATGCCAAACTGTTCTGCGGTGCTGTCTGCAAATTCTTTTGGCGTCCCCAAACGCTGGATAATCTGCTGCTCTGTTTCTCCATGCTCCATAGCAGACGCAAAAACTTCATTCAAGTCACGCACAACCTCTTTTTTCATTTTGCGTGGTAAAGATAGTTCCTTTTCAACCTGTTTGATATATTGTTCTTTCATTTGGACACCCTCGCTTGTTGATAACTTTCTATAAAGCCGTTTACGCAGTTTTCATAGCTTGACCAAAATAAGATTAGTTCATCAAGTACATTCCTGCCTTTATCCGTTAAAGAATAATACTTTTTTGAGCCGCCATTTGCCGCAGCCGGAGCCAATCGGCATTTGATTAGTTCTGCTTCCTGTAAACGATACAGAATGGGGTAAATGGTTCCCTCTTTCGCATATCCCAAAACAGACGCACTATTGTTCAATTCGGTTATAATTTCATATCCATAAGTTTCCTTGCGTCCGATTAGGCATAAGAGTATCATTTCCAGAGAGCCTTTTTTGAATTGCTGGACATATTTGCTATTCATATCGTCGCCTCTCTTTAGTTTCGCTATTTAGGTTCGCTAAGTAGCAACTATATTATATCTCTTCCGAGGTATCAGAGTCAATAGGCTTAACGAAAAAGTTACAAGGTGTGTGCGTAAGGTAATAACGGAATAGTGGGCTGCTGTCTATCAAATTCTTGTGTGTTACTTTATGGCACATGAGCATT
>CAJJZS010000032.1 GCA_905197685.1 uncultured Oscillospiraceae bacterium | reverse complement strand
TTTTAGTTTTGAGAGAGACTTGACTGTGCGTTCTGTCACTCAAAAATCTCACTGCTGTTCGATTTTTCGGTAGCCTGTCCGGTAACAGAGGAGTCTTAGGGGAAACTTCCCCTAATGAATCTTTGGTTCCTTTCTTTTCATAAGAAAGGAACTGCGGGTATGGGGCGCATAGCCCCATAAAAAAAGGGGGGGTGGAGCACAGCCGCACAGTAATAAAAAACAACCAAAGCACCCCCACTTGACGCAAGGCAACTTTGGTTGTATAATAAGTATCAGAAGGACGGCTCCGCGTGGAAGACGGCGGTCGTTCCCAAAGAGCTTAATAAAGTTGAGGAAACGCCGCCCCTTACATAGGGGTGGTTATTTCTTTACCGGTGTTTTAAGTAATTTAAAATACCAAAGATAACCACTGCTAACAATTCTAAAAGTTGTAAAACTTCGGAAGTTGTCATAGTAGCCACCCCCTTTTTATGCACTTTTGTGCAGAGGGAATAACCGTGCCGTCCTTCCGATAATTGTATTTTACTACAAATTGTATAACTTGTAAAGATTTGTTGAAGTCTGTCGATTACAAAGCCGCCTGATAGGCGGCTTTTGTATTTTGAAAATTCCTTCTAAAGCCTTTTCCAAAGAGGATACTTATAAAATTACCGATTTTTTGCTTAGGAACACCGATGGCAAGTGACAGTTTTAGTTTTGAGAAAAACTGACCTTTGTGTACTGTCACTCAAAAATCTCACTGCCGTTCGATTTTTCCAAAACGGAATAAAATTAAAACTGCACAGCCCCACAAAAGATTTATAAGTATAAGAAAGTCCCTGCGGGCATGGAGCGCACAGCCCCATATATATATAGAAGCCGAAGCCCCACCGCACTTACAGGATTTTTGGGGCAGCAGAAGATGAAAAAGGAATAAAATAAACCTTGACTGTCGCTGAAAAAAGATATAAAAAGTAACTTTAGTTACATAAAATCGGAATAATAACAAAAGAATTACAAAAAAATAAGATAAAAAACAATATAGGATTGAAGTGATGAAAAACCGCATAAATAAAGGAAAAATCAGGGGGTTCGGCGGGAATAAAATGACATTATGATTACAAAAACAAGATGAAAATTACATTTTTTTTACGAAAAGGGGTTGCAATTTGGATTTGGTTGTGGTATATTATTGGCAGACCGAGGGAGATTGTGGAGAATCTTCCACGGGGACATTTTTGCGATAGAGTGTCGCTTAAAGGTCAAAAAATCAAAAAGCCGAAGCAAAACGCTTCGAGCAACAAATTTTAGGAGGAAAAAAGACTATGAAAAAAGTACTTTCCGTAGCTCTGGCATCTGCTATGGTACTGGGCATGGGCGCTAACGCTTTCGCTATTCAGTACAACAGCGGTTCTAACGACAAAGCAGATTGGCCGGAAAATTTCAAATTTGATGGTTCCCTGTTCGTAACAGACAAAGATGGCGACATCGTTACCGATGCTACCACTTCTCTGAATGACAATGAAGATGTTGACTTCCAGCCGGGCGACGTTATCTGGATGCCTCTGTATGCTGACGATCAGTTAGTATGGGATGCAAACGTTAACGAAGGCACAGAAGATAAGATCGGTGTTAACAACATCAAAATCGTTGAAGAAGATCACTTCGTAGACGCTACTGGTAAAGTTATCAAAACCGAAAAGAAAAATGGTAAATGGACTAAAGATTACAGTGCAGCTTGGACTGGAAATGACTGTGTAGCATACCATGAAGATGGCACTGCTTACTACTATGGTCAGCTCCAGAACGCACCAGATGGCAAATACACTTTCGTTAAAACAGGTGAGGCTGCTAAATTCACAGCTCCAACAGAAGTTGAAGTTAAAGGTGAAAAGAGAGAAATCTCTACCATCAAAGTAACTGTTAACGGCAGAACTTTCACTGGCAAACCGGAAACCGTTGAAGAAAAAGTAAATGAGTATCTGGCTGATGTAACTGCAAAAGAAAAAGATCAGGAATACTACAAATCCATCTCTTTCTCCGGCACTGCAAATGTTGAAGCAAAAGATGGCGAAGATACCACTGTTGACAAACCACACGTTGACAACACCACCGATGGTGTTACAACTGAATACGGTCACTACACTGGCAACATCGACAAAAACTGGTCCATCAACCTGATTGAAAAATCTTCCGGCGTTGCTGACCTGGTAGAAAAAGCTGAGCTGTACAAAGCTACTAAGAATGACTACGCTTCTTACAAAGATTACACTACCGAAATCATGCCAAACGCTGTATACCTCAAGATCACTCTGAAGAAAGAGTGGAAGACTGTTTCTGACGAAACTCTGAAATACTATGTATACATCGCTAACAACAAGAACAGCTCCGACAAGACCAACGAAGTTTGGGTTTCCGGCAAATACGCTCCGACAACCAGAGAAGTAAACTTCACTTGGACCAACGAAGCTAATGAACCTGCTCTGTGGGAAGCTAAAGAATCCGGCGTAGCTGTATTCGACTTTGCTGACAAAGCATTCTTCACCGTTAAAATGTACAAAGGCGAAACCATGTTCCTCG
>CAJJZS010000031.1 GCA_905197685.1 uncultured Oscillospiraceae bacterium | reverse complement strand
TTCAATCATATCATCACTCAAACGCAGGTCTGCAAGATCGGCGTTTGGGTGATTTTTTGTTTGGGACAGCCCCAGCAGATAATCGGCGGTCACGCCGTAAAACTTCGCCAGCTTGATAATGGCATAGTGGCTGATGTCCTTGAAGTCCTTTGCTTCATAACTGCCCAGCGCAGACTTGGAGAGATTTACTTGTTCTTCAAGCTGCTCCAGCGTCAGTCCACGCTCCACACGCAGGTCTTTCAATCGTTCTTGTATGGATAATTCCATGCCCTCCCTCCTTGTCTACTTAATATATGACGACTTAACTTCCTAAACAGTTTATAATTTCTTCTATTTCCATACAAGCATCCTCAACCCTGATTGCTGTTTCCTCGCTAAAGAAGCGGCTTCCTCCCGCTAATTGGTCAATCAAGCTAATTAACACTTCAACATCACAATTCAAAATAAATCCCTGTGTTCTCCACTTTGGCATTTCAATAAGGATTTGATTTTTAATTTCTAAATATTTCGTTTCGTCAAAAGTATTTTCACATCTTAGTTTTACCAGAAAACTATCTTCTGCATTTATTAAATCACTTAATTTTGACATAGAGACCTCCCTAAACGAAAATGGCATTCTGTTTTTTCCATTTTACCACAATTCCGAGAGCGTGGAAATAGAGAGTTTTCCGGGCGGATTTCCTACCTTTCGGATATACGGGACGGGCGGTCATTTAGGTGTAGACTTAGGGTAGTTCATCGATGAGCTGCACCTTGAAAACCAAATGACCGTCCGAAAAGGAATACCCCGGCAGGGGAAGCACCGCAAGGAGCCAACTTCTGGACACTTTGTCCAGAGGTCACTTCGGGACAACTTGTCCCGAAGCCGTGGGGAGCGTGCCAACGCTGGAAATCATTTCGGGAAGAACGGCAACAGAAAAACGGAGGGGACGCATGAGAGAGAACCCATATAAACGACTGCCGCCCATAGAGCGCAAGCCGGACGGTTCCCTTTACCGCATGACACCGGCACAGAGGAAGCAGGCAAACGCCCTGATCCGCCGGGAGTGCTGCAACTATGAGGACGGGAACTGTATGCTCCTTGACGATGGGAACACCTGCACCTGCCCGCAGACGGTTTCTTTCTCGGTCTGCTGTAAGTGGTTCCGCTGGGCGGTCTTGCCGCTGGACGGGACGCTGGAAGCGGAAATTTTCCGGGATAAGGACTTGAAACGCTGTGCGGTCTGCGGCAGAGTGTTCGTCCCCAAATCCAACCGGGCAAAATACTGCCCCGGCTGTGCCGCCAGAGTTCACAGGCGGCAGAAAACAGAAAGTGAACGGAAAAGGAGGTCTGCTGTGGACAGTTAGAAGTGAAAAAAGCCTTGATTTATCAGGCTTTGCAAGCCCCAAAACGGGGCAGGTGGTATAAAGTATCGCCCGCCCCGGAAACGGGCTTCTAACCGTCCACAAAACACGATATGACAAACACTATTTATATCCATCAGCCGGAAAAAGCGGTCAGCTTTACCCGGCTTCCGAATTTCCTTTTTGAAGCCCCCACATTCACACCCCTGTCCAACGAAGCAAAGGTACTGTATGCCTTTATCCTGCGCCGAACAGACCTGTCCCGGAAAAACGGCTGGGCAGATGAATACGGGCGCATTTACCTCTACTATCCCATCAACGAGGTGGTAGAGCTACTCCACTGCGGACGGCAGAAAGCGGTCAACACCCTGCGGGAACTGCAATATGCCGGACTGGTGGAGATCCAGAAGCAGGGCTGTGGAAAACCCAACCGCATTTACCCGAAATCCTATGAAGCGGTTCCAAACACCGACTTCAAGAAATCCGGTTATGGAACGCCGGAGGACTGAAAACCGCACTCCACAAGTACGATAATCAATCCTCTTGAAGTACGAAAACCGGACGGTATATAGAAATACAGAGAAAAAAATATTGATTTATATTCTATCCATTCCCTTCCTATCCGAGATATTTTCTGCGGGATTTTCCGGTGGAAAAGTCCCGGAAAGGAATGGAATGGGGAAAGGAGTTTCATGGCACAACACGCAATTTTGCGATTTGAAAAGCACAAGGGAAATCCGGCAAGACCGCTGGAAGCCCATCACGAACGGCAAAAGGAACAGTACGCCAGCAATCCCGACATTGACACCAGCCGGAGCAAGTACAATTTCCACATTGTTAAGCCGGAAGGCAGGTACTACCACTTCATTAAAAGCCGCATTGAACAAGCTGGCTGCCGCACCCGCAGGGACAGCACCCGTTTTGTGGATACGCTGATTACCGCCAGCCCGGAATTTTTTAAGAAGAAGTCCCCAAAGGAGATACAGGAATTTTTCCAGAGGGCGGCTGATTTCTTAATCGGGCGGGTAGGGAAAGAAAATATCGTGTCGGCGGTGGTACACATGGACGAGAAAACGCCCCACCTGCATTTGGTCTTTGTCCCGCTGACAGAGGACAACCGCCTGTGTGCAAAGGAGATTATAGGGAATAGAGCCAACCTCACAAAATGGCAGGACGATTTTCACGCCTATATAGTGGAGAAATATCCCGACTTGGAGCGTGGGGAAAGTGCCAGCAAGACAGGCAGGAAGCATATCCCCACCCGTCTGTTCAAGCAGGCGGTCAATCTCTCCAAACAGGCAAGAGCCATTGAAGCCACGCTGGACGGTATTACCCCGTTCAACGCCGGAAAGAAGAAAGAGGAAGCCCTCTCCCTGCTGAAAAAGTGGTTTCCGCAGATGGAGAACTTCTCCGGGCAGCTCAAAAAATACAAGGTCACGATAAACGACCTTTTGGCAGAAAATGAACAGTTAGAAGCCAGAGCCAAAGCCAGCGAAAAAGGCAAGATGAAAGATACGATGGAACGGGCAAAGCTGAAAAGCGAACTGGACAATTTACAGCGGCTGGTTGACCGTATCCCGCCGGATATACTGGCGGAACTGAAACGGCAGCAGCGGCACACAAGGGAACGGTGATTGATGACAGAAAACATTTCACGCCGCAGCATGGCGGCACTGCACTTTGAAAATTAAATACGGAGGTACTATGGAGCATATCAGATACAAGAAAGAAACCGAAGTCGTGACTTTTCAGGGAAAGGAAATCACGCTGGAAAATCTCTCCCCGGTGTTCACGCCGGAGCAGGAAGCGGCAAAACGCCGGGAGCTGGAACAGCAGCTTTATGAGGTGTTCCGCAAGTATGCCGACAAACGGCAGAGTGAGGAAGCCGGGGCATAAGGTTTTCCGAAGCCATCGTTGATTTGCGGGGCTGCTGACGGTATAATAAAGGTGTCAGCAGCTCCGTTTCTTTTTTAAGAAAAGGAGCGACAATATGAACAATCGAA
>CAJJZS010000030.1 GCA_905197685.1 uncultured Oscillospiraceae bacterium | reverse complement strand
GTATGTATCCCTCTTTCCGCACCATATCTGTACAGCAGGGTGTGATTTGTTGCAGAATCAAAAAAATTCTTTATGTTATAAAAAAGACAAAATGCGTCTGCTCGCAGAACGCAAGTAAACGCATAGGAAATAAAAAAGCCAGTATATTGAATTGTCAGTTCGTATTTATAGTCGAAATTACCCGGAGAGGGAGCTACGCTTTTTTTAATTGATGTAGCTCATGTACACTATGAATAACCAAAACAGACACGGTAAATCAACCTCCAATCGGCTACCGTGTCCCTGCAAGTCGTCATAGGTTTGTGTAAACGCAAAGAAACGGCGGCTCTGAAAATCAAAGTCGCCGTTTCATACGCGCATGAAAATATGTCTGCTCCACGACGGCTTTTTTTCTTTTGCCGTCGTCCGGCAGATTGCATTTTTATTCTTTACTTATATGCTATATGTTAATTTTGTGGATTTCATAAAGATTTGAAAAATAATGAGCGATACCGCAGTACCGCTCACCAAATTTCTAATATGGAATTTTGATAATAGCCTGTGCGCCGCCAGTCTTTTTAGAATTGCTTAAAACAAGCTGCCCGCCATGTTGCTTGATAATGCTGCTTGTGATATAAAGTCCCATACCAAAGTGCATATTAGAAGTACGGCTTTTGTCGCCCATGAAAAACTGTTCCTGTGCATGATGTAGGGCCTCCGGTGTGAAGCCGCCTCCCTCGTCCGTTATAGATATATGTAAAAAGCAGTCCGTTTTTTGCACCGTTACATAAATTGTCCCCTGTGGTGGAGAATAGTCTAACGCATTGCTTATCACATTCATAATTGCCCGTTCCAACAGCAGCTTATCCGCCTTGAGTGTGCCCAGGTTAGCCCCCGTTTCCAGTTGCAGACAAATTCCTTTGGTAAGGCATAAAGAGCTTGCCTGCGCTTTAATCTGGCCCATGTAATCAGCTATATCAAATTTCTCCAAATGAAGCTGATACCCGGCGATTGTCCGGGAAATGTCAATTAACGCTTTAATATAAATGCCTATCTGTTCGGAGCTTTCAGTAATGTAACCCGCATATAGACGTTGTTCGTCGTCAAGCTCCGTTTCATTTATCAAATCAATATTTCCTTGAATGACGGTCAAAGGTGTTTTCAAATCGTGAGCGAGTGCTGCAATCTGTTCTCTCTGTAACTGTTCCGCGTTCCATTGCTTCTCTAAAGATATTTTCAGATTATCTTTCATATTTGCAAAAGAACAAAGTACGTCCTCAAATTCTTTGATTTTTGAATGTTCCACTTCAAAATCAAGATTTTGTTCTGCTACCTGCCTTGTCGCTTCAAAAAGCGGAGAGAGCTGCGTCCGCATATTTTTTGCAAACTTCGCTGTCAATATCACGCATACTGCAATACAGTTGATTGCTATAAAAATATAAAGTAGAATTTCCGGTGAGGGAAAATGCTCATAAAGCCATTCATTTGTAAACTGTGAACCTATGTAATATTGCAGCACTACATATTCATTTTTGCGGGTCACAAACAAATACTGTTTGTTGAGGTTTGAATTTATCTTCCCGGATATTGCGTATTCCATAGCCCGGTCCAAATCGTCGCCCTCTAAGGTCGTTTCCGTCACTTGATAATTTTTATCCAGCACCAAATATTTACAGCCCATAGGAAGCTGCACATCTGCCAAATCCGGCGTTGCGGCAATAACAGGAGCAAGATCTTTTGTGTAGCGTTCTGAATAATTCGCATAGGTAATAAGCCCTGTACTGGTTCCAGCTAAAATAAGACTAAATGGTATTGCCACCGCACCTATTAGTCCAATCAACAGCATACATAAGAATTTCCAAAAAGACGCTTTCAGTGATGTTGTTTTTTTCATTCCCATTTATACCCAATCCCCCAGACTGTCTCTATCGGCTGAATATCCAGTTTGTTCAATTTTGACCGGATATTCTTGATATGAGTAGAAATCGTAGAATTATCACTGTCGCCCTCTAAGCCGAAAACAGTTTCGTAAATCTGTTCTTTTGAAAATACCTGTCCTTTATTCCTTGCAAGATATTCACAAATCAGATATTCGCTTTTCGTTAAGGCAACAGGCGTGTTATCTACCCGTAATTCTTTTGCAGATAAATCAATTTTTATGCGGTCAAAGGTAAGTGCGGTATGTCGTTCCCTACGTTCACGCCGTAAGTGGGCGTTTACTCTCGCCCGCAATTCTGCAATACGAAATGGTTTTGTCAGATAGTCGTCTGCTCCCAGACCAAGCCCAAATGTGATGTCATGCTCCATTGTCTTTGCTGTCAGAAAAAGAATAGGACAGTCTACAAGGGAACGAATTTTATCACAATAGGAAAAGCCGTCTACATCTGGCATCATAATATCCAGTATAATCAAGTCATATCTGTTCAGCTTATCAAGCGGTACCTGTGCGGCAGAGGTATAAGCGGTCACGAAATGCCCATCCTTTCGCAGCCCATTTTTGACAAGCTCTAAAATAGCCCGTTCATCATCAATCATAAGGATCGCCGCCATATTGTTGCCTCCTTTCGTTGTCCTTTTTAGTATAGCACAAGCTCCAAGGGCAGGAAAGCTGTCATTGTCGCTTTGCAATATAGTAGTTATCATTTACATTGACCGCAACCGCTTCCGCTTTATCGGTTCCGTAAATCTCATAGACATCTGTGTAAAACCAATACTCTCGCCCCTGTCCGGCATTTTCCCCGTACCAGTCAATCTTGCTTAAATCTTCTTTTGACAAAGGGATTTTCGTTTCTGTATCGAATGTAACACTTTCAGCAAGAATATCAATGTAGCTGCCTAATTCATCATCTGATACCATATCAGACGTTACTTGATAAACCGTCCTGCCCCAAAGAAGCTGTGTCGCATTTTCTGGATTGACTTCAAATCTGTCATTTATAGATTCTTCTGTTTTCTTAAAATCAAAAACAGTATCGCTATCTTTGACATTTTCGCTGATAACAGCTTTATGATACCCTCCGTTTACATCTACAATAAGATAATCGTCTGCGTTAGGAGCCGCATATACATTGAGAAAAGGAATAATGTAAGCGGCTTCTGGTGCTTTCTCCGCCAAATCCGCTAAGGATTGAAAAGTTGCCGGTTCAACATTTTCTTGCAGCAATATTTTTCCGTTCTCGTCTATGGCGGCAAGCTGCCGGATATATCCAATCCATTCTCCAAGCCCGCCATTTGATACGGTATCTGCCAAAATGGTGTAATCGTTACCTTTATAGGAAAAACGTGTTACATTTTCCGTATTCAAATAGCATTGTTCCTTGCCACTGGAATATTCTTCGATTCTGTCCTGTAAAGTACAGCCTGCAAGAGAAAAGCATAAAACAAAAGCAAACAGAAAGACGATAACCATTTTTCTATTTTTATTCATAATTTTTCCGTCCTTCCCAATGAGAAAACCACAATAAGGTCAGCAACAAGCCACCTGTCGTTAATGCTGCAATCCATATTTTTTCCG
>CAJJZS010000029.1 GCA_905197685.1 uncultured Oscillospiraceae bacterium | reverse complement strand
CCCGATACATTGGAGTTTGCGCCCTTTATCAATATCATGTCGGAGTGGTACGCAAAGGACATCAGCAAGAAAGTAAAAACGGGCATTAAGACCAAAGGCATGAGTGGAAAGCCGATTGCCACCGAAGCCCCTTACGGCTATATCAAAGCCCCGGACAACAAGGATTTTTGGATAATCGACGATGAAGCCGCCGAGGTTGTACGCCTTATTTTTCGTCTGTTTTTGGACGGGAAAAACCGAAACCAAATCGCCGTATATCTGACGCAGGAGCAAATCCCAACCCCCACTTTCTACATGAAAGACCGCGGACGGGGAACTTGTAAAAATAAGACGCTCAATGAGGATAACCGTTACAAGTGGAACAAAGCCACGCTGACCCATATCCTCACGCGGCAGGAGTATTGCGGCGATGTAGTCAATTTCAAGACTACGAAGCATTTCCGGGATAAGCGAAACCACTATGTAGACAGAAGCCAGTGGCACATCACAGAAAATGTGCATGAGCCGATTATTGACCGCACCGACTTTGAAAATGTGCAGCGGATTTTGGAAAACGCACCTGTCAAACGCCCCAACGGGGACGGAGAAATCCACCCTCTGTCCGGCTTGCTTTTCTGTAAAGACTGCGGTGCAAAAATGCACATTCGCATAGATTACAGGAACGGCGGCAAGCGTCATGTTGCCTATTGCAGCGAGTACCACAAGGGAAAAGCCAAAAATCCCAAGTGCATCTCTCCGCACATCATGGACGCGGATCTGCTCATACAGACCGTCGCAGATGTGCTGAAAAAAATCGCGGAATACTCTATCAGCAACCGGGCAGAGTTTGAAGCCTTAGTGAAAAAGAGCCTTGCCATGCAGCAGACCGACAAGACAAAGAAACAGCAAAAGCGTATCCCACAAATCACGACGCGCCTTGAACAGATTGACAAGGTGCTGAATAAACTTTATGAGGACAACGCGCTGGGTACTATTCCACAAGACCGCTATGAGCAGATGTCGCAGAAGTATTCCGAAGAATACTACTCACTGAAAGCGGAGCTTGCACAGCTTAGGGAGCAGCTATCCGCTTTTGAAAACGCGGGAGGACGGGCGCAGAAGTTTGTAAAGCTGATAGACCGTTACGCTGACTTTACCGACCTTACCCCGACTATCCTCAACGAGTTTATCAGCCGGATTGAAGTGCATGAGCGCGACAAGAAAAGGGCGAAACAGGCTATTCAGCATATCGGGATATACTTTAACCATATCGGCAGATTTGAAAATGAACTGACACAGCTTGCAGAGCCGACAGAGCAGGAAATCCGGCAAATGCGGGAGGAAATCGAAGAAGCAAGAAAGGAAAAGAGCCGCGCCTACCACCGCAACTATTCAAGAGAATACCGGGCAAGAAATCTTGAAAAGAGGCGGGAGTATGACCGTATCAAAGCGCGGGAATATCGAGCGAAGAAAAAGGCACAGGCTGCCGCCGCACTGTCCGCACCATAAAACAGAATAGCAACATCATCGAGGGATTTTCCGAACTACGGGAAGTCCCTTTTTTACGCCCGGAGAAAGGAGCAACCTATTGACAGAAAAGAAAGGAACACCCACCCCGCCGACCAAGCCGGACGGAATTATCACGACACAGAGGAACGGGCAGACCATTGTTGCGGAGCTGTTTTTCAATCCCAACGGCACAGAAACATTCTCCGACAAGCTGCTGAAAACGATACTTGCCGACAGTCTGCGTTTTTCTGCGTCTGACGGTCAAGAGCCGGAAAAAACAGAAATCTTGCGATAACAGCCGCCCCGACGATACATTCCCCGTCTGGGCGGTCTTTATCATCAAAAATGCCGTTTTTCCCAAGTCAAGAGCCGAGGAAAACACCCGAAAAATACCCCTATTGCGTAACAGGGACGCAGAAAGGAGCTTGCATGAGAACAGGGCTTACCAAGCAGGAAAAGACCACTGATATATGGTTTGACGAGAAAGACCCCTTTATCCATATCCGCACCCACAACACCAACCTCAAAAGGAGGCTTGCCGCTTATGCCGAACAGTACCCCGATGAATGCTGCAAGACCGACACAGATCCCGAAACAGGCTGCATGGAGTTTGATATTGCAAAGGGACGCTTCTCTTTCCGTCTGACCGCCCCATACAGCGAGGAACGCCGGGAAGCAGCGCGGCGGTATGCCAAAGAGAATAACGCCGCAGACAGGCTGAAATAGAGAGTAGATTTGTTCACAGATTTGTGATATATTTTGTATGTAGTTGCAAGCAATTTGAAATATGGAGGCATATAATGAAACACAAACTTACAATAATGTTTGCATTAGCGCTTATGATTAATTTGGCTGGGTGTGGAAATGCAAATAAACTTTCTGAATACGACATGACGGGAATTAGTTTTATATCATATACTGATATAGATACAGTATGTGAAGATGAAGAACTGACAACTGTTGGGAACAATCTGTTATCTGAGCAAGAGGACAATTTGCTTCTCTCTTATGTAGTAGATAGTGCTATTGATCTTTCTGCCAATCTGGGAGATTATGACCATTTGGTGTTTACAAATCCCCAATGGATTGAACGATTTGGCGATCCTGGCAAATTAAAGCCCGTAGAGTATAGCAGTCTATCAAAAGATATGCAGGCATTTTTAGACAGTCAAATGCCGCTATTAACAAACGACGGAAGTGTATTGCCAGAAGGAACAGAGCTATATGAATACGAAGGTGGCGGTCTGCTTGCATTTCCTGTAAATGTAACTCTCGGAGCAGCGAAACCGATAGAAGCAAAAAATCCTCTGGTTGTGTTAATAGACAATCCAGTGGAAATACTGAAAGCTGATAGTTGTTTGCTGCCATTGACCTCAAGTGGAAATGTGTTATTTTTGGATAACGATAATTTCCAACAGGTTTTTGAAAATAGTGAGCTTAAAGATTACGGAGATATTCAAAAGTTTGACGAAAAATAACTTATCACAATCGCATAACCTACCCAAAAGGGCAGCCGAGAAAATCGACTGTCCTTTTTCTATGCCTATGAGCAGAAAGGAGCGACCAACCATGACAAAGCCAAGAGAGAAAACCCGCGAGGAATTGCAAGCCGAGATTGAGGACGGAAAGAAGAAAATCCGCCAGTTTGAGAACCGGGAAAAGATGTTGCGTCAGAAGTTATCCAAAGAGGAACGCAGAACGCGCAGCCACCGCCTTATCGTCCGGGGCGCAGTCTTTGAAAGCATTGTGCCAGAAGCAAAGAACATGACCGACGAGGAAGCCGCAGCACTTCTTAGACTTGCGCTGACGAGTGAGCCGGTACGGGAATATTTGAAAAAACGAGCCGAGAACGGGAACGCTGAATAAATCCCTTAGACACTAAGGGCGCACTTATACACCCTAACGGGCGTGTGCGCTCTGCCGAGGGCTTTATCTTAAGCACAGGGATTTTACCCCGCGCTACGATTGGCGGCTTTGCCGCATACAGGGGACGCTACACTTCCCCTGCGACAGCTTGCGCTGTCTACCCTTTTGTGTACTTGCGGAAACCGAACACCTTGCTACGCAAGCTATTCATTTTCCACAAGTTTTATATCCGCTATACTGGAGGTGATACCCATAGCCATTTACCATTGTAACATTAGCATAGTCAGCCGGGGCAAAGGCAAATCAGCCGTTGCCGCAGCCGCCTACCGAAGCGGCGAAAAGCTGACAA
>CAJJZS010000028.1 GCA_905197685.1 uncultured Oscillospiraceae bacterium | reverse complement strand
AAACCAAATCCCCCGGCTGCGGGTTGGAAACGCGGGTTGAAATGTTGTAAAGCCCCTGCGCCCCAAGTCTGCCCGTATTGTATAAGCCGCTGTTCGTCAGCACATAGCTAACAAAACCGCTGCAATCAAAAGAGGTTTCCGGGCTGCTGCCGCCCCACACATAGGGAAAACCGACATACTTTTCCGCTTCTTCAATCAATCGCGCAAACTGTTCATCTTCCAGATAGGCGGGCGGGATTTCATAATCCGCTGGCGGGTTTTCATAGTATTTTGAGATATAGCCGGATTGTGGGAAAAGGTCGGGTCTGTTTCCAAGCGACGACATATACATAGCGTACATGGATAGCTGTTCCTCGCCCATAATGTAAACGGGAACATGGGAGAGGTTGAAGTTTTCCAAATCCACATGGAGAATGTAATAGTTATAGGGTACTTCAACGTCGTATTCGTTGCCCTCGCTGTCCGTCCGCGTTTCGGTGCGGTAGCGTACCTCGACTTCCTCCGTAACCGTCAAGATATACTGTTTCTCAAAGAGCATTTCAAGGGTGCTTTGCGCTTCATCGAGCGTAAATACGCCCTCATGCAGCGCGGAAAGGATAGAGATTAGCACATAAGGGTCATGCTCGATCTCGTCCGCGTTTACCCGGTATTCGTCGTAGCCGGGGTATTCGCGTTCGATATTATCCAGCATATCTTGTAACTCTGCTTCCATATCGGTGTAAGCTGCTTCCGCGCCCGTAATATCCGCGTCCTCGGAAAGATAGGACGACGCAATCAAACCGCTGCCGCTGTTGCCGCCGAACAGGGAACAAGAGGACAAGCCGCCGAAAAACAGAAGCACGATAAAGGCAATCCCGCCCACGATCAAACAGCCTTTCCAATGCCGGACGACAAAGAACGTCGCCCGCTTTGTTTCCTGCGCCGTTTTCTTCGCCGCCTTTGCGGTGGCTTCGGCGGTCTTTTTCACCTTGCCGCCTGTTTTCAACGCCTTTGCATACTGCTTTTTAATGCGCTGCTTTTGCCAAAACCGGGAAATCGGGTTAGAGTGCGCAAGGGCGGGGTTATCATGCAGCGCCTTTTGATAGAGAAAATCGGCGTTTGCCTTTGCTGCCTTTTTCTCGGCTGCTGCCGCTGCCCGGTAGGGTTTCAGCTTATGGCTGCGTATGCCGCGTTTTACCGCCCGCGTCGTCATGCCGCCCGCTTTCTCGCCCACAAGTTCTATCCTGTGTCCGCTTTCCACACCGACATTTTCTTTCTCTACCTCATAGATTTTTCCATGTACGGCGGCGTCCAATTCCTGCGCCGGACGGGATAACGGGTTATGACGCAATTTACCGTTTGGGGGCTTATCCGTCTTTTCAAAAGCAAGGCGCGTCTTTGCTTTGCCTTTGGCCTCGTCAAAAACGCGCTCTTTTGTGATTTTGGTCTGTTTGGGGATAGCTGCCCGCGCTTTGTCTAAACGGTCAGCCGCCGTATCGGATTTTTTGATTGCCTTTTGCAGTTCCGGCGTTGCCCGTTCCGCTTCGGAAAACTGCAAGCGGGACGTATGGGTTTTAAGCTGCGCTGCGTCAAGGGCCTTTTTCTCCGCGCCCTTTTCTAAATGGCGGCTAACCTCTGTGCCGATACGTTGGGTCGCTTTTTCCGCTGCTCCCGCTGCGGGGGCTGAATAGTTTTCCTCCGGCGGTCTTTCGCTGATACTCGTCGTTTCGCCCGTTGTAAGGTTTTCCGCAACCGCCCCGTCGCGGGTCATTTTCTGTGTTACCTTGTCGGGGGCTTTTAATTCCTTGCTCAATGTTCATCACCTCCAATACGCTGTTTTGCAAGGGTGCAGTATTCGGGATTGATCTCTATACCGATATAGCGGCGGGAAAGGCTTTTTGCCGCCGCTGCGGTCGTGCCGCTGCCTAAAAACGGGTCAAGCACAATCCCGCCGACAGGACAGCCCGCCAAAATGCACGTTTCCGCAAGTTTCGGCGGGAACGCTGCAAAATGCCCGCCGCGATAGGAAGCTGTGTTGATCTGCCAAACGTTGCGGCGGCTGCGGACGGGGGAAATCATTTCGTCGGTGTATGCGCCTTTCCTGCGGGGGCGGTTGATTTTCTGCGGCTGGTTTTGCCCCGGAACGGTAGCAGCATATTTGTTGCCTTTCCCAACTCCGCTTTTCAGCCGTACCGCCGTTGTGGGGGCTATCGGCTCGGCTACTGCTTGCCAATCGTAGTAATATTTCTTCGACTTGGTAAGCAGAAACACATATTCATAGCAGCGCGTCGGTCTGTCCCGCGCGCTTTCCGGCATGGCGTTTCCCTTATGCCAAATGATAGAACTGCGCAAATACCAACCGTCGCCCCGCAAGGCAAGGGCTACAAGCCACGGAATACCGATTAAATCTTTGGGCTTACAGCCGGGGGCGCGGTGGTTGAACGCCACTTGCTGCCCGTTCCTGCCTTTGGGATATTTGGGGTCTTGGTGGTCGGCTTTGCTGCCTGTGCCGCAATAAGTGTCCGCGATATTCAGCCAACAAGTACCCTCCGGCGTAAGCACCCGCTTTACCTCATGGAAAACCGCTGTAATGCGGGAAACATATTCCTCCGGCGTTGCTTCCCGCCCGATCTGCCCGTCTGTGCCGTAATCGCGCAAAGCATAGTAGGGCGGGGACGTTACGCAACAATCCAAACAGTTATCCGGCAAGGTTTGAAGCACTTGCAAGCTGTCGCCGCAATAGATTTTATCCGTTTCTATCCTCATGCCGACACCTCGCCGGGCTTGGTCGTCATCACGCGGTAGAGTTCCGTATCTTTTGGGAAACGGTCAATAAAGGGCAAAATCACGTTGCCATAGAAGATAAGTCCCTCGCCCGCTTCGGAATGGGTTACATAGGTCATTTGCTGCTGCGAAATGTTAAGCTGCTTGGCAAGGATTTCCCGGTCGCCCTGGGCTTGGTTGAGCATATAGACAAAATCGCTGTTTTCAAAGATGTTCTCCACCTCGCGGGACGACAACAAATCTTTCACGTTTTGGGTGATACCTGTCGGAATACCGCCCCACTTCCTAAAACGCTTCCAAATCTCGACGGAATAGGCGGCGGTCTGTTCCTCTTTCAAGAGCAAATGAAACTCGTCGATGTAATACCGCGTCGCCTTGCCCTCGCTGCGGTTTACCGTTACTCTGTTCCATACTTGGTCTTGGACGATAAGCATACCGACTTTTTTAAGCTGCGTACCGAGTTCCTTAATATCAAAGCAGACAAGGCGATTATGAATGTCAACGTTTGTCCTGTGGTTAAAAATGTTCAAGCTGCCGTTTACATAGAGTTCCAATGCCGCCGCGATACGCTGCGCTTCCTTTTCCGGCTGCTTCTTGATCTCGTCGTAGAGGTCGCCCAAAATCGGCATATTCTCCGGCTTCGGGTCGGCAAGGTAGTTGCGGTACACGCTGATAACAGCGCGGTCAATCAAGGTCTTTTCGACAGCTTCCAGCCCGTTTTTACCTCCCATAATCAACTCACAAAAGGAAAGGATAAAATCGCTCTTTAAGGCTATGGGCGTGTCGCCCTCGCTGTAATTGAGGTTAATATCCATAGGGTTAATGTACTGCGTGCTGTTCTGCGAAACCTTGATAACCTGTCCTTTCAAACGTCCGACAAGGGGGTAATATTCGGCTTCGGGGTCGCAAATGATAATGTCGTCGGACGTGATAAGAAAAGCGTTTGTGATTTCGCGTTTTGCAGAAAAACTTTTGCCGCTGCCCGGTGTGCCGAGTATCAAGCCGTTGGGATTTTTCAGCTTCTTTCGGTCGCACAAAATCATGTTGTTGGAAAGGGCGTTTAAGCCGTAATACAATGCTTCGCCGCTTTGGAACAGCTCTTGCACCGTAAAGGGAACGAAAACGGCGGTGCTGCTGGTCGTCAAGCCGCGCTGGATATGGATA
>CAJJZS010000027.1 GCA_905197685.1 uncultured Oscillospiraceae bacterium | reverse complement strand
TTGTCAGCAGCCCGTTTCACGGTCTGCGTGTAGTTCCTTGTAAACTGACCTAAACCTCTGCCAAAACCAATTTTGACTGTGGAGAATTATCCTCCTCCAGACAGTCTTTCAGTTCGTAAAGCGCCTGCACCGATTCTGCGCTGTCTTCACAGAGCAGATATTTCTTTTTTAATGCAAGAAATTTTTGCTGATAATCCATCAAAAAATCCCTCCTTGTCAGAGTTAGATAGATAAGTTTAGAACGATAATCCGTTTTGGGTTAAAAAATCCTGTTTATCCGCTATTGAGAGGAAAAATGTTTTTGAAACTGTCGATAAAAATCAATCATTCCTCCTTGGAGAAGCTCGGTAAGATATAACAATCATTTTACAAAGAAGCGGTTTGCAGCAGTCGCGTATTCCCGCGCTTTGCCTGTGATAAGGGTATTATAGCACTTTACACAGAACAGCGGCAAGAAAAATATTTTAACAAAGGTTTAACGCCTGTCCGAATGCAGGCTTTACACAAAAACAGTATGATATCAGTGCAAGGCAAACGCAAAGAATATAAGGAGAGTGTATTATGAAAGCAAAGAAAATTTTTTCCAGAGTAGCGGCGGCAGCGTTGGCGGGAACCATGCTGTTAAGCTGCGCATATGCAGCCGGAAACGAGAAACAGACGGCAACCCTGTCCTCGGCAGCGCAGACAACCCCAAAAACACAGGTAAAGACAACCAACGGCAAAAAGCCGAAATATGTCTTTTTATTTATCGGTGACGGTATGAGTTATCCGCAGTTTCAGGCAGCTTCGGACTATCTGGGCGCAGTTGCGGACACCGACAACGATGAAATTTTGGACGGAAACAAACCATTAAATTTTATGAATTTTCCGGTATCGGGTTCGGCAGTTACCTATGATTCCACCTCTTTCTGTCCGGATTCCGCTTCTACGGCAACCTCGATTTCCACAGGACACAAAACTTACTCGGGAACCATCAATATGGACGAGAGCATGACTGTCAAATACGAAACGATTGCAGAACAGCTCAAAGATGAAGGATATGATATCGGCGTGGTTTCTTCGGTTAACTTAAATCACGCAACACCGGCAGCATTTTACTGTCATCAGCCAAGCAGAAACAACTACTATGAAATCGGAGAAGAGCTGATTGCGTCCGACTTTGATTACTTTGCGGGAGGCGCTCTGCTGAAACCGGAAGGCGCGGACGGAGATCAGGAAAATCTGTATGACAAGGCAGAAAAAGCCGGATATAAGGTGGTAAACACTCAGGCAGAGGCTGAAAAAATCAGCAGTAAGGACGAGAAAGTGCTGTTAGTCAGCGAAAAACTGGCAGACGGAGATTCCATTTCCTATGAAAATGACCGCGCAAACGGTGAATGGGCGCTGGCTGACTATGTAGACAAGGGAATTGAGGTCCTTTCCGACAATGACAAAGGTTTCTTTATGATGGTAGAAGGCGGAAAGATTGACTGGGCTTGCCACGCAAACGATGCCGGCTCCGCAATCAACGATACCATCGCCTTGGCGGACGCTGTAAACGAAGCGATAGAATTTGCAAATCAGCACCCGGACGAAACGCTGATTCTGGTAACCGGCGACCATGAAACCGGCGGTCTGACCATCGGATATGCAGGAACCGATTACGATACCTATTTAACCAATCTGAGCAACCAGAAAATCTCTTACGCAAAATTTGACAGCGACTATGTTGCAAAGTATAAAGAAAATAAAACCCCGTTTGAAGAAGTCATGAAAGATGTTGAAAAGCTGTTCGGATTAAAGATGAGCGGTGCACAAGACGATAAACTGGTGCTGACCGAATATGAGGTAGGATTGCTCAAAGATGCGTATGAAAAAACAATCGCAGATGAAAAAGCAGATGAAGACAATCAGGAAGAATATGTTCTGTACGGAACCTACGAACCGCTGAGCGTTACCATCACTCACCTGCTCAACAATAAATCCGGCATCGACTTCAGCTCCTATTCCCATACAGGACTTCCGGTAGCGGTGTTCGCAAAGGGCGTCGGTCAGGAAAACTTCGGCGGATATTATGATAACACACAAATCTACCATAAACTGGCAGACTTGATGGACATTCAATAGGAAATATAAAAAATAAGAACAAAAAAGCGGATGAATTTCGTCCGCTTTTTTGCAGTGAGAAAGGTTCTTCCATGAAACATTATTTTACAAAAGAAAAGATTCAGTATCAGGCTCCGGTTTGGGTGTGCGTTCTGTTTATCGCAATCCTGATTTTTTTGCCGACCGGCTATCAGGAAATTTATCGGGAAGCAGAACAATGCACCGCAAAGGTGCTGGAAACGGACAACAGTTCGATTATAGATACCGGTTTGGTGCGCTCGGGCGAGCAAAGATGCGAGCTGCAAATACTCAACGGAAAATTTAAAGGCAGACAGACGCAGGGCGTCAATATGCTCAACGGTTCGTTGGAGCAGGATAAACTGTTTGCACAAGGGGATAGGGCGCAGGTTGTTGTAAGCTACCATGAGGACGAAATTTTAATGGTGACGATGATTGACCATGACAGAATCCCTGCGGAAATTCTGATGGGAGCCGTTTTTGTCCTGTTTTTGATTCTTTTTGCAGGAAGAACCGGGGTAAGGGCGGTACTCAGTTTTATTATGACCATTCTTGCCATTTGGAAAATTCTGGTTCCGTTTTATTTAAAAGGTTATAATCCAATCTGGATTGGTTTGCTGTTTACTTTGATTTTAAGCCTGCTGATTATCGCATTGGTATATGGGTTTGACAGAAGATGCGCTTCGGCGGTTTCGGGAACTTTTTTAGGCGTATTGGTCACCTGTATTTTAGGCGCGATTTTTACCGACCTTTTTCAAATTCACGGGGCGGTTATGTCCTCTTCGGAAAGTTTGCTGTATGCAGGTTATCAGGATTTGAATCTCACCCGCATTTTTATGGCGTCTATCTTTATCGGAGCGTCGGGGGCGCTAATGGATTTGTCGGTGGATATTACCTCGGCTATTCACGAAATTGTGGAGAAAAGACCGGATATCGGTTGGAGGGAAGCGGTAAAATCGGGAATGAATATCGGTCGCGCAGCGATGGGAACAATGACAACCACCCTTTTGCTTGCTTATTCGGGCGGATATATTGCGCTGTTGATGGTGTTTATGGCGCAGGGAACGCCGCTTGTCAATATTTTAAACTATAAATATGTAGCGGCAGAGATGATACATACCGTGATTGGCTCCTTTGGATTGGTGACGGTTGCTCCCTTCACCGCATTGTGTGCAGGGGTGTTGCTGACAAAAAGAAGCAAAGGCACCAAAGAATAGAATAAAAGCGAAACGAGTTTATATTAACAAAACCCCCCTCTTTGTAATCGCGTTAAGCGGTCGCAGAGAGGGGGGTTAAAAATACAGAAGTGTCAATAGCTGGATTGAAAGAAAAAGTTTTTCGCTGCAAGGAGAGGGAGTTTTTCTGAAAAAATCTGCGGGCGCAAAATGCTCACCGCAGGTGTGGATTTACGCTACGAAAAAGATGCCCGCTACCAACGCGTGCATCTTCATTTAAACAAATGAAAAGAGTCCGAACGCGAATTGCGTCCAGACTCAGTCTGGTATGCCCGATGCGATTCGAACGCACGACCTTCAGAGTCGGAGTCTGACACTCTATCCAGCTGAGCTACGGGCACATATTTTCTGTTGCTTTTCTATTATACACAAAGTTGCGGAAAAAGTAAAGAGGAATCTTTTTATTTGTACAGAGAAATCACCCGAAACAAAATGAAAATAAGAAAAAGAAAGACAAAAGCGAGAAAGATAAAAACAAAATAAGCCAAAAACCCGCATAGAAAGGGGGAAAAAGAGGATTTTTCCCCTTTTTTTCAAAAAAATGCAATTTTTTTGAAAAAAGGTGTTGACAAAAGAGTTTAGGCATGATATTATATATGAG
>CAJJZS010000026.1 GCA_905197685.1 uncultured Oscillospiraceae bacterium | reverse complement strand
TTTCATCTGCCGCTGTATTTCCTCGCTGCTTAGTTTCTCTTTCGCCAGTACAAGCCCATGAAAGGCGTCCCAGCCTGCCGGCTTCGAAACGATACTACCGTTTAGGACAGCATGGGTGATTTCGCCGCCGGACTTCGCACCCTTGTTCAGTATGAAGAAGAACCGGGGTTCTTCGTGTTCCGTTGTTCCCATAATTCGTAAAGTTAGAGTTTATTTGTTTCCCTTTTGTTCCCTTGCCTGCTCTTGGAAGTATTCATAATACTGCTTGTAGTTGTCCCGGTCTTTGGCTGCATCCGTCCAAAGATAGCACATGAAACAAGCGAACAATAGGGAGATAACAGCACAAAGGATTGAGTAGAACGAAATCCGTTTGTCCACATAACCGCCGTTTTTCATTCTGTACCCCTGCCGTTCAAAGTCCGACAATACGTTTTTTAGGCGATTTTCGGCACTTTCGAGGCTTTTCCCGTCTATTTGTACCTTTCGGGATGTTGCATCCTCTATGCGCTTTGTATAGGCTTCAATACGTCCCATTTCTTGAAAAAACAGTTCTATCGCAAGCTGCGGGTTAACCTTTGGTGCTGTGTCTTTTCTTTTCCGGGGGCTGTACTGTCCCTGCTTAACGGTGGAAGCTACCGCTTCCGGATGTGAGTTTGTTTCCATGAGATATGTTCATTGAGTTATATTTCAGTTTGCTTTGTGTCCGCTCGATATGGGCGAGAGTGTAGCCTTTCCCTATCTCGCTCGCCTTATACTCCGTACCGCTTCGGGCTGTGACGTAGTAGCCGTTAAGTTTTCCGGTGCTTGCCCTGGCTTCCCGAACTTTAAAACCTCTCCTACCAAGTTCTTCCTTGAATTTAGTCAAGTCAAAGCCCTGCATCTTCTTCAATACGTCGTCCATGGCTTCCTTGATTTCCGCTTTGTTGGCTTTGCCGATGTCCTGCGACTGTACAAAGTTCCGTTCCTTGGCTATGGCGTTGGCGGCTTCCGTTGCCTTTTTCCCTATCCAGTTATCCCGGTACAGTTCCCCGGAAAGGGAAACCCGGTTTGCCAGTATATGCAGGTGGGCTTGTTCTTTTTTGCTCTCCGTACCGCTGTGCCGGATGATGATGTACTGGTGGTTCGCCAGCCCCATGCGCTGCATGAAGTCGTTACCAAGTTCCGCCCAGTCCGCATCCGTAAAGGTGGCGCTTTCCTCTATCGAAGGACTGACCTCGAAACGTAGGCAATTGTTTTTTACGTTCGGAAAATCAGCGTGGTATGGTTTCATTTCCTGTACCATTTCCGCACCCGTACACCCGTAAAGTTCATGCCGGGCTATCTCGATGGCTGCTGTCTGTCCGTCTATCTCTTTGGCAAGGTCATACTCCAGTGCAGCCGTACCATGCGATATGCTCTTTCCTTTCCCTATCATCGTGAAAGTATTTTTTTAAGTTCGGTGATTAGTGCCTGATTCTCTTCAAATACCTCCCGGTACTGGCGACCACCGAAGTAGTTGTTCAGCCGTTGGAGCGTTCCTTTCAACTGGGCTATGTCCCGGAGAAGCTGCCGTTCCTCCTCGGTGTACCTTTCCCTTGGGCGACCTCCAAGGGACAAACTCCGGCAATACTCCGATGTGCTCATGCTACATCGGGCTGCCTGCTCCGCAAGTGCCAGCTTTTCATACCGGGTACAGCGGAATGTAATCTTTTCGTTCCGTCTTACTTCCATGTCACAAAGGTAATCTTAAAATCTTTTTGAGCAAAGCGAGAAAAGCAAGAATTGTCCGACAAGGACACTTCTTGCTATATATACACATACCGCATTGGAATACATCCACACTAACCGCCCGGCAAAAAAGCCCCGGCGTGTTAGAAAATCCCCCACAGCCTAACAAAATCTACCCCATTTCTACCCAAGGGGATTACACGCCGCAGAAGTCATCCGGGAACATGTCTTCCAGTTCGTCCAAATCAATGGCTTCTTCTTCGGACACCTCCACCCATTCAACGTTTTCTTTCCCTCTTATCGCACATGAGTACATCTCGGCGGCGGCAAGGTTAGAGAACACCTCGTGCATAGGCTCGCCGTTCTCTAACCAGTAAACACAATATTCGACCATAACAGTTTTATCATTTATCGTTGTAATGCCCCTCTACCTCCAAAATGTAGACCTCTACCACTTCCTCGTAAATGTCATAGATTATCCGGTCATGGGCGGTAATGTGTCGAGACCATGTAATATCCCCACCGCCCCTTAACGCTTCGGGATGCCCAAGCCCAGTCTTAGGGTGCTCTAACAATTCTTTGTAGATTTTCTTATACTTCTTGAACAAATTGGGGTTTGATTTCTTCCATTTGGCAATCACCTTATCCACCCCGTCGGAAACCCTAATTGTGTACATCATAGACTGTCGAAATAAGCATCAATATCCTCACTGCTTTTGAGGGTAACACACTTTCCGGATTTGATTTCTTCCCTTGCCTTGTCAATCCTTGCTTGCAGTTCCGGGGTTATCATCAAATCTTCACGACCAACTTTTACCAAAGCGTAAATCTCGTTTTTCCTGCGAATTAGTACCTGCTCGCCATTGTCAGCTTTGGTGAAAGACGCTGCGAGGTTGTTACGGTATTCTCTTACTGATAATGCTTCCATATCTGTTTGCTTTTAAATTCAGTACAAAGATAGCTATATTTCAATAAAATACAAACTTTTTGTACACAAATGTGTACACGCCATAAAAAGCCGTTCACAGTCCTACCGCCCGTTGGTTGGTTTTGCTTTGCTTTTTTTCCCTATTGTTTTTCTTTTTCCGACAGTAAATCAACCACTTATCCGTAAAAAATCAATGACTTGTTATAAAGCATAACTTGTTTATATGCTTATCAGCTTTTTTTTTTAACTAAAAATCACGCTGAAATCCAACCGCTTACACAATTCATTTAACACATTACTACGACTTTTTGAATGCTATTTAACACATTACTACGACTTTTTGAATGTTATTTTCTCTTCCAAATACGACTTTTTGAATGTTATTTTGCATCATCTACGATTTCCATTTGCACAAGTCGTAATTACTTATTATATTTGCGCAACATACTAATAATCAATAAAGGATGAAGAAAATCATAGTTCATTTTAAGAAAGAAGAATTTGAAAGGGTAAAAAACGCAATTTCTATCCTCGCAAAATTTTCTGAAATATACGCTCCTCACATAGATAAAGCCAACAGTATTTTATCCTTTCGTGTAGATGATGAAAACGAAACAACAGAAGAACAACAGTGTAACAGTCGTCAATAAAGACCAAATACAAAGCTATATTATGACGACAGCCAAGTATGACTTTTCCGTTTATGAGAAGCGCATACTTTATAGAATTGTAGAAATGGCTCAAGGTGAACTCCAAGGAGTTAGGTTTGCAACTGATTGTAAAAAAATAGAACACACACTTTTTGATACCGTTCACATCACAATGCCTATTGCTTCATTGCTAAATGGAGAAAGTGATGAAAACTACACACGTGTAAAACAAGCACTGTTATCTCTACAAAAGAAAATCTTTACCTATGAGGATGAAAAAGAATGGATAAGCATTTCTATTATTGCATTGCCAAAGATAAAGAAGCGTTCATCTGTTGTATCATTCCAAATAGACTCACACATATGGGACTGCTGCTTAGATTTTTCAAAAGGGTTTCGCAAATACGAATTAGCCACTGCGATGAAGTTTAAGAGTGTATATTCTATGCGGTTCTACGAACTTTTAAGCGGTCAGAAAACAAAACTAATCTATCCACTTGAACAGCTCAAAGAAATGTTTAAAGTACAAGATAAATACGCAAAGACAAACGATTTTGTCCGGAAAGTAATTGAACCTGCAAAAAATGAGCTGGACGAACTAAGTCCTTATACATTCGAATGGTCCGCAAACAAGGAGGGGAAAAAAATTGTAAGTTTCAACTTCTATCCAATATTCAAGCCAGAGCATCGTGATGCAGAGCTATACAAAAAAGAGCTACAAAAGCAAACCGGGCTTTCATGGGATTTAGGTAGGCAAGTGATAAGTTACTTAAAAACATCTTTGGAGTTCTCCGATAAAGAAATCAAAAACAACCGGGATTTATTTGTAACAGCACAAATGGAACTTCCAGACATCATGACAGAACTCGCCATACTTAGAGGAAAATCAAGGACAAAAACAAATCCAAAAGGGTGGATTATAAACGCCCTTAAAGGGAAAATCAAGGATAAGTGACAAGATTACCCCGGTATATTTCAGCCGGGGTAATCTTGTCAAATCAGAGGAACGATTTCCATTTCTACACCAAGCTCTTTCATCTGCCGCTGTATTTCCTCGCTGCTTAGTTTCTCTTTCGCCAGTACAAGC
>CAJJZS010000025.1 GCA_905197685.1 uncultured Oscillospiraceae bacterium | reverse complement strand
CCCACAACCGCAGTATTGCGCAAACGGCAGACCGGGTATTACAGGTATCGGATGGTACTTTGACTGATTTTGGGAGGTGCCGTGAATGAAAAGCTATCTTAGTCTTATTCCCATCTCCGCTAAAGTTCACCGCCGACAAAATCGTATGACGCTGCTTTGCATTGTATTTGCTGTGTTTATGGTAACAGCAGTATTCAGTATGGCAGAAATGGGTTTTCGGATGGAACAGACCCGATTGGTTGGTAAGCATGGAAGTTTCTCTATTGGAGACTTGCTCGGCAGTTCCATGGGGCAAACCCTTCTTTCTGTTGCGGTTGTTCTGTTCCTGCTGATTTTGATTGCAGGCGTTTTGATGATTTCCAGCAGCATGAACAGCAGCGTTGCACAGAGAACCCGATTTTTCGGAATGATGCGCTGCATTGGTATGAGTAAGCAGCAGACCATCCGCTTTGTCCGTTTAGAGGCATTGAACTGGTGCAAAACAGCTATCCCTATCGGTCTTGTTTTAGGGGTTGTTACTACATGGGGACTTTGCGCGGCACTGCGTTTTGCAGTCAAAGAAGAATTTTCTGATATTCCTCTCTTTGGCATTAGTATTTTTGGCATTGCTTGCGGTATCTTTGTGGGACTGATTACTGTACTGATTGCCGCAAATGCTCCGGCAAAACATGCTGCAAAGGTATCTCCTATCACAGCGGTGTCTGGAAATGCAGGCCACGAAAAAACAATGCGCCATTCGCCGTATGTAGGCTTCGGAAAAATTGAATCCCTTCTTGGTGTCAGCCATGCAATCTCCGGGAAGAAAAATTTATTCCTGATGACAGGTTCTTTTGCACTTAGCATCATACTGTTTTTGAGCTTTTCTATTATGGTCGATTTTGTGGATTACCTGATTCCTCAGTCGTCTGCCACATCAGATATAGATATTGCAAGTGCTGACGGTAATACGATTCCTTGGGAACTGCTTACAACCATCCGCGAAATGGATGGAGTGAAGGAAGTTTACGGGCGTCGTAGTGTATTTGATGTTTCTGCCAAACTAAACGACGACACCAACTTTTCTGGCACAGTCGATTTGATTTCTTATGACGATTTTGATTTACAATGTCTGAAAAAAGACAGTGCTTTGAAAAGAGGGAGTGATCTGTCCAAAGTTTTTGGGGACAGCAATTTTGTTTTGGCAACATCCGATCAGGACAGCAAATGGAAAATCGGTGACACTGTTCAGATTGGGGATGAAACCCTTACCATAGCCGGACTGTTAAAAAACGACCCATTTAGTGAGAATGGATTGACAAATGGAAAGCTCACATTGATTACCTCTGATGAAACATTTGTCCGTTTGACAGGAGAGGAAGGTTATTCTCTTGTGCTGATACAAACAACGGGAGATGTTACGGACGAAAATGTTCAGGCAATCCAGAATTCCGTAGATCAAACATATAGCTTTCGAGATAAACGCGACGAGCGCACTACGGGAACTTATATGGCTTTTGTTTTCTGTGTTTATGCGTTTTTGGCAATTATTGCACTGGTAACGGTAATGAACATTGTCAATAGCATTTCCATGAGTGTGTCTGCCAGAATGAAGCAATATGGAGCTATGCGGGCAGTAGGAATGGATGAACGGCAAATGACGAAAATGATTGCTTGTGAAGCATTCACCTATGCTGTTTTGGGGTGCGTTGTTGGTTGTGCTATTGGCTTGCCGCTTAGCAAAGTGCTGTATGATTTCCTTATTGCAGGGCATTTTCCATCTGCTGTGTGGCAGTTCCCAATTATCTCTTTGGGCGTTATTCTTCTGTTTGTCTCGATTGCGGCAATCGCAGCTGTATATGCTCCGGCAAAACGAATTCGCAATATGTCGATTACTGCAACCATCAATGAATTATAGTTTCATATGTTAATCTGCCGGACGACGGCAAAAGAAAAAAAGCCGTCGTACAGCAGACATATTTTCACGCGCCTTATGAAACGGCGGTTTTGATTTTCAGAGGCGCCGTGATACCGTATCTTATCCCTACTTATAAAGCGTTGCAGAAGTCCAAAAATGCCCGCAAAATAAGAAAAACAGAGGATGTTCAGACACCCTCCGTTTCTTCATTCGGCTTTTCAATTTTTAAGGCCCCGTCAATGGCGCCTTCCACGATAGGCAAATACTGTTCCGGGTAGAGTTTCAACTTCTGTCCGACCCGCTGGCGCAGCTCGCTTTCCTCTCGCATGACCTCTGGATTGAAATATCTCTCCATCGGCAGGCCGCAGATTTTTACAAGCTGTATGATGACCGGCAGGCTGGGGATCGTGCCCTCGTTTTCAATGTTGGCAAGATACCTGGTATCAATATTCACCTTTTCGGCTAAATCTTTTCGTGCAAGGTTCTTCGCCTTCCGTGCTTCTTTTACATCCGCACCGAAGGTTTCAAAGCCAGGGCAATCTTCGATTTTTGCCATATTGCATCACCCACATACATTCTATATTTCATAGTCTGCCTGTGGAATGTTGCGATATGTGCTTGTTCTAAACTTTATATTTCATATTACCGATTGAGCAATGTATCCTAACTTAATAGCTTTTGTTATCATCTCAACGGTAGAGCTAACTTGCAATTTTCCAAAAATATGTTGCAAATGATTTGATACTGTTCGTTCACTAATAAAAAGCTGTTCAGCGATTTCGCGGCGCCTGACGCCTGATGCAACCAATTCGAGAACTTTTCTCTCCCCGTCTGTCAGCTCTTCTATAAATACTTCTTCCCGTGGGAAGTGTGTTGCCCCATCTTTGATGGTCAATAAAATGTGCAATAACTCATCTGGTTCTACATCCTTACTGATAAACCCTCTTGCACCGATCCTCTTTGCTTCTTTGCGATAAACAGGAAGATTATAGCCAGAGAGAATGACTATTTTTTGATCTGGAAAACGCTCCAACAAATGTTGTGTGAGCATTAAACCGTCCTCGTCTGCCAGTCCTCCTAAGTTAATGTCAATCAGTAAAATATCTGGTAGTTCTGTGGCAATCTGTTTTTCCAAATCTTGAATATCCTTTGTACTGGAAAATTGCTCAATCTCTGGATTATCACACAGGGCAATCGAAAGACTCTTGGCAAAAAGTATATGGTCATCGACCAACAAAATTTTCATACGAATCACCTCCGTTCATAGGCATAGAAATGACAACTGCCGTTCCGCCACCAGTAGCGGGTTGGATGTTCATAGTGCCATCTAATAAACTGACCTGTTCCCCAATAGAAGCAAGCCCCTGATGTGAACCTGACTTATAAGTGAACGGTTTGAACCCTATACCATTATCCGTCACCTTTAGGGTAATGCGTCCGTCCTCCTGTATCAGCAGAACATCGATTGTCGTCGCGGAGGAATGTTTTAACGCATTTGTCACCAGTTCTTTTATCATTCGATAGATGAGTACATTATATGGCTCTACAAGAAATACATCTTTATCGCAGTCCAAACAAATATTTGCAGAATGGTTTTCTTCCATTGAATCAAGCAGATTTTGAATATTCTCCTTTAAGGTCAGACTTTTTACCAGATTTGGATGATAAGTCTGCATTTGAAAACGGATGGAAGCATTTAATTCTGTCAACGTATCGAGAAGTAACCTCCTTATCTCTGGCTGCTCTGCTTTACATAACATGTTTTTGATGGAAAGCAGGTTTTGCAAAATATTATCGTGCAAATAGTTGGAAAAATCTTTTTTTAAGTTTTCTTCCCGTTTAATCTGTTCCAGTGAATAGGCGTAAAAGTGCTGACGATCCGTGGGGTTATTATAGTCGGTCGGCTGTCTGCAAATCCGCACATACAAAAGGATATTGTAAACCTGTGCCAGCAGAACCACTATGTAAACACTCATCAAAATTGCCATAAGTGGGATTTGAAAAAGATATGCCATTCCAACAAGTCCAACCAATCCGACAAAAACCAGAGCAACGATATATCCCCCTGACAGCGTTAAAAATTGTACCTGCTGTGGATGGTATTGGAACACGATACTATGAATACATACAAATGCCAGCATAACGGGGATGTAGCTCCCCATGCTTGCCATATATTCCGCTTCCCTGTGAAAAACGAAAAGGTATATTACAAATGGAATTACTACAAGAGCCAGTGGAAAAAGCAGACGTTTCCTTTGACTTTTCAGCACAAAGACAATTCGTTTTATCTGTATGATACCAACGACAGCAAGAGCCAGTGTCGAGATAAAAAATTGCAGTTGGTAGGCTGTGAAAAAAGCCCTGTCTGAAAAGAAGAAGCAAATAATTGCTGTTACGCAGGAAATTTTCAAAAAAGCAAGCAGCGCTTTTTGCCCCCGATAGGCGGAACTCTGAAATAAAAATGTCTGTATGAAATATGCTGACTGATAAAAACAGACAGGCAACAACAGCATGGAAACCGCTTTGGATATTGGCCGGAAATCAAACAGGTACAATAAGAATTGCCAGCCCAGCAACAATAACAATAAGGAAAAGTGGTTCAGAACCTTATTACATTTTACATTCTTATATGAGATATACGCCGCGTCAAAAAACAAGAGCGACAAAGATAGAAAATGAACAAGGTAATTGCTTTCTATATAATGTCCGTTGTACGCTATAAAGCCGAGATAAATGATCACGGCAAATTGATTCAACACACAAATAATCTGTCTTGAGAAATATGTGCTTTTCGTATTTTCCACCCCCATTTCTTTTCTAATATTGTACTGTCCTTTCCCAATGAGTTCAAGGTTACTATTCTAAAATATTTTTGAATAAACCAACGGCTGACACTGATGAAGGTGCCAGCCGCCGCTTTATATCAAGGCAATTTTATAGCAGGAACGTTTTGTTAGCTGGTAATAGATAGCATAGATAATGGAGAAGATCGCCACCGCCAAAAGGATCGGGGCAACAACGGCACTGTTCCGTCCGAGTAGATCGTCCATCAGTGCAGACTTATAACAAATCATCGCAAAAATGCTGTGCAGCGATCCAATAACATAGGGAATACCGTAATAAATCTGTATCTGCCGACGCACACATTTTTTAATCATTGTGTGACTATATCCCATTTTCAGCATGATTTCATAGTCCGGTTTGTCATAGGTTACGGACGAAATATTTTGAAAGTAAAGAATACTACACGTAGTAATTAAGAAAATAATCGTAGTAAAACAAATTAGCAAAAAAGTGGAACTTGCATCGCGGACAAAGGTACTTTCTCTTTGCCATGCGCTTGCCAGATAAATGTTGTCCGGCATAGACGCTTTCAAAGCTGTGTAGGCAGTTTCATTAGAGCGCATTTTTTCACCATTAATACTGATAACCGAAACTCTATCTATGGTACTGTCACGCATTTTTTGATAAAGGTTATCCGACAAAATCAGCGTTCCAACACTGTTTGAAAAGCCAATAGGACTATCAATGCTTGTCTGTTTTACTGTTACATCGGTTATTCCTGTTCCAAAGTCCAGACGATACGAGGCTCCCATGTCAGAATGTTCATGGTCTGGATAGTATTTGATTAAAATGCAATCCGTATCTGATAATTCTGGAATATCCGTTTTCTTTCCCTGCTGAGAAAGCAGGGTGGCATAGTCTGTCCGGCTGATACATTCAAATCCGGGAATACGCCCCTTATCTTCACTGATACTGTATTCTGTCGGCAGACGATCAGAAGTTGCTTTTACTTTGAAAATAATCGTTTCATAAACTTCGTATTCCTGTTCGTCGCAAGCCTCCTGTAAAGCCTGCAAAGAGATTTCCTTTTCCTGCTCATTTGTCACTCGGTATTCAATGGCAGAGGGGATAATGCGCCGGAAAGATTGGTATGGATACCACATAGAAAGAACCGTCGAGCCAAAGACCGCCAGCGTCCCCGCTGTCAGCAGGATCAGCAGAATCAGTGATTTCGCATTAGAACGGATGCGGTGCATAAACTTTGGCACTACAATAATGGTATCTTCATGGTAAAGTCTGCTTTTTTTCTGCCGGATTTTCTGACAGACATAGGGTAGGAATGAGTACATAAACAGAATCGTTCCTGCCACAACACAAAGAAGTGTCAGCATGGCAATAGGAGAAAATCCAATGGTATTCCACAATGACTGCTTTCCCCGCATAATGTCCAATGCAAGGCCGTACCCTGCGCTGAGAAATCCGACACCCAATATCGCTGTTATTGCATGGTGATGGATCGGTTTTTCCGTTTTCTTTTCCAGTCGCACCAAATCAAGCAGGGTAGATTTTCGGAGCAGACTTGCGTTAGAAAGTGTAAGTGTAATCAGCACGACGATTACAAAGGAAAGGATTGCCTTTACTGCTGCCGGGTAAATTAGAGGGATTGCGCTTTGATCTACGGATATTCCCAAAAGGGTCACAATCCCGGCGATTACGATTTTGTGGAGAATACTGCCAGTCAGAATCCCAAGAATCATACCGCCAAAGCAGATCATTACATTTTCAAAGATCAGTAATTTCAATATAGTTGATTTTCGATACCCAAGTAGCGAATAAATCCCTAATTCTCTCATACGTCGCCGCATAAAAAAACTATTGGAATAGAACATATAAAAAATGACAAATGCCATGATGAATACTGCTACTGTCCGGCACATGGTTTCCACTCTGCCATCCGAAGATATTTTTTCCATGATGATCTGGTTCATGGAAAATGAAGTAAAGCAGAAGTAAATCATCAAGACAAAAGAAACGGAAAAAAGGTACAGGGAATAAAACGAAAAGTTCCGTTTCAGATTTTTTAAGGCGATTGCGGATAATTTCATGTTGCCCCCCCTTAACGCTTTTCGTCCTGTCTGGCGGCTTCTTGCATGATTTCCTCATAGAATTCACGGCGTTCCCTGTTACACCGTTTCAATTCGGAAATGATATGCCCGTCCTTAAAGTACAAAATGCGATCTGTATAGCTTGCCGCATACGGGTCATGTGTTACCATTAAAATTGTTGTTCCTAAAGCCTGATTGACTTCTGAGAGGGCAAAGAGCAGTTCCGTTGCTGAACCGCTGTCCAATGCCCCGGTGGGTTCGTCTGCAAAAATTAACAGCGGGCGTTTTACCATTGCACGAGCCGCCGCTACACGTTGCCGTTGACCGCCAGACAATTCACTGGGATATTTTTTCAGTTGTGAAGCAATTCCGAACAGTTCCGCAAGCTCCATCACTTTTTTATCAATCGTCTTTGCGCTTTCATGGAGCAAAGTCAAGGGAACTGCAATATTTTCCTGCACAGTCAGACTGTCCAACAAAAAATACTCTTGAAAGATAAAGCCGAGATTATTCTTACGAAAATCGGCTGCCTGTGTTTGACTAAGCTCTTGAATTTTTTTCCCTCCCATGCGGATGCTGCCGCTTGTAGGAATATCAATAGTGGATAGCACATTCAAAAGCGTTGTTTTACCGGAGCCGGAAGCTCCCATAATACCGAGAAATTCACCCTGCATTACTTCAAAAGAAACATGATCCAGTCCTGGTTTCGGCTGGTTTGGATAGATTTTGGTGATGTCTTTTACTTCTAATAGTGTACTCATTATTGATCGCTCCTTTCAATGTACACAAGCAGTATATCGAACACAGTAAAAAAGTGCATGAGTAAATCACGCAGAAAACATGCGTGATTTACTCATGCTGGATTTGTCGTTCCTTGATATGATATTCATAAAATAGAAAAAGTCATATCTGTCGGACAGCGACAAAAGAAAAAGCCGTCGCAGAGCAGACACATTTTCACGCGCCTATGAAACGGCAGTTTTGATTTTCAGAGCCGCCGTTTCTTTGCGTCTACACAAACCAATGACGACTTGCAGGGACACGGTAGCCGATTGGAGGTTATTTTGCCGTGTCTCGT
>CAJJZS010000024.1 GCA_905197685.1 uncultured Oscillospiraceae bacterium | reverse complement strand
GGAAAAATGGACAAAAAAGAAGCGCCGGGACAAAGACGACCTTTCAGGTCTTTGTCCCGGCTGAATTTTGGCGTGGACACTGATTTTGTGCAGTGCTATAATTGAGTAAATTTGAATTGAGGTGTACTTATGCTTTATTATAGAACTCTGGAATTAAACCAAATAGAAGATTTTTGGAAGTTATTAAACGCTTTGGACGCTGAAACAGATTATATGATGTATGAACCAAATGAGAGAACCCAGACCACAAATGTTCAAGAATTAAAAAATGATATTGAAAATAATGTGATTTGTGGAAGTGATTTTTTACAAGTGGCAATGGAAAATCAAAAAATGGTTGGCTATATTCGGGCAGAACGGGGAAAGTTTAATCGGATTCTTCATACAGCATATATTGTAGTAGGCATTTTGAAAGATTATAGAGGTAAAGGAATCGGTACATCTTTTTTTGAAATGCTGAATTGTTGGGCAAAGGAAAATGGAATTAAGAGACTGGAACTTACTGTTGAATGTTGCAATGAAACAGCAAGACACTTGTATGAAAAAAGTGGTTTTAAGATTGAGGGAACAAGGGAAAAATCCATGTTCGTCAACGGCTCCTTTGTTGATGAATTTTATATGGCAAAAATTTTGTAAAAAAGAAATGCCGGACGCAGAGGCTTTGACACCTCCACGCCCGGCGTTTTAGCATTTGTTTTTTCAAAACTCTTTTTGCTTGAAAATCCGGCATGAAAGATAGTATGATATTCCAAATGTAATAAATGAAATCAAAAGGATTGAAACCAAACTGATATAATAAATTAAGTCTGTTACACTGTCACCTCCAACGAGTAGATTAACTATCAAACTTAATCCCAAAATTGTCCCCACAGCTCCTAAAACGCTTATGATGGATATTACCTCTGTTTTTTCTGCACCCCATAAGCAAAATAAAGGAAATGCAATCACACCTATCAGCATTGCAAAAATACCACCGCCTAAAACTAAAGTTATGGCATCGCGGAAACCATAATAGAAATATTGGTTTCCATGCAGTAATACGGTAACTATTAGAGCAAAAGCAACCAGAACAGAACCTATTACACACAAAATGAAGTGACTGATATACTGGCTTTTTATGAGGTCTTTGCGGGTGACAGGTAGGGTAATCTTGTATTTTTCCCATTTAGATGCACTTTCTTTACGCAGACATGAAAGAGTAAGCACCGCTATAATGGGCGCAGCCAACAAAGAAAAAGCACTAAGCAATGTAGAATCTCCTGTTATCCACAGTAACACGCCACAGAGCAGAATACCGATAAGTGCAATCTTGATATTTTCAAGCATCCCATAGAAATTATTTCGTAATAGTCCTTTCATTCTTGATCCCCCTTTATCAGAATCAGCATAATATCATCAATAGTTGTATGGTCTATAACAACATCAGAATATTTTTTCTCTGCCGCTTTTTTATCCGCAACGAGAACATCAATTTGATAATCTCGTTTACGGTATGCAACAATATCCTTTATGTCCAGATTTGCAAACTGTTTTTCTCTGCAACGCAAAACAGCATAGTTATAAAGCAAGTTATCCTTTGTTTCTGTCAGAATAATCCTGCCATTATGGATAAATGTAATGTAGTCTGCAATTTTTTCTAAATCGCTGGTAATATGCGAAGATAATAAGATAGAATGTTCTGGCTTTTCTACAAAGTCAAGGAATGTCTCAAGCATTTCATCCCGCATAATAGGGTCAAGACCACTGGTTGCCTCGTCTAATATCAATAGTTTCGGATGATGTGCCAACGCCACAGCGATTGCCAATTTCATCGTCATTCCTTTTGAGTATTTCGCAATTTTCTGATTTTTGCTTAGCTTAAACAATTTCAAGTAATGCTCAAATAACGCATTATCCCAGTTCGTAAAAATTCCTTGCATAATACGGCAAAGCTGTTTTGCAGTTAAATATCCGGGGAAGTTATCGCCATCATAAACAACTCCGATATTTTCTCGAAGTTCTACATCACTGTCGTTCATTTCCTTTCCGAGTATTTGAACAATCCCGGAATCTCGAAAAAGCGTATTCAAAATACAGCCTATTGTCGTTGTTTTTCCTGCCCCATTTTCGCCTACAAAGCCCATAATGGAACCTGTTGGTACAGAAAAAGAAACCTGATCCAGAATAAAATCCGAATTTTTATATGTCTTTGTTACTTGTTGTAATTTCAAAGCATAGTCCATATTATTCATCCTCCATATAAAACATCGTAAGTATTTCTTTTAGCTTATCTAATGAAATACCGCTTGTGCGTCCAATATCAGCAGCAATTTGCAAATGTTCCTCTGCAATTCGCTGCTGTTCTTCTTGATAAAATTCTTTATTTTGCGCCGATACAAAACTACCTCTGCCTACGGTTGTTTCTATAAAACCATCTCGTTGTAAATCCTCATAGGCCTTTTGGACTGTGATAACACTCACATGAATTGATTTTGCTAATGATCGCATGGAAGGAATTGCTTCTCCCGGCTGCAATTCACCACTCATTATCATTGCTTTTATCTGCGATGTGATTTGTTCATATATCGGCTTGTTGGCGTTATTGCTGATAATGATCTCCATGATCTATAACCTTTCATCGCTATAATGTACTTATTGTTCAAGTACATTATAGCAACTTCAATTTTCGCTGTCAATGCTTTTATGATTCTTATGAGTTGCTGTTGAACAGACATTATAGTTATCAAAAAAGAAATGCCGGACGCAGAGGCTTTGACACCTCCGCGCCCGGCGTTTTGCTTATTCGTCTGTGAAGTGGAACCGCTGCGCCGCAAAGTCGGCGTCACTCATGGCGTCCAGCTTATCGGCGGTCTGGCAGGCCAGCGCCGCCATTTCCTTGTCCATGTCCGGCAAAGCGGCCCGGAGATTTGCCGCCGTCCTGCGGCGGTCAGCGTTGTGGTACAGACAGATCAGGTTTTCTTCTTCCACGGTGAAATACATTCCTCATACCTCCATTTCTTTTGATTTTTCCCGCGCCGGGGGCCTCTTTTTCTGTTCTTCCTTGGCGGCGGCAAGCTGCGCCCGGATGGACGGTTTCTTTTGTTTCTGTGTTGTCTTTCGGGTCTGCTTGGGCTTTTTGGCCTCCGCCTTGGCTGCCTCGGCCACATCCAAAAGGGAAATCTGTTCCCCGGCTTTTGCCCTTGCTTCCAGTTCCTCCATAGACGGGGCATTGTTCATCATGCCATCGATCATGTTGTAGTTCTGCTCGGTGGACATTTCCGCCGTCTTGATATGGCTTTCTGGCTGGGCGGGGATGGCAAAAGCCCTTGTGCCGTTTCCCTCACTGTGAAGCAGCGCTGCTACCGGCTCATGATATCTGCCTGTTGCTTCCATTACAACGCGGGTATCTGGTTCCATGCAAAGAACATCCAACGCAAGATGTGACAGTTCAATATCTGAATGCCTTACTTCATATGGCGCTGCAACAAGCTCCCCACCTGGCTTCATGGCAGCTACCATACTCTTACCCTTAGAAACATCGATTCCAACTACGGTCATTCGTTTTCCTCCTAATTTGAATTTGCAATGGCTTCCGCCTTTTACTTATGGATTATCTGGGGCATACAGTGAATTTCAAGACCCATGTAAAATCCTATAAAGTCCACAAGACCATCTATAACAGCCCTGACCAGTGGAAAGTCTTTGAAGGCACCCATGAGGCGATCATAGACAAGGAAACTTTTGAGATTGTCCAGAAAATCCGGGCAGGCAAACGGCGTCCTACCAGGATGGGAGAAATGCCGATGTTTTCCGGTTTGCTCTATTGTGCGGACTGTGGACGTAAGCTGTCCTTCCACCGCAAGGCTGACGAACCTGCCGAAAAGCACCATTATCTCTGAGAGAATTACCGCAGCAATACGGCCAACTGTACCATGCACTACATCCGAAATGTAGTTGTGGAGCGGATCGTCCTTGAAAATCTGAAAGAGGTTATCCAGTATGTTTCCAACTATGAGGATGAATTTGTGCGGATGATAATGGATTCCGATATGCGGCAGCGAAACCGTGAGTTATCGCAAAAGAAAAAACGTCTGGCAGAGATACAGAAGCGGATTGGGGAACTGGATACTATTTTCCAGCGTATCTATGAGGATAATATCATTGGCAAACTTTCTGACGAGCGTTTTATGAAAATGTCGAAGGGCTATGAGGACGAACAGCGTACCTTACAGACTGAGGCGGATGGAATCCAGAGCGAGCTCCAACAGGAAGAAAAGAAAAGCGTGGATGTAAAACGCTTCCTTGCCATTGTAAAGAAATACACGGACCTGACCGAGTTGACGCCTGAAATCCTCCGGGAGTTTATTGACAAGATTATCGTCCACGCTCCCGATAAGAGCAGCGGCAGACGGTTACAGGAAATCGAGATTATCTATAACCATATCGGAGAATTTGACCGTTCAAAGGTCATTCTTTGGAAAGGAAATGCGGTATAGCACCTATAATGCCATACCGCAATATCCTAAATCTAAAAAACATCCTTACGAAAACCTTGCTAATACGCCATTTTCTGGGCCTTTTCTATACCCAAAATTCTGTCTGGACTGTTCTGCTTTGATGGAATTTGAACGGAAATTTGTGGGTTTATAGTGGTCAAATTACTGGTGGACAAGCCCATTTTGACCTCTTATGGGTTAAATTACTGGTGGACAATAGGAGCAAATGAAGTCCAATTTTGCCATCGACGGACGAACACATACTTGACTGATTTACATAGAGCCTTGGCTCATTCTTTGAAAACGAGAATGGGTCGAGGCTCTATTTTTTTTGCCCGAAATCCGGCGAGACAAATTTGAGTACCGCAAGACCAAATCGGAAATGCAGGATTGGCTTGTGGCACAGAAGATCGTGCAGGAAATCCTGAAAGAGGACGAGAAGAAAAAAGAGCAGCTGCATGGGAGGGAGAAGAAAATAGAGAGAATAGTAGATGATGGAATGCAGTGCAGGACAGAAGAATCTTCCTGCGCTGCTTCTTTTTTTGTGCGTATCAAAATACAGGTACCCTGTGTGCAAAATAATGTACATTGCATCTGTCATTCTATGTTTGGAAGATATATAATAATATCGAAGCGAATCATGAGAAAGTTCTAAATACAAAAAGAAAGAGGAAGACAAGATGGCGGTATGGAGATTACAGGTGAATACAGGAGGCACAAATGTTGCCGACTATTGCTTGAAAAATCATGTCGCAGCAATGGGATGGAGTCTGCGTGAATTAACCCAGGCAGAACGTTCTGGGATACATATATTTTTGGATTACTGTAAGCTGGCAAGAACTCAGTACAAATCATTCGCCAGTGTATGCCGCATGGTAGAGGATGTGAAAGAAGGAGACCTCCTATGGATGCGCTCAAGAAATGAAGGGAAATACTATATTGCGAGAGTGAAGGCGAACAGTACCTGGGTGTTTCGCGAAGATGCAGTACAGATGGATGCAGCGAATCAGTTGACCAATATAGACTGGTATCCAGCTACAGATAAGGCAGATGAAGAATCCGTTCCTGGTGCTGTGGCAACATCATTTATTATGGGTTCAACCATCCAGAGAATTAAGAAAAATGGAGTGGAAGAATACAGTCAGATGTTGTATAACCGTGTCCACGATTCAGCGCTGGATCTATTCAATTATCCCGATCCAGCCCTCTCGTTATGTGAGAAGCATTTTTACAGCCTGCTTCAGCCGGAAGACGTTGAGGATTTACTTGCGCTGTGGCTGTATGATACGAAAGGCTACGTTTGCATTCCATCGACAAATAAAATTGCTACGCCAAAGTATGAGTGCGTTTTGGTTGATCCAAATGACCTGAACCGAAAGCATATTTACATTCAGGTAAAGAAGGGGGATGTTGATCTCAATACAGATGACTATTCCAGCCTGAATGGTGAAGTGTATTTGCTTACAACAGAAGGAAACGTTCAGAATGCACAGAAATATTCAAATGTGAAAGTAGCAGATCCAACGGTTATCTATGAATTTGCGATCAATCCGGATAAGTCTCATATCATTCCGGAGAATGTTTTATACTGGGTGAAGTTTCTGACAGAAATAGAAAATAATCGTTTGAAGTTTTCTGCGTGTAAAGGAATCATGTTTGATACGAATATCTCGTATTCAGATACAAATGAATCCGAGATGATTCTCGGAAACAAAATAGCGGCATATGGAGATGCCAAACGGTATATCGACAGCTTTCGCAAAGATGACTATGCTCTTTTTTATTCCAAAGGAAGAGGAATTATTGCAGTTGGACAGATAGTTACAGACACACCAACGGAAGTGGGTGATGAAAAATATCATAGTGTCAGAATGATTGTGCCGGAAAATTTCAATGGAGATGTTAAAGCATTGCCTGCTCTTTCTCCGAATGAGATTAAAACAATTTTGAAGCGGAATTTCTATTGGGCATCGACAATCAAAACACCATTCCTTACAGGAGTACAGGTTGAGATGTTGATTCGTGAACTGAAAAAGAAGCATATCTCTGCGCTTGGAAAGTACAAAATAGAATACTAAACCTATTGCAAAAAAGAAGTAAGCGCGGTATAATATAAAAATAAAGATAAATGCCGCTGCAACGGTGCAAAAAAGACCCCGGACGTTTCCCGAAAGGGGAAAATCGAGGGGAACTTATCCTCGGTGAATAAAAGACGCTGATAGGCACTGCCTGCAGTAAGTTATTTGAATAAGCAAAAAGGCCGCAGAAATGCGGCTTTTCTTAAATGGATAGGTTAGCCAATTCTAACCCGGAAGCGTATGCGTATCGGTTTGCTGAATCTTACATCGAGGAGGAAGGATTACAATGCGAGAACATAAGAACTTTTGGGACAGAAATGCAGGTCGGTATGACCGCTTTATGCGAAAAGACAGGGCGGCATACGAAAAAATGTATGGACTGATCCGTCCGGTCGTGAAAGGCAAAACAGTGCTGGAGCTTGCCGCCGGCACGGGTCTGATTGCTAAAAACATCGTAAACGCGGCGGCGCATATCGAGGCAAGCGATACATCTGCCGAAATGATTCGGGAGGCAAAACACAGGAATCACTCTGCCAAGCTGCACTTTTCGGTGCAGGATATGTTCCGCCTGCCCTATGCAGACAAGTCCTTCGACGTGGTGATCGTGTCCAACGCGCTGCACATCGTGCCGCAGCCGGAGAAAGCCCTTGCCGAGATTCATCGTATACTGAGGGATGACGGCGTGTTGATCGCGCCTACCTTCACCCACGCAGAAAACTCCTTTTTCGGAAACAGTAAGGCTTTTTTACTGAAGCTGGCGGGCTTTCCCCTACACAGCAGGTGGACGAGTGAGGAATACCTGTGCTTCCTGCAGCAAAATGGTTGGACTGTGCGGAAAAGCGTTGTACTAAAGGCCTCTTTTCCGCTGATCTATGCCGAGTGTGAGAAAACGGAGGTGTGATATGTCGTTCTTTGAAAACACCCGCAAGCCTGTGGGCTTTGGCGGGAAAATTATGGTTGCTATGATGAATCTGGGACACAGTCCCGTGGCGCGGTGGGGGCTTCGCTTTTTAGAGCTTGCGCCGGATGCCAGAGTGCTGGATTGCGGCTGCGGAGGAGGCGCCAATATCAAAAGGCTGCTGAAAAAATGCCCGCAAGGCATCGTCAGGGGTGTGGATTATTCTGCTGTCAGCGTGGAGAAAGCCCGGAATTTAAACCGGACTGCCATTCAGAAAGGGCGCTGTGCGGTGTGGCAGGGCAGCGTGGAACGTATCATCTTTGCCAAGGATTGGTTTGATACGGTTACCGCGTTTGAAACGGTCTACTTCTGGTCGGATTTGCCGCAGTGTTTCCGGGAGGTTCGGCGGGTGTTGAAGCCCGGCGGGACCTTTCTCATCTGCAATGAGAGCAGCGGTGACACGGACAAGGACGAAAAGTGGACGAAGATAATCGGCGGTATGACCATCTACAAAGATATTGAATTAAAGGCGTATCTGGAGCAGGCAGGCTTTCACGATGTGCAGATACACAAAAAGAAAAGTTGGCTCTGCATCACGGCGCGGAAATGAGGAGATCGAGCATGAGCGTTTTTGCATCCATCCTGCACATGGCTTATAAGCTCTCCGGCGCGAAAAAGGCGTTCGCTTTGCCGGAGGATGCGCTGCAAAAAGAAATCGAAAAGCAGAACCGGCACCGCGGCGTTTTTACGCCCACCGACCGCAAGGCGTATTATGAAACAATTACAGTGAACGGCTTTCCCTGCCTGATCGTGCGAGAGCGTCCGAAACCGTCCAAGCGTGCTATTCTCTATTTCTTCGGCGGCGGCATGGTGATCGGCCCCGATAAGGGCGACCTGCCTGTGATGCGCAAGCTCTGCCGCGAGACTGGCTGTGATGTGTGGTTTCCGTTTTACCCGCTCTGCATGGAACACTGCATTACTGAAACATACGCGATGGTGTACGAATGTTATCGAAAAATGATTGCATTGTACGGCGGCGGAAATGTCAGTACTTGCGGCTTTTCCTCCGGCGGTGCGCTGGCGCTGGGCATTGCGGCGCACAACAACGCGCAGCCCGAACCGCTGCCGCAGCCGAGGCACATCGTCGCCGTATCCCCCGGTGAGGTGCCGTGGAACGATGCGGAAAAGGCGCGGATGCAGGCGCTCAATGAACGGGATGTCTCCATCGACTATGCCTTTATGGTGACAGTGAAAAAATTCATGCGGCACGGCTGCGAGAATGTGCCGGACTATATGCTCTCCGGCTCCCGGGGAGATTTTACCGGCGTAGGCGATATCCACTTCTTCTATTCTGCCGACGAGGTACTCTACGGCGCACTGCCGGACTTCGAGGAAGCCTGCAAACGGGCGAATGTCCCCTATACGGTGTCTGCCCGCCCGAAGATGGTGCATTGCTACTGTATGCTGCCGATCTTCAAGGAGGCAAAAGAGGACTTTGCGAAAATCGTGGAGATTTTGGAGAAATGAGGCCGGAAACGGTCGTGTGATGATTGAAACACGGAGGAAGAACCATGGAGCGAAAAGAGATCATTTGCAGCGCATACCGAATGACAGGCGGAAACAATTTTTATGACGGCATGATCACCGGCTCTACCCTGAGTGGGAAAGCGGTGTACCGTTTGGTGTGGATAATGAACAAGGCGGAAAACAATGACTATCTGGAAAAAGCGCTGTCCGGGATTCCGGAAAATTTCTCCGGTAAGCTGCTGGAAGTGCCGGTGGGAGCCGGCATTCTGACCATGCCGGTTTATCAGACTATGCCGGAGGCAGACATCACTTGCCTCGATTACTCGGCGGATATGATGGGGCAGGCACAGGAAAAGGCGGAGCACCTGCGTCCGAAAAATGTAACCTTTCGGCAGGGGGGATGTGGGGGCACTTCCCTATGCAGACGATACCTTTGACATCGTTTTGTCGCTGAACGGCTTTCACGCTTTCCCGGACAAGGAGGCCGCTTATCGGG
>CAJJZS010000023.1 GCA_905197685.1 uncultured Oscillospiraceae bacterium | reverse complement strand
CTCTTGGAACCATATAAACAACTGTACTACAATATTTTAATTTATAGAACTCCTCTTTAAATGCAGAAAGAAGTTTTTATAACAACAACAGCAGTTTACTTCCCCAACTCTCCTATAGGCAATGACCAAATAGAGGAGTATTTGGGCTTAATTTCCGGTTCACACTCTCGTGTCAAAAACATTGTGCTTAGACAGAATGGTATAAAGCAACGCTTCTATGCCATTGATACTAATCAGACTATGACACATACTAATGCAGACTTGGCGGCACAATCTATATATAGTCTGTTGGCGAAACATCCTCTTCCAATGCAGGATTTGGATTTGTTAGCGTGCGCAACTGCTAGTCCGGATCAGATATTACCCTCACACGCCTCTATGGTACATGGCTTGCTAAAAAACAAGCCAATGGAAATATATTCATCAGCCGGTATTTGTTTGTCATGCATTCAAGCATTTAAAATCGCTTATTGGAGTATTTTATCTGGTGAAAAACAGAATGCTGTTTGTAGCTGTTCAGAATTGGCATCAGCTGGCTTGCTATCCAAAAACTATGATTTAGAGTATGAGAAATGCGCTAATCTTGGAATAAAGCCATACATGGCATTGGAGAAAGATTTTCTACGTTTCATGTTGAGTGATGGGGCCAGCGCTGTATTGCTTCAAGACAATCCTGGTAATGAAAAGGCTTTAAAGGTTGAATGGGTGGAAATGACCTCATTTGCGAATGAATTACCAACATGTATGTTTATGGGGGCAGAAAAAACAGAAAATGGAGAATTAAAAAGTTGGAAAGCATTTAATTCTCAAGATTTTGTAGATCGTTCACTCTTTACAGTAAAACAAGATATTAAATTATTGGAACAAAAGGCTGTACCATATTGGGCAAAACATATCAAATATTGTTTAGAGAAACACAAAGTATCACCGGATACGATTTCTTATGTACTGCCTCATGTTTCTTCCATGTTCTTTTATGACAAAATAATAAATGAGTTGAAACAAACGGGAATCGGAATTGATGAGGGCAAATGGTTCACGAATTTGCCAAAGGTCGGCAATATCGCTTCAGCAGCTATATTCGCAATTTTGGATGAGTTCTGGAAGACGCACGAACTTACATCTGGAGAAAAAATATTGCTGCTTGTTCCTGAAAGCGGGCGTTTTTCTTATGGAACTGTATTATTAAGTGTGGTTTAAGTTTGGAAATAAACGATAAATAGCGTATTTTTGCGCAGATAAAAACGACATAGTATAGTATCATATATCATCTTTCAAACGAAAAGTGGAAAATTTCAAAGAGATAAGATGGAATATGACAGCTTGCGCTATATTAAGATATATAGCACAGGTGCGTCAGCTTCATCTCTAGGCATTCCACTGCCACGTTTGGGTTGTTGATTGCATCTGTGCTATTTCTTCTGTAATATAGCTGTAAGATGAACCCGAACTTGAAACAAAGGATTATTAAGGAGGCGTATAGGTTATTCATCGCGAAAGGTATGAAACAAACTTCATTTTGTGATGTGGCGTTTGCCGTGCATAAATCCAAGGGGGCCGTCATTCATTATTTTCCTTCCAAAAGACTGTTGGTGGATGCGGTTGTGAAAATGTGTTTTTTTCCTGCATCCCAACTTCCAACCGAAATAGACTCAGCAGTAGAAAAAAATTGGGATGAGTTTCTAAGGCTGTACCGGAATCCGATAGAACGGGTGATAAACAGTTTTCCTGAACAATTGAATGGTAATGGCTTGATGCATTATATGCAGTTTGTATCTTCCGCCCACGAGTATATGGACGATTTTTCTCAAATGTACCAGGAACTTTTTGCCAAGGAACAGGACTTCCTTTCAAATATGGCTTGCAACCATAAGATGTGTGTAAACGATACTGCGGAATTCAGCAGGCAGATATTGAACACCTCCATCGGTAAGACGTTTTTGGGTATGTTCTTAAAAATGTAATCTCAACGTTTGTATTTCTTTCCTTTTTTTGAGCCACAACATTGGTCTTTAGGCAGATAAGCTGTTAAATATCATTTGCTGAAACAAATTCTCCTTTCATTATTCTTGGAAAAAACTTACCTTTGCAAAACAAACCGACTGGTCGGTTTATTTTGCAAAGGATTTTTAATTGAGTATAACTAATCAGAAAAGGAAGTAGATAATTGAAAAGCTGGAATAAATTGTTGGGACAATCTTTATGTTCGCAACCTCTTCTCGCCCCAATAGCGGTCGGGTACATCACCAAAATTATAATCATAAGCTGTATTGTATACGCCGGTATCCATGAATGGAAAGAGATGAAGGTCCGGGAAGTGGAAGTCCGGGGAATCAACCGTCAGAAACATGACATGAATGATATATATGTGGAAATGCTTAGCCTTTCTTTATTGTGTGAAACCTTCATGGAATGGAACGAGCAGGATTTTCTTACATTCCGCAAACGGAAACAGCATATTGACAGCTTGTTATATGAATTTAACAACAGCAATCCCAACTCCCACATGGACAGTATCCGTACTTTATGGAAAGACAAGGAACTGTATATGCAAAAAATCATATCTCTGGTGCATAAACAGGAAGAGGTCAGTCAGGAAATTGCGGCACAAATTCCGGTTATTGCCAGACAAAGTGAACGGGAAACCAATAAAAAGGGGGGATTGCTGAAGAGGCTGTTCAGAAAACGTGATAAGGCGGATTCCCCCTCCACGGCTTCCATGCTTTATGCACTCAACCAAAAGGTAGTGGGCGAACATCAGGCATATACCCGGGAACTGGCTGAGCAGACGAACTATTTAGCCGGAAAGAACAGAATGTTGAACAAGCAGCTACAGCAGATGATTGTACACATGGACAAGGCGGCAAGAACAGAGCTGAAGAAACGGGAAGATAGGATTGCAAAGGCTGAAAAACAATCATTTGCCGTAGTCATTGGTTTGACGGCATTCATGATACTGTTATTAGTAGGGTCTTATCTGGTTATACACAGGTATATGATACGCATAAACCGCTATAAAAGAAGATTGGAGGATACGGTCCGGCAGTTGAGGCAGACTGTCGTTGAAAACAAGAAGCTGATTGAAGCAAGAAAAAAAATCATGCTGGCGGTGACGCACGATTTACGTTCTCCGCTTGCCACCATCAGCAGCTATGCGGAATTGCTTGCCACGGAGAGGAGGACGTTGAAACGTAAGGAGTATAACCAAAATATACGGCAGGTGGCAGAATATATGGCTTCCATGCTGAATGCCCTGCTGGGATTTTTCCGTTTGGAAAGCGGCAAGGAAAAAGCCAGTCCCGCCCCGTTCAGGTTATGCTCTGTCATGGAGGTATTGGAAACGGATTTCCTGCCGTTGGCGGCAGGAAAGAACTTGTCCTTAAACATGGAAAGTGCCGGGGATGCGGTTGTTGTCGGGGATAAAAAAAGAATAATCCAGATAGGGAGCAACCTGTTGTCAAATGCGATTAAATTTACAGAACAGGGAACGGTGACATTACGTACGCGATTTGAAAAAGGGATATTGGCGCTTACGGTGGAAGATACCGGAACCGGTATGGATGACGAGGAGCAGGCGCGTATTTTTACGGCATTCGAACGGCTTCCCAACGCGATTGCGGAAGAAGGGGTCGGCCTTGGGCTTTCAATAGTCAAAAGCCTGGTCGAGTTGCTGGAAGGCAGGATAGAGCTGACAAGCCGGAAAGGTGTAGGCAGCCGTTTTACTGTCTACTTGCCCTTGCCTGTGGCAGAGGAAAGTGTGAACGGCAACGACAAGGACAGGATTCCCATACAGCCGTTTACGGTTCTGGTATTGGACAATGACACCGTCTTGTTGGCTGCGATCAGGGAAATGTTCGCGCATCATGGAGTCACTTGTACGGTATGTGAGAATACACGTGACTTGATGGAACATGTACGTTGCCAAAGCTATGACCTGTTGATTACGGATTTGAAAATGCCACAGATGAACGGGTTTGAGGTGCTGAAACTCCTGCGCATGGCAAAAGTGGGAAATTCAAGGAGCATTCCGGTCATAGCGGCAACCGCTTCGGGGAGCTGCAAGGCGGAAGACCTGCGTGAGGCGGGGTTTTCGGCTTGTTTGAAAAAACCGTTTTCGGCTGAGGAATTGTTGCAGGTATGCGCAGAATGCTTAGGAAACGAAAGGCAGTTGGAACAAATTGATTTCCATACTCTGTTGGAGCATGGAGACAAAAAGGCGATGCTTGATACCTTGATTGAGGAAACCGCAAAGGATATGGAAGCGGTGGCTGAGAGTGCGGAAAAGAATGATCACGAGGCACTGAAGGAGTGGGTACACCATCTGACATGCTCATGGGAGATTATTCATGCCGGTAAACCGCTACGTGAATTGTTTGCGCTGCTTCAGGGTTCCGGGGAGCTTTCGGTTGAAGAATTGAAACGGACTGTTCAAAAAGTATTGGATAAAGGAAAAGAAATAATTTATTTGGCACAACAGGCAAAGAAAATCTATGAAAGTGATTGTTATTGAGGATAATATCTTGTTCTGTGACTATATCTGTAGTCTTTTGCAAAAGGCGGACTTTAAGACAATGAAGGCACACGGGCTGGCACAGGCAAAAAAAATGATTAGGGGTTCCATCCATGAGGATGATATGGTATTGGCGGATTTAAGGCTGCCGGACGGGGAAAGTACCGCCTTGTTGAAATGGATGAGGGATAACGGGTACATGCATCCGTTCATAATGATGACCAACTATGAGGAGATACATTCTGCCGTCCATGCCATGAAATTAGGTGCGGAGGATTTTATCCTCAAACCACTGGTTGAAGACAAGCTGTTACCCGCCATAAGAAAGATAAAAGCGGCAAACGATACTTTTTCCAAAGTGATTTACGAACGCAGGAGTGCCTCTTTTTGCGAATTGAACCAATATATCCACCTGGTTGCACCAACAGACATGACAGTGTTGATACTGGGGAACACGGGAACCGGAAAAGAACATCTGGCAAATAAGATACACAGGAGGAGTCTCAGAGCCAACAAACCGTATATTAAGGTTGACTGTGGCAGTTTGTCCAAAGATCTGGCCGCTTCCGCCTTTTTCGGCCATGTCAAGGGAGCCTTCACAGGGGCTACCGAGGAAAAGGCGGGGTATTTCCTGGAAGCGCAGGGAGGCACCTTGTTCATGGACGAAGTGGAGAATCTCTCAATAGAGACACAACGGATGTTGTTGCGTGCCATGGAGGAACGGAGCTATCGTCCGGTGGGCGGGAAACAGGACAGGCGGATGGATGTGCGTATCATCGCGGCAACCAACGAGGACTTGTTCCAGGCGGTGGCCGAGAAACGTTTCCGCAAAGACTTGTTGTATCGTTTCCATGACTTTACGATTACCGTACCTGCGCTGCAAAATTGTTTGGAAGACATACTTCCCCTGGCGGATTTTTTCAGGGAACAGTCTTGTGCGGAACTCCGGAAAGAGGTGGTGGGTTTTGACGGACCGGCAAAAGAAATGCTGTTGGGGTATAGCTGGCCGGGAAATGTCAGGCAGTTGAAACAGGTTGTTTATGCGGCGGTATTGATATGCAAAGGAAATTTGATAACTCCCGATTTTTTACGGTTGAAACAGACGGAAACGGATGCTCCGAATTCTGCCAAGAAAAAAAAGATAGACAAATGTTTGCAGAAAGACGAGAAAAGGAACATTGAACAAATCAAGACGGCAATATCCATATCCAAAGGAAACCTGACACAAGCGGCGGCGTTGCTGGGAATAAGCCGCCCCACCCTTTATAAAAAAATGAGCATACATGGTATTAGCAAATAATATGTTAAAAGGACAGGCGGATGGATATTGCCAGAACAGTTTCCCCCTTCATCAAAGGAAAATCGAATTAGTCTTGCCAGCCGCATTTCCTACACTTTTTTCGTGAAAATTTTCCTTGCGGCTTCGCCGTGGAAAATTTTCACGAAAAAGAATGCGGCGGCAATCCAAATTCGATTTGAGAAACGATTACAGGGGCAAACTGCGACCGACGTGACGCATGGATAAAAAATATCGGATATTGAGGAAGGCATATCTCATACCCCACGAAATCCCACATGTACCGTCTGGGGTATAGGTCTCACAAGAATCTTTTCGCAAAAATAAAAGAAGCCATGAGAAGACAGGGGGCTTCAGCTCCCTCCGCTCTGCATGGTTCCGCATTGTTTGTTCCGCCTGCTCCTTCTCCTGCCATACATACCGCTTCTCTTTTTTCTTGTCGCATATTTCTTTTTGCCCGGCTTTCCCCCTGTTCGCCGACATTCCACCCTCATCTGAAAACCACTTTTTCGGACATATGATGACATTTGATGACATCTGATGACACCTTTTTGAAAATCAGCGTTTTATTCAAATTTAGCCTATACATTTGAAGCGTCAAAGCAATTTATTAACCCCTAAAAGGAAAATGTATGGCACAGGAAAAGAACCTGAACGAAAAGCCTAAACGGACCCGAAAACCGAGGGCTAAGAATGATGCACTTCCGGTGGAACAAATCACCGAACTGATGCTGGTCCATAACAAGAGCGACCCGAAAGCCGGTGTACAAGTAGTCAGCGAGATCGACAAGGACGGGAAGGTCAAGACGGTTCCGGCGGACGAGAAGAATGAGAACTCATTCCTGAAATTCGACAAGAACTCGAGCATACTCGAAAACTTCATCAAGAATTTCTGGAGCCAGCTCAAGGAACCTACCCATTTCCGCCTGCTCCGCATGACCTTCCACGACTACAAGATGAACAAGCAGGCCATCAAGGACCTGGCGGAAGGGAAAAAGACGGACGCAGTGAAGGAGTTCCTCAAACGCTACGAAATCCGTCCGAGAGAAAACAAGAAGGAACAAAGTGTAAACCAAAAAGAAAAAACAGCTATGGCAGACAAAGAGACACAACCGCAGGAACCCCTGCAACAGAGCGAGGTACAGCAGGCGGCACAGCAACAGCAGCAGCCCCAGGCTCAACAGGCAGCGCAGGAGTCGCAAGGACCGCATTACCGGTATAATGAGAACATGGTCAACTGGGAGGAGTTGGAAAAGGTCGGAATCTCAAAGGCTTCGCTGGAACAGCAGGGACTCCTTGATTCCATGCTGAAGGGCTACAAGACCAACAAGCTGGTGCCCCTGACAATCCATCTTTCCGGTTTGCTGACAGCCAAACTGGATGCAAGGCTCTCACTCATCCCGCAACAGGATGGACAGGTGGGACTGGCCATTCACGGCATACGCAAGGAGCCGCAGTTGGAACGCCCTTATTTCGGATTCAACTTCAGCGAGGAGGACAAGAAGAACCTGCGTGAGAGCGGCAACATGGGGCGTGTGGCGGAACTCAACCTGCGTGGCAGTGAATATACCCCCTGCCTGATCTCCATCGACAAGAACACCAACGAGCTGGTCGCTGTCCGCCAGGAGCATGTCTACATCCCGCAGGAAGTGAGCGGGGTAAGGCTTACGGACGAGGAAATCAGGTTGCTGAAGGAGGGACAGCCCGTCAAGGTGGAGGGCATGACCTCCAAGGCGGGAAAGGGGTTCGACGCCACGCTCCAGTACAGCGCCGAGCGCAGGGGGCTGGAGTTCATCTTCCCGAAAAACCAGATTTTCAACGAGCGTTCCATCGGGGGCGTGCCGCTCTCGCCCACCCAGATAAAGATGCTCAGCGAGGGGCATACCATCCTGGTGGAGGACATGAAGTTCAAGAACAGAAACGGGACATTCTCCTCATTTGTCACGATAGACCAGACAACGGGACGCCCGAACTACACCCGCCACAACCCGGAAACGGGGGAGATCTATATCCCCAAGGAAATATGCAATGTGCAGTTGACACCCGAGGACAAGGAAACCCTGCGCAAGGGACAGGCGGTCTATCTGGAAAACATGATCGGACGTACGGGAGAGGAATTCTCCTCGTTTGTCAAACTGGACATGAATACCGGAAGGACGATGTATTCACGCACGCCGGACGGGTTCAACGAGCAGCAGGCGCCACGCATCCCGGCGGAGGTTTACGGTCATGTGTTCACGGCACAGGAAAGGGCGAACCTTCAGGATGGAAAGACCATCCTTGTCGAAGGGCTGAAAAACAACGGGCAGTCCTTCAGCTCCTACCTGAAAGTCAACCCCTATTCAGGACAGTTGCAATATTTCCAGGAGAATCCGGATATCCGCCGGGATACTTCCCGTCGTGCCGCACAGACGGAGACCGCACAGGGGCAGCAGCAGGAACAGAAGAAAGGCGCTTCACAGGCGGTATAACCCGGCCAAAGGGAAACAGAACGAATTACACAAACCTAAAATCCCCGAATCGTATGAATACGAATCAGAATGTCCGCCACATCTATAAGGCGGAAGACATTGACTGGAACGGTCTGGAGGCCGCCGGCATCAGTAAAAAACAACTGGAAACCAGCGGTGACATGGAACTGTTGCTGCAAGGCAAGGAAACGGAAATCGCCCCGTTGAAACTCCGCACACCGGTCATCAGCCTGACGATGGACGCCACGCTGAAGCTGGTACCTGACGGCAACGGCAGACCGGTCATGGAAATAAACGGTCTCCGTCAGAAGGAGACACCGGAAATTTAACCGGGAAACAACAGGTTTAACCCACGTTCCGTGCCGCCAGAAACGGCACGGAACATCAAAAAGAAAAAGAATATGATAGCGATAGTGACTGACAAGCCCAATGTGGGCAGAGAGATAGCAAGAGTTCTGGGAGCAGACAGAAAAGAGAACGGATACATGACCGGAAACGGATACATGGTGACATGGACATACGGCAACATGCTTTCCCTGGCGATGCCGAAAGATTCCGGTACGTCATGGGTGGAGCGGGAGGACTTCCCCCTGCTGCCCCCTCCTTTCCTGACGGTAAGGCACGTCAAGACGGATACGGGATGGAATCCCGATATCAATGCGGTACTCCAGTTGAAGGTGATAGCCAAGGTGTTCGACGCGTGCGACACCATCATTGCGGCAACCGACGCTTCCCGTGAGGGGGAAATGCTGTTCCGGTATCTTTACCGCTTTCTGGGATGCAAGCAACCCTGCCTCCGCCTGTGGATCTCATCCCTGACGGACGAGGCCATCACCAGAGGCATGGAAAACCTCCGCCCATGCGCCCTGTTCGACAACTTGTTCCTGGCGGCAGACAGCCGCAACAAGGCCGACTGGCTTCTGGGGGTCAATTCAAGCTATGCCGTCTGCAAGGCGGTAGGCTTCGGAAACAATTCGCTGGGCAGGGTGCAGACCCCTGTACTGGCGGCCATAAGCGGACGGTACCGGGAGAGGGAGAACCACATTCCCGCTGACAGCTGGCCCGTGTTCATCAGCCTCTGCAAGAACGGGAAAATAATGAAGATGCGCCACGTGGAAGACTTGGGGAACCGCCGGGACGCCCTGGAACTGTACGAGGACTGCAAGGCGGCAGGGTATGCACGTGTCACGGCTGTCGGCAGCCGGACAGAGGAAATCGGCGCGCCGGCCCTTTATAACCTGACCGAGCTTCAGAAAGATGCGAACCGTTACCATAACCTGACGGCCATACGGGTACAGGAAATCACCCAGAGCCTGTACGAGAAAAAACTGATCTCCTGTCCGCGCACTTCCAGCCGCCTGCTGCCCCGGGATGTGTATGACATGTTACCTCCGGTTATGGAAAAGTTGCTGTCCGGCAAGGATTTCCGCCAATATGCCGGTATGGTTAACCTTACGGCAAGGAAAGGTATGACCGGGACACAGGATACGGCGGAGCACCATGCCATTGTCATCACCGGCGTACAGCCCGGCGAGCTGGACAGGGAGGAAAGGCTGGTTTACACGCTCATTGTCGGCAGGATGCTGGAAACGTTCATGCCACCGTGTAAGGTGGAATACACAACGGTTGAAACGGTATGCGCCGCACGCAAGTTCCGAATCCGTACATACCGTATCCTGGAAACGGGATGGCTCGGTGTCTTCCAGAGGGAACACCTTGTTTCAGAAAACTGTGTCCTCTGCCCCGTTCCACCTGAACTTTTGCGGGAGGAGACGCTGCCGGTGGCGGGATGCAGCCTCATACACAGGAAATCCCTGCCTGTTTCCCCCTATACGGACGAGGAATTGACGGACTATATGGACAAGGCCGGACTGGGAACCGTATCCACACGTACGAACATCATCCGTACGCTTCTGGACCGCAAATACATCCGCTATTCGGGCAGGTACATCATCCCGACCCCCAAAGGCCTTCTTTTATATGAGACGGTACGTGGAATGAAAGTGGCGGAAGCCTCCCTCACCTCCGGTTGGGAAACGGAACTGGTACGCATAGAGCGGGGGGAGCTCACGCAGAAGGAGTTTCTGGACGGCGTGCTGGAAACGGTAAATGAGGTGACCGGAGAGATATTCCGGAACCATCCGGAAGAAGCCCGGCCACATGGCTCCATGTAAGCGGTTGCCGGCATGTCAGGGTACAAGAGAGGTGCGGACTAGGGTCCGTGCCTCTCTTTTTATATGTGCAAGATACGTTTTCCGCTTTTAAGCGGCAAAGGTCTTGGATTGCCTCGTTTTTGCCACAAGGCGGCCCCCCTTGGGGGCTTGGTTGGCTAAAAGAAAATCATCCTCGCTTCGCTGCGGTATTTTCTTTTGCCAAGCCTTGCGCAAAAAGGCAATCCAAGGGCCGGAGGCCTATAAAATCGGGAAAACATATCCCGATGGGATTATTTATTCATTCTTAAAAAATTAAAGACATGAAACTGCAACTCATCGAAAACATCTGCAAACAAGTGGTCTCACTGGTTCTGCTTGCAGGAATATGCCTGCTCTACAGCAAAGGTATCATTCCCGTGTATCTGCTCGTCCTGTTCCTTTTGTCGGGAACTCTGGTCAGTCTTATCTTCAGGACATTCACCTTCATCCTGAAAACAATCCTTGTCCTGATTGCCATGGGCATGCTTGTATAATCATTAAATGCTGAAGATATGAGAACTTTTACATTTACCCCGTCGGCTCCGGTCATGCCGGCTGCATGGCCCACCACAAACCGTGTGAGACCTGTAAAAAGACAGATTCCCGATACGACGGACGGACCGAAACGTATCGGCTACTATCTGGAGCCCTTGAAAGGCATCGCCTCGAATCCGGACAGGCAGAGAATCCTGAAGGATTTTTTCAAGGAAACCCATGTATAACATTTTAAATTTTACCATTATGTTTTTTCAAGCAATCAACCAAATGATTACGGCAGGCACAGACCTGAGCATCAACATCAGACGAGTAAACAACAACCTGACGGTGGCCGTTGTTCCCAGACGGTCAGGAGTAAAGGATGGGGAACGCATCGTTCCGCTCATCCTGAACGGCACGCCGGAAGAGCTGGACGCAGGCTTCCTGCAGGCTGTCGGCACACCTTTACAGAAAGCGCAGGGCATCCTTACCAACCTGGAAACGTTCGAGAAGCAGGCGGAACAGGCGGCCTCACAAAGCAAAGCCGCCAGGTCTGCGGTGGAGAAAGAGTCCAAAGAGGTCCGCGAGAAACGGGAAAAGATGGAAAAATTGCTTAAGAAGGCGGAGGATGCCATGACCGGCAAACGCTATTCCGAAGCGTTGACATGGCTCAAGCAGGCAAAGGTGCTGGCACTTCCGGACAAGCAAGCGGAAATCGACGATAAAATGGCGGAAGTGCAGAAAAAGGCATCGGAGGGAAGCCTGTTCGGTATGGAACAACCGCCAATGCCCAAGCCGCAGCCGGCTCCACAACAAACGGCATCGCAACCGGCGGCAGCCCCGGCACCGCAATACCGGAGCGGAGAGCAAATCCCGATGTTCTTGCCCGAGCAGCCGTCTCCGGTTCCGCAACCCGTCTCACAACCGCAAACGCCTCAACCGGCAGTATATCCCGGACAGCCGCAAACGCAGCCCGTACAATACGCGCAGCCTGCACCACAACCGCAACCGGTTCCACAACCGCAAGGTATCCAGTTCCATCAACCGGTACAGATGCCGCAACCGCAGATAGACGGAAAGCAATGGATGCAACCGGCTCCGTCACAGTATGCACCGGTGCAGGAGGCTGTAATGTACAACTTCGACAAGGACTGCGAGGATGACCGGGAAATGCTCAGGGAAGACCCGTACGCAGAATATCCGGACTTCCCGAAGGAATGCCGCATGACGGACATGGCACAAATGGACATGGTATATTGTTGAACCTTATAAAATAGAAAAATTATGGCACTTGAAATCAAAGGATTACAGAGAATTTTCAAATTCAAGAAGGACTCCAAGGAACTGGTATTGAGCGATCCGGACAGCAGCCTGTCCGTAAACGAGGTGATGGACTTCTACTCCATGACCTATCCCGAACTGACAACGGCGACCGTTCACGGGCCGGAATGGGAGGAGGACAAGGCGGTCTACCGCTTCAAGACAACCATCGGAGTGAAAGGATAAGCGTATGGGCAAGAGAAAGAAAAAGGAGGACAAACCATGCAGACAGCTATCAGAATCAGCCAAGGAAAATCTGGCGGGACTCATTATCCGCTCGATCGGCGCATCAGACATCCGAAGAGGAATCTCGGGACAAAAAAGAAGGATACTGCCGCCACCGGGAGGCACAATGCTTTTCTGACCGGCAGAATCACTCCTTTCGCACCGGATTTCTGGCATAAATACGAACATGACGGTTCCCTGGTCAATCTCACGACACCGGATAATTTCAATTATCTCTATCAATCGGCATTGAACTATGCCGGACTTATGGGTATAAAGCTCCCTTTCCGATACAGGAAAGGGGGCAGCCCCCGTCTGAAAATCATCGAACTGCACAAGGTTATGGAAGAGAACGTGCCGGAGTGTGTCAATCTGGAAGAGA
>CAJJZS010000022.1 GCA_905197685.1 uncultured Oscillospiraceae bacterium | reverse complement strand
TTCAGAGGAAAATCGGAAGGAAATTTAATTCTAATCAATTCTTTTCTTCTCCGATTCCGTGAGATACTTTTTAACGCTCTTTTCACTAATACCCCAAAACGGCAAAAAAATTGCATAGAAAGGTGCAACAATCACACATTCTAATAAAATTTTTATTTTTTGCAGGGGTTTAAAAAGGCAAAAAGCAGAGAACGAAAGGTTCTCTGCTTTTTTTATCCAAACAATTCTGTCCATATTTCCGGCATCAGCGGTTCTTCCCTCAATGTCACATTTTTTCCGAAATCTTCTGCCTTCTCCCCTTCTCTGAGTCGGCGCGCCACCACAACCAATCTTGCGTCGGCAAACTCATAGGTACAGGTGGAGAGGGTCAGCAGCTTATCTTCACTTGTCAGCTGCACCTGCGTATCAATCAGGGAACGCCGCTGCACCTGCTGAATATATGCGTCCTTTGCCGCTTTGGTGCTGAACTTCAGATAGTTAATATAATCAAACAGTTCCCCGTGTTCCGGTCTGGTTGAAACGATATAAACCGCCGCTACGGCATAGTTATATTTTTGATATAGGGTATTCAGCTGAATAATCGGATTTTCCTTGACAAATTCGGGGTCTTTATATCGAGTCAGAATATGAAACATCGACTGGTCACTGGTGATATTATGCCCATATAAAATGGTATTGTCATCGTTAAAATCCACCGAGTTTCTTTCATCCAGAAACACCTGTCCGTGGCTGTCCTCTTTTCCGTAAAAATCGTGATTGAGGTAATATTCATTGTCGCGCTGCATGACCGGTGTGCTTAACTTTCCGTTTCCGATATTCAGCCAACCGACAATATCGCTGTTCTGCTGATACAACGCGGTATATTCCGGCAGCATGGTTTGCCCCGTTGTTCCCGATGAATGGTCGGGAGAAACGGGCAAGCCGCTGCTTCCCGGGACAAGCGGTTGTTCTTCCTGCTCCGATACAGAATCGCTCGCCCCGCCCTGGTGATAAAGCTGCTGAAGCTGCTGCTGCGTTCGGCTGCTTTGATAGGATTCCACCGCCCATCGCGCAAGGTGCGCAACGGAAAGCAACGCGATGCACAGAAAAAACAAAATCAGAGCCTTTCTGATCGGCTGTGAAATTTTCCTCATTGTTTCCTGCTTTCTTGTATTTTCTTTGCGCCCCTCACAACGCACCTTCGGTCTGTTTTTATTCTGCCATCTCCGCTGCCTTCATAATCAGGCTGAGCGCGTGGGAAGATGCCAGATAACGAATGGTTTCTCTTGCGTCTTGGTCCTTACGGTTTACATGGAGCATAAATACCTTGGAAAAGCGGTCGCTGTCCACCGCAATATAAACTAAACCGACCTCTTTTCCTTCCGAAGCGTTGGGACCGGCATTTCCGGTAACGGCAACGCCGATTTGCGCGCCGGACACCCTTCGGATTCCCTGCGCCATTTCTTTGGCTGTTTCTTCCGAGATTGCCCCGTATTGATTTAAGGTTTCTTCCTTTACGCCCAGCAGCTCCTGTTTCATGCGGTTGGAGTAGGTACAGATTCCGCACTCAAATACCTCGGAAGCCCCGCTGACATCGGTAATCCGTTTTGCCACATATCCTCCGGTGCAACTTTCTGCCAAAGCCACCCGAAGATGTTTTTCTTTGAGTTTTTGTACTGCTGCTGTCTGCAAATTTCCGACATCAATCCCGTACAAAAATTCTCCTACCTTTTCCCGGATTGTCTGCATCACCGGCAACAGCAACGCCTGCGGGTCTTCTCCGTCCTTTACCCGCGCAGTAACGCGCAGCTGAACCTCACCGGTCTTTGCATACGGGGCAACGGTCGGATTTTGGCTTTCCTCCATCAAATCGTGCAGAATCGTTTCCAGCATGGATTCTCCGATTCCGAAAAAGTGCATGGTGTGGGAAACCAGTCTGGTATCGCTGTCTTTGAGCAAAAACGGCTTAACCCCCTGCTCAAACATCGGCTTCATCTCTCTGGGAGGTCCCGGCAGCATGATTGCCGTTTTACCCTGCTGCTCTCCGACGCCTTCAATCGCGCAACCCGGGGCGGTTCCGTTTTCGTTTGGGAAAATAACGCACCCTTGCGGCATCATCGCCTGTTTTTTATTGTTCTCGGTCATCACGCGGTTTAAGCGCAGAAAATGACATTCGATGCGATGCAGCGATTCTTCGTCCATCACAAGTTCCCGATGAAAATATGCCGCAATCGTTTCCTTGCTTAAATCGTCATAGGTAGGACCCAAGCCACCTGTTGTAATGACAATATCGGCTCTGGAAAAAGCAAGTTCCAGGCTCTCCTTTAACCGTTTGGGATTATCTCCCACCACGCTTTGGTGATAAACATTGATTCCCAAAGAAGCAAGCTCCTTTGCAATATATGCCGCGTTGGTGTTAATAATATCCCCCATCAGGATTTCTGTCCCGATACATAAAATTTCTGCGCTGCGCTGTTTCATGTTTTTCCTTCTTTCCTTCATCGTTCTGTTCTAATGATACAAGACGAATGTAAACTTTTCTTGTCTTTCTCACTAATTTTCAAAGAAAATAAATGCCGAATTTCTTTTTCAAGCTGTAAAACAGATGATTTTCTATATTAGTTATGTAAAAATTATAGCACATTTCATTTCGGATAGAAAGATTCTTTTTGGATTTGTGTTTTTTCTGTTTCTTTTCTTGTTGCTTTTTACCAAATTTTCGGTCAAAAAAGGAGCGTTACGGAAAATTTTTATTTTTTCATCTCCTTTCTCTTGCGAACTGTCCTCAATACATGGTATATTTGCTTTATATTTTAATATTTGTTCTTCTCATAAATACAATTTGCAACGCAGAATCTGCAGTTCGGAAAGGAGAGTTTGTTATGCCCAATGAAGAAAAATTTCTTCTTGTAGACGAAAAGGTTGTCCCCGATATTTTTAAAAAGGTTTTGGAGGCGAAAAAATATATTGCTACCGGCAAGGCGAAAAATTCCTCCGAAGCGGTTAAATTAGCCAACATTTCCCGCAGCGCCTTCTACAAATACAAGGACCATGTGATGGAATACAATTCCCGCGCTGCCAACAACATCATTACCTTGTACCTGGTGATGGAGGACATTCCCGGTGTGCTTTCTTCGGTCATCAATCACCTTGCGGAGTACGGCGCAAATATTTTAACCATCAACCAAAATATCCCGTCCGACGGGGTTGCCGCCGTCACCGTTTCTATCCGAATGACCGACGTTACCTTAGAAGAAGAGCAGCTGATGGAACGCCTGCGGGAAATGCGCGGCGTTGTAAAATTAAATAAAGTAAGCTGACAGGGATTTATCCCCCTTGCTTCTTTTTTGCTGACAGCGATTTGCTGTCAGTTTTTTTTCGGAAAATTTATGATTTTTTTGTTCAATTTCATTGAAAAAAGGGTTTTGATTTGTTATAATAGCTGTAATTATATGATTCTTATTGTAAGATTTTTACAAAATTTATCTTTTATTTTTCATTAGCTTTTCATCTGTTATTTTGTAATATCAGCTGCAACGCGTGATAAATACGAAAAGGAGTTTTCATATGAAAAAGATTGCTGTTCTCGGCTGCGGAACTGTCGGCTCCGGTGTTGCAGAGGTTTTTTATAAAAACCGAACGAATCTGGAACATAAAGCAGGGTGTGAGCTGGACATCAAATATATCTATGTTCGCCGCCCTCATCCCGAGCTGCTGTGGCAGGACAAGCTCTGCACCGATTTTGAGCAGATTGTCAATGACCCCGAAATCAACATTGTGGTTGAGGTAATGGGCGGTTTAGAACCTGCCTGCTCTTTTGTAAAACGCTGCCTGCAAAACAAAAAAAGCATTGTCACCGCAAACAAAGAACTGATTGCCCAAAGGGGTGCGGAGCTTTTAGCGATTGCAAAACAAAACCATGTCAATATCCTGTTTGAAGCAAGCGTGGGCGGAGGGATTCCGATTATCCGACCGCTGCACCAGTGCCTGGGAGCCAACGAGATTGACGATATTCAGGGGATTCTGAACGGAACCACCAACTTTATCCTGACTAAAATGATTCGCAGCGGCATGAGCTTTGAAGAAGCTCTGAAACAGGCGCAGCAGTTGGGTTACGCCGAAGCCGACCCCACTGCCGATGTGGAAGGGTTGGACGCCTGCCGTAAAATTTGTATTCTTGCTTCTTTAGCCTACGGTCGGCACATCTACCCCGAACTGGTCTCCTGCCGGGGAATTTCCGAGCTGACACAGGAAGACGTTGCCTTTGCCAAAGACTGGGGCGGCGTCATCAAGCTGATTGCAAAAGCAACCCGGAATCCGCAGACCCGCCGCATCAGCATCGAGGTTGCCCCGATGCTGGTTGCCGATGAAAATCAGCTGTCTACCATTGATGATGTTTTTAACGGAATTTTGGTAAACGGCGACGCTACCGGAGACGTTTTGTTTTACGGAAAAGGAGCCGGCAAACTGCCTACCGCTTCCTCTGTCATTTCCGATGTCATCGACTGCGCCAAATCCCCCGACACCATCGACACCCTGTTCTGGGAAAACTGTTCGGTGCAGCAATCTAGGGAGCTGTTGGAAGATATTAGCCTGATTCCGGTTCAAAGCTATCTTCGACTTCGTCTTTCTGCCAAAGAACAGTCGGAATCGGTCTGCGCTGCGTTTCACAATCCGGTTTTGCTTGCAAGAAAACATCAGCCCGAAACCGAAATTGCTTTTATCACTCCGCCGCTTGCTCCGGCAGAGCTTGGCGCAATATTAAAAAATTTACAAAAACAGGGAATTGCTCTTTTGGGGAAGATTCGTCTGCTGTAATACGGCAATCAGAATCGCTTTCCCCTTCTTTCAGACAAAAAATAGGTCGGACCGCATTTTTACACAGTACCTTTCTTATCTTCATTTGCATAGGATATTTTTGTAACACAATGAGAAAATCGCTGTTTGACCGACTTGTCCGTACTGCAATCAACAATGTCATATAATACAAATTTTTTCTTTCTGCTCTGCACTTTTTTGTTGTGAAGAATGGATTTGATGAGAAATCGTTCAGAAAGCTTGATTGCTGTACTTGCCTGTATTATAATCAAACCAATTAAGGGACAGATACGGAGGTAACAATATGAACCTAATTGTACAGAAGTTCGGTGGAACCTCTGTTGCCAATGTAGAGCGTATCCGCAACGTGGCTCAGATTATCACCGATACATACGAAAAAGGAAATGCCGTCATCGCTGTGGTTTCCGCTCAAGGCGATACCACCGATGATTTAATTCAAAAAGCTGCCGAAATTACCGACAAACCTTCCAGCCGTGAGATGGATGTTCTTCTTTCCACCGGCGAGCAGATTTCCATGTCTTTGCTTGCTATGGCGATTGAAAAACTGGGATATCCCGTCACCTCTCTGACCGGTTGGCAGGCAGGATTTTTAACCGAAGCCACCCACGGCAACGCGCGCATCAAAAAAATTAACACCGAGCGCCTGCAAAACGAATTGGACAAAAAGAACATCGTTATCGTTGCAGGATTCCAGGGAATTAACCGTTATGACGATATCACCACCCTCGGACGCGGAGGCAGCGACACCAGCGCTGTAGCAATCGCAGCTGCGCTCAAAGCCGAAAAATGCGAAATTTATACCGATGTGGACGGTGTTTACACCACCGACCCCAGAATCGTTCCAAACGCGCACAAGCTGGACGAAATTACCTATGATGAAATGCTGGAACTGGCTACCTGCGGAGCAAACGTTCTGCACAATCGTTCGGTAGAGATGGCTAAAAAATATTCTGTAAAACTGGAAGTTCGCTCGAGCATCCACAGCGATGTTCCGGGCACCGAAGTCAAGGAGGTCTGTAAAGTGGAGAAGATGCTGATTAAAGGAGTTGCTATGGACAACGATGTTGCCCGTATTTCTGTTCTGGAGGTTCCGAATCAACCGGGTATCGCCTTCAAACTCTTCTCCTCACTTGCCGCGCACAAAATCAATGTTGATATTATTCTTCAGTCTGTCGGCAGAAACGGCACCAAAGATATTAGCTTTACCGTTTCCACCGCGCACACCCAGCAGGCATTAAAAATCTCCGAGGAATTCAGAGAGATTGTCGGCGCAAAAGAAATTGTATTTAAAGACAATGTTTCCAAAGTTTCGATTGTCGGCGCAGGAATGCTCTCCAATCCCGGAGTTGCCGCAAAAATGTTTGAAGCTCTGGGCGAAAACAACATCAATATCAGCATGATTTCCACCAGCGAAATTAAAATCTCGGTGCTGATTGATCAAGAACAGGCAAAACGCGCAGTCAATGTGATTCATGACGCATTTGCTTTATAATAAAACTGTGAAAAAGGTGCAGGGAAAATTTCCCCGCACCTTTTTTGTGCATCAATACTTTCTGCCTTAAAATAAGATTGCAGAAAAAATCGGTTCGTTTTTTATTCTAACGGAGGAAGATACCACACATCTTCCAAACAGTCGGTGCGGGTATTATACTCCACCACCAAAATAATTTCCGGCAAACCGTTGAGCTCTACCTGCTGCTCAATCTTTTTTTCCAGACTGACGCCGCGGCGGTCACTAAACTCTTTGACCTCTTCCCATGTCATCGGGGTTGCGCCGTCCTGTTTCAGCGTGCGGTTGATTGCTTCGAGCTGCTGCGCTTTCAAAAAGCGGGAAAAAATCTTTTCATACCCGCCCCGAACTTTTAAATATTCCATAACCTCGGGGTGAGCGGGCAGTTCGCCTATTACAAACCGTTTTATCATCGTGGTATTGTTCAGACTCATAGCAATCAACATTCCTTTCCGTATCTCATTTTTTCATCGTTGTTTTGATAAAAACAAAAAACAGTTTTGTTTCTCTCAAACTTTATAAGGTGGAGTATAACATATCGCAGGATAAAAAGCAATTCTCCTTTTCATCAAATCGTATCTCTATTTTTGGGTTGTTTCGACGGAAGACGCTTCTTTTTCCCTTCTATTGACTTTTTTTACCGCGTGCTGGTATTCAAATAATAAAAACAGAAAAAAATTTCTGTTATGTACGCAGCTGTTTTAAACAAAACAGGAGGAAAATAAAAATGGTATAAACTCCCGCTTTATCGGTAATACTACCGAAAGAACGGGAGTTTTTCTTTTTCCCGTTTATCAAAAACAGGGAGGAAATCAAAATGCTGTTTTGGTATGGGGTAGGAATCGGTTTGCTCAACGGTTTTTTCGGCTCCGGGGGCGGAATTGTTGCCGTAACCCTTCTAAAAAAGCAGGGATTACAGGCAAAAGAAGCTCATGCAACCAGCCTTGCCGTTATTCTCCCCCTTTCCGTCATCAGCCTGTTGATTTATCAAAGGCACGGAAACTTAAATTTAGAGCAAACGCTTCCTTTTTTGATTCCTGCTTTGGCAGGCTCTCTGCTGGGCTCGTGGGGACTGAAAAAAATTCCTGTTACCGCATTAAAAGTTATTTTCTCTTTGCTGATTTTGTACAGCTCTGTCCGTATGCTGCTTTCCTGAACACCCAAACAAGGAGGGATTGTATGGAATTTTCTCTTTTTTCTGCGGCTGCCGTCTTTTTTTCCTGCGCCGTTGCCGCGATGGGATTAGGCGGAGGAACCGTTTTACTGCTGTATCTCTCCTTTTTTTCTTCTTTCAGTCAAGCGCAGGCGCAGGCAACAAATCTTTTGCTGTTTATCCCGACTGCCGCTCTTTCCATATGGATGCACCGTAAAAACGGACTCATTCGTTTTTCGGCAGTAAAATCCTGTTTTGTCGGCGGAATTTTAGGCGGAATTGCCGGAAGCGTCATTTCCAACAGTATAAACGGAGAGTGGTTGAAAAAAGCCTTTGCTGTTTTTTTGCTGTTTGTGGGACTTCGGGAGCTATGGTATATCTTGTCCCCCGCCGTTCAAAAATTTTTTCATAAAAAAGCATAAACTGCTTTTTACGGAGCAAAATACAACCAGAGGAATTTAAGCTAAGCTACGAAAGGAAGGATTACCATGAGCCAAGGATTTCAGAAATTCATCTCAGGCAAGGGATTTTATCTTGCCCTGGCGGTTTGTCTTGCAGGCGCGGGAGCCGCTGCATGGGTAGCTGTTGATAAAACGATTGAAAACATTGAAAGCGCCCCTTTATCCGAAACTCCGCAGGTACAGCAGGAAGAACCGGTTACCCGACCTGTGGAGAAAAAAGAAGAAAACGTTCCAAAACAACAGGAGGATTCCAAAAAAGACAATTCCTCCGCTATAAAAGACAACAGCGTTTCCAAAAATCAATCAACGCCTGCTTTGCCGCCTTCTGCGCCGGAAAAATCTTCTTCTCAACCGCCAAAGTCTGCCGAAGCATCGGTACAGCCGCAGCAACCGCAAGACTCTGCCGCATTTTCCTTTGCCCTGCCAGTCAGCGGCGCCTCTATCACTCCGTTTAGCGGGGATATGCTGGTGAAAAATGAAACGCTCAACGACTGGCGCACCCACAACGGCATTGACATCGGCGCAGCTGTCGGCACCTCGGTCAACTGTTCCTGCGACGGAGTTGTTACCGATATTCGTAATGACCCGATGTGGGGAAATGTTGTAGAAGTAACCTCCGGCGAATACGTCATTACCTATGCCGGACTGTCCGACGATATTCCGGTTAGCATCGACGCTGCCGTATCGGCAGGAGATGTTATCGGCTCGGTCGGAGAAATTCCCTGTGAACTCTCGTTGGAGCCTCATCTGCATTTTGATGTAAAACAGAACGGAAAATATGTAGATCCGGCTTCTCTTGTAAAATAAGACCCTCTATTTACCAATTCCTCCTCTCAAACTGAAAACCCCTTCCGACTTGGAAGGGGTTTTCGGTTATTCTTGTTCTATTGATTTTCAATCGCACTGAGCTCTTGATTTTTAATCCAGTTTCCGTCGGAATCCTTTTGATACGGAAGAACGCCCACTACAGCATCCCGATTGATTAACCCATAAATATGCGGATATTCTCTGGAGCAGCCTTCCAAGTCTTCCCAGCGAAGTTCGGCTTCCAGTCGATCGGTTTCGATACACAGCAACAGCAGTTCTTCCTCTGTTTTGCGAAAATTCGGAGCAACTCTCCAGAAATATTCAATCGAAGAGCAGTGAATCATTCCCGATTTTTCCAGCATCGGCTGACCGAAAAAGGGTTCTTCCTTCATCTGTTCCCACATCTTTTTTTCGATACAATGCAAAATAATCAAACGGTATTCCTTCTTTCCCTGTTACGCCAAAACGCAGCTTGTTTACTTTTCTCTGCCAACCTTTGCATTATAAGCAACCGGGTTGGAATGAGTGCTGATTGTGGTGGACGGTGTACCTTCCGAAACCAGTTTTGCCATAACGACAAAACGCTGATTTTCGGTATTGCCGTACATTCTGGTACAGGTGGAGAGGGTAAGAATCTTATCCTCACTTGTTACCGGAACATTGTAGTTTGCAAGGCTTTTTGCCTTTGCTTCTGCAATAACCTGTTGGAACTGTTCCTGTGTCATATTTGCAAAGTTATATCCAAAGCTCAAATCGGTATAGAAACCGGCAAACACCTGGAATACATAATCCTTTTCGGTAGTGGAGAAGTAGATGAATGGGTTTTCCTGCGCAAATTCGGGATAATGATAGGACATTACCAAAGAGAACATGGTATCGTTGCTCTGCGCGTTCGCCTGTGTTCTCGGAGTATAAATGTTATGCCAGTTATGACCGTATAAAGTGGTGTTCTGAGAAAGTTCCGGGAAAGTACACTCATAGTCTGCCCAGATTACGCCGTCTCTGCTGTAGTTTTTATCGTAACCTTTGGACTCATAGTACGCATAGTTTTCTACGCCTGCCTTATGAACTACCGGATAATCCACATTGGTGTTGGGAAGATTTACCCAACCAATCGTATCGTCATTGGTAGAGGTTTTAAACTCGGCTGCCTTTTCTGCCAAAGAGGTTTCGCTCAGAGTTGCGACAACATTCGCATTTTTCCCGTCGCCTGCCGATTCCAGAGGACCTGTCAGCTCATTGATTGCTACCAAATCCACCAACTGAACGATGGTAGGAACTTTCTGCGCCTTCGCGCTGAGCAAAACATCCTGCTGCGCCTGCTGCTGTTCGCTGAGCGAAGCTGTATTTGCCGGATAGGAAATATTCGGCGCAGATGCTGTCGAGCCGCCGCCCGAGCTGCGGTTTAAGAAGAAATAGATTCCTCCCGCCACTAAAGCTATTATCAAAACGATAAGAAGAATCAGCGGCAATTTTGATTTTTTCGGCGGTTTTTCGTCCTCCGAAAAACCTGCAAAGCTCTCCGGCTTCGGAACGCCGGTTACACCGGACACATTGGGATCGGTCGGTGTTTTTTTCTTTTTATTGGACTGTCCGATTCTGTCCTTCATACTTGTTCACCCTTACATTCTTATTTTGTCTTTTTCGGCATCCCTTCGGAAAGCCTTTTTCTTATTCTTATCTATTATATCATAAAACAGTACGCTTGTGGAAGATAGTTTTACAAATTTTAATCATTCATTCATAGAAATTTTGGGGCGTTTTTTTATGAAAAATGCAAAAATCCGCTTCGGAAAACCGAAGCGGATCGGAAAAACGGGATTATTCAACAACCAGTTTCTTTGGCTGATAGCGGTCTACCGCATCCTGATTGATTTCAAAGGATTCGTCCGCTGCCATTTCCAACAGCATCTGAGAAAATTCCTCGTCTTTTAACGCATGACGAATTGCGCTTTGAACATATTCAAAATCGGTAGGGTCTGCGTTAATATCGGTGGTCGCACCGACCGCAATCATGGTATCGGTTTCTACCTTTACCATTTCTCCCTGCTCGGCTTCTTTCAGAGCGGTAACTACCTCTTTATCCAGGGGAGTGGTTGCAGTATCCAGCAGACGATAGTTGTTGGTGGTCATATCGTATTCTTCTTCGCCGGAATTGTCCTTTTTATACTGGTTAAGCACTTCGTTCCAATCTTTGCCCGCATCGCGTCCTATCTGACCCTGAAGGAACAGATTTTCTGCGCTGCTGTAAGTGTTGCCGCGCTGCATATCATACATTTCCTGCTGCGCCGCTTTTTCTTCCTCGCTCATATCCTCGGTCAGCTGAGGTTCTGCCGGAAAAGAAAAGGTCTGCACTGCCATTTTGATATAGTTTTCGTTGTAGTAATCGCGCATTTCCTGTTCGGAAACTTCCTGTTCGCCGCCCTCGCCGTAGATTGCGTCAAACACCTTTGTTTTCATGTAGGTAATCTGATACAGCAGCTCAATCGAGTTCTGAGAAATTCCGTTTTTCTCCAGGTTATCCCCTGACTGCTCGTAATAGGATTTTGCCTGTGTCTGGCAGGTTGCCAGCTCCTGTTCGCTGAAAGAAAGACCCAACTGGTTAAATTTATCGCACAGCGCCATGCTTTCTTTGGTTGCGTTGAGCGCCTGCTCCTTAATCCATTCCGAAGCGTCTTTTCCGTCGATAGTCTGTTTCAAAACATCTTTGGAAGGGTCTTCCACCTCCATGGTCGCTTCAAAATAACTTTGCATCAGGTTGTTTAAATAAACGCCTGCCGGCATTTCCAGTTCGCCCTTTTTCATGATCCAAGTGGTGTCGGCAGCGCAAGCAGCGCAGGAAAGTGTCATCACACCTGCCAGCAGAAATGCCGCGCATTTTTTCAGAAAACTCATTCTAAAATCCTCCCGGTTATTTGATACTTCTGTTTTACGAATTGATTCGCAAATCTTTTTTTGCAAAATACTTTTTTATTATACACCCAATTTTGCAAAAAGTCTATGAATAAACTTCAAAAAGAGAGCAGTGTTTTTATTTTTGCGCAGGATTTGAGCCCGATAAAATTTCCAACGCCAGACGCATGGTATCAATCGGTTTTTCTCCCTTTGCTGTTTTCACCGTAAGATACGGTTTTGCCCCGGCATTCAGCATAACCCTGCCCTTTAATGCGGCTGCAAGGCGGCTTGCCGCCTCCATATCCACCGTTTCGGGGTAGAACAGCAGGCTGTCGGATCTCTGAGAAATCTCCTTGATTCCAATCTGAGCCGCTGTGTTGCGAAGCAGAGAAACATCAATCAATCCTTTCACCGCTTCCGGCGGATCTCCGAAACGGTCAATCAGCTCGTCGGTAATATCCAGCGCGTCGGCATCGTTTTGAATCGAAGCAATCTTTTTATAAATATCAATGCGCTGAGCCAAACTTTCGATGTAATCCTCGGGGATATGCGCGCCGATACGCACATCGACCAAACATTCGGTGGTGCGGGAATCCGGTTTTTCTCCCTTTGCAACCGCGACTGCGTCGGAAAGCATTTTAAGATACATCTCATATCCCACCGCTTCCATATGTCCGTGCTGTTGCGCGCCGAGGATATTGCCCGCTCCGCGGATTTCCAAATCGCGCATCGCAATACGGAATCCCGAACCGAAGGTTGTAAATTCCCGAATTGCTTCCAAACGCTTGGTGGCAACGTCGGTTAAGGCTTTTCCCTTTGTAACGGTAAGATATGCAAACGCTCTGCGGCTGGAGCGTCCCACACGACCGCGAATCTGGTACAGCTGAGAAAGTCCCAGACGGTCCGCATCTTCGATAATCAGCGTATTGCAGTTGGAAACATCCACACCGGTTTCGATGATGGTGGTGCAGACCAAAATATCAATTTCGTGGTCAATCAGGCGCTTCCAAACCTTAGAAAGCTGCTCCTCGCTCATCTTGCCGTGAGCGACTACTACAACTGCCTCGGGGATAAAGTGCTGAATGGTGGCTGCGCATCGGTCAATGGTATCCACACGGTTGTGCAGATAAAATACCTGACCGCCGCGGCGCAGCTCCTTGTTCATCGCCTGTGTAAGGATTCCCCAGTCGTGTTCCATAACATAGGTTTGAACCGGCTGGCGGTCCTGCGGTGCTTCCTCAATGGTGGACATATCGCGAATACCCGACATTGCCATATTTAAGGTGCGGGGAATCGGGGTTGCGGAAAGGGTGAGTACATCGACATTGTTTCTCATCTCTTTAAAAGTTTCCTTATGCTTTACCCCAAATCGCTGTTCCTCGTCGATGATACACAGTCCCAAATCTTTAAAGCGAACATCCTTTTGCACCAGACGGTGCGTGCCGACCAAAATATCAATTTCTCCTCGGCGCAGCTCCTCCAGCACCTGTTCCTGCTCTCTCGGAGTACGGAACCGGGATAAGATATCCACCTTAATCGGAAATCCTTCCATTCTCTTTCGGAAGGTCTGGTAATGCTGCCACGCTAAGATAGTAGTAGGAACCAAAACCGCGCACTGTTTGGAATCCATAACGCACTTAAAAGCTGCGCGGATTGCAACCTCTGTTTTGCCGAATCCGACATCTCCGCAAAGCAGCCGGTCCATTGGAGTTTCTTTCTCCATATCCGCCTTGATTTCTGCGATGCAGCGCAGCTGGTCATCGGTTTCGTCATAGGGAAATCTGCGCTCAAAATCATTTTGCCAGTCGGTATCCTGGCTGAACGCATATCCCTTTGCCGCCGCGCGCTGCGCATAGAGCTTAATCAGCTCGTCTGCCATATCTTTGACCGCTTTTTTTACTCTGGCGCGGGTTTTTGCCCATTCTGCGGAATTGAGCTTATTGAGTTTAACGATACTGTCCTCTTTTCCGCCGATATACTTTGTCACCAAATCCAACTGAGTAACCGGTACAAAAAGCATATCGCTGCCGGCATACCGTATCTTGATATAATCCTTTACGATACCATGGATTTCCCGCTTTACAATGCCCTCAAAAATACCGATACCGTGTGAAACGTGTACCACATAATCCCCGACATTCAGGTCGGAAATATTTTTGATGTTGACTCCTTTTTTCTGCTTGAGCGGCTTTTTACGGCCGTCTCCCGTTTTGGTGTGGCTGAGAACGGCAAGCTTTATCTGCGGATATTCCATTCCGGCGGACAGTGTCCCCTCGGTTACATAAATTTTTCCCGGAACGATTGACGGAATATCTTCTACCAAATCGGCAGAAAAATCGTGACGAAGATCATCGGTCAGCGCCTGCGCTCCGCGCTGTGTACCTGCAAAGATGACGCAGCAAAACCCGGTTTTCATATAATCTTCAATGTCATCTTTCAGCACCGCATACTCTCCGCCCCATGTGGAAAGCTGGGACGCTGTCAGCGAAACCAGTTCCTTTACCGGCACTTCGCTTAAAGAACGGCTGAAAGTATCCATCAACACCCCTGCGCGCTTGCAGAGCTTGCTGCACAAATCGGTGAAATCATCGTAATAAACGCTGCACCCGCGAAACAAAATGCCGTCCTCTAACAGCATTTTTACATCTTCATGGTGCTGCGCCATCGCGTTGGAAAAACTTTCCTTACAGGAAATCGGTTCGCATAAAAAGGTCATGGCGTCCGCTTCAAAATAATCCATAACGGTAGCCGGTTCATACAATAAAGGCAGATAACGGTCGATGCTGATCGGATTCAGTCCTCCGTCCAAGCGCTCGATATCCCGTTCCAAGTGTTCTTTTACCCGTAATCCTGCTTTTCCTTTTTGCTGGTCTGCCTGTTTTCGGAGCAACTGCACCAATTTTTCGGAAGAATCGAACAAAACCTCTCGGGCAGGCGGAATGGTGATGCAGTCAATCTCTTCCTGACGCCGCTGCGTATCTACCTGGAAGGTGGACATGGTGTCAATCGAATCATCCCAAAATTCGATTCGGACCGGCTGGGAGCAGTTTGGCGGAAAAATATCCAGGATTCCGCCTCGTCTTGCAAATTGGCAGATTCCCTCCACCTGTTCCCGACGCTGATAACCCATTGCCACCAAACGCTGAACAATTTCCTCTTCATCATAACATTCGTCGCGGTCGATGGTCAAAATTGACTCCTGCAATTTTTGAACGGGAATGGTTCGTTCACACGCCGATTCCACCGAAGAAACCACCACGCGAACCTCATTGCGCAGCACGGCGCTGAGTACGCCCAAACGCTGATGCTCAAATTCTCCCGAAGCTCCGTCCACATCTAAAAGGACATAATCTCTTGCCGGAAAATGCGCTGCTTTTTCTCCTAACAAAGCGGATAAATCCGCAGCAAAACGAATCGCTGTGCTTTCATCGGGAACGATAACCAATGCCCGGCGTTCCAGTTGGGAAACCAACGATGCAATCATATTCGTTTTATGAGAGGCTGCCGCTCCCGTTACCGCAACCGGCGTCCGTTTTTGTTCCAATGCAGTTTTCAGCTGACGATATTCCTGCATCTGTTCCAACAACGATAAAAACTGTTTCATGGTAAAACCTTCACCCACCCTTCTTGTTTGTCCGAATTTGTTTTTTGATTAGTTAAATTGATTCATAGCGCGGTCAATTTTTCCGCTTACAATCTGTCCGACCGCCTCCCAGCAGTGGTCCAGAACCGGAGAAAGCTGTTCCATCTCCTCTTTGGAAAAATGTCCCAAAACCCACGCTGCCAAGTCATAATCGGGATGCGGCTTTTTGCCGACGCCGACCTTGATACGCGGGTATTGGTCGCTTCCGGTTAAATAAATAATACTTTTAATTCCGTTATGCCCGCCGTCGCTGCCTTTTCTGCGAATCCGCATCTTGCCGACATCCAAAGAAATATCGTCAAATATTACAATAATATGATCCGGCTGAATTTTATAAAACTGAGCGGCATCTCTCACTGCCTCTCCCGAACTGTTCATATATGTGGAAGGCTTCATCAACATAACCTTTTTTCCTTCAATTTCGCACATACCGTACAGCGACCGAAACTTCAGTTGATCCACGCGGCAGCCTGCCTTTTGCGCAATTCGGTCAATTGCTAAAAATCCGGCATTGTGCCGGGTTGTTTCATATTTCGGTTCGGGATTTCCCAAACCGACCACCAAAAATTCCGGCGTACCCGTTACTGCCGGTTTTGCGTTTAATGTTTTGAGCTTTTCAAAAATATCGTACATAGCCTGTCCTTTCTCTCTTTTTATAAAGTCGGCAACAGGGCAGGACAACCACATACCCCCACCTTATGGAGATATGTGGTCAGCCTGCCCGTTTTCCCTGATAAAATTGTCCTGCTGTTTTCCAAACAGCTATTTTGTGCGCAGTAAAGTTTCTTTTAACACTTGCAGCACATCGGGGGTACATCATGTTCCTTTCGGATTCTTGTTTTTACAGTCGCAGTGAGTCATCGCTCCGGTCATTTTCTGAATATCCCGCAGCGTTTTTGCTCCGCTTTTCACCGCCTGCTCAATATCCTGCCGCGTTACCTTGTCGCAATAGCAAATATATTCCTCTGTCATTCTTTCACCCATATCCATATCGGAAAAAGGGCAGGTAAATTACCTGCCCTTTCGTTCTTTGTCAATCAACCGAAAACCGATTATACAAACAGAGGAGAAACCGGTTTGTCCTGATAGATTCTTTCGATTGCTTCCGCAAATACCGGAGCTACCGGCAGCTGGGTAATCTTGCTGCAATTGCAATCTTTTGGCAGCGGAATGGTATCGAGGATAACAACCTCTTTCAGGGCGCTCTTCTCGATTCTTTCCAGAGCCGGACCGGACAGCACGCCGTGGGTTGCGCAAGCGATAACTTCTTTTGCTCCGCCTACCTCTACCAAAGCGTTTGCCGCGTTGCACAAAGTACCTGCGGTATCAATCATATCGTCTACGATGATAACTTTTCTGTCGCGAACGTCACCGATAATGTTCATAACCTCGCATACGTTTGCTTTCGGTCTTCTCTTATCAATGATTGCCAGCGGAACATCGCAGCGTTCTGCAAATTTTCTTGCTCTTGTTACGGAACCCAGGTCAGGAGATACTACAGTGTAGTTTGCCTGCTCATCGCCGATTTTTTCAATAAAGTGCGGAATCATAATCGGCACACCCAGCAGATGGTCTACCGGAATATCAAAGAAGCCCTGAATCTGAGCTGCGTGAAGGTCCATTGTCAGCACGCGGTCTGCGCCTGCTGCGGTAATCAAATCCGCTACCAGTTTTGCAGAGATCGGATCTCTTGCCTTTGCTTTTCTGTCCTGTCTTGCATAACCGAAATACGGCATAACTGCGGTAACACGACCTGCGGATGCGCGTTTGAACGCATCGATCATGATAAGAAGCTCCATCAGGTTATCGTTAACCGGTGTGCAGGTAGACTGTACCACAAACACGTCGGAACCACGAACAGACTCCTGAATGGAAACGGCAATCTCACCGTCAGAGAATGTTTTTACCTCGCTTTTTCCTACCGGCAAACCCAGACAAGCCGCAATTTCAGCAGCTACTTTCGGGTTAGAATTGGCAGTGAAGATTTTAATGTCCTTGCCATGCAAATTCATTTCTTTTTGACTCCCCTTACTTTTCTTCGGCAGATTTTTTCCGCCCACCTTTTTTCCTTCCGAAAGCTCAAAAGGTTTTGAGTTTTTTCGGAAAATATCCGGCAAATGCCTTTCAAACAGCGGGGTATTCCGCTGCTTAGATACAAAAAATTATTTTCCCTGCTTTGCTTTCA
>CAJJZS010000021.1 GCA_905197685.1 uncultured Oscillospiraceae bacterium | reverse complement strand
CTCACCAGTGTCGAAAATACTTGGCGGGTGACTGCCCGGGAAAATAGAGCGGTGCTGACATTCCTCCTTAGCTCAGTCGGTAGAGCATGCGGCTGTTAACCGCAGGGTCGTCTGTTCGAGCCAGACAGGGGGAGCCAATAAACCCTTTCGGGGTGTGGAATTTCTCCGAGAGTTTTCTCTCGGAGAGGTTTCATCAAAGAAATCAGGGCCTTTAGCTCAGTTGGTCAGAGCAACCGGCTCATAACCGGTCGGTCCCGGGTTCGAATCCCTGAAGGCCCACCACTTTATTTGAATCCTTCGTAATATATAGGGGTATAGCTCAGTTGGTAGAGCAGTGGTCTCCAAAACCACGTGCCGAGGGTTCAAGTCCTTCTGCCCCTGCCAAATATGCTGATGTGGCACAGGTGGTAGCGCACATCCTTGGTAAGGATGAGGTCACGAGTTCGAGTCTCGTCATCAGCTCCAAAACAGTCATCGAGTTTTCGGTGGCTGTTTTTTTCTTGCTTTTAAACAAAATAATTACTATCAGCAGCTTTCCCGATTTTTTTGTTAAAAGGGAAGAGCTATTTTTTTATCCCCTGTTTTTATAAAGATAAATATGAATTTTTATTGAAAATTACATTTGATGTGTGATTGTTGCACCAAACAGTGCAACAAATCGGGTGTTTTGGGGTATTAGTGAAAAGGGGGAAGGGAGAAAATATCTCCGAGAAAATATCTCCGGGAAAGTTAAGCAAAAAACATAAAAGCTTGCCGAGCATTTTGCATTTGTGGTATAATAGCAGCGGAGTTTGGTTTGTAGTCTAAAAACAGAAAATTCAGAATCGGAAAAGGAGAAGAAAAGATGAGAGAGCAGATTGTCAGCAGAACAGTCCGGGAATTGGAACAATGGTTAAAAGAAAACTATCGCGCAGAAGAGATTGAGGCGGTGGAATATCTTTTGTACAATGCGCGTCAGCAGGTACTCAATCTTTTTTATCCGCATCAGGTTCAGCAAATTTCGGATAAAATCGGATTTTCTCCCGAAGCGGATGAAGAGCTTTCTGCTTTGTTTGATGAGATGACCGAGCAGTTTGACCGGGAAACAGCAAAATCCTGCTATGTGCAGTATCGTTTTCAACAGAACGCCCCAGACGGCGCGCAGGCGATTTTTTATGTTACGGTGGAAAGAAACACCGGATTTGTTTTGCCGCAGTTTGAGTGGGCAGACGAGGAGATGCCGGAGGTTTGTGAAGAAGATTATCGGTATCTCAATCGAATCATGAGAGAAATTGTATTATATCAGGGAGTCTCCGAGCAGGACATCGCTCAAAACACACCGAAGTATGAGCGATATCAGATTGCAAAAGAATTTTGGGACAGTGTGTGTTAGATAAAAATCATTGGCTCACAAAATTTCTTTGCTCCTCGAACTCCCGTCCCCTGATAACAGGGATGAAAAGGAGAACAACATTGAATAAATTGAATAAAATGAAAGAATATGGATTATCAGAGCGTTTTCAGACATTGGCGCAGGAGTGGAAAGACTTGCTCCCCGCAAGAATTCTTTCTCAGGAAAAGGGATTGTACCGCATTGTCAGCGAGGAAGGGGAACAGTTGGCAGAGATTTCGGGAAAATTCCGCTATCGGGCAGCTTCACTCTCCGATTTCCCAGCGGTAGGTGATTTTGTTATGATCAGCCGCAGCGAAAATGAGGGGAATGCGCTGATTCATCATCTCCTCCCAAGAACAAGCTGTTTTGTGCGCCGCGCTGCCGGAGAAAGCAGGCAGGAACAGGTGGTTGCGGCAAATGTTGATACCGTATTTTTGTGTATGGCGTTGAATCAGGATTATAATATCCGAAAATTGGAACGCTTGATTTCAATTGCATGGGACAGTGGAGCAACTCCGGTTGTAGTGCTGACAAAGTCGGATTTGTGCGACGATTTGGCTCAAAAAACCGCGGAGGTATCCGCAGTGGCAATCGGAATTGATGTTTTAGTTACAACGTCGCTGGAGGAATCCGGTCTGCAAGCGCTGCAATCAATGATTGCTCCGGGAAAAACCGTTGCATTAATCGGTTCGTCCGGCGTCGGAAAATCAACGCTGATTAACCGCTTGCTGCAGGAGGAGCGCTTTCGCACCAACGGTTTGCGCGATGACGATAAGGGCAGGCACACTACAACCAGAAGAGAGCTGGTACTGCTTCCGTCCGGCGGTATGGTGATTGATACACCCGGTATGAGGGAATTTGGAATGTGGGACAGCGGAGAAGGAATCGACCTTGCTTTTGCGGAAATTGACGAACTTGCCGCTCAGTGCCGTTTTCGGGATTGTACCCACAGCGGAGAACCGGGATGCGCTGTGCAAAGGGCAGTGCAGAACGGGGAGCTTTCCGCAGAGCGTTTTGAATCCTATTGTAAGCTGAAGAATGAAAACTCATACAGTGAGGATCGGGAAGGATATTTGATTGCAAAAGGAAAGAGAGAAAAGGAAATCTCAAAACGAATCAAAACAATGCCGATTCGCAGATAATTATCTTAAAAATAAGGTCATCGGAATCATTCCGATGACCGAAAAGGAGAGAACAACCTTGTATTTTAATCAAGAGAAAAATATTGTGATAAGAAACGAAAAACCTGAAGATTATCAAAGAGTAGAGCAGATTACCAGACAGGCTTTTTATAATATGTATGTTCCGGGCTGCGTGGAGCATTATCTGGTGCATATCATGCGCGGGCATGAAGATTTTATCCCCGAGCTGGATTTTGTGCTGGAAAAGGACGGGGAAGTAATTGGAAACATCATGTATACCAAAGCAAAATTGACAGACGAAACAGGAAACGAAAAGGAGATTTTGACCTTCGGTCCGGTGTGCGTCCTGCCGCAGTACCAAAGAATGGGGTATGGCAAATTGCTGATGGAATACTCCTTTGAACAGGCAAAAAAGCTGGGTTATGATGTGATTGTTATTTTCGGCAGTCCGAGTAACTATGTTGCGCGCAGATTTCAAAGCTGTAAAAAGTACCGCGTCTGCGCGCAGGGAGGAAAGTATCCGGCAGCGATGATGGTGAAGGAACTGGTTTCCGGCGCATTGGACGGCAGAAAATGGGAGTACTCCGACAGTCCGGTTATGGCAATCAGTGAGGAGGACGCTCAAAGATATGACGACAGTTTGGAAAAGATGGAGAAAAAACATCAGCCAAGCCAGGAGGAATTTTATATTTTAAGTCAGTCCTTTTTAATCGACGAGCAGGGCGAATAACCTCGGCGTTGAGAGAGTAAAAACAAAATCCCCAAGACCTGCATCAAAGGAAATCGGTTAGCGATGGCAAGTGACAGTTTTAGTTTTAGGAAAAAATTACTTTTATGCACTGTCACTCAAAAATCTCACAGCCGTTCGATTTTTCGGTAGTTTTTATGGAGAGGAAAGCGACAGTTTTAGTTTTAAGAAAAGTACTGTCACTCAAAAATCTCACAGCCGTTCGATTTTTCGGTAGTCTGTACGGAGAGGTAAGTGACAGTTTTAGTTTTAGGAAAAAATTACTTTTATGCACTGTCACTCAAAAATCTCACAGCCGTTCGATTTTTCGGTAGTCTGTATGGAGAGGTAAGTGACAGTTTTAGTCTTAGAAAAAAATATGCCTTTGCGTACTGTCACTCAAAAATCTCACAGCCGTTCGATTTTTCGGTAGTTTGTACGGAGAGGTAAGTGACAGTTTTAGTTTTAGGAAAAATCTGCCTTTGCGTACTGTCACTCAAAAATCTCACAGCCGTTCGATTTTTCGGTAGTTTGTACGGAGAGGTAAGTGACAGTTTTAGTTTTAGGAAAAATCTGCCTTTGCGTACTGTCACTCAAAAATCTCACAGCCGTTCGATTTTTCGGTAGTTTGTACGGAGAGGTAAGTGACAGTTTTAGTTTTAGGAAAAATCTGCCTTTGCGTACTGTTACTCAAAAATCTCACTGCCGTTCAATTTTTCGGTAGTTTGTACGGAGAGGTAAGTGACAGTTTTAGTTTTAGGAAAAATCTGCCTTTGCGTACTGTTACTCAAAAATCTCACTGCCGTTCAATTCTTCTAAGGATTATATCAGTTTAAAACAGTGCAACCCTGCGATAAAATTTTGATTTTGTAAAAAGTAAGGATAATATTAAAAAATCCGGCAGCAAATCGCTGCCGGATTTCGGAAATTATTTTTTGTGAAAAAGGTTCTGTGATAAACGGTTAAATCCGGTTTTCATCAAGCCATTGTTTTACATCGGTAACGGTTGATTTCAGCCCGCCGTTTTCCAGAGGAGATTGCAGGTCGGAAGCCTTGAGAATCTCAACAAAGGTCTTGGTTCCGCCCATCTTTGCAAAGCTCAAATATTTTTCCCAGGCGGCTTTATGGTCGTGCATGGACAAAGTCCAGAATTGCAGGGAAATCATCTGAGCCAGGCTGTAATCAATGTAGTAGAACGGACATTCGTAGATGTGCAGCTGTCTTTGCCAGCCTGCGCCGCGGTTGTAGAAGTTGACCTCGGTGTTGTCAAGGTAGGGGCGGTACAGTTTTTCCAGACGGTTCCACTCCTCGTTTCTCTGGGCAGGGGTCCATTCCGGGTGACGGTAAACGCTTTCTTGGAAGTGGTCTACCTGACAGCCGTAAGGGATAAAGGTCATCGCGCTTTCTGCGTGGAACAGCTCATATTTTGCGGTATCCTCTTTAAAGAACAGATGATGCCACGGAGCGGTTAAAAATTCCATCGACATCGAGTGGCTTTCGCAGACCTCCATGGTCGGGTCGCGAAGGTCGATATGTTCGATATATTTATCTGCAAGGTAATCGGCAAAGGCGTGACCCGCTTCGTGGGTTAAAACGTCAACATCGCCGGCAGTGCCGTTCCAGTTTGCAAAGATAAACGGCATATGGTACTGCGGCAGACCGGTGCAGTAACCGCCCATCGCCTTTCCTTCTTTGGAGAGAACGTCAAAAAGGTCATGGTCAAACATCAGCTTGATAAAGTCTGCGGTTTCCGGCGACATTTCGGTATACATCTTTCGTCCGGCTTCCATCAGTTCGTCCGGCGTGCCGTGCGGAAGCGGGTTTCCGTCCGCAAAGAAATAGGTGTTGTCATACAGTTTAAAGTCGCTGATTCCGATTCGTTTTGCCTGGTTGCGTTTGATTTCGTTGTTAACCGGAACAATGTCCTCCACAACCTGACGGCGGAAGTTTGCAATATCCTCGGGCGCATAGCAGTTTCTTCTGCGCAGCAGGAATGCAAGCTCTACATAACTTGGCAGACCCAGTTTGTGCGCCTGTTCGGTGCGGTTTTTTACCAGTTTATCATAAATTTCGTCACATTCTTCCTGATGCTCGTCAAAGAAGTTGCCGTAAGCCTGCATTGCCGCCTTGCGGACTGCGCGGTCGGGGTTCTGCTGATACGGAATCAGCTGGGAAAGATTGCAAATCTTGCCGTCAAACTCGATTTGCGCGCTTGCGCAGAGTGTTTCGTACTGCTGAACCAGCTTGTTTTCTTCCTGAATCAGCGGAATCAGCTCCGGCGAAAAGCTCTTTAAATCAATTTCGATATTCTTAAATAAAAGCGTTCCGTATTCTTCCTCTAATTCCTTGCGGAACGGGGACGCAAACAGAACCTTGTTAAATTCCTGCAATTTTTCCTGAAGTACAGGGGACATGGATTCATTGTATTCATGTTCTTTGTGGTAGAACTCGTCTTTGGTGTTTACCGTGTAGCGGATGTTGCAGATGGTTTCCTGTGTTGCGGTTCGGATTCGCAGCTGCTCCAATTCTTTCATTACAGCAAGCTGTTCCTTTGCGCAGGAAGCGTTTTGGAACTTTTGGGTCAGTTCGGAAATCTGTTCCATCAATTTTTCATAATCGGGACGCTGATAAGGAAATTCTGAAAATTTCATAATAGTTCACTCCGTTTCTGAACATACAACGCTGTTCGTAAAAGTATCTGAATCAAGAATATTCTACCATGATATTTATCTCTTTTCAACTAAAATATAAAAAAATGTGGAAAGTGGAGAACAAATCGGTATAATTTTGTAGTAATCGGCAAAAAATGCCTGCAATTTTTTATCAAAAAAATATTTTTTTATAACGTTGTTTACAAAACGGCAGAGTTTATTGTACAATACAAGAAACAGATTCCAAATTCAGAGGGAGGATGAGAAAAATGGGGGAAAAAACAATTCTCCGAAAAAGACAGGGCAGATTTGACAAGAGCTTAATTCCGTTGATTATGCCGTTGGCATGGCCGACAATCCTGGAGCAGGCGTTGCAGACGATTGTGCAGTTTATCGACTCGGCGATGGTGGGCAGATTAAGCGCGAACGCTTCGGCGGCGGTAGGTTTAACCCAGACGGTGACGTGGCTGCTCAACGGCTTGTTTTTTGCGGCAGGCGTCGGATTTTTGGCGGTCATTTCCCGTGCGGTGGGAGCCGAGGACCGCGACCGTTCCGAAAAGGCTGCCGGTCAGGCAGTGCTTGTGATGACGGTGATGGGAATTATCATCGGCGCTGTCGGTGTAGGGCTTAGCTTTGTGCTGCCCGAATGGCTGGGCGGCGCGCCGGAAATTCAAAAGGACGCGACCACCTACTTTTTAATCATCAACATTCCGATGATTTTCCGCTCGGCAATCATTTTGTTCGGCGCTTTGCTGCGCGCGACCGGAGATATGCGCCACCCGATGCTGGTGAATGTCTGGATGAACTGCATCAATGTGGTGTTAAACTTCCTGCTGATTTATCCGACCAGGGAACTTTCGGTGTTCGGCATGGAGTTTGAGATGTGGGGCGCAGGCATGGGCGTTGCGGGAGCGGCGACGGCGACGGCAATCTCCTATGTTGTGGGCGGCATTATGATGACGATGCTGCTGATGAAGAGCGATCGAGGCGTTGCGCCGAGGGCAAAGAATCTCAAACCGGACAAAGAAATTTTAAAGAGATGTTTCCAGATTGCTCTGCCGAATGCGGCGGAAAGAACGGTGGTATCGTTGGGAAGCACCGCTTTCACCGCGATGGTAGCAAGCCTGGGAACCGTTTCGCTGGCTGCGCACTCGATTGCGATTACGGCGGAAAGCGCGTTCTATGTGCCGGGATACGCCTTTCAGGCGGCGGCAACAACCCTGTCCGGCATGACGCTGGGCGAGGGGGACGAAGACAAGCTCAACAGATTGAGCGAAACCTTTATCGGAATTACCGTTTTTTGTATGTTGGTATCGGGAGCGCTGCTGTTTTTGTTCCCGAATGTGCTGATGTCTTTCTTCACCAATGACCCGCAGGTTATTGAACAGGGAGCTGTTGCTTTGCGCATTGTTTCGGTCAGCGAGCCGTTCTTTGCGGTTACCCTGTCTCTGGAAGGAATTTTCAACGGTGTGGGCGACACTAAGATGCCGTTTGTTATTTCTTTGTGCAGTATGTGGGGCGTGAGAATCCTGTTTACCTTTATCTGCGTAAAGATTTTAGGATTGGGTCTGGCGGCGGTTTGGATGTGTATGATTGCAGATGTAATCACCCGTTCATTGGGAATGTATCTGAGATACCGCAGCGGAAAGTGGAAACACGGATTGTTTGAGCATCAGCAAGCTGCAACCAACGGCTAACTGACAGCGAATGTGAAACAAAAGAAAGGTCGGAAACAGATGAGAACCGTAATCTGGTTTATTTATTTTTGGGTGTACCTGGTACTGATGCTGCCGGAATATTTCTGGGTAAAGCACCTGGAAAAGGCAGGGAAAAAGGAGCAGCATGACGAGCGGGTGCGCCGTGATGTGGGCAAGTGGGCAACCCATCTTTTAAATTTGGCAGGGGCAAGTGTGCAGACAACCGGACACGAAAATATCCCGGAAGGTCCGGTTGTGTTTGTTGCAAACCATCAGGGATATTTTGATATTCCGCTGATGATTACCCAAATGGACAAGCCCAATCCGCTGATTGCCAAAAAGGAGATTGAAAAAATCCCGATGATTCGTTCCTGGATGCGCCAGCTGCGCTGTATCTTTTTGGACAGAAAAGACCCGCGCCAGTCGATGGACTGCTTAAAGCAAGCGCAGGAGCTGCTGCGGGAGGGATATTCGGTGGTTATCTTCCCGGAAGGCACCAGAAACAACGGCGGCGAACTGGGCGAATTTAAGGCGGGGGCAATCCGCATGGCGACCAGAGCGGGCGTTCCCATCGTGCCGGTGTGCATTGAGGGAAGCTGCCGCCTGATGAGCAAAGGCAGTCTGTGGATTCATCCGGCAAAGGTGGGGATTCGGATTCTGCCCGCAATTTCTACCGAAAATCTGAGCAGGGAAGAGATTAAGGCTCTGCCCGAAAAACTCAGAGAAACGGTGAAAAACGGCTTGAGCCTGATGAAGGCATAGCGTTTTTTATAAAAATCGGAGAAAAAACAGGTTTTTATGATGTTAGGAGGAAACAAAAATGAAATGGATGATTGCTTCGGATCTGCACGGTTCGGCATACTGGTGTGAAAAAATGACAGAACGCTATCGGGAGGAAGGGGCAGGCAAGCTGCTGCTTTTGGGGGATATTTTATATCACGGTCCAAGAAACGATCTGCCTAAAGAATACGCGCCTAAAAAGGTCATTGAGATTTTAAACGGAATGAAGGAGGAACTGCTTTGCATCCGCGGAAACTGCGACTGCGAAGTGGACCAGATGGTGTTGCAGTTCCCGATTCTGGCAGATTACGCTGCGCTGTGGTTGGACGATACCATGGTTTGGGCAACCCACGGTCATGTATACAACAAGGAAAATTGCCTGCCGATGAAGAAGGGGGATGTTCTGCTGCACGGACACACCCACATTCCGGCAGCAGAGCAGTTTGGGGACGGCTTTTACTACATCAATCCGGGTTCCCTCTCCATTCCAAAGGCAGGCAGCCGCAACAGCTACATGATTTTGGAGGGAAAAACCTTTACCTTGAAGGACGCGGAAACAGGAGAAGAATTAAGCTCCTTTACCTTAGCTTAATCGGCAGGAGAGCAAAAGAATGATTTTATCAGGGAAAGAAATAGAAAAACATATCGGAAAAGAGATTATCATCGAGCCGTTTGACCGCAGCAGAGTAAATCCGAACAGCTACAACCTGACGCTGCACAACGAGCTGTTGGTGTACGAAAACAACGAGCTTGATATGAAAAAATTAAATCCTACCAAGCGCATTACCATCCCCGAGGAGGGACTGCTGCTGGAGCCGAACCGCCTGTATTTGGGACGAACCAACGAGTTTACCAAAACGGACGGATTTGTGCCGATGCTGGAAGGCAGATCCTCCACCGGAAGATTGGGGCTGTTTATCCATGTGACGGCAGGATTCGGCGATGTGGGATTTTCGGGGTACTGGACGCTGGAGATTTTTTGTATTCAGCCAATCCGTATCTATCCGAACGCGCAGATTTGCCAGATTTACTACCACAGCATTGAGGGAGATTATGAGCCGTACAGTTCGGGAAAATATCAAAACAATACCGACATTCAGCCGAGCTTGATGTATCGGGATTTTGAGAAGTAGGATAAAAACACCGCACCGTGAAAAAGGTGCGGTGTTTTTAGATTTTTGAAAGGGTCGGAAAGCAAAAGAAAAAGCAGTTAGTGGAATAACTGCTTTTATCTATCAATATTTATATATAATCTGAGTTTTTTATGAAGAATTGCCAAAAAACAAATGAAACTTACCCTTGACAAAGAATAGATTTAGTTATATAATAATATCAAAAGGGTGACTTCCCGTTGGCGCGGGCGGTCATTCCCAAATATTTGTAGTACTTGAAGAAATGCCGCTCTTGCTTATAGGGTGGCTATTTCTTTATGTATCCTAAGATACCAAAGATAACCACTGCCAACAATTCTAAAAGCTGTAAAACTTCAGATGTCGTCATAGCGGTCACCCCCTTTAATGTAGGAGGAATAACCGTTGCCACCCTTTTGATAGTTGTATGTTATCATAAATTATATGTTTTGTAAATATTAGTTGAAATATGTCAGTTAAACGGTTGTCTTATATGAGACGGTATATAAATATAAATTTTTATACGGAACAAATAGGAAGATGACGATTCTTTTTGTTTTTTCTAAGGTTAAAAACAGCCGCCCCCGTACCGTGAAAACGGCGCAGGGGCGGCTTGGTTTTTCTTTGTTCTAAAGAAAAGAGTTATTTTTTGATGAGTTCGCCGACAGAGGCAGGGGTGCAGCCGGCAGCGTTGGATTCGTCGGTATCAACGTGCATGGTAGCGTCGCAGCCTTCGCCGATGCGTACTTCAACATCATCAAAAATCAGGCTTCTGTCTGCGGAAGAAACCTTTACCATGATTACTTCACCGTTGGAAACGTTTGCTTTTTCAGCTTCGGCAGCACTGATGTGCAGATGGCGTTTTGCAACGATAACACCTTCGGACAGCTCTACTTCACCGGCAGGACCTACCAGTTTGCAAGGAGCGCTGCCTGCTAAATCGCCGGACAGTCTGACAGGAGCATTGAGTCCCAAGCTTCTTGCATCGGTAGCGGAAAGCTCTACCTGAGATTTGGAGCGGAAAGGACCGAGAATGCTGACATTAGCCTGAGATTTTTTTGGTCCGACAACGGTAACTTTCTCGTTGCTTGCGAACTGACCTTTGATGGACAGCTCTTTCTTTACGGTCAGCTGAGCGTCTGCTCCGAACAGAACAGCGAAATCCTCAGCGGTAAGGTGAACGTGTCTGGCAGAAGTTTCTACCGGGAATGTGTAACTCATTTTTGTATCCTCCTAAAATCTCTCAATAGTGTTGTGAAATCCTTCACAGATATAATTTAATGATAGTATGGAATCGGAAATTTTTCAAGTATTGTTAAAAAGATAACAATAAAATTTGCATTTCTTCCGTTTTCAGCCGAAAAAAGATATGGTATAATAACAAAAAGAAAGAAAAAGGAGGAAAAAAGATGGAGGAACAGTATCGACAGCTGAGAGAAGAATGTCTTTCCTGTCAAAAATGCCCGCTTGCGGCGACAAGAAATCATGTGGTGTTCGGAATCGGAAACGAAAAAGCGGAGGTTGTGTTTATCGGAGAAGGTCCGGGAGAAAACGAGGACTTGCAGGGCGAACCGTTTGTCGGTCGGGGCGGAATCCTGTTGGACAAGTACTTAAAAGCGGTGGATTTATCCAGGGAAAGCAACATTTATATCACCAATATGGTAAAATGTCGCCCGCCGCAGAACCGCGACCCGAAACCGGACGAGGTGGCAAGCTGTATCGGTTATTTAAGCCGACAGATGCAGATGATTCGTCCGAAGATTGTGGTGTGTTTGGGCAGGGTAGCCGCCTGCGCGCTGATTGACAAGAATTTCAAGGTAACAAAACAGCACGGACAGTGGTTTCAAAAAGAAGGAGTATGGATGATGGGAACCTTTCATCCTGCGGCTTTGCTGAGAAACCCGCACAATAAACCCGATGCGTTTGAGGATATGTTGGCTTTGCAGCGGAAAATCAGGGAAGTATGCGAACATACCTATGACGGAACGGAGTTATAGGTTTATTGAAAGAGTACAAGCAGCGCTTGTACTCTTTTGACTTTATATAATCTTTAGAAAAATCGGAGAATCTTACTTTTGCGAGATTTTCGGGCGACAGATTACAGTACTGAATATGTTAAAGTATGGGTAGATACCCAAAAAGGAAATGAAACAAGATTTGCGTTAAACAAACGGGTCGCGTATCACAGTAATAAGTGATACGCGACCCGTTTGGATTATAAAAAGAATTTGTTATTAAGCGGCAGATTTTACAGCGCGGACATTGGAAGAAAACGCGATGCAGTAAAGGGAAAGGATAAAGGTGAAAAGGACATCGAACAAAGGCAGCGTCATCGAGGAAAATGCAACGATTTCACCGACAGTCATAGTAAGACCGAACAGGGCGGCGCACAGTCCGAAAGCGCTGACCCAGCGGGTTCCTTTGGAAAAATCAATATCGTTGAGCAGGCGTGTCTGCCCCATCAGGAAAAGAGTGAAGGAAAGCAGGCAAAGCAGATAGAGGGTTCGTTCCGGCATACCGGCAATCTGCGGGTACTGTTGGAACATCTCAATACAGTTAATCAGCGCCCAAATCAGGGGAAACAAAAAGGTAAAGGTATTGCGGTTGGCGATACTTTCTTTCAAGTAGCCGATTCCAAGCCGGATAAAGACGATACCGCTGAGGATTGCCATCGGAATTTGAACCGTTCCGAGCAGCATACCGGGAGGGAGCATGGAAATCTCGCTCATTGCCAGAATTTGGCGAATGACAGCAACCAGTTCAACGGTGTGCAGCACACTTCCCAGCAACATAACGCCGCCGATACAGAAAGAAAGCACGGACAGAACCTTAGAATTGGAGATGGAAAAACTGAGCTTTTTTTGCAGAGCGGTGGAAAATAAAATCATCAAAACAGGGATCAGAAAAACAGCGGCATAAAACAGGACGACAGGCAGAGAGGATTCGGAAAAAAATCCGGTGACAGCGTCCAAATTGGTCATGCACAAAAAGCCGTATAGGGGCAAGCAGAGAACAAGCCCCGCAAAAAACAAAATTTTTGTCAGATTCAAAGTAAAAAACCTCTTTTCTTTTTTCGGGTTTGGCTGCAAGGCGTTTTTCGGCGCAGCAATTCTCTCTTATTTTATCACGTTTGCAGGAGTTTGTACAGTAATTTCATCTCTCTTAAGGAATAGGGAAGACGGGACAAAACATATACTGACAGCAAAAGAAAAAACAGGAGAGGAGAAAATAAAATGAAGATAACGCTTGCGCTGGCAGGATTGATGGCGGTGTGTATCGCTTTGTTTCCGATGATGTGCAAAAGAAATGCGGAAAAAATTTTGCAAAATACGCAGACAATACAGCAGAACGCTTCGGTGCGGGAAAGACGGGAAGAAGCAAAAAAGCAACAGACAGCAGAAAAAGAGGAAAAAGAATCGGAAAACAATGCGACAAAAGGAGAGGAAAAGGAATCAGCAGATTGGAAGCCGTTTCGTATATTGGACCGAAGCAGCGGGGAAATCCGAGAGGTTTCGGTAAAAGATTATGTGACGGGGGCGGTTTGCTCGGAAATGCCGGCGACCTTTTCTTCCGAAGCGTTAAAAGCGCAGGCGGTGAGCGCGCACACCTGGGCGTTATACTGCCAAGGACAGGCGGAGAAAAACGGACAGGATTATGATTTTTCCGCAGACCCCGAAAACTGGCAGGGATATGTCACAAAAGAGCAGGCAAAGGAGCGTTTTGGAGAACATTTTTCGGAGTATTGGGGAAAGGTGAGCCGCGCAGCGGACGAGGTTTGGGAAGAGATTGCGGTAGATTCGGACGGAGAACCGATTGTAGCGGCATACCATGCCATCAGTTCGGGGAGAACCGAATCGGCAGAGAATGTCTGGGGAAACGCTCAGAGCTGTCTGGTTCCGGCAGACAGCTCCGGGGATATTCACGCGCCGGGGTATCGAAAAACCAAAACCATCTCTCCGGAGGAGGTAAAGCAGTGCTTGTCGGAAACAGGTGCGGAGCTGCCGGAAAACCCGCAGGAATGGTTTTCGATTTTAGAGCGTTCCGGCTCGGGATATGTGACGGCAGTACAGGCAGGAAACAAGCAGCTAAGCGGTTTACAGCTGCGGGAGCTGCTGGGGCTTCGCTCCTCTGATTTTGAGATTTCGTTTGAAAACGGCGCGTTTTGCTTTACTACCTTAGGTTACGGGCATGGGGTAGGCTTGAGCCAATACGGGGCGGACTACCTTGCAAGGCAGGGAAAAAATTATCGCGAGATTTTGGAACATTATTATGTAGGGGCGACGGTTCAGAAGCGGCGGTTATAGTAACAGCATATCCGGTTATTTAAGACCGCCGCTCAAAAATCTGCGCTGACGCTTGATTTTTCGGAGGAAGATATGATTTTTAAGAACAGCGGTTATAGTAACAGTATATCTGACTGGTTAAGACCGCCGCTCAAAAATCTGCGCTGGCGCTTGATTTTTCGGAGGAAAATATGATTTTTAAGAACAGCGGTTATAGTAACAGTATATCCGGTTATTTAAGACCGCCGCTCAAAAATCTACGCTGACGCTTGATTTTTCGGAGGAAAATATGATTTTTAAGAACAGCGGTTATAGTAACAGTATATCTGACTGATTAAGACCGCCGCTCAAAAATCTGCGCTGACGCTTGATTTTTCGGAGGATGATATAAGATCAAAACTGCACAGCCCCATGCTGCGCAGTTTTGCAAAAAAATCATCGCAGCGTCTTGATAAAAAATAAAAAAGGGATTGACAGACACCCCGAAATGTGCTAACATGAAGATGCAAACATATGAACATTTATTCATATGTTTACTCGATAAAAACGGAGGACAGACAAACGCATGGATTCTGTTATTTTTGGCAGACGGTTCGATTGATTTTTCTCCTGAAATGAGGTATGATGAAAGCAATATATGAATAGTTGCTCATTCGTTATTATGAAGAAACAGTCAGGAAGGAAGAACAAGATGCAGGAAAACCAAAAAGAACAGATGGAAGAACAGCAGTGCGAGGTTTGCCATCATCATCAGTTAGAATATTTAAAGCAGAGAATGCCCACCCAGCAGGAGATGGAAACGGCGGCGGAATTGTTTAAGGTGTTCGGCGACCCGACCCGGTTAAAACTGTTGGCGGCGCTGTTGGCGCAGGAGATGTGCGTTTGCGATTTAAGCGATTTGCTGGGAATTTCTCAATCGGCAGTTTCTCATCAGCTTCGCCTGCTTCGGGCGAGCCGGTTGGTGAAAAACCGTCGGGAGGGGAAATCGGTTTTTTATTCTCTGGACGACGACCATGTAGCGATGATTTTAGCGCAGGGAATGGAGCACGTTCGTCATCAATAATTTCTTGGAGAGGGGAATTAAGATGAAGGAAAAGAAAAAGGTTCAGAAAAACGGGGACAGCTGCGGCTGCGCAATGTGCCAATTAGAGGACATTGTTGGAGGAAATAAGCATACACACGAACACCATCACGAAGAAGGCTGTAACTGCGAGCATGAACATCACCACGAAGAAGGCTGTGGCTGCGGACATGAACATCACCACGAAGAAAACTGTGGCTGCGGACATGAACATCATCACGAAGAAAACTGTGGCTGCGGACACGAACATCACCACGAAGAAAACTGTGGCTGCGGACACGAACACCATCATGAAGAAAGCTGTAACTGCGGACATGAACACCACCACGGACACAAGCATGGCGGGGACAGCTGCGGCTGCGCGATGTGCCAATTAGAAGATATTGTCGGAGGCGGCAAGCAGCAACACAATCACAGTGGGGACAGTTGCGGCTGCGCGATGTGTCGGTTGGAAAATCCGTCGCAGTCTGTGCCGGAGGAGCTGCAGGAGAAAGAATCCTCTCAAAAGTGGAAATGGGCGGCAAAAATCGGCGCAGCGGCGTTGGCTTTGCTGTGTACCGAGGTGTTGGAACTGCCGTGGGCGGCAGGATTTGCAGTCAGCCTGATTACCATTCTTTTATGGGGAGCGGATTTGCTGAAAAAGGCGGCAAACAGTTTCCGCAGAAAGAGTATGGACGAAAATGTTTTGATGAGTATCGCAGTGGTAGCGGCGTTTGTTCTAGGCGAATTTTTTGAAGCAATCATGGTAGTGATTCTCTATTCTGTCGGTGAACTGCTGGAGGAGAAAGCGGTGAAGAAGAGCCGCCGAGAGATTTCCGAAGTGGTAAACATTCGTCCGCAGAAGGCAAATCTTCTGCTTGCCGACGGAACGGTAAAGGAAATTCCTTCCGCTCGGATTCGGGTCGGAGATTTGCTTCTGGTTCGCGCAGGAGAGCGTGTTCCGGTGGACGGTGTCATTGAGGAGGGCGAAAGCTCGATGGATCAGTCTGCGCTGACCGGAGAAGCGATTGCAGTCGGCGTGCGCAGCGGAGACCGCGTGCTTTCCGGATCGGTCAACCTTTCCGGCGCGCTGAAGATAAAGGCGCAGGCAGCGTTTGAAGATTCCACCGCAAGCCGTATGATTCGTCTGGTAGAAGAATCTTCCGCGCAAAAAGGACAGACCGAAAAACTGATTACCCGTTTTACCAAAGTTTACACCCCTCTGGTAGTGCTGTGCGCGGCTTTGGTAGCGGTTTTGCCGCCGCTGTTCGGGTTCGGCGAATGGAAAGATTGGATTATGAACTCTCTGGTATTTCTGGTAGCTTCCTGCCCGTGCGCGTTGGTCATTTCGGTTCCGTTGGGGCTGTACTCCGGCGTGGGCGCAATCTCCAAACAGGGCGTTTTGGTCAAGGGAACCAAGTTCCTGGAGCCTTTGGCAAAGGCAAAGACGATTGTTTTGGACAAAACGGGAACATTGACTACCGGCGAGCTGGAAGTGTCTCAGGCGCAGGCTTTGGATGAGCAGGACAGAGAACGCTTTGAACAGCTCACGGCCCTTGCGGAGGGGTACAGCAGCCACCCGATTGCGCAGGCAGTTCTTCGTTATTTCAACAGACAACCGGATAAGCAGGATGTCTGCGATGTAACAGAAACGGCAGGCAAGGGCGTCAGCCTGACTTACTGCGGAGAAAAATTGCTGTGCGGTTCTTTCCGTTTGTTGGAAGAAGCGGGAATCGACCTGAGCGGTCTGCCCAAAGCGAATGTATATACCGCATACTGCGGCAAGGTGCTGGGATATGTGATTCTGTCCGACCGCCCGAGAGAGGAAGCGGCGCAGGCAGTGCGCTGTTGGAAAGAATGCGGCGTTGAGCAGACGGTGATGCTGACCGGCGACAGCGCGCTTTCGGCGCAGCGGGTAAAGGAAAAGGTAGGCATCGACAAAATGTACACCGACCTTCTGCCACAGGACAAGCTGACCCATTTGAAAGAAATCAAACAGCAGGGCAAAGCTGTGCTGTTTGTGGGGGACGGCATCAATGACGCTCCTGTCCTGGCAGCGGCAGATGTCGGTATTGCTATGGGAATGGGAACCGATGCGGCAATCGAAGCGGCAGACGCTGTTTTGATGAGCGAGAAACTCACCTCGCTGACCGCAGCGATGAAAATCAGCCGCCGCGCCTTGTCGGTTGTTTACTTTAACATCTGGTTTATCCTGTTGATTAAGCTGGCTGTGTTTGCTTTGGGCGCTGTGGGAATTGTCAATATGTGGATGGCAGTGTTTGCCGATGTGGGCGTATCCATTCTCACGGTACTCAATTCGGTTCGTATCTTAAAATTTAAAGAGTAATCCGCAATTTTGTCGGAAAAATCTTCAAAAGCCTTTTCGGAACAGTCCGGGAAGGCTTTTTTTCTGAAAAAATTTAAAAAAGCTATTGACAGATGAAATTTGATGTGGTAAAATATATTTCGTTGGTTGCTAGATGGAGAGGTGTCCGAGTGGTTTAAGGAGCTAGTCTTGAAAACTAGTGACTCGCAAGAGCCGTGGGTTCGAATCCCACCCTCTCCGCCAAATGAAATTTGGTGTCGGGTGGAATCTAAAAACCGGCTTCACAACAGAATATGCGTTTATGCGCTTACCAATTCGGAGAAGTACTCAAGTTGGTGACGAGGCGCCCCTGCTAAGGGCGTAGGTCGGTCTAAAACTGGCGCGAGGGTTCGAGTCCCTCCTTCTCCGCCACACAAAGCGATCCCATTTACGGGGTCGCTTTTTTCGTGTTTCGGAGAAGCCTTTTTTCCCGTCGCCGAAGGCTTGGGCAAAAAGTAGAGGGACACTCACGAGGATTCAGAGT
>CAJJZS010000020.1 GCA_905197685.1 uncultured Oscillospiraceae bacterium | reverse complement strand
AGCATGCGGCTGTTAACCGCAGGGTCGTCTGTTCGAGCCAGACAGGGGGAGCCAAAACACCTACACATTTGTGTGGGTGTTTTTCTGTATAAAAATTAAAATATCATAAAAGGGGAGAAAATATCTTATGATTTTCATTCATGGTTTGGGACAATCTCCTTCTGCATGGAAACAAACAATTTCTTTTTTAGAAGCAGAAGCAACTTGTCCTGATTTATCCGGATTTTTACCGGAACAGCAGCCAACCTATCAGGAAATGTATCAGAATTTTGTAAAATATTGTTCCTCTTTTTCCGGAAAATTAGATTTGTGCGGACTTTCTCTGGGCGCGGTGTTAGCACTTCATTATGCGTGCAATTATCCTGAGAGGGTCAATTCTTTAATTTTAATTGCAGGTCAGTATAAAATGCTAGAAGGGTTGCTGAAATTTCAAAATTTGCTCTTTCGTTTGATGCCAAATTCTAATTTTACTCAAATAGGTTTTTCAAAAGAACAGATGATTTCTTTGACTTCTTCGATGCGGCAGTTAAATTTTTCGGATTCTTTGTCCCAAATTTCCTGTCCAACCCTTATTTTATGTGGGGAAAAGGATCGTGTTAATCAAAAAGCTTCAAAGGAAATGAATCAAAAAATAAAATCATCAACTTTTTCTCTGATTGCTCAATCAGGACATGAAGTAAATAAAGATGCTCCGCAGGAGCTGGCAATACAAATAAAACAATTTTATCAATCCAAAATATAAATTAAAAATATAAAAGGGGTGTATCTAAAAGATACACCCCTTTTATTATATTGCCCGAATAGAAGATTGATGAGAAGTAGAAAAGGAAACATCGGGAATTTGTTCGCTTAAAAGGCGGCACAGCGGTTCGATAATAACATCTTCGGTATCAAAATGTCCTGCGTCAAACAGGCTGATTCCTGCTGACACCGCATTTAAAAATTGATTGTGTTTGACATCGGCTGTCAATAAAGCGTCCGCATTGTGCCTTACAGCGGCAGAGATACAATCTCCGCCGGAGCCGGAACAAACAGCAATTTTTTGAATCATTTTTTGGCAGTCGGAGAATTTAACGGAAGCGGCATTCAATTTTTCTTTTGCTGTTTTCGCAAACGCATCGGCTGTCATCGGCTGTTCCAACATTCCCACTCTTCCCAGATAAATATTTTGTTCGGGGTTGACGGCTTCCAGCCCAACGCATTGACAAAGCCCTAAACGAGCAGCCAGAGCATCATTGACGCCGCCCGGGGCAAGGTCCAAGTTGGTGTGGGCGCTGATAACCGCGATATTATGTTGAATCAGTCGATATACCACACAATCTTCGTTGATTCGTTTCAGAGGGTGGAAAATAACGGGATGATGGGTAATAATTAACTGAGCATTGGAAGAAATTGCCTGCTGTACAATTTCTTCGGTGCAGTCCAATGCTAAAAGGCAGTGAGAAACGGGTTGAAAACGGTTTCCGACCAAAATTCCGGTATTATCAAAGTCCATAGTTAATTGAAACGGTGCAATTTGGTTGAGAACCGAGTAAATTTCCGAAACGGTAGACATAAAAAACCTCCTTGAAATCAACAGGATATTCCACCTTGTTTTAACCGGGAAAACCGGTTAAAATCTGTGTGGCAATTTGGAAAAGCTGTTCGGCAGTTTGCTGCATCCGGTCAGCCTGAATTTGGTTGCCGCTTTTTGCAACGCCTTTTGCGGTATTTTTTAAAAATTGAGCTGTTCTGTTGAGTTTTTCAGCAGCTTCGGGAGTGTGATTTTCAGCCAATAAACCGGAAAATGCCTGAAGCATGGTCAGACTTTGTGTTTTTCCGGTGTATTTGGCAGTTATAACGGTATAAACATAGCGATCGGAACGAACCGCTTCTTCCTGCAAAAAGGAAAATCCGTTTTCCGCTAAAAAGGTTCGTAAAATATGTTCTCTGGATTGCGGCTGTAAAATCAGCCGGATTGCAGGATCTTTTAAAAATTGTGCCTGTCGAAGAATTTCGGTGATGACCTCTCCTCCGATTCCTGCAATAGTAACATCAGTGATTCCGCTGTGTTCCAGATGCTGCAAGCCGTCGGTCAAAACAGTTTGAATCTGTTGGGAAAATCCGGCGGCTGCGATGTTTGCTTTGGCATTTTGCAGAGGCTTTTCATTGATGTCGCAGGCATACCCGCGAACAGCGCCCCTTCGCATCAGTTCAATGGCAAGGTGCCCGTGGTCGCAGCCGATGTCGGCAAATACAGCATGAGGACGAACCATAGAGGCAACTTTTGTCAGGCGGGGATTTAGTTGAGCGGCGCGTTTCGGACGCAAAATACAGCCTCTCCTTTCGTTAAAAAAGATTTTTGAGCGGGAACAGGATATTATAACGCGATTTCCAATCCGACAGGACAGTGGTCGCTGCCGAGAATGTCGGTGTAGATAGTGGTGTTTGTTACTTTCTCCATCAGACGGTCGGACACCAGAAAATAGTCAATGCGCCACCCTGTATTTTTTTCGCGCGCCTTAAATCGGTAGCTCCACCAGGAATAGGTATCGGTGACGCCCGGGTTTTTGGCACGCCAAGTGTCGGTAAAGCCGCTTTCAAGCAAAGCAGTCATTTTTTGCCGCTCTTCATCGGTGAATCCGGCATTTTTGCGGTTGGTTTTTGGGTTTTTCAGGTCGATTTCCTGATGAGCGACATTCATATCTCCGCAGATAATAACCGGTTTTTTCCGATCCAGTTCGCAGACATAGCTGCGAAAATCATCGTCCCATTTCATTCGGTAGTCCAATCGGGCAAGCTCGTTTTGGGAGTTTGGGGTGTAAACATTGACTAAGAAGAACGATTCAAATTCTAAGGTTAATACGCGCCCTTCATGGTCATGTTCGTCAATGCCCAGTCCGTAGCTTACCGATAACGGTTCGTGTTTGGTGAAAACGGCAACGCCGGAGTATCCTTTTTTCTCCGCGCTGTTCCAGTACTGAAAGTATCCATCGGTATCGAACTGCGCCTGATCCGGCTGCATTTTGGTTTCGCCCAGGCAAAAAATATCGGCGTTTTCCTGCGCAAAAAAGTCAAAAAATCCTTTTCCGGCGCAGGCGCGCAGACCGTTTACGTTCCATGAAATCAATTTCATAAATTTTCTCCTTGTTTTGCAAATTTTGGTTCTATTTGAAACGAACTGTAAAACAAGTCCGAAAAAGGAAGTCTTTTTGTTTTACAGTTCGTTATATCGGTGTAGAGTTAATCGGATAATTTGGAGGCGAACAGCCTTTTGAGTAAGAAGAGGCACATCACCAAGGTGAGCATTTCGGAAACAGGAACGGTTGCCCAGATTCCGTTTACTCCAAACAGCGCGCTTAGGGAGAATAGAACCGGAATCAGGAAAATGAGTCCGCGTCCTAAAGAAATCATGGTTGCTTCCCGGGAAGATTCCAAAGACTGATGGAAGGTGGCGCTGATGATATTAAATCCCATCGGAAGATAAGCGATGAAATAGATGCGGATTGCATACATGGCAACGGCGACAACCTCGGGAGTAGGCTCGGTAAAGATGCTGACAATCGCAGTCGGGAAAAGTTCTCCCACCAAAACAAACGCCAGGGAGGAAACGAGTACAGTGATGCTTCCCAAGCGGAAAAAGCTTTTTACCCGTTTGCAGTTGCCCGCGCCCATGTTGACGCTGCACAGTGGCTGAATAGTTGCGCTGACCCCGTTATATACCGCTAAAAACAGGTATGCCACATTGGAGATAATGCTGTAACAGGTAACGGCGGCAACGCCCCCTTTTTCCATGAGCTGAATGTTAAACAGCAGAATGATCAATCCCGAAGAACATTCTGCAATCAGGCTCGGGAATCCGTTTTGCACAATTCGTTTTAATCGGGAGAACAGATGAAGCTGTGAGAAGCAGAACCTTAAGCGGCAGTCTTTTTTGAAGAAGTGGGTGAGCATAATCAAAATGCTGATAAATCCCGAAAAGGCGGTAGCTCCTGCGGCGCCTGCCATGCCCCAGTCAAAAACAAAGATGAAAAGATAGTCCAGAACAATGTTTAACAGACAGCTGATGATACCGGCAGCCATAACCCGCTGCGGGTCATGGTCATTTCGGACAAAAACACCCAAAAAGTTATTGATGACAAAGACAATGGCGGCTCCGTTTAAAATCCGCAGATAATCCCCGACCAGCTCAATGATAGATTCGTCTGCGCCGCCTAAGTATGCGATAGGACGCCAGAACACCGCACCCAAAATGCCGACAATCAAAGAAACAGCCGAGGCAAACAAAACGGAAACGGTGAAATATCGGTTCGCGTCGGTATCGTTTCCCTGCCCTCGACAGATGGAAAGAGCGGTTGCGCCGCCCATGCCCATCATCTGGGCAAAGCCGATTTCCAGAGAATAGCAGGGAAGGGTGATGTTTAACGCGGCAAGTCCTTGGCTGCCGATTCCCCAGCCGATAAAAATGGTATCAAACAGGATATAGACTGCAAGCATCATGGAAGAAACCAGGTTGCTGCGAAAATACTGAAAGAATAATTTTTTTACCGGCTGGTTTAATAAGACTGCGGAAGAATTTTCTGTTGTGTTACTCATGGACACTCTCCTGATATAAGATGTTGATATTCTGCGCAATCGGCGCATAGGAATTCAGCCGCTCGGCAAATTTGCGGCGCAACTCATCGGTTGCTTTTCCGGCTTTTTCCAAGCGGTTTAAACTTTCCTGTAACGAAGCAGCCAGCCAGTTTTTGGCATCGAATCCAACCGGAGCAAAGATAAGTCTGGGGTTGTTGGGGTCTGTTTTGCTGCGATAACCCTGAATCTGAGAACATTCCAAAAAATAAAGGTCTTTTGCATAATATGCAGTTAAAAATTCAAAGTTGACCTCGCCGCCGTTGTATTGATAGCCGCAGTAAACCGGCGTTTTCAGGTCGGCAAGCAGATTTCTCAGTTCCAAAAGATTTAAGATAGTTCCGTTTTCATCGGTAACATATCCGCCGTAGGTCGGGTCTACCATAATCCATTTATTCAGGTCGGAAGCGTAAGCTTCACAGACAACATGGTTGTCCCTGTCATAGGGGGACATCGGCATGATGGACATGGCTCTGGCTTTGATTCCCAGTCCCAACAGACATTCTGCAAGCGTGATAGAAAGGTTTAAGCAGTTGATGCCGTGTTCCTTGTCTTTGTCAAAAGAAAATTCCAGCAGTTTGTCTGCGCACGGTTCAATGTGGTTGTCAAATTCGCCGTTATGGAAGCAGTGGAGGGCAATCCATTGTACCATGCGGATAATTTTCTGAGAGTCGCTACCTTCTCCGGCAACCTCTTTGAGGCGGTAGCGGGATACAACCTGTTCCAACTGCGGGTCAAAATGATATTGAAGCTCAAGCTTCTGCTTCGGACAGCTTAGTTCCTGAGAAGCCTTTAACATTCCTGCATATACATTTTCATAAATACTGTAATCCATAACAAAATCTCCTTTCTGAATTTAATATTATCATATCACTATATATTATTTAATACAATATATATAATATCCAAATTTACAGATAGTTTTTTGGACAGCTTTTTAAGACAATCATACTATAAAATTTTCAATTTGTCACGCAGGACAGAGAATAAAATTTGCCCTGCACGGGAGCTTGACATTTACCGAGGAAACAGTATCATTAAACTGATAAAGTATTTAAAAAAATACGGGAGGAAACGACGTGAAAAAGAAGATAGCGGAGAAAAGAACGGACAGGCTGCGCTTTGTCCTGTCCGTGTTGGTTTTTCTCATTTTAATACCTGTTACCCTTTTGGCAATCCCGAAAGCGCTTGCTTTGGCTCAGCCGCAAAACCGCCTTTTGCTTCAGCAGCAGCTGGAATCGGCAGGAATCGGCGGGTGGCTTATCTTTTTGGGGATTCAGGTTCTCCAGGTGGTCATAGCGATGATTCCCGGAGAACCGATTGAAATCTTTGCCGGATTGATGTACGGCCCGATTTTAGGGACGCTCAGCTGTATGCTGGGGATTTTTATCGGTTCGCTGATTGTCTGGTTTTTGGTAAAAAAGATTGGTATGCCGATTGTATCGGTGTTTGTGGAGCCGGAAAAATTTCAGAATCTTTGGTTTTTTCAGGACGAAAAACGCTTTGAAGAAATTTCCTTCCTGTTATTTTTTATCCCCGGAACGCCCAAAGATCTGCTGACTTGGGCAGCGGGACTGCTGCATATTCGTCCGGTTCGTTTTTTTCTGATTTCCACAGCGGCAAGGCTGCCCTCCATTTTAACCTCCACCTTAGCGGGTTCCTCGCTGATTTCGGGGGATTTTATGACTACACTGATGATTTTTGCGGCGACCGGCTGCATCAGCGCAATCGGAATTTTGGTTCACCGAAAACTGGCAAGCAGAAAAGGGGAATAAGCGGTTTTCCTCTTTTTTGTTTTTAGAAAGAAAAAAGCCTGCTTTTTATAAAGCAGGCTTTTTTCCAAAGTTAAGGTTTGTATGAGAGTTTGAAAATGGCTTTTCGAAATCATCGAACGTTGTCCGGACGCCGATGAAATGCGGTGGTCATAGAAGAAAGGAGGTTTCTTTAACGCACCATAAGTCACAAGTTATCTTGATTATGATTATAGTACAACCTTGCAAAAAAGTCCAATCGTAGTTTTAAATCAATCCTCAAAAAAGGATTGATTTTTCCTATCCGTTTTTCTCAAGTGATTTTAAGTACCGTCCAATCTGATCTCCGGCAAGGCGGGCAGTGTACAAGACCTCTTCCAATGTGTTTCCATGCGAGCCGATTTCCAGTAAAAGGGAACCGGAGGTTAAATCCTGATTGTATTTTCGGTAACAGAAAAAGACCGGACGGGTAAGCCCAGGACAGCCGCTTTCGATGGCGTCCTGCATTCCGGCGGCAAAACGAAAGTTTTTGCCCCAGTCGGGCATATCCATAGTTCCGTCGTCACACCCTGCAATAATCATCAGCTGCGCCGCCTTTTTGCCGTTGATTTTCACAATCGGTTTTACCAAAGTGCTTTCCCTCTGTACCGCGTCCCTGTGGACGTCCAGCACCACTTTAATGCTTGGGTATTGTTTTAGGTATTCGTTCACCGTCTGCGCGCTGCGCTCGTAAGAGCCGTTGTAGGAGGGATAATCGTGCTGTGTATCGTTATGCAGTACCTCAATTCCATGTTTTCGGATTGCCTGCGCCATTTCTTCCCCAACGGCGACCATATTTTCCCGGTTGTCGGTGGAACGCCAGGTGTGGCGGGTGTCATAACTGTCGCTGTCATACGGTTCAAAACTCTCGGTAGCGTGGGTGTGCATAATCAACACCTGCGGACCGCTTCTGTCAAGTCGAACGGGGTTTTCCTGTTCCAGATATTCTTTCGCCTGACTGTCCGACAGAGAGGTGGTATTTTTAATCACTCCGTTGCCGAAAGAAAGGGTATCTGCACTGACAGGAACGGAAAAATTTTCTTCGATAATCGCTCCGCGATATTTTTCGGGAATTTCCGGCGCAGGCTGCGGATTTTGAGAGAGGGAAGCATCGGAATATCCCGGGGGATTGTGCGATTCTTGCGAGTCGGGCAGCTTGTTTGAAGGAGCGAGCGGTTCTTTTTGCGGTTTGGCAGTTTCAGGCGGCTGCGTTTCACCGGCAAACCGCCGCTGCAGCCCCTCCAGCGTCTGGTCAGGCAGAGAATACAGGGCGGAAAAAACGGCGGTATCCTCGCCCCAATGCTGAAAGGCAGGCTGAATCTCCCGGAATAAAACAGCGGTGCAGAGAAAACCCGGTATGGTTGCCGCAACGGCAAGTCCACGCAGGAAGGTTTGTGATATTTTTCGCTTTCGATTTTTTTTGCCGTATCGTCCCATTTTTTTCACAGCGTTTTACCCTGTAACGGAAAACGCAATCTCCTTTCTGCTTTTCACTTGCCCGAATCTTGCAGGGATATTGTTCGGCTATCTTCAGTTTATGCGGGAAAGGAGGAAAAAAGACGGGCTTTTTAAGAACATAAAAACGAGATTTCTTCCAGGCGCAGCTGCGGGTACAGCGCTTTATTGACAGCAAAAGCAATAAATTTGGCAGAATGTCCGATCATACGGTCCACCTCTCGCGGCGTTACCATCGCGCTGCCCGCCTTGGTACAATCCGGACAGTCGATATCGTTTTCGGACAGCGAGCGGGCAAGCGATGCGCCGTCTATCACGGTAGGCACACCGACCGAGAGGACGGGAACTCCCAGTGTTGTTTGGCTCAGTTCTTTTCGGCTGTTCTGTACGCCGGAGCCGGGACTGATGCCGCTGTCCGAAATTTGAATTGTTTTTCCCAAGCGCTTATAATCCTGCGCGGCAAGGGCGTCTACGGCAATTACGGCGGACGGTTTTAAAAAGGAAACAACAGAACGGACAATTTCTCCGGTTTCTATGCCGGTTTGTCCCATTACCCCTGGGGCGATTGCCGCCGTTTTGCGCAAAGAAGAAAGTCCGAGCTGCTCGGCAAGCGAAGCGCCCAGGTGGCGGGTTGCGATAATTCGCTCCGCAACCATCGGACCCAAAGCATCCGGCGTAATGCTGCGGTTGCCTAAGCCCACAATAAGCACAACTCCGTTTTTAGGGAGAAAATGGCGGATACAGTCAGCGACGGCGTCAATCTCCTGCTGAGGGTCTAACAGGCTGTTCCACAGAGGAGGGGTCTGTACGGTGATATAATTTCCGCAGGGTTTGTTCATTCGCTTTGCCGCCTGCGGCGTTTGGATTGTCACACAGGTGAGAGTAATGCACCCGTGCCGATGTTCCCGAACTGCAATTCCTTCGCGGCTGTCTGGGGAAAGGGTCAGCGCCGTTTCCAATGCAAGGTCCGAGCGGGGAAAAAACATAAAGACAACTCCTTTTCTGTTTGATTTTTCGGCAAGAGGATGGGAAAAAATAAAGGAAATATGCACTTTGCGCAAAAAATACCGCAAAAATCCAAGCAAATCAAACAAATAAAGCGAGAATAAAATCGGATAAATTAACATAAGTTACAAATAGCTCGGAGAACGGTTGATTTTTGGGCAAATAGATGATAAAATTGAGTGTACTGTCAAGATGGAATAGGAGGTGCTTAGAATGGCAAACATTAAATCCGCTAAAAAGAGAATCCTCGTTCAGGAAAAACGTGCGGCTCGCAACAAAGCTTGCAAAACTAATCTGAAAACCGTTCTCAAACAGGCTAACGCAGCAATCGCTGAAAACGCTGAGAACAAAGACGCTCTGGTAAAAGCAGCTGTTAAGAAGATTGACCAGGCTTGCGCAAAAGGTATTATCCATAAAAACTGCGCTGCAAGAAAGAAATCCACTCTCGCGGCTCTGGCAAAATAGTTTTTGCTTAAAGGCTTTTCAGGATTCACTTTAAAGCAAAATAAAATTATCCGGATAATTTTATTTCAAAAATCCACAGACCATTCGGTCTGTGGATTTTGTTTTACAAGGGGGATATCTTACTATGGCTCATACAGAAACAACACTGGAATCACAAACTCTGTTTGAGGGAAAAATTCTTACCTTAAAAAAGGATAAGGTTCGCTTGGAAAACGGGCATGACACAGCTCGGGAAGTCGTTGTTCATCATGGAGGCGTATGTATTGCGGCTTTGGACGAGCAGGACAGAATTTTGCTGGTCAGCCAGTTCCGTTACCCTTATCAAAAAGAAATCATCGAGCTGCCTGCCGGAAAGATAGAACAGGGCGAGGACCCGAGAGAGTGCGGTATCCGCGAGCTTTGGGAAGAATGTGGCTGTACTGCGGGGTATTTTGAAAAATTAGGGGAGCTGTACCCCACGCCCGCTTACTGCACCGAAGTGATTCATATCTACGAGGCTTCCGATTTGAAACAAAGCAGTCAACATCTGGACGAGGGAGAATTTTTAACTTTACTGCGCGTTCCGTTTGACAAGGCGGTGCAGATGGTGCTGTCCGGAGAGATTCAGGACGCAAAAACTCAGATTGGTATTTTAAAGCTGTACGCCCGCAGAATGCAGCAGAAAAAGATTGACTAAGAAATAAAGAATATGTAAAAAATTTAATTTACAGCGTTTGACAGATGGGAAATATGCTATAATAAATTTAAGAAAAACGGGGCAGTCTTTTTTAAAAGGCTGCCCCGCCTATCGTCGTTTTCGGCGTATTTAGAAAGAGAGGGTTTTTAGATGGACCAACAAGAAAATAAGTTAGGCACACAACCGGTCGGCAAGCTGCTGATACAGATGTCCCTGCCGGCAATCACAGCACAGGTCATTAACGCGCTGTACAACATCGTAGACCGCATTTATATCGGTCATCTGCCTGAGGTAGGATCGCTGGCTTTGGCTTCTTTGGGTGTTGCTTTCCCGTTGATTATGATTATCTCCGCATTTGCGGCGTTAGTCGGTATGGGCGGCGCGCCCCGCGCGGCAATCGCTTTGGGCGCAGGAAGAAAGGACGAGGCAGAAAAAATCCTGGGCAACTCCTTTTCGGCGTTGGGCATTATGTCCGTTGTTCTCACCGTTGTTTTTCTGCTCAGCAGTGAAACGCTGCTGACTTGGTTCGGCGCAACCGAAAACTCCCTGCCGATGGCGAAGGAATACTTTACCATCTATGTATTGGGAACCATTTCGGTGCAGATGGCGTTGGGACTGAACACCTTTATCAGTTCGCAGGGATTCTCCACCACCAGTATGCTCACCGTTTTAATCGGTGCTGTCAGCAATATCATTCTTGACCCGATTTTAATTTACGGCTTTGATATGGGTGTGCGCGGCGCAGCGGTTGCTACCGTTATTTCTCAGACAATTTCCGCTGTTTGGGTTCTGGTTTTCCTCACCGGCAAAAAGACGATTTTAAAGATTAAGCCGCAGAACATGAAGCTCAATAAATCCATTCTTCTCCCGACTTTGGCTTTGGGTATTTCCCCGTTTATTATGCAGTCCACCGAGAGTTTGGTTCAGCTGACCTTTAATGCGCAGATTAAACGCTACGGCGGCACAGAGGTCGATATGCTCATCAGCGCAATGAGTATTCTTCTGTCCTGTATGCAGTTCTTTACCCTGCCGATTGTCGGTTTAACTCAGGGCGCGCAGCCGATTGTCAGCTATAATTACGGCGCAAAGAAGATTGACCGTGTGAAAAAAGCCTTCCGTCTGTTGTTGACCAGCGCGATGATTTACACCACTACCGTTTGGGCGCTTACACTGTTGTTCCCGCAAGTATTTATTCAGTTGTTCTCCTCCGACCCCGCATTGATGGAGTTTGCGCCGAAGTTCCTGCGCATCTTTATGGCAGGTATGCTTTTGCTGGGCGCGCAGTTCAGTTGTCAGCAGACCTTTGTTTCTTTGGGACAGGCAAAGGTTTCGATGATTTTGGCTTTGCTCAGAAAGATTATCCTGCTGATTCCTCTGGCTTTGATTCTCCCGGTTATTTTTGGTTTCAACGGAATTTTGTTTGCAGAACCGGTTGCCGATATTTTGGCTTCGTTAAGCACTGCGACAGTATTCTTCCTGATGACAAGAAAGCTGTTTTCACAAAAACAAGGTGAGTTGGAATAAATTATAAAAAAATGGTCTGTTGAAGATTCAACAGACCGTTTTTTTATCTTTTTTCATCCGATTTGCAGAACAGTCCGACAATCAGCGCGGCGATAATCGCAACAGTAATTCCTGCGGCGGTGGCAGTCAGTCCGCCGGTAAACGCGCCGAATAATCCGTCTTTCCGAACAGCTTCGGCAACGCCTTTGGCAAGGGTCGCCCCAAAGCCGGTTAAAGGTACGGTTGCCCCTGCGCCGGCAAAATCAATCAGCGGCTGATACCACCCAAGCGCGCCCAACACAACGCCCAGCACAACAAAGGAAACTAAAATCCTTGCCGGGGTTAGTTTGGTGTAATCAATCAAAAGCTGCCCGACTGCGCAGATTGCGCCGCCAACCAAAAAGGCTTTGAGCAACATCATAAGGTTCAAGATTCTTCCTTCTTCCTGATTAGATTTTTTGCTGCTTTGCGTCCTGTTCTTCCTTTTCGGAATGTGCGGAAAGGTGAATCAGGTGCGCAATTCCGGGGATGCTTTCTCCTTGTTGGGTACTGGTCGGACTCATCAGCGCGCCGGTTGCCATAAACAGCACATTTTTGAGCCTTCCACAAGCAATCTGCGGAAGAATAAAGGAACACAGCACCGAGGCGGCGCACCCGCAGCCGGAACCGCCCGCATGAACGTCTTGTTTGTTTCGGTCATAAATCATCAGTCCGCAGTCATTATGCAGTTTGGCAAGCGGGTAGCCGCCCTGCTGCATCAGCCGCTCAAACAGGCGGCTTCCCACAAATCCTAAATCTCCGGTTAAAATCAGGTCATAGTCCTGCGGTTTTGTTTTGGTATCCTGTAAGAATTGGGTCAGCGTCTTTGCAGCTGCGGGCGCCATCGCCGCCCCCATATTTCCGATGTCTGTCACGCCTAAGTCTTCCACTGTACCCACCGTTACTGCCCGCAGAAAGGGCGGTTTTTGTCCATAGCTTACCACACACGCGCCCGAGCCGGTTACAGTCCACTGTGCGGTGGGCGGGCGCTGTCCCCCGTATTCCAGAGGAAAGCGAAACTGCCGCTCGGCAGAGCAGAAATGGGAGGAGGTAGCGGCAATGCAGTTTTGCCCCAAGCCGCTTTCTACAAACATTCCCGCAAGGCACAGGCTTTCCGACATGGTGGAGCAGGCGCCGTACAGTCCGAAAAACGGAATTTTTAAATCCCGCGCAATATATGCCGAACTGATGCACTGGTTAAGCAAATCTCCGGCAAACAGGTAGTCAATCTCCTCTTTTTTTCGGCTGCATTTTTGCAGGGCAAGCTCAATGGCTTTTTTCTGCAAAAACATTTCTGCCTTTTCCCAGGACGTTTCCCCGAAAGAAGAATCGTCCGATAAAAAATCAAAATATCCGGCAAGCGGACCCTGCTTTTCCTGCCGTGCCCCCACCGCCGCATAGCCGATAATCGAGGGGGAAGAAGAAAGCAGAACCGTCTGTTTTCCCACACGCTGCGCCATTTTGGTTCCCTCCTAACGAAAAATACTCAAAAGAATCCCATATAAGACCGATGCGCTCACCCCGTACACGATGACGGGACCCGCAATCGAAAACATTTTTGCGCCCAGCCCCAAAATATATCCTTCGGTTTTAAACTCCATCGCCGCGCTCACCATCGAGTTTGCAAATCCGGTAATCGGAACCAGGGTTCCCGCGCCTGCGTGTTTTGCAATATCGTCATAAACATTCATTCCGGTTAAAATGGCAGACAGCACCACCAAGGAAAGAGAAGCAAGTACCGGCGCCTTTTCCCCCGCGCCCAGGGTTTCATATAGAAAGATGAACAGCTGTCCGATGACGCAGATGCCGCCGCCGAAGGCAAACGCCTTTGCCGCATTGACTGCGCTTTTGGAATTCGGGCTTTCTTCCTTCACCCATTGTGCGTAAGTTTCTTTTGTCATCAACGATTTCTCCTTTCGCTGCGGTGGAATGATTTCCCCGATTCGTTCAAAAAAATTTTATTGTATCTTTTACAAAATTTGTGTATAGTTATAGTATGTGTTTTGGATTCCCGTTTGATAGATGGAAAAAAACGGAATTTTTTGCCGCCGAACTGCGGCTTATTTTGTCATTATGAAGGAACAGGAGGAGAGAACGATGGTCGATTTTCTTCGCCGCAGCTGGGCTGTGGTAGATTTGGATTGTATTGATTACAACATTCGCTCGATTCAGAGCAAATTAAAACCGGGATGCATAATGATGGGGGTTGTCAAGGCGGACGCCTACGGTCACGGGGATAAATATATTGCGGATGAACTGGTGCGTTTAGGGGTAAACTGGTTTGCCGTATCCAACCTCAACGAGGCGATGTCGCTGCGCAATCAGGGCATTTACCACCCGATTTTGATTTTGGGAACCACTCCGCCCAACAAGGCGCGGCAGCTGTGCGAGTACAACATTACCCAGGCGGTTTTCTCTCTGGAATATGCCAAAAAGCTCCAGCAGCAGGCGCAGCGGGCAGGGGTGACTGTTGCCTGTCATATTAAGGTAGATACCGGAATGGGCAGAATCGGATTTGAGGCGGATCAGGATATGCAGACAGCGGTAGAAGAAATCGCGCAGGTCTGCGCTTTCCCAAATCTGCGCTGCGACGGGATTTTTACCCACTTTTCCAGCTCGGACGAATATAATGACGAGTCGATTGCCTATACCAGACAGCAGTACAACTGCTTTTTACAGGTCTGCGACCTGCTTCAGCGCCGCGGGGTTCATTTTGCAATCCGCCATTGTTGCAACAGCGGCGGCATCGTCAACTATCCCGAGTTTCATCTGGATATGGTGCGTGCCGGCGTTTTGATTTACGGTTTGGTGCCCGATAAAGCCTGCGAAGGAAAGATTGATTTAAAGCCTGCCATGCAGCTTCATTCTGTCATTTCAATGACCAAGGAGATAAAAGCGGGAGCAAAACTCAGTTACGGCAGAACCTTTACCGCCGAGCGCGATATGCGGATTGCTACCGTACCGATTGGTTATGCGGACGGCTATCACCGCAGCCTGTCTAATCGGGGAAGAATGTTGGTAAACGGGCATTTTGCAAATATTGTGGGCAGAATCTGTATGGACCAGTTGCTGCTGGATGTGACCGATATTCCCGACATCAGCGACGGAATGCAGATTACCATTGTGGGGGAAGAAAACGGAAAACGCATTACAATGGAAGAAATTGCCCGTATGACCGATACCGTTCATTATGAGATTATGTGCGTCATCGGAAAGCGCGTTCCCCGCGTCTACCGCAGGGGCGGCAAAGACGTGGGTGTGGTGGACTATGTGCGCCACATGATGGAATAGAATTTTAGGGGAGAGAACAGCCGATTTTCATGGAAAAAATGTGGATTGCATGGAGCTTAATTGCGGTAATTTTGACAGCGGCAGCCGTTGCCGTTTGGTTTTCCAAAAGACGCCGCAAAGCGGGCGGGTGGAGCAAAACGCCGTATGAGGCGCAGGAATATTTTCTTTCTCCCGCCGAGCGGAGCTTTTTTCGGGTATTGGAGCGGCTTGTCGGGGAGGAAATTTTAATCTGTCCGAAACCCTCGGTTCGCGAGGTGCTGAAGGTAAGCGCCGAGGTTGTAACCGAGCGGCAAAAATATTTTAACTGGATTTCGCAAAAACATCTGGATTTTGTGCTGTGTGAAAGGAGAACAATGCGCATTTTATGCGCGGTGGAGTTGGATGATCGCTCTCACGAGCAGAAAGAACGGCGCCAAAGGGACGCCTTTTTGGATAAAGCGTTTGATACTGCCGGAGTTGCGCTGTTTCATGTTCCGTGCAGAAAAAATTACGGAGAACGGGAACTGGGCGAATTGTACCGTTTTCTTTTGCGTTGCTGTCCGCAGCAGCAGGAAGAGGATTGGATTCCCGTCTGTCCCGATTGCGGCGTGCCGATGGTGCTGCGCACCGTATCCAAAGGGGAACGAAAGGGGCAGCAGTTTTACGGCTGCCCCAATTTTCCTGAGTGCCGGCAGACAAGGTCGCTGTAAAAAAAGATAAAAAACGGCGCAAAAAAACAGCCGCTCACAGAGCGGCTGTTTTTTTACAAGAAGCGTTTATCAAACTTTGCGGAGTTTTCAGATTAGAAATCAACCTTTTCGTCATAGAAGCAGCATTTCAGCAGCTTTTCCATTTCGGCAGGGGTAATAGAGCGTGGGTTGGAACCGGTGCAAGCGTCGCCGACCGCCAGTTCTGCAACCTGCGGCAGTTTTTCCAGGAATTCTTTCTCGTCAATGATACCGCCCTCGTAATCTTTAATGCAGGACGGAATATCCAGCTGTTTATTCATCTCGTTGATGTGGTTAATCAAAGCGTCAACGGTAGGTTCCAGTCCCAGGAAAGCGGAAATCTCGCAGTAGCGTTTTGCAGCTTCCGGGTTTTTGCTGTTAAATTTGATAACTTTCGGCAGGTACATCGCATTTGCGCAGCCGTGTACAATGTGACCGCCGCTGTATGCAGCTCCGGTTTTGTGAGCCATCGAGTGAACGATACCCAGCAAAGCGTTGGAGAAAGCCATACCTGCCAGGCACTGTGCGTTGTGCATACTTGCGCGCGCAGCGGTGTCGCCGTTGTAGCTTGCAATCAAATCGCGGCTGATCATCTTAATTGCGTGCAGAGCCAGCGGGTCGGTATAATCGCAATGCAGGGTGGAAACATACGCTTCGATTGCGTGGGTCATTGCGTCCATACCGGTGTGAGCGGTCAGTTTTTTCGGCATGGTTTCAGCCAGAGCCGGGTCAACGATAGCAACGTCCGGTGTGATGTTAAAGTCAGCCAGCGGATATTTGATGCCTTTTTCATAATCGGTGATAACAGAGAAAGCGGTTACTTCGGTAGCGGTACCGGAGGTGGAAGGAATTGCGCAGAATCTTGCTTTTTTGCGCAGTTTCGGGAAGTTGAACGGGATGCACAGCTGTTCAAAGGTGGTGTCGGGATATTCATAGAATGCCCACATTGCTTTTGCAGCGTCAATCGGAGAACCGCCGCCGATGGAAACAATCCAGTCCGGCTCAAATTCGCGCATCTTTGCAGCGCCCTTCATAACGGTGTCAACCGACGGGTCCGGTTCTACGCCTTCAAACAGCTCAACCTCCATGCCGGCTTCCTTTAAGTAGTCGCATACTTTATCCAAAAATCCGAAGCGTTTCATGCTTCCGCCGCCTACAACAACAAAAGCGCGTTTGCCTTCTAAGGTTTTCAGCGCTTCCAAAGCGTTTTCTCCGTGATATAAATCTCTTGGTAATGTAAATCTTGCCATGGTTAACTTCCTCCTGTATTTTGTCTTTTATCCGTGTTTTTATTTGGTTAATTTTTTATCAAACTTTAGCTCCTATTATAAACACAAAAAATAAATTGTCAACACTTTAACGAATATTTTTTGAAAATTCATCGGAAAGCTGAAAATACCGCCGCATTATTCAGCTTTTTGCCTAAATAATTTCGGACAGACGGCGAAGGAAATCGCTGTCTGCCCCGCATTTTTACATACTCGGAGGGAAAGAATATGGACTATCGCTTGATTCGGTCAAACAGGAAAACCGTTTCGCTCATCATCAATCGGGAGGGTGAGCTTGTGGTGCGTGCGCCAAAAAATATCGCGAAGAAACAGATTGATTTGCTTGTTAGTCAAAAGCAGGATTGGATTGTTTTGGCAAAACAAAAGGCAGAGCAAAACAAAGCGCGAAAATCCGAATTTTTTGTTTCGGATGGGATTCTTGCGCTGTTCGGACAGGAAAAACGGGTAATTTTTGATGCGCAAGAACAACCGTTTTATTCTCAAACAGACTCTTGTTTTCACCTTGCCCCGGCACAAGAGGAGCAGCTGCGCCGGCAGGCAGAAACGGTCTATCGCCGGCTTGCGCGGGTTTGTATCGAGCAAAAGGTAAGAGATTATGCGCAGATGTTACAGGTAACTCCCACCGCAGTTCGTATTAACGGGGCAAAAACAAGGTGGGGTTCCTGTTCGGGGAAAAACAGTTTAAACTTCAGTTGGCGGCTGATGCTTGCTCCCGGACCGTGCGTTGATTATGTGGTTGTCCACGAACTGTGCCATATTCTGCACCATGACCACAGTCCGGCATTTTGGCAGGAGGTGGAGCGGGTTGTTCCCGACAGAAAATTGCGCCAACAGCAGTTAAAGGAAACGGCGTTAAAACGGTGGTTTTTTACGGAATAAAAAAACCTGCCTTGGGCAGAAAATCATTCGATTTTCTGCCCAAGGCAGGTTTAGGCTTAACCCATCATACTCGAAATACTTTCAACAATGTCGCCCACCGCGTGTACGGCTTTTCCCGCTTTTTTCTTTAACTGTTTTGCGCTGTTCTTCTTTTTGCTTGTCATCAGGTATGCAGCAGTTCCCACAGCCGCAGTTACGGCGGCTCCGGTTAAAACAGTAGGAAGATTCATAGACATACTAACCACTCCTGTGAAAGAAATTTGCTTCACCGATATGGAAAAAGCAACAATAGTAGTATGCCGCGTGGCGCGTTAAAATAACCGATACAGATTTTGGATATGATACCTTCTTTAATTTGACTCTAAAATTTAAGAATAATTTATTTTGAAAAAATTCATGTTTTATTTTAATGCTGTATGGTATGATAGAAAGCAGTTATATCTTAGAAAATTTTTTTACAGAACATCAATCCAAAATGCCCCGCTTAAAAACAGAAAGGAGAACCCTGTTTGAACCTTTTTTATTCTGAAAAACACCGCCCACTGCGCAGAACAATCGCGGCAGCATTGTCGGCGGTTTTGGTTGCTCTCTCGGTGAGCGGCTGCTCCGACAAAGCGTTGGAACCTACCGAACAGAGCTTTTCTCAGATAGAGTACCGCCGACCAGACGGAGAAGCGGTAGTCGAACTGATTGAACAGGCGCAGCAAAAAGCGCAGGAAGATTTTTTTCCCTTCGGTCTAATTTCCGATTTAAAGAAAATCAGCAGGGAGATGCAGGAATTTTATTCGATGCACGTTATCGCGCAGGTGCGAAATTATATCGATGTTACCGACGAGTATTACAGCGAGGAGATGGAATATCTCAACCGCTGGGACACCAGAATCCAAAACGGATATGACCGCCTGATTGAACAAATTGACGACTCCAAATTTCATTCTATGATGGATCGAATTTTTGGCAAAGACGAGGCAGAGGATTTGCAGATGAGCGCGCAGGCAAGTTCTCAGCAGATTCTTTCCCTGCAAGAAAAGGAAAAAGAACTGGAAAGCCGCTACTACTATGAGTATGCGCAGGCAACGGTGCAAACGCCGGAGGGCGAAGTGCTGTTTTCTTCTCTGGAACCTCAGGGGCAGCAGGCGTATTCTCACCAGTTTGTAGAAAAATATAACGCCATTTTAGGCGAATTATTTTTAGAATTGGTCAAACTGCGCGCGCAGATGGCAGAGCAAATGGGATATGAAAGTTATACTCAGATGGCGGATTTGCAGATGCTGCGCGGCAGCTACGGCAGAGAGGAGATTCGCAGTTTTCGCGAGGAGATAAAACAAACCCTCGCTCCGGTCTACCGCGATTATTTGCAGGATTTTTATTCCCGCGCCGAAAATCGGGAAGAGGCGGGTTATGTCTACCTGTTGGGCGAACCTTCCCCCACCCCGCAGGGCAGCTGGCAGGATACCTTGAAAAACTTTGAAACGGTATACAGTCAGCTTTCCCCACAGACCGGAGAATGTTATTCCTATCTGCTTTCTCACGAATATATTGACGCCGCGCCCTCTCAGGTCAAAGCAAACATCACCTTCAGCACCATGCTGTTTGCCCAGAATACCCCGTTTTTATTTGCCAATATGGACTCAACGGAGGGAGATGTCACCGGAATTGCGCATGAGTTCGGGCATTGTTTCGCCATGTGGCAGCAGCTGAAAAAAGGTTCTTACAGCGAGGGACGCAGTATGGATGTCTGCGAAATTCACTCCCAGGCGATGGAAGTAATGACCCTTCCGTACTATGAACAGTTTTACGGCGATTCTGCGGGCGCGGCGGCGCGCTACCATGTTTATACGATGGTGTCGGGCATTTTGACCTCGGCGATGAACGATGAGTTTCAGGAAACGGTCTACCAAAATCCCGATATGACCTTGCAGCAACTGAACGAGCTGTATCGGGATTTGGCGTTGGAATACGGCTTGGTGGTCGAATCTCCCTACTTTGATATGGAGCGGTTTTCCAAAGGCTGGTTTACCGTTAACCAGTATTTTGATACCCCGTTTTATGCCATTGATTACGCCCTTTCCGGCTGCGTTGCGTTGGAATTTTTGCAGCTCACCGTTCAGGATAGCGCCGCCGCCTTCGAGCAGTATCTTGATTTGGTCAATCAGAGCGCCGCAAACGATTTTCTCACCGTAGTGCAGCAGGCAGGGCTGAAATCTCCGTTTGAAAAACAAACGCTTATCGAACTTGCCGAGCAGTTTGAAACCTTTTTGCAGGGGGACGGCAGAATAGAACAGACCTCGGCGCAAAAAGCAGCCTGATTTTTACCCAATAATAAACAGTACAAAAAGAGCAAAACATAGGAGGATACCTTTCTAAAGGTGTCCTCCTATTGTTTTTTAGATATAAGATAAAAAAGAAAAATAACGGCTTGTTTGTAAATTTTCTCCTTCATTCTGCCGAAAAACGCGAAAAAAATAAAAAATTTTTTGCAACTGTGTGATTGTTGCATATTTCTATGCAACTTTTTGGCTGTTTTGGGGTATAG
>CAJJZS010000019.1 GCA_905197685.1 uncultured Oscillospiraceae bacterium | reverse complement strand
CATCCTCAATACATTTCACGCTGCCATCATCAAACTTCTCATAATGCAAATTATCAGTAGGGTACACTGTTGGCAGGAACTGTGCATTGTCCCTGCTGTGGAAAGCGGCAGAGTGCTGTAAAGATCATATCTACATATTGGTGAGTATCTCGCCACACTTGAGCGTATTCCAATTTATGGGATATTAAAAAAGTAAGAGCAGTTTGGTGATGTTCGACAGACATACGAATTTAAAATATAAGTATGGAAAAGCGTATATTTTTATTTGGAAGCCGATATTTTCCTACAGAAAAATTAGTCCCTGCTCATAAAAAATAATGACAGCAAAACAGAAGAATGATATAATGAAGCTGACCTGAAAACAGGAAGGCGGGAAAAGAATGGAATTGCTTACGGATATTTACAAATCGTTGGGAGCTTATCTTTTTATCATAGGTTTACCCATGTTGTCGGAGATTATTTCAGAAGCGTATCAATTTATAAAGCATCGGGAAATAAAAATTACCTTTCCTCAAGGATGTAAATTGTGTTTGAAAGCTGCTTTTGTCGGTGTTTTTGTGTTGGGTTATCTGCCGTTTCTTCTTTTTGCGGCGGACGGTGAAGAAAGAAGGAACTTTATTCGTTTGGCTGCATCTGTTGTTCCAATCGCGTCTGTTGCAGGGGGGTTAGGCTGTCTTGCCCGCCAAAAGCACAGAAAACAGGAGGAAAATCAAAAGGCAGACCTCAAACATTATGTGATAAAAAGCGAGAGCTTTTTATTTTGGTATGCTCTTGTTATGATAATTCCAATTGTTTTTCTGCAAATCGTTTCCTTGCTTCAAAGAGAAGTGTTGTGGGTGCATCTCAGCTTGTTGGCATTTCTTATTTTTGATATTATTTTCTGCCTGAATATGGGATTATGGAAGGTTGAGGTAAACGATATGGAAATTATCTATCGTTCTGCTTTCGGACGCACCAGAACATATCATTTCGGAGAGATAACGAGGGGTGTTTATAAAAAGAGCGGAGCATTTCGTGTTTATGCAGGAGAAAAAAGAATCTTTACTTTTGATGATAACATGGAATTTTCCCTGTTTATCCGACAGATGCAGCGGCTGCAAATTCCGATTGATCGGGGGAGTTGTTAAAAAATCCTCTTTCACCTATGCCCCGAAAGGTCCTAAAAGTTGCACGCAGATATGCAACAACTACACAGCTGCGAAAACTTTTTATTTTTTGCGGGGTTTCGGCAGGGGTTGAGCGGGATTTTTACCGGAATTTGCGGGGATATATTCTAACCGATTCTTTTGGTTTTTCGATTCTGCTCCGCTCGGGTTTAAAAAATATTCTCTTTCACCTATACCCCAAAATTCCGAAAAAGTTGCACGCAGATATGCAACAACTACACAGCTGCGAAAAATTTTTATTTTTTGTAGGTTTTCGGCAGGAATTGGACGGGATTTTTACCGGAATTTGCGGGAGTGTATTCTAACTGATTCTTTTGTTTTTTCGATTCTGCTTCGCTCGGGTTTAAAAAATATTCTCTTTCACCTATACCCCGAAATGCCGAAAAAGTTGCACGCAGATATGCAACAACTACACAGCTGCGAAAAATTTTTATTTTTTGTAGGTTTTCGGCAGGAATTGGACGGGATTTTTACCGGAATTTGCGGGGATATATTCTAAACGATTCTTTTGTTTTTTCGATTCTGCTTCGGTTTAGAACGATGACTTTTGGGCGAAAGCAAAGAACAAAGATTAAAAAACAACGGTTTCCGATTTATTCGGAAACCGTTGTTTTTGGTCGTTATTATTTTTTTACTTCGCAAAGATTGTTGACATAAAGGGTTTGTGTCGGGAAGGCAAAGCTCAGTCCTTCCTGCTCGACAATTTCCATGATGCCAAAGTTTACCGCTTCTTTAATGCGCTGGAAATCGGAGAAAGAGGTGGGAGCGGTGAAGAAAACCAGAGAAATTTCCAGGCTGCTGTCCTGAAAGCTGTTAAAGCGAATTACCGTATCTTCCGGAATGATTTCAGGATTGCTGTTTACCATTTCGGTAATGCGGGAAATGCAGTGTTCCAGCTTTTCTTTCGGAGTATCATAGGTTAGTCCAATCGAAAAGGAGGCGCGGCGTTTGTTCATCTTAGACCAGTTGGTGATGGGGGAGGAAACCAGAGAGGAGTTTGGTACAACGACCAAAGAATTGGGGAAGGTGCGGATGCGGGTGGAGCGGAAGTTGATGTCCTCCACCACGCCCTCAATGGAGGAGGTGGAAATCCAATCGTCAACGGCAAACGGTTTATCCAGAAGAATGACCAGACCGCCAAACAGGTTTTGCGCGGTATCCTGCGCGGCAAGGGCGAAGGTAAGACCGCCCAAACCGATACCGGTGATGATGGTGGCAACATTGATTCCCGCTTCGCTTAAAACAGCGATTCCGGAGATGGCAAAAATCAGGATTTTTACTACCTTTTTCAGCAGCGTCATCAGGGTTTTATTGAGTGAAACATCCAGATGTTCGTCCAGCTTATTATTAAAGCGGAAGAAGGAATCGGAAGCGCAGTCGCATAGGCGAACCAGAATCCAGGTCAGGATCATGATAAAACTGATGCGATAGAGCTTGAGCAGAAATGCGCCGACAGAAGCGCTCGGGTGCAGATTCATCAGCGCAAGGTAGATACCGCTGGAAGCAAGCAGCGCCTTCAGCGGGGAAAGCACAAAGGTGAGGGTGGAGTGGTCGGCAATCTGACGCTTACGGTTAATCAGTTTGTTCAGCAGCTTTACCAGCAGTTTGGTAATAGGAGCTTTGAAGAACCAGAAAAACAGGAAGATGAGAATCGACCCTAAAAATCGAAATAAGAACAGATTGTTTGCAATAATGTCTGAAATAATGGTAAACAAGGGAAAACACGTCCTTTCGGATTTTTAATGAAATGTGTAAAAACACAGCAAAAGAATACTTTCAGTTTATCATGTTTTCTGATTTTTGGCAAATGAAAAGGACAGGAAAAAAATTCTTACTTATTTTTGTTCGTTTTCTTGCCGGGTTGGGAACTGTTCTCGGTCGGAATCAAGCGGCATATGGCTTGCGTTTTTCTTTTGTCTGCGTTTGCGCAGCAGGAACAGCACAACAAGGACGGGGATTGCAATCAGGATAAATATCGGCAGATTGACAACCAAAAAGACAATCGAATTTTCAAAGAAGGTTTTGATACCGAACAGCGTATCCGAAAATCCGTTTTGAATCCGTTCTCCGATGCCGACTGCGCTGACGGTATTTAATTTGTTTACTTCCATGATATTCATCTCGACGGTGGCATAATCTACCAGATTATCATAGGTGCGAAGCTGAGAAGAAAGCGAATCCAACTGAAGCCGAACTTCGGAAAGGCGCGCCTCCAAAGCAATCACCGCGTCGATATTTTCTGCCTTTGCCATCAGGTCGATGAGTCTATCATACTCTGTCTGCAAAGCCTCTTTCCGCGCCTGAGTGTCGGCATATTGCAGCGAAATATTTTCGCTGGAAAGATTTTGAGAGGTGATGCTGCCAAATCCGTTCAGCTCGGAGAGGAACGAGTCTAATTGATTTGCGGGGATTCTTGCGGTGAGATAGGCGGACTTATTGATATAATTTCCCTGCGCGTCCGAACCGCCGGAGGCAGAGCTGCTTTCCACAAAGCCTTTTTTCTCCTGAATGAGCGCATTGATTTGAGAGAGCGCTTTATCAAATTCGAGCGTTTCCATCGAAAGGTCTGCCCGCCAGATTAGTTTTACGGTTTCTTGCCCGGCGGCAGCGGTAAGGGTGTTTGCGACAGCGCCGGATTCGCCTGATCCGACTTGCGGGAGCAGCTTGTCCGAGGAATCCTCGACTGCCATTTCTTCCGTTACTTCTTCTGTTACTTCTTCTGTTACTTCTTCTGTTATTTCATCTTTAGACATACTTTGATTTGCGGATTGAGAGCCGCATCCGGCAAGGCTTATGACAAGCGAGGACGCAAGCAAAAAGCAGAGAGTAAACCGTTTTATTTTTTTCATGAGGGATTCTCCTTTCAAAATTATTTTTTAAATTTGTTCTTATTAACAAAGTGTAAAAAACAAAGCAAAATACTGCATGATTTTGGAAAAAAGAAAAAATACAAGAATAAACCACAAAAACAAAGACAGAAAATCGGTAAAATTTATCGAAAAAGGAGAAAAAGACTATACAAAGATTGTTTTTTGCGGTACAATCATCTCAAAGATTGGAAAGAAACAACAGTTTGCGAGGAGGAAAACAAGATGGAACGAAGCAGCGGAGTGCTGATGCACATCACAAGTTTGCCCGGGAAATACGGAATCGGGACGATGGGAAAAGAGGCGGAGCATTTTGCGGATTTTTGCAGACAGTCGGGGCTGCGCTACTGGCAGGTTTTGCCAATCGGACCGGTGGGCAGCTCAAATTCGCCGTATCAATCCGATTCGGTTTTTGCCGGAAATCCCGACTTTATCGACCCGGAACAGCTGATTGCGCAGGGGCTGCTGACCCAAAAAGAATGTGACCGCCTTGATTGGGGAAAGGGAGAAAGGGTTTGCTTTGAAAAGGCAGCGGCAGCAAAGCAAACGGTTTTGCGCCTTGCCTTTGCTCGGGCAAAACAAATGCCGATATGGCGAGAGGTCGAGCTGTTTTTCCGACAGGAAAGCGAATGGCTTGCCGATTATTCCCTTTATCGAGCGATTCGGGAAGAAAAAAACGGGGCGGCGTGGCAGACATGGGAGGCGGGTTTGCGCTCCCGAGATGCAAAAACATTGGAAGAATATCGCTGGAGATTGCAGCAAGAAACAGAGTACCACGGCTTTGTGCAGTATCTGTTTGACACACAGTGGCGGCATTTAAAAGAATATTGCAACCGACAGGGCGTTTTGCTCATTGGAGATATTCCCATTTATGTTGCGCAGGACAGCTGCGACACCTGGGTGAATCCGCAGCTGTTTGAATATGACGAGCAGTTTCAGCCGATTCGGGTAGCGGGCTGTCCGCCGGATTATTTTTCCAAAACAGGGCAGTTGTGGGGAAATCCGCTTTACCGATGGGACAGAATGGAGCAGGAAAATTTTGCGTGGTGGAAAAAACGCTTTGCCGCATTGGAAAAAAGATTTGATTTAACCCGCATCGACCATTTTCGCGGATTTGCGGGTTATTATGCAGTGGACGCAGCCGAAAAAACGGCAGAAAACGGGTGTTGGGAAACAGGTCCGGGCAAACAGCTGTTTGCCTGCATCAAAAAGGAACTGCCGAACCTCAAACTGATTGCCGAGGATTTGGGTGTAATTACCGAAGACGTGGAACAGCTGCGGGAATGGTGCGGATTTCCGGGAATGAAGATTTTGCAGTTTGCTTTTTCCTCTCGGGAGGAGAGCAGCTATCTGCCGCATCGCTGTCCTCAAAAGTCGGTAATTTATACCGGGACGCATGACAACAACACCTGTTTGGGTTGGGCAGAAGAGCTGAACGAACAGGATTGGTCCACAGTAAAAGCCTATACCGGAGCAAAACGGAAAAAGGAGATTGCATGGGAGATGATTCGCACGGCATGGACTTCCCCCTGTGAACTGGCGATTGCCCCGATGCAGGACTTTTTATCCCTGCCGGCAAAGGCGAGAATGAACACGCCCTCCACCGTTGGGGGAAACTGGGAATGGAGAATGAAGAAAAATGCGGCAAACCCGCAGCTGGCTCGGCAGATTGCGCAGCTGAATCGGGCGGCATGGCGTTTTCCAAAAAGCAAACGGAAGATAAAAGCAGTGATAAAGACAAAAAAACAATAAGGAGCGTTCCTGTATGGAGGAATATATCGCCCGATTTTTAAGGGAGCATTTTGAAAAAAATTTAGATACCGCGACCAAAGAACAGTTGTATGAGGCTTTGCTTTGTTATACCAAAGAGCAGACAGAAAAACAGCCCTTGCAAACTGCTTCGGGGAAAAAGCTGTACTACCTGTCTGCCGAGTTTTTGGTGGGCAGGATGCTAAACAACCATCTGCTTAACTTGGGGCTGTATGAGCAGGCGCAGCAGCTTTTAAACAAATATTCTACTTCTTTGGAGGAGTTGGAGGAGCTGGAACCGGAACCGTCTTTGGGCAACGGCGGTTTGGGACGGTTGGCGGCGTGTTTTTTGGATTCGATTGCCACATTGGGACTCAATGGGGAAGGCGTTGGGTTAAACTATCATTTTGGGTTGTTTCGGCAGAAGTTTGAGAAGAACAGTCAGCGGGAATTTCCCGATTGTTGGATTCAACCGCAAGGCTGGTTGAGGAAAACCGATACGGTTTTCCCGGTGCATCTGGGAGAAACATCAGTTTTGGCAAGAATGTATGAAGCAGATGTGACCGGATATCATTCCGACAAGCGGATTTTGCTCAAGCTGTTTGACCTGGAGCAGACGGACGAAAGTTTAGTAAAAAACGGCATAGAATTTGATAAAACAGATATTGCGCACAATCTGACCTTGTTTTTGTACCCCGATGACAGTGACGAGGACGGAAAGATGCTGCGGCTGTACCAGCAATATTTTCTGGTGAGCGCAGCGGCGCAGATGATTTTGCGGGAAACAAAGGAGAGGGGATACCTGCCGCAGGAGCTGGATCGGGCGGCGGTGATTCAGATTAACGATACCCACCCGACCTTAATTATCCTGGAGCTGATTCGTCTGCTGACCGAAGAAGGGGTTGCTTTGGACAAAGCGGTGCGGATTGTCAGCAAAACCTGCGCTTATACCAACCATACAATCTTGGCAGAGGCGTTGGAAAAATGGCAGCGCAGCAGTTTGGAAAAAGCTGTTCCGCAGCTGATTCCGATTATCGAACATTTGGACCGTCGGGCAAAGGCGCTGTGCGGTATTCCGAAGACTGCGATTATTGATACGCAGGACAGGGTACATATGGCGCATCTTGCCATTCATTACGGGTTTTCGGTCAACGGGGTGGCAAAACTGCACACCGATATTTTAAAAAACAGCGAACTTTCGGATTTTTATCATCTTTATCCCGAAAAATTCCACAATGAAACCAACGGAATTACCTTCCGGCGGTGGCTGATGCTTTGCAATCCGCCGCTTTCCCGGTTGATTACCCGATATATCGGAGAGGGTTGGAAAACAAATGCGCTTGAATTGGAAAAGCTGCTGCAATATCGGGAGGACGATGATTTGCTTAACGCTTTGTTGCAGATAAAAGCAGAGCAGAAACAGGCGCTGGCGCAGGAAATAAAACGCAGGGAAGGAATCTGCATTTCGCCCGATTCGATTTACGATATTCAGATTAAACGGCTGCACGAATATAAACGGCAGCAGATGAACGCGCTGTATGCAATTTGGAAATATTTTCAGATAAAGCAGGGAATTTTACCACAAAGACCGATTACCCTGATTTTCGGAGCAAAGGCAGCGCCGGCATATACCATTGCAAAGGATATTATCCATCTTCTGCTTTGTTTGCAGCAATTGTTTGAAAGCGACCCGCAGGTAAGTCCGCACCTGAAGTTAGTGGTAGTGGAAAATTATAATGTCAGCTATGCGCAGAAGCTGATTCCTGCCTGCGATATTTCCGAACAAATTTCCCTTGCCTCGAAGGAGGCGAGCGGTACGGGCAACATGAAAATGATGCTTAACGGCGCGGTGACGCTGGGCACAATGGACGGGGCAAATGTGGAAATCTATGATTTGGTCGGGGAAGAAAATATCTGTATTTTCGGAAAATCCAGCGAGGAAGTGCTGCGTCTGTATCAAACAAAGGGGTACAGCTCGAAAAAAATCTGTCAGCAGGACAGGGAAATTAAAAAACTGGTCGATTTTCTGTTGGATAAACGCTTGCTTGCATTGGGAAACCCCGTTATGCTGCGCAGACTGCACAGAGAACTGATGAACAAAGACTGGTTTATGACGCTGCTTGACCTCAAAGAATATATTGCCGCAAAGGAACGGGTCTTTGCTCTTTATGAAAACCGCAGGGAATGGAGCAAAAAAATGCTGGTTAATATTGCAAAGGCAGGATATTTTTCTTCCGACCGCACGATAGATTCCTATTGCAAGGATATTTGGAAACTGTAAGAGAACTTTTCAAAAAAAGATTTATTTTTTCGATGAAAAACAAAAAATAAATCGAAAAAAACAATAGAATGTTTTGGGCAGAAAGACTTGACGAAAAAAGGAATCTTGTGACAAAATAGAACAGAACGATTTTTTGATTTGTCAGGAGAGAAAATCATGGATAAAATTTATTATGCAATGTCCTTTTACAATACAACCGATACCATGCAGACAGAAAAAAAGGCAAAGGAACGCTTTGAAATTAAAATTATGCCGACCCCGCGGGCGATTTCCGCAAGCTGCGGTTTGGCAATTCGTTTTCCGGGGCAGGATGAGGAACAGTATTTGCAGTTTGCGCAGGAAATGACCGTTCCACTCGGCTTGTACCGCATCTGTGTAGATGAAGATAACGAAGCAAAAGCGGAGCCGATTTTTGTAAGAAAGCCATAAAAAGCAGATAAAAATTCATACCGATTCAACAATGAATCAAACCGTATTCCGCCAATCAGAAAAAAATTGTTGTTTTTGATGAAAAAAATCTTGACATTTTATGGCAGCAGGGAGTATACTAAAAAAGGTTTCAGAAATTTATCTGCATTACGCCAAAACATTCATCATAAGAAAAGGAGGTTTCAGACATGACAATGAAATTGAATCATCGTTATCAAAAACAGAATAACAGGGGAATGTCTGCACAGCCTCCGCAGGTTGTTTGTTAATTGCGGATGCTAAAAGACGGCGGCTTTGCCGTATACAGAAAATTTGTATGAAGGGACACCTCTGTATCAGTGCAGGGGTGTCTTTTTTTATCTCCGATAACAAAAATTTGCAAAGGGCAGTTTTGTTATTTTGGGAAAAAGGGTCATCACGGCTGTCTAAAGGGGGAACAAACAGACAGTTCGACACGAGGAAAAATGTTTGAAGGGATAGGAGAGTGATTTATTTGCAGAAAAATCAACAAAAACAAAAGTCATCGGCGTTGGTATTTCGCTTTGTCAAAGACAATCTTTGGCTGTTTGGTCTGGGACTGCTTTGTTCGATGCTGAATACGGTATTTAATTCGTTGACGCCGCAGATTATTCGTGTAACGGTAGATTCGGTTATCGGAAGCGCGGAGCTGCCCGGTTGGGTAACGGCTTTGGGACTGGGGCAGCTTGCAAAAAGCCAGCCGGCAAAGATGCTGATTTTGGCGGCGGCAGCGGTTTTGATTACGGCGGTGCTGTCCGGATTATTCAGCTTTTTTGCCCGATTCCAGACGGCAAAGGCTTCGGAAAATTCGATTAAGGCGCTGCGCGACGAGCTGTACGGGCATATTCAAAAACTGCCGTTTTCCTGGCACACCGCGCACCAGACCGGAGAAATTATCCAAAGATGTACCTCCGATGTCGATGTTATCCGAAACTTTATCAGCGCACAGATGGTAGAGGTGTTCCGAATCAGCTTTTTGATTCTGATGACGGTGGCAATCATGTTTTCAATGAATGTAAAAATTTCTTTGGTTGCCGTTGTTTTTGTGCCGATCATCATGTTTTATTCGTTCTACTTCAGCTCTAAAATCTCCAAACGCTTTATGGATGCCGATGTGGCAGAGGGTGTTTTGTCCTCGGTTGTGCAGGAAAATCTGACCGGTGTTCGCGTTGTGCGCGCATTTGGCAGAGAAAATTTTGAGATTGATCGCTTTTCCGAGAAAAACTCCGCGTTTTCCGAACTATGGATTCGTTTGGGACACATGATGACGGCGTTTTGGAGTACCGGCGATTTGATTATGGCGCTTCAGGTTTTGACCGTTATCTGTGTGGGAACAGTCAGCGCAGTAAACGGAGAGATTACATTGGGAGAATTTTTAGCCTTTGTTTCTTACAATGCGACGCTGAGCTGGCCGGTCAGAGGTTTGGGAAAAATCCTGGCGGAGATGAGCAAAACGGGTGTTTCCATCGACCGTGTGGGTTATATTTTGCAGTCCGAACCGGAACAGGAATCGCCGGAAGCGCTGACCCCTCCGATGGACAAAGATATTGTATTTGACCATGTTACCTTCGGTTATGACAACCAAAAGCCGGTGCTGGACGATGTTTCCTTCACCATTCCGGCAGGCAGCACCTTTGCTGTTTTAGGCGGAACGGGAAGCGGAAAAACAACGCTGATGCACCTGCTCAACCGTCTGTACGATTTGGAGGAAGGTCAGGGAAAAATTACCGTAGGAGGAGTGGATATCAACAAAATCAGCCGCTCCCACCTGAGAAAAAATATTGCGATTGTTCTTCAGGAGCCGTTTTTGTTCTCCCGTACCATTCGGGAAAATATCGGCATTACCTTCCGCGGTCAGGACGAGGATTCGATGATGGAATATGTTCGCGCCGCTGCCCGTTCGGCTTGTGTGGATGAAGCAATTGAAGGCTTTACCAACGGTTATGAAACGATTGTGGGCGAGCGCGGAGTTACCCTATCCGGCGGTCAGAAACAGCGTGTTGCGATTGCGAGAATGTTGACCCAGAATGCGTCGGTTATGATTTTTGACGATTCGCTGTCCGCAGTAGACGCGGAAACCGACGCAAAAATCCGCCAACAGCTCAAGGAAAAGATGGGAAATGCGACAACAATTTTAATTTCTCACCGCATTACCACCCTGATGCAGGCAGACCGCATTTTGGTGCTGGACGGCGGCAAGGTTGCGGATATCGGAACCCATGAAGAGCTAATTTCCCGAGACGGAATTTATCGGGAAATTTATCAGATTCAAATGAACAATGCGGACAGAGAGCTGCTTCGTCAGTCCGCTTCTACAGAAAAAACAGAATAGAAAGCAGGTGAACCTATGCAAAATCAAAACCGTGACGATGCTCCGCAGAACAACAAATCGTTCCAGTTTTCTATCTGGAAAAGGCTGTTCCCCTTCACCAAACCCTATCGGGGACTGCTCTTGCTGATTGTGCTGACCAACATCGCCATCTCGGTGGTGGATGTATCTCTTCCGCTGTTTCAGCGGTATGCGGTGGACCACTTTATTGAAGAAAAAACGCTGTCAGGATTTCAGCCGTTTATCGCTATGTACGTGGTGGTCATTATCGTACAGGTACTAAGTTTTGTCTTTTACACATTAAGCGCCATGAAGGTGGAAATGCACATGGGACGCGATTTGAAAAAAGCGTGTTTTGTCCATTTGCAGACCTTGTCCTTCTCTTATTACAACGTTACTCCGGTGGGATATATCCTTGCCCGGGTAATGAGCGATACCAACCGAATTGCCGCAATCACTGCGTGGGATTTGGTGGATATTCTTTGGGCGGCGACCTATGTTTTGTGCGCCTTTGTTTCCATGGCAATGCTGGATTTGCGTCTGGCGCTGATGGTTATGATTATCGTTCCGGTGATAGCGGTTCTGACTACCTATTTCCAGAAAAAGATTTTGTTCTGGAACAGAAAGGTGCGTTCCATCAACTCCAGAATCACAGGTTCCTACAATGAGGGAATCATGGGCGCGAAAACCTCGAAAACATTGGTTATCGAGGACAAAAATACTGCCGAATTTGCAGACTTGACCGAAGAAATGCGGACAGCGTCGGTGAAGGCGGCGGGCTTAAACGCGCTGTATATTCCTCTTGTTATGTTGGCAAGCTCGGCGGCAACCGCGATTGTTTTGGCGCGCGGCGGCAACCTTGTTTTGGAAAACGCAATGCTGATCGGAACCCTTTCGGCATTTACCACCTACGCTGTTTCGATTTTTGAACCGATTCAGCAGATGGCAAGGGTATTGGCAAACATTATCTCGGTGCAGCCGAATATTGAGCGCGTCATGCAGCTTTTGGACCAGAAACCGAATATTGTGGATTCTCCCGAGGTTGTGGAAAAATACGGCGACAGTTTCCATCCCAAAAAAGAAAACTGGGAGCCGATTCGCGGAGATATTGAATTTGACGATGTTTCTTTCCGCTATCCGGACGGAGACGAGGAGGTTTTGAGCCACTTCAGCTTAAAGATTCCGGCAGGAACCAATGTAGCGATTGTCGGCGAAACAGGCGCGGGAAAATCAACCTTGGTGAACCTTGCCTGCCGGTTTTTTGAACCGACCGCCGGACGCATCCTGATTGACGGAAAAGATTATCGGGAAAGAAGCCAGCTGTGGCTGCACAGCAGGTTGGGATATGTTTTACAAAACCCGCATCTGTTCTCCGGTACGGTTATGGATAACATCCGTTACGGCAGACTGGACGCCACCGACGAGGAGGTAAAGGAGGCTGCGAAAGCGGTATCCGCCGATACGGTGGTGGAACATCTGGAAAACGGATATTACAGCGATGTCGGTGAGGGCGGCGATAAGCTCTCGACCGGTGAAAAACAGCTGATTTCCTTTGCGCGGGCGGTGCTGGCAAATCCGGCAATCTTTGTTTTGGACGAGGCGACCAGTTCAATCGATACCCAGACCGAACAGCTGATTCAAAACGCAACGCTGCGGCTGTTGGAAGGCAGAACCTCCTTCCTGATTGCGCACCGCCTTTCCACCATTCGCCAGGCAGATTTGATTCTGGTGGTGAAGGACGGAAAGATTGTGGAGCAGGGAAAACACGAAGAACTGTTAAGAAAAGGCGGATATTATCACGACCTTTATTCCAAACAATTCCAACAGGAAGAAATGCAAAGCAGATTTAACGCATAAACCAAAAACACCGTCCGAACAGGACGGTGTTTTTGGTTTAAAGATTTTTTAGCTGTTCTGCGCTTCTGCCATCGCTTTTTCGCCGTTTGCCTGAGCGTCTTTTAACGCGGTGTCAACGTCTTTTTCTCCGCTGAATACAAGGTCAAGCTGGTCGCCCAGGGCATCTAACGCATTGATTCCGCCGATATTTCGAGTTCCCTGGAAGCCTTTGTCAAAGCAGTCAAAGCAAAGTTGTTTGATTGGTTTTTCTTTCAGAACTTCTGCAAAAACAGGGTCGTTCTGCGCGGATTTACGAACCGGAATGTAACCGGTCTGCGCAGCGAAATAAGCGGTGTTTTCGGTGTTGGTTAAGAATTTCAAATATTTCCATGCAGCTTCTTTCTGCGCGTCGCTGCCGGTGTTGTATACGGTTACGTTGGTTCCGTAGTACAGCTGAGCGTCATTTTTATGCCCCGGAAGAGCGGCAGCGTCGATGGTGATGCCTTCCATAGTATCGGATTCGATATAAGGAAGGGCAGAGGTGGAAGCAACGCACATCGCGGCGCGTCCCTGCTGAAGCGGAACATTTGCGTTTTTATCTTCGCCTGCAAAGCGGGCAGTTTTATTTTGGAACATACCGTTAAGGAAGGTAACGGCTTCTTTGGTTTCCGGAGTATCGAAATAAAGTTCGTTGGTTTCTTCGTTCATGGTAGAGCCGCCGGCTTGTTTGAGCCACGGAGCAATATCGGTGGAAAGGTCGTTTGCAAAGACAACGCCGTAAATATCCGGTTCACCGTCTCCGTCGGTGTCCTTCGTCAGCTGTTTTGCAGCTTCTGCCCACTCGTCCCATGTGGTAGGTACGGCAATTCCTGCTTCCTCAAACATACCCTTGTTGTAATAGAGAACCATCTGGCTCTTGTTGAACGGCATTGCGTACTGTCCTTCGCCCCAGATGCAGTCATCCATAAACATTTTCGGAAAATCTGCTTTGTCCTCTTCGGTCAGTCCGATTTCGGGGTCATTGATGTATGGGGTTAAATCCAGAGCCAGCCCTTTATCAACATACCAGGACAGACGGTTGGAGTAAATCTGGGCAAGGTTCGGAAGCTGGTCCGCTTTGGCAGAAGCCATCAGTTTGTCGAACAGGTCGCGGTAGCCGCCCTGATTCATCAAAGTAACCTTGATGTTTGGGTTTTCTGCCATAAAATCATCGGTAATTTTTTTGATGGCTTCTTCGTTCGGTCCGCTCATTGCGTGCCAGAAGCTAATCTCGACCGGTTCTTCGGAAGAGGCGTCCGATTCTTTGGTTTCTTCCGGTTTTTCTTCCTCGGTATTCTGAGTTGGCGCCGAGGCGTTGCTATCGGCAGGTTCTGCCGGCTGACTGCCGCAAGCAGCCATAGAAACTGTCATCATCGCAGATAACAGCAAAGCAAGTAATTTTTTCATGGGTATCCTCCTAAAAAATAATAATGAAAAACGGGATTTCCGTTTGTTCGACAGATTGGTTTATCCCTTCAATCCGGTTTTGCCGATTCCACGAATGATATATTTCTGGGTGAACAGATAAACAATCAGGGTGGGGGCAATCATCATCAGGGAAAATGCCATCAGGGTGTTGTAATGTGTGCCTGCCTCGGATGAGAAAAAGGCAAGTCCCACAGGCAGGGTGCGCATTTCGGTTGTGTTGGTTGCAATCAGCGGCCAAAGATAAGAATTCCAACTGTTGATTATCTTCAGTAAAGCGACCGAGCCGACAGTCGGAGCGGACATCGGAACCATGACCGAAAACAGATAGCGTAAATCGGGACAGCCGTCGATGCGGGCGGCCTGATAATAAGCCTTTGGAATAGAGGCAAACTGCTGCCGCAGCAAAAAGATGGAAAAAACGCTTGCGCCCCACGGGGCAATCAGCGCGCGGTAGGTGTTAATCCATCCGAGCTTTGCAAGGGTGACAAAGTTTGGAATCACCAAAATTTCCCCCGGAACCATCATCGTCGCAACCAGAATCAGGAACAAAAATTGTTTTCCTTTAAATTCCAGCTGAGAAAAGGCGAAGGCGGCAAGAATGGTGGTTAAAAGCTCACAGACGGTGATGCAGACAGTGACAATGACACTGTTCAAAAAATACCGCACAAAGGGAACCGATTGAAAGGCTTCGGAAAAATTTTCCCATTGAATTTTAGAAGGAATCCACTTAGGCGGCATCATCAAAACCTCGTTGGAGGGTTTGACAGCGGTTAACACCATCCAAACAAAGGGAAGCAGAATGAAAACGGCTCCCAAAATCAAAACAGAATAGGTTGCAATTTTTACAAAAAGATTTCCAGAAAATCGTTTCATCGCCCTTCCCTCCGATCTGCGCGATTTTTTAAGAAACGCACAACGGCAAACTGGAGCAAAGTAATCGAAAGGATAATCAAAAACAGGATAAAAGCAGCTGCCGCAGCCGATGCAAACTCCCAGTGCCGATAGAATTTGGTGAAGATATAATAGACAATCGTCAATCCGCTTTTCAGCGGTCCGGGCTCGTTGGAGTACATGACATACACCTCGTCAAAGGTTTTAAAAATGTCGATGACGGCAGTAACCGATAAAAAGAAGATGGTGGGTCGAAGCATCGGAACGGTGATGTGGAAAAAGCGGGAAACCGTTTTTGCGCCGTCCAGCCGCGCGGCAGAATAGTAGCGGCTGTCAATTCCCTGCAAGGCGGCAAGAAAGATAATCACGCGGTAGCCCAATCCTTTCCAGATGCTCAGCACAACTAAGATAGGCAGCGTCATATCGGGATTGGTAAGCCATGCCTTTTTGCTGATCCCAAACAGCGCTAAAATGCTGTTGACCAAGCCGAAATCCTTGTTCAGCATCCATGCCCATGTGATGGAAACAGCCACCATCGAGGTGACAAAGGGGAGAAAATAGATACTTTGAAATACCTTTCTGAAGCGGATGTTGGAATTGAGTAAAACGGCAAACAACAGTGAAACCAGAATGGAAAGGGGCGCGGCAAACAGGGTCAGCGCGCAGGTGTTTTTGATGGCAAGCAAAAAATCCGCATCGCAAAACAGGTTTGCAAAGTTATCGAATCCCCATTCGTATACAATATCGTTGAGGTAATCGAATTTGGTATAAAATCCCATCAAAAACGATTTTACAATGGGGTAAATTTGAAAAACGCTCAAAATAAGCAGGGCGGGAAGCAGATAAAGCCACGCCTTCCACCCGTTTTTTTGCAGCGCTTTGCCACAGGAGCGCTTAACTTTCATGGCTGCCTCCTTGCTCGGAGGGCTGAGCTGTTGCAGGGAAAAGGTACGCTTTTTTAATGCGAAGGCGCACATTGTCCCCCAGCTGATAATTGTGGTCCCAGTTTAAGCAGGCGGTGAATCTAAGCTCGCCGGAAGAAAGCTTGAGATACAGTTCCTTTCCCAAAGTTTGAACCGAGGTGACCGAAGCGCAAAGATGTTCTTTTTCCGAAACAACCTCAAAATCTTCGGGGCGAATCCCCAACAGAGCGTCGCCGCAAACCTCTTGTGAAACGGTGAGCGCAACGGAAGAAAGATTCCACCCACAGCTGTCAGGCAGTGAAACAACACCTTCCCGATACCGGCAGGGAAAAAAGTTCATCGGAGGATTTCCCAAAAATCCGGCGACAAAAACATTTTTCGGACAACGGTACATCTCCTGCGGGGAGGAGTACTGCTGCACAACGCCGCGGTTCATTAAAAGAATCCGGTCGGAGATGCTCATCGCCTCCTCCTGGTCGTGGGTGACAAAGACGGTGGTAATTCCTACCTTTTTTTGCAGAGAGCGAATTTCGTCCCGCAGTTCGATTCGCAGTCGGGCATCTAAATTGGAAAAAGGTTCGTCCAACAGCAGGATTTTCGGTTGCTTTACCAAGGCGCGGGCAATCGCGACACGCTGCTGCTGTCCGCCGGAAAGCTGCGCGGGTTTGCGGTGCAGCAGAGCGGTAATCTGCATCATCTGCGCCATCTCTTTTGCCCGTTTTACCCGTTCGGATTTTGGAACCCGGCGCATTTTTAAAGGAAACATAATGTTTTCCAGCACGCTCATATGCGGGTAAAGGGCATAGTTTTGAAACACCATGCCGATGTCGCGCTTTTCGGCAGCGATGTCGGACATGGGGGTATCGTCAAAATAAATTTCCCCTTCGGTCGGCTGTTCCAAGCCGGCAATCATCGAAAGGGTGGTGCTTTTTCCGCAGCCGGAGGGACCGAGCAGACAGACCATTTCCCCGTCGGGAATCACGCAGTTCATATCGCTGACTGCAACGGTGTTTTTAAATTGTTTGGTAATATGCTCCATGCGGATTTTCATGAGCGGCTGTCCTCCAACAAGTCATAAATTGCCTGCGGCGCGTGCGGATTTAAGCCGACTACAGGCAAAGAAATGCCGTTTTCCCGCATCATCTGCATCAATACATCCATCAGAACGCCGGGAGCGGAAGCAGTATGAACCGACGCAAGCGTTTGAGCAAGATCTTCCCGATGGGAAAATTCTCCGCCCCACTTGCCGGAACAGGTCATGGAAACGCCGCAGCTTGGACTTCCCTCCACGCCGATCACTCCCAAAACCCGAAATTGTTCCGGGCACTGTAAATATGCCTTCATTTGCAGCAAAATCGGGGTTAAAATGACGCGGCAATGTTCCCGAAAAAACGGATTGTCAAACTGTTCTTTGGTGTGCCCCCAGCGCTTTGCGCCGTACAGGGTAAATTCGGGACAGGGCAGCTGAATAAACTGAATCTCCTTTTGAATTGCGGCAGATAAAAACGCTTTTCTCACCTGTTCTTCGGCAGTTTCACAGACGGGAACCGACCGAACCACCTTAGAAGCGGTGTTTAAGATACAATGGCTGATAAAAATAATCTTTTGTTGTTCCATAAAAAAATCCTCGTAAATATTGTCACTTGGTGTAAAATCGAATGATCAACCTTTAGTATATCGTTGGGGGTTGGGAAAATCCAATCGTTATTTTCTATTAAACAGGAGAATATGATATAAATTTTGACTTGCTTTAGGAAAAAGAGAAAGAAAAAACACAGCTTGGGGGGATACTTTGAGCAAAAAGGCGGAATAGAGAAGAAAGAAGTTTGAAAATCGGGAAAGAAAATACCGAAAAAAACGCAATTTTGCAAAAATAAAAGGAAAAGGGTAATATTTCAAAATATAAAAGGATAAGTTTCATTGTAATAAAAATTTAGACCGAAGCAAGGAAGAAAAAATGATAAATATATTTTAAAAACTGGAATAAAACTGGTAAAAAAACCAAATAACATTCGAGAAGTTCAAAAATAATTTTAATATATTGAAAACAAGTCTTGATTTTTGGTTAGAAAAAGATTATACTTGATTTAAAGAAATTAAAATCAGACGGAGGGAAGAAGATGAACAAAAATATTGACATCGGCAGCAAGATTAAAAAATACAGAAAAGACAGAAAATACACCTTAAAGATGCTTTCCGAACAGACCGGATTATCCATCGGTTTCCTTTCTCAGTTGGAAAGAGGCATGACCACCATCGCGATTGATTCTTTGGCAAATGTAGCGCGCGTGTTGGGCGTAGAACTGTCCGACTTTTTTGAAAGCGAATCCAAAGTGGGAAGCGACCCGGTTGCGCACAGCTACAGCCTTCCGATGACTCAGGTTACCCGGGAGATTATCCAGTTTACTTTAAGCAAAGATGTAAAACACAGCCAGATGCTGAGCAGAATGTTTTACCTCCTGCCGTTCAGCGACGAGCCGGAAAGCGAACCGGAACCGTACAGACATGAGGGCGAAGAATTTATCTTTGTCTTGGAAGGAATCCTGTCTTTGGAATTGGAGGACAGACATTACAGCCTGTACCCGGGCGACGCCATTCAGTACAGCTCTAAGGTTCGCCACAACTGGAAAAACCAGACCTCTAAGATTGTAAAATTCCTCGCGGTAAATACCCCGAATCCGATGAAAGAGGAAGAAGCGGAAGAAAAAGAATAATTCCGAATCAAAAAAAGTGCAGAACGCACAAAGCCTTGCTCCGATTGGGGCAGGGCTTTTCCTTTTTTAACAAAATATTCAAAAACATATTGTCAGCAATGTGGGAATATGTTATGATTTTTTTAGAAACAGTCGAGAAAAAGAGCTTAAGCTCTTTTCATGTTCTTAGAACATGAAACTTTTACTAAGAAGGAAGAACAAATGACACAGGGATGGAAGAAGGCAGTGTCTGTCATGCTGTGCGCGGCGATGATTTTAAGCGTGAGCAGCGTGATGATTTCCGCAGACGATGAAAACAAACCTGCGGCAGAAAATGTAATTGAGCAGACCCAACCGGAAAACGAAAACACCGACGAAACAACGGAAGAAAACAACGAAAATACCGATAATAACACCGAGAACGAGGACGAACAGTCTGAATCTCAAGTGAGCGAAGCGGTAAAATCGGTAATCGCTCAGCTGGAAGCTCTGCCGAAACTGGACGATTTAACCGAAACAACCGATACAGAAGCACTGAAAAATCAGGTGGAAAGTGCGAAATCAGCATTTGACGCGTTGACCGAAGAAGAAAAGGCAAGCATTTCCGAAGAGCTGAAAGGCAACTTGGCTGATTTGGATATTTTTGTCACAAACTTTATCGTAAACACCCCAACCGCAATTCCGGAAACCGAGAGTGATAAGATTGTCGGCGACCAGGACGGCATTATGACTTTGGAAGAACCGATTGCGTTAACCGGTGACGGAACAGAAGATAAGCCGTATGAAGTTGAAAATGTTGATGAGCTGGCAGAAGCTGTTGAAAAAGGCGGTTTTATTAAACTGACCACAAACATTGATTTAACAGAAACACTTGTTATTTCAACAGGTTCAAAAAATCCTGAAAAAACAGTTTTGGATTTAAACAATCACAAAATTACAGCGAAAACAGGAAAAGATGCACCGAAGGTAGCTGCGTTAGAAATTCAGGCAAATGTGGTTTTAGTCGGCGGTGAAATTGAAAACGATTATAATGGTGTTCGCGTAGAATCGGGAAATCTGGAAGTAAACGGCACAAAGATTACCGGTACAGGCAACGGTGGAATCAGCATCGGTGGCGGAAATGTTGTTATTAAAGAGGGGACAACCATTTCCGGTAATAATTACGGTGTTGGAGTTTTAGGAACAGGGGCAAATCTGACTGTTGATGGCGGAACTATTTCCGGTACAGGCTTTGGAATTGCCGGAAATGGATCAAAAGACGGCACAACAATTACTGTGAATAACGGTACAATCACCGGTGAAAAAGGTTGTGGAGTTTATCATCCACAGGTAGGTGACCTGACCATCAAAGGTGGTAACATTACCGGAACAAGCGGTGTACAATACTGCGGCGCAGGAAACTTGACAGTGACAGGCGGTACAATTACCGGAACCTATCAAGCTACGAAATTTCCGAATAAGCCAAGCGACCAAACTGATGGAAGTACCGATGACGGTGCGGCAATTTCTATTGTTTCCCGTGGCGGTGGTTATCAGAGTGCCGGGGACAGTATAAATGTTTCGATTACCGGAGGAGAATTAGTCAGCAAAAACAACGCGACAATTTCGGTATACAGATTGAAACAACAACCGGACGGTTCTTGGGTAACCAATGATGCTGCAACCGGTGTAGAAAACTATCTGGAAAAACTGGAAATCGGCTCCAATGCCGTTTTAAAAGGCAGTGAGAAAAAAGGCACACTCGAAATTGACGAAAAAGCAAAAGATACCGTTGAAATTCAACCGGGTGCAAAATTTGAGCCTACAACAGGGGTGAGTCAATATCTTGACCCAGCCTATACCTTAGACGAAAACGGCGTTGTTGTTGTAGGTCAGGAAAATGTAGTGGCAACCGTAGACGGCAAAGGATATGCGACCGTTCAGGATGCGATCAATAATGCAGATGGCAAAACAGTTGTCTTAAACAAAGACACAACCGAAAACGTAGAAGTACCGCAGGGAATCACCGTTACTTTAGACTTGAACGGAAAAACCTTGACAGAGGAAAAGGTGCTGAATGTTAAAGGAAACTTGACAGTAAAAGACAGCGCCGCAGGACAGCCAAGTGTAGACGGAAACTACAATGTAAGCTATCAGTCCGGTAAGATTGTAAATATCAAAGAAGATGGAAAAACACCGGAAGAAAAAGCGAATAGAGTTACTGTTTGTGTACAGTCCGGCGGCACATTTACCTTAGAAAGCGGAACACTGGAGTCTAAGAAAAACTATACCGTAGAAATTACAAGTAACGCCCATGCAGTGATAAACGGCGGTTATCAGGTTGCGCAAGAGGGCGGTCCGACCGTTCGTGGTTCGGGCGCGGTTCTTGATATAAACGGCGGTGTTATCGAAGGAAAAGATAACTCTGCGGTAGCAGGAAACGGTTCTAACGGACAGGGTGGTACGACGATCAATATTACCGGAGGTACACTGATTGGAAGAATTCAGTCGGCAGGATATATTGCAAATGCAATTTACCACCCGCAAAATGGTGTATTGAATATCACCGGCGGTACGATTTATGCTGAAAACGGTGTCGGTATTTTGATGAGAAACGGTGAATTGAATGTTTCCGGCAATCCAAGCATTATCGCAACAGGAAATGTGAGTGGCAAAGTAGGAGATAATGATACAAAAGTTCCTTCTCATGCAGTTGTACTGAACCATATTTACGGCGGAAATGACGAAAGCGGAAGAGGGGTATCCATTACCGGCGGCGAGTTTATCTCTGATGACGGTTTA
>CAJJZS010000018.1 GCA_905197685.1 uncultured Oscillospiraceae bacterium | reverse complement strand
AGCGGGGTATTCCGCTGCTTAGATACAAAAAATTATTTTCCCTGCTTTGCTTTCAGAGCTGTCTGCGTTTCTCTGTACCGCTTTGCCCAGCCCTCTTTATTTTGCTGGCGCGCTCTCGCAATCGCCATGCTGTCCTCCTGCACATCGGAGGTAATGGTCGAACCTGCGGCAATATACGCTCCTTTTCCAACATGAACCGGAGATACCAGATTGGTGTTGCAGCCGATAAAGGCATCGTCCTCCACCCTGCTTCTAAACTTCTGATAACCGTTATAATTTACCGTTACCACACCGCAGCCCACATTGATATGAGAACCAAAATCGGAATCTCCGATATAGGTCAAGTGCGCAACGCTTGTTTTTTCTCCCAAAGAAGCGTTTTTAATCTCCACAAAGTTTCCTATTTTTACCGCGTCTGCAAGCGAACTGTTCGGACGCAGATGGCTGTTTGGACCGATTTTTACCCGATTTCCCACCGAAGATTGTTCAATCAGAGAAGAATGAATTTGACACCCGTCTCCGATTTGGCTGTCCTCAATGACGGTATTCGGACCAATCACGCAATCTTCCCCGATTGTCACCTTTCCCTTGAGCTGAGTTCCCGGAGCGATTGTGGTATCCCTTCCGACAGACACATCGGGCGAAATTACAATTCCGTCCCTACAATAGAAGTTTACACCATCTTCTAAAAGTCTGTCAACCACAATTTTATTCGCAATTTCATTTAATTTTAACAAATCTGCCCGATTCTCGGCTTTTATCAGCGCATTTTCATCTTTACAAAGAAAAGCGACCGCTTTTCTCCCCTTATTTTCGGCAAAATTGACAATATCTTTCCATGCATTTTCTTCGCCGTTTAATATCTCTGTCATTTGCAGTAAAAAGTCTGCCGCAAAGCAGCCCGCTGTGAAAGTTACCTGCTTAAAAGAGTCCGAAGTCAGCAGCGTTGCAGCCGCCCCGGTGTTTTGATGCAGCGCAATCATCTGCTGTAACAGCTCGACATTCAATAACGGCATATCTGCCGGAAGAACAAGCACATCACAGCTTTGATGTTCCTTAATAAAGTCCTCCGCTTTTTCCGCTGCTTTTACTTCTTCTTTTAAAATGCCGCGGAGCTGTTCGGTATATTCTCCGCCAACCACACAGATTTCCTGAATCTGTGCTTGTTTGCATCGGTCAGCAATCCAGCAAACCATCGGTTTAAAAAGAACCTGCGCCATCGCTTTCGGGTATTTTGATTTGATTGCGTTTCCGCTTTGTTGAGCTAAAATCACCGCGCATACCTGTTTCATCTGTTTCACTCCTGTTCTGTTCTGAAAAATATACTGTTGCATATATTATAAAATCCCTTTACCGAAAATTCAAGGAAAAGCCTTCGACTTTTTTCTTTCGTATTGATTCGATTACAATTTTCTTTTACAAATTTCCGTTATTTTATACAAAATATTCCAACTTATTTTATAAGTTTTCTTTGAGATTTATTTTTTCTGATAAAGTCCGCTTTGTTTCTTTGTCATTTTAAAAAATAATTTGTTTGTTCCGTATCTTTTCCACACCCAGTTTCATGCACTTTTTTAGATATAGTCTATAAAAAATAACTGGAATTGTTGATTTTTATCTGTTATAATGGTTGCAAGAATGAATCGGCTTTTTTATTTTATCGCCGCATCCGAACCCTCCCAATCCAAGAAAAAATTTTTATTTGGGGAGGCGCGGCAAATCTATTTTTAGGGGGTAACTTCTTTGAGTAAAAAATTTGTTTATGCTTTTTCTGAAGGAAATGCAAAAATGCGTGAACTGCTCGGCGGAAAAGGAGCAAACCTGGCAGAAATGACCGTTCTCGGTCTTCCTGTTCCTCAGGGTTTCACCATTACTACCGAAGCCTGCACCCAGTATTATGAGGACAACCAACAGATTTCTCCCGAAATCGAAGCGCAAATCTTTGAATATCTGGGAGAACTGGAAAAACTGACCGGCAAAAAATTCGGCGATCTCAACAATCCTCTTCTGGTTTCGGTTCGTTCCGGCGCAAGAGCTTCAATGCCCGGCATGATGGACACCATCTTAAATCTGGGACTGAATGATGAGGTAGTAAAAGGATTTGCAAAGCTCACCAACAACGAACGCTTTGCTTATGACTCCTACCGCCGCTTTATCCAGATGTACTCCGACGTTGTTATGGAAGTACCAAAACATAACTTTGAAGCGATTATCGACCAAATGAAAGAAGCAAAGGGCGTTAAACTGGATACTGAATTGGATGCAGACGATTTAAAAGAGATGGTCGCAAAATTTAAAGCGTACTATAAAGAGCATCAGCACACCGACTTCCCTCAGGACCCGAAAGAGCAGCTGATGGGCGCCGTAAAAGCGGTATTCCGTTCCTGGGATAACCCGCGAGCCATTTATTACAGACGAATGAATGATATTCCTTCCTCTTGGGGAACCGCTGTCAATGTACAGTGCATGGTATTCGGAAATACCGGAAACACTTCCGGTACCGGCGTTGCTTTCACCCGTGACCCTGCAACCGGCGAAAAACGGCTGTTCGGCGAGTTCTTAGTCAATGCGCAGGGCGAAGATGTTGTAGCCGGCGTTAGAACTCCTCAGCATATTGATGAATTAAAAGATATTCTCCCCGATGTTTATAATCAGTTCTGCGACGTTGCGCATCGTTTGGAAACGCACTATCGCGATATGCAGGATATGGAATTTACCATTGAAAACGGCAAATTATATATGCTTCAAACCAGAAACGGCAAACGCACTGCCCATGCGGCAATTAAAATTGCCTGTGACCTGGTGGACGAAGGAATGATTACCAAAGAAGAGGCTGTCTGCATGGTAGAACCCAAACAGCTTGATTCTCTGCTTCATCCTCAGTTTGATGAAAAAGCGCTCAAAGCAGCTCAGGCAATCGGCGCAGGTCTTGCCGCTTCTCCGGGCGCTGCCTGCGGTAAAGTTGTGTTCACCGCAGAAGAAGCCACCGAAGAAGGCAAGAAAGGCGAAAAGGTTATTCTGGTTCGTCTGGAAACCTCTCCTGAAGACATTGAGGGTATGCACCATGCGCAGGGCATCCTGACCGTTCGCGGCGGCATGACCTCCCACGCAGCCGTTGTTGCCCGCGGAATGGGAACCTGTTGTGTATCCGGCTGCGGCGATATCGTAATGCATGATGAACAGGGATACTTTGAATTGGGCGGCAAAAAAATCTGCCGCGGCGATTACATCTCTTTGGACGGTTCTACCGGAAAAATTTACGGAGAAGCAATTCCGACAACAGCAGCTTCTGTTTCGGGCGATTTCGGTCGCTTGATGGGTTGGGCTGACCAGGTAAGACAGCTTCAGGTCCGCACCAATGCGGACACTCCTGCCGATGCAAAACAGGCTCTTGCCTTTGGCGCTCAAGGTATCGGTCTGTGCCGCACCGAGCATATGTTCTTTGACGGAGTGCGCATTAAAGCGGTTCGGGAAATGATTCTTTCCAAGACAGAAGAACAGCGCCGCGCCGCTTTGGCAAAACTGCTCCCGATGCAGCAGGGCGACTTTGAAGCAATTTACGAAGCAATGCAGGGACTGCCTGTTACCATCCGTTTCCTTGACCCGCCTCTGCATGAATTTGTTCCTCATACCCCGGAAGAGGTAAAGGAACTTTCCGAAGAAATGAACATTTCGGTAGAAGAGATTAACAATGTTATTTCCTCTCTGCACGAGTTTAACCCAATGATGGGACATCGCGGCTGCCGTCTGGCTGTTTCTTATCCTGAAATTGCCGAGATGCAGACCACCGCTGTCATCCGCGCTGCCATCAATGTCAGCAAAAAACACCCCGATTGGGAAATCGTTCCGGAAATTATGATTCCTCTGGTCGGTGAGGTAAAAGAACTTGCTTATGTAAAATCGGTTGTATGCAGCACCGCCGATGCAATTATTGCTCAGGAAAACATTTCCATGCACTATAAAGTCGGCACAATGATTGAAATTCCGAGAGCTGCCGTTACCGCCGACGAAATTGCAACCGAAGCCGAGTTCTTCTCCTTCGGCACCAATGACATGACCCAGATGACCTTTGGTTTCAGCCGTGACGATGCAGGCAAATTCTTAAATTACTACTACGATAAAAAGATTTATGAATCCGACCCGTTTGCAAAACTGGATCAAAAAGGTGTCGGAAAACTGGTTAAAATGGCTTGCGATTTAGGTCGCCAAACCCGCCCGGACATCAAACTGGGCATCTGCGGCGAACACGGAGGCGACCCTGCTTCTGTTGAATTCTTCCACAAAGCGGGACTGACTTATGTTTCCTGTTCTCCGTTCCGCGTTCCGATTGCCCGCCTGGCAGCAGCCCAGGCTGCAATTAAATTCCCTCGGTAGTTCCCATTATCGGGGAGAACCTCCTACTTTCCCTGTTCCTCTCTCGGGAGGAACAGGGAAAACTTTTTATTCTGCTTTTTTAGCTGTCGGTACTTGAAAAAGCGAAATAAATCTGTTATACTGAAATAGCTTCATTGTAAGCGGCGACATCATATGGTTCGTCCTATCCAAAGAATCCTTTGGATTTTTATACGGAGATGTATCGAAGTGGTCGTAACGAGAACGACTCGAAATCGTTTTGTCCAGAGATGGGCACGTGGGTTCGAATCCCACCATCTCCGCCAGAAAAAAACGCACCTCATTCTTTGGGGTGCGGTTTTTATATCTGTATTTTACTCTGTCAACTTCTCCTGTTTTTTCTCAAAGTATTTTGAAGAAAAGCTAGTGCCTTATCTTATATTTTTATTGATTTTATTTTTTCACAGTGATATATTAAAAGAAAAAGGATTGTGAAAAATTTCTATGAAGCAGCAGTATATTGTCGATATGTCAAAACCATCTGCTCTGGGAAAGCTTAAGATATATCCGTTAAATGATCAATATGATATTGTTTCCGGCGGTGTAACGATACATTCTTATCCAATTTGCGTTAAAGAGGAAGATAAGCAACGGTGCAAATATTTTAAGGAAAAACAGGGGGTTTAATTTATCTTTGAAGATTGTATTCCTGAAATCAATTTTTACCCTGTTCCTTCCGTTGAGATTTTTGCTGTTGATTTTTCCGGTGGATACTTCGGAATGATCAGTCCTTTCTGTATTGCAGAAGGTCCGATTTGTTATATCAACTCCAATCGAACCTGCTATATCATTGCCGATGATTACAATTCTTTTTACGAACTTCTCCTGCAACCCAATGATTGGAGAGAAAAAATGGTGATAACCGATGAGATTCAATTTTACAATTCTAAACAGGATGCTGAAAATCAGGGTATAACCTTTATTTCGTAAAGTTAAAAATTAACCACAAACTTAAACACTGTTTTATACTAAGAAACGAGGTAGGATTTTTTAATTCTGCCTCGTTTTGCTTTTTACAAACAAAGATTTTAAGCTGCTTTTTCGTCTTATTTCCCAAAAGAATTTTGAGATTTTTATGCCGGTCTACAAAGCTACACTAAATCGGTATATTTTTATTGACAAACGGTTCTTCCTGATGTTACACTGATTACAGACAAAGAAATTACCCTTTACTTTTAGATATAAGGAGGACTTTTTATGAAAAGATTGGAAGGCAAAGTTGCCATTATCACCGGCGGCGGCAAAGGAATCGGTTACGGAATTGCCAAAGCATTCGCTAAAGAAGGTGCAAATTTAGTCATTACCGGACGCACAGAATCCCGTTTAATCAACGCAAAGGAACGGTTGGAACAGGAATACGGCATTGAAGTTCTCCCTCTGACCGCAGACGGAGCGGACGAACAGGCAATTTCCGATGTGGTGCAAAAAACAATTTCCCGCTTTGGAAAAATTGATACATTGGTAAACAACGCTCAGGTTTCCAAATCCGGCGTACCTTTAGCAGAACACACCAAAGAGGACTTTGACCTTGCTATTTATTCCGGTTTATACGCCACCTTTTTCTATATGAGAGCGTGCTATCCTTACCTCAAACAAAGCGGCGGTTCGGTCATTAACTTCGCTTCCGGCGCAGGCTTATTCGGAAAACTCGGACAATCTTCTTATGCTGCCGCAAAGGAAGGAATCCGCGGAATGTCCCGTGTTGCAGCCGCAGAATGGGGACCGGACGGAGTTCGCGTTAATGTAGTTTGCCCGTTGGCAATGACAGAAAGTCTGGAGGAATGGAAACAGGCTTATCCTGATCTGTTTGCAAAAACCATTCAGGGTATTCCGCTCGGAAGATTTGCCGACCCGGAAAAAGATATCGGTCGTGTCTGTGTTTTCTTAGCTTCGGACGATGCTTCTTATGTTACCGGTGAAACCATCACCCTTCAGGGCGGCAGCGGTTTGCGTCCGTAAATCAATTCGATAAAAAACGAGGTCATGAAAATCATGACCTCGCTTTTCTGTTACAATATCTGTAAAGTGGGGTTGTAGCAACATACATTTAACCTAAGAAAATACGATAATTTGAGCGAAATCCGGCTTGCTAAAATTCTCTGTATTTCTTTGGAATCTTGCTTCTTCTGTGAAAACGGTATTTTAGATATTTTGGTCCCGACAAACAATCCCCCAATCTTATCGAGCATCTTTTTCTGCTTAAAACAGCTCCGTTTTTTAAACGGAGCTGTTCTGCGTTTGAATAGCAAAATCTTTTTATGCAAATTTTAAGCTCGGACTTTATCCTGATTATTTTAAGAATACTTCAATAACAGGAACCAGACAGTTCGGTTTTACATGAGGCAGATAGAAGAATGCTGCTGTTTCGTCATCTTCCTGTTTATCGTCGCTGAGCAGCTCAACCTTTCCTTCGGTAAATTTTACCTCGCTGCCGTCATGCAGGAACTGCGCATATTCCACTTTACCTGCCAGACCTTCCACCTTCATGTTATCAAACGGATAAGCAAACAGATGGATGTACAGACGCTTTCCGTCCTCACTCTGGGTCAGGCGGCAATCGGTCGGTGTTTTAAATTCCGGCTCTGCTTTGGTGCAGCCGTAAATGGAACGACTGTTGTACTTCATCCAATCTGCGTAAACTTTCAAAGCTTCTTCTGCGCGGTAATCCAGATAACCTCTTGCGGTAGGTCCGACATTCATAATCAAGTTTCCGCCGTTGGAAACGGTGCTGATTAACATTCTCAGCAGCATTTCCGGAGATTTCCAGGTATATTCGTCACGATAGTATCCCCAGGAGCCGGAGAAGGTCTGGCAAGCCTCCCACACAACCAACTCTCCGGTTTTCGGATGGCGGAACCAGTCGGTTGGCTGGAACTGTTCCGGTGTCCACAGGTCCTGTTCAATCTCGGTGCGGTTGTCGATGATAATTTCCGGCTGAATGCTTCTTGCCAGAGCAATCAGTTCTTCCGATTCCCAATCATCTTTGCCTTTTCCTCCCAACCATGCTTTGTCGCCCTCTCCATGACGCTGGCTGTAAGAAAAGTCAAACCACATAATGTCAATCTTGCCGTAATTTGTGAGCAGCTCGCGCACCTGATTGCGCATATATTCTGCGTAGCGGTGCATATCTCTACCTTCGTTCTGCTGTCTTGCGTCCGGATCATCGCGGCGCGGGTGGTTCACGTCGATGGTAAAGTCCGGATGATGCCAGTCAATCAGAGAGTAATACAAACCGATGCGGATTCCCTCTGCTCGGAATGCGTCCACAAACTCTTTAAGCAAATCTCTGCCTGCCGGAGTGTTGGTGCATTTGTAATCGGTGTACTGGCTGTCAAACATACAAAAGCCTTCATGATGTTTTGTGGTAAACACAACATATTTCATGCCGGCTGCTTTTGCCTGACGCGCCCAATCTTTCGGGTCATATAAATCCGGATCAAAGTGTTTAAAATACAAATCGTATTTTTCTTCCGGAGTTCTTTCTCTTGTTTTCATCCATTCATGGCGAGCTGCCATCGAATACAGTCCCCAATGGACAAACATACCGAAGCGGTCATGGGTAAACCATTCTGTGTTACCCGGTGTTGGTTTTGTTACATAACTGGACATAAATCAACATCCTCTCTTTTTTATAGACACTTAATTTGTCTGAAAAACGCCTGCATTTCCCCAGGAAAAATGCCCCTGCGGAAAGAGTGTTTTCATACCTTCCTCAAAATGCAGCTTGCAGATTCCCAAATCAACCAAATCAAAAAAGGAATCGTCGGGAACCTCTGCCGAAATTCGGCTGCCTGCAAAGCAGAACACCGCTTTCTGGGTATTTCTTGCCGTTGGGGCAAGCTGCACCAGCTTCATCGCCTCTGTCTCCTCCTCTGTAAGGGGACGGTCGGCGCGAATCATCTCTTCAATCGACTTGCTGTGGCGGCGAATCCCTGTTCGCATCGCCTTCTCTTTCAAAGTGGTGTTCCCCACATTCCCTATCGGAACAACACAGATAATTTCTTCATTTTCGGCTGTTGAAAATTCCTTTGCCGATTTATCAAAGGTTCCTCCTACCCAGCAAGTTCCCAAATCCAGCTGCTGAGCTGCTAAAATAAGGCGCTCGCCGTAGTACCCTACCTTTTCTTTGAGATGTTCTGCATTTTTATCGCCTTTCAGCACCAAAACAGAACGCACTCCCTGAAACATTCCGTAGCTTTTTGCTCCTTCAAACGCTTCGGAAGCATCTTCCAAAAAGGTCACAGTCAATCCGCTTTGCTCGTTAACAAGCTCGATTTCTTTCTGTAAGACTTCCAGCTTTTCCGGTGCAATCGGTGTGGTGAGGTAACTTCTGCGTGAAATTCGTTGATTGATTGCATCAATATAATTCATACTGCTCCTCCTTTATTTTTCTTTATTCTAACGGCAATACCTTTTGAAACATCGCGTAATATCTTGGCGGAATCACCTTATCCATATGGTAGCACCCAAAAAACCACTTTTTAAAATCAACCTGTTCGGTGATTTCATCAAAAAAGCGGGTCATAAGGTTGCTGTGTTCCCCGTCCATATCAATAAAATGACGTACCGTCGAGCTGCATTCATGGGTAATGATGCAATCTACCCGGTTTTCATGTTCCTTTAAAGTCTGCCGAGCCTGTTCAATTTCCTGTTCGGTGGGCAATTCCTGTTCCCACCAAGTTCCGTCTCCGGCGCGAAGATCCATCTCCGGACTTTCTCCTCCGCCGAACACAAACAGCTTTTTCCCTTCTATGGTAAACACATTTCCTCGCTCCAGTTTCATTAGCGAACCGGAAATTCTGCGCGCCTTTCCTCCGTTCCAGTCTTCTGCCGGATACTGCTCCAGTAAATCCAGGTTATCGTGCGTTCCCTCTGCAAACAAAATCTGATACTTGCTTTTGCCCAGCTTTTTTAAAACAGACTGTTCTTTTTTGGAACCGTCCCACACAAAGCCAAAATCTCCGCAGACAATCAGTGTGTCGCCTTTTTTCAGCTTCTTCATCTCTTTGGATTTCAGCCGCTCGATATCGCCGTGCAAATCTCCCGTCAGATAAATCATATCTGTCCCTCCTGTCATACTCTTTTATATTACCGCACCGACCCCCTTCTTTTCAAGTGGGAATATGAACACTTCGTAAAAGTTATTGTTAAAATTTTCATTTTCGGCAAGTTTCCCCTGAAATGGTTTTACAAATCTTTTGCCGTATATTATAATAAAGGCAGGATTCTGATTTTTTTGACGGAATCGCTTTGAGCGTTACTATAAAATCGCATATTTCCTATTACCCAAACCCTAACAGAAAGGAATGTCTTTTCATGAAAAAACTGATCTCGCTTTTGCTCTCCTGTGTCATTGTCGGCAGTATGCTTGGGCAAAGCGCTCTTGCAATACAACCGGATTCTTATTCTGCCACACTCACCGATGAGCAAAGCGAACAAGACAAACCGGAAAATAAAGAAGAAAAAAAGGAAGAGGAGCAGCAAACCGAGGGAGAACCTCCTGCCGACGGAGATTCGGAAAACGAACCCTATGCCGACGGCTCGCAAAAACTGGATATCTCTCAGGGAACGGTTCCCTTTATTGATGAAAATGACCCCTTGATGCAAAATCTTGCCGTATATATGGTGGAGCTTACCACCGACACGCTGATTCACTCCCGCAACGCAAATGTCAGAAAATATCCCGCCTCTCTGACAAAAATTATGACCGCTATTTTAACATTGGAAAATATCCCCGACCTCAGCCGGGAAATTACCTTTACTGCGGAGCTGCAAAACTATGTTTATGAAATCAATATGATGTACGGCGGAGGAATTTCCACCGGCGGCATTATGCTCAATGAAACACTAACTGCCGAACAACTATTATACGCTATCATGCTTCCTTCTGCAAATGAAGCCGCCGTTATGCTCGCTTACGAAATCGGGGACGGTTCTCTGGAAAAATTTGCGGACATGATGAACGAGAAAGCAAAGGAAATCGGTTGCTTGGATACTCACTTCGTCAACTCCAACGGTCTGTTTGACGAAAATCACTACTCCACCGCGTATGATATGTACCTGATTACCAAGTACGCGCTGCAAAATGAAACCTTCCGCAAAATTGCCGCTACTCCAAGCTATGATACCGGTCCCACCAACAAACAGGAGAACCTGCATTGGGACAGCACCAACAAAATGATGGTGGAAGGCTCGGGATTTTATTACCCGCAGATTCGCGGCGTTAAAACCGGAACATTGGAGGAAGCGGGACGCTGCTTAATTACCACAGCGGAAAAGGACGGTTATGAATATCTTTTGGTATTGATGGGCGCGCCCTACTTAGACCAAAACGGAGAGTTAATTTCTCCTAACCAAGCATTTGTCCTGACTGCCAAATTCTATGACTGGGTATTCGATACCTATAAGGCAAAAACCATCGTAGAAAAGGGCGACAAGGTCAGCAGCATCAACGATGTTCGTCTTGCCAAAGACGGAAAAGACCATTTACAGTTAGTCAGCAATCAAACTTTCTCTGCATTGATTCCAAATAATATTGATGTTTCCAATGTTCGACGCATTGCTTATAATGCGGAAGGAAAACGAATCGGAGAGAACGATTTTGTCAAAGCCCCTGTGGAAAAAGGACAGGTTTTAGGCAGGTTGGATTTGATTCTTTACGGCAGTAAGCTGGGTTCGGTGGAGCTAATCGCCGCCGAAACGATTGAAGCCAGCCCCATTTTGGTTGTCTTAGACCAACTGCAACAGATGTTCCAAAGCTTTTGGTTTAAGTTTCTGTTCCTTTTCCTGCTGCTGTTTATCCTGCTGTCAGTCGCCGTTGTCGTGATTAAAAAGAAACGAAGAAAAAAATATCGACGGGTTCATCGCCGACGCCAATTATAACAAAACCGCAAAATCAAAAGGAGAGAGAAAAATGGTACAAATGACCTGCGCTGTGTGCAAAAATCGCTGCGCTCTTACCGTAGAAGAAAACGACGGAATTATCACCGTCACCGGAAATAAATGCGCCAGGGGCGAACTGTTCGGCAAGGAGGAATTTCGCGGAGAACGAGATGTTGTTCTTTACCGCGCCTCCACTGTTTTTGAATCGGTTCCTTCGGTTCATGTAAAAACAACCGGAACTGTCCCGAAAGAGCTGGTCTTTCGTTTAATCCGATTGATTAAAAAGCAAACCATCGACCGACCGATGAAGCGTGGCGAAGTGCTGCTGCACTGCCCGCTTGGACTGGATGTTGATGTTGTTTTGGACAGCGACGAACTGGAGCATATAAACTGATATTCTTTACAGCATAACAAAAACCTTCCCCTTTTGGGGAAGGTTTTTCTGTTATGCGTTACAGGCTGATTAAATTCTGCGGTTTTCCCTGCTGGAAAGAGCGGATGTTCTCTTCCACAATCTGCATACATCTTCTTCTTGCCTGAAGGGGCGCCCACGCGATGTGAGGCGTTACCAGACAGCGAGATTGTTCAATCAGCTGTGAGCCGTGAACCGGCGGTTCTTCTGCCAAAACATCAATCGCCGCGTATCCTACCTTGCCGTTTGCCAAAGCGTTTGCCAAATCCATCTCGTTGATAATATCTCCGCGGGCAGTATTGATAATAATAACTCCCTGCTTCATCTTTGCGATGGTTTTTTTGCAGATCATCTGTTCGGTTTCTTCGGTCAGCGGACAGTGCAGAGAGATGATATCCGACTGTTCCAACAGCTCGTCAAAGGAAACAAACTTCAGCTGTTCGTCCTCCAGCTCGGGAGCGGTATGTTTGCTGTAACACAGCACCTTCATGCCAAAAGCCTTTGCAACCGTCGCCACGCTGCGTCCGATTCTTCCCATTCCGATAATTCCCATTGTCTGACCTGCCAGCTCAAAAATCGGGAATTTCCGGTACGAAAAATCCGCCGCTTTCTGCCATTCTCCCGCCTTTACCGACTGGGCGTGCTCCGAGATATGGTTTGCAATCGCCAGCAGCATCGCAAAAACGTGCTGTGTAACCGATTCGGTCGCATAGGTCGGCACGTTGCACACCAAGATACCGTGTTCCTTCGCCGCTTCCAAATCAATCGTGTTGTACCCTGTCGCTGTCACACAAATCAGCTTTAAATTCGGGCAGGCTTCAATCGTTTCTCTGGAAATCGGGCATTTGTTGACAACAACAACGTCTGCATCTCCGATACGGCTGATAATTCTCGCCTGTTCGGTTCTGTCATAAACAACAACCGTTCCCAGCTCTGTCAGCCCTTTCCAGCTTAAATCTCCCGGATTTAGGGCAAATCCGTCTAACACAAGAATCTTCATTGACCATTCCTCCTCGCAAATCACCATGAATCTTTGTTTTTTCATTGTAGCACAATTCCCGGTTTTCCACAAGTCGGAGTTTTGACAGAATCAAGATTTCACATTCTTCGGTCAAAAGCGTTGACAACCGTTTCTTTTTCTATAATTCCACCTGTTCGGCAAGCTCCACAATCACACTGTTGGAAATTAAAAATCCGTTTGGAGTCAAGGAAATCCGATCCCCCGTTATCTTTGTCAGTCCATGTTTTTCCAACTGCTTTGCCTTTTGCAACAAAGCTGAGGTATCTACTTTAAAACGATTGGAAAAATCCGTTAAACCGATTCCTTCTCTGAGCCGCATACGCAGCATCAGATACTCAAACCAGTCCCCGCCTTCCCCGTCACGCTCTGCCAAATCCCAAACATTTTCTTCTGAAAGAAACCGCTGCAAATCCCGCGGAAAATAAAATCGTTCCGACCCCAAAAAGGAATGTGCTGCCGGACCGATTCCCAGGTATTCCTGACAGCGCCAATATTTTAAATTATGCCTGCTTTCAAATCCCGGTTTTGCAAAGTTGGAAACCTCGTACTGAAAATATCCGTGCCGATTCATCTGTTCTACGGTATAAAGATATAAGTCCGCATCGGTATCTTCGTCCGGACAGATTTTTTCTATCTGTTGTTTTGCAAACGGAGTGCCCGGCTCAATTTTTAACAGATAGCCGGAAATATGCTGTACCCCCTCCTCAAAAAAAGCGGTAATAAACCGATCCACCGACCGGCGATTTTGCTCGGGCGTACCAAGCATCAAATCAACCGAAATATTCTCAAATCCTGCCGCCTTTGCAAGCTGTACGCTTTCCAGAGCCTGCGCAAAGCTGTGTCTGCGCCCTAAATAGGACAGCTCCTTGTCCGAGGCAGACTGAACTCCCATAGAAATGCGGTTAAATCCGCTTTTGCGCAGCTTCATCAGCGTTTCCAGCGTCATCGCCGCAGGATTGGCTTCCAGCGTAATCTCGCAGTCCTCGGTCAGGGTGTAGCGCTCTCTGATTGCCTGTAAAAGCTCAGATAAATGCTCTCCCAATAAAACCGGAGTTCCTCCGCCAAAATAAACGCTGTCCGCCCGTCTCCCTGCCTGCGGCGCACAGGCGATTGCCCTCTGCGCCGCCTTACAATATTGCAATACCGTCTGTTCTTGATAGGGAACGGAATAAAAATCACAGTACGGGCATTTGGAAAGGCAGAAAGGAACGTGAACATAAATCCCGAACGGCTCCGATTTTGCGTAATGTTCTGTTTTCATATCCATTATTGAGCCACATGAAGGGCGGCAATGGTGTTGACATTTTGAGCAACCTCTACGCTCTTTCTCTTGCCGTATTCCCTAAACATCAGATTATATTGATACTCCGGCTCCTGAGGCTGTACTTCTTCGCCCGATTCGCCCACTACCGGCTCAACCGGTTTTTCGACACTTACCACATAATATAAACCTTCGCTGGTCGCCTGAGCCTGAACGACATTGGAATCAATTCTTTTCGGATTTCCTCTTCCTGTCACGGTTTGCGCGTATAAGCTGCCGTCCTCAGAGATAAAATAAATTTCGGTTCCGTCGTTGTTTAAGCCTGCCAGGGTCAAGGTGCCGACGTTTTGCAGCAGGGTGATGCTGCTGTCATCGGAAAAGTTTTTCAGCACAAGGCTTTCCTGTGTTTCTTCAATAATATCCCCGCTGCCGGAGGTCAGATACCCCACCTGAGCGGCATTTTCTTCCACCTTTTCCTCAACCGATTCGTCCAGCGGAATGACTTCCGGCTGTTCCATGCTGCCCAAACGGTAGCGGAACAGCTCCGGTCCGCGGCTCCAATAAAGATAATCTTTGGTTCCTGTTGCAAAAACAATCTCATCGTTAAAGCTGTAATCGTCTACATTGTAAAAATCTTCGCAGATAACGAATCCCTGCAATCCGCTTTCTCCCACCGTTACAGCCTGCGCGGAAGAAGCGCAAAGATTTCCCTGCGCGTCGATATAGTGAACCTGTCCGGCAAAAAGCGGTTTGTCCCGTCCGAAATCTCTGCTAAGCTCACTGGTGGTAATATCCCGACCGTTTTCATTCATCCAGCCCTTGTTGCGAATCTCCGATTCAACCAAAGCGACCGCATTATCCGCCTGCTTTTCTACGGTTTGGGTTTCCGGCTGATACAGATAGATGCTTCCGATCGGGTTATTGGGGTTGGCTTCGATATTGCAATCCGCTAAAAATGCCAAACTGCCGTCCTCATACAAAACCGCTTCGGTCATACCGGAGCCGAGTTTTTCCAACTCCTCTGTCTCCAAATCCTTGACGCGGTACAGGGTAACCAGTCCGGTTTGCTCATCGGATTCCATTACAAAAACATCTTTGCCGCTGTCCGAAATATCAAAAACCATATATTTCGGATCAAGCAGATGCAGCTTCCCGTTATAAAAATATCCTCCCGCAACGGTGTTCTGGTTTTCATCCAGTTCCAAAACCTGAAGCAGGCTGTCATCTGCCGATGCCTTTACCGCTACGATATTTTCTTTTCCCACAATTTCGCTCATCGGGGTCAGCTCTCCGTTGAGGTAACGGGTCTGAACCAGCTTATCGTCCACCATTTTGTTATAGTACACCGAATTGTCTCCGTGGCAGTAGATAACGCTTGCTTCTTCGTCCAACACCTTTTCATCTCCGGAAGCTGTCCTGACACAAAGCTTTCCGGTCATGTTCTGCATGGAGGTCATGCTCAGCGGAATATAAACAATCTCACCGTTTGCAAGCTCCAGATAGTTTTTTTCTCCGATATACGGCACCGAGCTTCCCATCAGCTGAGATACCTGCTCCTTCGCCGTTCCTCCCTTTGCCTCGTTGCGGTAAAGGGAAACGGTCCGGGTGCCTTTCGCCAAAGCAACCTCATCTTCGGTAATATAAGCAAGGGCTGTCGGGTTTTCATGCTCCTGCGCGCTTACCTTTTGTTCTTTGGGGGACAAAAAGAAAAATGCCGCCGCTGCCGCCGCCAATGCAATCACTGCCGCTGCAAAGAAAATTTTCTTTTTGGAGGATTTTTTCTGCGATGTTTCGGGCGCTTCTGTTCCTTCTTCGTTTTCCTGCCGCAATTCTTTCTGAGATTCGGCGCCTTCCTTGTTTTGTTCGGAAAGCTCTTCCTGTGCTGTTTTGTTTTCTTCTGCCGGACGGCACTCTGCACAAAGTCCGTCCTTTAATTCTTCGGCATCAAACTCTTTGCCGCATTGACTGCATTTCATGAAACGGGACACAACCTTTCTTAAACTATGCGTTTTTCCGGTCAAACTTATTTTTTAAATTCTCTGTTAAAAAATCTTCGACCTGTCGCTACATTTTTTTATTATATCGGATTTCTTTTTGAAAAAATAGGCGTGAAGTATTAAATTTTCACTGTATTTTCCTTTCTGCCCCCCTATTCTCTCCAAGCTGTTTTCCAATCTGCCAATAAAAATTGTTTCTTTTTGTCTATTTTCAATGAAACGAAATCGAAAATATTCCTGTCCGGGCAAAGGTATGCTATAATAAATAAAACAAACCTGTTTTCGATTTTGTGCCGCGCGGTTTTCCGCCGGTATTCGTATTGATACACAGTCAAAATAAAATTACCGCAAGAGGTGAACAAGCATATTATGGATACAATCAACAACACTGTCTCTGCTCGACAGATGAAAATTTTGAAGATGGATACCCTGCGTTTAAACGAATATTTAAACAATGTCATGCTGGAAAACCCCGTCATTGAAATTGAAGAAAATCTAACCGGATACACCGATGAGGATATGCGGGTCAGAAAAACCAAATGGCTGGAATCCAATGATTTTGAGGAAGGTCTGGGATATTTTGATAAAGATACCCCCATTCCTCCCGAACCGCAGCCGGACGAAGAAATGCTTAATATCAAGGATGGCGAAACCTTAGAGCAGCATCTTCTGCGCCAGCTTGCCGAACAGGCATTGGAACCGCGTATTCTTCAGGCTGCGCAGTATCTGGTCGGCTGTCTGGATGAAAACGGATACCTGCTTGCACAGCCGCAGGACCTTGCCGAACAGGGTTATACCAAAGAAGAAGCCGACCGCGCTTTGTCTGTCATTCAAAACCTGGAGCCGCTCGGCGTGGGCGCTTCCAGCTTAAAAGAATGTTTGCTGCTTCAGCTGGACGAAGATGACCAAGTTGCCAAAACTTTACTCAATGAGTTGGATTTAATCGGCAGCGCAGACACCGCGCAGATGGCACAGCGCCTTGGAAAAACCGAGCAGGAAATTGAACAGACCATGCGTCGAATCCGCCTTCTCAACCCAAAACCGGGCTCCCAGTACACCAGTCACGACCGTTCTCCGTACATTGTACCGGATGTTGTGATGATTAAATTTGTCAACGAATTTTATGTCGCTTTAAGCGATTTCTCCTTCCCTCAAATTAAAATCAGCGAGGATTATCAAAATCTGCTGCGCCGTTCTCAGGGAGAAGATTCCAGAGAAGAACGGGAATATCTGGAAGAAAAGATGGCAGATGCCGCCGCGCTGCAACAGGAAATTGCTTTCCGCAACAAGATGCTGATGGAGGTCAGCAAGGTTTTGATTAAACTTCAGGAGCCGTTCTTCCGCTACGGTCCGAGATATATGAATCTTCTTCCGATTCAAAGACTTGCCGAGGTACTGGAAATGGAGCCGGAGCTTGTTTCTGCAACCTTAAAAAACAAGTATCTGCAATCTCCGTTCGGCGTCTATCCGATGAAATTCTTTGTTGCTCGCGAACATCATCCGCAGCAGGAAGGAATGCAGGCAATCAAACAGCAGCTTAACAAAGTAATCCGTTCCGAACACCCCGACACACCGTATACCGATGAACAGCTTGCGCAGGAAATGGCGCACAGCGGCGTATTCTTAACCGAAGAAGCGATTGAACGCCTGAGAGAAGAAATGAATATCCCCGACAGCGAACACCGTATCTTTTACCGTCCCGAAGATGATTGCGACGATTCTTGCAGCTGCCATCATGAAGAGGACTGCAACTGCGGTGCCGACTGTGATTGCAGCCATGAAGAGGACTGCGGCTGCGATGATTGCGGCTGTTCCCACCATCACTGTTAATTTTTCTCGTTATAAAAAAAGCTCGTCAGAGAAAATATTTCTCTGACGAGCTTTTTCTTTTTATTCTATCGGAGCATATTTCTTCATAATCTGCTCCGCTACGCGGATTCCGTCCACTGCCGCGCTCACGATTCCCCCTGCATAACCTGCGCCTTCTCCGCAAGGGTAAAGTCCCTGCAATCCCAACGCTTCCAAACTTTCCGAATTGCGGGTAATCCGAACCGGAGAGGAGGTTCTGGTTTCTATTCCGGTAATCACCGCGTCACTGTCGGCAAAACCCGGCAGTTTTCTCTGAAAACGGGTCAGCCCTTCTTCCAACATCCGGTTGATTTGTTGTGGAAAAGCAGAACGGAGCGGCGCTTCTTTTACCCCGCAGGAAAAGGTCGGCTCTGTCTTTGCTTTTGAAAGGTCGGGCGTTGTCCCCTGTAAAAAGCTCTCTGCCGACTGTGCCGGAGCGCGGTAATCCGCCCCGCCCAATCGGAACGCAGACTGCTCCAAACTCCTTTGAAAACGAACTCCGTCCAATATATCAGTGCCAAAATCTCTGCCGTCCACCGAAACCACCAACGCTGCATTTGCATTTTCTCCGTCACGGGCATATTCGCTCATTCCGTTGGTAACTACGGTATTTTCCTCCGAGGAAGACGCTACCACAAATCCGCCCGGACACATACAAAATGTATAAACTCCTCTGTCCTCTTGATTTCTCCAGGAAAGCTGGTACTCCCCTTTGGGCAAGGCGGGATGCCCTGCGCACTCCCCATACAACCCTTTATCAATCACGCTTTGACGCTGTTCGATTCGCACCCCGACCGAAAAAGGTTTCGGTTCTAAAAACACTTGTTTTTTCAGCAGCATCTCAAAGGTATCCCTTGCGCTGTGCCCGATTGCAAGCACCAAAGCCTGCGTCGGAATTTCTCCCTGCGCTGTTTTCACCGCCGTTATCCTTCCGTTTTGGATAATCGGTTCCTCCATCTTGGTTAAAAAATGAACCTGTCCGCCCAAACGAATAATTTCCTGCCGTATATTTTTTACAACACGGCGCAGCAGGTCGGTTCCGATATGCGGCTTTTGTCTGTATCGAATTTCTTCGGGCGCGCCGTGACGAATCAGCTCCTCCAAAATAAAGCTGCACCGAGAGTCGTTGATTCGCGTTGTCAGCTTTCCGTCCGAAAAGGTTCCTGCTCCCCCTTCTCCAAACTGAACGTTGGTCGCCGTATCCAGCGCCTTTCCTGTCCAAAAGCCTTCCACCGCTTCCACCCTGCGGTCTACCTCTGCCCCTCGCTCCAAAATAATCGGACGGTATCCCATTCTTGCCAAAGCCAGTCCCGCAAACATTCCTGCCGGTCCGAATCCCACAATCACCGGAGGATATTCCGTTTTTTCGGTTCCCAAAACAAAATCTGGTGAGCTATGGTTTTGCTGTTTGATAAACTGAGCCGATTTTCCGTTTTGTGTCCGCTTTAAAATTTCTTCTTCCTTTTGCGGGTCTGTCAGTTCAAATCCGACCGAAGAAACCAGATAAATCTGCTCTTTCTTTCTTGCGTCTACGCTGCTTTTGGTAAGATATGCCTGCGCTATCTCCTCTGTATGAATCTTTGCCGTTTTTCTTGCCGATTCTATCGCTTTTTTCTCAAAAACTTCCTGACTTTCAAATTGTGACAACGCCGTCTTAATCTGGGAAACGATAATTGCCATGAAAACCCGCCTTTCTTATTTTCGTTTTTACTCCGTTTGAATTCGCCGTACACAGAAAACAGGGGGCTGTACGCAGTCCCCTGTTTTGCTTTTCGGAAAAGTTTTTTATTCCTCTTGTTCCTCTTCGGTCATTTCCGACTGCCCGATTACCGTTTCTTCAATCGAAACAATCGCTTTATAGTCACCGACTGCCCATACCATTCCTTTTTTCGGAACAGAGATTTTTACCGGCAGCTCTACCTGTCCGGAAACAATGCTCGAACTTTCCCCTAAATCCACCGTTGCCACAATATCTCCCGCGGTTAAGTTTTCCATAACCTCTTTCGGTCCGATCACCTGAACGTTGGTAATTTCCGGGGTGGTCGGCTGAGCGTTATAGTTCAGCGGTACGTTTTGCACCTGAATGTTGCTGACATTAAAGTTCTTTTTCACCATGCCCGTTCCCTTAAACTGAACCAGAACATTCTGAATGTTTTGGGTGTTGACAAAACCGGTCGGCAGTTTTACGGTAAAGGATTCTGTCTTTCCGATGTCCAAAGTTTTCAAATCAATCTGTCCCAGAGAGATTTCCCTGTACTGGTCGATTGCTTCCTGCGGACCCGCTATTTCAATTTCCTCATTGGAAATGTCAAATTTCAGCTGCTCTACCGGGAATCCGTCCGGCACATTCATAAAGTTGAGCTTCACCGGAACAACCTTCTTCTTCAAAATCGGAATGGTCGCCCGCGCTTCGGTAACATCGCTGACAACATATTTTAAATCCAGCTCGTTTCCGTCAATGTCAAGGAAGGTAAGCGGCAGCACCTCGCTGTAACTGCTGGTCAGCTCCTCGTCTACGTCCTTTTCAATCACACACTGGCTGACACGGGAAATATCCTCTGCCGGACCGGTCAGCTCTACGGTAGACGGGCTGACAACAACATCTCGAATCAGATAATTTTCTGCCGGAGCGCTGTAACCGGAAAGTTTCGGCTTAATTTCCAGCGTCTTGGTCTGAAGGCTGTCAAACTTTAACTGAACGCTCGGCGGGGAAATTTCCTCAATGGTAATGTTTTTATTTCTGTCCCTAATTTCCCCCTTCAGTTCAACGGTGTGCATTCCTGCCGTTGTCACTTTGGAAATATCGGGATATACCAGAATATCCGACGCGCTCAAATTTCCAATATCATAAATTACGCCCTCTACCCGAACCGTTACCTTCGGCTGCTCGGTGGAAATAGTACTCAATCCCAGTTTCCCAATGGATTCGTCTACTTCCTCCATATCCACCGCAACCCCCGAAATTGTTTTTCCTTTGGTATCGTTGCTGTCCAAAGCCACAAACAGCCATGCCAAAAATGCCATCACTGCCGACAACACCATCAGGAAGGTGCGGTTATCAAAAATTGATTCTTTTTTCATCCTTTCAGTCCCCTTTCCCCAGGCTGCGCAGCTGTCTTATTTTTTTACCTTTCTCAGCAAAGCCTTTACGCTGCTTTCCTTGTTCTGCTCCTTTTCCTCTTTGCGAAGAATTTCATGACGCAGCTTTTTTTCCAGCTGAGGAATGGAAAAGTTTCTTTCAATCACGCCCCCCTGCGCTACCGAGATTGTTCCTGTTTCTTCCGAAACAACCACAATCACCGCATCGGAGTTTTCGCTCATGCCCAACGCTGCGCGGTGGCGGGTTCCCATCTCTTTACTGATTGTGTAATTCTGGCTCAGCGGCAAAAAGCAGCCCGAAGCGCAGATTCTTCCGTCGCGGATAATCATCGCCCCGTCATGCAAAGGGGAATTGACAAAAAACAGATTTCCAATCAATTCGTCGCTCGGCTGCGCGTCCACCACCGTACCCGTCTTGATAATCTCTCCCAATTTTGTTTCCCGCTCAAATACAATCAGCGCGCCCGTTTTAGTCTTGGAAAGATGCTCGCAGGCATGGGCAATCGTGGAGATTGATTCGTTCCACACGCCGGTCAGCTGGCTGTCCTTTTCCTGAGAGGACTGGAAAAGACTAAACTTATTAAGCTTTGTCTGCGCAACGTGTTCCAACATTCGCCGCAGTTCCGGCTGAAAAACGATAACCAACGCCAGCACACCGGTCGCCACCACGTTTTGCATAATAAATTTTACCGTTTTCATGTTCAGGTTGTACGCCACAAAATACAGCAGCAGCAGCGACACCAAGCCCTTTGTCAGCTGCATCGCCCTGGTTTCCCGAATCAGCTTGATTACCTGATAAATCAGCACCGCAACAATCGCAATATCCACAATGTCCCATATCCCGATTGCCTTGATTGTACCGATGATTTGATTCCATTCACTTACCATCGTCATCATCCTTTTCTGCGGGCAAGCCGCCCCAAAATCAGCCTGTCCGATTTATTTTGAACGCCGAAAACCGGCGTTGTCTTTCGTCATTTCTTTTCTTCTTTTATTGTAACATATTTGCAGTCAGAATCAACTGCCGTATTAAAAATTTTTTATTATTTCACATTTGTCAAAATCTTGCGGACAGCCCGTTCACACGCCGCCATCTCATTTTGTGTATTAAATGCGCCCAAGCTGATGCGCACCGTTCCGCTTTTGTCCGTTCTCATCCTCTGATGCGCCAAAGCCGCGCAGTGAAAACCTGCCCGCACCGCAATTCCGCAGCGGTTCAGCAGCTCCGCTGTTGTTTCGGACGGCACTCCCTTGATATTAAATGAAATCAGCGGCAGATTTTTTCCGAGTTTCGGTTCTTCGGAATACAGCCGAATCTGCGGATATCCGCTCAGCCTTGCATACAAATCCCGGCACAGACGCATTTCGTGTTCATACAGCCGTTCCGGCGTATTTTGACATACAAAATCAATTCCCGCTCCCAAACCGATAATTCCCGCCGTATTCATCGTGCCGCTTTCCAAACGGTCGGGAAGAAAGTCGGGCATTGTCGGCTCCATCGACAAACTTCCCGTTCCCCCGTCGCACAGCGGTCCGGGTAAAACAGAGCTGTTTAATATCAACATTCCCGTTCCGGTCGGTCCGTACAACCCCTTATGCCCCGGCATACACAGAAAGTCAATCTCGTTCTTTCTCATGCTCAGCCGCAGCAATCCCGCTGTCTGCGCCGCATCTGCTAACATCAGCACCCCTCTGCGGTGCGCCGCTCTTCCGATTTTTTCCACCGGAATCCGATTGCCGAAAACGTTGGAACCCTGCGTACAGGCAATCAAAACGGTATTGGGTCGAATCAGATGTTCAAAATGCCATACAGTCTGTTCATCGTTATCAAAGGTAGGGGCAATATCGTAGTCAATCACCCCTTTTCTTTTTAGTCCTTCCGCAACGCGATATACCGCATTGTGTTCTAAATCGGAAATAATGATGTGGTCTCCGGGATTTACAATTCCTTTGATTGCCGTGTTGATAGCTT
>CAJJZS010000017.1 GCA_905197685.1 uncultured Oscillospiraceae bacterium | reverse complement strand
CTGCGAGAAAGGTTTTTAAATCCTCGGTCAGCTCGTCCAGTTCTTCATCGGTCAATACTTTACACCTCCTGACAGGACAGAAAGCCGTCTTTTATCTTCCTGCATTTTTTATGCTGCGGCGTTGTCCCCGAGCAGCTCTTTGAGTTCCTTGTACTGCTCGGAGGTGATACGGTCAAAGAGCAAAAACACGTCCAATTTTTTCTCCCATGCTTTTTTATCAATCGCGCCGGTTTTCTTTTCTTCTGTGATTAAAGTTTTCATCATTTCGTAAGTTGCCATCAATATATAACCTCCTGTTTTAAATTTGTGTTTGACTGCCAAATTCAAGCATTAACAAGCGATAGTCTGTGTCAACGGTGAGTTTGGAAAGGATTGTTTCCGCATTTTTATTTTCCGATTTCAAATTTGCAATTTCCCATGCGTTTCGCTCAGACAAGGTAAGATTGGTATTTCCTCGGTAGATTTTCACACATGAACGGCTGCCGGAACTTCCCGGTCTTTCAGTACCGCTTGAATTAACTCCGTTTGCGCTTCCTCCGTCTCCGCCGTAGCTATGTTCATTTCGTGCGCCCGAGCCGCCGTTTGCGCTGACAGAAAATCCCGCATCTTTACTTTGATATTCGCCTGTCCCTCCTTTCGTACCTTGTACATTTCTGAGGTTTCCTCCGGAGGCTGTTCCGCCGCTTCCACCGGTTTTACCACCACCGTTTCTACCGCTCGTTGCGGTCATTCCCTCACAAGTAACCGTTGAGCCGACGGTATAGGATACGGTTTCCCCTTTTCGCTTTAAGAATTTAGATTCTGCAAAGCCGCCGCATCCACCTCCGCCTCCTCCGGTTGCTTTGTTTTTTCCGTCATATCCGCCGTCTCCGATATTCGGTCCTTGATAGTCGCCGTTTCCGCCTTTTCCTCCGCCACCGGCGACAACGATTTTAAAGTAACCTGTTTCCGGAAAAGAAAAAGAACCGGAATTATAGTCGGTCTTGATTAACTCCCAAGAGGTCGGTTCGTCCGGTATTAGCTTTGGCGTATAAGTGGTATGAGGCGCGTCCTTTGCGTTGTACTTGTCGGTTTTGCTTACTGCAAAGGCTCGCCAATAGTAAACAATCTTATCTTGCAGTTTGCTGACCGTTACCGTTGTTCCTGTTCCGCTGTATACCTCGGTTCCGTCGGACAGGTTCTGCGGGATTGCCCCGATTTTCTGAACAACAACGGTCTTTGCATAGGACTGCTCGGTTGGATTTGTCCAGACAAGCGTTGCTGTGTCATATTCGGTCTGCACCTGAAACTGAGTGACCGGAGAAGGAATATTGCTCGGCGTTGCGCCGGCAATCGCGCCGGTGGCGTCCAGCTGGTATTTCCCCTGCGAATTGTAGGCAAAGCCGCGGGCAAAATAGGTGTGTTCCCACTGCACGCCATCGGTGTAGGTGAAGGCAGTGCCGTTGCCCTTGTACGCCTGTGTGCCGTCGGTCACGCTGTTGGGCGCGCTGCCCTCTTTAACGATAAGCACCATGCCCGCAAAGTTTTCGTCCTGCGGGTTTGTCCAGCTGAACACAATTGACGGCGTTTCCCCTTCGGGCGTGCTTGCCTGCATATTGCTCACCTGCGCGGGGAGCGGTCTGGGCGCGCCGCCGCCCGCAGAAGCCCAGCACCGGCGGGAGGTTTTGTCAAAGTTTACCGTTACCACCTCGCCCGCCTTCCACGCGTCCGAAAGCGCGGGGTCTGTGCCCTGATAGAGGTTATATGCGATTCCGTCCACTGTGACGGTGTCGCCCTCGGCATATGCGCGGGGCATTTTTAAAGTAATCGTAAAGATTGCGCCTTCTTCATCGGGAACGGGGAAAACCGTCGCTACCTGAAAATCTCCGCCTGTTTCCAGCACTGTGCCGGTGTTCCCGAAGTTCGACCAGTCCTTCGCGGCTCGGTCGAGTTTCTCAAAGTTTTCCGCTACCTTCAAAATGTCGGCATCGTCATTTTCTCCCATGATATTCATCTTGAGAAATCTGCTTAATTCCATCTTATCAACTCCTAAATCGTCTTATTTCCCATGCGAATGGTTCCCCAGCTCTGCCCTTTCAGCTCTGTCCATGCGTTGTAATCGTCATTGACTTCGCCCCATGTCTGATATTTATACAGAACCTTAATCACAAGGTTTGCGGGAATCAGCTCGTACAGCATTTCATAAAGCGGGGCAAGGTCTGGAATTTTGGTTGTCCCTCGGTAATAGATGTAAATGACATACGGTTCGCCTGTCTTGTGAAAGTCGCCCCATCGCTTGCGCCCGACGTTCTTCCATGTTTTGTGCCGTTCCCGCACCTCTTTCCACGTTAGGTTTTCTGCGTCCCACCACATTTCAATATCAACAGGCACGCCAAGATAGGTTTCCACTACCTGCCGCACTACCTCAAGGTTAATTGGGATTCTTGCAAGCAATCTGGCAAGTACCGCTGCCCGGCGCTGTTCCAGCGTGCTTCCTGCCGGCGGCTTTATCTTTAGGATTTTTTCCCATCGGCTGATTCCTGTTTCGGTCGCCGTCAAAATAAACTGATCTTTCATGGCAGTATCCAAAATAGCGTAAAGCCAGTTAAATTCCGGATTTTCCGCTTCGGCGATATACCCCATTTCCCGCTGATTTCGCACCAACGGCGGCTGGTAGTTTTGTATCTTAGCTTGCCTCATCTGCAATCACTCCCAACTGCGGAATCCGACTTTTGTCCAGCAAAAGGTTGCTGTCTTTTGCATTTATCTTGGTTTCGGTAATATCAATTACCCCCTCAAGGTCAAGTATTCTGCGTTCAATCTGCGAAATTCTGACTACAAGAGCTTCGCTGTTTTCCCATTCTTTGGTCAGTTCCAGAAGATATTCGCGAATACTCTTTTCTGCATCGGGTTTTACCTTCTCCCAGTTATACTCTGCCTGATAGGTCAAACGAAAGGTAATATTCACTTCCAGTTTCTGAGCAGGCATCACCGTAGCGTAATGTCCAATCGGCGCAATTTTCATTCCGTGCCCGTGCAATCCCGGCGGGTCGACCTTTTCCTGAATATCTTTTATCATCTCTTTGGACGGAATGTCATATTCTCCGTTAAGCAATTCGATTCCAACCGTTCCCGGTCCATTCCAGATCGGCGTTACCTTTACTGCCCCCACGCCCGGAATCTTTTTTATTTCCTTTTTGTAATAGGCAATATTTCCGGCATAAGACATATCGTAAAAGGAATCTAAAATTCTCTGCCGAAACGATTCGGTATCCTCCTCGTCCTCTCCCGGGATTAAGATTTCTTCCAGCACTGCTTTGGTCAAACCCGGGATATATTCAATCGGAATCATATCCCCCAGATGGCGGTTTCCTTCGCTGCCTGCTGTTTCGCACCGAACTTTGTAAGTATTCCGGCTCATTCTCTCAACAACTGCAAAATTCACCAAATCAACCGAAAAGCGGCTGCCGATTGCTACTTCCATATTAAACACCGCTTTCCCAACCGCATAACTTGCAGGGTAAGGCTCCATCTTTCTTTCCTTTCCTCTGAGGATAAGTCCCCATCCGGAAGCGGTATCAACAAAGGTTTCCTGATAGATTCCGTCTGCCTCTACCAGCATATTCTTCAGTTCCAGCGCTGCCGGAGCGATTGCGTTCCAGATAACGGAACCTTCTCTTTTATCAATCCCCTGCGGTATGCGGTCAAGCATCCTGTTCCGTATCATTTCCGCTGTGATATTTTCAAACACGTTCTAAATTCACCCCGCTTTCCGTCAAAGTAAGTCCGACCGGAAAATCCCCTGATTCACTTTTCACCTGAAATGTTGTATGCAGCTTTGTTCCTTCATGCTCAAAAGAGAAACCGTCCGCTTTTGTGATACGGCTGTCTTTTAACAGGGCTTCTATAATTCTTCTTTTGAGTTCCGGCATCACATAAGGCATCGGTTTTCCGTATAGGTCATAGGTTTGCAATCCATAGTCCCAGGAATAGATTGGATATTGATACCGCTCTATCCCCAATCTGTGATACACTGCTTGTTTGACGGCTTCCAGACCGTCCGTCATTCCGGATATAATATTGCTGTCCAAATCCAACCGATAGGTAAAACTTGGCTCTTCGATAATCTCAATCGGTTCTTTGAGCAATCCTTGTGTTTTGGGTATCAAATCCATTCCCCCTCTGTTTTCGGGTCATCAACACGGTCCAGCACAATGTATCGGCTGCCGCCGTTTTGACGAATCATCATCACCTTTTCTCCCATTTTCAGACCGTTATAGATTTTGATTTTCTTTCTTCCCTTATAAGCGTGTTTGTGGTGAGAATCAAAATCATTCTCTGCAACATTCGGGTGGTCGTGCATGGTATTCAGGAAATTATCGTTTACGGTATAGTGGCTTACTTCGATATCGACCTCATAATCTTTGACTGCATGGGTCAATATCAGCGCTTCTTGTTTGACAGTCTGTTTTTGGTTCACAAAAATTTGCAGCGGTTTTTCGCTGATAACCTGTCCAAACAAGATAATCATTGGCTTTTGCGAGTTCTGCGCATCCACCGACATCTGTTTCATCGCTTCTAAAACTTCTATCGCGCCCATTAAATAAATTCCCCTCCAATCAATCTTAAATCAGCTGTCCAATGGTCTGTGGTGATGTGATGGACTACCTTCTCCGCTACCATATAATTTTGAAGTTTCACTTCTCCCAGATTGAGAATCACCCCGACGGAATTTCCGGCTTGCAGCTTTCCTTTCATCACACACCCGGAAACATCCAGTCCCCTTGTCACCTTGTTGTAGTATTCCAACAGCGCATCGGCTTTCATCTGTCCTCCGGTTGGCTCGTTGAGCTGCTCTGTATATTGCAGCACACCCCAACGGTTCAGATTTCCACTGTCTTTTGCAAGGTAGATTTCCCGCTTTCCAGTTTCTTTGTTATCGTAGTACAAACGAATTTGGTTATAGGTAAGCTGGTCAATCGAAGAAGTGTAAGTGTAGTTTTCTCCCGTTTCCTCATCTATTAAAAGATTGGTTTTCATGCTTTCAATATTTCGGAGTGTCAGCTTGCCAAAATCGTCATACAAAACGAACAGATTTCCGGTATTCATAAGCGTAAGGTCCATCGCGTTTTGGATGATGTCATAGAGCGTTTCTTCCTCTTCGTACTGCGTTATCGCGTAACCTCCGCTTTCCAATGCGCCGGTATTGAGCTGAAAATCTTCCGCAATCATGCGCACCACTTCCCCTACCTGCTTATTTTCATACTGGTACGTATTCTTATTTTTGACAAGATACTTCAGCTGGTCATAACAGGTAATCTTGATTTTATGAGATTTATCTCGGCTGCGGGAAAAAACAAACCCATAAAAAAGAGGGATTCCGTTTACTTGCAACGAAACGGCGCTTCCCTCTGCAAATTCAATTCCTTGGTCCTGTATTACAGTAAAGGTGAGTTTACCAGGGGTGTTTTTTCGGTTTGTTTCCCATGTGATATTATCCTCAACTGCCGGCTGAATGACCGCGTTGCCCGATTCAATCAATAAAACAATATCGTTTTTTTCTCTGCTCAAAAGACAATCACCTGCCCTGTCAAAATCCTGTTTGGATTGCCGATTCCGTTTTTCTTTGCCACTTCAAGATATTTTTCCCCGTCTCCGAGGCAGGTTTGGCAAATATTGTACAGTGTGTCCCCCTCTTTCACGGTGTAGCTTTTTGCAGTCTGCTTGCCTCCTGAGTTTTTTCCGGGAGAAACAAGACTTCCTGTTGCGCTTCCTGTTTTGATTTTTACCGTCTTTGCGCCCCAATCTTTGTATTGAAGTAAATCAACGGAAACAACTGTATCAATGCCCTCTCCCGCATCGTCTGCAATGTTATAATCTTCCAGAGTGACATTGATACCGGTATCGTGCAAAAGCTGCCCTCCCTGCGTTACACGGGAAATAATGAACGGGAAAACCGCTTTTTCCGCTTTCAGACTTTCCAGACGGGCAAGCGCTGCCGCCGGAGAGATTGCATTGTTTGAAAAAGGATACGGATTTGCAGGCAGTACAAAATCAAAAGAAAAGGAAGTCAATCCCGGTTGTTTCAGGATATTGACTTCCCCCTCGTTTATCAGGTTTACCGTTTCATTTTGGTTTTTGATTTTCGCCGTAATCTTGGAAGGAGTGACAGGCAGCTCCATTCCGTCAAGATAGACGTGATACATCCCATCCCCTCCTTACTTGTGAACACCGCTTGCAAGCATTTGCGATTGCTCGTACAGCACATCAAACACATGGTTTGCCATACCGTCAAGATCTACCTCGGAATTGACATTGTTGTGGTTTGTCATCTGTACGGACACGTCCGCAAAGGTGAATCGGTTGATTGCCTTTTGTTCTGCAATATCCCGCATATATTTTAAATCCTCCTGCGTAATTTCCAGCGAATCCGCCATCTTTCCGGTATTGCCCGCAACCGCCGCCAAATCGCTTTCCATGCTGTCCAACGGGTTTGCCGCTGTGCCGAATCCAAACATATCCCCGACTTTACTTTCTATTCCTGCGCCGAAGTCATATCCGGCATCCCACGCTTTTCCGTATTCAACCCGGTTTAATTGCGGCGCGCTGTGTTCCACTGTGATTGCATTTTCGTTTTTTCCCCATTCAACTACCTCCGAACGCAGACTTTCCAGTCCTGCTGTCCAATCTGTTCCGAAAATAGCGTCGATGATGGTGGTAACAACCTTTCCCAAGCTGAGAAACCAACCGATAATTTGTCCGATCAGGTTCGCTACCGCTGCGCCAAAGGAATCAAAACCACCCATACAAACATTTAAAATCCATTCGATGATACCGATAAACGGAGTCACAAATGCAGACCAAATCAGCTGCGTTACAGCGTTGATCGCACCGACAAACAGGTTGATAACAAATGCTCCGGCTGCTGCCAATGCGCCGCTTATGATACCAATCGCAGACAACGAAGTGCCCATCACTTTATTGACTGCCGCTACCACTGCAAAGATAACTCCAATCAGCAGCATGATTCCCATGATAATGAGTATGATCGGATTCGCCTTCATAACTACATCTAAAATTTCCATTGCCGCTGTCCATGCGTTTGTTGCCATAGTCACACCGTTTACCGCAATCTGATAGGTCAAAAACGCTGCCGCAGCCCCCAGAACCAACGGTCCTATGATTTCAATATTGCTTGCTGTCCAAGAAATCAAATCCAAAACAGGTTGTAAAGCAACCAAAGCAATATTCTGCATCCGTATCCAAACTTGCTCCCATGTTACAGGCATACTTTCAAACTGTTCGTTGACACTTTCTGCTGCGCCGAGCATGGCATTTTTAACAACATCGGCTGTAATTTGCCCTGCCGATGCCATTTCTCTGATTTGACCGATTGAAACATCCAGATAATCTGCGATTGACTGAATCACATTCGGCGCCTGTTCAAATACAGAGTTCAGCTCCTCACCGCGCAGAACACCGCTTGCCATCGCCTGGGTCAGCCGCAAGGTTGCCGCCTGCGCTCCTGCCTGATTTGCTCCGGCAATGACAAACTGCTTGTTCAGTGTTTCGGCAAATTGAATCAACTCATCGTTTGTTTGGAATGCGTCCGGCGCCATCAATCCCATCTGCGAGATTGCCTGCGCCGTATCAAGATAAGACGTTCCGGAACGCTGCGCGCTCTGCATGATTTTTTCTTCCAACGCTTCTACGCTGCCGCCGTCATCCACAATCATATTAAGCCTTGCTGCGGTTCCGGTCATTCTGTCGGATAGTTCAACCAACATTTTTATAACATGAATGCCTGCCATACCTTTCAAGGTATTCATTAAATTGTCGGTTTGATTCTTGCCGGTTTTTAAGCTGTTGTTGAAATTATCTTGCTGAATTGTGGCATTGCTTATTTCATCAGCCCATTGATGTATTCCAACTTGTATTTCAAATACGCTTTCTTGTGTTTGATGAAATTTACTGATATTTACCGATTGGTCCAACACGGTTTGCATCTCCTGAAACGACCCGATTATCGTTCCAAGCGCATGATCCATCGCTTTCAGAGGAGCAGAAACACCGTCATAAAGCTGGATTGCAGTTTGTATTGTTGCCATTTCTTACTCCTCCTATCTGCATTTTCTTTGGCGTTCCAATTCTTTTTGTTGTTCTTCTTCCGCTTTTGCCCTTACAAGAATAGACGCTGCGATAAACGCTCTTTCCTTTCGCGGCAGCTCGAGATATTGGGACGGAAGAATATGAAGCTCCTGTAAGCAATAATGCACTACGGTCGCTTCTGCATCCCCGTCCAATATCAGTTTTTTGCCGTTTCAATTTCTGCGTTCATTGACAATTCATAGCCGCACAGATTTTGCGCGCAAACGGTAAGGTCTGTTTTTTCTGCCGGAAGCAGCATTTCTCCCAACAGGTCCGCCGGTGTTTTTACTCCATAGCTGTCCTGAAGCTCTTTGTTGTAAAGGTCCGGGTAAACAACGCAGGCGGCTGTCAGTCTGGCTGTGTATTCCACACCATCCATCTGCATCGTATAACGATCTTTTTTGCCCGGTATCGCTACTGTTTTTGTACATTCCGCTTTGATTTCGTCATCTTCCTTTGCAGTGACGGCGCGCAGTTCCCATTCGATCGGATTTCCTTTTTCATCTGTAAAACGATTAGAAACCACCTTTTTTATGTTTTCCGGTCGTTTCCCCTGTTCTTTAAAAAATGCCTGTAAGCTCATCTTTTTTCCTCCCTTACTGAATCTTTCACTAAAAAAAGGTACAAAAAAACCACTCTCTTTCGAGAATGGTTCTTTTTGACCTTAAAGAAAGTTTTGAATTAATTGTCTGTACTTTTCCTCATCAATTTCAAGCAGACTTTTCTTTCCGTCTTTAAATCTGATTGCAACGGTATTGATTCCGACATTCTTGGCAGAAACACCGGCTAAAAGCCCGACAGATCCCAAAAAGGCAGCTCCTACCATGCTTCTCATAATTCCGCTGGAGGCGCTCTTGCTTGTTTCTGCTTTAATCAGCTCATAACTTTCAACCTGAGATTTATCAAGCATCACTCTTTTACTGCCTGTAATGTTCAGCGTAATATATAATTCCCCTCCGATTAAAGCAATAACCTTGCCCTGATAATCTCCCGTAACTACCTGGTTTTTAGCTTTTGCCATAATATCATCTCCCTTGATTTTGATTATATTCTAAGCCAAAAGAAAAATCAAGTCTTTTTTGACCTTAAAAAAAGTTTTGAATTAATCTTTTATACTTTGCTTCATCAATTTCAAGCAGACTTCTCTTTCCGTCTTTAAATTTGATTGCAACGGTATTGATTCCGACATTCTTGGCAGAAACACCGGCTAAAAGCCCGACAGATCCCAAAAAGGCAGCTCCTACCATGCTTCTCATAATTCCGCTGGAGGCGCTCTTGCTTGTTTCTGCTTTAATCAGCTCATAACTTTCAACCTGAGATTTATCAAGCATCACTCTTTTACTGCCTGTAATGCTCAGCGCAATGTATAACCCTGCTCTAGTTAAACAAACAATCTTGCCCTGATAATCTCCCGCAATTACCTGGTTTTGGGCTTTTGCCATAACATCATCTCCCTTGATTTTGATTATATTCTAAACCAAAGGAAAAATCAAGTCCTTTTTACATTCCTTCCAGTTCTGTAAATGTTTCCGGCATATCCCAGTCATCAAAGGTTCCGGAAAGCTCTTCTGTCAAAATCTCATCGCCTGTTGTAAATTTTGCAAGAATCGTATTATCCAGATAACATCCTGTATGCGTAATGGTCTGTCTGCCTGCTCGGGAGGATGGGTCTTCGTTGCTGACCTGAATTTCAAACGGTTCAATCATTCCCGTCTTTTTATAATGCAAAAGCCATGCTCTGAGTACCGACTGGTTGTAATGCGCTTTCGCTGTCCATGTTCCCACCGCTCCCGTCGGTTTTTTTCCTTTTTGTACTCTGCCCAAAATCGGAACATCGGTCAAGGTAATTCCCCACTTCGATTCAAACTCAGTGAGCTGCATCAGGCAATATCTTCTTCCTGTCAGTGTAACATAACATTCCGCAAGCGAACCGCTGACCGAATCTCTTGCTTCCATCAAGTTTGTCATCTATATTCCTCCTTCTCTAAGATACAATTACCGTCATATAAAGCTGTGTCATCGCATTGACCGGAGTAACATGATCTGTAACTACGATTGCTGTCGGCTTATCGCCTTTCTGAACTTTCACATTTTCGCTGTCAAAGTTTTCAATCGCGCGCAGGGCTTCCAGCTGCTTGTGATGGGTTACAACATCGCTCCAAAAGCTAACCCTTCCTGCCGCATCGTTCGGAATCTTTCCGAGATACTTATTGTTAAACATCGCCGCAATATCATTACCAATCTGGTCAAGTACGCGAATCACCTGATTTCTTTTGAAATCCTCCCGCTTTTCTTCCGTAAATGCAGTAAATGTGTTAATATCGTCCAGTACCCGAACATCATTATCCACCCGGTGAAAGATAAACTGTCCGCCGGTCATGGCTTCTTCCAGCTGTGTCTGCGTATAATTGAGGTCCAGCTCAAATTCTCCGTCATAAGCAGTATTGGTCAGCGCCTGATTGACCGCACATCCTGCCTGCGCCCCCGTTACCCAATACACCGCCGAAGACGGCGACCAGCCACTGTCTTTGGTATCATTTTCTACGGAGATTACGCCCTCATAGTTGCTGTCTGCCTGTTTGTGCATGACAACCACAAACTTAACGCCCACCTGTTCGCGCATCCGTTTGACGTATGCCGCAAACAGTTTTTTGACTTCTTGTGTGGTTGCAAGGCATCCCAACACCTGAAAATGATAGCTTTCCAGCGCGTCCAAAGCCGCCTGATATTCTGTTCCGGTGACCGGCTCTCCGCTTGTGCCTCCTGTCAGCGGTGTGGAAGCCGTTTCTTCCAAAGTCATTTCCTTTTTCCAGACTAAATAGTCATTGTCGGCAAGCTCGCCTTTTTCCGTAACAATTTGCTCGTCCACAAGCTGAAATCCCATCAGGGTCTGCACGCGGTATTTTTCCTGCGACCTGCCCAAAATTGCTTCGCCGGTCAGCGCTGTTCCGGTCACGGAAGAGGCGGGAATCGACGAATCCGCATCTTTTTTAATTACAACCTTTAAATCGTTTCCTTTTGTGCCGCTGTACCTTGCGTCGGCATATTGACAGGTTGCTTTTGCGCCTTTATTTAAGCGATAAAAATATGCTTTTTCACAATGCCTGAACAGGTCCCGCATTCCTTTCATCCTCTCGTCTGTGAGCGGATAACCAAACAGTTTTAACGAATACCTCCGGAACTGTTCTGCGCTTACCTCAAATACCTTATCTTCCACGCCCCAATCAAGCTGCACCGGTAAAGCCGCTATCCCTCGCCGAGAAATGCCGTATGCTCTTGCCGCCGACACAAAGTTGACATAAGAACCCGGAAGGATTTTATTTTGAAAAGTGTATGTTCCTCCGCCTAAAGCCATCTATTCCACCTTGCCTTTCATAAATTGTTCTATCTTATTTTGTACTTCCCGAACGGTGTACGCTTTGCCGTCTTCCAAAAGCGCATCAAGCAAATCCTGCCTGTGCCGATATGCCTTTGATTTCATCAAATCTTCTTTTAAAAAAACATCTGCTTTTTCCTGCATTTTATCCCTCCGTTGTGATTGTCTTTTCCATTTCCGTCATAAATTCTTTTGAAGTCATGCGGTTTCTGACGATATTGTAGTTTACAAAAAAGTGCAGAACCCCGTCTTTTACCTGCCATCGGATATCCGTGCCTCTGATTGGCTGTTCGGGAAGAATCCATTCCAAACAAGCAAGCATTCGTTCGGCTGTGTCCTGCATTTCCCTGTTGTCGGTTTCGTCCTTTGGAAAATAGTGCACGTCAAACGAACTGCGCTGAAGAAAGCGATTCTGTAAATACTATTCTTTGGAAGATTCCAGAACGGCAATAAAAAAGCAGGGTTCGACCAGTCCCTGCGATACATTGTTTTGATAAACGGAATATCCGTCCCCAAACTCCCGATTGAGCGCTTGTGAAATACCCGCTGCGATTTTATTTATCACCGCTCATCACCTCCCTCAAGAATTTCTCAAACTTCTTTTCAATCAGTTCCGGCGCTGTATTTTGGATTTCCTGTTCGGTAACGGTCATCATAAACTTTCCGGAAGCCCATGTATTTTTCAGTTGCTTTCCAATCTGCGGAACATACCCTCCCGGCGTTTGTCGGTGTCCGAATTCCACATAACTTGCGTACTCGGTTGGGTTTATGATTTCGATTTCATAACCGTTTGCTTTTTTTGTAATGTTTCCTATTGTCCAGCCGCGGCGCAGGGTTCCCCCGGTTCGTCCCCATGGGTCTTTTTTGTAGTGAATCTTACCGCTTTTGGTTTTCATTATGTCTTCTGCTTTTACTCCCTTTTGTTTGCTGCTTATTTTGTACCGCCGTGCTTTTCCGTGATAAATTCCGACCGGCGTTCTCTTTTTTACCTTTGCAAGAAATCTTTTGGCAAGTTCTTTTGAAGTCTGAACACAAAATTCATCAAAATCGGCATTGGCTGCCTGATTGATTTTCTTCCGAAATTCTTCCAACTGCTTAAAATCCGTTTTTCCCCATCTTGCCGTTATGACCACCTCTCTCGGAGTTCCGGATTGATTTCCCGGTGACAGATAAACCGCCCCGGCTCACCTGAACGGGTAAAAGTAAACTGCTTTGCCCACTGACCGAAAAGCTCGTTTTCTTTTCCCAAGTTTTTTGAAATTCATACCCTGCCCTCCTTTTCTTTAAAAAAATGCAACAAAAAAGCCAGCTTGTGACAGCTGACTTTTCTGAGGAAGATTTCGTTTTGTTTTTTTTAGGAAGTGTTCTTTGTTTTCCCAGCTTAACTATATCATACTTTGCCTGTATGATTCTATAAGATTTTGTATGACGTTACGGCTGAAGCGCTTTTAATGCCTGCTTGTGCAGGAAGTACGTATAATGCAAATCAAAGTGCATCTTTTCCGCAACCTCTTTCCAGTCAAGACCGCAGATATAGTGATACCAGAGCAAATCTCTGAATCTATCGTCTTGCAGCGAGTTTATCCACTCTTTGATTTGACTTTGCTGCATAAGCGCGTCGCTCTGCTGCTGTTCGAGCTGTTCTTTGAGCCGCACCATTTCAACTACCGCGTTCTGCACCTTGTCCCCCGCTTTATGAGCCTTTGGCATATCGGAATACTGCGGGGTGATTTTGGTTGCAATCTCCTCCCACCTTGCAATCTCCAGCTTTGTCTGGTCAATTCTTCGGTTTAAGATTCTGAATTGATTCAGACGGGTTTTTTTCTCACTGTTTGTCAAATTCATTCCTCCTTATTTCGGTATTTATCTTATTTTTGGCAAAACCGCCTCCTCAAATCTTGCCTCGCGGATACAGTCCTGCATCAAAAGCAGCTGCGCGTCCTCGTTGTCGAGATACTCGCTGTACTGCGGCAGGCTCATTTTTTGTTTAAATTTTTCTTTTGCCGATTCTAAAATATTCATCATATACTCCTTTCTCCCTCTCCCGGAGTTTGGCGCTTTGCCGACAAACTCAAGGCAACGGGCGCAAATGTAATTTCCTGTTTAATTTGAAACGGTCCGGCTTTCTCCCGCTCCCGGAGTTTGGCGCTTTGCCGACAAACTCAAGGCAACGGGCGCAAATGTAATTTCCCGTTCAATTTGAAACGGTCCGGCTTTCTCCCGCTCCCGGAGTTTGGCGCTTCGCCGACAAACTCAAGGCAACGGGCGCAAATGTAATTTCTTGTCAATCTGAAACCGTTGCCGAAACCGTTGCTTTCAATCGGTAATTCTTTTCCGGGTCCGGTTTGATATTGACTATGTACCGCCCGCACCGCTGCGCAATTCTGCCCGCCGTTGCGCTGTCCATGCGGTTTAGCTCATCCAAGCTGCGTTCGGTGGAAATGACGGTTATCTTCTCCGCGCAGATTGCCCTTGCGTTGATGATTTCAAACGCAATCGTCAAATCTGCGTCGGTCACCTTGCCCTTAAATAAATCGTCGATATAGAGAACCTCTGTTTTGATATATTTATATAAGATTTCCGCATAATCTTCCGTCGCTTGCAGCTTTAATTCCTTGACGGCGCTTGTCCACTGCATATAAATCGCGCTTTTGCCCCGTCGGATATATTCGTTGACAACAGCGGAACAAACGTGCGTCTTTCCCGCTCCGCTCTGCCCGGTCATCAAAAACCAATCGCCCTGCGCGTTTTTGAGGTAGTATTCCGCCCCGTTTTTTAAGGTCTGCTGCCAGGGCTGCGTTACCTCGTAGTTATCCAGCGTCTTTTGCAGCAGCTCGCCCATTCCGCTTTTCTGCGCCCGGCGGACGCTGCGCCGCCGATTCATGCAGGAACACTCTGTGAGCCGTTCTGCGCCGTTTTCGTCTATCGACAGCAAGAATCCTTTGTTTTTGCACAAATCGCACGATACGCCTTGCAGCGAGCCGCAGGATTCGTTATAGCTCTTTATTTTAAGCGCAAGGGCGTACTCCTCCTGATTTTCGACCGGTTTTAACCGCTGCGCAAGCTCAAACGCCGCCCGCGCCGTCCCGCCTGTCGGATTAAACGACTGTCCCGACATGAGATAGGTCGACAGTTCCCGCACCGTCTTTGTCCTGATTAGCTCCCTGACCAGTTCCGCGTTCATCTTTGTCCCTCCTTTCCCATGTACGGACGGCGGCTTGCCAGTCCTTCATCGGGGATTTTCCCACCCGCCAGCCGTTGGATTCGTAGTAATCGACAAACCGCTCTGCGTCTACGCCGTTGCTGCGTTCCCGACAATATGCCTTTACCTGTTCGACGGTGGGTTTGATAAATTTGGGGTGCGTGGAGCGCTTGCGCTCGTGGGCTTGCCCACACTCTCTGTTATCTTTTTCTATCTCTTTATCTCTGTCTTTCTCTATCTCTATATCTGTGTTACACTCTGTTACGGCTGCGTTACATTGTAACGCTTTTTTGCGGAACTCCCTGACACGCTGCGCCGATTCGTTCTCCGAACCGATACTGCTTAACGCTTCGGGCAGCAGAAAAGAGCTTTCGTCCCCGCTCTCGAACAACCCCTGAGAGCTGAGATAGGAAAGGGTTACTTTTACATTGTCAACATCTTCGTTGAGCTTTAGCGCAAGTTCTTCGGCAACAGTCGGCTCAATCCCCTCATACAGGATAACGCCTTGGTTTTTCACCGACAGCAGCTGCATTTTCAGATAGATTATCGTGAAGGTGTCGCCTCCTGCAATCTTACGCAGCTTTTTTATCTTGGGCGAATCTAAATAATCTTCCTTGAGCTTGAGCCAATAGTATCTTTTTGCCACAGAATTGCCCCCTTAAAACGGTAAATCGTCATCTTCTTCGACCTCGGTGTAATCGCTCATTCCCATCTGCTGCGGGGGCGGCGGCAGTTGGGAAGCATAAGAAGTCACATTGTATCCATTCGGCGGCGGGATAAAGTTTGCCGAAAATTCGCCCTCCTGAGGGTTTACGTCAATGTTCGTCTTTGCCTTTTCCCCGGTAAAATGCCCTTGCGATACCAACACCTCGGTTGCGGTGCGGTTGTTCCCGTTTTTGTCGGTATATTTTCGTGTTCTCAGCTCCCCTTCTATGAGCAGCAAAGAGCCTTTGCGAAACCATTGGGAGATAAATTTTGCCGTCTTTTCCCACGCCACGCAGGTGATGAAGTCGGTTTTCTTCTTTTCCCCGTAGCCGCTGTCCACCGCAAGGGAAAAGGTCAGAACTTCTTTTCCGCTCTGCGTGACCTTTGTTTCCGGCTCGGCGGTCAGCCTGCCCATTAAAAACACCTTGTTCATTCTGTCATATCCTCCATTTCAGTTTTTTAATATTTGTATTTATATTCATATCAATATTCCCTGCGTCAGCTACAACCTCCCCCTTACAAACTGCAAAAAGTCATCCGATTCCTTGCAGAAGTTTACCCTGTCCTTTGCCAGTTCCGTTTGTTCGTCGGAGGTTAAAAACCGAGCCAGATATACAAAACGAATGTTTTTTATTCTCTCCTCCTCGTCCAAACCGTTCCACCACCATTCCCGATAGTATTCCTCTTGATGTTCCTCGATGTACTCCTCCACAAAGTCCGCGCCGTTAAGCCGCAGATATTCCGCCTCGCAGTCCCGACACACCCGCTCGCCGTTTGCAAATTCGGTCAGCTCATACACCGGAACCGTCTGTTTGCAGTGAGCGCATTTGCCCTGCGCAACCTCCCTGCACTGCGGGTCATAGGATTCCGCCCCGACTATCATTCCGTTTTCAATTCCCATATCTTTCTTCCTCTCTTTTTGGTATTTTATTCGTTTTCGATCTTGATTTTTTTCCCTTTTTCCGGTATAATGTAAGAAATTATTTTTTCCTTTTTTGCGCGCATCGTGCTTTACGGTGTGCGCCTTTTTTATTTTTGTACCTGCTCAAACGATTTTTCTGCCGCGCTGCATTGGATTCTTTCCGATAAATTTCCCATTCGATTTCATCGAAAACATCGTATATCATACCCACAATGCAGTTTTGGCAGGATTTATCTTTGCACTCCCTGCACACGCTTCTTTCTGCCAACTGCGGCTCTGCCCGTTTATGAGGCGCGCCTATCTCTATGCGCATTGTCCTGCACCTCCTGTTCTCTTATCCTCTCAATCGACTGTTTGCAGTTCTTTCTGCGCTTGTAATAACGGTATCTGCGGACTTCCTCTGCCGCAGTGTAGATTAGCGGCAAAAGTACCATCGCCCCAAACAGCATTACCGCTGCCATGAGCAGTTCTAACATTTTCTTTCCTCCCTCGGGAAAAATTCCGAAATTCTCTCGTCCTCAATATCCAACGCCTCGCAGATGATGTAAATCTCCCCCAGCGTAAAGGTCAGCGGTTTTTTCAGATGAACCGAAACATAATTGCGCTCCCGTCCCATCATCTGCGCAATGTCGCGAATTAAAATCCCCCGCGCTTTCATCCTGCCGCCGATTCGGTCTAACTTTTCTCGTTTTAACATCTTTTTTCTTCTCCTTTCAAAAAGAGATTGACAAAGTAAACCTGACCTTTTCCCGTCACCTTTGTCGTTTTGCTTACATGGATATGTCCGTCGCTGTGTGTAATGCAGCTTTCTTTGATTTCAAACAACCCCAGCTCCATTGATTTCTGGGTCGGCATATTGTAATCGCTGCCCTGTCTCCTGATTAAGTATCCGTTCTGCCGCATCCATTCAAACAACCTGTTTTGCCCGATGTTGATTCCGTTCTGCTTGAGCAGCTTTGCCAGCTCCCCGATAAGAATGGAGGTTTTGGCTGCTTCTACCGATTCGGCAAACAGTACCTTTGGTTTCTGTTCTTCCATCTTTACTTCCAGCGCCTTGCGCTTGTCCTGCTCGTCTTTCAGCGCGGTGCATAACCGTATCATCGCGTCAGGATTCAGAATCGCCGCTTCCAGTGTTTCCGGCGTCATGTATGCGCCGTGTTTGCGGATACTTGGAATTACTTCATCCGCAATCTTTGCTTGAAAAGTTTCTGCGGCTTCGTTCTTTGCTTTCATGGCAAGGCGGTAAAAGACGTTTTCGGGGATAAATCCATCATCCCCACAAGTGGGGACGTTCAATTCTTCCAGATACTTATGCACTCGCTCCCATCTAACAACCTCATTTCCGCTCTTTGCTGTCTGAGTAAATCCCAAACCTCTTGCAACCGTTTCCAGTTTCAGATAAGCAACTCCGTCTTTCTCGAAGCACTCAATCCCGTTGATGTTCATAATGTCGTTCATAAAATCCTCCTATTCCATTTCCAGAATCTTTTTGATACTGGTCATAATCTTTTCCGGTGTCCGTCTACCTGCGAGTGTATTGGATAAATAAGCGGCATCCACCCATAAACCAGTATCTTGGCTCACTTTTTCAGCGAGCCAAGACTGCGTTTGTTCAATATCAACAAGTCGCTTCTTTACTTCTTTGCCAAACTCACAAAAATCGCTATTTACAGTCAAAAATCCCACCTCCAGCCACTTTTTCTATTGACAAGTACAATAATTTGTATTACTATGAAATTACCACATAACATAGTCCAAAGTTTTGTATTTGCCGTATCTGTATACTAATACAAAACTTTGTATTAGTCAAGACCTAAAATACAAAATTATGTATTTTAGGCATTTTAAACAATACAGAGAGGTTTTGTATGGCTACTATTATTGAAACAATCGACCGCCTCTGCGAGGAACGAGGAATCAAAGGAAGCAAACTATGTGATGACTTGGGAATCAGCAGAAGCACCCTCACAGAATTAAGAAAAGGAAGAGCAAAATCCCTAAACATAAAAAAAGCAACTTTGATTGCAAACTATTTTGAAGTGTCCGTTGAATACCTTTTAGGAGAAAGTACTTCCGAACAAGCTTCCCCCGAAACGCAAAAAACGCCCGCCCTTAACAAAAAGGACGAGCGCGATATTAAAAAGAAAATGGATGAAATGCTGGAAATGTTTGATTCAAACGACGCATTGATGTTTGACGGCGAACCTTTGGATGATGAAACCCGTCAGCTCTTGCGGGACAGCTACGAAAATCAGTTGAGATTGACAAAACAGTTAGCAAAAGCAAAATTTACCCCTAAAAAATATCAGAATTAAACAGGACGGTGAATCAGATTGACTATCAAGGAAACCGCCGAACGCTTATGCAAACGCCATCACTCGCGCAATCCCTTTGAGCTGTGCCAAGCCTTAAATATCATTGTTCTGTATGAACCGCTGGGAACTGTCCGCGGATATTATTCCAAATCCCACCGTTTCCGCGTAATCCATATCAACGAAAATCTTTCGGAAAACCAGCAGCTGTTCACCTGCGCGCATGAATTGGGACACGCCGTGCTGCACCCAAACGCAAACACTCCCTTTTTAAGGGAGCATACCCTCTTTTCTGTCGATAAGCTGGAAGTTCAGGCAAATCGCTTTGCCGTATGTCTGACCTATCCCGCCGATTATCTCATGCAGGAGTTTGACGGCTGCACCGTCTTGCAGATTGCCCAAGCGCTGCGCCTGCCTGCCGATTTAATCGAATACAGCTTGAAATAAAAAAAGCCGCCCCCGGGCTCCTACCCCCGAAAGCGGTACAGCATTTTCGTTATCTCACGAAAATGCTCGTTAGAACGTATTGCCGGACCCGGCAAATCATATACAGCCATTTTGTCGACGTCAACAAAATGGTGCTGAAAACACAGGAGGTTCTGCCATGATGGATCTTTCCCCCACTCTGCAATCGCAGATCGCACAGCTCGGCGCCCGCTACGGCGCAAAGAAGGTCGTGCTGTTCGGCTCCCGCGCCAGAGGTGACAATCATCCACGCAGTGATATCGACCTCGCCATTTACGGGATGCCCGAAAAGCAGCAGGCTTCCTTCTATTTCGCGGTCGAAGAAGAGCTGCAAACCCTTTTAAAATTTGATCTAGTTCACATTACCGAACATACCAGCCCTGCGCTGCTTAAAAATATCAAAAAGGATGGTGTCACCCTCTATGAGCAAGTATAAAACGAAAGTGGAAAACTTCTGCCTTGCCGCTCAGCGTCTGAACGAAGCAAACCATGCTTTTGAGTCGGAACCGGACAATGAACTTTACCGGGATGCTTTGATCCGGCGTTTTGAATTTACATTTGAGCTGGGATGGAAGTCAATGAAGGAATATCTGGAAGATCAGGGGCTTTCCGTCACCATGACCTTTCCCAAACAGGTTCTCAAAGAAGCCTACCGCTACCAGATGATTGACGATGAAAAAGTCTGGTGCGATATGCTTTCGTCCCGCAACCAGACTTCTCATATCTATGATGAGTACACCGCCCAGCGGATTGCTAATGCAATCAGTACAGATTATGTCTCCGCTTTGCTGAAGCTCAAAAACTATTACGAAAACTAAAACAAAAAAAGCCGCTCTCAGGCTCCTACCCCCGAAAGCGGCGATGAGAAAAGAAAACAAACCTCTGCCTTTCTTCCCTCACTTATTATTATAATAGATTGGCACTTTTTGTCAATCGGAGGAGGGTCTTATGTTAAAAAAAGTACCAAAAAAAGTACCAAAAGCATATAAGATTTTAGCCATTGTCCTTTTTTTCCTTTATCTTTTTATTCTTGCGCCAACAGCACAAGAACAATTTACAGGCGTTGAAAAGTTTTTATTCTTGATTATCGTTCCTTTGTTTTCAAGTATCTTTGCTTCATCTCTTTTCGGTTTCCTTGTTTTGGGTATTAAGCATTTTATCAAAGGCAACCCCAAAAATCAGTCTTCCAAAGAGGATTCATCGCCGAAGATTGTTGAACCGGAACCGCAAATAGAGAAAAATACCGATTCCTGTCAGGATGTTTCTTCTCTTTCTGCGCCCGATGAGGTTTTATCGAGTATGCGAAAAGTTTTTACATCATCCAATGCGCAAAACTGTGAACGCATTGTCGAAGAATCGCTTGATATTATGAGGAGAACGAACAATCTTGATACTTTCTTCTCCCGTTCAGAACTTGCCATGCAAAATGCGCTCACGCTTCGTCAGGCAGAACAAGCCGGTGTTCCCGACGTCCATAACACCTATGAAATCTGTCAAACCGTCTTTGAAACAATACAAAAGAAAAAACTTCTTGCTTTAGATTCTTCTTTCCAATCAGAAAAAGAAAAAATATCCGAGCTTGTAAATCCACAAACAAAAATCAAACACTGGGAACAATACCTTGAATTATTAGATAAATATATGGACGAATACAACGCCGAATATTCATCAGAATACTTAGACATATATTCTTCTGTTAAAAATGAGATAAGGGATTTAAAAAGCCGCTCTCAGGCTCCTACCCCTGAAAGCGGCGATGAGAATTAGTTCGATTTTGATTTGAATGATAAGGATCATAATCTGCGTAGAATCCCAAAATACATTAAGGAGAGGCGAATTATGACACTACAAGATATTGTTGCAAAATTTAACACAACACCGTTTCTATTTGCAGGCTCAGGTATTACCCGGCGGTATTATGGATTGCCGGATTGGGTTGGTTTGCTGACTCATTTTGCTCAGAAAGTAAAAAATGATCAATTTGCTTTTCGATATTATGAAAGCAAAGCAATAGAACTAGATGATACAGATAAACTTCCCACTATTGCCAGCTATATCGAAAAAGATTTTAACGAAGCATGGTTCCATAATTTAACTGGGATCAGATCTGAATCAGAAACAGTTCAGAAAGCTGTTGCAGAAGGAGTATCTCCGTTCAAGGCTGAGATAGCTGAATATATAAGCTCTTTGTCCATCGTTAAATCCCAATATCGGGATGAGGTTGAAAAACTAAAGAGTATTTCTAAAAATAATATCTCCGGGGTTATTACAACAAACTATGATTGCTTTTTTGAGAATTTATTTGAAGGTTATAAAGCATTTATAGGACAAGATGAGCTTGTGTTTTCCCAGTTACAAGGAATAGGAGAAATATACAAAATTCACGGTTCCGTAAAATCACCGGAATCCATAGTCATTAATAAAAATGACTATCAATTATTTAGAGATAAAAGCAAATATCTTGCGGCAAAACTTATGACAATTTTTATGGAATATCCAATTATTTTTATTGGATATTCTATTTCAGATTCGGACATACAGAATATTCTCGAAGATATTGTAGAATGTTTACCACCCGATAAAGTAAATTCACTGCAAAAAAGATTCATATTCGTTGATTATCAATCCATTCACAAAGATTATGAAGTGTCCTCACATTCATTGGTGATCAATGGGAAATTAATTGAAATGACAAAGGTTACCCTTTCTGACTTTGGCATTCTTTACGATGCTTTGTCAGTAAAAAAAGCAGCATTTCCTGTCAAACTGCTTAGACGATTTAAAGATGAACTCTATACATTTGCATTGACACAACAACCCGGACCTACTATGCAAGTTGCGTCACTTGACGATGGACGAATTGATGAAAATATGCTTGCTCTAAGTATTGGCTTAGCCTCCACAGGCGTCTATGGACTGGCAAGAGCTGTTAACTCAGAACAATGGTATAGAAATATTATTTTACATGACTCTATGTATACATGCGATCAATTGTTAGAATATGTTTATCCGGAATTAGCAAAACAGAATTCGTGGATACTCCCTGTATGGTATTATATCACGAATTCAAACTATAAAAGCGATTTGGCAGAAAGCAAAGCCCCACACTCGTACAATGATATTGTTTCAGTAGCTTCTATTAAGCGTTATCAAACATCTATAGCAAATAAATCCGCAATGGAAGTATGGATAACAGAAAAATCCAATATGTTGAAAGCAATCCGATTACTTGGTTATTTACCGGAAAATAAAATCGATGTAGATCAGTACCAAGAGATTTTAGAAGAAATCTTCGAAGAAAACCCGAACATTCTCAGTTCATTACATACTCATAATCGAAGCAGTCTCAATAGAATGATTCGAATCTACGATTACCTTCGATACGGACAAAAAAAGACCCTGTGATTCAAGCATCTGCAAGCAGACACCATCACAGAGTCCTAATTTTCATGGATACGGGATAAATGGCACCTGTAAACAAACACCATCCTAATACCCTGTAAACCTAGTTTTATTATAACATAAAATAAATATTTGTCAACCATCGAGTCTTTGAAAAATGTGATAAGGAAAAAACTCCCGCCCCTGTGCTGCCAACACAAAGAGCGGGACGGTCGCCCCGATAAAGGAGCCAGCTATAAAATACCCACTGTTATTATAGCACTCCTTTTACCGGTTGGCAAGGCAATGTTTCCATTTTAGGAAAATCGGACTCTGTGCTCATTGCCTTTGATTTTGTGCACCCTTTGTGCCCAAAATCCGAAACAAATCTTTTAAGGAGTGTATTTTTTATGCCAAGAAAAAAATCGGTGCCAAACCGTCGGGACGGTCGATACGAGGTAAAAATCACCGTCGGAAAAACCTTGCAGGGCAAGCTGATTCGCAAATCTTTTTATTCCACAATCAGCAAAGCCGATGCGCAAAAACAAGCGGATACATGGAAAATCAATCAAAAAGTAAGCGAAATCACAGGAACTTCTTTCATAGAATCCCCCTCCTGCTCGTTTGAGCGTTGGGCGCTTGTCTGGTTAAAAAATTACAAAGAAAAAGCAGTCAGACGAATCACCTTCGAGGAAACTTATCAGTCAACCGTTCTGCGGTATCTCATTCCCCGATTCGGAAAAACGGAAAGCTGCTGTCGTCAAACTGTCGTCAAAGCTCCCACCCCTCCCGATTTGTGCGCGCAGGGCGGACGGTAACGCCTGCCCTTTCCCTCCGGTTTGTTTTTAAAAAACGGCTTTGTTCTGCGTTTTTTTTAATACAAAAAGAAAAAAGCGACCTGCGTTTTGCAAGTCGCTTTTGGTG
>CAJJZS010000016.1 GCA_905197685.1 uncultured Oscillospiraceae bacterium | reverse complement strand
AGATTTTTTGGTTCTGTATGCTGTTGCTCTCGCCGCCGTCCCTGTCCTCGTCGCCTACGGAAAGGCGGGAGTAAAGGGCTGTGATTTTATTGTAATTGCTCATGTGCATATCCCTCCTGAGTCTATAAAGGTGTTGTTTACAGTTAAGATTATGCACTCCAGCGGGCGCTGCCATACTCCATACCGTGCCGGTACTTCTTGGCGTTCTTGCTTTTGAGATACACGGCCAATCGCAGGCCAGCGCCGCAGCACAGCCCCACCAGCAGGTCCAAAGGGTGCAGGCTGGGCCACCAGCTGGCCAGCGCCACCGGCAGCGTGGAGAAGAACGAAAGCATTTTTGCCGAAGCGTCCGCGCCCACGGCCATCCGCCATCCTTCACCGAAGTTTGTGGCAAACAAGCCCATCAGAATATACGGCAGGTTCAACACAAGGAGCTTTTTGATGTCAAGCTGCTTTTTCATCGTTCCAGCTCCTTTCGCTTGGTGCGGTCCACCACAGCATTTTTGACCAGCTCCTTGAACTGGCTCAGCTTTGCCAACACGGACGGACGCTCGGATTTCTCCACTTTTTTGACCTTCTTGTTGGTGTACTCAGTAAAGGCCGAGGTCAAGGCGTCCGCATCCCGCCCCTTGAAAAAGATCAGATACTTGGGCGGGGAACTGCTGCGGTCCTTCTTCACCGCATAGTCCACACCATATTTCCGAGCGATCTTTTCAAACTCCTTGATGGAGGGGTCGGTGATTTCGATGTTGGAAACACCCTGGTTCTGACCGATCAGCTGTTTCACCGTCTGCTTGCCCTGGGGATTCACAGGCGCGTCACGGCTTCTCTGCTTTTGCAGCTTCTTTTCCTTGCGGTGGGCAAGATATTTGCAAATGGCAGCCTTAAACAGCCGCCCGGTGAGCTTTGTGCCGCTGACTACCAGCGTTAAAGTCCTGTTTTCTACTTCCTCCTGCATAGGTCATCGCCTCCTTTCTGCGGTTTTGCAGGGGTGCATTTGATACTAAGGCGGGACCACCAACCGCCGTAAAAGGTAATGGGTCATCATATCATCACCAAAATGCTGTCCCGCAGCTGGGCAAAATACAGCTTGCCCTGGGGCGTAACCAGCGTGTAGGAGCCGAAATGCCCGTGGTTGCAGTAGTCTTTGACGCAGAACAGACCGTCATTGGAAGGCTTCGCGTAGGGAAGTACATTCCCGGATGCCGTGCGATAGACAAACCGCTGCTCCAGCAGGAACCGGACAAACCGGCGCTCCGGCACAACCAGCTCTTTGGCGGTGGTTCGGAGATTAGTGCTGTGGTTGAGGTCGATGAACAGGTCATAAAAGGCGGCCTTGCTTTCCAGCAGAGCGTTTTCCTCCCGCAGTGCCGCATTTTCTTCCCGCTCAGCCAGCAAATCGGAACAGAGCTTCAAAAGTGCCTCCGGGGAAGTAGCCACCTTCCACAGCTTTTCCTTGGTCACATAGGCTCCGTGCTTGCGGATAGAAGGTAGCACCTCGTCGAACACCCATCTCTCAAACCGTTCCGCAGAGGGAAGTTTGCTGTAGACGATCAGGCGATAGAGATTCCCTTCACTGATAAACTTCACTTTCTGTTTGCGGCCCAAATTATCGGTGAGGTGGTAAAACGCCACCCCATCTTTGCTGCAATGTGCTTTGAGGGCATTTACTGTGTCTTTGTACCCCAGTGCTTTTGCGGCATCCAAGCCGCAGAACAAATACTTGCCATTCTCCTCAATGACGCGGATACTGCCAAACTCCTCGTTATTGAAAACTTCAATCTGACTCATATCGTGCCTCCTTTGGCATGAGATAAGGCGGTTCTTACCAGCCGCCTGCGTTCATATCGTGATTGACTTGTGAGGTGTAATAATTGTTGATAGTAGTGGGAGCATTGAACAAGGTGGTCAATAGGTACTGTTTCATGTTGCGAACATCAGTGGTGTTTTTCTTCATACAGTCCATAACAAACCGGATATGCTCACTGGTCAGCTTCAGAAATCTTGATCTAACCACCTCATGAGGAAAGTCGCTGCCCGCAATTCTGGTAGCCTGTCGCTTGGCACAGACAGTCTCCACGATTAGCTCCACGATCTCATCCAGGTCCTCCCGATAGAGCGAAAACTCCCTGCACAAGTAGTCATACTCGATGTTCTCCAGAATCAAATTCCGATAATTCTCTATCTCTGAGACAGGCATCACATCCCTTCCTTTCCGTTCCGGCAGCACTGCTGCCGCTGTTTCCCGGAAGGGAATGGAATCGGTATTTGATCCGTGAGTATTTTGTTTTTGGGTACTTGATTTCTTAGTATTTAATTGTGTCGGAGTTCCCGGCAACGGTTTCTCCGCTATCGGCTTTTCCGTTGTCGGTTTTTCCGATGACGGACTCCCCAACGACGGACTATCTGTAATGGGGCGTTCATAGATGCTGTATTCGTTGGACCCGAACTTCCCGGTGGCATCTGTAGTTTGTCTGCGTCGAATATACCCAGCGCGTTCCAGTTCATTGATTGCAGAACGAATGGCATCTTTGCTTTCTCGGTTGATGAAGCAAAGGCCAGATAAGGTATAGTCCCAATCATCCGGCAAAGATAACATCTGAGAGAGCAGCCCTTTCGCTTTCAGTGATAACCGCTTGTCTTTCAAGTGGAAATTGCTCATAACGGTATAATCACGAGTGCGTTCCACACGAAATACGGCCATTGACTTCACTCCTCCCTAAAGTTCCACATGAAAAAACGCCGCAGTCTTTTTCACAAAAGATTGTGGCGCTCAACTGTTTCTTCGGTTTTTCGGGGCCGGTAAGGTCTCTTGTGCCTCGGCTGACTGAACGGCCCTTGCTCTGAAAACGGGAGAGTCTGCAAAACTTGGTCAATGTCGGTGGATTCCATGTCGTATTGGGACTGGCAGTTTTCTCGGATGGCATCTTTGATGCTCTGGATAGTACACATATTCATTCCTTTCGTGATAATTAAATTACGGGTGACGGCGGCGCTTGTCCGGTTTGAAGTCGAGAATATGTCCCTCGATCACACGGGCATACCGCTTGATTTTAATTTCCCGGCGCTGCTGACTCAGGAGGGCAGCCTGATACCCGTCCTCTGAAAGAAACAGCCGTATTTCATCACCGGGGCTGCCGTAGAAACTGGGACGCTGAACGGAAAACTCAATCATCCAGCGGGTGTTATCCTGAAAACGCTCCACAGCAAGAATGTTGTGTCCTTTCAGCTCACGGGCCGAAATATCCCTCATAGGCGGCTCCTTTCATCGTTCCTGGTCTCGCTGGCGCTTTTTTTGCCACTGTTCCAGCAGTTTGATAATGGTCTCCTGCATCCGCTGGGGTGTGTAGCTCTTGGGGAAATACTTTCGCAGGGTGTCGGAGGTAAAAGTGACCTTATCGAGATCACTTTTCTTTTCCTCGCCCATGATGACACGCATCATATCGAGGGTCAGATGTCCCTCCTGGCTGTATTTCTTGAGCCGCTGGGCCTGCGAAAGAGAGGGGGTAGCCTGTTCGCTCTCTATCGCGTCCAGTAAATCCCTCTGTTCCTCTTTTTTGAGGAAGGACAGTTCATAGGCCGGATTGAGAGCGATTTTTCGTTCATCCACCATATCCAGCAGTTCAGGAATCAACTCCGTCAAACGGATATATCTTTGGATATTCCGTGCGCTCTCTCCAGTTTGCTCTGCAAGCAAATCCCGGCTTTTTTGACCAACAGACTTGTGGCCAACTTGGCCACAAGTTAAATCAGCTCGTTTTCCCTGATGATTCATGGCCTCGAGTTTCATGCGATATGCAAAGGCCCTCTCACTGGGAAGGAGGCTTTCCCGCTGTAAGTTGCTGTCTACCATGATGATTGTGGCAGCATCATCGTCCAGATCACGGACAATGACCGGCATGGTCTCTTTCTCAGCCAGTTCACTGGCCCGGTGCCGTCTATGTCCAGCGACCAGCTCATAGCCGCCTTCCGGGTCCGGGCGGGCAATCGCCGGAACCAACACCCCGTACTGCCGCACACTGTCGGCGGTCTCCATCATGGCCTCGTCATCCTTGACCTTAAAAGGGTGGTTCTTGAAAGGATGCAGCTCAGACAAGGGGATTTCCATTACTCGTTCCCGCTGGGCATCGGCGCGACTTTCCTCGGTGGAGAACAGATCATCTACCGAGGCCAGCTCTACTTTTTTCGCGCTGCTTTTCAAGTTTCATCACCTCCTGGGTCAGATTTTTGTACCCCTCAGCCACCTTGCCGTTGGGGTCGTGGGCAAAAATACTCTTGCCCTCTGCACTGATTTCCTTTGCCCGGACGGAATGGGGAATCTCAGTTCCGAACACTTTGATTTTGCTGCCGTAGGTTTCTCGCAGCAGAGCCGCAATCTCCTTGGCAAAGTTGGTGCGGTTGTCCACCATCGTCAGCAGTATGCCGTCGATCTGGAGCTTGGGATTGATTTGCCGCTTCACCTTATTGACCGTCTGGAGCAGCTGTTCCAGGCCCTTGGCGGGCAGATACTCCGCCTGGACGGGGATTATGACCCTGTTGGCAGCCGCCAACGCATTGACTGTGAGCATACCCAGGGAAGGCTGGCAGTCAATCAGGATATGGGAATACTGTCCCTTGAGCGTGTCCAGATATTGCCGCAGGATAGTCTCTCGGCTCATAGCGTTCACCAGAGAAACCTCCATGCCGGAAAGCTGGATGTCAGCGGGCATCAGGTCAACGCCTTCCGGGTGATGCAGGATACCCTCGCCGGGGCGCAGCGGTTCGTCCATCAGGATACGGCCCATAGCATCAGAGAGAGTAAAGGGCAGCTTATCCGGCTGAGGGTGGCCCAGGCTGATGGTCAAGCTGCCTTGCGGATCTCCGTCAATCAGCAGCACTTTTCTTCCGGCCTGTGCAAGCCCAATGCCCAGATTCGCACAGGTCGTTGTTTTGCCCACACCGCCTTTCTGATTGGCGATGGCGATGATTTGCGTATTCATCATTTTCACCTCGTTTCACTCTGAGTTTTAGATATGAAAAAAAGCGCCTGCTTTACCTCTCGACTGAGAGATAAAACAGGCACTTTTCTTGCCCCACACATCTCTTGTAATGGGGCACTATGTATGATAGTATACTCAATAAGTGACAGACCAAGTAGATACTCACGCAGCATAAATTGAGTTTGCTCCGAGAGAAATCGAACTCAAAGCACACGCTATTAAGCCTTGATTTTGCTAACATCCTGCCAACAAGAGGGGGTAAAACCCCTTTATTTTGGCTTGATTTTGCTTGTACCAGATTTACACCTGACTTGGAGAAAAGCCTTGATTTCTCTTGGTTTTTTTATACTCGCTTGATAGTGCTTATGTCGCTTGGGGCCATCTCCTAAGGGTTAGTTACAGGTTCGATTCCTGTTGGGGGTGCCAGCGGTTCTTTGTCTGTCGCATTGAGCCGCTTTTCTTTTTTACAAAGAATTCTTTAAAAAAAGAATGAAAAAGGAAGTTGACAAAACGCAAAAATCATGATAGATTTAGGTTGTAATCAAAATATTGCTTCAAATCTGAGAGAAGGAAGTAAAACAATCAGCGCACTTACAGAGAGCCGGCGCAGGCTGAAAGACCGGCAGAAAGCGAGATTGACAAAGTAGCCTTTGAGAGTATGCCGAACGGAATACAGCGCTTTTTTGCTGTTTCTCAGTAGACCATAACGGCTGAACCCCGTTACCGGTTCGGCGTGTAAAAAATGCACGTGCTGAGTGGGCAGAAATTTTTCTGCCAAGTAAGGTGGTACCGCAGGAATGATAACCTGTCCTTTGCAAAGCGCAAAGGACAGGTTTTTTTATTTTCTTCCCGATTTGAAAAAACATGATTTCACTTTTCAGAAAGGATGCTGTTTTATGAAAGAATTGTCTAAAATCTACGATCCGAAACAGGTAGAGGACCGCACCTACCAATTCTGGCTGGACGGCGGCTACTTCCATGCAGAACCAAACCCCGATAAAAAACCGTATACCATTGTGATTCCGCCTCCGAACATCACCGGTCAGCTGCACATGGGACACGCGCTGGACGAAACCTTACAGGATATCCTGATTCGTTTCCGCAGAATGCAGGGTTATGAAACCCTTTGGCTGCCGGGTACCGACCACGCTTCCATCGCAACCGAAGCAAAAATCGTAAACGCGATGAAGGAAGAAGGCTTAACCAAAGAGGACCTGGGCAGAGAAGGATTCTTAGAGCGCGCCTGGGAATGGAAACGCAAATACGGCGGCAGAATTATCGAACAGCTCAAAAAGCTCGGCTCTTCCTGTGATTGGGACAGAGAACGCTTCACCCTGGATGACGGCTGCTCCGAAGCGGTTAAGGAAGTATTTGTAAACCTTTACAACAAGGGATTGATTTATCAAGGCGAACGCATCATCAACTGGTGTCCGCACTGCATGACCTCCATCTCGGACGCCGAGGTAGAGTATGAGGAGCAGGCAGGTCACTTCTGGCATCTGCGTTATCCTCTTGCTGACGGCAGCGGCGATGTTGTTTTGGCAACCACCCGTCCGGAAACCATGCTGGGAGATACTGCCGTTGCAGTAAACCCGAAGGACGAACGCTACCAAAACTTAATCGGCAAAAATGTGGTTCTCCCGCTGCTTAACAGAGAAATCCCGATTGTCGGCGACGAGTATGTTGATATGGAATTCGGTACCGGTGTTGTAAAAATTACCCCGGCGCACGACCCGAACGACTATGAAGTAGGACGCCGCCATAACCTGCCGATTCTGAAAGTAATGAACGATGACGCAACCATGACCAAAGATTGCGGCAAATATGCAGGCATGGACCGTTATGAAGCAAGAAAAGCCATTGTGAAAGATTTGGAGGAGCAGGGCTATCTGCTCAAAGTAGAGGACCACGCGCACAATGTCGGAACCTGCTACCGCTGCGGCACTACCGTAGAGCCGATGATCTCCAAACAGTGGTTTGTTAAGATGGAACCGTTGGCAAAACCTGCAATCGACGTTGTTCGCAACGGACAGATTAAACTGATTCCGGAACGCATGAACAAAACCTACTTCAACTGGATGGAAAATATTAAAGACTGGTGTATCTCCCGTCAGCTGTGGTGGGGTCACCGAATCCCCGCTTACTACTGCGAGGATTGCGGCGAGGTTGTTGTTGCAAAAGAAGCTCCGTCCGTTTGTCCGAAGTGCGGCAGCGCTCATCTGCATCAGGATGAAGACACTCTGGACACCTGGTTCAGCTCCGCGCTTTGGCCGTTCTCCACTCTGGGTTGGCCGAACAACACCGAGGAACTCAAATACTTCTACCCGACCAGCACACTGGTTACCGGCTATGACATTATCTTTTTCTGGGTTGCCCGTATGATTTTCTCCGGCTTGGAGCATATGGGAGATATTCCGTTTAACACCGTTTTGTTCCACGGTCTGGTTCGCGATTCTCAGGGCAGAAAGATGAGCAAATCGCTCGGCAACGGCATCGACCCGCTGGAAATCATCGACCAATACGGCGCAGACGCGTTAAGATTCACCCTGGCTACCGGCAACACTCCGGGCAACGATATGCGCTTCAGCGATGAAAAGGTAATCGCAAGCAGAAACTTTGCAAACAAAATCTGGAACGCTTCCCGTTTTGTTTTGATGAACCTCAAAGAGGACGAAATGGACGTTACCCTGCCGGACAACCTTGCTGTTGAGGACAAATGGGTCCTGACCAAATACAACAAACTGGTTGCCGAAGTAACCGATAACCTTGAAAAATTTGAACTGGGCATCGCTGTCAGCAAACTGTATGACTTTATCTGGGATGTATTCTGCGACTGGTATGTAGAACTTGCAAAATCCAGATTGTGGGAGGACGGAACAGAAGCCGATACTGCCCGCAAGGTTCTGGTTTATGTTATGAGCAACACCTTAAAGCTGCTGCACCCGTTCATGCCGTTTATCACCGAAGAAATCTGGCAGGCTCTGCCACATGAGGGCGAAAGCATCATGGTTTCCTCTTGGCCGGTTTACCGCGAAGAACTCAATTTCTCCGCAGAGGAAAAAGAATTTGAAAAGGTAATGGACGCAATCAAGGCAGTTCGTGCCCGCCGCTCCGAGATGAACGTACCTCCGAGCAAAAAAGCAACCCTTTACATCGAAACTGCCTCCGAAGAAATCTTCTGCCGCTCCAACGCATTTTTAACCCGCCTTGCATGGGCAGACGAAATCGTTTTGGGTCAGCCGCAAGACGCGCAGTCCTGCGTACAGGTTATCACCGACAGCGCAAAAATCTTTATGCCGCTGTCCCAGCTGGTAGACCGTGAAAAGGAAATTGCAAGACTGAGCAAGGAAAAACAGGCTTGTGAAAAGGATATTGCCTTCCTGTCCGGAAAGCTAAACAACCCCGGCTTTGTTGCAAAAGCTCCGGAAAAGGTAATCAACGAGCAAAAAGCAAAACTGCAAAAAGCGCAGGAACTGCTCCAAAAGATTGAATCGAGCTTAGAAGCTTTCCAAAACTAATTGCTTTTAACACAAAAAGGGAAAAGACAATGTTGTCTTTTCTCTTTTTTGTTTATCAAAACCGCTTTTAGAAAAAATTGCCAAAACCTTCTCCATTTTTTCGGCAGTTTTTTAGAGGTTTGCGGTTTTGTATTGTAAAGCGACCCTTGCCGCGTTATAATAAAAGCGCAAACCATCATGAAATGATACAGGAGGAATTTACCATGAGAGCTTATGAAAGACTGCTGCATTATGTCAGCTTCGGCACACAATCCGACAGTTCGTCTCAAACTGTTCCAACCACCGCAAGCCAGAAAGAACTTGGCGCTGCGTTAGTCCAAGAAATGAAAGAACTGGGAATTGCGGACGCCTTTATGGACGAAAAAGGCTATGTTTACGGAACCGTTCCCGCTACCCCGGGTAAAGAAAACAAACCGGTAATCGGCATGATTGCCCATATGGATACTGCGGAGGATGCGCCCGGCGACAACATCAAAGCAAGCGTTGTGGAATACAACGGCGGCGATATTTTGCTGAACCCGGAAAAAAATATTTTCCTCTCTCCCGCAGAATATCCGAGCTTAAACCGTTATGTCGGTCAGCATCTGATGGTTACCGACGGAACCACCCTGCTCGGTTCGGATGATAAAGCGGGCGTTGCCGAGATTATGACCATGGCTGAAACGCTGCTTTCCCACCCCGAAATCGAACACGGAACGGTAAAAATCGGATTTACTCCCGATGAAGAAGTGGGCAGAGGCGCAAACTACTTTGATGTAAAAGGTTTTGCCGCAGACTTTGCCTATACCGTAGACGGAGGCGAACTGGGCGAACTGGAATACGAAAACTTTAACGCCGGTTCCGCTCATGTAACCGTTAACGGACTGAGCATTCACCCCGGTTCTGCAAAAAATGCGATGCTCAACGCTTCCCTGCTTGCAATGGAATTTCATTCGATGCTGCCGGTTGAGCAGAATCCGAGATACACCGAAGGATATGAGGGCTTTTTCCATTTAAGCGATATGAAAGGTCATGTCGAACAGGCAGAGCTTGACTACATCATTCGTGACCATGATGCGCAAAAATATGAGCAAAAAAAACAAGTAATGCAGGAAATTGCCGACTACCTCAACCGCAAATACGGCGAAGGCACCTTCCAATTAACGGTTGAAGACTCCTACCGCAACATGAAAGAAATGGTAGAACCGCATATGCACTTAATTGATAATGCAAAAAAAGCGTTTGAACAGTGCGGTGTCGGGGCACAAACCGTTCCGATTCGCGGCGGCACAGACGGCGCAAGACTTTCTTACATGGGATTGCCATGCCCGAACCTTTCCACCGGCGGTCACAATTTCCACGGACGATTTGAATATATTCCGGTAGAGTCGATGGACAAGATGAGCGAAGTTCTGGTAAACATCATCAAAATCTACGCGGAGTAATTCCGCTTTTCTGCCATACTTTTCAGAAAAAGGAGGAACAAACCATGAAAAAAATTGCCGTTCTCGTATATCCGAACTTTTCCCTTTATGAGATTACCTGTTTAACGGAAGCTCTGATGTGGTACGGACATACGGCAGAAATTTTTGCTTCGTCCAAAAATCCCGTTCGCTCCGAGGACGGATTTTTGATTACTGCCGACAAAACTTTAGATGAATTTTGTTTGGATGAGTACAGCTGCCTTGTTCTTCCGGGTATGATGATTCCCTTTGACGCTTTATTTGATGAATTGCTCATTTCTTTTTTACGCCGTTTCAAGGGAGAAAATCTGCTGATTGCCGCCATTTCTGCCGCTCCGATGCTGCTTGCAAAAGCGGGACTTTTAGACGATGTTCGATTTACTTCCGGCATTTGGGAAGAAATTTCTCAAAATTTGCCGTTTATTCCCTACCGCAACATTGCCCGTCAACCGCTGGTGAAAGATAAAAACATCATCACCGCCGCCGGGTTTGCCTTTCGGGAATTTGCCGAAGAAGTGATTCGCTCTTTGGAAATTGACCCCTGCAAAAACGGTCTGTTTCGCGGAATCGAACGGGAATACAGCGAACAGGAGATGACCCATTATATGGGCGAGCAGAATTTTCTGGAATTTATGGAAGAATATAACCGATATCAAAACGCTTCGTTCCAAGAGCCAAAGCAGTAAAACAAATCATCAGGAGGGATTGCGTTGGGTACTCCGAAAACAAACGCGATGCGTATTTTGGAACGGGAAAAAATCCCCTACGAAATGCACACCTATGACGCTTCCGACGGACATATTGACGGCGCTGCGGTTGCCCGCAAGGTAGGAATGGACCCTGCAAAGGTGTTTAAAACGCTGGTAACACAGGGACACAGCGGAAATTATTTTGTCTGTGTCCTGCCGGTGGAGCATGAACTGAATCTGAAAAAAGCGGCAAAGGTGTTCGGAGAAAAATCGTTGGAGATGATTCCCGTCGCTAAGATTAATTCTGTTACCGGATACATCCGGGGCGGCTGCTCGCCGATCGGCATGAAAAAGCAGTATCAAACCGTCTTTGACTGTTCGGCGCAGAAACAGGAAACAATGGTGGTAAGCGGCGGAAAGATTGGCTTTCAGATTGAAGCCGCTCCGGACGCGCTGCTCCATGCCTGCCGCGGCGTTTATGCAGACATTGTTGCCGATTGACGGTTTCCTTTTTTATCAGACAAGTCAAAAGGGGTTGGAAAGAGTTTTCTTTTCAACCCCTTTCTTCTTTACCCTTTTTTGAATAATTCGGCTTACTTTGGCTCATCCTATTGCCGCAGTCATCGGCTTTTATCCTTGCTTTGGGAGGTGCTTTTTCCGTGGATTCAAAACAACCGCTTTTTTCTCTTCCTTCGCCCGGTCAGATGTGTTCCTTTATCCGAAAAACGCTCTTTTTTCTCTGCGCTGCCGCATGGATATTTTTATTCTTTCGCTTTATTTTCCCCGCTACCCTGCCCCTTTGGCTTGGGCTTTGCGTCGCTTTTTTGCTGCGTCCCGCTATTTTATGGCTCTCGCAAAAGCTGCATCTGCGCCGACGCCGAGCCGCTTTGTTTGTCACCGTCTTTTTTTATGCCGGCATCGGCTGCCTGATTTGGTTGGCAGTCAGTTTGTTATGGGGACAACTGTGCGCCCTTGCTGCCGAATTTCCGAATCTGTACAAGCAGATTTTTCTGCCTGCCCTTGCGGATTTTTTTGAATGGCTTTCCGCTTTTCTTTCCCGTTTTGTCCCCAATCTCAGCCGCACGGTTGAGCTTTGGATGCGCAGTTTCGGTTCTGCTGCCGCAAAGCTCTCCGCTTCCATTTCTTCTTGGTTATTTTCCTGCTGCACCGGAATCGCATCCCGATTGCCTTTGTGGTTTTTAAGCATCACCGTCACCGTTTTTTGTTCCGCTTTTCTTTCTTTGGATTATCCGCAAACAGTACATTTTCTCAAAAAATTGATTCCTTCCCGCTTTTTTCCGCTTCTTGCCCGACTCAAGCAGTTTGCTTCCCTTACCTTACTTCGCATGACAAAAGCCTATTTTCTCCTGCTGTTGATTACCTTCTCCGAACTTTGTCTGGGACTGTGGATTTTAAAAGTTCCCCGCTTTATCCTGATTGCCGCGCTGATTGCTTTGCTTGATCTTCTCCCGATTTTGGGTACGGGAACTGTCTTGATTCCCTGGTCGATTTTCTGTTTTCTTTCCCAAAATACCCGGCTTGGTATCGGACTGCTGCTTATGTATCTTATCATCACCGTTGCCCGCAATTTTTTGGAGCCGAAAATTATCGGCGACAGCATCGGTCTGCCGCCTTTACTCAGTCTGCTTTCTGTCTATGCCGGGTTTCGTCTGTTCGGAGTCATCGGCGCTTTCCTCGCTCCTCCCCTTGCCCTGCTTCTTTTCTTCTTCTCTTCCGATTGAATCGGCGCACTGTTCGCGAAATCGGATTTGTCAAAAAAACCGTTTTTCCGCCCGCGCCGGTCGAGGGTCTTTTCCGACCCTCTCGTTTTCTTCCCTCTTACCTTCTCTTTTTTCGATTGAATCGGTACACTGTTCGCGAAATCGGATTTGTCAAATTTTCTTATTATGACTCGTTCTCTCTCCCGGAAGGTTTTGGGTCAGAAAAGGTTTTCTTTACCCCGTCGCTGCGCACCAGTCTGTCCAATTCCGCATCGGGACGATACAGCAGCTCTCCTGCTTGGTACTGATAATAGTCCCCCATCATATCAAAATATTTTTCGGTATTGATTGGGATAATTTTCACTCCCAGTTCTTCCAGCTCCTTTAATTCCTTTTCCCTCTGCTGGTCGCTGAGTGTTCTGCAATATCCGCAAGCCATCACCGCCGCTTGTTCCACCGCCGCCTGCTGTTTTGCGCTGAGGGCAGAAATCAGGCTGTTCTGCGCTACCAGATACGCGGTACTGATTTGGCGCGGTCCGCTTAGCACTGCCAAACGGCTGCGATATTTTTCGGTTTTCGCCGCCGTAATAATCTGTGAGAGCAAAGCCGGAGCAATTTCCGGCGAATCCTGTTCCTCGCCTTCCCTTAGCAAAAGGGAAAACGGCTGCTCGTCAATAATAATCTGCGCCCCAATATCCTGCTGAATTTTTTCCGGGAACAGTTCCCTTGACACGGCAATCGGGTACCGTTTTTGATAATCGGTAAAGTCGGTTGCCACATCTGCCGCAAAATCAACATATCCGCTTGTTGTTGCCATCAGCAGACTAATATCCCATTCTTTTTGCAGCAGTTTATCCAGGTAGGCTTTGGTTCTTTCCGAATTTAACGAACTGAACTGATAATCTGCATTTTTAAAAAAGAAAGGCAGTTCCAGCGTTTTTAATTCCTCTATCTCATCGGACAAGGCTTCATTTTCCAAAAAAGCAAGGTCATATTCGGCGTCTGTCAACTGTTTTACTGCATTGCTTTGCTCTTTGAGTTCGATTTCCAATTCCCCGTCGGAATAATATTCTGCGCGGTTGATAAATTCTTCTGCCGCTTGCTGTACCGTTTGCGCAGCGTCGCTGTCAATCATCAATACCAGCTGTTTTCGCTGCGAAATTTCCTGCATTGGCTGTGCGCTGCCGCAGCCCGAACCCAAAATACAAAACGCCGCCGCTGCGCTTACCAGTCTGATTGCTTTTCCTTTCACCTTCACCCCTTCTTTCCTGTTGTGTTTTTACTCTTCTGCCAGCGTCTGTGACAGAGATTTGCGTGGTTTTTCTTCCTTCTTTTCTTCTTGCCGCTCCTCCTGATTCCGTTCGGTATTATCCGGCTCGGATTTTTCTTGTGATGTTTCTTTCGGAGGCTGTTCTTCCGACTGTTCTTCTCCCGCGTCAGACTCCTCTGTCGGCTGTTCCGGCGCAGCAACCGGTTCCGATGGCTGCGGAGTATATACCGGCGGCTGGTACGGCACATAAGTTTGGTGCCGTAGCTGTTCCAATTCCGCAATTCTTAGCTCTGTGTTCACCGCAAAAATGTTATTGAGAAACAACAAATCGGTAATTCCCTTTTCCCTGACAAACTCACTGAGGTTTAATTCAAAATATCTTTGATCCACAATAAATACCTCGTCATAATGGGAAACCAAAAAAGGAGCAAAGGCATTTCCGAAAGATTCTTTCACCAGCAAAATCTTTTTTCCGGTGTGGTTGTCCGTCTTAATATGGGTAAGCGGGAAATCCCCGTGTAAAAATACGCTGTATGTGTTCGGTCCTCCCGTCGCATAACTTGCAAAGATGCTGCTTTCAATCGGGTCAAACGGCTTTCCCCGCTCATATCTCGTGGTTTCGGTTTGAACAGGCGGGACAAAGTATTCCACAAAATCGGGAGTTTGCGCCAACTTTTTGTCCTGCGTTTGATTATAAAAGGTTCCGACAAAACCGTCAATTCGGTGCTGTTCCATCTCGCTCAACGCAACCGGCTCCAAATCTGCCGCCTGACAAAATGCAAGATAAGCTGCATACGCTCCCCGCACAGTCCAATGATGGTCCGTTCTGAAGTAAATGTAATCGTCCTTCTGCTTTTCTATCTCGCTGTATGCGTCCACCGCCGTCACCTTTTCGGAAAGCAAAGAGGAAACATAATCAATATTTTCCTTTTCGTCGGATGAAATTCCCCGATATTTTTCGGGCAGATAAAACGCGATAGAAGACGGAGCGATCAGATTATACACTTTTACATTCTCCAGCTCCTGTGCATAGGAATTGATTGCCTGCGCATAGCGTTCGGACAAACTCTTGCTTGCTCCGAAAATCTGCATTCCCATGTTTTGATATAAAAACAGGCTGCCAACCTGCTCTCCTCCTCCCTCGCCGCTCAGTCCGTTTCCGGGCGCATTCGGGTCATAGTAATCCTGCAAATCAGATTTTGATTCGGTCATCTGTTCCGTCCCCTGCTCCTTTTCGTCCGGCTTAGGCTCTGCGGGTGTTGTCGGCTGATTCCCCTGATGAATTCGCACATCGTCCGGGTGCAATCCCTGCACCTTCTCAAATTCAGAAGAAACAGAAACCAACTTTTCCCTTGCCGGAAAGGTGTCCGCATAATAGGCGTCATACTGTTTTGCAAACTCTCCCGAAAACCAGGAGGAAAGGCTCCACTGCGGCTTTTTGGCAAGTTCTCTCTTTTCCATTTCGGAAACGGTGGGTTTAGGGAGAATCAAACTGAGCAGCCCTACCGAAAACAAAGCGAACAAAACTGCCGCTGCATTGATGACAGAAAACCGGTTGTAATTTCGTTTTTTTCCGTTCTTCATCTTTTTCCTCCTGTTTAAAATCGAAAATATAAAAACGGATTATAGCTTTGCCCCACCAGCATCGAGGTACAAAGGAAAAGCAAAATCAGGTTAAACCCTGCGGTTACAAGTCCAATCACCGCTTTTCCTCTTTCCGAGCCGACCGAATTTAATTTTTTCTTGATTTCCCGGGAAATCGGCGCGCAGAACAGCAGCGCCGCAGCCAACCAGAAAATATGGTTTACAAACTCAATCGAAAGCTGCGGGTCAGTCAGCGGATTTTGAGAAAATCCAAACATTACCCCAAAATATCCGCCCAAACGCTTTAGGTCTGTGGTATAAAAAACAGTCCAGCCAATCAGCGTTACAAACCACAGGTAAATCCTGGAAAAGATTGCGGGGATTTTTTGCAGAATATGCAATAACCCGCACTTTTCTATAATCAACAATATACCGTAAAAAACGCCCCATAAAATAAAATTCCAGCTGGCGCCGTGCCACAATCCGGTTAAAAACCAAACAACACAGATATTCAGCAGCTGGTGGCGGCGGTTTCCTCCCATCGGAATATAGACATAATCCCGAAAAAAGCTGCCCAGAGAAATATGCCATCTTCTCCAAAATTCCGTAACCGATTTAGAAAGATAAGGGTAATCAAAGTTTTTCGGATAGTGGAATCCAAACATTCTTCCCAAGCCTATCGCCATATCGGAATAGGCGGAAAAATCATAATACAGCTGAATTGCATACACCAATACCCCAAACCACGCGCCTGCTGTGGACAGCGTTTGCAAAGGGGCGTCCATGTACTGCGTTACCAATTTGCCCGCCACATTGGACACCAGCACCTTTTTGCTTAACCCGATACAGAATTTGGTTATTCCTTCGCTGAAGTCCTCAACGGTAACGGTGCGTTCCTCAATCTCTGCCTCAACCGAACTGTAACGGACAATCGGACCTGCCACCAACTGATGGTAACTGGAAAGATACATCAGATAACGGTAATATTTTTTCTGAGCGGGAACCTCTCCCCGATAAACGTCAATAACATAGCTGACGGTTTGAAAAGTATAAAAGGAAATTCCAATCGGAAGGGCAATCTTCGGCACCGGCAAAGAAAATCCTGTCGCGGCATTGAGCGTTTCGATAAAGAACCCGCTGTATTTAAACACTGCCAACATTCCCAAATCAAAAACCAAAGAGGCTGCCAAACAGCATTTTGCCTTTTTAAGCTGTCCGCTTTGATGAAAAAACTCAATTCCCCTTGCCCACAGATAATCCAAAAAGGCGGTGAGCATCAGCATAAACACCCAAACCGGTTCGCCCCAGGCATAGAAAATCAAGGAAAAGGAAAGCAGCACCGCGTTGCGCCACACTCTATTTTTCACTGCAAAATATAGCAGCAAATGAACCGGCAAAAACAAATAGATAAAAAACAAATTAGAAAAAACCATACTTTTTCCGCACACTCCGCCCCACAAAACTTTTTGACATTCTCCATTATATAACACAATCGCAGAGAAGAAAAGAGAGTTTTGCATCTGTCAAACTTTTTTCTTTTCTCCTGTCGGTTTCGTATAGAAATCTGTCCCCTATTTCGGATAAATTGCCGTGTTTGACAAAGTGCAGACAAATTATTGCCGTGATATTGAGTTTATCCTTTTTTTGGGGTAAAATAAACTTATTCCTATCAACTCTGCGCGGCAGGACCTTATCTCTCTGCCGCAAGGGTTATCGGGCAGCAGCATTTCCCGACAATATGGAGAAATCCCTTTTTCGGAAATGATTTCCCGGGAAATGCGCTTTCTGTGTGAAATCACGATTCTGTTTTTTGGAAAGGACTGTAAAACATGAGCGAAGAAAGCTATATTGTAAACGAAGGCAAAAATGAAACCATCGAGGTGGACGGCGTCAAATACCAGCGTCTTGCAATCCGCACCCATGTAATCACCGACAAAGATGATGTATGCGATGTCATTGAAAAATATGCAAAGCCGTACGCTTTGCCGGATGACATTGTTTTCATGACCGAAAAGGCTGTTGCCTGCACCCAAAGACGCGCTATCCCGATGGAGGACATTCATCCGCGTCCTCTGGCAAAATTCCTCTGCAAATTTGTTTTAAAAACCCCATACGGCATCGGTCTGGGTATTCCGGAAACGATGGAAATGGCTTTGCAGGAATGCGGCACCATCCGAATCCTGTTTGCAGCGGCTGTTTCCGCAGTGGGTAAGCTGTTTCACAAACGCGGCTGGTTCTACACCATCGCAGGTTACAAAGCTCGTTCGATTGACGGTCCGTGCGACTACACCCTGCCGCCCTACAACCATTACGTTGTATTAGGTCCTGCCGAGCCGGATGAAACCGCAAAGAAAATGTCCGACCGTCTGGGTGGTATTCAGGTTGCAATCACCGACATCAATGACCTGGAAGGTCAGATTCTGGGCATTTCTCACCCTTCTATGGACCGCGACCTTCTGGTAAAAATCCTCAAAGACAACCCTCTCGGTCAGTCTTTAGAGCAGACTCCAATTGGTATCATCCGCAAAGTAAAATAGGCAGGTTGAACCTGCACACCGTTCGCGAATTGAGATTCTAAAGGGAAAAGGTTTTATGCTCGCGCAGCTCGAGGGTCTTTTCCGACCCTCTCGTTTTCAAATAACCAAACCCACCAACCGATTGAATCTGCACACCGTTCGCGAATTAAGATTCTAAAAGAAAAAGGTTTTACGCTCGCGCAGCTCGAGGGTCTTTTCCGACCCTCTCGTTTTCAAATAACCAAATCGACCAACCGGTTGAATCTGCGCACTGTTCACGAATTGAGATTCTAAAGGGAAAAGGTTTTATGCCCGCGCAGGTCGGGAATCTTCCCGATTCCCTCGCCGCCGATTTTCACTTTATTTTGGCGGTTTTAAAAATCCCTTTTTCACTAATACCCCGAAACGGCGAAAAAATTGCACGGAAACGTACAACTATCACACGATTTTATAAAATTTTTATTTTCAGCGGGGGTTTCAGAGGAAAATCGGAAGGAAATTTGATTCTAATCAATTCTTTTTCTATCCGATTCTGTGAGATACTTTTTAATACTCTTTTCACTAATACCCCGAAACAGCGGAAAAATTGCACGGAAACGTGCAACTATCACACGGTTTTATAAAATTTTATTTTTTGTCGGGCAGATTGAATCTGCACACCGTTCGCGAATTAAGATTCTAAAAGAAAAAGGGTTTACACTCACGCTGGTCGAGGGTCTTTTCCGACCCTCTCGTTTTCAAATAACCAAACCAACCGTTTGAATCTGCACACCGTTCGCGAATTGAGATTCTAAAAGAAAAAGGGTTTATGCCCGCGCCGGTCGAGGGTCTTTTCCGACTTTCTCGGCTCAAAAGAAAAGGACTCCGAAATGGAGTCCTTTTCTTCTTGCATAAAACGCATTAAGCGGTCAAGAACAAATAAAAATAAAACAACGCTATCAAGGCTGCAATCGCTGCGAAAATCCACCAAATTTTAATTTTCATCGAACTTTCCTCTATTCTGTAAATACAATATCATATTCACTCAAATCATAGGCTTTGGAGAAAAATCCGCGCAAAATCGCTTCGGCATTGCTCCTTGCATTTTCCAAAAGACCGTTTTCAATCGCATCTGCCTGCGCCTGCTGCTTCATCTGATTCAACGCTTGATTATTTTCCTCCAAATGAATCTGCTTAAAGATACTTTCTTGTTCGTGATAAACCTGAAAGGAATCTAAATCAATTTCGCTGCTCAGCACCTCACACGGCGGCAGTTTTACCCGAATGGTTTGGTCGTCCACCTGCCATTCTACCTTACGAAAGTCCATTCCTGCCTTCATCTCGATATCATAGCTGTAAATATACTTGCTTTGCGTAAACGGAATGGTCATTCCGAACAGTTTTCTGTCCGCTTCTATTACATTTACCTCGGTGCAGAATGCCGATTGCGTAGCAAGTTCCCCGATATTTTCAAAGCCTAATGTTGTTGTTTTCGACTGCGCTTGAAAATAACTGCTCACACCCCACGCTGTCAAAATAACTGCCAACAGAATTGCGGCGAAAGCGGCAACCCATGAAAAAATCTTAGAATAAATCATCGTTTTTAACAGTCGATTTTTCGGCTTTGTTGCTTCTTTGATTGGTTCTATCCCCAATTCCTCCTATCCTAATATTCTAAACTGTTTTTACGCCGTCTGCGCTCACCCTTGCATAAACCAAAGGCGTCTGCTTTGGTTTCTCCTGAGCGATGACAACTGCGTTTTGATACCTTTGCTGCGCTTCCCGTACCTTTTGCGGAAGATTTGTATAAAGCAGCGCAATCGGTTCGCCTTGTTTAACTGCATCTCCGGTCTTTTTCAAAAAGCGAATACCCGCTGCCGGATCGACTGCGTCACCTTTTTTCTCTCTGCCTGCGCCCAGCAGTCCCGCTACCGCGCCGATTTCCTCTGTCTGCATAGAGAACAGGTATCCGTCCTGCAAAGCAGTCACCGCATATTCCTGCGCCTTTGGGAAAAGGGAGGGATTTTCCAGATACGCTACATCGCCGCCCTGGCGCTGCACCATCTGATAAAACTTCTCGTACGCGCTGCCGTCTTTTAATGACCGACGCGCCATCTCAAGACAATCTTCCAGCTCTCCCTTTCCTGCAAGGAAGAGCATATTTCCTGCCAACTGAACGCAAAGCTCGGTTAAATCCTGCGGTCCGTTTCCCTGAAGGGTTTGAATTGCTTCTTCTACCTCTATGGCATTTCCCGCAGTATTTCCTAACGGCTGATTCATATCGGTGATCAGAGCGACCGTTCTTCTGTGCGCCTGCTTTCCGATTGCCACCATTGTGGCTGCCAGGTCAAGCGCCTGCTGTTCGGTTTTCATAAAAGCGCCGCTTCCCGCCTTTACATCTAACAGGATTGCATCCGCGCCCGCCGCAATTTTTTTGCTCATAATGCTGGAAGCAATCAGCGGAATACTGTCCACAGTAGCCGTTACATCGCGCAGCGCGTAGATTTTTTTATCCGCCACAGCCAGCTCCCCGCTCTGACCGATCAGAGAAATACCGATTTCGTTGACATTGCGGAAAAATTCTTCCTTTGACAGAGTTGTGCGATACCCCGGGATAGATTCCAGTTTATCCACCGTTCCCCCGGTAAATCCAAGTCCTCTGCCGGACATTTTTGCAATCGGAATTCCACAGGCAGCTGCCATCGGAGCAGCAATCAGCGTTGTTTTATCCCCTACCCCTCCGGTAGAATGTTTATCCACCTTTGTCCCGTGGATTCCGCCGAGGTCTGCCATCTCGCCCGAGCGCGCCATCGCAAGGGTCATTTCAGTGATTTCTTCGACATCCATCCCCTGAAAACAAACCGCCATCAAAAAAGCGGACATTTGATAATCGGGAATTGTTCCTTCGGTGTAACCTTCGATTAACCGGCGGATTTCCTCGTTGCTCAACGGTTCCCCCAGTTTTTTCTTTTCGATTAAGTCATACATTCTCATCTCAAAACCCCCTTACCGTTTGCTGTTGCGATTGGCAGCGCGGTTTCTTTTTTATTTTTCTTCGCGGAATACAACCTTTCCGTCCTCAAAGCAGTCTACTATTGCCAAAGATTCCAGGCGAACCCCTTTTTCACGCAGCATCCGACCGCCCTCCTGGAAGCCTTTTTCAATCACAATGCCGCAGCCTACGGTCTGCGCTCCGGACTGATTGACAATATCCAACAAGCCCATCAAAGCCTGACCTTTTGCAAGAAAATCGTCGATAATCAGGACGCGGTCCTGCGGCGTCAAAAACTTTTTGGAAACCTGCACATCAAAGGTAGTGCCTCTGGTGAAGGAAGTGACCTGTGTGGTGTAAAGTTCTCCGTCCAGGTTTTTCGACTTGCTTTTCTTTGCAAATACTACCGGCGCATAATCAAAATGCTGCGCAACCGCAACGGCAATACCGATACCGGAGGCTTCGATTGTCAAAATTTTATTGACACCCATTCCGTCAAAACGGCGGCGAAATTCTTTTCCAATCTCATCCAACAGACGAATATCCATCTGATGGTTTAAAAAGCTGTCCACCTTTAAAACATTTCCTTCTTTTACTTTTCCGTCCTTTAAAATTCTTTGTTTTAACAGTTCCATCGTTCTACCCCTTTTCGATAAGTTGAAACAGAATCAGGCTTAATACCTTCAAAACTTCTTAGCTATCATTTTATCAAGTCAATCGTGTTTCGTCAACGAAAATAAAAAAATCTCCCGATAAACAGGAGATTTTTTGTCGTTTTAGGGGAATTAGTTTCCTCCGCGGAAGCCTTTTCCGATTACTTCGCTGGTATTGGTAATCATTACAAAGGCATGGGGGTCCACTTTTTTAATCTGTTCCTGGAGTTTAATACCCTGTTTTTTGCTTTGCGCGGTTAAAATAATGGTTTTGTCGCTGTGTTCAAACACCCCCTGAGCGTTGTAAATGGTCGCTCCGCGGTGCAGCGTTTGCGTGATGTAATTGTAAATTTCTTCCGGTTTTCCGGTAATGATGGTAAATGATTTGTAAGTGTTCATTTCCTCAATGAAGAAATCAACCGCATACGAACGCATAATCAGACCCAACATGGAGAACAGACCGGTGGTCGGACCGAACGCCACAAAGGTCATCACAGTAATAAAGAAATCGACAATCAGCAGCGCCTTTCCGATATGGCACTTAAAATACTTTTTGACAACCATCGCGATAATGTCGGTACCTCCGGTAGACGAACCGATATTAAACAGCATCGCCGAACCCCACGCCGGCAAAAATACGCCGAACAACAGCTCCATAAACGGCTGATTGGTCAACGGTTCGGTCATTGGAAAAAACACCTCAAATATCTTGAGCATTCCCGAAAAAGCAATCGTAACATAAAAGGTCTTAAATCCAAACTCTTTTCCCAAAAGCAGCAAACCCACTACCATCAGCGCAATATTGATAACGGATACAACAGTACCGTTGCTGATATTTGGGAAATAATGGGTCAGCACAACCGAAATACCGGTAACGCCGCCGGTGGAAAAATTGTTGGGGAATTTAAAGAAATAGCTTCCGATTGCAGTGAGCAGCGTTCCCACATTCAAAATAAAAAATTCGTTGAGCCATGTTTTTGTTTTTTGCTGCATCTCGCTTCCTCTTTTCTCTTTTAAAGATTGTTACGGATTGCTCTTGCCCTAACGGATTTTTTCTGCAATAAAAAAGACACCGTTTCGGAGCTTTCCAAACGATGTCCCATGTTTATGCTACGGCAAAATAAAGCCATTCCTCCGACTGCTGTCTTGAAATCGGCATACCGTACCTTTACACCTTGTTACCTTGCCTGCTTTCCAGAGTTCCGCAGAGAACAGACAACACCCGTTTGGAAACGAGTAAAATACAGGCAAGTATTCCGACTGATAGCTGCTGAAACCAGCGTATGCGCGCCTTCCCGGAAATGTTTCCAGTGGCTGCTTTGCGCATCTTTTTGGCTAAATACGGCAACGGCCTTGTTCAGGATTCGCACCTGATTCCTTTTCTGTGTTTCCACACCTGTATTCCGTCAATTCAGTTTTCTGTTTTATTATAATATGCAGCAGACAATCCGTCAAGCAAAATATATTTCCTTTTATTTTCTCTGCTGTTTTGCCCAAAAAGGAAAAAGCGCCCGTTTGGACGCCTTTTCCTCAGATAGACAAATATTTATGAGTAATCAGTAAATCTTATTTAACCTTTGCCGGCTGCTGTTTTTTCCAGTCGTCATACAGGTCGCCTGCAACTTTAGACAGTGCCCACAGACCCAGTACGTTAGGAATTACCATCAGAGAGTTGAACAGGTCGGAGAGGTTCCATACCAGGTCAACTTTCAGAGCAGAACCGAGGATGATGAATACAACTACCAGAGCAGCGTATGGTTTTACAGCCTTGGAACCGAACAGGTATCTTACGTTCTTCTCACCGAAGAAGTACCAGCCAACGATGGTGGAGAATGCGAAGAAGAACATACAAATTGCGATAAAGATCTTACCGAAAGAACCGAAACCTGCGTTAAATGCAGCCTGAGTCAGAGCAGCGCCGGTGAGGTCCTGACCTGCTTCGGTCAGAGTGCCGGTACACAGAACGGACAGAGCTGTAAGGTTCAGGATAATCAGAGTATCAATAAATACACCCATCATAGCAACCAGACCCTGATCGCAAGGATGTTTTACTTTAGCAACTGCATGAGCGTGTGGGGTAGAACCCATACCTGCTTCATTGGAGAACAGACCGCGGGCAACACCGTATTTGATAGCCTGGGAAACTGCTACGCCGGCAAAACCGCCGAGAGCTGCTTCAGGATTGAATGCGCCGACAAAAATCTGTCTGAATGCTTCCGGAATCTGACCAGCGTTCATGATAATCAGAACCAGAGAACCTAAGATATAAAATGCTGCCATGATCGGAACGATCTTTTCGGTAACGGATGCGATACGACCAACACCGCCCAGGAAGATGAACGCTGCCAGAGCTGCAACGATAACGCCTACGATAATAGGATTGATACCGAATGCGCCTTTAAATGCGTCACCGATGGAGTTGGACTGAACCATGTTACCAAAGAAGCCCAGCGCCAGAGTAATCAGGATAGCGAATGCGCCTGCCAGGAATTTACCGAATTTGCCTTTGTAAGCTGCGCGGATGTAGTAAACAGGTCCGCCGGTAACTTCTCCGGAGTCATCAACGGTTTTGTATTTCTGTGCCAGAGATGCTTCTGCAAAGATGGTTGCCATACCGAGGATAGCGGAAATCCACATCCAGAAGATTGCACCAGGACCACCCATTACCAAAGCGGTTGCAGCACCTGCCAGGTTACCTGTACCTACCTGAGCAGCGATTGCCGTTGCCAGAGACTGGAAAGAAGACATACCGTCTTTGCCTGCCTTCTCACCATTGAGTTTGATGTTGCCGAATACAGATTTGAAGGATTTGCCCAGCTGAGTGAACTGAACGCCGCGCAGCTTGATGGTAAACCAAAGACCGGTACCCACCAAAAGCACTACTAACAGTTTACCGGACATAAAGTCCTGTAACGTCAACACGAGATTGTTTAAAGCTTCCATACAATTTCCTCCTCAACACTTAATTTTGTTGGTGAGTTTATTATACCGTAAATTCACAGATTTGTCCATAGTTTCTTAATAAATCCGTCCAAATTTATTTATATTGTTTATATCTTATCCCTTATATTTGGTTAAATGACGGGTTTTTTATCCTATCAGTACAATTCATTCTGTTTTTTTGTATATTTTGACGGTAAATTTTGCCTTTCCGGAATACAAATCTCAAAAAAATCAGCTTTCCGGCAACAAACTGCACAACAAATTATTTTCCTTTTTCTTGGTTTTCTTCGGTTAGAATTCTGTTTTGTTCTTTCTATGCGGACAAAACAGAATTCTTTTTTTCTGTCAAAATATTTTTTTGTTTCTCTTCCCTTATTTTCCCGTTTCTTTTCATTTTTTATTCTATTATTTTCGTTTTTATATCGGCTCTATTTTTATTTGTGTAATTTGCCGATTCCCGTCGTTTTTTTCTTTTTCAAAAAAGAAAAAAGAAGGTTGTTTTTCCTCCTTTTTTCATCTTACGCCCTATTTTCGATTTAAAAATGCCGCAAATCCGGATAAATCCTTCATGGTTCTTTCATCGTCCACCGCTCTGCACACATCGGTTGTGAAACAGCAGACCGGGTCAAAAATCTCTTTGACATTCATCTGCTTGAGCAACACCGCCGCTGTATTCATCGGAGAGGTTGCCGTTCCCTTGCCCCCGCCCAGCAGAATCATTCCGCCTCGTTTTGGCTTTGTCAGCAGCTTTTCTGAGCGGAATGTCTTTGCAGCCCAATAGACCTGAAGGCGGCTGAGGACGCTCAGGACCGGTCCTGTAATCTCGCAGAAGTAAATCGGGGAAGCAATTACCACATTGTCACACTCCCGCAGATAAGCATCCAGCTCCTGCCAGCCGTCCTGAACACAACATTGCGGATGCTCCCAACAATAACGGCAATCCACACAGGCGTGGATATTGCAGCTATGTGCCTGAAGGATAAAATATTCTCCCTCTAACTGTTTGGTTAACTCCTGAATCATACTGTGGGTATCCCCGTTTTTTCGAGCCGAACCGTTTATAATCAATGTTTTCATCTTTTTCCTTCCTTTTACTTGTATTGTTCTGTCATTTTCCCTGTTTTGATTTTTATTCTTTTTCCCTGTCTTCTATACATCCGTGAAGCGTTCCCGTATACCAACCCAGTAATCCTTTTCTTTTCACTAAAGTTCCCCTGCCGGTTTCGGCTACAACGCTGACTTCGTCTCCAACATTTATTTCCGGTTGATAATCGGTCGTTTCATCGGTGTACATTTTTCCCTCCCACTCCGTCAACATAGAATTAGGTATCCACATCTCTGTTCCGTTCTTTTTCTCTTTACACAGAGAAAGCTCTCCCTCCTTCGTTAATATCTTCACCTCGTTATTCGGCCAGTGGATACTGTGAGCCTTCTCAGAGGGTTTCTGTGCCTGTACAGCGACCGCTTTGGGTAAATCGTCCACATATTCCCATATAAACTCCTCAGAACCATCTTCCGGAATAATCAGAGCATTAAGCTGACCGCTGTTTTTTACCACACAGCCGCCGTCGATGCTGATAATCTTCCTTGCCCGGTCAATCCGCACAGTGCAGTCAATCTTTTCCTGATCGTAAAGACAAACCGGGAAATGCCCAACAATGCACCACCTGGAAAAGAATATTTCCCGGGAAAAGAACCAATCATTTTTTACACAGTTCATCTTTTCCTGCTGCTGCAAATCCTCCGATTCCAAACCGGCATGAACAAAAATGTAGTGCTCGCTTTCTAAAATATCCGGCAATTCCCGCAAATAATTCCATTCTTCCCAAAAAGCTGTTTTTATCGCCCGTTTCATTGCCAAGACATCTGTCTTTTCTGAAACTTCGATTCCCAATTCGGTGCACATATCTCGAAAAATACTGTTTCGGCTGAGCATATAGCCAAGCAACTCCTCATTTGCCTGCTTATCTTCTGTTTCCGGCTCATCCCACAGCCAATCATTGTTTCCCAACACCTGATAAACTGTATATTCCTTTGCCAGCTGCATAATATAACGGAGTGTCGCCAAAGACTGCGGTCCTTTTTCCAACACATCTCCATCAATCACCAGAATATCTTCTTTTGAAAAGGCTACCTTTTTCAAAAGATTTCGGAAGTTCTGCAAATGCCCGTGGATATCGCTGATTACAATAATTCTTTTTCCCTTTGGAAATCTCACCTGTTTTACCGTTGCTTTTTGCATATTATCCCTCCGCCATTTCTGTTTTCCCTTGCTACCTATCTATTTTAAATTTTCCCCTCTTGCCTATCATTTTATCAATCTGTCTATTTTCTGTCAATATCTTGTTAAAACTGACTGTAAAAAGCAAAAAGACCTGTGTCTTTTCCACAAGCCTCTTTGAAATCGGTGAAAAATTTTCTTTTTCTAAATCTATTTATTTTTGATTCGACAAAATTTTTTCAAAAAATCAAAAACAGAGCCTTGTGAATTTTCCACAAGACTCTGTTCAAAGCGTTTAATATTAGATTATTTGCTTGCTTCTTCCACAGCTACTGCGCAGGCAACGGTTGCGCCTACCATTGGGTTGTTACCCATACCAATCAGACCCATCATCTCAACATGAGCCGGAACAGAGGAAGAACCTGCAAACTGAGCGTCAGAGTGCATTCTGCCCATAGTATCGGTCATACCGTAGGAAGCAGGACCTGCTGCCATATTATCCGGGTGCAGGGTACGACCGGTACCGCCGCCGGAAGCAACGGAGAAGTATTTTACGCCGTTTTCTACACACCATTTTTTATAAGTGCCTGCTACCGGATGCTGGAAACGGGTTGGGTTGGTGGAGTTTCCTGTGATGGAAACATCAACCTGTTCTTTCTGCATTACTGCTACGCCTTCCTGAACATCATCGCAGCCGTAGCATTTTACCTTTGCTTTATCTCCATCGGAGAAAGCCACCTCACGAACTGTGGTCAGTTCACCGGTGAAGTAATCATATTTTGTTTCAACATAGGTAAAACCGTTGATTCTGGAAATGATGTAAGCTGCATCTTTACCCAAACCATTAAGAATAACACGCAGCGGAGATTTTCTTGCTTTGTTCGCTGTTCTTGCAATACCGATTGCGCCCTCTGCCGCTGCAAAGGATTCATGACCGGCAAGGAAGCAGAAACAGTTTGTTTCTTCTCTAAGCAGCATTGCGCCCAAGTTACCATGACCTAAGCCTACTTTTCTGTTTTCTGCAACAGAACCCGGAACACAAAATGCCTGCAAACCGATACCGATTGCTTCGGCAGCTTCTGCTGCTTTGGTGATACCCTTTTTCAGAGCAATTGCCGCGCCAAGGGTGTATGCCCAAACTGCATTTTCAAATGCGATTGGCTGAACGCCTTTTACGATGGACTCGACATCAATTCCTTTAGAAAGGCAGAGATCTCTGGCTTCTTCCAGGGAGGTCATACCGTATTCTTTCAAAGCTGCCTCGATTTTAGGCATTCTTCTTTCCTGTCCTTCAAATTTAGCCATGTGAAATTCCCTCCTATTCTTTATTCTTCACGAGGATCGATATATTTCGGCGCGTTTTCATAACGACCGTAAGTACCGATATTGTTTTCATATGCTTCTTTCGGATCAACACCGTGACGGATTGCTTCGAGCATTTTGCCGACACGAACAAATTTATAACCGATTGCTTCATTGTTTTCATCCAGAGCAACAGACAGAATATAACCTTCTGCCAGTTCCAGATAGCGAACACCCTTTGCCCCTGTGGAGAAGATTGTACCAATCTGAGAGCGCAGACCTTTTCCAAGGTCTTCCAAGCTTGCACCAATCGGCAAACCGTCTTCGGAGAAAGCAGTTTGTGTTCTGCCATATGCCAACTGTTTAAAGATTTCTCTCATTGCTACGTTAATCGCATCGCAAACCAAGTCGGTATTCAGCGCTTCCAGTAAAGTTTTTCCCGGGAGAATCTCACCTGCCATCGCTGCGGAATGGGTCATGCCGGAACAGCCCAGTGTTTCTACCAGAGCCTCCTGAATAATACCATCCTTTACATTTAAGGTCAGTTTGCAGCAGCCCTGCTGCGGAGCGCACCAACCAATGCCGTGGGATAAACCGGAAATATCAGAAATTTGATATGCCTTTACCCATCTTCCTTCTTCCGGAATCGGAGCCGGACCATGATGAGGACCCTTTGCGATTGGGCACATCCTCTCTACTTCATGAGAATAATTCATATGAGAAACTCCTTTCAGATTATGATAAAACAAATCAATAAGCCTTTTTCTAAGCCTTCTTTTATATTATAAAAGGTATTTGCCAATTTAGCAAGAGGTTTTTCGTTAAATGATTATCAAATTGGATACTTGACAAAAAATCTTTCAAAAATGCAGGATTTTTCGATAAGTTATGCAAAAATTCAAAGTTCAATCTTCTATCCGGACACAAAAAAAGCGACTCGATGACTCGAGTCGCTCAAGTGTTGGCACCGCTCTATTTTCCCGGGCAGTCACCCGCCAAGTATTTTCGACACT
>CAJJZS010000015.1 GCA_905197685.1 uncultured Oscillospiraceae bacterium | reverse complement strand
CAACCCGCGCTTTCTGCAAAAATCCCCCGATACAAGCCAGTGTCGGGGGATTTTTTATATTTTTTCTTTATTTATTGATTCTCTGCCGCATACGGATCAGGGTTCGGACATTCTTCCCGTTCAAATCCTCTGGTTGTAATGTAAGTTCCCTTTTCCATATGCCTGCGGTCGTCTGCATACTCCATACAGGCAATCATATCGTCATTAAAAAGGAATTTGCTGACAGAAGCATTTGCCACCATGCCATTCGACATTTCCTCAAACGGTTTTCCGCTGACGGCATGAATATAAGAAGAAATGATAATCCCGTGGCTGACTGCTAAAATTACCTTTCCCTTGTTTTCCCGAACCAAGCGATTGACTGTTTCAACAATCCTTTCGGAAACATCGCGCATAGATTCTCCCTGCGGACATTCCAATGTTGCAGGATGCCAATTCATCGCTTCAATCACTTCTGGGTATTCTTCTGCCAGTTCGCTGAAACGCCTGCCCTCCAGCAGCCCGCCGTTTAATTCAATTAGCCCCGGCTCTATAATAGGTGTCAGTTTTTCCATTCCGTGCATAGAAGCGATTATCTCCGCCGTCTGTTTTGCCCGAAGCAGAGGACTGGTATATAATAAATCAATTTTAGACAGACTGAATGCCATTCCGAGCATTTGAGCCTGATTGATGCCGGAAAAATTCAGTGGGTTGTCGATAATCCCTTGAAATCTGCCCTCTGAATTTCCTCCGGTTTCACCATGTCGAATCAGATATAATACTGTCATCCTTTTCCCCGCTCTGGGCGAGCGTATCTTCCTTTCTTTTTTGATCCCCTTTTTATGATGCAGAAGAGCGCAGAATCGGAGCTTTTTTGCCCCGATCTGCGTTACAAAGTTACCACGGCTTTACGGTGCCGACAATCTCATTGATGTCGGAAATTCCGTTTTCTTTCATCCACTGTTCCATTCCGTCAATCACTTCAATCGGAGCTTTCGGATTATAGAACATTGCTGCGCCGATTTGAACCGCATTTGCACCTGCCATCATCATTTCCACTGCGTCCTGCCATTTTTCAATGCCGCCCATACCGATAACAGGAATCTTTACCCGGTTTGCTACCTGCCATACCATTCTCACCGCTACCGGAAAAACTGCGGGACCGGATAAACCGCCCACATTGTTCTTTAAAATCGGACGGCGGGTGTTAATATCAATTCTCATACCCAACAGCGTATTGATTAAGGAAACTGCGTCTGCGCCTTCCGCTTCCACCGCCTGCGCAATCGACGCAATATCGGTTACATTTGGAGAGAGCTTTACAATCATCGGTTTTTTCGCATATTTGCGCACTTCTTTTACAATATGGGCTGCATTCTCACAGCTGGTTCCGAAGGCAACTCCCCCTTGTTTTACATTCGGGCAGGAAATATTCAGCTCAAACATATCAATTTCGCTTTCGCTGAGCTTTTCTGCAATCGCGCAGTAATCCTCTACACAGCTTCCCGCAATGTTGGCAATTTTTACAGTATCTTTATCAGCCAGATACGGCATATCATATTTCAGAAAATGCTCCACACCGGGATTTTGCAATCCCACCGAGTTCAGCATACCGCTTGGGGTTTCCGCAATTCTCGGAGGAGGGTTTCCCAAACGCTCCTTGATTGTCATCCCTTTTAAGGAAACTCCTCCCAGACGTTCCAGCGGGTAAACACATTCATATTCTCTGCCAAATCCAAAACAACCGGACGCTGTAATAACCGGGTTCTTAAACTCCACTCCGGCAATATTTACCTTTAAGTTAGTCATCGAATACCACCCTTTCCGCTTCAAAAACAGGACCGTCCTTGCAAACGTGCAGATAGGTCACAGATCCGTCCTCTTTTTTGATTGGGGTTGCGCAGCCCAAACAAGCTCCCACACCGCATGCCATGCGTTCCTCTAAGGATACCTGACAGCGAACGCCGTATTCTTCGCACATCTTTGCCACAAACTTCAGCATTACCTTTGGACCGCAGGCATAAACAATATCCGGTTTGTCCTCGGCAAAACGCTCCTTTAACAGATCGGTAACCAAACCGTGATGACCTGCCGAACCGTCATCGGTGCAAAGCATAACGCGGTTTTTCTGCGCCTTAAAGTCTTCGGTTAAAACAATTTTATCTTCACTGCGGAATCCTAAAATTGCCGTTGCGTTTTCTCCGTACTGTTTTGCTGTTTCCAGCATCGGAGGCACACCGATGCCGCCCCCCACAACAACTGCCTTTTTGCCGGAGTCAAGCAGTTCAAATCCGTTTCCCAACGGACCCATTACGTCCAGTAAATCGCCTTCCTTTGCCTGAGCCAGAACCTTTGTCCCCTCACCGCGAACGTCAAACAAAATACGCAGTGTTCCCTGCTGTTTGTCTACCTCGCAGATTGAAATCGGTCTTCTTAATGTAAAACCCGGCACACGAATATGTACAAACTGTCCCGCTTTGGAAATTGCTGCAATTTCGGGACATTCAACGGTAAAGTCACACATACAGCCCGGGCGGATTTTGGTAATGCGGTATCTTCCCTGTAAGTATTCCACGACAAAATCTCCTATCTGTTTTGTTTTTTCCTGCGGATTTTTTATCCGCTCAAGGATTTGTTTTCTTCTCTTTGAAACAAGAGTTTTTTGCTATGATTAGTTTTATTTTATACGAAATAATCTGTTTTTACAAGTACTTGGGACAGACAAATAAACAGAAAGAAGAAAATTTCTCAAAAACAAAAAACTTTCCCGCAGCTTTGTGCCACAGGAAAGTTTTTCTGTCTTTATTTTTTGTTTACAGTCTGTTTGGAATCGTGTTCGGAAAGCGGAACCGGACAGTTTTCCAGTCTTCGGAACAAGCGGCGAAGCACCAAAATAGCCGCTGTTGCCAGAATCACCTCTGCGCAGAACTGCGCGTAAGCCAAGCCGTACAATCCAACCGTTGCATTAAGAATAAACAGCGCCGGAATTTCCAACACAATCTTTCTTAAAATTGCAAACAGCAACGATTCGCGTCCCATACCAACTGCTTGGAATACGCCAACCGCCAAAAAGTCGATGGATAAAAACGGAAGTCCCAGACAGAATCCTCTCATTAAATGGGTTCCGTACTCAATGATTACTTCATTCTTCATAAACAGCGATACCCAGAATCCCGGGAAGAAGAAAAACAGCGCCGCTACCGAAATAATTACGCTCAAAGCAACCTTTCTTGCAAAGCTGACCGCGTGCTTCATACGGGCGATATTTCCGCTGGAATAGTTGTAGCTGACAAGCGGCATCACACCCTGAGAGATACCTTGGGATACATACATCGGAACCATGTAAATTTTCTGACAGATACCGATTGCCGCAACCGCATCTGCTCCGTAAGCGGAAGAAAAGTTATTTAAAATGGTCATGCCGGTTACATTCAGCAAATTCTGAATTGAAGCCGGGATTCCAACCGCACATACTCCAGAAACAATTTCCTTGCGCAGGCAAAACTTTTTCGGGTTAATGCAGACATAGGTTTTTCCTTTTTTCACAAATAATAAAACCATGAAATACAGGCAGGCAACACAGTTGGAAACAAAAGTCGCGCAGCCGGCTCCCCCCGCTCCCATGTTCAGTCCCCACGGAAGAATAAAGATTGGGTCCAAAACGATGTTCAGCAAACAACCGCTCATCGTTCCGATGCTTGCGTGCATTGCGGAACCTTCCGCTCTTACTAAATAAGCCATAACAACATTTAAAATTGCCGGAACAGCGCCGCAGTTTACTGTCCAGAACAGATAAGAGCGTGTTGCCTCGGTAGTAACCGCGTCTGCTCCTAACATTCCCAACAACGGCTGCTGAAAAACCGCACACAAAACAGAAAAAATTGCTCCGCATATTACCGAACAATAAAAGCCGAATGCCGAGCTTCGGGAAACGGTTTCAAAATCCTTTCTTCCCAATGCGCGGCTCATCATACTCGAGCTTCCCACTCCGAACAGATTGTTGACCGCATTAAATGCCAGAAGCACCGGCGCTGCCAGAGTAACTGCAGCGTTCTGTATCGGGTCATTTAAAACACCCACCCAAAAAGTGTCTGCCAGATTGTATAAAATCATAACCAGAGAACTTAATATTGTGGGCACAGCTAACTGAGCAACCGCTTTCGGAATCGGCGTTTGCTCAAACAGGACAACCTTGTCATCCGTTTTCTGCATAAATTCATCTCCTCGATTGATATAAAATCGTTCCTTATTATAGCATTTTTATCAAAAAGATACAATATTTTCGGAATAATTCTAATTTATTCTTCCCTTGCAATCCATATAAAAGTATTGTATAATAGTTTCGCATCAAAAAGCGATGCAGTCAGTCGCAAGTTCCTGACTTAAAAACACACTACGAAAGGAAAATTGAATATGAGAAACAACACTGTAAAAAAAATGGCTGTAACTGCGATGGTGGCGGCGCTTTATTTCGCGCTCAGTTTACCGTTTATGACCCTTCTTTTCGGTCCTGTTCAGCTGAGAATCGCCGAGGCATTCACCCTGCTTCCGGTCTTTTCGGTTAATCCGATTGCAGGACTTACCCTGGGCTGTGTTTTGGTAAACGCTTTTGGCGCTTTCACCTCTGCCAACATCCTCGGACCGTTGGACATTGTGATTGGCTCTGCCGCAACTTTGATTGCCGCATTTTTCACCTACCACTTCCGTGAGGTTCGCTTCAAAGGTCTGCCCCTGCTTTCCGCGTTGATGCCGGTATTGGTCAACGGCATTGTCATCGGCTTGGAACTTACCTTTGTAATCAGCGGCGGATTTGATTTGATTATCTTTTTAATCAATGCCGGACAGGTTGCTCTGGGTGAAGCGATTGCTTGCTTTGCGTTGGGTTTGCCGATGGTTCGCGCTTTGGAAAAAACGGGGGTCGGCAAAAAAATCTTTGCGGAATCTCCCGAAAAAGAAATCCAAAAAATCGCATAACTTTATTAACTGAACAATATATTGTATCAATGTGAACTTGCCGGCTCAAAGGAAATTCCTTTGAGCCTTTTTCCTTACCCTGGACTGTTGCCTCCTATTATATGTCAAAATATCCATTTCTTTTGAATGCTTTAAACGAAAGGAGATTTCCCATGAATCCATCCTGCTCTTTTTCCCCTCCCTTCTGTAACCAAAAAAACTGGCAAGATGATGTCGGTTTCTTTTGCCCCCTTCTCTTTTCTTCCTCGCTGCAACCCGATTCCTGCTCTTTTTCTCCCCTTACCTATATCACTGTCAACCTCTGTGTTACCGAAAGCGCACTCTGCTTTGCTTTCCGATGTTTTGAAGCTGCCGACAAAGCGTTTCCTTTTTCCCTCACCCTGCGCGCAGATTGTGAATCCGCTCCTTTGTCGCTTTCCTTTTCCTGTCAGGATGCTTCCCTGCCAAACGGCGTCACGCTCACCCGAAACGGCGGAGAAAATTTAGAGGGTATCTTCTGGGGGGCTTTTATTGAGATTCCTCTCTCTCTTCTTCCTCCATCCGATTCTTATCTGTGTCGGCTTTCTTATCTGAGAAATCAGACAGAAAGCTCTCCTTTCCCTGGAGGAACAGCTCTGCTGAAAATAAAGTAAAAAAAATTACAAAAAACCCTTGACATCTTTTTCCTTCTGTGTTATTATAATAAAGCTGATTGAAACAGCAACAAAGAATGCGCTTGTAGCTCAGCTGGATAGAGTGACTGGCTACGAACCAGTAGGTCGGGGGTTCGAGTCCCTCCAAGCGCGCCAAGCAAAAAAGGCATCACAAATGGTAGCTACTCATAAAACAGTATCAACCAACAAACTGAAATAGGGTAGCTGCCATACAGGGTGCAAACAGAAACAGAGAGTTAATCACTTTCAATAGTGGTTGGCTCTCTGTTTTTCTATCTTCACTTTGTTACGCAATAGAACGTCATTTTTGAGGGTAGAGGTATAAAATATCGTCTAAGCGTTTTACACGTTCTGCAAGCCGCATAAATCAAGCGTTTTTTGCCCTCTACTGCGTAACATACCTATCCCCAAATCAGCAGTTTTATAAAGCGGTGGATTAGACAGTTTTTGGATACCTCATAACTTCCGGTGCTGGATTATCCGATATTGGATTTTCCGACATCGGTTTATCTGACATTGGAAAATCCAACGAAATTAAATAAAGATATAAATAACTAAAGAAATACCAAATACGGATTTAATCAAATATCCATTCCCTTCCTATCCTTTCCCTAATCCCTCTCCTTGGGGGCAAAACAAAGTGGCAGAGCCGCCGGAATGGAAAAGAACGGAAAAGGCAATATAAAAATATCGTTTGTTATGTTACGCAGTAGAACCTTATTTTTAAGGGTGGGAATATAAAACCCTTACTCCTGCCCTTATCTCCGCTGTAATGCCGTTTAAATCAAGCGAGAAGCACTCTTTATCGCATAACATTCCATACTGGATAGAGAGCGTAAGCGGTTTATCCGATTGCGCTCTCTTGGCTGCCCGACAGCAAAGACAGGGAAAGCCGTCAAGGACGCGCAAGCGTGCATTTTATCCTTGACGGCTTTTTCTGGATTTGCTACTACCTATCTGTCAAAACGGAATTGCAGGATAGCTTTGATAAGCTGTGCTTTCAAACGGTCTTGAATATCGTCGTTAATATGCCCGCGATAGGTAGACAGATATTTAATCCGCGCAGTGTAATGCCGCAGTACCGCGTCTATGGCTTCCGGTTCGCCTGCAACAGCTTTCTCGATGGTTTCAAAGGGTATCAGTTTCTTATTCCTCATGTTTAGTTTCCTCCAGTTCTTTTCTTAACTGCTTCAATGCCGCCAGTTTCCAGTAGTTGACTGTACTTCTGCTTCTTCCGTACTCATTCCCGATTTTTCTTTCGCTGTAACCGAGGAAGAAATTCATCAGCAGAGCAGTACGCCTTTGTTCCGACAGGTTCGCTAATGCGTCGGCTAACCGTCTACTTGTAACGACAACTTCTTTCCCTTGCACAACAAAAACAGTCGGCTTTTCATAAACATACTGCTCAAAATAGTTATCGGTTACAAACGATTCAAAAGACGTTTCCGAAATCAGATAGTCAAGCGACACTTCATGCTTCTGTTTCCGTCCAAAATCGCGGTACGCGCTGATTGCCGCATTGCGGAGAACGATTTTACAGAACGCAGCAAAGGCATATTCGATATGCTCCATGAATTGTTCAGAATACTTCATCATAACTCACCCCCTTTCTTCCCAGTAGGGGGCTATTACAACAAACGCCCATGCAGGCATAAAACCGCATAGGCGTTTGGTAATATGAGTTATTTAAGTAACTATAATGATTTGTGTATTCATCTTTATGACCGGAATATGCCATTGCAGAAAACAGGATTTTTTTGACAATCTGCTATTCGTGATAACTGTAATTAACATGACGGCTACCTCCCGAAGCCGCCATAATAAAACAGCGGCTTAATCTAAGCCGCCGCATTAAGGGCATAAAAGTACATCTGCTGTACGACAGCTTTTTTCTTTTGCCGTCGTCCGGCAGATATACGCAGATGTTAAATTTTTTATACATAAGAGTATTTCTTCAAATGCTGTAAATTCGACAATTAAAGCTGTTTTTTATTGAAAAGTCGAATGGCAATCAACATCCCCAAAATGGATAAGGCAATGGAAATAACAGCAGGTATCATAAATTCTGCCGGAACAGCTTCGCCGGAAATCAAATCTATATTTTTTGAAGTTAAAATGAATGGATTGAATTTCGCAATCGGTTCTATCATTCCGAGCAAGGATATTATGGCGACAATGCCGCCTGTAAAGAGTATGCTTGTGAAAGTCTGTCTGAATATCACGCACCCAATCATTAAAATACTCAAGTATAGAAAGCCAACTATCCAAAGTGAAACTGCCGCGAAAGCAACATTTGAAAGGTGGTTATCATTCCATAAAAGGGCTGTGTAACCGTATGTCGCAGCATATCCAATCCAATAACTGATTGTCATAAGCGTGGCAGCTACCGTATATTTTGCAAGGATAACAGCTTTACGGGATAATCCCTTCGTAACCATTAAAACTAAGGTTCCTTTGGAATATTCATTTGACATACAACTTCCAAACAAAATGATAAATGCGCTGAAACCAACGCTGGAAATGTTCTTGTAAAATTGTTTCCATGCGTCCAAAGCGACTGGTTCAGAGGTCATTTCCATATCTGCGGCTAAAGCCGATAATATTTCCGGCGTAAACTTTGCGAGAAACGCACTCATAATACCGAAAATCAGAAAGACTGCGAACAGAATAAGGAAACGATAGTTCTTCATATTTTCCGTAAACTCTTTTTTTATAAAAGCAATATATCCACTCATTTCACTACCTCCAAAAACAGACTTTCAAGGGACGGCTCCATAAGTTCTATCTTTACGGGACAAATCCCTGTTTCCGCAAGTACACAAAACAATGATTTTTGTACACTTACCATATCTCGACTATGCAAAATAAGTTCCCTGTTATTTTCTTCGGAATGAAGCAGCAATGGCTCTATGGATTTTTGTTTTTTGAAAAGCCGTAAATCTTGAACCGTCGAAAATTCTAAAAGCAAGCTGTCATGTCCATGTAAAGCCTTAATTTCTGCAAGTGTTCCGGTAACAGCGATTTTTCCCTCATTCAAAAAGGCTGCATGGTCGCAAACGCGCTCCACATCAGAAAGAATATGTGTGGAAAATAACACCGTTGTCGTTCCGCTGATTTTATAAAGAATATCCAAAATCTCTTTTCTTCCTACAGGGTCAAGTGCACTTGTCGGTTCATCACAAATCAGTAATTTAGGCTGTGTGAGCAATGCTTGTGCAATTCCTAATCGTTGTTTCATACCGCGAGAAAATCCGCCGATTTGCTTTGTTGCACCATTTAGACCGACAAGGGAAAGGAGTTCATCACTTCTTTTTGAAATTTCGGTTTTTGATAGACCAATGATTTCTCCGCATAGCTTTAGATACTGCATTGACGTCATATAGTTATAAAACTCTGGAACGTCCGGCAAATATCCAATATATTGATTTGTCCTTGTCTGTCCAAAACAAACAGGCTCATTGCAGACATGGATTTCTCCCTCGTCGGGCTGTAACAGTCCCAATACCATTTTCATAGTTGTTGTTTTGCCAGCACCATTTTTCCCTATGAAGCCAAAGACACTTCTCTCTGGAACAGACAGATTAAGATTGTCAATGATTTTCTGTTTTCCAAAACTTTTTGATAAATTTTGTATTGTGAGGACGTTCATTCGTTCTCCCCCTTTCCAAAGACAAAATAAATAATCGGTCCAAAGAGTAATAGGACCACAGCAATTACAAGCCACATGGTTTTGTTTCCGAAACGATAGCGTGGGTGTCGCAGAATGTGTCTTACCTCCGCTACTGCAAGAATAATGTCTACCAACAGAATGGGAGCCAGTAAAGGCATAATTTCAAATAATGTGTTCATTGTTTTTCCTCCTGTATTTTATCGTTTTAATAATATTATCATAATGATAATATAAAGTCAATAGAAACCGTCCCTCTGATTTGGGACGGTCATTTTATTTATCTGTATTTTCTGACGGAGATACGATTATGCCTATCGTCCGCAGCTTACGCTCCGAGTTGGGTTCATTGCTTTTTACTGCGCTGATTATTTGAGAAATATTTGTTATAAGAGAAGTCAATTCATCATCAGAAAGATATAGTGGGGAAAGAGAAAATCCCGTCATATCTTTTTTGATATTTATATTCGGAGAGTGGCAATATTCCTGAAACTGTTTTGCAAACCCAATGAGATATTGCATGAAATACTGCATATAAAGTTCGCCGGAATTTTTCTCGACGATTGTTTCTATATCGCTGATGAGGTTGTGTGCCAGCGAATAAGTTTTTTCTACTGTACCGCGCACCTGTGTTTCTTCCACTACCTGTAAAATACCGTCACTTAACATTTTTTTGAGATGCCGGTACAAGGTAGCTTGGGGAATATCGGTATAAATATCAGCTAACTGTTTTGCAGTTGCTTTCCCCTTTGAATGTATTTCAATCAGTAGCTTACATTTCACCGGATTTGTAATACACTCCATAAGCCTATCTGTCATCTTTCTCCCTCCTGTGTTGATATATGAAAATATTATCATTTTGATACTAAAAAGTCAATCGACACTTTGATATAGCACAATTAAAAATATGGAATATTTTTCGGTGTATGTTTGACATTTTCGGCGCGTTTCCCGTAATAGGAAGTAGGAAAAAATATTTCTTAAACTTTTCTAAAATCTTCGGCAAAATTGCCATGTCTGGTGTAGTAGGTAGTGAAAGAAAAATTATTACAAAGCGGGTAGAAAAACCGCTTGCAAACGTCTTGTTAGCGAAAGGGGGCTACTTATGGAAAACAGGAAACGAAACGTGCAAATCATTATTCGGGTAACAGAAGAAGAACGGGCATTGATTGAAGAAAAAATGCAACAGATACCGACACTTAATCTTTCTGCCTATGCTCGGAAAATACTCATTGACGGCTACATTATCACGCTTGATTTGCAGGAAGTCAAAGGGCATACGGCGCAGCTTCAGAAAATCGGCGTGAATATCAATCAGATTGCAAAGCGTATCAATGAAACCGGACGAATTTACGCAGACGACATGGACGAGATAAAACGCTCCATGGAGGAAGTCTGGCGATTGGAACGGCGATTGCTTCTGCAATTCAAAGGCTTAATGAAATGAGGGTTTGGGATACTTCCCAACAAGCAAAATGCTCCGGCGGCAGTCGGGCATTTTACGAGAACGGCTATCCGTTCTCTATGCTTGCTATTCAGTTTTATCTTTAGAAAGGACGGGAAAGGAATGGAACGGAAACGAAAAATCAAGGATGGGCATATTGTAGTGGAAAATCCGCTGTTTCAAGAATTGCCAACGCATGAAGTAACGATAAAATCTGGCAGAACGCTGTACCGCTTTACAGGCAGTTATGACGGGGAAAGGAGCCTGCCCCACAAGATTTTACGCCTTATGGAGCAGGAAAAGGGCAAAAAAGATGTTGATTAAAAATGCCGGAGCCGATAAAATAGGGGTAAGCAATCCTGTATTGGCAGACTGCCCGCCGATGAAAGGAGCAGAAACTATGTTAAGGCAGTCTGACAAAATTACCGCCCTCTATTGCCGCTTATCACGCGACGACGAATTACAGGGCGACAGCAACAGCATTGTTAATCAAAAGGCAATTTTAAGTAAATACGCAAAAGAAAATCATTTCTCAAATACTGCTTTTTTTCGTGGACGATGGATATTCTGGAACGAACTTCAACCGTCCGAGTTGGAGCGAACTTCTGGAACGGATTGAAAACGGAGAAGTGGCAACGCTGATTGTCAAAGATATGTCGCGGCTTGGGCGCGACTATCTGAAAGTGGGATTTTATACAGAAGTCCTGTTCGTGGAAAAGGGCGTGCGGTTTATCGCTATCAATAACGGCATAGACAGCGCAAATCAGCAGGACAGCGACTTTACCCCCTTTTTGAATATCATCAATGAGTGGTACGCAAAGGACACAAGCAAGAAAATCCGCGCTGTGATGAAGTCAAAGGGAGAAGCAGGAGAACACCTATGCACAAACCCGCCCTATGGTTACATGAAAGACCCTGATAACAGAAAACGGTGGATTGTGGACGGAGAAGCCGCCGAAGTAGTCAAGCGGATATTTGCCCTTTGTCTGGACGGTTATGGACCGTCGCAGATTGCCCGTATTCTGAAAGAGGATAAAGTCATAACGCCGACAATCCATTTTCAGCAGACAGGCAGGGCAACGAGGAACACATCGCCGGACAATCTTTATGATTGGGATAACAAGACAGTAGCAGGTATTTTGGAGCGTCCAGAATATCAAGGGCATACGGTAAACTTCAAGACCTATAAATAGTCCTACAAGAGTAAGAAAACCTGTTACAATCCAGAGGAAAAATGGCTTGTGTTTGAGAATACCCATGAAGCGATTATTGACGCTGACACATGGAAACGGGTGCAGGAATTACGGAAGAACAAACGCCGCCCGACGAGAACAGGAAAGACGAATATGTTTTCCGGCATTGTGCGTTGTGCCGATTGTGGCGAAAAGCTGTATTACTGCACAAGCAAAAATTTTGAAGCAAGGCAAGACCATTTTGTCTGCTCTACTTCAAGGCTCAAAGGGAAAGAGGTTTGCTCTACTCATTTTATCCGCGCCGTTGTCTTGGAACAGGGCGTACTCGCTCACATGAGATTGACGATTGCCTGTGTTGCTAACCATGAAAAACAATTCCGAAAAGCTATGGGCGCAAAGCAGAAAGCCGAAGCGAAAAAGGAACTGGCGGCGAAGCGGCGGCAACTGACGCAGGCGGAACGGCGGATAGAAGAACTTGACCGATTATTCAAGCGTATTTACGAGGACAACGTGGGCGGGAAATTATCTGACAACAGATTTCAAATGCTCTCCGACGATTACGAACAGGAGCAGGAAGAACTGCGGAAAAAGCTGTTGCGATTGAATGAAGAAATTAACGAACAGGAAGAACAAGCATAGAACATTGACAGGTTCATCAGCAAAGTACAGAAATATCTTGACTTGGACGAGTTGACACCCTCTGTCTTAAACGACATGGTAAAGGCGGTGTACGTTCACGCGCCGGATAAATCAAAGGGGCATAGGGAACAGCAGATTGACATTTCCTATGACCTTGTGGGAATACTCCCCGCGTCTTTACTGAATGACCTGCAAAACGGAGAAACGGCATAGCCCGCAAGCTACGCCGTTTCCCGGAAACATTTCTAATACTGTTTTATGAGTGCCGCCCTAAATGTGATGCCTTTTTTGTTGTTCGCGGGAGGGACAGTCGTCGGGAACCATGTGCCACCGGCACATGGTTTTATTCCCTCCTCCACTCCAAGCGCGCCAAGTAAAAAAGGACAACACAATCCTCATACCTTCTTGATTTTTCGCAGAAAGAAACAGCCGTTGAGAAATCCTATCCCTCCGGCACATGGTTTTATTCCCTCCTCCACTCCAAGTGAAACCAGTAAATAAGACAAACAAACTTTTATCTGTATCTTTCAATTTTTAAAGCTGCTTTATCAGATTTGATAAAGCAGCTTTTTTAATATAGATTTTTTGCTTTTTCAATGTAGAATTTTGTCGAATGATTGTTCTTGATTTTTTCTTCAAACAGAATATAATAAAAGTAATACTTTCATTTGTCTTTTTAGGAGGGATTTTATCATGCTAAGTATCAATATCGGTAATTTTATATATAACAAACGAATTTCCAATGGACTATCACAAGAACAATTATGCCACGATATTTGTTGTTCCCTTTCTACTTTATCCCGAATTGAACGCGGAACACACACTCCGTCTCCTTTCATTATTGCCCAGTTGTTTGAGCGCTTAAATGTAAAAGAGGAAGAGGTTCAACTTTTTTTAGGACAAAAAGACATTATGACATTTCAGCTTATGGAAGAAATTGTTGCTTTGAACATAAAAAAGGAGTATCGGGAGGCACTTCAAAAAATAAATGAACTTGAAAAAATCACACCGAAGTCTTATATTTTAATTCACCAGTTTCTTCTGCGTTCCCGCATCGTAGCAGGAAAAGAGAATGAAAACGGAGAAATTCTTCCTTATTCTCCCGCAGAAGAACTGGAGATGATTCAACGCGCTTTATCCCTTACCAGACCAAGATTGGATTTTAACCATTTTAAACGTTCTGCATTCAGCTTGGAAGAATTAAAACTTTTAAACTTGCTTGCAGATAACTACAGCAATCAGGGAAAAATTTTAGAAGCGATTGACCTGCTACGAAACCTGTATGAATATTTGCAGGATGAATCTATCTGTATGGAAGTTAAAAAAATCCTCTTCCCGATGATTTCCTATAATTACTCCCGTCTTTTATTCCTTGAAAACCGATTTCAAGAATGTATCCTAATTGCCGAAAAAGGAAAAGACTTTTGCGTTAAATTCAATCGCACTCGCATACTGGGAAAATTGATGTATAATCTTGCCTGCTCTAATCATGAACTTGGTAATGATTCTGCCAGCATAGATTTCTTAAAGAAATCTTACTATTTAAACTTAATTATGGAAAATCATAAAAGCTGCGAAGAAGTACAAAGGTATGCAATAGAAACTTTTCAGCTTGATTTTTTATAACACTACCTTTTAATTATCTTCTCTCACTGATTCATCAATGCACGGGATAGAGCCTGCCTGTTCTTCTGAAAAAGAAATACAAGTTTCAGATTGAGCAAATACTGTCTGTGACAGGGAAATCATAAGTATTGTCGCTGCAATAATGGAAAATAATCTTTGTTTCATTTTTTACATCCTTTCTTTTGATTGTCTTGAGTTTAAAAGTTATCTTTTCACCTTCTTCCATTTTTATAGAATCATATCTTGTTCTGTTCGTCAATAGGCAAATTGTGACCGGTAAATACCGGTCACAATTTGCCTATTGATTCTATTTTTACTCAATGATATAGTATAGTCATGGGATCCCAGAGTAAAAAAACAAGTTCATTTATTCTAATTTTAAGGAGGAATAGGTATGAAACTAACTAAGTTTTTAGCCTGTTGTTTGTCCGCTTGTATGTTGCTCTCCCTTGGTGTATCCGGATTCGCTGCTGAAACAGAAAAGGGGAACTTCACTGATGAACAATATGAACGGTATGTCAATACTGACTTCTACAAAAATACCGTTTATGCGGAAGATGAGGTTTCCTCTCCACGTGCTTCCTTGCCTCTAAGCTCTTATCCTTCCGGAAGTTATTTCAGCAAATCAGGAAAAGCCTGTACCCATCACAAATCCGGCTGCAATATTAATGGTAGCTGTGGATGCAAGAGTTACAATAATTCCATTCAGTGCATGGGATTCGCAAACTATGTTTTTAAACAGTACAATGGCGTTGATTGTGTTGCTTCCAACGCAAATGGAAAGCTTACTTCTATCAGCGCATCTTCCCTAAAAACCTACTTCAATAAATTAAAAGTAGGTTCCCACTTTAGATACATGGGAACAAACGGTATCCCTCATTCCTTTATCGTTACCCGCATTACATCTACCGGCGTAAGTGTTTACGAAGCAAATTATACTTCTAACAACTGCGTTGTAGGTCAACGTACTATTTCCTTCACAGATTTAGCTAAACAAGTAAAATCTGTTACTAACTCTTGGACTGCATAAATCAAATTTCAAAAAAACGGCTACTAAAGTAGCCGTTTTTTGAATCCTTCTATTATATTTTGCTATTCTTCACAAAAATCATCTTATAAGTTTGTGAAAGATAAAGATTGATTTTTGTAATATTTTCAAATATAATAGAATTATTACAAAAGCAGTAGTTTTTAGCATTTAAGCTGTCCCCCTTTTTACAAAAATTTTGTTTGGAGGAATTTGTATGAAAAAATCGAAAAAGCAGATTGTGATTGTTCTTCTGGTGGTCTTGCTTGTTATCGGCGCTGTTCTGTTTTTCCTGCTTCGACCCAAAGACGCACCCAAAGAACAGGAAGTCATTGATCTGTTACAGCAAGCGGCAGAGATTTATCACCCAAACCATTCTTCGCTCCCCTCTGTACAGGAACTTGTAGCGGTCGGAAGTAAAGACAATCCTGCCGAACACGGATATTATGATGAAGTTTCCGATTATGACAGCGTTGTTTGTGCGGTTTTCAGTGAAAACGGAATCCGCGAGTTGGAAAACTCCTATCTGCCCGAAGGACCGATTATCTTAAAAAAAGACGGAAAAGTTTATCATATCAGCAATCAGTTTAGTTCCATGTCCAATCAATATTTTGCCGAGATTGTTTCCTTGCAGCTGCTTTCGCAAGACGGCGATGCTTTCACCTATCAAGCAGAAGCAAAATACGGCTATCGGGAAGAGGATGCCGGCATGGAGGCCCCTCTTTCTCTGAGCGAGCCGGAAACCTACACCTTTACTGTGGTGCGTCAAGGCGACAAACTACTGATGGAACAGTTCACCTACCCGAGTGTCAGCGAAGAAAATCGTTGCAACACCGAAGATTGGATTATCTCTTAATTTTATCTTTTCTTTCATCGTCTGAAAACAGAGCTGCCGTTTGTTGTTACGGCAGTTCTGTTTCTTTTTCAACCAAATACGGCTGTTATACAAATATTCGCTTTTATCATTGGGGCAAGCAGAAAGTATTGATAAATAAGCGCTTTGTTTTTGGTCATTATTATGAACAAATTCGTCAAATTCACTTTTTTCTCACCTTTCTTTTGTAAAAAAAGCGAATTGATTTTTGTCGAAATTTGGATTACACTATAAATACAGTTTATTCTTTTAGATTTCTTCTGATTCTATACGAAAGACAACCTTTCATCCACACCGAAAAAACCTGTTTCCGTAAAGAGAAACAGGTTTTTTCGCTTTTTACTTTTTATTATACGAAAGGAGCAGTTTTATGAACGCTTTAAAATATCCTATCATTCTTTTAGATGCAGACAACACCGTAATGGATTTTGACGATGCCGAACATCAGGCGCTGGTTAAAGTATTTTCCGATTATCGGCTCACCCTTACCCCCTCTGTCGAACAAATCTATCAAACGGTCAATCAAAATTTATGGAGAGAATTTGAACAAAATAAAATCAGTAAACAACAGCTTCTTTCTTCCCGATTTGCTAAGCTGTTTGAACAGCTTGGCATTACCGGAATTGATTCTTCTGAATTTAATCGGCAATATCTGCTCCGTTTGGGAGAAGGCAACAAACCGATGCCGCAGGCTCCGGAGGTTTGCCGCCGCTTATGTGAGATGGGATGTCGGCTCTACATCCTTACCAACGGCGTTTCCCGCGCCCAGCACAGCCGACTTTCTTCCAGTGCGCTGTCTCCTTACCTTTCTGACATTTTTGTTTCGGAGGATGCCGGGTTTCAAAAACCGCGCAAAGAATATTTTGATTATGTATTTGCCCGTATCCCTGATTTTGACTCTAAAAAGGCTTTGATGGTGGGCGATTCTCTCTCCTCCGATATGCGCGGCGCGCTGGCGGCAGGCTTAGACCGCTGTTGGTTCAATCCTTCCCACCAACCTCTGCCCGATGCACTCTCCTTAACCTATGTAATTTCCTCTCTCACTCAACTTTTGGAAATTGTGACCTTTTAATCTTCCTAATTTTCTTCCCAAACAGATTTTAAGACACTGTCTTTTTGTTGAGGAAGTTTTGCATCGGCATACGCTGCAACCTCCGGTGATGCTGCGGACACCACATAAGCGCGGTCGGCAGCTTTCAGCATCGGAATATCGTTGTGGTTATCCCCGTACACAACCAGCTCCTTTGCCCCTATCATTTCTTTCAATACAAGGGCGGCTGTTCCTTTTCCGGCTTGTTCTGCGCCCACATCAATAAACCATTTTTCACTGTCATACGGACTTTGATGAAATACCGGCTGAATGTTCGGCAGCTTCTCTATCCTTTGATAAAGCGGCTCCAACACATCCCTTTTTCCGCTTGTTCCGACATACAAACATTCCCCGCTTAGTATCTCCGAAACGCCTTTCCCCACTGTCGGCTCATCATACAGCAAGCCGCTTTTCGGGTGAACTGCCCGATCGGTCCAAAGGGAAGAACGATAACCGTTTTGATTAAAGGTCAGGCATCGTTCCTGATTTTTAAAATATACGCAGGCTTTAAACGGCAGATTGGCGCCGTCAAACAATCCGCACAGTCTTGCAACCGCTGTCTGCTCCATCGCAAAATAGCGCAGCATCTTTCCCCTTTGAAAATCATAAATTGCAGAGCCGTTATATGCAATCACCGGCAAGGTGATACCACATTCCTGCGCCAAATCGTATACACCGTACAAATTTCGTCCGGAAGCTATGGTAAAAGCAATCCCCCGCTTCACCAGTTTTCGGAACAGTTCTGCCCCTTCTTCGCTGATTTTCGGCTCTCCGTTTTCAAACAATGTTCCGTCTACATCCGATACATATAATCTTTCCGTCAGTTCCATCGTTACAAAACCTTCTTTCCTGTTGTCCTTCTGTCAGAATAAATGATTGAGTCAAAAAAGTAAATTCTTTTTTATTTTTGCTTTTATTCAGAAATTTTGTCTTGATTTTTTCCTTTATTTTGGATATGATGATGTTGTTATTTTCATGAGAGGTGATTTTTATGAAACGATTCTTTTATGCGCTGCTTTTTTCCGTAACTGCACTTTGTTTTTGTGCCTGCACCCCTGTGGTGGAAGTTACGGCAGAACCTGCTTCTCTGGAATCTTTTGGATACGAGATTTCATTCGATCAAATTCCCGAAGAATATCGGGACAAATTGGTTGTCCGTCATCGTTCCGATTACGATACCGACTGGCAAGGTGATTTTACCGAGCTTGCTCTTGACCCCTCGCTTGGTTTAACGGAAGATTGCTCCACCGTACTGTTTTTACAAGCTGTTCCTGCCAACACAACCTATATTCAGCTCAGTCCGTCCGAAAAAATTTCCACGGCAGATTGGGGACAGTACCATGTTTTTTCCAACACAGAAGTTATGGTGTTTGACCTGTACCCCCTTTGGACAAAATCAGAGGAAACTCTGCCGCAGCGCGCAGCCGACTCTCTTCCTGCTGATTGTCCTGTCAATCTCAACACTGTTTGGGAAAGCTGCCATACCGACATGGATTCTTTGATTCAAAAAATTCCTTCCGCAGAGGAATAATCTTTGATTGGAAAATTTCTATCCTTTAAAGGATAGAAATTTTCTTTCGGATTCTGTTTTCCGATTGATTTTTCCCATATCTCTCATTCTTGTAAAGTTCTGCGCTTTGTGTTACCATGTTAATCGAATGATGAAACCGAAAAACAGAAAGGAACCTTTCACATGACTACACTTTATTTTGTTCGCCATTGTCGCCCGGATTTTACCGTAGAACAGGACAGTATCCGCCCTTTAACCGAAGAAGGAAAACGGGATGTCGCTAAAATCAGCGCTTACCTGGAAGATAAAGAGATTGATGTTGTTGTTTCCAGCCCTTTTGTACGCACCATTGAAAGCATCAAACCCTTTGCCAACAGCCACAACAAAGAAATCATCACTGTTGATGACCTTCGGGAACGGGCAAACGGTTCTTTTGTCAATGACTATGAGGATTACACCAAAAAACAGTGGGAAGATTTTCAGTTTAAAAAGGAATTCGGAGAAAATCTGGCAGAAGTTCAGGCACGAAATATCGCCGCTTTAACCCACATTCTCAAACAGTTTCAGGGAAAAAACATCGCTGTTTCCTGTCACATCACCGCATTGTGTACCATTATCCAATATTTTCAGCCGGACTTTGGCTATGAACAGGTAAAAGAAATTAAAGATATTATGCCGTTCGCCGTAAAATTCCAATTTGAGGGAGAAAAATTTATCTCTTGTCAAATCATTATGCTGTAATAAAAAGGTCGTGATTTTTATCACGACCTTTTTATATTTATTCCTCTTCTTTTTCGGTTTCTGTAACAGCGATTGCAAGGTCGTCCAGACTCTTTTGGTCAACTGCCGACGGGCACTGGCTCATCAGCTCGCTTGCATTCTGTACCTTCGGGAAAGCAACAACATCGCGCAGGTTGTCGCAGCCGCACATTGTCATAACGATACGGTCCAAACCTAACGCTGCTCCTCCGTGCGGCGGCGCGCCGTATTTGTAAGCATCCACTAAGAAGCCGAATTTTGCTTCGATTTCTTCTTCTGTCAATCCCAACGCTTCAAACATCTTCTGCTGCAATTCGTAATCTGTAATACGAATCGAACCGCTGAGCAATTCTACTCCGTTAACAACCATATCGTATGCCTGAGCGCGTACAGAACCCGGATCGGAGTCAATGTAAGGCAGGCACTCTTCCAACGGCATGGTGAACGGATGGTGCATCGCAAGCCAGCTTCCGCTTTCTTCGTCCCACTCAAAGAACGGGAATTCGGTAATCCACAGGAAGTTGTACATTCCTTCCGGAATCAGCTCCAACTGTTTGCCCAAAGTCAGACGCAGCTGACCGAGGGTCGGCAGAACAACGCGGTCTTTATCTGCAACAATAAGAACAACATCGCCCTGTTCACAGCCGAGGTGATTGAGCAACGATGTCAGTTCTTCTTCACCCATAAACTTTGCAAACGAGCAGTTCGGTTTTTCGTCTGCCCAACGGATAAATGCAAGACCCTTCGCGCCGATTCCCTTTGCCTGTTCGGTGAGTTTATCAATCGCTTTTCTGGTCAGCACAGAAGCTGCGTTCTTTGCAACGATACAGCGAACCGAGCCGCCCTCCGCAATCGCATTTGCAAATACCGGAAATTCACTGTTTTGAACCAATTCTGTCAGATTAACAATCTCCATGCCAAAGCGGGTATCCGGTTTATCCGAACCGTAGCGTTCCATCGCTTCATGGTAGGTCAATCTCGGCATATCCGCAATCGTAATTCCTTTTACTTCTTTGTACAGACGTTTGATATATCCTTCCAGCATCTGCATAATATCTTCCTGGGTAACAAAGGACATTTCCAGGTCAATCTGGGTAAATTCCGGCTGACGGTCTGCACGCAGGTCTTCGTCGCGGAAACATCTTGCCAATTGAATATAACGGTCAAAGCCGGACAGCATCAAAAGCTGTTTGTAAATCTGCGGGGACTGCGGCAAAGCGTAGAACCTGCCGTGGTGAATTCTGGACGGAACCAGGTAGTCCCTTGCACCTTCCGGTGTGGATTTAATCAACATCGGAGTTTCGATTTCCAAAAAGTCATTTTCATAAAAATAATCTCTGGTTACCTTTGCAATCTGATGACGCAGCATCATCTTTTCCTGAAGGGTTTTTCTTCTCAAATCAAGGTAACGATATTTTAAACGAAGTTCCTCTTTTACCTTGCTCTTGTCGGTAATTTCAAACGGAGGGGTCTGCGCCTTGGACAGCACGCGCAGTTCGGTAACATATACCTCAATCTCTCCGGTGGAAATTTCGGTGTTGACAGCCTCTCTCTGACGGACAATACCCTTTGCCATCAGCACATATTCTGCGCGAGCCGAAGCTGCCTTTTCAAAAACTTCCCGGTCGGTGTTGTCATCAAACACCAACTGTACCACGCCGGTTCTGTCCCTCAAATCAATAAAAATCAGGTGTCCTTTATCTCTCTGTTTTTGTACCCAACCGCAAACAACTTCTTCTTTGCCGACATTTTCTTTGGAAAGTCTGCCGCAGTAGCTGGTTCTTTTTAAACCGTTCATCGTTTCTGCCATCTTACATTCTCCTTTTCTTTTATTTTCTGACTTCAAAGTCCGGATACCACTCTAAAAACTGATATGCCATCCTGTCCCCGTCATAGTGAACATTTTCGGAAAGAACCTGCGCATCCCGATAACCCAAGCGGTGATACAGCCGCAGTCCCGGCAGGTTATTCACCCAGGTATCAATTCGGATTCCTTCCAGCCCCAGTTCTTTTGCCTTCTCAAAGCCAAACCGCATCATCTTTTCTCCCAATCCCAAACAACGGTAATCGGGATGAACTGCCAAAGTATGGATACACAGGGTTTTTTCGTTGGGAATTTCCTTTTCCCATTTAATCAAAGAATAACAATCCTCGTGGCGATTATCATACGCTGCCGAAGCAATCACTGTTTCCCTGCTTTCATCAAAGATACAGTACAGTCCGCCCGCCGAAAGCAGCTCCTTTGCTGTCCATTCCTGCGGATATTCTCCCTGTTCCCATCCGGAAAAGTTTTTTCCCTTCGCTTCTGCCGCTGTAATCGCATCGTACAAGCGCGCAATTTTCGGAACATCCTTCGAGGTTGCCAAAACAATCGAATATTCCTGTTCTTCCCTTTTTTCACTCATTCTTTTTTCCTCCTTTTGTTCCGAAAACAAGAAAACTCCCCGTCCCTCACAGCCGAATCAACTGCAAGGGACGAGGAGCAAAAACATTCCACGTGGTGCCACCCTGATTTAAAATTCCGCACAAGGTCGGAATTTCCTTCATTTTTCCTTTAACGCAGGAAAGACGGAAACAAAATTTGTTTCAGCTCTGCCCGGTGTCTTCGCAAAATCCTGTACGGGGTTCCTTTCAGCCTGTGAAAACCCTCTCTGAACCGACGGTATTTTTGTTACTCCTCCGCGCGTCAAACGCCGTTATTGATATTTTGCTTTGAGAATGTATTTATCATACAACAATCTTTTGCAAAATGCAAGTCTTTTTTCCAAGGAACTTTTTCTCAATACAACCCCGGGTGAAACCCGCAAAGAAAAAGAATGCCTTTGTATTTCCCTTCGGCATTCTCCCCTTATCTCTACTTCATAATCAACCAAAAAACAACATTTCCCGTACTAATTGATTCTGCTTAAAACAGAATAAAAGCTATACTGTGGGATGACCGATATTTCTCCAGTCCAAATCTCCGCGCTCTAAAGCGTGGATCAAAGCTTCCGCCGTTGCAATATTGGTTGCAACCGGAACATTGTGTACATCGCACAGACGCAAAATATTTGCCTCGTTCAGCTCGTTTGGTTTTGCCGTAATCGGATCACGGAACATCAGCAGAAGATCCAGTTCATTACAAGCAATTCTTGCAGCTATCTGCTGGTCACCGCCCTGAGAGCCGCTTAAAAAGCGCAAGATATCCAAGCCTGTTGCCTCTGCCACCAATTTTCCTGTTGTACCTGTCGCGCACACGTTATGACGACTGAGTACCCCGCAATAAGCAATACAAAACTGTACCATCAATTCTTTTTTGGTATCGTGGGCAATTAAACCAATATTCATCTGTTGTTTCATTCCCTTCTTTATTTTAAGATAAATATGAAAATACAGAAATAAACCCCTGTATTTTTGCTGTGTGATACTGCTTTTCCTTTTATGTTTTCGCTAAGATTTTTGAAATTTCGTCAGCAGTCAACAATAATTCCCGTTTACATCTTATCATTTTTGCTCGGTTTTGTAAACCTTTTTCACGCACTTTTTGTATAAAGCATGGAATTTTTTTTGTTTCTCCACAAAGCCTACATGATTCGTATCATTTGATAAGAAGGCAGACGTTTCGCCTGCAATCTGCTTTTAAAACGTCTGCCCTGTTTTCTTTCTCAGCTTTATTCTGTGATTTTTTTCTTCGATTATCCCGTTTTGTGTTACGGAATCAGCTGTCCTTCGGTTTGCGGCTGCTGTTCCTGCTCTTTGTTGAGCCCGAAATACTCGTCAAAAATTGCTCTTGCAATCGGCGCTCCCCTCTGTCCGCTGTAACCGTTTTCCACAACGACTGCAACCGCAATTTCCGGATCATATGCCGGCGCATAAGCGATAAAGGTTGCGTCCAGCTCGCCGCCGGATGCCTGCGGAGTACCGGTTTTTGCCGCTACATCAATTGGGTAATCCCCAAAATAATAACGGGCAGAACCTCTGGTTGTATCTCGGGAACAACGAACCATACCTTCCCGCACCTGCTCAAAGGCTTCCTTGCTTGCTTCCACCTGATTGAGTACCTCCGGCTGGGTAGTGGAAACGGTTTCTTCCAGATTATAACTTTCTACCGATTTCACCAGATGAGATCTCATTCGGGTTCCGTCATTGGCAAGGGTTGCAACATAGTTTGCCATCTGAAGCGGTGTAAACGCATTATCCAACTGACCGATTGCCGACTGAAGCACGTTGCCCAGCGTCCACTGCTCCTCGCTGTTTTCCCCGCGCAAATCCCGGAAGGTTTGCGGATTGGAGATATGTCCGGTATTTTCGGAAAGCTCGATTCCCGTCTTGCTTCCCAATCCGAGCTGCTCGGAATATTTGGAAATATTATCAATTCCCTGACGGTTTCCCGCCTCATAGAAAAAGTAGTTGCAGGATACCATCAGCGCATATTGAATATCAATCGGTCCATGCAGTCCCAAACAGGTCGGATTGTAGTCTGTTCCTGTCTGATAACGGTGCTGACAATCAATCAAGGTGTTTTTGTCAATTACACCGGAAGCAAATCCGCCGATTCCCACAACCGGTTTGTAAATCGAACCCGGCATATAAATACCCTGTGTGCAATAGTTAATCAGCGGGCGCATCGGGTCGGAACTCAGCTCGGAATACTTGGTATAATACTCCGAAAGGTCATAGGTCGGATAATTTACCATCGCAAGAATCTCTCCGGTTTTTACATCCTGCGCCACCACAGCCACGCGGTCGGCGCTTCCGCCCAATTCCGGAGCATAGGTTTTCTTTGCCATCTCCAAAAATTCTCGGCTGCCTTCCAATGCCGCTCTCTGCAAATCTTTATCTATTGTGGTAACAATGGTATTTCCCGGTTTTGCCTGCTTGATAATCTCGGTGTTCAAAACATTTCCCTGCGCATCGGTGGTAATTCTCTTTTTCCCCCGTTCTCCGCGTAACTGTTCTTCCATCGCATATTCCAAGCCGCTTTTTCCAATCATATCATTGTAGCCGTAACCGCGTTCTCTTAATTCTTCTTTTACCTGTTCTTCGTTCCAATCGGGATGTTCCTGTTCAATCTGCTTTTTGATTTCTTCGTTGCTTGCCTCATATTCTTCCGCAGTGATAGAACCCACTACGCCGATTGCATGGGGAGCCAAAGAACCGTCCACATACCGCCGGCTGGTGGTTTCTTTGACTTCGATTCCCGGCATCTGTTGGCTGTATTCCTTAATTTTTACCACAACATCAATCGGAATATCTTTGGAAAAGGTATAAGGGGTACTGTCATTGGAACCGTATATTTCCATCTGATAGCGCACGCCCGCAATCTTTCTTGCCATTACCTTGTCCTCTGTTTCGGTAAATTGATCCCGTTTTGCCCCACATTCCGGACAGGTGTACTTTTCCTTTTCTTTGGTAATGTCCCCGCTGTACAGATAACCGCACTGTCCGCAGGTCCATTCCTGCAATCCGTACAGACTGAACAGATTATCCAGCGTCACCTGCGCGGTTGCGTCCATATTGATTTGCTTGTTGGTTTTCAGCTGTTCAATCTGCCTTTTCTGCGCGTCCGTTTCATTCAAAAAGGTAAACGGTTCGGTTGTGCTGATCGGCAGCGTGTCAATCCATGTCTGCCCCTCTGCCTCCATCAGACGAATGATTCGCTCGATGACCGTATTTTTCATCTTGCCGGGCAGATAGGCTTCGTTAATCATAATATCATAACTGACCTCATTGACCGCAAGCGGTCTGCCGTATCGGTCCAGAATCTCTCCGCGGGCAGCGTCAATACTCTGTTCGCTGACATAGTTTCCCTGCGCCATCTGCTGATATTCTTCCGCATTTACAATCTGATACTGCATCAGCTTAAGGGCAAACAGTATAAATACAATAATTATCAAAGCAATCAGCAGAAAAATCCGTTTGGTGTGTACCTGTTTTTCTTCCATAAATTTGATTCTCCTGTCGGCTTTATGCCAAAGTATTTTGTATTATTCTTCCATTTTATCTTCAAAAAAGCGATGCAGCTTTCTGGTGAACCAAAAAATCAGCGGAGTTACTGCCAGCGTATACAACAAAACCGGCAGCTGATTTTGCATCAAAATAACAGAATGATTTTCATATTCCCACATCAGGTAGTAGAAAAAATATTCTAAAAACAGGCGAACGGCAAAACCGCTCCCCACAAAAATCAAACTGTTTACAGCCGAAGGCTGCATAAAATAGACAACAATCAAACTGACTGCAACACAGATTGCCAGATATAAAATGGACTGAAAACCAAACAGCACCGCAGAGGATGTATCGCACAAAATTCCCGCAAACATCCCAAACAGTCCGCCTGCAAGCTGACTGTCAAACATTGCCACACACACCGCAAACGGAAAAACCAGAACCGGCTTAAAGGAAGCTATCTTTAAAAGGTACGGGTCGGTTTGAAGAACATACAACAGCATCATCAAAACACTGTATGTCACATACTTTATCACCGTTATTTTCGCACGTCTGTTCATAACTGCCACCTTTCTTCGGGGTTATTCTGCCGCCTTGGCAGAATCCTCGGAAGAGTTCTGAGGCTCCGACAGCGAATTTTCAAATCCGCTCAGACTGCTGCCCTGTCCCTTAAAGGAAGTGATAACCACAACATCCTTGATATTTTTAATATCGTTTGTCGGTTCAATCACCGCATACATCATTGTTCCCTGCGGTTCAAAATCCACCTCGCTCACTCTGCCGATTACTACGCCCTGCGGATAAAGTCCCGATGTGCCTGCCGTTTGGATAATATCCCCGCGCGCCACGCCGCTTTCCCTGGGAATCAAAGACATTCTGCACTGTCCGTTTTGCGCCATAGCAATATCCCCCGAAACGGTAGCAACGTCCTGCGTGCGCACATCCTGACACGCCACATTCAGGCGCACATCCAAAATGGTTGTTACTTTTGAAAAAACAGTTCCCACCTCCGACACAATGCCTACCAAACCGTCCGATGTAATAACCGGATCCTGGTAGGAAACTCCGTCCAGACTGCCTTTATCAATCGTAAAAGAATAGAACTGGTCGGCGGGGTCGCGTCCGATAACCAAGGCTGTCATCGTCTCCCATTCCGGATTTTCTTCCTCTATTTCCAGCTGCTTTTTTAAGCTCTCATTTTCATGTTTATAATTTTCATAATCAACCATCTGCTCAATCAGCTTGCGGTTTTCTTCCTTCAACTGTTCATTCTCTTCCGAGATTTCCTCCGCCTTTAAAAAGCGGTCTAAAAATCCCGTTACCGAGCCGCTGATACCGGAGATTACCGATTGAAAGGGAGCTGTGATGGTTCCGACAACCCCTTCCACAACGGTGGAAGCTCCCACCGTGACAGTCGCGCGCAGCATAAATGCAAATAAAATAACCGCTAAAGCCACCAACACCTTAAACACCCAACTGTGAAAAAATTCTTTCACTCGAATCCATTCCTCCTTCCCGTTTTTCTTACTTTATTCTTTATTTTAAAAACAGAAAGCTGCCTGCGGACTGAAAGTCAAAATTCCGCCGGCAGCCGTTCAAAAGACTGTTAATATTTCGAGTCGTCGTCAGAGAGAAGCTCCTTCATGGTGCTCAAGTTCTCCAACAGTTTACCGGTTCCCGCAGCAACGCAGTCCAGCGGGTCTTCCGCAACCTGAACCGGCATTCCTGTTTCTTTGGAAATCAGCTGATCCAAACCGCGCAGCATCGCTCCGCCTCCGGTTAATGTAATGCCGTGGTCAATAATATCTGCGGACAGCTCCGGAGGAGTTCTTTCCAGGGTAGTACGGATTGCGTCCAATACCGACAGAACAGAATCTGCCAGAGCCTCCCTTACCTCGTCCGGGTGCAGCATCATGTTTTTCGGCAAACCGTCCACTAAGTTTCTTCCTTTAATTTCCATCGGTTCTTCGTTTTCATACGGATAAGCAGAACCAATCTGAATTTTAATATTTTCTGCGGTGCGGTCACCGATTAAGAGATTGTATTTTTTCTTTACGTACTGGATAATTGCCGAGTCAAATTCATCTCCGCCCACACGAACCGAACGGGATGCAACGATGCCGCCCAACGAAATTACCGCAACTTCGCTGGTGCCGCCGCCGATATCTACAATCATGCTGCCGGTAGCTTCCGCAACAGGAAGTCCTGCGCCGATTGCCGCCGCCATCGGTTCTTCAATAATTGCAACGGTGCGCGCGCCGGCTTTGAGGGACGCTTCCTTTACCGCGCGGCGTTCTACTGCTGTAACGCCGGACGGAATACAGATAACTACCCTCGGGCGGGCAAAAATCGAATTATTGCAGGCTTTTTTGATAAAAATCTGCAACATACTTGCTGTAATATCAAAGTCGGCGATAACGCCGTCTTTCAGCGGTCTTACCGCAACGATGGAACCCGGCGTTCTGCCGATTACGTCTTTGGCTTCCTGACCGACATATTTTACCGTATAATTTCTGGTATCCACCGCAACCACCGAAGGTTCGCGCATGATGATACCTTTTCCCTTCATAAATACCAGGGTATTCGCCGTACCCAAATCAATACCGATATCTTTTCCGAACATACTGTTTTCCTCCTGCCAAAATGACCCTTTGCGGCAGTTCCCGTTCCCATCGAACGTAACATTTTCCCCAACCGCTTTGTCTATCCGTTTTTTAATACAAGCTTTCTCTGCCTTTATTTCCTATCTGTTCTTTTATTATATTGTCAAAAAGTCAGACTAATCGCATTATCCTATATATTATAACCCGAAAAAGTACGAATCTCAACAGGATTTTTTGAATTTTTTGTAAGGGGGAAAAAATTACGATATTTGTACCAAGCCTATCTGCCCCGGGGCTTATTCTCTGTCTAAAATCGCCAAAGAACTTTCTGTTTTGTCAAAGACAGACCCGATAAAACGCTGTATTTTTCGGATTATTGCAAATATTTTTTCAGTCTGCGGTTTAAAGCCGCTACCGGCAGACCCATCACATTAAAATAATCCCCGTCAATTCCTTCTACCAGCAAGCTGCCAAAGCCCTGTATTCCGTAAGCTCCCGCCTTGTCATACGGTTCCTGTAAAGAGGCGTACCACTCGATTTCTTCTTTCGTTAAATCAAGGAAACGCACTGCTGTCCTTTGATAAAACGATTCTGTCTGCCCTTTTACTACAATGGCAACTCCGGTATATACCTCATGCTGTCTGCCGGAAAGCAGAGAAATCATCCGAATACAGTCATCGCGGTCTTTGGGTTTGCCCATAATTTCCCCGTCCAACACCACAACGGTATCCGCTCCTATTACAACAGTCTTTTGTGAATCCGGGCTTGTTTTTAACCGCTGCGCCACTTCTTCCGCCTTTAATTTTGCAAGGTAAACAACCGTTTCCTCTGCGGTTAATCCTTCCGGCACAATCTCCTCCACACAGCTTGACTGTACGGTAAAATCTTTTTGAATCAACGAAAGCAACTCTCTCCTTCTCGGAGATTGTGAAGCCAAAACCAAATTCATTTGTTTTTCTCCTTTCCCTGTTCTGTCTTTTTATTTATTACAGCCTATTTTCCGGTAGAACCGAATCCCCCGTCTCCTCGCTGCGTATCGGAAAGCTCGTCCACTTCCTCCAACTGTGGCAGCTCCACCGGCAGGATAATCAACTGCGCTACCCTGTCCTGTGGCTGCACCGTATAATCTGTTTGCGAATAATTTTTTAAAAAGACGCAAACTTCGCCCCGATAGTCGGAATCTATTACACCGACTGCGTTGGCAGGAATCACGCTGTGCTTTGTTCCCATCGAGCTGCGTGCAAATACAAATGCCGCAAATCCGCTGCTTTCCAGTTCAATCGCAATTCCGGTCGGGATTTTCACTGTTTCTCCTGCTGCAACCGTCATTTCCCGGTCTAAACAGGCATACAGGTCATATCCTGCGCTCCCCTGTGTTGCTCGGCTTGGAAGCTGCGCGTCTTCTCTTAATTTTTTTACTTTTAACAGCGACATCTTTTTCCTCCTATTTTACATTTCTGTAGTATAATCCTCTGGTTATCTCTTCCATTGAACGATGGGTTTGCAGATAAGCGGACAAAATTTTATCTGCCTGTTTCGGAGTTTCCGAAGTAAAGTAAAGCAGACCGTAATCAAAACCTTGCAGCTCTTCCGGTTTATCCGCCAGATACAGCGGCTTACTGTTAAACACCTCGGAATATTTGCGTTCGGTACAGCGAACTTCAAACACTTCCTTTTTTCTGTCCTGCATTGTCCCAAATCCTTTGCAGTCCTTGCAGCCTCCTAAGCGAATCGGACAGTTTCGTGTTACCATCAGCGGCATCTTTCCGTAAAGGAAAATTCCGCGCGGCAGCTCCCCTCCGATTGCTCTTGCCCTCGCCATCGAAAGCTCAAAGGAAAGCAAGGCGTCCTGCAAACCCAATTTTCGGTATTCTTCCAGACAACCGCTGTTTGCAATATTCAATCCGTATTCTCCGTGTACGGTAAATCCCATCTCCCGTCCCAAGTACACGCCGCCCAAATTTCCGACAGACAGCCGGGTGATTCCCAAATTTTTACATTCTGTCAGCTGATTTTTCAGCTGTTTTTCATCATCTCCAAAAACAACTCTCGGCAAGGATACCGCAATTTTGGAAATCCACCTTTTCTCCAACAATTTTGCATTTTTTAAAAGCTCGTTCAGCGGCACAATCAACAATTCGCACTGCTGCGCCATATTTTCGGTAATTTGAGAAATCTGCCGCACCTGCGCGCGAAAAGCCATCTGTTTTGTGGAGTGGGAAACTGCCTTTAACTTTTCAACCGGTTCAAAGGGAATCGGTTGAATCTTTCCTCTTTGTCGGGTTAATTGCTCCAGCGCCTGCCTTCTCAGCAGATTCATCTGGGAAGCCGGATAGATTAACCCTTCATCTATCTCTGTTTTTAAAGAATTGAGATAATAAAAGGTACCTCCCATCTTTTCCATACTGCGGCGCACCAATTCCTCATCGGTTGGACGATTGAGCGCCTGCTGCGCAATTTCTCCCTGTACGGTCACACTGTTTCCCTGCAAATCTTTGGCTGTCAGCGATACGGGGGCGTCCTTTGGCATACAAAATGTAAAATCCACCCCTACCCTCGGGGTTTCCTTCGCAGCCAAGTCGTTTAATTGTTTGAGTACCTTCTGACCTGATAAAACATCCTCTTTCTGTCGGATTCCAAACATCTCCGGACCTGTTTTTCCGTCAAAATACCCCTGTGTAAAGCCGCTGCGGGAAAAGACCGCCGCCATCAATTCCATATCTGCCTGCTGACCTTGCAAAGCCCGACGGAACTGGCTGACTGCCGCCGCAACATATTCCGGTCGCTTCATTCTTCCCTCAATCTTAAAAGAACATACCCCCAGTTCTGTCAGCTCCCTCACACGGTCTGCAAGGCTTAAATCCTTTAAGGAAAGGGCATACCCGTTGTCCCCTTTTCTTCCGCTGGAAAAAGGCAGGCGGCACGGCTGCGCGCACAATCCCCTGTTTCCGCTGCGTTCCCCGATAACCGAACTCATATAGCACTGACCGGAAACACACATACAAAGCGCGCCGTGTACAAACACCTCCGTTTCAATCGGAACCTGTTTTGTAATCTGCAAAATTTCTTCTCTGCTCATCTCGCGGGCAAGCACCACACGGGAAAATCCAAGTTCCTTTGCCTGTTTTGCTCCCGAAACATTGTGAACGGTCAACTGTGTGGACGCGTGCAGCTTCATCTGCGGAGCAACGCGGCGCACAAGCTGCGCCACACCCAAATCCTGCACAATCAAGGCGTCCACCCCATATTTGCAGGCAAGTTCCACCGTGCGCAAAACCGCGTCATATTCTCGGTCATACACCATTGTGTTCACCGTCATGTGCATTTTTACTCCGCGTTCCTTACAAATACGGGAAGCCTCCCGCAACGAATCTTCGTCAAAATTTTTGGCATTTCTCCTTGCGTTTAATTCCCCGATTCCGAAATAAACCACGTCCGCTCCGCTGTGTACTCCGGCAATCAGGCTGTCCAGATTTCCTGCCGGAGCCAATAATTCTATCTGATTCATATAAATTCCTTTCCCATACCCAAAAACAAACGCAGGGAGGGTGTTTTCGCCCTCCCCTCTTTGTTATAACTGTTTTTCTCTTTTGATTCCCTCGTAGTCATCTTCGACCATCGGTCCTACCGCCTCATAGCCAAGCGACTGATAGAAGGCATTAAGCCGTTCGTTGCCTTTTTGACAATCCAAGCGAATCACCTCTTTGCCCTCCTGTTTGGAAAGCTGTTCGCAGAAAGAAAGCAGCGCTTTGCCTGCTCCCGAGCAGTTTGGTTTGGTCGCCAAATGATGGACATAGTAGCAGTTTTTCGGCTCGTCCTCCGACCACCGTTCGTCCTCGGTAAAAAGAGCCATAATCCCCACAATCTCCTGCGGCGTATATGCTAAGTAAAACTCACCGGCATCAATCCTTGCCAAAAAGTATTCCCGCGGATAGCGCTGCATATAGTTGGTGCGGTTCCACTGGTACAAACTTTTTTCATCCATCCAGCGAATCCGCTCCGCAATAATCCGAATAATATCATCTACATCTTCCGGCTGCGCTTTACGAAACTGATATTGCGTCACTGTTTAAACTCCTCTTTCCGTTTGCTGTGTTTGCTGCGGCGAATTTTCGTAATCATATTCATACTCGTCTTCACCGTAATCGTTGGTTGTGCCCTCTTCAGGCTGGAAGAGCAGTTCGTTCATCGTTGCAAACTCTGCCGCTTCCAGTGGGCTCCTTCAATGCTCTCTGCCGAGATTCTGCCGCAGAATCTCGATTTCCCTTTTCAGCTTTTCATTTTCCTTTTTCAGCTCGTCCGCTTCCAGCTTTGCCTTTGCCGCCTCTTCCAGATAACCGGTCAGTTGGGCGCGGATATGGTCGGCATTCTGTTCGCTTTTTTCATAAAGATCCGCATAGCCGAGCATCGTTAAAAAGTACGCGTCATTGAGCGTAACGCTCGGGCTGGAATCCATGATGTTTTTCACCTTATTTTCAATGATGTTGACAAGGCGTTTGACATACTCCGCCGGCTCGTTGGAAGAAACCACATATCTTGACCCGCAAATTTCCACTCTGATTTTGTTCTGTCCCGCCACACAAATCACCCTTTCTGTTCTGTTTTTTCTTTTACTCTTATTATATATGATTTGCACACTTAAAGTAAAGTCCAATCCCGACAGTTTTATGGAAGAAAGACAAAGATTTTCTAAAAAACTGCCAAAATTAACGAAGAAAATTTTATTTCGGAAAAAATTATAATCTAAAATCTGTGAATCATGCTACAAATCAATTTCTTTACAGTCTTTTTTCTTGTTTTCGCACCCGTAATATACTATAATTTGAAGTGGAAAGATTTTTTCTGTCCTCGTTTGTATGATGAAAAAGGTATCTTCCGCGCGGAGCCTTTTGCCTTGTTTTTTGATATTTTGCGCGGAGAAAAGGTGGAAATCTTATGCAGACAACCAAAATCACCTCGCAGCAGATTAAATCCATGCTGCTTGCGGAGCTTGAATCAATGGGAATTTCCCTGAGCTTTGCCTCCGATGAAGTTTTTTATAAAGCGTGCGCCTCTATTGTTCGCAAAATTTTAAAGGAAAAACGCCGCCACTTTATGGCGGGCTGCAACGCAAAGGGGCAAAAACAAACCTATTACCTGTGTATGGAATTTTTGCTGGGAAGATCTTTAAAAAATTCTGTCTACAATCTTGAGCTTGCCGACGAGTTTAACGCCGCATTAAAAGAATATAATGTAAAGATGGAAAACCTGTTTGAACTGGAACCCGACGCCGGCTTGGGCAACGGCGGACTGGGTCGCCTTGCCGCCTGCTTTATGGACGCGTTGGCAACCTGCGGTTATCCTGCGATGGGATATTCCATTCTGTACGAATTCGGAATCTTTAAACAGAAAATTATCGACGGTTGGCAGACCGAGCTGCCCGACAACTGGCTGCCCGGCGGCGAAGTGTGGCTGGAATGTGTTCCGGAACACACCGTTGATGTTAATTTCGGAGGACGCATCGAGGAATTTTGGGACTACGGATACCATCATGTTCTTCACAAGGATTACACTACGGTAAAAGCTGTTCCGTACGATATTATGATTTCCGGCTATGACGGTAAAGGTGTCAGCGTCCTGCGTGTCTGGAGCGCAAAACAACCCGCTTTGGATATGGAAGCCTTTAACCGTGGGGACTATCTCCACGCTTTGGGACAGAACTCCAACGCCGAGGTTATCAGCAAAATTTTATATCCGAACGATAATCATCCGGCAGGAAAAAATCTGCGCCTGCGCCAGCAATATTTCCTGGTTGCCGCCTCTGTTTCCGACATTGTGCGCCGCCACATGGAACTGTATGGCACACTGGAAAACTTTGCGGAGAAAAACGCAATCCACATCAACGATACCCACCCTGCCCTTGCAATCCCGGAACTGATGCGTATTTTGCTGGACGAATGTGGCTACCCGTGGGATCAGGCATGGACGATTGTGAGCAACACCTTCGCCTACACCAACCACACCGTTATGAAAGAAGCGTTGGAATGTTGGAACGAGGATATGTTCCGCACCCTGCTGCCAAGAATCTATCAGATTATTGTAGAAATCAACAACCGTTTCTGCCGCCAACTCACCGAACAGTTCCATCTGGACGGATACACCGTCTCCCGCATGGCAATCGTTCAGGAGCATCAAATCCGCATGGCAAATTTAAGCATTGTCGGCTCGCACAGTGTCAACGGCGTTTCCTCTCTGCACAGCGACATCTTAAAACAAACGCTGTTCCACGATTTTTATAAAATCCAACCGTACAAATTCCAAAGCGTAACCAACGGAATTGCCTCCCGCCGGTGGCTTTATCAGTCCAATCCCCGCTTAACCGGTTTGATTAAGGAACTGATTGGTGACGAATTTATGCACGATATGCCGCAGCTGCAAAAACTGCTGAAATATCAGGATGATAAACAGGTTCAGCAGAAACTTGCGGCAATCAAGCTTGCAAACAAACAGGATTTTGCCGAGTATATTCGGCAGCATACCGGACAGATCATCGACCCGAACTCTCTGTTCGATGTCCAGGTAAAGCGTCTGCACGAATACAAACGCCAGCATCTCAACGCCCTGCATATCCTCTCTCTTTATAACGAAATCAAAACCAATCCTCATGCGGATATTCAGCCGACTACCTTTATTTTCGGCGCAAAAGCCGCGCCCGGATATTATATGGCAAAACAGATTATCAAGTTCATCTTCTGCCTTGGCAAAATGATTGAACAAGACCCACAGACCAGAGATATTCTAAAAATTGTTTATCTGGAAGATTACCGCGTCACCCTCTCCGAACTGCTGATGCCTGCCAGTGAAATTTCGGAACAAATCTCTTTGGCAGGAACCGAGGCTTCGGGAACCGGAAACATGAAGCTGATGCTCAACGGAGCCGTTACCTTAGGCACCTGGGACGGCGCAAATGTGGAAATCGGCGAATCGGTGGGCAAAGACAACATCTTTGTGTTCGGCATGAATACCGACGAGGTCAACAAACTCAAGTCCGAAGGCTACTATCCAAACGAGCTTTATTTAAGCAACCCTGTTCTGAAACAGTCAATTGACATGATTCACAACAATATTGCCGGAGAGCGATTTGAACAGATTGCCGATTCGCTCAAAAACAACGACCCATATATGGCGCTTCGTGATTTTGATTCCTATGATAAGGTCAGAAAACTTGCCCTTTCTGTTTACCGCCATGACCAAAGCAAGTGGCAGAAGATGTCGCTGAACAACATCGCGCAAGCCGGTTATTTCTGCGCCGACCGCGCAATCCAGGAATATGCGCACAATATCTGGAACTTAGATTAGTTTTCCCCTGTTCCTTTTGAGAAAGGATTTTTCCCTTATGGATTTTTGTTTTTTTGACAGCCGACTGACAACCTTTAAGTCTCCGTTCGGCGCGGTACCTGCGAGCAGTAAGGTACAATTTTCTGTCTGTCTTCCCAAACAGCTCTGCGCTTCGCTTGTGGAGCTGGTGCTGTTTGGGGACGAACAAGAAGAACAATCTGTTTCTCTCTCCTTTCAGGAGTGTGACCTTCGCCGCAACCGCTACTCCGCTTCGGTGTCTTTCTCTCAGCCGCAGCTGCTCTTTTATTATTTTCGCATTACGGAGGATAACGGAAATTCGTTTACTCTCCATGCCGACGAGTTCATGCGCGCCGTATGCGATGCTTCCTGCGACCGTTGCTGGCAGCTGACTGTATATGACCCTTCCATGCAGCGTCCGACGTGTCTTGGAAACGGCATCATGTATCAGATTTTTCCGGATCGCTTCTGCTGCTCCGGTACGGTCAAACAAAATGTCCCTTCCGACCGCACCTTGCGCCGGGACTGGGGAAATCTTCCCGTTTACCTCCCGGACCAAAACGGGGAGATTACCAACTCCGATTACTTCTGCGGGGATTTGCAGGGAATTGCGGAACACCTTGAATATCTGAAAAAATTAGGCGTCACCTGTTTGTACCTGAACCCCATCTTTGAAGCTCACTCCAACCATCGTTACAATACTGCCGACTACCGAAAAATTGACCCTCTGCTTGGAACAGAGGAGGATTTTTCCTCACTCTGTTCCAAAGCAAAACAACTCGGTATTTCGGTTATTCTGGACGGTGTGTTCAGCCATACCGGCAGCGACAGCGTTTATTTTAACAAAAACGGACGATACGGCGAAATGTCCGGCGCTTACCGCGACCCAAACAGCCGTTATCGCAGCTGGTATTCCTTCCGAAGCTACCCCGATGATTATGAAAGCTGGTGGGGATTTTTAACCCTTCCCAATGTCAAGGAAACACTTCCCGATTATCTGGATTTTATCTGCAATCCCCAAAACGGCGTACTGGCAAAATGGCTTTCTTTGGGCGCGTCCGGTTTTCGTTTAGATGTCGCGGACGAGCTTCCCGACAAATTTTTAGACAGCGTACATCAAACCGTCAAGGGGTTTGGAGCGGATAAACTGGTTTTGGGCGAGGTCTGGGAGGACGCCTCCAATAAAATCAGTTACGGAAAACGCCGCCGCTATCTGTTGGGAAACCAACTGGACAGCGTTATGAATTATCCTTTTCGCACCGCAATCTTAGAATATATCCGAAACGGTTCGGAAGAACTGTTTCAAAACAATATTCTCTCTGTTCTGGAGCATTATCCTCCCGCGGCAATCAATTCCTTGATGAATCCCCTTTCAACCCACGATACCCCGCGGGCAATCACCATGCTTGTGGGGGAAAATATGGACGGTAAGGACAGACAGTGGCAGGCAGAACACCACTATCTTTCTCAGGAAGATTATGAACGGGGACAGGTTTTGCTCAAACTTGCCTGCGTTCTGCAATATTTTCTTCCAGGTATCCCCTGTTTGTATTACGGCGACGAAGCCGGGTTGAGCGGTTACGCCGACCCGTTTAATCGCTGCTGCTATCCGTGGGGATATGAAAACTATGATTTGATTGACTGGTTTTGCAAGTTGGGACAGCTGCGTCTCTCTCTGCCTTTTTTAACCGACGCTTCCTTTACCCCTGTTGCCCTTGACAGCGAGCTTTGCTGTTATCTGCGTCAAGGAAAGGAGCAGGAAATTTTGGTTGCTGTAAACCGCGGAGAACGAGAACGATTTCTCCCCGTTCCCGCTCATTTAAAAGACAGCAAAATCATTCCGTTGGTCGGAAATATTTCCGACAATCTTTTGCAGCCAAACAGCGCAGCGGTTTTGATTCGTTTCCCTTTTCATCGTTAGATTTTTTCTGTCCTAAAAAATCTGTTTCGAGTACAAAAAAGACCTTACTTTTGTAAGGTCTTTTTTTATTCTGACATTTTTCTTGAAAGCAAAATCGAGAATCCACGCTCAATCGTTAATCCGTAAGACTTCCGACCGGAGAAAACAAAAACTTTTTCTTTTCTCAAATCCGGTTTTGTAAAACAGGGTACAGATTCAACCGGATTCAAAATGCTAATCCATTGTAAAGGCTTCGTCCACCGGCATGGACGCCACACCGTTCAGCGAAAGATCCGCGCGTTTGCCCGCTAAATATTCATAATAAGCCTGCGAACCGATCATCGCCGCATTATCCCCGCATAAGCTCAGCTTCGGCAGATATAATTCATATTCCCGTTGAGCGCAGGCCTGTTCCAATGCAGAGCGTAAACCGCTGTTGGCGCTGACGCCGCCCGCCACCACAATTTTTCGGCTGTTGGTATATTCTGCGGCGCGCATCAGGTGGTCGGTCAGCATATCCGCTACCGTTCCCTGAAAATCTGCCGCCAAGTTATTGATATGAAGCGTTTCTCCCTTTTGCTGTGCATGATGGGAAAGATTGATAACCGCCGTCTTTAAGCCGGAAAAACTAAAGTCAAACTCGGAACCGTTTACCTTCGGTTTTGGCAGCTTGTATTCTCCCCGAACACCCTGCTGCGCCGCTTTGTCAATAAAAATTCCGCCCGGATAGGTAAATCCCAGCACCCGCGCCGCCTTATCAAACGCTTCGCCTGCCGCATCATCTCGGGTTCGACCGATAATCTCAAATTTGGTATAATCATTGACTTGAATAATGTGGCTGTGTCCGCCCGATACCACCAAACACAAAAACGGCGGTTTTAAATCCGGGTGGGTCAGATAGTTCGCCGCAATATGTCCTCTGATATGATGAACCGGAATCAGCGGCTTTCCGCTTGCTAAAGCAACCCCTTTGGCATAATTCACTCCCACCAAAAGCGCGCCGATTAACCCCGGAGCGTAGGTTACTGCCACTGCGTCAATGCTTTCAAAGCTCTCCTCTGCGTCCGAAAGCGCCTTTTCAACTACGGCGCAGATATTTTCCGCATGGCGGCGGGAGGCAATTTCCGGCACAACTCCACCATATAATTTATGTTCTTCTACCTGTGAATCAATCACCGAGCTGCAAATTTTTCTGCCGTCTTCAATGACTGCTGCTGCTGTTTCGTCACAGGAAGATTCTATTGCAAGTATTTTCAAGGCATCTTCTCCCCTTTAAAAATTCCTTTTTTCTCTTTTGTCCAAAACAACATAAAAGAAAGCGGCTGACCCGTTTAGAACAATCCTCCGTAGGTTTTGGTCATAATCAGCGCGTTTTCCGTTGGGTTTGCATAGAAATTTTTTCGCTCGCCCACAACTTCAAACCCAAATTTACCGTAAAATTCCTGCGCAATCCGGTTGGATTCCCTTACCTCTAACGAGACAGAAGCCATGTCGTTTTCTTTTGCGTAGCGGTCCAATTCCTCAAACAATCTGGTCGCCACACCCAGGCGGCGATACTGAGGAAAAACCGCAATATTGCAGATATATCCTTCGTCAACAATGTGCTGCATTCCGACATACCCCGCTACTCTGCCGCCAATCTCTGCGACACGAAACACTGCCAGCGGGTTGGAAAGCTCCGATACCAGCGCATCAAAGCTCCACGGAGTGGAAAAACATTCCCTCTCCAGCTGCTCTAAATCTTCAATATGTTGGGGCTGCATCGGAACAACCTGAATACTCTGCCCTTGTTCTTCCATTGTATTGATTCAACTTCCTTTCCGTTGTAAAAACTGTTGTACAAAATTTTATTTTCTCTCTGCTATTCCTGTTCGGACTACATCTGCGCCCTGTGGGACAGCATCTCGTCTGCCAAGCGCAATAAATCTTCGTAGGTGCAAAGCTGTCCTGCCCTGCGGCGAAAATCTGCGCTGCCGTATTCTCCTTTAAAATACCATGCCGCGTGCTTTCTTGCTTCTCTCATGCCAATCTTTTCGCCCTTATAATCGCACAAAAGACGAATATGACGCAGCAGTATTTCCATCTTCTGCTCTATATTCGGTTCCGGCATCAGCTCTCCGGTCTGCATATAGCGGTGAATCTGTTCAAACAACCACGGCTTTCCCTGCGCTCCTCTGCCAATCATGACAAAATCCACTCCGGTTTCATCATACATTCGTTTGCAGGAAACAGCGTCGGTAACATCGCCGTTTCCCATCACCGGAACAGAAACAGCCTCTTTTACCTTTCGGATAATTTCCCAGTCTGCATACGGGGCATACATCTGCTGACGGGTTCTCCCGTGAATACACAAAGCTGCCGCTCCGTTTTCTTCCATAATCTGCGCAAATTCCACCGCATTCACCGATTCTTCGTCCCAACCTTTGCGGAATTTAACCGTTACCGGAACATCAACCGCAGAGGAAACTGCCTTTACAATCTCTCCTGCCAGTTTCGGATTTTTCATCAACGCGCTTCCTCCTCCGTTTCCGGCAACTTTTGGGGCAGGGCAGCCCATATTGATGTCGATAATATCTGGCTGAAACTTTAAGGTAAGTCTCGCCGCCTGCGCCATAATCTGCGGGTCATCTCCAAAAATCTGCACCGCAGCCGGACGCTCCTTTTCCGAAAGGAAGAGCAGCTCTTCTGTCTTTGTTCCCTGAAAGGTAAGCCCTTTTGAGCTTGCCATCTCTCCTACTACATAAGCGCAGTGAAATTCTTTGCAGATTTCCCGAAACGCGCGGTCGCCTACTCCCGCCATCGGGGCAAGTCCTGCCGTTTTGGGAATGGTAATATTGCCTATCTTCAAAATGAATATCCTTTCTTTCCTGTCTGATTTCTTCTCTGTTCCGTTCTTTCCTATTGTATCAAAAAACATTCCGACCTTCAAGCGTTCTGCGCTTTGTTTGTTCCTCTTTCTCGGGATTTCCCTTTTTTACCCCACAAAAATATGGTATAATAAGAAGCAGAAAGGAAACAGAAAGCCTCCGTCCTGCAAAACCTTTGCGGGATATGGCTTCTAAAAAAGGAGAGCTATTATGGAATTATGGGATATATACGATATTGACCGAACAAAAACCGATTTATTGGCAGAGCGCGGACAGCCGCTTGCCGAGGGGCAATATCATTTGGTGGTGCATATCTGCATCTTTAACAGCCGCGGCGAATTGCTGATTCAGCAGCGGCAGCCCTGGAAAAAAGGGTACCCGAATCTTTGGGACGTTTCTGCTGCGGGCAGCGCGCTTGCAGGGGAAAACAGCGCGGCAGCCGCTGAGCGGGAATTGCGGGAGGAATTGGGTCTTTCCCGTTCTTTCCGGAATGTACGTCCTTTCCTCACCGTTCATTTTCCCCGCGGATTCGATGACTTTTATCTGGTGGAGCAGGACTCGGACCTTGCTTCCCTCCGCCTTCAGCCCGAGGAAGTAAAGGACGCAAAATGGGCATCTTTGGAAGAAATCGAAACAATGCTTGACAAGAAAACTTTTGTTCCATATTACCGCGACTTTCTCCGACTGCTGTTTTGTATGAGAAAACGGCGAGGTTCTACCACAGAAGAATAATTTTACCGACACTGACAGAAAGGATATTTTCATGAAACTTCTTTGCCTTGATTCTAACAGTATTTTAAACCGCGCCTTTTATGGGGTAAAGCTGCTGACTGCCAAAGACGGAACCTACACCAACGCCGTTTTCGGATTTATGAATATTCTGCAAAAGCTGCTCAACGATGTTCAGCCCGATGCGGTGGTCTGCGCCTTTGACCTGAAAGCCCCAACCTTCCGCCATAAAATGTTTGACGGATACAAGGCGCAGCGCAAAGGAATGCCGGAAGAGCTTGCCCAACAGCTTCCCCTGATTAAAGAATTGCTGACCGACCTCGGATATTTAATTGTTACAAAAGAAGGATATGAAGCGGACGACATTCTCGGAACCTTTTCCGCTTTGTGCGAAAAGGAAGGACATCAATGTTTTATTGCAACCGGAGACCGCGACAGCCTTCAGCTGATCGGAAAAAATACCACCGTCCTGCTTGCAAGCTCTAAAATGGGAAAAACAGAAACGATTTTCTGTGACGAAGCATATTTTGAGGAAAAATACGGAACCACTCCGCCGCACTTAACCGATATCAAAGCGTTGATGGGGGACAGTTCCGATAATATCCCCGGGGTTGCCGGAATCGGGGAAAAAACAGCGCTCAAGCTCATCGGACAGTACCGGGATATTGAAACCATCTACGAAAATTTAGACGCCGTAGAAGCCGGAAAATCAATCAAAGCCAAACTGGAAGCCGGAAAAGAAAATGCTTTTTTAAGCAAAACGCTCGCTACCATTGACCGGGAGGTTCCGCTGGGAATTTCCTTGTCCGACTGTATTCCGAAGGAGCGAAACGAGCAGGCTGCTTTTCAGCTGCTTTCCCGTTTAGAGATGAACAGTATCATCAAAAAATGGGATTTACACGGGGTTTTTATCCCGGAAGCAGACACCCAAACCGAACAAACCCCTTCTCAGCCTCCGGTACGGTTTGTAAAGGAGCTCGCTTCCCTGCTTTCCTGCGCTAAACCGGACTCTGTTTTGTCATTCTTTATTTTATGGAATCGGGAACAGGAGGACAAAGCGGACGGAGTCGCTGTTTGTGTCGGGGAACAAATTTGTTTTGTTCCCATGCAGGACGGGGATTTGTCGGACAATCAATTTGTCGAGCTGTTGGAATCCGAATACCCCAAAATTACCTTCGACTGCAAATCGGTGTGGCGTTGGGCATTAAACCGCGGCTGCACAATAAAAAACCTGACGGACGATGTGATGCTCTCCTCCTACCTGTTATCTGCAAACAGCAACGAATATCAGATGGAAACCTTGTGCGCCGCCTATCAGGCGGGCAGAGCCGTTGAGGGAACAGACGATTCTCTTACCGAAGAGCAGAATCAGGCTGTTGCATACTGCGCCGACCTTTTGCCGCTGCATGATGTACTGAGCCGCAAAATTGAAGAAAACAATCAAACTTCTTTGCTGAGTGAAATTGAACTTCCTTTAGCCGAAGTGCTGGCTTCTATGGAGTTGTACGGCTTTGAAATAGACACCGACGCTTTACGGCAATACGGAAAAATGCTGGACGAAAAAATTGAAGAATATCAAAATCTTATCTATCAACTTGCCGGAGAAAGCTTTAATATCAACTCTCCCAAACAGCTTGGGGAAGTGTTGTTTGAACATCTGGGACTTCCTTCCAAAAAGAAAACCAAAACAGGTTATTCCACCAGCGCAGAAGTGTTGGAATCTCTGCGCGGCAAACATGACATTATTGACAGTATCTTAGAATACCGCAAAGTAACCAAATTAAAATCCACCTATGTGGACGGGCTGCTGAAAGTTGTGGGAAAGGACGGGAGGATTCACTCTCACTTTAACCAGACCGATACCCGCACCGGCAGACTCAGCTCCACCGAACCGAATCTGCAAAACATTCCTGTCCGTACCGAATTGGGAAGCCGCTTACGCGCCTTTTTCCGCGCCAAAAACGGCTGTCGCTTGGTTGATGCCGACTACTCCCAGATTGAGCTTCGTGTTCTTGCTCACATTTCCAATGACGAGTACATGATTGAAGCGTTCAACTCCGATGCGGACATTCACACCAACACTGCCGCTCAGGTTTTTCATATGCCTGCTTTGTTTGTCACTCCGGAAATGCGCCGAAAAGCCAAGGCGGTCAACTTCGGCATCGTTTACGGAATCGGCGCTTTCTCCCTTTCTCAGGACATTGGCGTCAGTGTAGCGGAAGCGGACACCTACATTAAAAACTATCTGGACACCTTCAGCGGGGTTCGGCAATACATGGAGGACACCGTTTCCTTTGCGCAGCAAAACGGTTATATCGAAACCATGTTCGGTCGCCGCCGCGCGCTGCCCGAAATTTCCTCTTCCAACAAAAACATTGTCAATTTCGGCAAGCGTGTTGCTATGAACACTCCGATTCAGGGAACTGCCGCAGACATTATCAAAATCGCCATGATTCGGGTATACCGCCGTCTGCAAAAAGAACATCTGGAATCGCGCTTGATTCTTCAGGTACATGACGAATTGATTGTAGAAACTCCGGAGCAGGAAGTCCAACAGGTTCGCCGTTTATTACAGGAAGAAATGCAGGGGGCAGTTTCTCTGAAAGTTCTGCTCAAGGCGGACGTCAATGACGGAAAAACCTGGTTCGACGCCAAATAGGCATATTGAATCTGCGCACTGTTTCGCGAATTTGGTTTTGAGAGCAGATTGAATCTGCACACTGTTTCGCGAACTTGGTTTTGAGAAAGGAAAAAGATTTTATGCCCGCGCAGGTCGGGAATCCTCCCGATTCCCTCGTTGCAGATTAAATCTGCTACTGTTTTACAAGGCAGGTTGAATCTGTACGCCGTTTTGCAAATTTGGTTTTGAGAGCAGATTGAATCTGCACACTGTTTCGCGAACTTGGTTTTAAGATAAGAAAAAAGATTTTATGCCCGCGCAGGTCGGGAATCCTCCCGATTCCCTCGTTGCAGATTTTCATTTTATCTTAGCAGTTTAAAAAACCCCTTTTCACTAATACCCCGAAACAGCGGAAAAGTTGCATAGAAATGTGCAACAATCACACAATTTCATAAAATTTTTATTTTTACAGGGGGGTTCAGAGGAAAATCGGAAGAAAATTTAATTCTAATCAATTCTTTTCTTCTCCGATTCCGTAAGATACTTTTTAACGCTCTTTTCACTAATACCCCGAAACGGCGAAAAAATTGCATAGAAATGTGCAACAATCACACAATTTCATAAAATTTTTATTTTTACAGGGGG
>CAJJZS010000014.1 GCA_905197685.1 uncultured Oscillospiraceae bacterium | reverse complement strand
AACCGTAATCGGCGCAAAGAAAAAGAAATAAATTTTTTGTAAATAAATTTATTTTCAAGACAAATCGGTTTTAAATGGTAAAACCAAATGATAAGAAAGAGGGAGCAGTTTTTATAAACTGCTCCCTCTTTCTTAATGTTGTTCAATTTGATACATATGGTTTTGTGTGAAGAATTTACAGATTATTCCCTCTCTAAGAATTTTGCGTAAAGTTCTCCTTTTTTAAAACCGGTTTGACGGGCAACGTCCTTTGCTGCTTTAGAAAGCGGTTCACCCTTATCGGTGAGCGTTTGAATAAAGTCCAAGGCTTGCTCGAAACTCATGGTCTGTTCTTCCTCTTTCATACCTTCCACAACAAGGACAAATTCTCCCTTCGGCGGTTTTTCCTCGTACTGTTCTCTGGCTTGGGAAAGGGTGGTGCGGATAACCTCCTCATAGATTTTGGTCAGTTCTCTTGCTAAGGTGATTTTACGGTCGCCCAGTACCTGATACATTGCGGAGAGGGTATCGCACAGCTTGTGCGGCGCTTCATAAAAAATAATGGTGCGGGTTTCACGGCTTAGTTCTTGCAAGCGTTCGAGCTTCGCGTTTTTTTGAGGATTTAAAAAACCCTCAAATACAAATTTGGAAGTGGAAAGCCCCGACAAAGCCAGAGCGGAGATTGCCGCGCTCGGTCCGGGAATTACTTTGGTGTCGATTCCGTTTTCGGCGCAAAGGCGCACCAAATCCTCTCCGGGGTCGGAAATACAAGGCATACCGGCATCGGTGACGATGGCGCAGCTTTCCCCGGCAAGCAGTCGGGTGATAATTTCTCCGCCTTTTTCCCGGGCGTTATGTTCGTGGTAGCTAACCATCGGCTTTTTTATTTCAAAGTGGTTTAACAGCTTTAATGTAACGCGAGTATCTTCTGCGGCAATAAAATCGATCTGTTCCAGCGTTTTTACTGCGCGCACGCTCATATCATCCAGGTTGCCGATGGGTGTACCGACAACGAACAATGTTCCTGACATTTTTTTCCTCGTTTCTTGTTGTTGATTTTGTTCGAAAAAATTACGGCAGACGGTAAATTTTTTTTAATTCGGGGGAAAATTCCCCGTTTTCGTCCTGAATCAGCAGGGGAGGTTCCACCTTTAAAAAGCGTTTTGCGCCCTTTCGTCCTTCTGCCAAAAAGAGCCACGGGGCAGTATCTCCCCGTTTTTGTACAAAGCGAACCCGTTTGGGTTCAATCTTTTCTTGGCGCATGGCTTCCAACACGTCAAGCAGTCGTTCGGGACGCTGGCAGACGCACAATCGCCCGCCGAATTGCAGCAGCTTTGCGGCAGCTTTGCACACGTCTTCAATCGAACACATCGTTTCGTGACGGGCGATGATGTCGCTGCTGCTTTGGCTTAAAATACCGTGGCTTTCCTTTTTATACGGGGGATTGCAGGTGACAACATCGAAGCTGCCGAAAGGCAGCTTTTCTTTTAATGCGGTAAGGTCGGAAAGATCTGCCCGGACAGGAATCATGCGCTCGGAAAGGTTTGCCTGCTCCACAGTAAAGGTAAGCTGACGGACAGCAAGCTGCTGAATATCCACCCCGTAGGCTTGTTTGGGCGCCAGGTTTGGGTCACGAAACCAAAGCAGGGGAATAATGCCGCAGCCGGTTCCCAGGTCACAGGCAAGGTCTTTGCGGCGAATGTTTGCAAAATCGGACAGCAAAAAAGCATCGGTTCCAAAACGATGGTCTTTGGTAACGCAGATAGAAAGCTCGTCCGACAGTTTTTCCATTGTATATTCAAAATCCGGCATCATTAAAACCTCTGCATGGAAGGAATGACAAAGCCGTCCACCAATTTGTCCAGATATTCAAACGATTTTCCGGTGCCGATGGCAACGCAGTTAATCGGGTCTTCGGCAATTTTGGTGGGGACTTTGGTATGTTTTTCAATCAGCTTGTCCATACCGTGCAGCAGGCTGCCGCCGCCGGTAAGGGTGATTCCGTTGGTGTAGATATCTCCGACCAATTCGGGCGGGGTTTTTTCAATTACTTCCTTAACGGCGGTGACAATCTGTTCTACCTCTTTCATTATGCACTCGTACAGCATCGAACGGCTGATTTGTATTTGACAGGGCAGACCGGTAGTCAGGTTTCTTCCCTTTACCGGCGCGGAGCAATCCTCATCGGCAGAGAAAAAGACGCTGCCGACAGTGCGTTTAATCTGGTCTGCGGTTTTTTCTCCGATACATACCCCGTGGGACAGCCGAACATATTTAATGATTGCATCGTTGATGGTATCTCCGGCAATTTTGATGGATTTTTTGTTGACGATACCGTTTAACGACAGTACGGCAATGTCGGTTGTACCGCCGCCGATGTCTACAATCAGGTTGCCGTTGGGCTTTTCAATATCAATGTTTGCCCCGATTGCAGCGGCAACCGGTTCTTCAATCAGATATACTTTTCTGGCTCCGGAGGAAATAGCGACGTCGATAACGGCGTTTGACTCCACATTGGTAATTCCCGACGGAACGCACAGGGCGATGCGGGGTTTTACCAGTTTATCGCTGCAAATTTTTTTGATAAAATGCTTGACCATCTCTTCGGTGAGCTTATAATCGCACACCACGCCCTGTGAAAGCGGGCGCACCGCTTTGATATGGTCCGGGGTTTTTCCGATCATGCGGTAGGCCTCGTCACCGACACTGATAATAGAGTCGGTTTTCATATTGACAGCGACGACCGAGGGTTCTTCCAAAACAACGCCCTGACCGCCGACATACACAATTACGGTTGCGGTTCCTAAATCAATTCCAACGTCCAAACGGCACCATCCTTTTTCATTCTGTTCGATTCTATGTTTATCTTTGGTTATGATACTTTTTTACCATACTCTCTGCGTTATTCATTATAAAGAGAAGAAGCAGCGTTTTCAAGAGGTTTTATCCGCTTTTCTCACTTTTTTATTCTTCCACCTGTCCCAGCAGCATTTCCTTTAAATTGGTGTAACGCACCGTCTTGCGATTGTTGGCAATCATCTCTGCGATTGTTTTTTCCTGTCCCAGCAAAATCAGCCTGCTTTTGGCGCGGGTGACTGCGGTGTACAGCAGATTTCGGTAGTGCATTTTGCTTTTGTAGGAGGTAAGCGGCATAACAACCGCCTCAAACTCGCTGCCCTGGCTTTTGTGGACGGTGATGGCATAAGCAAGTTCTAATTCGGGAGCCATCTCAAACAAATATTCGGCAACCCGATCGTCAAAGCGAATCAAAAGGGTTTTGGTGGGGCGGTCAATCGACTCGATAAAGCCGATGTCCCCGTTATAAACGCCCATGCCTTCCTCTCCGTTGTCCTTCTGCCAGAGAATATCGTAGTTGTTTTTTATCTGCATTACCTTGTCGCCTACGCGAAATTTTCTGCCGTTACTTTCAAATTCACCTTTATTGGGGGCAGGAGGGTTCAGCCGTTCCTGTAAGCTCTGATTCAGGTTGTTGGCTCCCACTGCGCCGATGCGGGTGGGCACGATAACCTGAATATCTGCCGTAGGGGAATACCCGTAACTTTTTGGCAGACGGGAGCTGACCAAATCTAAAACGGTACTTTTTATCTGTTCGGCGCGTTCCCGCTTGAGAAAAAAGAAATCGTTGTCATGCTTTTTCAGTTCCGGAATCTGTCCGTGTACAATCGCGTGAGCGTTGGTAACAATCAGACTTTTTTGCGCCTGACGGAAAATTTCGGTCAGACGAACCTGCGGGATACACTCCGATTCGATAAAATCTCGCAGGACGTTGCCGGGTCCCACCGAAGGCAGCTGGTCGCTGTCCCCAACTAAAATCAGGCGGCAGCGCAGCTTCAGGGCGCAAATCAACGAGCGCATCAGCGGAATATCCACCATCGAGGTTTCGTCAACAATTACCGCATCATACGGCAGCGGATTTTTTTCGTTTCGTTTAAACTGAAGGGAGGAGGGATTGGCAAAATCCACCTCCAGCAAACGGTGAATGGTTTTTGCATCTTTGCCGGTTACTTCGGACATTCGTTTGGCGGCGCGTCCGGTCGGGGCGCACAAAGCAACTTGATTGCCCCCCTCCTCCAACAGTTCGATGATGGCGTTGATGGTGGTGGTTTTACCGGTTCCCGGTCCACCGGTTAAGATGAACAGGTGATGGCTGATTGCCTGCTCAATCGCCTCCTTTTGCAAAGAAGCGTAAGAGATACCGTTTTTTTGCTGCAAGGCTTCGATTTTTTCCTTTGCTTTTGCTTTCGGCGCGCAGCTTTCGTCTGCGGACAGCATAAAGCGGACTCTGGAAGCGATAAACCGTTCGGCTTCCAGATATTCGGGAAGGTAAACGTATTCTCTGCCGTTTACGTCAACGATATTCAGCTCCTTGCGGCGCAGCAAAATCTCCATGCTTTTTTCAATCATGGTCTGGTTTTGGTTGAGCAAAGCGCCTGCGGTAGGTAGCAGTTTGTCTAACGGCAGGCAAGTATGACCGTTGTACAGATTGTGGCGCAGCACAAATTGCAGCGCGGCTTCGATGCGGTAAGAGCTGTCGGGCGGGATTCCCAGTTTTTTTGCGATGGCTTCGCATTGGTCAAATTCCATACCGATTTCTTCACAGCACAGCAGGTAAGGGTTTTCTTCAATCATTCGTTTTGACATTGTTCCCCATCGCTTCCAGACAGAAACCGAGGTGGAAGAATCAATACCGAATTGAGAAAGAAACAACATGATACTTCTCATACCGAACATTCTTCCCAGTTCTTCCTTGAGCTTTTCGCACTTTGCGGGAGAAATGCCCTGGATACAGGAAAGTCTGTCCGGTTCGTTTTCTAAAACCTGAAGCGTATCGTCGCCGAATTCCGCTACCATGCGGGAAGCAAGAACCGGACCGATTCCCTTCACAGCGCCCGAAGAAAGATAGCGTAAAATTGCGGCAGCGGAAGAGGGCAGCTTTTGCTGCGCCGCAACCGCCTTAAATTGGGTACCGTAGCTGGGATGGGTGCGAAAACTGCCGTGCAGCGTTAAAATTTCCCCCTCGCCCACAGCAGAAAGCTCGCCGACTACGGTAATCAGTTCCCCGTCTTTGTCCAGTTCCAGTACGGTGAAGCCGGTTTCTTCATTTTTGTAGACGATGGTTTCCACCGTCCCTGTAATTTGAACCAATGTTTCTTTTTGCATATGTCATACCCTTTTTCTTTGTTCCGAATCGGTTTTGTTCTGTTATTTAGTATACCTTATCTTTGGGCGGTTTGCAAATTTCTTCAAATTCTTTTTGGGTGCAGAAGATAAGCCGGCTTTTATTTTCGCACCAGCTGCGGCAAATTTTTTCGCTTTCTTCTTCCATGCCGCAGTCCAGAACAAAGGCAAGCTGGCTTTCAGGACTCCATAAAGCGACCTCCTGAAAATAAGTCAGCGTCTGTTCGGGATTTTTTACCTTTCCGCTTAAAGGCAGCACCGAAAAAACAGGTGGTTTTTGCTGCGGACGCCGCATCCAGATAAAAATAAGTTCGGAAAGCTGTACCAATCCGAAAATTCCCAACAGCATGATGCACCATTGGCAGAACAGTTCCATAAGATAATCCCCTTTCATGGAATGGTTTCTCTCTATTCTATGTAACGGCGGCAGTTTTGGTCTGTTTTTTTAGAAAATTTGAAGAAATCCCTTTTCATACCTCGTTTTATTTGATAGAATATAGGAAAGAAATCGGTGAAAAATCCGAAAGAAAAGAGGTTGTACCGAATATGAAAAAATATACCGTAACAATGCTTGCAGGAAGTTTGGCAGCTGCGATGCTGCTGTCCGGTTTTACATATCCCGAGGCAAATTTGCCGGATGTAGTGAATCCGATGGTGGAAACAGTGTCGGAGCTGAGTAAAAAAAGCGATCAGCCAAAAAACCTTTCCTTTGGTAAAAAGTTTCAGGGATACCGCGATGAAAAATCGCTGCTTTCCTCCGAGCAAAAAGGAAGTTATCAAAAATATTCCGCAAAAGAGGTAAAGCAGCCGAATCTGGAAACGATAAAACTGAGCTTTTCTCAGGCGGACGCAGTATCTACCGTCTTTGATTTTACCCTGAATCAAACCTCAAAACAGACGATTACCGTTGATGCGGACATCAAGGGAAAAGCGAAGGTAATTTTGACAAAGGACAAAAAATCCATTCTTCCGGTGTGGGAGAATAAGGGAACAGACAAAGTTTCCAAAACATTTGCGCTGGAAAAAGGACGCTATCGTGTCCGCTTGGTTACAGAAGACGCAAAGGGAGAAATCAGCATCTCGGTTGATAAGAAAAACAGCCTGTTTTCCTATACAACGGCTCGCGCAGAAAAAGCGTACGAGGAAATCATGAAACCGGCAGCCGAACGTTACCGCAAAGCGGTGGATAAGGCGTACAGCCGCTATGATAAGTCGGTAGGCAGCGCAAACGAGCTGTATGATGACGAAGCGCAGCAGGCGCAGGACAAATATGAAGAAAAGATGGAACAGCTGGGCGAATTTGAATACTCCTCCTATCTTTCCGCAGAGGAAGGAAAAGAAATGGACAAGGAATATCAGAAGAAATATTCCGATACGGAAAACCGATATGACGAGGAGCTTTCTGCCTCAAAGGACAGCTTTTACGAGTCGGTAGAACTGGCGGACAGCTATTTGGAGGAGCGGTTAAATCGAGCCGAACAGGAATTGGAAGATGCAGGTGAAGAAGCGCAGAAAGCCTGGGACGCAATCATTCATTCCTAAAACTTTATTTTGCATGAAAAAAGCAAGGGAAACCGTTCTGAAAAAGAACGGTTTCCCTTGCGCTGTTTATTTCGGAATTAAGGGAACAGAACACAGCGGTTTCCCGTTTAAAGAATAAACAAGCTGCCCGCATACCTGATTTTGAGAGGACGGCGGATAAACAAACGGAGGAACAAGCGCTGTCGATTCCAAACGGGAGCTTTCTCCGATTTTCAGCGGAACTACGGGGGAGTAAGCCGGAATCAAAGAAAGTTCGGATTCAAAACTTCCCTTTTGCTCAACAGTATTGATAAGCGGCACGCTGACCGGAGAGACCGGAAGCTCCTGCATGGAAAATCGTTCAAAACAGCGGTCATACAAGGAAGCGTGCAGGTTCCAATCGTCCCGGGCGTTTAGGGTGACGCAGATAAGGGTCATTCCGTTTCGCTCGGCGGCAGAAACCAGACACCTGCCCGCATCGTCGGTGAATCCGGTTTTTATTCCGATACAGTCCGGATAGAGGGTAAGCAGTTTGTTGTAGTTTTTTAACCGCCGCGGATAGGGCGGATTTCCAAACGAAACCTGCATATCGGATTGGGAGCAGATAAAGGCAAAATCGGGATTTTGCAGGGCGATTCTGCTCAGCTTTGCAAGGTCAAATGCGGTAGAATAATGTTCGGGAGCGTCTAAACCGCAGGCGGTAACATAATGCGTGTTGTTTAATCCAAGCGATTGCGCTTTTTGATTCATCGCTTCCACAAATCCTTCGATACTGCCGTACAGTCGAACTCCGGCAGCGTTTGCTGCATCGTTGCCGGAGGGCAGCATCATGCCGCAGGCAAGCGAATAAAGGGAAACCAGGTCATTTTCCTGAAGTCCCATCGAAGACCCCTCTACTTGAATGGCTTGATTGTCTGCCGGGAAATATTCCGAAAGGTCGGGCTGTTCCAGAACCATCAATGCCCCGATGATTTTGGTGGTGCTTGCCATTGCAAGTCGGGTGTGGATGTTTTTTCCGCACAGCACCCTTCCGGTAGCGGCGTCCATCACGATATATGCCTTGCAGGAAAGCTCGGACTGTTCGTATAAGGGGTAGTTTTGCAAATCAATCGGGGATAGGGTAAGCGGTTTCGTATTTTGCTTTGCGCATACAGGCAGGCAGAAAGAAAAAATCAGGAAAAAGCTCAGTAAAAAACAGGCGGTTTTCCGAAAACGGCACTTCAAAAACATCACTCCTTTTGGCAATCAAAACAGTACAGAGTATGCAGACAGGGAAAAAATTATGACAAAGGATGTCCTTTGTGTTTTTTATTAAAATCATAAAAAACAATTTTCTCCTTTTGGTTTTTGTTGAAATTTGAAAAAAGATACTTTATAATAAATTCTGCTGAATAAATTGCTTTGAGGAGGCAGAACAATGGAACAAACAATTCCGAAACTGAAAACAAACTTAGACACCAATCTTCTAAAGCTGATTGCGATTATCAGCATGACGCTGGACCATGTGGGCAGCGTGTTTTTTCCGCAGATTCCGGCGTTTCGCTGGATAGGCAGACTTGCCTTTCCGATCTTTTGTTATTGTATGACGGTCGGAATGCTTTACACGCATGATATCAAAAAGTATCTTGGCAGATTGGGCGCCTTTGCGCTGATTTCTCAGCCGTTTTGGATTTTGGCGTTTAACCCGCAGGACATTTGGGGCAACCTGTTTAATCTGAATATCTTTTTTACTCTTTTTATGAGCTTGCTGACCGTTTGGGAATTTTCCCGGAAAAACTGGTGGCTGTTTTTTGTGGGATTTGTCATTATCTCGATGATTAACTTTGACTACTCGGCAACGGGGGTTATCCTGATGCTCATTTTTTACCTGTGCCGCAACAAGCCGTGGTTGGGTGCAGCGCTTTATACATTGAGTTATTTACCGGCTTTGTGGAACGGAGATTTGCAGGACCCGACAGCCTGCATCATCGGTACGCACGCAATCGGATTTGAAATTTTTGCGGTTTTGGCAGTACCTTTGATTTTCTTAAAGACTGATTCCAAGCTCAAGATTCCGAAATGGTTCTTCTATTGTTTTTATCCGGCGCATCTGTTGATTATCTTTTTGGTGCGTACAGCGCTTCATATTTAAACAAAAAAGCGACAGCAAACCGTTTGGGCAGCTGTCGCTTTTTCTGTTTTTGCGGTGTTTTTTTTAATTATCCCAGTAAAACCGGTTGCAGCTGCTTTGCGTTGAGAGCAGCCTTTGCGGAGGGCAGAAGCTGGGAAAAATCTGCCACAATGGAGGTCGGTTTGTCCTGGGCGTTGTCCTGCCGCATGGGGACAAAAAAGATGTGCTTGCTGTTAAACAGCGAACCGATGTTTTGCGCCGAGTTTGCAAGAGCGTCGTTGGTGGATACGGCAAGCAAGACCGGACGGGCGTTGCGAAGATGCGCCTTGACTGCCAGCGTAACGCAGGTGTCGGTAATGCCGTTTGCAAGTTTTCCGAGCGTGTTGCCGGTGCAGGGGGCAACAATCAAAAGGTCAAGCAGTTTTTTTGGTCCAATCGGTTCGGTTTGCGCGATGGTATGCAAAATATCATGGGAACAAATCTGTGTCATCTGCTCTCGAAATTGTTCCGCGCTGCCAAATCGGGTATCGGTGGAATAAGCGTTGGGCGACATGATGGGAGTAATATCCCAGTCAGGCTGGGCGGCAAGCTGTTTTAGCTGTTCCATCACTGTGGAAAAGGTGCAGAAAGAGCCGGTCATGGCAAAACCGACCCGCACTTTATGAGAAGAATCGGAAACGGTCAAAATTTTCACCTCTTTTTGTCTGATTTTTTTGGGTTGTCACGATTTGGAAGAAAGAATAGAAGATACAGCAGAAAGTACAGTATCGCGGATAATGTTTCCGGCAGTAACGGGAGCGACCTTTCCGGGCAGAGAAAGCGCCCAGATGCTCTTTTTGCCCAACCTGCTTGCAGCCTGAAAATCAATGCCGCCGGGGCAGGAAGCAAGGTCGATGATTAACGCTTCATCGGAAATCTTTGTCAACAGTTCTTCCCCGAAAATCAGAGAAGGAACGGTGTTAAAGATAATGTCCTGACAGGGAAGAATATCGGAAATGCGGTCAAGGGTAACGGTCGAAAATCCCAAAGTGCGGGCAAACGCAAGCTCCCCCGGATTGCGGGCAGCAATCGTAATCTTTGCGCCGAATCCTTTCAGCAGCAGGGCAAGTGTCTTTGCGCACCGACCGAATCCGGTAATCAGGCAGCGGCTTTCCCAAAGGGTGCTTGCCCGTTCGCTTAATGCGATTCCCACAGCGCCCTCTGCGGTAGGTACGGCGTTTAATACTGCCATTTCTTCCTGTTTTAAGTAGTCAATCAAACGGTGTCCGAACAGATGGGCAAGCTGTTCTTCGGCGGGGGAAATTTTTCCTCCGAACAAAAAAACGTCGCTGCGGCAGTATTTCAGACATTCGGACAGGCAAAGCGCGCTGCTGCTCATCGGCGCGTTGATTTGTTCGCCGTTTCCGTCCTTGCTGATGGGCAGCGGAAAAATCACAATATCGCAGCTTTGTAAAGCGCCGATGTCCCGGCAGACAAGGCAGGGCGGCAGCAGGTTTTCTAAGAGGAAAGCCTTTACCGGATATCCGTCGCGGTCAAGGCTTTTGGCAAGGGCAGCCTGACGCAAATCTCCGCCCACAATGCCGAAAACCGTGTCGGTAGAAAGTTGTTTTATGAAAATCACCTCCGAAAATGAATTACATTGATATCTTATGCAGCTTTTCCGGATTGTGTTTCTTTTTCTTTTGCTGAGGTTGGTGGAACGGATAAAAACGCGGAGACAGCTGATATTGCGGCGTCCCCAAAAAAGAATCCTTTGAAATTTGCCCGTAACCTGTGTTATAATGAAGCCAAAAGAGATACCGATTGAAAAAGCAGGAGGATGTATCATGGCAAAGAAAAAACCGCTGAAAAAGGACCGCTTAGCAAAAAATCATCTGAAATACGTGGAGAAAAAACAACCCTTTTATCTGGAAGCGCAGCAAAAGCAAAATCGCAGCAAACCGAAAAAGAATCCGTTTGGGGACGAGTGGGAGATTGCGCAGGAAACAGTCGCTCCCGGAGAATATCAGGCGGAGTGTACCGCTTTGGACGAGGACGGAAACGGAGTGATTCGGGTGGAGGGCGTGAAGCTCTCTGTTCCGGCTGTCCTTCCGGGCGAGCAAATTACAGTGGAAGTGTGGGGAAAGAAAAAACCTCACGCAAAGCTGATTCAGGTTCAAAAAGCCTCGAAAGATAGGGTAAAGGCAAAATGCCCGGTGTTTTACCGGTGTGGCGGATGCAGATTGCAGCATATGTCCTATGATGCCCAGCTGGATTGGAAGCAGAAACAGGTAGAACGGCTGATGCAGGAGTATATCGGCAAGGGCGCAAAATTCTACCAAATTATCGGAATGGAACAGCCGTGGAATTATCGGAATAAAAGTCATACTGCCTTTGCCATGAACGGCAGACAGCAGATTGTATCCGGAATTTATGAGGAAAACAGTCACCGTGTTGTGCCGACCGAGCATTGCCTGATTCAAAGCGAGCGGGCAGATCGGATTATCCGCTCCATTCGTCAGATTATGAAAGAATGTAAGCTGCTGCCCTATGACGAGGACAGTGAAACCGGTTTGCTGCGCCATGTGCTGATTCGGGAAGGTTTTACCAGTGGGGAAGTGATGGTTGTTCTGGTCACCGCTTCGATGATTTTCCCGGCAAGAAGCCGCTTTGTGTCCCTGCTTCGGGAAAAACATCCGGAAATAACTACAATTATAATGAATTGCAATCCGAAAAAGACCAGTATGGTTCTGGGCGAGCAGGAGCGCATTTTGTACGGAAAAGGTTGGATTGAGGACAGCCTTTGTCAAAAAACATTTGCAATTTCTCCAAAATCCTTTTATCAGGTAAATCCCGTTCAGACCCAGGCGCTGTATCAGCGCGCGCTGCAAATGGCGGCTCTGACCGGAAAGGAACGGGTTTTGGACGCTTACTGCGGCATCGGCACCATTTCTTTGATTGCGGCGCAGCAGGCAAAAGAGGTGCTTGCCGTAGAGCTGAACCGCGATGCGGTTCGGGACGCTGTTTCCAATGCAAAACGAAACGGCATAAAAAATGTACGCTTTTTCTGCGACGATGCCGGACGCTTTATGACCGAAATGGCAGCCGGAAACGAAACGGCGGACGTTGTGCTGATGGATCCGCCGAGAAGCGGCAGCGACGAAGCGTTCCTGCGCTCGGTATGCACCCTTTCTCCGAAGAAAATTGTCTATATCTCCTGCAATCCGCAAACCCAAAAGAGGGATTTAAAAACGCTGACAGCGGCAGGCTATCAGGTGCGTGAAATTCAGCCAGTGGACCTGTTCCCTCATACCGCGCATTGTGAAAATATAGTGATGTTATCAAAAAATAATAAGTAATCTACAAAAATTTGAATAAGCAGTCTTTGAACCAATAAAAATGGATAAACAAAATAGTTTTATGACGAAGTTAGTTTAATGGTGTGTTTTGCGGAAAAGAGGGACAATATTATGATTAACTTAGGAAGATTAAAAGAAATAAAAGACCTGCGAAAGGTCTGGCCGCATGAAGCATTGGACTTTACGCCTTGGCTTGCAGAGGAAGATAATCTTGCATTGTTAGCGGATGCCGTTGGTTTGGAAATAACAATTGACGAGACAGAGTCCGGTGTCGGAGATTTTAATGTTGACATTTATGCGACAGAAACAGGCACAGACAGGAAGATTATTATTGAAAATCAGCTTGAGGATACTAATCATGACCACTTAGGCAAACTGATAACCTATGCGTCCGGTAAATCTGCGGATATTATCATTTGGGTTGTAAAGAGAGCCAGAGAAGAACATCGTGCCGCAATTGAATGGCTAAACAATCATACAGATGAAAATATTGCTTTTTTCCTGGTGGAAATTAAAATATATCAAATAGGCGGTTCTGATATTGCGGTTAAATTTGAAGTAATAGAAAAACCAAATGATTGGACAAAAGAAATTAAACGGCACACAGGAAGTTCCCCGACACTTCAGGCAAGATATGACTATTGGATTTCATTCAATGATTATGCGTTTGCAAACAATCATTTTGTAAAAGAGTTTAATAAAAGAAAGGCGAGTACAGAGCATTGGATGACAATGAGTGTAGGTTCTTCTGCCTGTCATATTAACATCAATCAAATTAGAAAAGATAATCTGATTGTGGTAGAGTGGTATATTTCCGATGATAAAGAATTGTTCCATAAGTTTTACTCTCATAAGACAGAAATTGAAACGGATATGGGTATGAAACTTGACTGGAGAGAATTACCGGATAAGAAAGCCAGCAGAATCTTGATATCCCATGTTGCAGATTTTGAGAATAAGGACAAGTGGACGGAGCAATTTGATTGGATTATGGATGTTGCATTAAAAATGAAAAAAGCATTTAATAAATATCTTTAATCCTTATTTTATAATCGACATTTCTGGTGCAGAGGATATTTTGTAGGAACAGTAGAGAAGTACGAAAATGCAATCAGGGAATATATAAATAATCAGTTGAGTTTGAAAGAGTATATAGACCCGTTTACAGGTAGCAAGAATCAGTAGGCAAAAAGAAACAGCCCCCGAGTAGGGGGCTGCCGGAGAAAAAAGTGTGGTTGTCAAATCCATTCAGAGCCCCCTTAAGGGGGCAACCACAAGAGATAGACCCTTATAGGGTCTGTTCAAACCACCCATTCAATGGGTGGTTTTGCTTTCTGTTATTTTCTGCGGGGATTTTTTCTGTTGACGCGGTTAACATCAAAGTCGGGATTAAATGCGTAGAAGTTTTTGCTGTCAAGCTGTTCCTGGGCATGGCGAAGCATCTCGCCGAAACGCTGGAAATGCACAATTTCGCGTTCTCGCAAGAATTTGATTGGGTCGCGTACATCGGGGTCATCTACAAGCCGCAGAATATTGTCATAAGTGACACGTGCTTTTTGTTCGGCAGCGAGGTCCTCGGTTAGATCGCAGATGATATCGCCCGTTGACTGCAAGGTAGCGGCGGAAAAAGGCATACCCGAAGCTGCCTGCGGATAAATGCCGGTTGTGTGATCTACGAAGTAGGTGTCAAACCCGCCTGTTTTGATTTCGTCCACACTGAGCCCTTTGGTCAGCTGGTGTAAAATTGCACTGACAATTTCGATGTGCGCCAGTTCTTCGGTACCGACATCGGTAAGACCGGCTTTCACCTGTCCCCACGGGGCGGCATACCTCTGGCTGAGGTAGCGGGTTGCCGCGCCCATTTCACCGTCGGGTCCGCCCAGCTGTGAGATGATAACCTTTGCCGCGGCGGCGTTTGGACGGGTAATTTTAACCGGATACTCTAATTTTTTTGAATAACTCCACATCTCCTATTCCTCCTCTGCCTGTGCGCCGATGTTTGCTTCCAAGTCCCACGGCCATGGGTTATCCACCCAATCCCAGCGGGTTGCGCCTTCCGGAGCGGTTGGTTGCAGCGGACCGAATCGTTTTTCATACTCTGCTTTTGCTTCTGCGAGAAGTTTGCTGTACTTTTGGTGATATTTCAGCGCTTCCCGGTCCTGAGGGTGAGTATCCAAAAACATCCCCGCTTCTACCAGGGCAAATTCATACATCTGTACCCGTTTCATCAGGGTTTGGCGGTTATTATCGTTTTGAAACATTTGAAACAGCCTCCTCCCCGATAAACGGTTTATCCAACTGAGCGAAGATGGTTCCTCGTTCCAGCCCTAATCCCGTTTCATACAAATCCTCCCATTTTTGAGAGGGGGCGTAAATCATCGCCAACGAAATCGGCTGATTGGTAAGCTCGGAACAGCATCCTGTTTGATTTTCATCAGAATCAAAATGGAACAGCATACCGGCTGATCACTCCTTTTGTTTTTTTAGGCGCGCAAGGCAGACATCGTTTTTCTGCCTGATTTTGCGCCTGTACTTTTACTGTATGCCCAAAAAAACAGAAGGGTTCTGACAGGATATTCCGATTTTTTTATGATTGTTCTGTTTGTGGTGTGAATTAGAAAGATTATCGACCGATTTGTTTTAGAAAAGCGTTGTTTTACTTTTATTTTTTATTTTAGAAACGAAGGAGAGAAAATTATGTAAAGTAAAAAAATTTAAAGTCAGGTAAAAAAGATGAGAGAAAAAACAGATGAAAAATCAGCAAATTGAATAAAAAACAGACAGAAAATTTTGTTCTCTCTTGATTATTTGTCTGTATCGTTTTACAATAAAGATAACGCAGAAATGCAAATTTTACCACTTTTTCATATTTAAGGAGGAATGTTTGATGAACAAAACTCGTATAGCATGGATTGGTACCGGTGTGATGGGCAGCCAGCAGGCGGGGCATCTTGCCAAAAACGGTTATTCGGTCAGCGCGTACACCCACAAGTATGAAAAGCTGTTGGAACTGGAGCAGCAATTTGGGATTCATCCTTGCCGCACCGTTCGCGAAGCGGTACAGAATGCGGACGTTATCTTTGTTATGGTCGGTTATCCTACCGATGTGAGGGAAGTTTTCTGTGACGAGGGAGGAATTTTTGACAGCGCGCGTCCGGGTACGCTTGCGATTGACATGACAACCTCTTCTCCCTCCTTGGCAAAGGAACTGTATGAAGAAGGAAAAAAGAAGGGGATTCGCGTGATGGACGCGCCGGTGTCCGGCGGTGACAGCGGGGCGCGCAACGCGACGCTATCCATTATGGTCGGCGGGGACGAAAGCGATTTAAAAGAGGCAATGCCGTTACTGGAATGTATGGGAAAAAATATTGTGTACATGGGCGCGGCAGGCAGCGGTCAACACACCAAAGCGGCAAATCAGATTGCGGTAGCAGGCGCAACGGCGGCTTACACCGAGGCTCTTACTTATGCGCAAAAGGCGGGGCTTGACCCTCAGCGTGTACTTGAGGCAATCGGCGCGGGCGCAGCGGGAAGCTGGCAGCTGAGCAACATGGCTCCACGCGCATTGGCGGGAGATTTTGCTCCGGGATTTTTTATCAAGCATTTTATCAAGGATATGAAAATTGTCCGCGATGAAAGCCGGAAAGCAGGGGTAGAGCTTGAAATGCTAAACACAGTGCTGGGTTTATATGAGAAGATGGCTGAAATGGGCTTGGAAAATGACGGAACACAGGCTTTAATCAAATATTATCAAAGAGATGCAGAATAAAATATAAGAAAGAAGAGATTTAGAATGGCTTGCACAACAATACTGGTCGGAAAAGGCGCAAGTTATGATGGTTCTACCATTGTGGCAAGAAATGAAGATTCGGGTTCAGGTTCGTTTGTGGCAAAACGGTTCGCTGTAATGAATCCGCAGGAGCAGCCGAAAGTTTACCGCTCGGTTCTTTCCCATGCAGAGATTTCGCTTCCCGAGAATCCGATGAGATACACCTATATGCCAAGCTCGGACAATGCGGAAGGAATCTGGGGCGCATATGGGGTAAATGAAAAGAATGTGTCGATGACGGCAACCGAAACGCTGACAACCAACGCTATCGTAGCGGGGGCAGACCCGCTGGTTGTTTATCAAAAAGCAGAAAACGGAAAACCGGAGATTGCCGGCGGAATCGGGGAAGAAGATATGGTAACGATTACGCTGCCGTACATTTCCTCGGCTCGGGACGGAGTAAAGCGCTTGGGAATGTTGCTGGAAACCTACGGAACATATGAAATGAACGGAATCGCTTTTCAGGACGAGGACGAAATTTGGTGGCTGGAAACGATTGGCGGTCATCAATGGATTGCAAAGAAAGTGCCGGACAACAGCTATGTTGTAATGCCAAACCAGCTGGGAATCGACTCCTTTGATTTTGAGGACGCATACGGCGCGCAGAAAGAACATCTTTGTTCTCCGAATCTCAGACAGTTTGTGAAAGAACATCACCTTGACCGCCGCATGGATTTGTCCGAGCCGTTTAACCCACGGGACGCATTTGGTTCTCATGATGATTCGGACCACACCTACAACACTCCGCGCGCATGGGCGATGCTGCGCTACTTTAATCCGAGCATTGTTTGGGACGGAGAGGCAGCAGAATACACACCGGCAAGCGACAATCTGCCGTGGGCGATGGTTCCCGAGAAAAAGATTACACTGGAAGAAGTAAAATGGGTTCTTTCCAACCACTATCAGGGAACGCCTTATGATGTTTATGCAAAACACACAACGGGAAATCAGGCAGGAATGTTCCGCCCAATCGGTATCAACCGCAACAATGTGCTTGGTTTAGTACAGATTAGACCGTATATGCCGGACGATTTAAAAGCAATTCAGTGGATTGCTTTGGGCAGCAATGTATTTAACGCAATGGTTCCGTTCTATACACGGATAGAGGAAACACCGGCTTATCTGGGAGAAATCCACACAAAGCCGACCACAGAAAATTTCTATTGGGTTAACCGAATCATCGCTGCGTTGGCAGACGCACATTTCAGTGAAAATGCCTCCCATATTGAACAGTATCAAAATGCAGTCAGCGCGAAGGCGCATGAGATGATCAATCGTTTTGACCGCGAATTTTTGGAAACACAGCCGGAAAACAAGGCTGAATTTTTCCAAAAAGCAAATCAGGAAATTTCTGATTGGGTAGAACAAAAGACGCAGGAGCTGTTGGACCGTGTTTTGTACACTTCCAGCTGCTTGATGAAAAACAGCTTTTCCCGAAGCGACGCTTAACAGATAACATTCAGGGTCGGAAATCAAACGGTTTCCGACCTTTTTTGTGCCGAATTTTAAAATTTTTGTAAATTAAAAGGGCGAAAAAAAGAAAAGAAAATAAAAAATCCGTCCCCGAAAAGGGGACGGATTGCGGGAGTGTTATCTCTTTTTCTTCAGACAAACCAGTCCGATACCGGAAAGGGCTGCCGTAGCTGCCGCAACGCTGACAAAGCTGTCTGCGCCGGTGTCCGGGTTTACCTTGTCAACAGGGGTTGGCTGTTCAGTGTCCGGTTCGGGAGTAACCTCGGTGTCGGGAACAGGTTCCAATTCGGTGTCCTCTTCGGGAATCGGTTCTTCCTCGGCAGTGCCCAGCTCATCGGTAGCCAGAACATAATTTCCCAATGCAAAAGAGTTGATGCTCAACGCAAGCAGCATGGAAGCTGCCAGAGCAAGTGTCAGTAGTTTTTTCATAGCAATTACCTCCGTACATTTTGGTTTTTATTTGAGCATCTCAAGAATCCGGTTACACACGCTCAAAAGCCTGTGACAGATCCTCAATGATGTCATCGACATTTTCAATTCCCACAGAAAGGCGAATCATACCGGGGTGGATACCGGCAGCCAAAAGCTGTTCGTCGGTAAGCTGTCTGTGGGTGGAGCTTGCCGGGTGCAGTACCAGTGTGCGTACATCTGCGACATGAACAACCAAAGAAGCGAGCTTTAAGTTGTCAATCAGGCGCACAGCCGCCTCGCGACCGCCTTTTACAGAAAAGGCGATTACGCCGCTGCATCCCTTGGGCAGATATTTCTGTGCAAGATCGTGATAAGGATTGTTTGGAAGGGCGGGGTAGTTTACCGACTCCACCTTGTCGCAGCCGGCAAGGAATTCAGCGACTTTCTGCGCATTTTCACAGTGGCGCTCCATCCGAAGAGGAAGCGTTTCCAAACCATGATTTAACAGGAAAGCTGCCTGTGCCGACGGATAGCATCCGAAGTCGCGCATCAACTGGACGCGGGCTTTGGTGATGTAAGCGGCATTGCCGAAATCACGGGTATATACAACGCCATGGTAAGACTGGTCCGGCTGGGTAAATTCCGGGAATTTGCCGCAGGTCCAGTCAAAGTTGCCGCTGTCCACAATCACGCCGCCAACCTGCGTTGCATGACCGTCCATATATTTGGTGGTGGAGTGGATAACAATGTCTGCCCCAAAGGAAATCGGTCGGCATAATACGGGAGTGGCAAAGGTGTTGTCCACAATCAGCGGGATTTGATGAGAATGAGCGACCCGCGCCATCTTTTCAATATCCAAAACGGCAATCGCGGGGTTTGCAATCGTTTCGGCAAACACAGCCTTGGTGTTGGGGCGAAGCTGCTGCTTTAAATTTTCTTCCGAATCGTCCGCATCTACGAAGGAAACTTCGATTCCGAATCGTTTTAATGTAACGGAAAGCAGGTTGATAGTTCCGCCGTAAATGGTGGAAGCGCACAGAATGTGATCCCCTGCGGAAAGAATATTCATTACGGCAATCAGGGTTGCAGCCTGACCGGAGGTGGTGCATAATGCGCCGATACCGCCCTCTAAAGCGGCAATTTTCTGTTCTACCGCCGCTACTGTGGGGTTGGAGATTCGGGAATACATATGTCCGTCTGCGGTGAGGTCAAACAGTTGAGCGACCTGCGCGGTGGACTCGTATCGGTAGGTGGTGCTTTGATAGATTGGCAGATTTAACGGTTCGCCGTTTTGCGGAGTATAGCCCTCGTGAAGGCATTGTGTTTCAATTTTCATGGTTAATCACCCTTTCTCGTTCTGACTTTATTGTAGCACGGCAAAGTTTTTTTTGCAATACTGCTAAAAAAGGTTTTACAAATCTGACATTATGTTCAAAAAAACTGCCAAAGGTTACTGCTGATTCTTTGGGCAGTTCGCTGCAATTAAAAAATGGCGGGGCGACGGTTGCAATTTAAAAACAGGGGGTATATAATGAAGATGAAATTATCATTTTCTCAAACAATAAGCAGACAAAGGGGTGATACAGAATGAAAAAATGGATTGCAGCAGCGGTTGCTGTTCTGATGTGCGCTGCGGGAACAGCGGTATCTGCCGATTCCTTCTCTGCAAACGGACAGGCAGCGGCGGTGTTTGATTTTGAGGACAACGCATTTTTTACCGTTCCGATGCAAAAAGGGGAAACGATTTATCTTGCGTTAGATACTTCTTATCGGTCGGAAGAGGCAGAACAGCTTTTGGAACAAACAGGAAAAGAAGCGGGCGCATTCTACTGCTTTGATACAAACGGAGAAAGTTTTGCGCGCAGCGGACTTTTATTCTTGCAGGCGCAGCCGGAGCAGACAGTGTATGAGCGGACCGAGGACGGCTTGTATGAGGAAATTCAGTCGGAATATCGGCAGGGATATACGATTGGAAAAGACGGAGAAAAGATTGGCGGATTTGTGATAAAAACAAAACAGCCGGGCGATTATCTCATTGCAGATTGATTTTGTGAAAAAATATGCGGAAAACCGGTGAAAAATGACTTTGTAAGTTGTAAAATTAGTTGATTTTAGCGGGGGTATATGCTAAAATAAAACCGTATATAATGGAGAATTGCAAAAATATCTCCATTTTTACCAGATTGAGGGATCGGTTAACCCCCTCAAGTAAAAAGGAGCGATACTTATTATGAACAAAAAAGTAATGACCCTGGCAGTAGCTGCAATGCTGACAGTCGGCTCTTCGGTAGCTGTTAACGCTGCTTGTTTAAACGGTTCTACCGACAGAGATCACGGCTCTTCTCTGCACAGCTCTACTGACAGAAACAACGGTTCTACCCTGAACGGTTCTACCGACAGAAACAACGGTTCTACTCTAAACGGTTCTACCGACAGAAACAACGGTTCCACTCTGAGCGGTGCTGTTGACAGACTGAATGGTTCTACCCTGAACGGTTCTACCGACAGAAACAACGGTTCCACCCTGAACGGTTCTACCGACAGAAACAACGGTTCTACTCTGAACGGTTCTACCGACAGAAACAACGGTTCTACTCTGAACGGTTCCACCGACAGAAACAACGGTTCTACTCTGAACGGTTCCACCGACAGAAACAATGGTTCTACCCTGAACGGTTCCACCGACAGAAACAACGGTTCCACTCTGAGCGGCGCTGTTGACAGAGTAAACGGTTCTACCCTGAACGGTTCTACCGACAGAAACAACGGTTCTACTCTGAACGGTTCCACTGACAGAAACAACGGTTCTTCCCTGCACAGCTCTACCGACAGAAACAACGGTTCTTCTCTGCATGGTTCTACCGACAGAGACCACGGCTGCAGATAATCAAAGAAAAAATTTCTGCTTTTGTAAACAGAAAAAAGAAAAGCTCCCGAATTTCGGGAGCTTTTTTGTATCTTACATAGGAAAATAAAACCGTTAAATGGCAATCCAGTCGCACACATCGGACAGATAGATATACATCGGAGAGTAGGAGTTGGAGATATAGTCGATGGGGTTATCACAAAAGGTTAATTCTCCGTCCCGGTTGCCCTTTAAATCGCGGGAAAGGGTGAAGGTAACGGTTGTTCCCGTATCGCCGGATACCGCTGAAATTTCCCCGCCGTGGTGACGCACAATCATCTGACACAGGGTAAGCCCCAGTCCAAGGTGGGAAAAGTTCAGGTCATGGCGGTCGCTGGTAAAGTACGGTTCAAAAATATACGGCAGCATCTCGGAGGGAATCCCGACTCCGTTGTCCGAAACCACAAAGCGAATCGAGCGCTTGCTTGCAGTCACCGCAATCTGAATGGTTTTATTTTCGCAGCTTTCATCAAAAAAAGCCATGCTGTTTGAAATTAGGCTGCTCAGCACAATCATCAGCTTGTCGGTATCCAGATTCAGATCAATTTCTTCTTCGGGCAGTGTGTAGCAAAGGCGGATTCCCGCTTTTCGCGTGACCATCTGCATATGCCGAAACAAATCCGACAGATAGGGTCTAAGCGAGATTAGCTTTAAGTTTAAAACGGCAAGACCGTTGGCGTAAGCGGTGTATTCCGAAAGGCTGTTGCAGGATTTCAGAAGATGGTAACAGCTGTGATTCATCTGCTGCACCAGCGGCTCGCAGGCGGCAACATCGTCAATTTCCAAGCGGCGCGCCATCGCAGACAGTCCCGAAAAGATAGAATTGAGAGGGTCGCGCAGTGTGGTGTTAAAATTTTTCAGCATTTCCTGCGCGCGGTTGGAGTCGCAGGGGAACAGCTCTAAAGTGCTGACAGAAAAATGGGCGGTTGTTCCGATAAAAACATTCTCCGAATCATACAGCGGAGACAGGGTGATTACCGTTTCTGCCATCGGCAGGCGGGAGGGAATCGAAAAACAGCTGTCCTGCCCTTTCATAGAGGCAATCAGGGCATCAATGTCATATCCGTGCAGCAGGGAAAGCAGGGTATTTCTCCCCTGCAAAAAAGGATAATATTTTTTTAAATAGCTGTTTTCCCAAGTTTGGCGCAGCTCGTCATCGGTAAACGCAATCGGAAGCGGGAGAGAATCGGAAGCTTCCATCAGCGGCTGAAAATATTCTTCTTTTAACGATTGAAAATCCTGTTGCATGACAAACCTCTTTTCCTGGTCGCCGTATCATGTTATAAAAACAGAACAAATTACTGTTTGTATTTTTTCGACAAAAAAAGACACAAAACGACACTCAATATTCATAGTATAACGAATAATAGATAAAAAAGCAAATCAATTCGGGAAGAAACGGGAAAAAAACGAAATTTTTTATATTTTTTTTGTGGGATTTCGGAAAAATATTCTCGATTTTGGGAAAGTTTGCGGCTGCTAAAATTGCAAAAATGGAGGAGAAAAGCAATAAAATCGCGGCAAAATCCGTTTGCTAACGCAAGAGAATTAAAATTTTTTGTACAAAATCACAAGATATTCCCGGTGAATTACAGTGAAAATCATAAACTTAGTTAAAAATATAACAAAGGGATTGTATATTTCCGAAAAATAGGTTAATATATAGATACACAATATTTTAGGAGGTTGATTCTCATGGCAATTAAAATTGGTATCAATGGTTTCGGTCGTATCGGCAGACTGGTTTTCCGCGCAGCAATGGAGCAGCCGGAAGTATTTGAAGTGGTAGGAATTAACGACCCGTTTATCGGTCTGGATTACATGGTTTACATGACCAAGTATGATTCGATGCACGGCCAGTTTAAAGGTACTCTGGAAGTAAAGGACGGCAAGTTCGTTGTAAACGGCCATGCTATCAACGTATATGACTGCAAAGACCCAAGCGAAATTCCGTGGGCAGACTGCGGCGCAGAATATGTTGTAGAGTCCACCGGCGTATTCACCACAACCGAAAAAGCATCCGCTCACATTAAAGCAGGCGCAAAAAAGGTTGTTATCTCCGCTCCGGCAAAAGATAAAGAAACCCCAACCTTTGTTGTTGGCGTAAACCATGAAAAATATACAAAAGATATGACCGTTGTTTCCAATGCTTCCTGCACCACCAACTGTCTGGCTCCGCTGGTAAAGGTTATCAACGATAACTTCGGCGTTGTAGAAGGCTTGATGAGCACCGTTCATGCTACCACCGCTACTCAGAAGACCGTAGACGGTCCTTCCAACAAAGACTGGAGAGGCGGACGCGCAGCGGCAGGCAATATTATTCCTTCCTCTACCGGCGCTGCAAAGGCTTGCGCTCTGGTTATTCCGGAAGTAAAGGGCAAACTGACCGGTATGTCTTTCCGCGTTCCTACTCTGGACGTATCTGTTGTTGACCTGACTGTAAAACTGGCAAAACCAACCACTTATGAAGAAATCTGCGCAAAGGTAAAAGAGGCTTCCGAAACTTCTATGAAGGGTATTCTGGGTTACACCGAAGATATGGTTGTATCTTCCGACTTCCTGGGCGACCCAAGAACCTCTATCTTTGACGCAAAAGCAGGCATCATGCTCAACGATACCTTTGTAAAACTCGTTTCCTGGTACGATAACGAGTGGGGTTACTCCAATAAAGTGCTCGAACTGATTAAACATATGTCCGCTGTTGACGCTCAGTAATTTTTACCTATCAAAGACCGAAGCTTTTTGGCTTCGGTCTTTTTTTGCGTGTTCGGACAAAAAGCTTATGAAAAGGACAGCGTGTTTCGAGTAAGAGAAGCGGGAATTTATGATATGATTCTTTCATGTAAAAAAATACAGGTTAAATTAAGGCAAATTTCTGTTTTTTTTGTATGTTTGTATAAAAAAATCCTCCTAAAATGATTAGAATGTTAAAAAAAATTTACATACCCGACCGAAAAAACAAGATTTTGTTAATATACAACAAAGTTTTTGATAGGTAAAACAATTATTTAATAGTTTTATACAATAAACACTTGAAAAAAAGCAGATTTTCTGTTATGATAAACCTAAAGCGAGGGGGTTTGAAAGTATGTATAAAGCAAGTAAAAAAGACGAAGTACCGATTTATCTGTTTCATCAGGGAACCAATTACAAAGCGTATGAATTTTTAGGCTCTCATCCGGCAAAGCGAAAGGGCGTTTCGGGCGCGATATTCCGCGTATGGGCACCGCACGCGCTGAGCGTTTCGGTGGTCGGTGATTTTAACAGTTGGGAGCGTCAGGCGCACCCCATGGAAAAAATCAGTGAAAACGGAATCTGGGAAGCTTTTGTTCCGGCAATCAAACAGTATGATTTATATAAATACAGCATCGAAACACCGCAGGGCGATTTGATTTTGAAAAGCGACCCGTATGCTTTTCATATGCAAACCCGCCCGGAATCCGCGTCCCGTTTCTATGATTTGGGAAAATATGCCTGGAAAGACCGCGCGTGGATGGATAAACGCCAACTGCAAAATCACATCAGCGAGCCGATTAACATCTACGAGGTGAACATCGGTTCCTGGCGGCAGTATGAGGACGGGCACTTTTTTGATTACCGCAAATTTGCCGATGAGATTGTTCCCTATGTAAAGGAGATGGGTTATACCCACATCGAGCTGATGCCCGTTACCGAGTATCCGTATGACCCGTCTTGGGGGTATCAGGTTACCGGATATTTTGCGGCAACATCCCGCTACGGCACACCGAAGGACTTTATGTATCTGATAGACCGCTGCCATGACAGCAATATCGGCGTTATCATGGACTGGGTTCCGGCGCATTTTCCGAAGGACGAGCAAGGATTGTACGAATTTGACGGCACACAGTGCTATGAATATCAGGACCCGCAAAAACGGGAACACCCACATTGGGGAACCCGTATTTTTGATTTCGGTCGCCCCGAGGTGCAGAGCTTTTTAATTTCCAGCGCGATGTTCTGGGTAGAAAAATTCCACATCGACGGCTTGCGCGTGGATGCGGTAGCTTCGATGCTCTATCTGGATTACGGCAGAGAGTCTTGGGAATGGACGCCGAATGCGCACGGAGGAAACGAGAATCTGGAAGCGGTCGAATTTTTGAAAAAGTTAAATGCAGCCGTTTTGGGAGAACATTCCGATGTGCTGATGATCGCGGAGGAATCCTCGGCTTGGCCGTTGGTTACCAAACCGCCGTATGCGGGAGGTTTAGGATTTAATTTTAAATGGAATATGGGCTGGATGAACGATTTGCTCAGTTATATTTCCTTAGACCCTATCTACCGCGCCTATAACCATGATAAGCTCACCTTCAGCATGATGTACGCCTTTTCCGAAAACTATGTGCTGCCGCTCTCCCACGATGAGGTAGTACACGGAAAATGCTCCTTAATCAACAAGATGCCGGGAGAATACAGCCAGAAATTTGCCGGAATGCGCACCATGTTTGGCTATATGATGGCGCACCCGGGCAAAAAGCTGCTGTTTATGGGACAGGAGTTTGGACAGTTTATCGAATGGAACTTTGAAAAAGAGTTGGATTGGCAGCTGCTTTCTTATGAAAGCCACCGAAAATTGCAGGCGTTTGTCCGCGATTTAAACCGTTTTTATGCGGAAAATTCCCCGATGTGGGAAATTGATGACAGTTGGGACGGTTTCCAGTGGTTGGTTCATGATGACAATACCCAAAATATTATCGTGTTCCGCAGAACAAACGATGACGGTGAAGACGTGATTGCTATCTGCAACTTTGCTCCGGTAGAGCGCGACAACTATCGTTTTGGTATTCCGGAAGAAAAGAATTATGAGATTGCGTTAAATTCGGACGATGTTCGTTACGGCGGTCAGGGAATCAAAGAAAAAGAAGTGATTCTTTCCGAAAAAATTCCGATGCACGGCAAGGCAAATTCGATTGCGGTCAATATTCCGCCGATGTCGGTGATGTACTTAAAACCGTCTAAAATTCAGCCGGAATCCGAAGAGGATACGGTGATTGATTTGGAAGCGGCTCAGCCGATGCCGGAAAAACCGAAGCGTACCCGAAAAAAAGCATCGGAATCTTTGCAAGCAGATAAGAAAGCTGACGAAACCGTTGCCGAAGCGGCGGAAAAACCGAAGCGTACCCGTAAAAAGACAGTGGAAAAACCGTTAGAAAACGAGAAAAAATCCACAGCCGAAACATTGGCAGAAAAACCAAAGCGTACTCGAAAAAAGGCAGCGGCTGCCGCAGAGGAAAACAAACCTTCCGAGGAGGAAGCGGCGGAAAAACCGAAACGCACCCGCAAGAAAGCGCAGCCGCAGGCATAAAGATAGAACAAGAATCTGTGAAAAGCAGAGTGATTTGGCTTAAAGTAAGAGGAGGATTCGCATGATTGTTAAAAAAGAATGGATTGCAATGCTTCTGGCAGGCGGACAGGGCAGCCGTTTGTATGCCTTGACCAGAGATATTGCAAAGCCGGCAGTCCCGTTTGGGGGAAAATATCGCATTATTGATTTCCCGCTGTCCAACTGTGTCAATTCCGGCATTGATACGGTGGGTGTACTTACCCAATATCAGCCGTTGGTACTCAACGAATATCTCGGAAAAGGTCAGCCTTGGGATTTAGACCGGATTAACGGCGGTGTGTACACTCTGCCTCCGTACCAGAAAAGTTCCAATTCCGACTGGTATACCGGAACGGCGAACGCAATCTATCAGAACATCAATTTTATCAACCGCTATGATCCGGAATATGTCGTTATTCTTTCCGGTGACCACATCTATAAAATGGATTACTCCAAGATGCTGGATTTCCACAAACAAAAACAGGCAGATTGCACGATAGCCGTTATGGAAGTACCGTGGGAAGAGGCTTCAAGGTTCGGCATTATGGCTTGCGATGAAGAAAATAAAATCTATGAATTTGCCGAAAAACCAAAACAGCCGAAAAGCAACCTTGCTTCGATGGGAATCTATATCTTCTCATGGAAGAAGCTCAGAAGTTATCTGGAAGCGGATGAAGCAGACCCGGATTCGGAAAACGATTTCGGCAAGAATGTCATTCCCGCTATGCTCAATAGCGGAGAAAGAATGTACGCCTATGCGTTCCAGGGATACTGGAAAGATGTCGGAACCATTGATTCTCTTTGGGAAGCGAATATGGACCTGTTAAACCCAAATGTTCCGTTGGATTTGTATGATGACAACTGGAAAATTTACGCAAGAAACCCGGTTATGCCTCCGCAGTATGTTTCCGCAACCGCGAAGATTCAAAATTCGATGGTCAGCGAGGGCTGTATCGTAGAGGGCGATGTGGATTTCTCGGTGCTGTTCCCCGGCGCAGTGGTAGAACAGGGCGCAGTAGTTCATGACAGCATTGTCATGCCCGGCTCAATCGTCCGTTCGGGCGCAGTGGTGGAATATTCCATCGTTGCAGAAAACGCAGTTATTGATCGGGATGCAGTGGTAGGCTGCCGTCCGGAAAATTTTGAGGACAAGGAAAACTGGGGCGTTTCGGTCATCGCAAAAGGAATTCACATCGGCAAGGGAGTTCATGTTCCGCCGAAGGCTATGATTGAACAGGATATACCGGGGGGCGAAGAGAATGAGTAAAACACTGGGCATTGTTTTTTCCAATATGCATGATACAAGATTAGATAAAATTACCGAACACCGCACGATGGCATCTGTTCCGTTTGGCGGCAGATACCGTTTGATTGACTTTGTTCTTTCTAACCTGATCAATTCGGGGATTCAGGACGTCGGTGTGATTGCAAAAAGTAACTTCCAGTCACTGATGGATCATCTCGGAAACGGAAAGGAATGGGACCTTGCCCGCAAGGTGGGGGGACTCACCCTTCTTCCGCCGTTCGGAACACATGAAGCGGTTTATTACCGCGGCAGGTTGGAAGCGTTGGGCAACGCGCTTTCCTATATTCGTTCCTCCAAAGCCGAGTTGGTTTTAATGACCGACTGCGACAATATTACCTCGATTGATTACAGCGATGTTATTCGTTTTCATAAGGAGCGCGGCGCAGACGTTACTGTGGTTTATAAACGCGAACCGATTGTACACTCTAACCATGACGATATTACTACGCTGGAAATGGACCCGGAGGGGCGCGTAACCGGCGCATATGTCAATCCGGAGTCGGAAGAAGGCGCGGTTTGGCTGAACATGGCAGTTATCAGTAAAAAACTGTTGGAACGCATTATCAGCGACGCTGCCAGCGCAAACTTTTACAGTTTTACCAACGGCGTTTTGCAAAAGGGAAACACACGCCTTAAAATTTACGGATATGAGTTTTCCGGCTATGTTGCAGATTTAAAATCGCTGCGTTCCTACTATAATTGCTCGATGGAATTGCTTGACCCGCAGGTAAGACAGGAACTGTTCCCCAAAAACCGTCCGGTTTATACCAAAGTTCGCGATGAGGTTCCGGTTCGCTACGGAATCGGCGCATCGGCGACCAATTCAATGATTGCAGACGGCTGCATTATCGAAGGCAAGGTGGAGAACTCCATTATTTTCCGCGGCGTAAAGGTTGGCAGAGGAGCGGTGGTAAAAAATTCCGTTCTGATGCAGGGAACATGGGTCGGAGAAAACAGCCATCTGGACGGTGTTGTTACCGATAAAAATGTTATGATTCGCGATGCAAAAACGCTGATTGGCTGCAAGGAATACCCGTTCTTTGTAGAAAAGGGAACGATTGTATAAAACCCGTTTACAAAAAATCACTCGAAATAGGGAGGGTGTAATTGATGAAAATTTTATTTGTTGCAAGTGAAGCAAGACCATTTATCGCCTCGGGAGGATTGGCGGATGTAGCGGGCTCTTTGCCGAAGGCTTTGTGCGATTCGGGAAATGAATGTCGGGTTGTTCTGCCTCTGTATAAAAATATCCCTCAGCAGTTTCGAGAGAGAATGGAGTTCGTCCGCAATTTTAATGTTCCGTTAGCATGGCGCAACCAGTACTGCGGCGTTTTTAAAACGGTATATCGCGGGGTTGTGTATTACTTTTTGGACAACGAGTACTATTTTAAGCGGGATAATCTGTACGGCTATTATGATGATGCCGAGCGGTTTGCCTTTTTCTCCAAAGCGGCAATGGAGATGATTAACTACATCGACTTTGCGCCGGATATTGTACATACCAACGATTGGCACACCGCGCTGGCTCCGCTTTATCTGAACACCTTCTACCGCAATATCCCAAAATACCGCGACATCAAAACGGTATTTACCATTCATAACATTCAGTATCAGGGACAGTACGGAATGGAAATTGCGTGGGATGTTTTGGGAATCCCGGAATATCAAAATCCCGTTTTGGAGTATAACGGCTGCTTAAATATGATGAAGGCTGCCATTATGCAGGTCAATATTGTCAACACCGTAAGCCCCAGCTACGCGATGGAAATCCATGACCCGTGGTATTCCCACGGTTTAGACCCTATCCTCAATACAAAAGGGGACCGCGTTGTGGGTATCTTAAACGGTATTGATACAACGGCAAACGACCCTAAGACCGACGAGGATATTTATAAAAATTACAGCAAAGAAAAGCCGGCAGGCAAACAGATTAACAAGCTCGAATTGATGAAGGAGATGGGGTTGGAACCGGCAGAGGACAGAATGTTGCTGGGTATGGTAACCCGTTTTGTTTCCCATAAGGGTTTGGATTTGGTGCAGTATATCTTTGACGATATGATGCGGGATAATCTTTCGGTTGTTATCTTAGGTTCGGGAGACGCCAATTATGAAAACTTCTTCCGAGAGATGCAGGCGCGGTATCCGGGCAGAGTAGCGGTCAAGATTGGATTTATTCCAAGTCTTTCCAAAAAAATCTATGCCGGCGCGGATGCTTTCTTAATGCCTTCCAAGAGCGAACCGTGCGGGCTTGCTCAGATGGTGGCGGCAAGATACGGTACACTGCCTATCGTTCGTGAAACAGGCGGACTTAAAGACAGCATCCATGATGTCGGTCAGGAGGACGGACAGGGCAACGGCTTTACCTTTAAGACCTACAACGCTCACGATATGCTCGGTGCAATCCAACGCGCAGAAGGTCTGTACGGCAATAAACCGCTTTGGAAAGAAGCAATGCAAGGCGCAATGAACAGCGACTTCAGCTGGAAAAAATCCGCGCAGGAGTATCTGGATATGTACCGCATGATTATGAACGATTGATTTTCCGCTTTTAAAGTGAAAAAAGATTCCCGATTTTCGGGAATCTTTTTTTCTGTAAGAGACTTTTTAATTGTTTTTTTGCTCTGACTTTTTAATTTCTTTCAGACAGGTATCCAAAGGCAACTCGTCAGGGGAAGAAAGAATATCGGGAGTTGTTCCGAATTCTTCACTGCCGGTTCCGTCTGCGGTAACGCCGTAAAACGGACTGTACTGCACAACAAATCCGCTGTTGGGGAGGACAGAATATTCGGCATGGTATTTTTGATTTTCAAACTAAGTATAGAAGATATTTTGTCGGAAATCAAGGAAAGTTCGGTGAAATTTTTACATCAGTATTCTTCCCGTCGGCAAAGACGAAGGCAGAGGAAGAAGGAAAGAAGAAACAGGCAAACAGAACTGAGGGTAAACAGGAAAAGCTGAAGATAAAAAATACGGTTGCTTTGGGGAAAATCCGCAAACAGAAAATTTAACAGGGAAATAATGCCAAAGCTGCACCCTACAGCGAGAAGCAGGCTGAGAAACAGAGAAACCTCCCAGCGGCTTTCCCCGGAAAAATGGACAATCGGGTAAAAAAATGCGCAGATGAGCAGGGAAATGCAGACGGAGACGGCAAGCAAAGTAAAGATATCCCGCAAGCCGTAATAGAAATAGCGGTTGGAGTGAATCAGAACAACGGAAAACAAAAAGAGTATTGTTGCTGCGGCAGAGAGCAGTGTCCAAAGCAGAGCGCACAGGTAATGACTTTTTACCGTATCGCTGCGGGAAATCGGAGAGGCAATCAGATATTTTTTCCATTTTCCTTTATTTTCCCGCCCATAGGAAAACAGGGAAAGAAAAGTGATCGAAACGGTGAGCAAATATCCGATCAGGTTGACAAAAAGTTCGTTGCCGGAGATTAGCGTAAACAGAACAACCGCAGACAAAAAGACAGAAAACAGCTTCATATTGCTCAGTACAGCGTAAAAATGATTTTTAATTAAACCGTTCATTTGGGAGAACTCCTTTCATTAAAATCAGGGTGATTTCGTCCAATGAGGTTCGGTCAAACGGAAATTCGGGATAGTTTCGAGCAGATTCGTCGGAAACAAGCACATTGGTTTGATAATCCAGTTTTTGGTAAGCAAGAATATCCTTTGGGTTAATCTGTTCAAGTTGAGTGTGCTTGCATCGAAGAATTCCGTGTCGATATAAAAGGTTGTCCTTGGAATCGCTGAAAATCAATCTTCCGCGGTGAAGAAAGGCGATATAATCCGCAATCTTTTCCAAATCGCCGGTGATATGAGAAGAAAGCAGAACCGAGCAGGATTCGTCCTGAACAAAATCCAAAAGCAAATTCAGAAAATCGTCCCGAACCATTGGGTCTAAACCGGAGGTTGCTTCATCTAAAATCAGCAGCTGTGCATGATGAGATAAAGCGGCTGCAAGGGCGAGCTTCATCGTCATTCCTTTGGAGTAAGTTCCGATTTTTTGATTGGGTTTAAGCTCAAACATCTTTAAAAAGCTGCGATATTTTTCGCTGTCCCAATGAGAATATATCCCTTGCAAGATGCGTTCAAGCCGATTGGCTGTCAGATATTCGGGAAAATTATCCGAATCGTAAACGACACCGATTTTTTCTCGGATATCTTTATTGGGAATTGGTTGACCGAACAGCAGTATTTCTCCCGAATCGGGAAATAATGTATTTAAGATGCAGCCGATGGCGGTACTTTTTCCCGCTCCGTTTTCTCCCACTAATCCCATAATGCAGCCATACGGAACAGAAAAGGAGAGATGATCCAGAAAAAATCCGTCCGTTCCAAATTGTTTGCAAATATTTTTTACTTCTAAAATAGAGCTCATATATTTTCCTCCCCGTTATAAAACAACGCTAAGAGTTCACCTAATTTTTCTAAAGAAAGGTTGCAGGAACGCCCGATTTCGGCAGCAGCCATGAGATGTTCTTCGGCGCGCCGTTGTTGTTCTTCCTGATAGAAATCTTTGTTTTGGGCACAGATAAAGCTGCCCTTTCCCACAGCAGTTTCGATAAATCCGTCTCGCTGAAGGTCCTCATATGCTCGCTGTACAGTGATGACGCTGATGTGCAGCGACTTTGCCAGCGCCCGCATAGAGGGGATAGAATCCCCGTTTTTTAACTCCCCGCTGATGACCATCGCTTTGATTTGTGAGGTAATCTGCTCATAAATGGGTTTACTGGTGTTGCTTCTGATAATGATATCCACGATAAAACCGCCTCATGTAATATAGTGTACTGATTGTACAAGTACATTATATTACATAAGGCAAAGCAAGTCAAGAGATTATTTTTCTTCGTTTATAATATTTTCATAAAAAAACACGCCATACCCCGGGTATGGCGTGATATGTTCGCAGTTAAAAAATGAAACGCTTAAAAACGGCTTCGCTCTGTAATCTGAAAAACCAGGCGTTCCGTCACATCGTCCATTTTGGAAAAATCCATCGCTTGTAAGTAAATCTGCTCGGTTTTATCGTGCAGCTGTTTGTTTTCGGCAAGAATTTGAACCGCCTGGTCAATCAGCTGCATGGCAGCTTTTTGTTGAAAGGCAAGGCGTTTTTTGTATCGGCGCAGTCGGTCGGTTTCCAAAAATCGTTTTGCGTGAATCCGCCGCTCCGGCATCAGGTCGGAAAGATTGTGGAACGGATTATCGGTCAGGACAGCAAGCCCGATTTGAGGAATCAGCAGATGATCTATTTTGCTGTGCGGAAAAATCGGGCAGTAACAACTGATGACCGAGTAGCCGTTTTCCAAAGCGTAACTTCTCAGTGCAGACAAAAACAGGGGAGCTGCCGCAGAATATCGGTCGCAGAAAAAACAGATATGCGGGCATAATACCTTCACCGTCTGATAAAATGAGGTGATTCCCTGCGCGTTTACCGAGCTGAGAAACCGAATCTGTTCTTTGCCCCGTTTGCTTTCCCCTTTTTGGGCGGGAAAGTGCCGACAGGCAAAATGTTTTGCATATGCGCCCAATTTTTCGGTGTCGCAGCAGGCAAGCGCAATCCGTGAAGATTCGTTTAAAAAAGTTTTTGCACCGTTTAAGCAGTCGCTTGCCTGCGTATAGTTTTTAGTAGTATGTTGCTGAAGTTGTTTTAACTGCCGGGTGTGCGGGTACAGCTTTTCCTGATTTAAAAATTCTCCCAGATTCACAATACTGTCGCAGACAGCGGGCAGCTTCGGCTCCAAAATATGGGGAGCGGTTCCGTCCGCAACAGAAACCTTCCATTCCGGAAGAATCACTGCGTCCAAAGAATCGGGGTCGGAAGAACAGACAATCTGTTCCATTTTAGGACATCGGCTTTCAAATAAGCTGCAAATTCTGCGCATCAGGGAAGATTTTCCGCAGCCGGGACCTCCTTTGATGATAAAAGTGTGCCAATCCTCTGCGCAGTCCAACTGGTCGAATCGAGAAACGAAACCCTGAGGGGCGTTTGACCCGAGAAAAAAACGAATCGGTCCGTTTTCAGACATCACAAAACCTCCTTCAAAAATCACGAGCTTATTACAGTATAGAAAAACAGGAGGGAAATGGTGAGCAAAAGTTTGATTTTACCCTGTTTTCAAAAAAGTCGGGTTGGATAAACCGAGAAAAAATACGCAAACTAACAGGGAATCCACAAAAACCGAGAAAGGACTGTGTTGTATGAAAAATTTAAACGATGTTTTGTCAGGAAATCAGAAAGCCAAACAGTATTTTCTTACCTTGCCGGAAAATGTGCAGGGAGCATTGATTCAAAACACCAATCAGATTCACAATCCCGACGAGCTGCGTTTTGCCGCAAGAAAAGAGCTGGAAAAAAGTGCAATCAAAAAAAATGACTCCTTTTAAAGGGAGTCATTTTCCGTTGGAGGAACAGGGTAACGCTCCGATTCCGGTCGGAGGTTACTCTTTTTCCAACGCTGTAAGGTGTGTTTCAGGTCAAATCCCCGGCGTTTGTCCAAGCGGGAAGGCAGCAGAAGATTTAAAACAAGGCTGAAAGCTGCGCCCACGCCGGTATCAATTACGCGGGCGACAGTGTACGGAATATAACCGGAAACCGGCTGTGTAAACAAAACCACAAAGTAGATAACGGCTCCCGGCTGAATTGCCGTTGTTGCCCCGGACCAGATGTGCAGATGCAGCAGACACAGCAGCCCCAAAACCAGATAAATTTCCTGTGGCAGTCCGAACGGTTGGTTATAATAAAGCCAGTAAAAGGGAATGACAATCAGTCCGCCGAATAAGGTTCCGACAAAGCGGTTAAAACCAAACTTAAATCCTTCGTGAAAATGATTGCCCATTGCGTACACCGCTCCGATACAGGCAAAGCAGGCGTTTCTTCCTCCGAAAAGATAGTGGTAGGTGCAAGCGACCAGAAAAACGGAAAGCAATGTTTTTCCGACCCTCATACCCAAACGGGGAAAATACCTATGCGCTTCTTTTTGCATGGTGACACTCCTTGTAATTTTTACTTAACTTTATTATAAAGGGTTCTGTTAGAAAATACAAGTAAAATTTTAAATTTTTATGAATTTTTTATGAAATGTTGTGGGAAATTCGGACAATTTGCCATGACCGGATATGATTGAATATGATTGAATATGATTTATTATGATTTATTATGATTGATTTTGAGCGGATGTTTTTGGGCTCAAAAACAGAAAAAAGCCGACTGTTTTAAAACAGTCGGCTTAAAAAAACAAGACTTAAAAAACAAAAAGAGATTAGTTGCAGCATCCGCAGGAAACGCAGTCGCCTGTGCAGGAAGCGGAATCCTGGTTGCCGTAAATTTTTTCTTTCATTGCCAAAGCGGTCGGAGTGGTAGCAACGCCGCCCAAAGCAGTTTCGCGCAGAGCGGCAGGCAGAGCCTTGCCGACCTTATACATCGCTTCCACTACTTCGTCAAACGGAATTTCGCTGAAAATACCGCTTAACGCAAGATCCGCGCTGATCATCGCGTTTGCAACGCCCGAAGCGTTTCGTTTTGCGCATGGCATCTCAACCAGACCCGCAACCGGGTCGCAGACAAGACCCATGATATTCTGCATGGCAATCGCTGCCGCATCAAATGCCTGGGAAGGCGTTCCGCCAAGCATTTCGGTGATTGCCGCAGCAGCCATCGCGGCAGCGCTTCCGCACTCTGCCTGACAGCCGCCCTCTGCGCCGGATACCGTTGCTTTTTTTACGATAAGCTGTCCGATACCGGAAGCAGTAGCCAGAGCTTCTAAAACTTTCTGATGCGGAACATCATATTTTTCGGCAACCGCAAGCAGAGTTCCCGGCAGAATACCGCAGGCGCCCGCAGTCGGAGCCGCTACAATCAGCCCCATCGAAGCATTTACTTCCAGACATGACAACGCGTATGCTGCGCCGCGGATGATGGTGTTGTCGCAAATCATCGTTCCTTTTTTGCAGTAATCCCACATTTTTTTTGCGCTGCCGCCGGTCAGTCCGCTCAAAGAGCGAATTTCTTTTTCCAAAGCATCGTGCGCTGCATTGTACATAATCTGGTAGCGTTCTTCCAGCATGGAAAAAATCTGTTCCCGGTCGGCTGCAAACAATTCAACTTCATTATTGATGACAAGGTCGCAGATGCGCTTGTCAGTGCCCTCAAGCTGGGCAAGCATTTCCTGAGCAGAAAAGTACATACAAAATTTTCCTTTCAAAATGGATTCGGTCAGGTCATCACAGGCGGGAGTTAACTGATTTTGTCCATTGTGACAACATTTTTAACAGCGGACATACTTTCCAGCTCCTGTTTTACCGACTCGGTGATAGGGGATTCGGTTTCAATCATGGTAACGGCATTTTTGCCGGTTGCGTCGCGGGAATTTAAAACGGTGGCGATATTGATCTGGTTGATTGCCAGGATAGAGGTGATGTGGCTGATGATGCCCAGACGGTCAAAATGACTGATGATGGCAGCCGGATATCTTCCCGAGAATTTTGCGGAAGTGCCGTTAATTTCTACAATCTCAATGTTTCCGCCGCCTACCGAGGAACCCATCAAAGAAGAGATTGCCCCGTCGGAGGTTCTTGCGATGATGCGGACGGTGTTCGGGTGAACATCGCCTAAATCTGCGCCTTCAAAGGAAACTTCAATCCCTTTTTCCTTAGCGATTTCCAGCGAGTTTTTCAGCTGCGGGTCATAGGCATTCATTCCCAGTACGCCGCCTACCAGCGCGCGGTCGGTTCCGTGTCCGCGCAGGGTCAGGTGAAAAGAACCGTGAAGCATAAAATGCACAGCGGTCAGCTGTTTATCCGAAATCATATTGTACATCGCTTTGCCCAAACGCTGCGCGCCGGCAGTGTGGGAACTGGACGGACCAATCATGATAGGTCCGAGAATATCGAACATACTGATGTTCATAATCAAAAAATCCTCCCTGTATTGGATTTGAGGTTAAAAAAGCCTACGCCTATTGTACCATAAAATCGGAAAAGTACAAGGTAAAAACAGATAGAAATTTCTTGCATTTGCGCGGAATTTGCAACTTTATGTATTTTGCCCAAACCTTGCGGCAGAGCAGGGAATATGATAAAGTAATATGGACAGCAAAAAACGGAGGGTTATTATGGAAGATACACAAAAGGTTAAACAAACGGCGAAGCGGATTTTGCGGGGAGATGTTGCCCTTCCCTTTGGGATATGCCGCTTTGAGGAGGTGCTTCCCTGTCTGGAGTGTCGGGCAAAGCAGAGAATTCCGCAGGGGGCAGCGTCCGTTTTGGTCTGCCTGTTTCCTTACTATATTTCGGGGGCGGAAAACCGCAATATCTCCCGTTATGCGATGGTGGCGGATTATCACAAGGTAGCGGGGGAATATCTGCGGCGGTTTTGCGACGAGCTAAAGCGGCAGTTTGTGCAGAACAGCTTTGAGCCGTTTACCGACAATTCCCCAATCAGGGAGGTACACGCGGCTTTTTGCGCAGGACTGGGAAGAAAGGGAAAAAACGGTTTGCTGATTCACCCGGATTACGGCAGTTATTTTTTTATCGGAGAGGTTGTGACCGACCTTGTTCTTACACCCGATTCCCCCTTGCAGCCGCAGGAATGTCTATCCTGCCTTCGGTGCATAAAAGCCTGTCCGCAAGGTGCGCTTTGCCCGGATTCAGGGGTGATGTTGGAACGCTGCCGCTCCCACATTACCCAGAAAAAAGGGGAGCTTAGTGAGTGGGAAGTCGGGCAGATTCGCGCAGGCGGTTTGATTTGGGGGTGCGATATCTGCAACGATGTTTGCCCGATGAATCAAAATGCGCGGAAAACGACGCCGATTCCCGAATTTCGTCAGTCTGCAATCGCATATTTTGATGAAGAAAAGGTGCAGACCCTTTTTAAGGACCGCGCGTTTGAATATCGCGGGAAGAAAACAATACTCAGAAATATTTCAATCTTGAAGGAAGGGGAAAAGCATGGAGATTAAAACACCGCTTCGGCAGGCGTTGGAACAATACATTGCGCAGGACTGGTCGCGTCTGCATATGCCGGGGCATAAGGGAGCGCCGATTGAACCGTTCGGGACGCTGATGCAGTATGACCTGACCGAGGTAGAGGGAACCGACAGTTTGTTTGAAGATGAGGGACCGCTCAGGGAATTGGAGCAGATTTTTACTGATTTGTATCAAACCAAAGGTACGGTGATGAGCGCAGGAGGTTCTACTCTTTGTATTCAGGCGATGATGCGTCTGGTAGCAAAAAAGGACGGAATAATTGTAGCGGGGAGAAATATCCACGCTGCGGCAGTCAATGCGATGGCTCTGCTTGGTTTGGAGCCGGCTTGGGTTTATCCCCATCGAAGCGCAGAGGAACGCCTGATCGGAAAAATTGAGCCGAAGCAGGTGGAACGGGAATTGGAAGAACTGGAAAGGCAGGGAAAGCTCGATTCGGTCTGCGCGGTTTATGTTACTTCCCCGGACTACTTTGGTGTGATGTCCGATATTGCGGGAATTGCCCGTGTGGCGCACAGAAGGGGAATCCCGCTGCTGGTGGATAATGCGCATGGGGCGCACCTGCATTTTTTGGAGGAGCCGCTTCATCCGATGCAGTTGGGAGCGGACCTGTGCTGCGATTCGCTGCATAAAACGCTGCCGGCATTGACGGGCGCGGCGTTGCTGCACAGCGCAAGAGAGGAGTATCTTCCTTTCCTAAAAAGCGCGATGACCGTATTCGGTTCCACCAGCCCCAATTATCTGATTATGCTTTCGATGGATAGTACTGCCGAATTTTTGATTAGAGAGGGCAGAGAGCAAATTAGCAAAACAGCGCAGCGGTGCAATCGGTTAAAGAAGATTGCCGAACAGCGCGGCTTTTCTCTGCCTTCAAATTGCGACCCGATGCGGTTAAGTCTGCCGATTGCAGGAACGGGTTGGGATACAAAATCTTTTCGCGTCTTGCTGCGCCGCCACCGCATTATGGAGGAATATCTCAGTGACAGCGGCTGTGTACTGCTGTTTTCTCCGTTCAGTCGGGAGGAAGATTTTAAGAGAACCGAAGCGATGCTTTGCGAGGCAGAAATAAAGTGTCAGCCGTTTTCTGCTTTTCCGATTTTAAAAGGAGAAAAGGCAATGCCGCTGCGAGAAGCGTTTTTATCGAAAAAACAAACTCTTCCGGTTGAGCAGGCGGAGGACAGAATTGCCGCTCAGGTGAAGATTACCTGTCCGCCGGGAATCCCATTGATTATGCCGGGCGAAAAATTACACAAAGAATCAATAAAAATCTTAAAAAAGTATGGCATTTCTGTCATAGATGTGGTACAATAGGAGTAAGGAAAAGAAAATACCGTTTTTCCTTGTTTAAAATGTTGGCTGAGCAGGAAAAAGCTTCTGCCCAGACAAGAGGGGGTACATATTATGAAATTAATTTTAGCGATTGTTTCCAACGATGATAGTGCAAAGGTATCTTCTGCGCTGACAAAAAATCACTTTTCTGTAACAAAACTTGCAACCACCGGTGGATTCCTGCTTTCGGGCAATACAACATTCCTGATTGGTACAGAGGACGAAAAGGTTGACGAGGTTATCACCATTATTGCGGATCACTCCAAGAAACGCAAACAGATGGTTCCTTCCTCCGCTTCCTACGGTGTTGGAATGTACACCACCTATCCGGTAGAAGTGCAGATTGGCGGAGCTACCATCTTCGTTATGGATGTTGAGCGTTTTGAAAAGGTTTAATCAAACCTTCGGCGCAGCGGCATAAGGAGAAAACAGCTTGCTTTTAGACCATTTTTATTCAAACGATAAAGCAAAACAAACGCTCGTCAATTTTATAACTGACGGGCGTTTCCCGCATACCCTGCTTTTGGAAGGGGAGGACGGCTGCGGAAAAACCGCCTTTGCCAAGATGGCAGCAGCCGGACTCCTCTGCCAAAATGCGTCCGTTTCCGACCGCCCGTGCGGAAAATGCAGAAACTGCCGCCTGATTTTGTCCGATACCCACCCCGATGTGGTTTTGGCAGAATCGGAAAACAAGGTAAATTCCTTCCATGTGGAAAAGGTGCGGGAGATTCGGGCAGACGCCTATATTCGTCCCAATGACGGGGAATATAAGGTATATATTCTGAGAAATATCCATAATATGACCGAACAGGCGCAGAACGCGCTGCTTAAAATTATTGAAGAACCGCCCGCGCAGGTGGTGTTTATTATGACCTGCAACAACCGCGCCAGAGTGCTGCCTACCATTCTTTCCAGGGCGGCGGTTCTCCCGTTGCAAATCTGCTCGGAGCAGCAGTGCATAGATGCGCTCGAACAGATTTGTAAAGAAAGCTCCGCCGAACAGCTGGCGCAGGCAGCGCAGCTTGCCGGAGGAAATATCGGCAAAGCGCTGGATATTTTACAAGACGAAAAAAAATTAAAGCTCTCCTGCGATGCTCAGCGGGCTGCACAGACGATCTGTACCGGTCAGGAGTTTGAGCTGCTTTGCTGCCTTCAGGAATATACATCCGGCAAAAAAAGGGAGGATTTTCTGGAACTGATGCAGGGAATCCGCGCTTATTTTGTTCGCCTGATTCACCTGAAAAACGGTGTTGTCCCACAGCAGGAAAAAGAAAAGGTACAGATAAAAAATCGCTTCAGCACATTGCAGGCAATGCAGATTCTTGATATAATAGACAGGGCAGTCCTTCGGGCGTCACAAAATGTCAGCCTGAATTTGGCTGCCGCAGCTTTTTGTGCGGAGATAAAAACAGTTCTGCAATAAGCGGAAATCAAAAATAGATGTCTTTTGTATTAAAGAATGGAGGAAATCATGACCGAAGTAATAGGCGTTCGCTTTAAGCAGGTGGGCAAGATTTATTATTTTTCCCCAAACGGGGAACAGATGCCGGTGGGCGAAAAGGTAATTGTGGAAACAGCCCGCGGAATCGAGTGCGGCGAGGTTGCAATCTCAAACCGGGAGGTAGAGGACGAGGGCATTGTCAAGCCGCTGAAAACAGTAATTCGTGTTGCCAACAAAGCGGATTTGGCGCATATTGAAGAAAATAAAATCAGAGAGAAAAAAGCGTTTAAAATTTGTCTGGAAAAGATTGAAAAGCACAATCTGGAAATGAAGCTGGTAGATGTAGAATATACCTTTGACAACAACAAGATTTTGTTCTACTTTACGGCGGACGGCAGGGTGGATTTCCGCGAACTGGTGAAGGATTTGGCTTCTGTTTTTAAAACAAGGATTGAGCTGCGTCAGATCGGCGTTCGCGATGAAGCGAAGATGCTGGGCGGACTGGGCATCTGCGGCAGACCGTTTTGCTGTTCCTCTTTTCTGGGAGAGTTTCAGCCTGTTTCCATCAAGATGGCAAAGGAGCAGGGTCTTTCGCTGAATCCGACCAAAATTTCCGGAACCTGCGGCAGACTGATGTGCTGCTTAAAATATGAGCAGAACGCCTATGAGGATCTTCTCAGAATCACCCCGCGGGTCGGCGCTTATGTTTCCACCCATGAGGGCAAGGGAACGGTTGTCGAGATAAGTCTGCTTACCGGATTGGTGAAAGTTCGTCTGGATAAGGCAAGCGACGGCGCGCCGATGGTATTTGAGCGCGAAGCGGTTCGTGTTCTGCGCGATGCCCGCCCGCAAAAAGAAGATTTTGAGGACGCAAAGCAGGAAAGAGAGCTGAGAAAGCTGGAAAATTAGCGGCTGCTTTAGGCAATTTGTAAAAAAACGGACGGAATGAAACAATTAAATTTTAAATTTTTTATCTTTTTAGTTGATTTTTGTCCGCAATATTGTTAAAATAGAAATGCGCAGATAGCTTATCTGTACATATAAATAATATGGAGGTGTATTTCACATGGCATACCAGATTAAAAGCGATTGCATCAGCTGCGGCGCTTGCGAAGCAGAGTGCCCGGTAGGCGCTATCTCTGCAGGAGCTGACAAATACGAAATCGATCCTGGCAAATGCATCGATTGCGGTGCTTGCGCAGGCGTTTGCCCGGTTGGCGCTCCACAGGCTGAATAGTTTTAAACTATGAACCGATGAAAGAAAGCAGGTTTGTCCTGCTTTCTTTTTTTGCCCTTTTCCTTTAAAATAAAAGGCAAAGAAAAACAGCACCCTGTGCAGGGCGCTGTTTTGAGTAAAGGAGCATCACTATGAAAAAATTTACTTTTCGGGAATAATTTCCAACCAATATCCGTCGGGGTCGGAGATGAAGTAAATTCCCATCGCTTTGTTTTCGTAGCAGATACAGCCCATTGCTTTGTGCTTTTCGTGAGCTGCCTGAAAATCGGAGGTGGTAAAAGCGATATGAACTTCATTATCACCCAAATCATATGGGTCATGGCGATCTCGAAGCCAGGTTAACTCTAACTGGTGCTTAGTGGAGGTATCACCGAGATAAACCAGGATGAAACTGCCGTCCGGAGCCACCTTGCGGGACATTTCGGTTAAGCCGAGCGCTTCTTTGTAAAAAGCAAGGCTTTGGTCAAGATCAAGTACATTAATGTTGTTATGAGCAAATTTAAAGTTCATGGGAATCACCCTTCAGTTGATAATCAACCGCTTTCGGTTGTTTGTGTTTCCTTATTTCTTTCTATGCTTCCATTATATGCTCTTTTTTGGCGGAAATCACCCTTTTCAGATGAAAGTTTCATTACAAAACGGTAACCGTTTTCAGCTGATGTAGTCCTCAATCCGCTGAACAAGCTCTTCATAGTCTTTTACGGGAACTCCCAGGCGAAGCTGTCCCCGGTCATATTCCGGCAGAGTGGAAAGATAAAGGTCAAAAACCGTTTGAGGGGTTTTGCTGTTTGAAAAATAAACAGCCAGTTTCCCGTTATATTCTTTGAGCAGGTATTGGTATTCCGGCTCCTTTGGGGAGGGTTCGGAATATCCGATGGGGATATCGGACATTTTTTCCTCTGCGCGGCGGCTGGGAAGGGGAGAGGGGGAAACGGGAGTTTGAGAGTCTAACAGAAAAAGAAAGCTGACAATGACGGATACGGCGCAAAGGGCGACGCAGGTAATCAGCAGATTTTGTTTCAATGTTTCACACCCTTTCTGAAAAGATAAGGACAATGTTTCGGTAAAAAATCAACAGAACTGCAAAGTTTTCTTTTGCTTCTTCAATAATTTTCCCACAATCCCAGCATTTATGCACAAAGAAAAGTGAAAGTTTTCATCGTTTTTAGCCTCTTTCAGACAGGGAAAAGCAAAAAATATCAGTGTCTGTTACAAAAATAGAGGGGAAAGTGTTTTCCGCTTTGGAAATTTTTCTGATTTTTGCAAAATTTTAAGATTTTTCACTTTTAATATGCTATAATAAATACTGTCTAAAGAACAAACAATCCGAACAGCCGTCATTGTTTATGATAATTGCAGACAAAAAAGGAATGAAAAGGAGGAGGATCTGTTTGACAACAGCAAAACGTCGGGGACCGGTCAGACGCTTCTTTGGCGGATTGGGACGCGCGCTTGCGATTCTGATTTTTATCGGAATCATCACAGGCTCCATTGTCGTTTCGGTAATGGCGTTGTATATCTTCAATTCTCTGGAAGGAGCCCCTGTGGTTGACCTTGCCAATGTGGAGGTTAATCTGAACAATACATCGTATATTTATGTCACCGACCCGCAAACGCAGGAAGAAACGCTGGTCAAAGAGCTTTACTCCGGTCAAAACCGAGAGTGGGTCAGCTATGACGAAATTCCAAAAATGATACAGGACGTTGCAGTGGCGGCGGAGGACAAGCGTTTTTGGGAGCATCATGGAGTAGACTGGATTAGAACTGTAAAATCAACGATGACCTATTTCTTCGGCGGAAGGACGCAGGGCGGTTCTACCATCACCCAGCAGGTTATTAAAAACCTGACGGGCAACGATGAAGTTACCCCCGAGCGAAAGGTACAGGAAATTTTTACTGCGCTGAAATTAGAGAAAAACTTCAGTAAGGAACAGATTCTGGAAACCTACCTGAATATTGCGTTTTTCTCCAATCAGTGTTACGGGATTCAAAGCGCGTCCAAGCTCTACTTTAATAAGGATATCAGTGAGCTGAATGTTGCAGAGGCGGCAACGCTGATTGCAATTACCAACGCGCCGACAAAGTATAACCCGCTGCGTGAAAATCCAAACGAAACCTACGGCTGGGGAACCGGTATGGAAGAAAACGCAGAACGCCGCACCTATATTTTACAGGAAATGCAGAAGCTGGGAATGCTTACCCAAAGCGAGTGTGACCAGTGGTGCAATTATGAGGTGCAGCTTGCCCCAAGAAAAGAAGTGGAAGCGACCGATGACGGTATGACAGCGCTCACCGACTGGCACACCGACCAGGTTATCGAGGATGTTGTTACCGACCTTCAGGAGGAATACAACTACACCCGCGCTTACGCTACCAATATGGTATACAGCGGCGGCTATCGCATCTACTCTACGATGGACCCCAAGGTGCAGAAATCGTTGGAAGAATCTTATGCAAATCCTGCAACCTTCCCCGCGCTGAACAATGCGGAATATCCGCAGACGGCGGCGATTGTGATTGCGCCGGACGGCAGCGTTAAGGGAATGATTGGCGGAAACGAAAAGACTTCTAACCGTCTGTTTAACCGCGCGACTCAGTCGCAGCGTCACCCGGGTTCCACCATGAAACCGATTTCCGCTTACCTCAACGCAATCGAGCGAGATTTGGTAACGTGGTCTACCACCTTTATTGACGAACCGCTGACCCTTACCGAAAACGGAAAGACTTTCACTTGGCCGCAGAACTATTCGGAAACTTATACCAAAGCGCCGATGACCGTCCAGTACGCAATTCAGCAGTCCATCAATACCGTTCCGGCTCAGATTGTCAATATTCTTACCCCGCAGGTTTGCTATAATACCTTAAAGAATAAGTTCCAAATCAGCACCCTGCATGAACTGGACGCAACCAGCCTTTCTGCAATGGCGTTGGGCGGTATGACCACCGGTATGACATTGGAGGAGCTGACCGGCTGCTACCAGATTTTTGTGACCGGCGGCAAATATGTAAAGCCGTACACCTATACCAAAGTAACCGATATGGAAGGCAACATCGTTTTGGAAAAGGATACCACGCAGGTTCGTGTGGTTTCGGAAGAAACGGCGACAGTGTTAAACCGTTTGCTTCAGACCGTTGTTACCCAGGGTACCGGCGCAAAGGCAAATTTAAAGAATGAAACCGGCATTGTTACCGCAGGAAAAACCGGTTCTTCCACCGGTACAAAATATATCAACGGAGCAGAAATTCCGATTGATAACCCTGACCTGTGGTTTATCGGCTTTACTCCATACTATATCGGCGGCGTATGGATGGGTTACGATATTCAGGAAGAAATTCGTTATTCCACCTATCCGACCCCGATTTTCTGGAAAAATCTGATGCTCCCGATTCATCAGGGTCTGGAAGCGAAGGACTTCACCTACTCGGAAAATGTGCAGGCGATGCAGTATTGTATCGAGTCCGGCGACCTTGCCACTGAAAATTGCCCCTCTACCGCAACCGGCTGGTATAAAGAAACCTATATTCCTTCTTCCTGTATCCTCCACCGCAGCGGCGGGGAATCTCAGCAGGAGGATGACAGTAATTCTTCTTCCCGCGACGATGAGGACAACGATGAGAGCAAAGACAAGGACAAGGACGATAAACCGAAACGAAAGGTTATCACCTTAGAAGAACAACAGAAGAACAAAGAAAAGGATAAAAATAAAAACAGTTCCTCCAATGACACACAACAGGAAGAGGACGACAGTTTTTGGGACTCTGTAAGCGGTTTATTCGGGAAAAAAGAATAACATCCGATGAAAGATAAGGGGAATTTCTGTGCGCTTGTACAGAAATTCCCCCTCTTTTTAGGGCAAAGTGCCAAATTGCTCAAAAAAATTTTGAATCTTTTTTTAAACCCTCGATAATTTCATACTATCATCACAATTATGTGATAGGCTATCATTTGTAGAACTTCTTTTGGGATGAGTACATTGTTTTAGTACAAATGGAAATAAATAATTGGGAGGATGAAAGGATGTACCGAATTTTAGTAGTAGACGATGAAGAAAAGGCAAGAGTGGTCATTCGCAAGTACGCAGAATTTGAGGAGTACGTAGTGGAGGAAGCGACCGACGGTATGACAGCCATTGAGCTGTGCCGTAAGGAGAAATTTGACCTGATGATTCTTGATGTCATGTTGCCGGAGCTGGACGGCTTCTCGGCACTCAGAGAAATCAGAAAGTTTTCTCAGATTCCGGTTATCATGCTTTCCGCAAGAGCGGACGAATATGACCGGATTCACGGTTTTGAATTGGGCGCGGACGATTATGTTACCAAACCCTTCTCCCCGAAAGAGCTGATGATGCGTGTTCAGGCAGTTCTCAGACGCACCAATATTCTGGCTGCTCCGACAAAAGAAATTTTGGAATTTGAGGGTCTGAAAGTAGACTTTACCGGAAGAATGGTATTTGTAGACGGCAAACAGATTAGCCTCTCTCCGAAAGAATACGCTCTGTTCTTCTATATGGTTCGCAACAGAGGAATTGCTCTCACCCGTGAAAAGCTGATTAACGATGTTTGGGGTTATGATTTCTTTGGAGATGACAGAACGCTGGATACCCACATTAAGCTGCTGAGAAAAGCGCTTGGCGAATACAGCCGTTATATCGTTACCCTGCGCGGTGTGGGCTATCGTTTTGAGGCTCAATAAATAAAACAGACAAGCTTTAAAGTCAAAATAAAAATCCCGCTTAGATCTAAGCGGGATTTTTTGTAGGTAAAGCCGGATTTTTGATTAAGCGGACAGCTTTTGGTACAGTTCCCGATGCTGCCATTTGTCGGTGTGCAAGCGGTAAGCAAAGAATACAATGCGGACTGCCCAGTCCAGGAACATGGCAAACCATGTTCCTAAAACGCCCATTCCCAAAACAGTGCCGAATACATAGCTCATGCAGATACGGCAAATCCACATTGAAATGATGGAAACGGTCATGGTAAATTTAACATCGTTTGCAGCGCGCAAGCCGTTGGGCATGGTGAAGGCTGCGGGCCAGAGAACAGCGCAGAACAGGCTGTGCCACAGCATCATCTGTTCGGCAGAGTGGGCAGCTTCGGCAGAAAGATTGAAAAAGCCGACAATCGGCGCGCAGAATACGGCAATCAGAATATTTAAAATCAACATGAACCCGTAGGCAAGCATCGTCAGACGGTAGGTGTATCGTTTTGCTTCTTCATATTTTTCTGCTCCGACACACTGTCCGACAACGGTAATCATCGCAAGACCGATTGCTGTTCCGGGAATAATGGGGAATCCTGCAATCGAGGAAGAGACCGCATTTGCAGCGATTGCGGCAGTTCCGTAAGAAACAATCATGCCCTGCACAATAATTTTTCCTAACTGGAACATTCCGTTTTCCAACCCGTTCGGAATACCGATTGCCAAAATATTGCGAATCATTTTTGGTTTCAGCTCTAATTTCAGATAAGAATCAACATGAATGATATTGACAGGACGGCGCAGCAGTGCCAAAATAAGAATAGCTCCTACAATACGCGAAATTAAGGTCGCAAGCGCAGCTCCGGCAACGCCCATCTTGAAACCGAAGATAAACAGCGCGTTTCCGCCCACATTGATACAGTTCATCGAAATGGAGATAATCATGGATACTTTCGAGTTGCCCATCGCGCGGAACAGCGCAGCTCCTGCATTATACAGGGCGATAAACGGATAGGAAAGGGCAGTTAAGAAGAAGTAAATTTTTGCGTTTTCCATAACAACCGCTTCGGTTCCGCCATAGATGAAATTTAAGATTTGCGGACCGCCGAACACACAGACGCCGCCAATCAGCGCAGAAAGGAAAAACACCGACAAAACCAGCTGTTTTGCCGCTTCGCAAGCATGATGCGGCTCTTCTCTGCCGATGTACTGGGAAGAAATAATCGCTCCTCCGGTGGCAAGGGCGGAAAAAATGTTAATCAGCAAAATATTGATGGAATCCACCAGCGAAACGCCCGAAACGGCAGCTTCCCCGCAGCTGGCAACCATAACGGTATCTGCCATGCCGATGGTGATGGCAAGAAACTGTTCGATGATTAGCGGGACAATCAGTTTTTGCAGGTCTTTTTTGGAAAACATAAAGACACATCCTTTCATCTGATATGCTGTTTGCAGTCCGATTTTTCAGAAAAAATAAAAACAGCAGCAGTTTTTTATTTTATCACGTTGCAGTGTATAAAACAAGGAAAAAAAGGGAGAAGCAGCGAAAACTTTTGCTTTTTCGGGGAATTGATGGATTTGCTTTTCCGATTTGCGCCGCCTTTTTGTTGAGAATGAATAGTTCGTTTTGGTGACAAAGTATTACTGATTGTAATTTTAAAGATAAAATATACAAAAATAAGGGATAAAATCCCGATAGGAGGAATCCGTTTGACCGTTTATTTTGTTTTATCCGCTTTTTTATGCTGCGGCTTTTTTTTATGGGACGAGCATTTTTTAAAGATGCAGCCTAAATACCGCCGCCTTTGTCAGAATGTGTTTTTGCTTGTTGCGGCGGCAGCTTTTGTTTTGGTTGCTACCTTTCGTTATGGGATTGGCTACGATTATTTTAATTATCAAAATCTTTACGAACAGTTGGGACCGATGCCTGTTTCCGAACTGCTCAAAGACCATGTGGCGCAGGAATTTTTGGGATATTCCCTTTTTACCCGTCTGCTCTATCTGTTAGGGTTCAGCTATCATCAGCTGCTGTTTGTGGTAAATGTTTTGCTGACTGCGGCAGTATTCTGGTTCTTGATTCGATATTCCCCTCTGCCGTGGATGGGGGCATATCTCTACCTCACGCTGCAATTTTTCGCCCACAGCATGAATCTGTTCCGCCAGTCTATCGCAGCCACTGTTTGTCTGTTGGCTTATCCGTTTTTAAAAAAACGCAGGTTGATTCCCTTTGTACTGGTGGTGCTGTTTGCCGCTTCCTTCCACACGTCGGCGCTGTTTTTCCTACCGTTTTACTGGATATTAAACTGGAAGGTGAGCGCAAAAAAATTTGCAGTGCTGGCGGCGATTGCTTTGCCGGTCTATCTGTTCAGCACACAGGCGGCGCAGTTCCTCACACAGTATATTTTTCCGAATTATGCCGGTTACATCGGTTCGCGTTACTGGTCCGGTTTGGGCGCAAGATATGTGATTTATCCGGCAATTTACTTTGCGGCAGTCTTTTTGATGCGCAAGCCTCTGCTGAAAAAAGACCCGTCCAACCGTCAGCTGATTAACAGTTCCTTTTATGTGCTGATTTTGTATGTGTTTAGCACACACCACATGATTCTGGAGCGTTTTTCTATTTATCTGTTTATGTATGCGATGATTTTGATTCCGAAAATGATTGAGTGCCTGCTGCCCGCAAAACAGCCGGCTGTACAGGGAGAAGGAGAAGAGGAACACGAAAAGCAGCAAAGAAAGCAGCGTCAAAAGGAAAAACAGCGCTACCGCGAACAGCAGGCGACAGCGTGGGTTGCTATTTTTGCGGTGGTCGGTTACGGTTTTTGCTACCTGTTGTTTGCCGCGGCGCAGGGCAGTAACGGCTTTCATAAGGTTTATCCTTATGTTTCGGTTTGGTCGCAGACCGAGCAACAGGAAAAATAAACCGGATTGCCTTTTGGCTTTTTCACAAAAAAACTTGTATCTAAGCCGATTTTGTGATAAAATGGATTCGGCTTATGCGGTGTAACCGCTTCGGATTTTAATCAATACAAATCAAAATACCGGAAAACAGAAGAGATAGAAAAGGAGAATCGGTTATGTCAGGACATTCCAAATGGAATAACATTAAAAGAAAAAAAGAAAAGACAGACGCTCAGAAAGGTAAAATCTTTACCAAAATCGGACGCGAAATGGCAGTAGCAGTTCGCGAAGGCGGACCGGACCCGATGAACAACGGAAAACTGCGTGACCTTATCGCAAAAGCAAAGGCAAACAACGTACCAAACGATAACATCGACCGCATCATCAAAAAAGCGGCAGGCGACGGTGACAAAAACACCTATGTGGATATGGTATATGAAGGTTACGGTCCATGCGGCGTTGCCGTTATCGTTGAAGCGCTGACCGACAACAAAAACAGAACCGCAGGCGACCTGCGCCATTACTTTGATAAATGCGGCGGCAATCTGGGACAGACAGGATGCGTTTCCTTTATGTTCAGCGACAAAGGCGTTATCGTGATTGATAACGAGGACGAAAAATACACCGAGGATCAGATTATGGAAGACTGCATGGAAGCAGGCGCAGAGGACTTTGAATTTGGCGACGGTGTAATTGAAATTTCTGCAACCAGCGACCCGAACGAATTCCGCGCAGTTCGTGAAGCGTTGGAAGCAAAGGGTTATTCCTTTGTAGAGGCAGATATCCAGAAAGTTCCGTCTACCTATACCAAGATTGATGACCCGGAACTCTGCGAAAAGATGCAGAAACTGTTGGATCTCTTGGAGGACAACGATGACGTTCAGGAAGTTTACCATAACTGGGAAGCTCCGGAAGAAGAATAATCAAAGAAAAATCCCTTCGGCAAACAAGCCGGAGGGATTTTCTGCGTTGTGACAAGCTGTTTTGGAAAAATATTTCCGGGGCAATATTTCCGGGGCAGTATTGCCCCGGAAATGCGTTACGGACGAGAAGAAAGGTCATCGGTGGCGGGATTATCCTTTAATTCACCCTCCGAGCCGAAGCGGGAGCCGTGGCAGGGGCAGTCCCAGGAATGTTCGGCAGGGTTATAGCGGAGCGCGCACCCCATGTGCGGGCAGCGAGGAACGGTGGGGCGGATGAAGTTGAGCAGCGTTTCCCCGAGATTGACAGCCAGCTGCGGGTGAAAGATGCTGCGGGAGGGGGAATACAGCCGGTACAGTTCATTTTCTTTTCCAAGCACAAGGTCGCACATCAGTTCGGCGGCAACCATCGCAGAGGTCATGCCCCATTTTTGAAATCCGGTTGCAACAAACAGATTCGGTGTGTGCGGAGAGTACTGCCCGATATAGGGGATTGCGTCCAGCGTCATGCAGTCCTGCGCCGCCCAACGGCAAACCTCCGAGCTGTCAGGAAAATGTTTGCGGGCAAAGGCAGAAAGCGCATCCCAATTGCCGCCGCTTTTTCCGGTGCGATGGCTGCCGCCACCCAACAGAAGCAAATCATTGTGAAAACGCATCGAAACGCCGTTTGGGTCGATATCAAGGTACATCCCCTCAAACGGCGGCACTCCTTTGAGCGCCATTACATAGGAACGATGCTGATAAAGCTTGGCAAAATAGCCGCCGCGCAGATTAAAGATAGGAAAGTGGGTGGCAACAATCACCTTTTCGGCGCGAATCGTTCCGCGGTTGGTGATAACCTGTCCGTTTTCTATCCGCAAGGCTTTGGTTTGCTCATAAATGCAAAGTTCCGGCAGCAGTGACGCCAACAGTTTCAGCGGGTGAAACTGAGCCTGATGTTTCCACTCGATGGCTCCCGCAACGCCAAAAGGAAGATTCGGGCAGGAAGAAAATTGTACAGACGCGCCGAGCTTTTGCAGGGTTTGCAGTTCGTTTTCCAATTCCCGGCGGGAGGTACGGGAGTAGAGAAAAGCGGATTGCTCGCAAAAATCACAGTCGGTTTGGGCGCAGAGAGAACGATACTGTTCCACCGCCTGCCGGTTTGCGAAAAGGTACTGCTTGGCTGCCTGTAAGCCGTATGTCTTTGCAATTTTGTGGTAGATTTGATTGTGCTGCGCCGTAATTTTAGCGGTGGTGCAGCCGGTAGTGCCGGAACACAGGCGGTCGGCTTCGATTAAAACAGAACGAATCCCTTGCTGTTTGAGCAGGTAAGCGCACAGGATTCCGGTAATCCCGCCGCCGATGATTAAAACCTCGGTATCAAAATCCGCCTTTTGCGGCTCGAAAGAAGGAAGCGGGGAAGTTTGCTGCCAAATAGAATTCATAAAAATCACCTCGGGGAGAGTATGGGCAGGAAATCCCGAATTTATTGCCCGGGAAATGACAATTGCCTTCAAAGAAAAATTGCCCGGGAAATAGGGAAAAACACAAAAGCGAAAAATAAAGTCATAAATGATAACAAAAACAGAAATCATGAAATGTATTAGAATAAATTGCAACACAATAATAAAAAATAAGATAAAATAACAGTGGACAAGCAGGAAAAATTCGGGTATAATGTAGTCAGAAAAGTCTGCTTTTCGGCAGTTTTTAACGGAATTTGCCGCAAAGCAGAGAAAGAATTATCTTACTCCAAAAAGGCTTAAGCCTTTTTCATGTTCTGTAGAACATGAAAGTTTTAACAGAACTTAGAGTAAATAATAAATGAAGAAAGGAAGAATTACCAAATGACACAGGGATGGAAAAAAGCAGTGTCTGTCATGCTGTGCGCAGCGATGATTTTAAGCATGAGCAGCGTGATGATTTCCGCAGACGAGCTGAATCAGCCGACAACCGGCGTTGAACAGACCCAGCCGGAAAAAGAAAACACCAACGAAACACCGGAAGAAAATAAGGGAAATACCGACAATAATACCACAGAGGGCGAAACACCGAACACCGAAAACGAGCAAACAAGCGAAGCGGTAAAGAATGTAATCGCTCAGCTGGAAGCTCTGCCGAAACTGGACGATTTAACCGAAGCAACCGATACAGAAGCGCTGAAAAATCAGGTGGAAAGCGCGAAAGCGGCATTTGACGCTTTGAGCGAAGAAGAAAAGGCAAGCATTTCCGAAGAGCTGAAAGGCAACCTGGCTGATTTGGATATTTTTGTCACCAACTTCATCGTAAACACCCCAACCGCAATTCCGGAAGAAGAAAATAATATTGTCGCAGATCAGGACAACATTATGACTTTGGAAGAAGTAGATTTAGAAGGTAAGGGAACAAAAGAGGCTCCTTATCAGATTAAAGAAGAAGGAGATTTTACTAAAGCTCTGGAAAGTAAAGAAACTACCATCTATATGCAGTTGGAGGCTAACATTACAGATACACTTACTGTACCGGCAGGTAAAAGCGTTGTTCTGGATTTGAGAAGTTATACTCTGACAAATACAGATGGTCAGCATACCATTAACAATGAGGGTACTTTGACTGTAAACGGAACCGGTACAGTGGATAATGTTAGCCATGGAAGAGCTGCTGTTTATAATAATGGAACAGCAACTTTGATGAGTGGAACATATGACCGTAGTGCAGAGGCTGGAAAGGGTCCAACAGATAATGGTGGCAATTCTTACTACACATTATTGAACCACGGAACAATGGAAATCCATAATGGAGTAACAGTTCAACAGAAGGGAGCTTTCTCTAGTTTAATTGAAAACGGATGGCAGAAAGACCCTAAAAACGAAACCTATTTAACAATTTATGGTGGCACATTTAGCGGCGGTCTTAATACTGTCAAAAATGATGATAAAGGGAATTTAACCATTAAAGATGGAACGTTTAAAAATACGATTCAAGCAGCTTTATTGAACTGGAATGTTGCTAAAATTGAGGGAGGAAATTTTACTTCTGAAGCGACAAACAGTGTAATTTTAAACGGGAAATTAGATGATGTATCCGATAAAGGTGAATTAACTATCACAGGGGGTACATTTACAGCAGAAAATGGCGGAAATGTTATTGCTTACATGAGTAAGGCGAAAGAAGGCGGAAATATTTCTGTTACGAATGCTACATTAAATGGTGATGTAGATTTGACCAGGTACACCGTAGGAGATTTTATGGTTTCTGATACAACGATTACCGGAAAAGTAGAAGCTCATGAAGATGTAAAAGTAACACTTGGAAATAATACAACAGTAACAGAAACAATTCCAGACAATGCAGTTATTGCAGGTGATAATGTAACTGTAGGCGGGCAGGAAGTTTCTGCAAATGCTTTCTTTGCGATTGGGGATAATAAGTACAAAACACTGAAAGAAGCAATTGATGCAGTTCAGAATGGAGAAACCATCAAGCTGTTGGCAGATATTCCGAATGCAGTAGGTGTTTCTGTACCAAGCGGAAAGAATTTTACGCTTGATTTCAACGGTAAAACCTATACTTTGACAGGTCCGGGTGCAGGTTCTTCGGGAACAGAAACCAACGGTTTCCAACTTCTAAAAGATTCTAATATTACTTTCAGAAATGGTACTATCCGAGTTGCAGAAAAACCAGATAATATTAAATTTATTATCCAGAACTATTCCAACTTAACTTTGGAAAATATGCAGATTTATGCAGAAAATAAACTGGAAACGAGCCCTAATTATATTCTGAGTTTTAACAACGGAGATATTACCTTTAAAGGAAATACCAGCATTTATACTAACAATCCGGAAGATATTGCTTTTGATGTATGTAATTTCTCGAATTATCCACAGGCGAAAGTTACCTTTGATTCAAATTACACCGGTACAATTCAGGGTGTAATCCTGTTTGATAGTCCAAATGCAAGTACGCACAAACTCATCATTCAAGGCAATGGTACTTTTGGTAGAGTTGACGCTACTACTGGAAATGAAGAAGCAGCTAAAAATGCAATTCAAATCTCCGGAGGCAGCTTTACAGAATCGGTAGAAGAATATGTGATTCCGGAATTAAACTACGAACTGCACAGCTATGATGGCAGATACACCTACTACCACACTTTGGAAGAAGCAAAAGACGCAGCTCAGGGTGTCGGCGGTGTGATTACCGATGTAGATACCGGAAATGTAGTAGTAACCGTAAAACCTGATGACAGCAAACCGTCCAAGCCATCCAAGCCTTCTAACGGCGGCTCCTCCAACAGTGGTTCTTCCAACAGTGGTTCCTCTAACAGCGGTACAACCGTAGACAAAGAGGAAGAAGATTACAACGAGTTCTGGGATAAAGTCATCGACCGCATCAACAAAGCGGACGAGGGCGACACTGTCACCGTTCACGCAGGCAACTATGACAAGATGCCGAACAAAGTCATGAAAGCGCTCAAGAAAAACGGCGTCGG
>CAJJZS010000013.1 GCA_905197685.1 uncultured Oscillospiraceae bacterium | reverse complement strand
ACGGACTCGTTTCTTCTTAGACGATACACTCTTTCCAAATCTTGGCTGAGCCTGCTCCCTGTTTCGCGAATTTGCCCTCACTTTAAATCCGAAACCTCCCCTACCCGCGCCGTTCGTCCGTCCTCCCGACGGACTCGTTTCTTCTTAGACGATACACTCTTTCCAAATCTTGGCTGAGCCTGCTCCCTGTTTCGCGAATTTGCCCTCACTTTAAAACCCAAACTTCCCCGCCCCTCTTTCCTCCCTCTGATACCGTTTTTCCGCACATTCGTACATTGATAAAGACAAAAAATCATGATAAAATAGAGAAAAACATCTGGCTTCAAAGGGGGAATTTTTCATATGATAGGGCTGAAAAGAGGAACCGTAAAACTAACGGCACATCAGGATGAATGGGATAAAGAAGCAAAACAAACCATTGAAGAATTAAAATATCTCTTGGGCAATACTGCTGTCGATATTCAGCACATCGGCAGTACTGCCATTCCTGCAATCCATGCAAAACCGATTCTTGATTTTGCGGTAGGTGTTTCTGAGTTAAACGATATTATGCCGTATATCGAGAGGTTAAACAAAAACGGATTTATTTTTCGAGGCGAAGATGTTTCCGGACAGATTTTATTTGTAAAAGGCGATTTTGAAAAAGATTTTCGGACACATCATATCCATGTGGTAAAACAGAACGGAAAAGAATGGAACAATTATATCAACTTCCGCGATTATCTGAATACTTTTCCCGAAAAAGCTATGGCATATGACGATTTAAAGCAAAAATTAGCCGTTCGTTTTTCCGAGGAACGCAAACAATACACACAAGGAAAGCAGCAGTTGGTAGAAAAGCTGCTTGAAGAAGCGAGTTTGTGGAGAGCGAACCAATCACATACAAACCGCTCTGAATTTAAGGAGAAACAGTATGAATAAAGTAATTAAAAAATCATTTGTTGTCATCGGAAAAGAAGGCTCTACTTTGGACGGAGAAGGGTTTATTCAAAAGCTGTGGCATGATGCAAACACTCATTTCCCCGAAGTGGCGCCCTTGGCAAAAAAAGATGCAAACGGAAATATTGTGGGGGTATGGGGCGTCATGTCCGATTTTTCTCATTCGTTTCAGCCGTGGGAAGATAACTTTCGGAAAGGCTTGTATCTGGCTGGAGTAGAATGTGTTGATAATGCGCAAGCGCCCGACGGGTGGACAAAATGGACTGTACCGGGTTATGAATATATCGTTGTCGAAAGCTGCCCGGGAGCATTTGACAACACTATTCAATATATGAATAAAAATAACATTCCTTTGGTCGGAGCAGTACACGATTATACCGACCCTGAAACAGGAAAGGATTATCTTTATTTTCCGATAAGAAAAATTTCATGATTTCCTGTTCATCAAATCTTTTTTATCATAACATATCCCCTCAATACAAGCTGTTAAAAAAGCGGTCTGCACAAAATGCAAACCGCTTTCTTCAATTTCATTTTTCTTCCGTTGTTTTTTCTGTTACAGCTTCGCAATATCTTCAATTAAAGCCTGTACGTTTTCTTCTTTGGTTCCCCAGCTGGTGCAGAAACGAACAACGGTGTGGGTATCGTCATAGCGTTCCCAATCCTGGTACGCATATTTTTTGCCCAAAGTTTCCATCTGCTCGTCGGTTAAGATGGCAAACTGCTGATTGGTGGAAGAATCGCCCCACATCTGAATCCCCTTTGCTTCAAACGCTTTGCGGATTGCAATCGAGTAATCCACCGCCTGTTTGCAGATGGTAAAGTAGAGGTTGTCCTCAAACAAAACGTCAAACTGGATTCCCAGCAGGCGACCCTTTGCAAGCAGCGCGCCGTGTTCCTTAATAATATAACGGAAATCTTTTTTCAGCGATTCGTTGGTGATAACCAGTGCTTCGCCCAACAATGCGCCGCATTTTGTTCCGCCGATGTAGAACATATCGCTCAGGTTTGCAATATCTTCCAAAGTAACGTCTGTGTCCGGACTGGTCAAGCCGTAACCCATGCGCGCGCCGTCAATGTACAGCGGAATTCCGCATTCATGGCAAGCCTCGCTGAGTTCTGTCAGCTGCTGCTTTGTATACAGTGTTCCGATTTCGGTCGGGAACGAGATATACACCATGCCCGGCTGCACGGTATGTTCTCTCATGCTGTCGCACTGATGATGGCGGCAGTATTCTCTGACCTGCTCGCCGCTAATTAAACCGTCTGTTGCCGGCAGCGGCAGAACTTTGTGTCCGGTCGCTTCAATCGCGCCGGTTTCGTGGCAGGCGATATGTCCCTCATCCGCTGCGATTACACCCTGATACGGGCGCAAAATTGCGGAAATTGCTGTCAGGTTGGTCTGTGTTCCGCCCACCATAAAGTGTACGTCGGCGTCCTCTCTGCCGCAGGCTTTCTGAATCTTCTTTCTTGCGCTTTCGCAGTAAAGGTCGGTGCTGTAACCCGGAAGCTGCTCCATGTTGCTTTCTGCCAGCTTCTCCAAAATTTTCGGATGTCCGCCCTCTACATAGTCACAGTTAAAATAAATCATGATATTTCCTCCCTCATTGTACTCTCACACAAAAATTTTCTCACAAGTTCCTTCATTAAATATACCAAAAATACTTCACTCTATTTTTTCACAATACTATCATGATTTTACTTTTTTATTTATCTGATCACCCGTACCTGAATCCCCTCCAGCACATCCAGCGCCTTTTGGTTCATCTGGTCATCATTGCTTGCGGTACAGGCAGAATCAACAAGAATCTGCGCTTCCGGCAGCGCTGCTTTCAGCAGCGCCGCGTTAGAAAGCACACAAATATTGGAAACTACGCCGCACAGTTCTATCTGCTCGAACTTCTGTTTTTTTGCATATTCGGCAAGCTCCCAAGAGCCGAAGCAGGGCTTTTCAAAGCTCGGATCCTGCGGCTGACGCATTGTCTGCACCTTTCCGTACAGCTGCCAGCCCTCCGTCCCTTTTTTACAATGGGGAACCGGCAGTTTTTTTCCCTCCTGCGTTTGCAGATAGGTTTCGTCATGGGTGTCAAAGGTAAAGATAATCTGCGCGCCCTCTTTTCGATACTGCGCAATCTTTTCGCAGATTGGCTGCTCCAACTCTGCCGCTTTCGGGAAACCCAACGCCCCGTCTACAAAATCATTCTGGTAATCCACTACGATCAAAGCCCGCTTCATTCTGTTTTCCTCCCGTTATCCTAAGCGTCCCATACTGGCAACGCCGTGGATTGCATTAAACAAATCGGTATAATTTTCAAAATCCATTTCCAGCGTTCTGCCCGAGGTTCTCCGGATTCCCGGCATCTGCTGAATCACATCGCATTTTGCGCTGTTGGTCAAATCCATTCTGCAATGGTACGGCGCTTCAAAGGTATACAGCGGAATTGCCTTCCAATCGCTGTCCAGCACCTTTTTCACCGCTGCAATCGTTTCTTCCCTCAGCTGCGGTTTCGGTTTATAAACGGCTGCAAAGCGCGCCAGCGACTGTTTGGTGCAGACAAATTCTGCCCACGGCATCATGCCGTCCTCTTTGAGCTGTTTTTCCAAACCGGAATCCCCGATTACCAGACCGACCGGCGTTTTGTTGACAATGCCCGCATAGGCTGCGTTTACCGTCGTCTCGTTCATCAGCTTGCCGTTGATAAACACATTCTGAACCGACGCGCCCGAATAGGTGTGATCCATCGAGCTTGCCTGCTCCCCTGCGCCGCCGTGATAGCCGACAAAGAATGCCAGGTCATAGCTTTCGTCCATCGCCGGCATCATGTACTGCGGACGGGGGCTGCCGCTTGCCAGCCAAACCCTTGCGTCCTTTTCGCTCAGGTCATAGGAGAGGTTTTCCCCGCCGCCGTGGGAATCGGCAATCAGAATTTTGGTGATTTCATTGTTTCGGCTGCTTGCCGCAATTCCTTCCAGCACCCATTCCACCTGTTGATTCATCGCCTTGCGGAAGCGTTCCCGCTCCTCGGTTTCGTCTTTCCAGTGGGTAATGCCTGCCAAGCCTTCCATGTCAACAGAAATATACAGTTTCATAAACTGCACGACCTTTCTTTGTTCTATTTTTCATTGAATCTTTTCGGCAGTTGCTTTTTTCTCATTGTAGCACTGTCAAAAGCTCAATAAAAGTCTTTTTTTTAACAATCTTTTGATTTTGCTCCAACTTTTTCCCTTTTTACCAAATATTTGCGCTGCGGTTTAAATTTTCTTGATTTTTCTAAAATTTATCCCAATCTTAACCGGACTCTTCTTGACATTCCTCTGCAAATCCTTTATATTTTATGTAACAGGTGTATCATTTTTTGTTTGGAGGTTTTTTATGTCTACCGTTTCAAAACAGGAAAAAAGCTGGATTTTGTACGATGTTGCAAATTCTGCCTTTACCATGTTAATTTCCACAACCATCCCCATCTTTTTCCGCTCCCTTGCCGAGCAGGAGGTTTCCGCCTCGCAGGCTTCGGGAATGTGGGGAATCACCACCTCGGCGGCGGTGCTGATTCTTGCGGCTCTTTCCCCGTTTCTGGGCGCGCTTGCCGACTACAACGGCATGAAGAAAAAGATGTTTTCATTCTTTCTTGCGTTGGGCGTTGCCGGCTTGCTGCTGCTTTCCTTTTCCGGCAACTGGATTGTCTATATGCTGCTGTTTGTGCTGACCCGAATCGGATACGGCGCGTGCAACATCTTCTATGATTCGATGTTGGTTGATGTTACCGATGACAGCCGTATGGACCGCATCTCCTCTTACGGGTACGCGCTGGGGTACATCGGCAGCTGTATTCCTTTCGTTATCGGCATCGCGCTGATTCTGCTGCGCCCGTTCGGACTTTCCACCCAAACCGCTACCCAGATTTCTTTTGTCATCACCGCTTTGTGGTGGGTGGGGCTTACCGTTCCCCTCTTGCGAAATGTGCGGCAAACCCATTACTTGGAGCGCAGAAACAATCAGGTTTCTCACGCCTTTTCCCGCGTGGGCAGCACCTTAAAAAAGATTCGCAAAAACCCTGCTTTGCTTTCCTTTATCATCGCTTATTTTTGCTATATCGACGGGGTGTACACCATCATCTCGATGGCAACCACCTACGGGGGCGAGGTGGGAATCAGCGATTCCAGTATGATTCTTGCCCTGCTGCTCACCCAGTTTGTCGCTTTTCCGTGCGCAATCTTTTCGGGAAAGCTCGCCGAAAAGATTGGAACGCTGAAAGTGATCCGCGGCTCTATCTTAATCTACTGCGGCATCTGCCTGTTTGGCTACCAGTTGGATAAAAGCTGGGAGTTCTGGGTGCTTGCCGTTGTGGTAGGCATGGCGCAGGGCGGAATCCAGTCCCTTTCCCGTTCCTACTTCGGCAGAATGATTCCGAAAAAGGAATCGAACGAATATTTCGGATTTTTTGACATCTTCGGCAAATTTGCAGACTTTTTCGGACCGCTGATTATGTCCTTCTGCGCCTTTGCCTTCGGCTCCTCCACCTACGGAATTTTAGGACTGCTGGTTCTTTTCCTGACCGGATATTTCCTGCTGCGAAAAATCCCCGAAACTCCGTCGGAACCGACTCTTTAAGTATAGTATATCCTTTACAAAAAATCTATTCTGTATCTTTCACAATGTCGCTTGTGAAATTTATCCAATTTGACAAAAAATTTATCTTTTTGCATTTTCGGTGAATATCATCGTAACTTACTTGGGGAAACGGATTCTTTCTGTTTCCCCGATTTTTCTTTTATGATCGCTTGCCCGCTTTTTAAAATCCTTTTCACTAATACCCCGAAACGCCCCAAAAGTTGCACCGAACTGTGCAACAATCACACATTTCCTTAAAATTTTTATTTTTTAAAGGCTTTCGGCAGAAATTAAGCGGATTTAGCGGGGAAGTTTAAGTTTTCATCTTTTCGATCTTGTTCCGATTCGCTCTTTCAAAATTTTTCCTTTCACTAATACCCCGAAACGCCCCAAAAGTTGCACCGAACCGTGCAACAATCACACAGTACCTTAAAATTTTTATTTTTGCGCGCTATTTCTGACGGGCAGTAGCAGACAGAACAGGAAAAGGTATAAACTTTCTGCATTTTTTATTGACAGTTTTCTATCTCTCCCTTTACCCGATTGAAGTCAAAAGGAATCTGTGGTATGATGAAAAAAACGACGGTATCTCGTTTTGTAACGAAACGAGAAATCAGAATTGAGTCAATGGAGAAATGTTTATGGGATTTTGGGTTTATATGCTGATTATGCTTTTGATTCTTCCGCTTACAATGATTGGATTTGGAAAATATTTTATAAAAAAAGCGCCAAAGAAAATCAATCGGTTATTTGGATATCGAACTTCTATGTCCATGAAAAACAGGGATACATGGGAGTTTGCTCATAGATATTGTGGTAAAATTTGGTACACTTGCGGAATGGTTACATTACCCATGACAGTAGTATGTATGCTTCTGCTAATTGAAAAAGATAAAGACACTGTCGGAATAGGCGGCGCAATTATAATAGGAATACAGCTTATTCTTTTCATCGGTTCTATTTTTCCGACAGAAATAGCGTTAAAGAAAAATTTTGATAAAAACGGGAAAAGACGATAACATTCCGGCTTATCGGGAAAGTTTTTCAAAATCTTCCCTTTCACCTATACCCCGAAATGCCTTAAAAGTTGCACCGAACTGTGCAACAATCACACAGTTGAGAAAAATTTTTTATTTTTTCTCACTATTTTTGACGGGCAGTAACAGACAGAACAGGAAAAGGCGCAAACTTTCTGCATTTTTTATTGACAGTTTTCTATCTCTCCCTTTACCCGATTGAAGTCAAAAGAAATCTGTGGTATGATGAAAAAAACGGCGGTATCTCGTTTTGCGCCGAAACGAGAAATCAACATTTTCAGGGGTGATGTTGTGTTATTTCATACCTTCCATTCTCAAAAAGAGCGAAGAAATTATGCTAATTCTTCATTCATAGAAATACAGTTTTGTAAATTACCGCCCGACACACCCATAAAAAGAATCGTTGCTGCCGAAAGTATCAATCATTGGCAAAATGACTCTTTATACATCAATGACGAGGATACTTTTTTCTCGGAATATCGCAATATTTTCAGCTGCGGAACTTACAACAATTTAGAATCCGGAACAGTAGATATTTACGGAATAAACTATTATGCTCCGCCACTGACAAACTTTCTCATTGAAAAGTTATTTAAGGACAAACCCACAGATTATGAAGTTTTGATAAAGTGGCTGAACAAATCAAAAGCGTATCACGGATTTTACATTTTAGGAATATAAGCGGCTTGCTGTTTCTATCTATCTTATATTTTAGAACGCCCTTGTACAGAGCGTCGGCAAACCATCTTGAGAAGAAAATCGAAAAGATATTCTGTTAAATCCGGATTATCGGCGTTATTGTATTTGCATATCAGCCGCTTATGCCGTATGAGGGGTATTGAACATTATATTTTACGGAGAAACAACTATGATAAAGTTTTGGGAAAAGAAAATAACCGTATCGGGAAAATCGGCAGTCATTTTAGGTACTGCCATGACCGCGCTGACGGGAGCTTTTTTGCTGTATTGCGCCGTCAATCCGCCGGAATTCTTTCATTTTTTAAAAGATAATCTCAATCGAATGATATACGGCGTCATCGGAATCCTTCTTATTGTAAAGACATTGAGAATTTTTTTTACAAAGAAAAACAAATCTTAAATATTCCACTTTTTACAGAGCTTATTAAAACAAAAACTCAAAAGTTATGAGGTCAAAACAAAACGGGAGGTCTATATGAAAAAAATATTTTGCGGCGCTGTGATTGCCTTGATAGGCGTTATTTATTCGATCGCTCTTATGGCACTTGCAACGGTCAATGCCGTATGTATGAACGGAAACTTCGGCTTATGGGGATTGCTGCAAGGGTATGATGCGGTATTTCCGCTTATCGTATCTTTCATCGTTGTCATCGCAGGGATTGCTTTATGTCTTTTGGGAACTTTTGAAAAGAAGAAATAGTATAACTCAAAATTTTAATAAAAAGAACAGCCGCCGGTAACTCTCGGCATCATAAAAATCGGCGGCATTGTGTTTTGAGATAAAATAATAAATCAGAATTTGTAAAGGAGAACAGCTTATGAAAGATAAAAATATTTTTATCTTTATAGGAATTACTGTTTATATTGTTATGTCCGGAATTGACAGATTTGTTTATCATATACCTAATATTATTTATATTCCGGTAGCAATTCTTGGTATTTCTTTAATTTTAATTGGCTTTTTCAAGGATAAAACTAAATAACAAACTTCCGGTTTATCGGGAAAGTTTAAAAAAATCTTCCCTTTCACCTATACCCCGAAATGCCCAAAAAGTTGCACTGATTTATGCAACAATCACACAGTTGAGAAAATTTTTTTATTTTCTTCTGTTACACAAAAACCGCGGACAGAACAATTTCTGTCCGCGGTTTGTTTTTGTTTTTCTGTTTTACGCTTTCTTCTTTTCTTTTAGCTTACAGAATGTCGATGTATTCCCCGTTGAGCGCCTTATTCATGCTGCGTACTGCGCAGAACTTGCCGCACATCGAGCAGGTGTCCTCATGCTCGGGGGAACGGTCGGCGCGGATTGCCTTTGCAGTCTGCGAGTCCAGCGCACATTCCCACTGCGCTTCCCAATCCAAAGCGCGGCGGGCGTCGCCCATCTTATCGTCAATCTCTCTTGCTCCGCGCACGCCTTTGGCAATATCCGCCGCGTGAGCCGCAATCTTGCTTGCGATAATTCCCTGTTTGACATCGTCCAGATTCGGCAGGGCAAGATGTTCCGCAGGGGTGACATAGCACAGGAAAGCCGCTCCGTTCATGGCTGCCATCGCGCCGCCGATTGCCGCTGTAATATGGTCATATCCCGGAGCAATATCGGTGACCAACGGACCCAGCACATAAAACGGCGCGCCCATGCAGACCGTCTGCTGCACCTTCATATTTGCTGCAATCTGGTCCATCGGCACATGGCCCGGACCTTCCACCATTACCTGAACATCCTTTTCCCAGGCGCGTTTTGTCAGCTCTCCCAGGCGAACCAGCTCTTCAATCTGGCAAACATCGGTTGCATCCGCAAGGCATCCCGGACGGCAGGCATCGCCCAGAGAAACGGTTACATCATATTCCCTGCAAATTTCCAAAATTTCATCATAATATTCATAAAACGGATTTTCTTCTCCGGTCATGCACATCCACGCAAACACCAATGAGCCGCCGCGGGAAACAATGTTCATCTTGCGTTTATGTTTGCGAATCTGCTCGATGGTTTTTCGGGTGATACCGCAGTGCAGCGTAACAAAATCAACGCCTTCCTGCGCGTGCAGGCGAACCACTTCGATAAAATCTTTGGCGGTGAGGGTTGCCAAATCTCTCTGATAGTGAATCACGCTGTCATACACCGGCACTGTTCCGATCATCGCCGGACATTCCGCAGTCAGCTTTTGACGAAACGGACTTGTGTTTCCGTGGCTGGAAAGGTCCATGATTGCCTCTGCGCCCATATCCACTGCGGAAAGCACCTTTTGCATCTCGATATCATAATCTTTGCAGTCGCGGGAAACGCCGAGGTTGACATTGATTTTTGTGCGCAGCATCGAGCCGATTCCTTCCGGATTCAGGCAGCGGTGGTTTTTATTTGCCGGTATTACCACCTTGCCCTGCGCCATCAGCGGCAGGAGTTCCTCTGTAGTCATGCGCTCTTTTTCTGCCACAATCTTCATCTGAGGGGTTACAATCCCTTTGCGGGCAGCTTCCATCTGTGTTGCGTAGTTGTGTTCCATGTTTCATTCTCCTTTGATATTCGGCTGATTATTGATTTTCCAATCATTCGGTTTGATTGCAAACGCGTGGTTGAGCGGTCCGCTGCCCTTACCCAAATCCAACATATCGGACAGAGCCAAAGAAAGGTAGCGTTTTGCCCGTTCTACCGATTCTTTTAAGGAATATCCCATCGCCAGATTGCTTGCGATTGCGCTGGAAAGGGTGCAGCCGGTTCCGTGGGTGTTGGGGTTGTCAATCCGTTCCCCCAAAAACCAGTGTCCTTCCCCGTTTTCCCAGAGGAAATCGTTGGCGCTGTTTATCTGATGCCCTCCCTTGCACAAAACGGCGCAGCCAAAAAGCTCTGACATTGTTTTTGCCGCCTGTTCCATCTCCCGAGGTGTTTTGATTGTCATGCCGGACAACACCTGCGCTTCGGGGATATTCGGCGTAATCACCGAAGCGATGGGAAACAGTTCTTCCTTTAATACCGCTATTGCGTCCTCGCTGATTAAACGCGAGCCGCTTGTAGAAACCATCACAGGGTCCACTACAATATTTTTTGCCCGGTATTCTCTGAGCTTTTGCGCCGTTACCCGCGCAATCCGAGCCGACGAAAGCATCCCTACCTTTACCGCACAGGGCGGAATATCGGTAAAGACGCAGTCCATCTGCTGCGCTGCAAATTCCGCAGAAACATCAAAAATCCCCGCTACTCCGGTGGTGTTCTGCGCTGTCAGCGCGGTGATTACGCTCATGGCGTACACGCCGTGCGCCGTCATTGTTTTAATATCTGCCTGAATACCGGCGCCTCCGCCGGAATCGCTTCCGGCGATCGTTAATGCTGTAACCATTTTTAAAATCTCCTTTCAGCATTCCCGTTTTATTGGGATCATCCCGCGACGAAAGGTGGTGCCCCCAATCCGCCGCCAAATTTTGTTTTTAATTAAATTTTATTTGCAGCAGCCGATGTTTCAGCTGCCGGGTTGCCTGTTCTGTTTCCCTTTGAGCAAACACTGCGCTGACAACCGCAACCCCCGCAACTCCGCTGCCCTGTAACCGAGTAACATTTTCTGCGGTGATTCCCCCGATTGCCACCACCGGAATACAAACCGAACGGCAGATTTCCCGAAGCATCTCATGGCTTAACAGGTTTGCGTCCGTTTTGGTGCTGCTGCCAAAGACGGCTCCCGCTCCCAGATAATCCGCTCCCATCTGCTGCGCGAGCTTTGCCTCCTGCGGATTATGAGCCGAAACCCCAATGATTTTGTGTTCGCCCAAAATCTTTCTTGCCTGCTGCGGCGACATATCGTCCTGCCCCAGGTGAACCCCGTCCGCATTTACGGCAGCTGCCGTTTCTGCCGAATCGTTGATAATCAGCGGCACGCCGTAGCTGTGGCAGAGCGTTTTTATCTGCGCGGCTTCCTCTAAAAATTCCTGTCGGGACAAGCCCTTTTCCCGCAGCTGAATCAGGGTGGCTCCCCCTTTTAACGTTTCTTCCACCCGGCTGTACAGGCTTTGCCCGTTAAGCCATCTGCGGTCGGTTACCGCATACAGCAGCAGGTTGTTTTTATCGAAGTTCAAATTTTGCTCCCTCCTCGATGCTGTCTTCGTCCATGCGAAAGACTGCGTCTATGATTTTTCCGCGGTAAGCGATGTTCCCCTCGGTGGGGGAAAGATTTTTCCATGCAACCTCTCCGGCATATCCCATCATGCACACCGCGCACAGCGCCGCTTGCAGAGGATGTTCGGGGTTTGCCGCCAAGAATGCTGTCAGCATCGCGGAAAGCTGACAGCCGGTTCCTGTTACAAAGCGCATTTGCTCGGTTCCGTTATACACAGCGTAACACTGTGTGCTGTCACAGACCAAATCAATCGCGCCGCTTGAAACCAATATCGTATCCCACTGCGCGCACAGCCGCATAAACAGTTTGCTTATCTGCCCGATATTCTCCGGCGTTACCTCGTCGGCGCAGTCCGCATCCACCCCGCAAAATCTTTTCTGCCCCAAAGCCAGCGTTTTTATCTCGGAAATATTTCCGCGAATTGCCGAAAAGGAAATATTTTCTGTCAAAAGAGCTGCCGACCTTCTGCGAAAGTCGCTCGCGCCCACCCCCACAGGGTCAAACACCACAGGGTGCCCCAACGCGTTTGCCTGTCTGCCTGCTGCAAGCATTGCGGATACTTTTTTCTCGTTCGGCGTGCCCAGATTCAGGCACAAGCCGTCGCAGCCGGCAGTGACCTGCGCTGCCTCTTCCGGTTCTTCCGCCATAATGGGTTTTGCGCGGCAGGCAAGCAGCATATTTGCCACATCATTGGCTGTCACATAGTTTGTGATGCAGTGAATCTGCGGAGAAACGCAGCGCAGCCGGTTCAGATATTGTTTGAGCATTGTTGTTCATTCCCCTGTTAACAATATTTTCTTTTGAGCATTTCCAATGCGCCGCTGCGTTGCAGCATCATCAAAGCCGCTCCCGCAAGCACCGCGCCCCCTGCCGTTGAAACAAAGAACGGAACGATGTAAGCGTAAAACGCAATCTCTCCCGCGCTTTGTCCCATAAAAAGAACAGCAACCGGATAAGCGCACAGTCCGCCCAAAACGGAGGTTCCAAACACCTCTGCGATACAGGCAGGCAAAATTTTCGGCATTTTCCGATAAACCATGCCGCACAGCAGCGCGCCGAACATACTGCCCGGAAACGCCATCAAACTGCCCAGACCCAGCAAATTACGGAACAGGCTTGCGCAAAAGGCAACGCCCACCCCGTACCACGGTCCCAAAAAGACCGCGCAGATAATATTGACCATATGCTGCACCGGCGCGCACTTTGCCCCGAAAATCGGAATAGAAAAAGTGCTGCCCACCACAGCCACCGCTGCCAGAACACCGGCAATCGTTAATTTTCGTACTTGAGAACGTTTCATTTTTACCTATCTCCTTCACTGAAAAGGGGCGACCTTTTGGCAAAACAGGAAATTGTTTTCTTTCCGGATGTTTTGATAAAAACAAAAAAGCAGATACGCCGGCAACGTATCTGCTTTCTTTCACAAACTGAAAAAATCAATCCCTACGTTGGCATTACCCAAATCAGGTCAATGGGTCGAAGTTAGATGACTTCCTCTCAGCCTGCTTCACAAGCTCCCCTTTTTTTATTTTGGAACATTGCGGAATGTTTCCGGCAAAGTTCTTTTTTAACATACTCTTTTTCTGTTGCTTTGTCAAGAGAGCGAAGATAATTTTATGATTTTACATCTGTTTCTTTTTGACTTTTTATGGTATAATGGGATTGTATTTTTTGTTTTTCAACATTTGTTGACATTCAGTTGAGCCACGGTTGACAAAGGCGGAGTAAGATATAATCAGAAAATATCTTATAACATCAGAGAATATTTCATCTGCGATTCCCTTTACCGAGGAGGAATTTTGTGTGTTTCGTATTTTAATTGTGGAAGATGATAAGGAGCTTCGCAGCCTGTTTGAGCGTGTTCTGGTGAAAAACGGGTACACCGTCAGCCAAGCGGCAAACGGACAGCAGGCGCTGGACGCGATTGACCGTGAATATTATGATTTGATTATCTCCGATATTATGATGCCGGTGATGGACGGGTACGAGCTGGTGCGTTCGCTGCGCGATGCGGGCATTACCACCCCCGTTTTGATGATTACCGCAAAGGACGCCTTTGACGATATGCGCTTAGGGTTTCTTTCCGGGACGGACGATTACATGGTAAAACCTGTCAATGTCAACGAAATGGTGCTGCGGGTGGGCGCGCTGCTCCGCCGTTCCCAGATGATTAACGAGCGGCGGCAGGTAATCGGCGATACCGTTTTGGAATGTGACTCGCTCACCGTCACCTCGGGCGGGAAAAGCATGGTGCTGCCTCAGAAAGAATTTATGCTGCTGTACAAGATGATTTCCTTCCCCGGACGCATCTTTACCCGCCAACAGTTAATGGACGATATTTGGGGATATGATTCCGAAACCGACCCGCACACCGTTGACGTTCACATCGGAAGGCTGCGGGAGCGCTTCCGCGACAACCCCGATTTTTCCATTGTCACCATGCGCGGAGTCGGCTATAAGGTGGTAAAAAGCCATGAAAAATAAATTTCGATTTAATATCCGGCTGTATTTTACCCTGCTTGTGGTCGCGGTTTTGCTGTTTACTACCGTGCTTTCTTCACTGCTTGTTTTTCTGCTGAACTGTCTGTTCCATGCCTCCATTATTTTACCCAATTATATCGGTGTGATTTTGTGCAGTATTATTTTAGGCGGCGTAATTACCACCTTTATCAGCCAAAAATTTTTCTCCCCCATCACTAAATTAAGTCAGGCGATGAGCCGGGTGGCTCAGGGAGATTTCAGCGTGCGGCTTCAAACCAAAAGCAAAGTCTGCGAAATTCAGGATATTTACCACAACTTTAACCTGATGGCGCAGGAGCTGAGCGCAACCGAAATTTTGCAGACCGACTTTGTATCCAACGTATCCCACGAATTTAAAACGCCGCTGAATGCCATTGAAGGATACGCCATGCTGATGCAGGGGATTCCTCAGGATTGCCCGGAACAGCGGGAATACATTGACAAGATTTTGCTGAACACCAAGCGTCTGTCCGAACTGGTGGGAAATATTCTGCTGTTGTCCAAGGTGGACAATCAGGCAATCCAGACAAAGCCGACCCGATTTCGTCTGGACGAGCAGGTGCGGCAGTCGATTGTCATGCTTGAACCGAAATGGACCGAAAAAGAGATTAACTTCGACGTCGATTTGCAGGAAACCTTTTTTACCGGAAACGAGGGTTTGCTGATTCATGTTTGGAACAACTTAATCAGCAACGCCATAAAATTTGACCCGCAGGGCGGTTGGATTCGCATGAGAATGTATCCCAAAGATAACAAAATCCTGTTTACGATTGAAGACAACGGTTCGGGCATCTCCTATGAGGAACAAAAACACATCTTTGACAAGTTTTACCAGACCGACAGCTCCCATCAGGAAGAAGGAAACGGCTTGGGGCTGGCTTTGGTAAAACAGATTCTGGATTCCTGCAAGGGAGAAATTACGGTACAAAGTCAACCGGAAAAGGGCAGCAAATTTACCGTTTCTCTCCCGCTGGGCGATGTTAAAAATTACAAATCGTAATATAAATTTATAAAATTACAAAAATTATCAAGAATTGTTGACCTTCTGTTGAGGTTGAGTTGTCATTTTTGTCGTATCCTGTCAGTATCATCGGGACTTCAATCCCGGCGGTTTATTTTCAGAAAGTGAGGTTTTTACTGATGTCCGCATCCAACGATTCTTCTGTCAACGCTCAAAATCCGTATCAACACAAAATTTTTACCGTTCCCAATCTGCTTTCTGCCTTTCGGCTGGCTTTGATTCCGGTGTTTATCTGGCTTTACTGCTTTCGTCGGGAATACGGCTGGACCGCTTTTGTGCTGATTCTTTCGGGACTTACCGATATTGTAGACGGATTTATCGCAAGGCATTTTCATATGATCAGCGATCTTGGCAAAATGCTTGACCCGGTTGCCGATAAACTGACACAGGGCGCGATGCTGTTTTGTTTGATGACCGCCTTCCCGTTTATGATGATTCCTCTGATTCTGCTTGTGGTAAAGGAAACCATCGCGGCAGTAACCGGCTTAATCATCATCAAAAAAACAAAGCAGGTTTACGGAGCGGTTTGGCACGGAAAGGTAACAACCGGACTTTTGTATGCAACGATGATTATCCATGTAATCTGGTACCAAATCCCGCCGCTGTTCTCCAATCTTCTGATTGCGCTGTGTGTCGGCATGATGTCCCTTTCTCTGGTTTTATACCTGATTCGCAACATCAAACTGCTCAAAGAGGCAAAAGCTGCCCGGTAATTTTTATCCTGTTTGTAATTTTATTTTATAAATTTACCTTTTGGAAAGTTGGTGAGTATATGCTGAAAGAACTGTTCTTCGCTCTGTTCGGGTATTTTTGCGGAAGCATCCTGTTTGCCCGCTTGTTCGGCAGATTGTTTTGCCGCAAAGACATTACCCAAAACACGGTTGACGGCAATCCCGGAACGGCAAACGCCTTTTTGCAGGGTGGATTTCTCTGTGGGGTCTGCACCCTTGTCGGCGACCTGGGCAAAGGATTTCTCCCGGTTTGGCTCTTTCTGAGAAATGTCGATTCCCCCTCTGTTCTCGGATTCAGCCTTGTTCTTGCCGCTCCGGTTATCGGGCATATCTTCCCGTGCTTTTCCCGTTTTCAGGGAGGCAAGGGGATTGCAACCACCTTCGGCTGTCTGCTTGCGCTGCTGCCAAATCCCGTTCCGGTACTCACCCTCGCTTTCTTCTTTATCTTTTTCTCTGTTGTACTTCGCATCTCCCCGCATTTTTACAGAACCGTTGTTACCTATATCTCCTGCGCTGTTTCCCTTTGCTTTGCCGATATCGGCTTTTCGGTACAGCTGGGATTTCTGCTGATTCTGTTCGGGGTTGTGCTGCGAATGGTACAAAGCAAAGAAACAAAAGAGAGGTGTAAAATCAATCTGTTATGGATGCGTTAATTTTATCATGCGGAACGGGCGGAGGGCATAACTCCGCTGCGGCTGCCATTCGGGAAGAACTGATTCGACGGGGACACCACGTTGAGGTGGCGGACCCCTATACTCTGACCCAAAACCATGTGGACCGATTTGTCAATCAGGGGTACATTAAACTGGTGCAAAAAATTCCCGCAGCGTTTGGCTTTATTTATTTCCTGGGAAATGTTGTCCGACGCTTGCCCACCCACTCGCCGGTGTATTATCTCAATAAAAAAATGATTCCGCCGATTCTTGACCTGTTAAAAAATCGGCGGTTTGATGTCATTATCATGTCGCATATCTTCCCCGGACAAATTTTAACCGCGATGAAGGAGCAGGGAATCGAACTTCCAAAAACAGTGCTGATTGCTACCGACTACACCTGTATTCCCTTTACCGAAGAGGTAGACTGCGACTGCTGCATCATACCCGCGCAGGATTTAAAACCGGAATTTACCCGCTACGGAATCCCCGAAGAGCGTTTGCACCCTCTGGGTATTCCGGTGCGCCGCTCCTTTGAGGATGCGCCCTCCAGGGCAGAAGCGCTCCAAAACCTGGGGTTAGACCCGCAAAAAAGATACTGTATGGTGTCCGGCGGAAGTATGGGAGCGGGAAAATTAGTGAAAGTCATCTCGATTCTTTCCCGACATTTTCAGGGAACCCCGGTCGAACTGATTGTAATCTGCGGAAGCAACCGCAAACTGTACGATAAACTCAACAAAACCTATCAAAAGAATATTCACCTTGTTCTCAGCACCACACAGATGGCAGATTATATGAAAGCCTGCGACCTGGTTGTTTCCAAACCGGGCGGACTTTCCTCCACCGAAGCCGCTGTATCCGGCTCGCCGCTGATTCACATCTCGCCCATTCCCGGCTGTGAAAGCCGCAACATGAAATATTTTTCTTCTCACGGAATGAGCATTGCGGTTTATTCCTTAAAAAAGGAACTGATTCCCGCTGTGGAACAGCTGCTTGACCCACAACAAGCCGAACAGCTTCGCCGCCGCCAGCAATCCACTGTCTGTTTACATTCTGCCGACCGCATTTGCAGCCTGATTGAATCCGGCTGCTGCGAAGGGGCTTTACCAAAAACGTGCTGTTAGAACTCCCCCTTATCGGGCTTCTTTTTCGGAGGAATCATTATGAGCAAATCTTTTCTTAAACGCTTTCTTGTTTTTTTCCTGTGGGGTCTTCTTGCCGTATGGCTTGTCAGCTGTATCATCATCCCCCTGTTTCATAAAAAGATTGATTCCGATTACCTCGCTTCGATTTCCCCTTCCGTTTCTTTCACCGACTCTGCCCCCGAACAGGTTCGCAGTATCGACAATAACAAGGACGCTCTGCTCTGGCGGCTGCGCCTGGTGGAATCCGCGCAAAAAAATCTTGTTATCACCACCTTCGCTTTCAGCGACGATAACAGCGGTACCGACTTTTTGTCTGCCGTAAAGGCTGCGGCAGACCGCGGGGTTGAAGTTCGGATTTTAATTGACGGTATGGACGGCAGCTTAAACCTCAGCCACAGCCCTGTCTTAAAGGCGTTAATCTCGATGCCAAATGTGCAGGCAAAGCTGTATAATCCCATCAATCTGCTCAAACCCTGGCGGCTGAACTATCGGATGCACGACAAATATGTGATTGCCGACGATTGCGCCTATCTGTTGGGCGGCAGAAACACCAATGATTTATTTCTCGGGGATTACTCGGAAAAATCCAATATCGACCGCGAAATTTTGGTATGGGAAACCCAAAACGGCAAGGGACAGTCCTTCCTTCAGCTGCGCTCCTACTTCGAGTCTGTTTGGTCGCTTCCCTGCTGCAAACAGCTCACCTCCTCTTTGAGCGAAGAAAAGAAAAACACCGTCTTTTCCCGGTTGGACACCCACTATCAACAGATGCAGCAGCGCTTCCCCGAAGCCTTTACTCCGACAGACTGGGAAGCAGAAACGATTCCCGCAAACAGCGTATCTCTGCTGAGCAATCCGCAGCGCCCGCAAAATAAAGAACCGCTGCTTTGGTACTCCCTGCAACAGCTGATGCAAAACGGCGAAGAAATTATCATTCAAACTCCGTACATCATCTGCAATCGGGAAATGTATCAAGCGCTTTCCGAGATTACCGAAAGCGGAAAATCCGTTCAAATGATTACCAACGCTTTGGAAAACGGAGCAAATCCCTGGGGTTGTTCGGATTACCTCAATCAAAAGAAGAAGATTCTGAAAACCGGTTCGGAAATTTTTGAACTGTACAAGGAACACTCTTCTCACACCAAAACCATGCTGATTGACAATCATCTCAGCGTTGTCGGCTCGTTTAATCTGGATATGCGCAGCGCATACTTGGACACCGAAATGATGCTTTTGATTGACTGCCCCGAATTAAATGCGCAGCTCCGCTGTCAGGCAGAACAGATGATGCAGTACAGCAACCATGTTTTGCCAAACGGACAGGAGATTGCCGGCAAACAGTATCATCCGCCGAAAACCGGATTTTTAAAAAATGCTGTTTACACCGTACTGCGTGTCCTGATTCTTCCGGTGCGCCATCTGCTATAATGCAAAAAGTTCCTGTATAAAAAATACAGGAACTTTTTTTATCTGTTTTTATCCGTTGTTTTGGCAAAAGAGGTCTGTTGTTCTTTTCTCTTTGCGCTGAGAAAGCTGCCCAACGCCTCCCCTAAAAAGGCAAGAATTCCGTAGACTACCAGATAAACCCATGCGCTGATATTGTAATAAAGAAACAGCGACGGCACAAACAGCGCAGCTACCAACAGCGGATAGTATAAGCCGATTCCCCGCCGAAAGCCGTATAAAACCGAACAGAGAAAGCAGCCGATCGGAATGATGCACAAAAGCATCAGGATTGCGCTTCCGGTATCCCGAATCCACACAGGCAGCAGGTAAAAATCCAACAGGAGAAGCAAAACATAGGGGAGCGATTTTTTCATCGGTTCCAACACCTTTCTCAAAACAATGCCCGACCGAAGCTTTCGGCAATCGTTTTTCCTTTATTATAGCACAGTCCCCTGCCAAACGCCAGATTTTTAAGAACCTTTTTTAAATTCCAATTTTAAATCGCCATTTGGCTCAATCAGCATTTTCAGCGTTTTTACATACTGCGCCGCAAACTGACTCTTTTCCGATTCGGTCATTTCAATTCTGGTTGTTCTCAAAGCATCGTCAAACATTTCGTTGACATTCAGCGAAACATGCCGCTCAATATATCGCTGCATCTCCCCAAACAGCGCGCTCCGCTTAATTTCTTCGGCGTTTCCCGAATAAAAATCATCAATATAGCAATAAAAAATTCCGGCATTCAGCAGTGCGTTCTTTAAGTCCGGTCCGCAGTTTTCCCGCTCCATCATCAATAAAAAACGCGCCTCTGTCAAAGAGGAGATCAATCCCCAATAATCCGAATCGCTGGATACAATAATAAACGAATCAATATTATTTTTGTAATGCTCCTGACAGGTTCTTGCCGTCAGTTTGATGTCCACCAGAGATTTGTTCTGCTTTACCCGCTCAATCAGGATATATTCCACCGGAATGTCGGTAAAGCTCTCCAAAATGTGCCATGCGGAAGCCGCGTGAACATCGTCAAACAAAATAATGGAACGAATTTTTTTGGTATATTCACGGTCCAGATTCTTTAAGGTGGCGCACAGCTTATACGGGTCGGAATTTTCGCAGTCCACCACAATCACCAGCTTTTCGCTGCGCTCGATAAACTCATAAATATTCCCTTTAATATAACTGCCCGCGTCCGATACCTTGCTGTACTCGGTAAAAACATCGTCATTCTGTCGGTAAAGCAGTGTTACAAACTTTTTGTCATTGTATAAAATATTTCCCTGTTCTTCGGGAATCCAGTTTAAATACATTCGATACGGATAGCAGTTTTTATGCGTATAGTATGTTTCTGCCGCCGCCTTTGTTCCTTCCTCTTTTAATCCGTTTGGCATAATAAACAGCTCGCGGATATACTGCCAGTTCAGCCAAAGCGGAAACAGGTGCTTGCAGTTGTTGATTCGGTCGCAAATCAATCGGTTTATCTCTATAATATGCTGATATAATTTGGTGCTGGAACGCTTGATAAAGTCAACGCCGTCCTCGTTAAGCTGACGGATACTTTCCGACGGAATATACTGCGGCATTGAAAGAATACTGCAATATTCCGCTCTCATCTTATCGTTAATCAGTTTAAAATTCTGTTCGATGGCAGTTCTCACCACCGACAGATTTCGGATAATTCGCGCAGATTGATCCTGCTCCAAACGCTCAAAAACCTCTATCTGCGGCGCTTCGTACTCATTTTCAAAAATCCGCTTCGGCACGCCGAGCAAATAGGCTGTTTTGGAAACAATTTCATAGGTACTGTTTTGAAACTGAAGCGTTGTTTTCGTTCCTTCGTCCTCTTTTTCTTCTTCGTCTAAAAAAGCATATTCTTCCCAGTCCACTCCTGAAATACTCACAGGCTTTCCTCCTTTTATTGTTTTTGTCAGATTTCCTTCGTGATTTTATTTATCGCTTTAAGAGTAACATTTTTTGTCCTTTTCCTCAAATTTTGTTCACCTTGCTTTTCTTTTCGGAAAAATTGATTTTTCGATGTTTTTCGATTTGATTCCTTCTTTTTCGACATTTATAATTCAAAAATAATTGAAAAAAATTATGAAAAATAACGGTATCTTTTTCTGTTTTCCATAAAATTATCTATAATTTACTGTATAAATCTTATAAAATTTTTGTCCTATCGGTAAAGAAATTCCCTGAAAAACCGGAAAAATATCCCCCTTGCCCTCCCCTTTCTTTAAAAAATAAAACGCAGCGTCAAAAATTTTGCTTGCCTTTTTGACAATAATATAGTATAATGAGGGAGCATGATATTGATAACACTGATTTGTGTGGCAGGGCTGTACCTTCCGGCGAAACGTGTTTTTTATTATGCGGAAATGTTGGTCCTGTGCGACAGGGCTGCATGAACCATGTCAGGCGGGGAACCGAGCAGCATTAAGTGTTAGTTTCTGTGCGCCGCAGGTAACCTGCATTTCCGTATAATCAAGGACGCGTTTTCAGCTTTGGTGCGTCCTGCTTTTTTACATGAAAGAAAAAGGAGGGGCGGTTTTCTTTGGAATCTCAAACCTATCAGGCGCTGTATCGAAAATACCGCCCAAAAACATTTGACGATGTGGTCGGGCAGGAACACATCACCGAAACGCTCAAACAGGAAATTGCCGGCGGCAGGGTCGGTCACGCTTATCTGTTTACCGGCTCGCGGGGAACGGGAAAAACCTCCTGCTCTAAGATTATCGCCAAAGCGGTCAACTGTCCGCATCAGCAAAACGGCAATCCGTGCGGCGTGTGTGAAATCTGCCGCGGAATCGATGACGGTTCTGTTTTGGATGTTACCGAAATAGACGCTGCCAGCAACAACGGCGTAGACAATATCCGACAACTGCGGGAAGAGGCAAACTTCACCCCCGCCGTTGCAAAATACCGCGTTTATATCATCGACGAAACCCATATGCTCAGCACCGGCGCTTTCAACGCTCTGCTGAAAATTATGGAAGAGCCGCCCGAACACGTTATCTTTATCCTTGCCACCACCGAAGTACACAAGATTCCGGCAACCATTCTCTCCCGCTGCCAGCGGTTTGATTTCCATCGGATTCACCCGCAGGTAATTGCGCAGCGCGTTGAGTTTGTCTGCCGGCAGGAAAACATTCTCATAGATCCCGATGCCGCTTCCTTAATCGCCCGACTGTGCGAAGGCGGTATGCGCGATGCGCTTTCGCTGCTCGATGTCTGCCGCAGTAATGCCCGAACCGACAGCAACAGCCCGGAACATATCACCTTAGAACACGTTCGCTCCAGCGCGGGACTTGCCATGTCCGATTCGCTGTTTGTGATTGCGGACGCCGTTTTGCGGCAGGATGTTCCCGCTGTTTTAAAGGAAATTGACTCGATGTTCTTTCATTCGATTGATTTTGAAAAGATGTGCGTCCAGTTAATTTCCCATTACCGCGCTCTGATGATGGCAAAGGCAGTTCGCTCGCCCGAAGACTTTGTGCTGGGTTACCCGCAGGATGCGCAGGCGCTTGCCGAACAGGCTTCCCGTTACTCGATGGCGCAGATTCTCTACTCGCTCACCGTGCTTCAGGACACCCTGTCCCGTATGAGCAAAACCGCGCAGACCAGAACCGAACTGGAAATGGCGGTTATCAAGCTGACTAACCCTTCTTTGGACCGTTCGGTTGATGCAATCCTTGCAAGACTGACAAAATTGGAAAATCAGATAAAAAACGGAGAAATTTCGGTTCGTACCGCTTCCCCCGCTCCGGCAGCTGCCCCCGCAGCGCCGCAAAACAGCGCTGAGAAGGAAGAAACCGCTCCTCTGCCCTCCCCTCCAAAAAAGGAGGTTGTCCCCTTTGAGGAATGGACACAGGTGCTGGAATCTTTACGGCATACCAATACCGCTCTGCACGGGGCATTGGTGAATACCGAAGCGTACCGCTATCAGGAAATTATTTTGATAGACTGCGACGACCCTTTTTTCCTGGAGATGATTCGCACCAACGAATATGCCAAAAAGTCGATTCATCAAGCGTTGATTGCCGCCTCCGGACGCGATTGGCGAATCGGTCCGTTTAAACGAGAGCAATATCAAACCGCCAAAAAGGACGATCCGATGGAAAATATCCTTTCCTCGGCGCAGCAGTTGGGCGTGGATGTTTCGATTGAAAACTGATTTTTATTTCTTTTGTATCAAAACGCAGGTTTTCTGCTTTTGAAAAATAGACTATCTCTGTTTTGCTTTACCAGTCGGGAATCTCGCCCCGGGCAAAACACCCTAATAGGAGGAACAAAAAATGAAAGCTAGACTTCCAAAAGGCGTGGGCGGCGGCCCGCAGAATATGCAGGCTATGATTAAGCAAGCCCAGAAAATGCAGGAAGATATGGAAAGAACCCAGGAAGAACTCAATGAAAAAGAGTACACCACCTCTGCCGGCGGCGGTATGGTAGAATGTACCATCAACGGCAAAAAGGAAATCGTTTCTTTAAATATCAAACCGGAAGCGGTTGACCCGGAAGATGTTGAGATTCTTCAGGATATGATTATCGGCGCTGTCAACGAAGCAATCCGCAAGGTGGAAGAAATTCACTCTGCCGAGATGGAAAAGATTACCAACGGTCTTTCCCTGCCGGGTATCTTTTAATCAATGAAATATGATGTAATGCCGCTGACCCGTTTGATTGAACAGTTTGCCCGTCTGCCGGGAATCGGAAGAAAAACGGCGCAGCGGCTTGCCTTTTATGTTTTAAATCTTCCCCATGACAAGGCGAAGGAATTTGCCGACACCATTCTGGAAGCGCACGAAAAGATTAAGCCCTGCTCGGTCTGCCAAAATCTGACCGACCGCGAGGTGTGCCAAATCTGTTCCGACCCCGCCCGCGACCGCAGCATGATCTGCGTTGTGGAAGGTCCGCGCGATGTAATGGCAATCGAAAAGACCCGCGAATATCAGGGATTGTATCATGTCCTGCACGGACTGATTTCCCCGATGAACCAAAAGGGTCCCGATGATTTAACCATTCGCCAGTTGCTCGCCCGGATTCAGCAGGGCGGCGTGGCAGAGGTGATTATGGCAACCAACCCCACCGTTGAGGGAGAAACCACCGCCATGTATATTGCCCGCCTGCTCAAACCTCTGGGCGTCAAGGTCACTCGCCTGGCGTCGGGAATCCCGATGGGCGGCAATTTGGAATACGCGGACGAAGTTACCCTCTTCCGCGCGTTGGAAGGCAGACAGGAATTATAAAAAATTTTTCTTATGCAAAAACTCCCCGATAAAAATCGGGGAGTTTTTTTACTCTCTATTCTGTAACCGCATCCGGTTTTTCAGCGTCAAGATTTTGATTTTCCTGCGTTCCTTCAGTCAAAACCTCTTCGCTGTTTTTTAATGTATCAAGAAAGTCATCAACCAAAAGAATACTGCCTTTCGGAATCATGTCCTGATAAGCAGAGTGGACTTTCACTGCCTGTTTTACTCCGTCATCAAAGACAATCCCGTTTGCAAATCCATCAAAAAAAGCAAAATAAGCGGCAGTCTGTTCTAAATTCAGCCCGCTTGAAGAGAGCAGCTCTTTTTCCCGAGCAGATAACCCAAAGAGATAAAATTCTCCCTGATCCCCCACCATTACCTGACTGACAGCGCCGTTGTTGATAAACGCTGTTCCGGGAATCGGGTCAGCTTCTCCCTGCGCAAGTCCTAAAAATGTTTTTGTGTCCGATAAAGAATCTTTCAAGCCTTTTTCTTTTACATCTTTGATAAAGGTTTCAATATTTTCATAAGAGTTTAGATTCACACTCGATCTTGTCGGAGCAATCATATCAGGATTTAACTTACTTCCCTGTAAAAGCTCACCGTCTATGCTGTCAATCATCGAGCTTCCGGCTTCCGAGGAAAGATAATAACTGCTCTCAATCTTTTTCCAAACATCGTTTCCCTTTTCTGACTTTGCCGTTTCCTCAGCTGCTTTCTTCTCGGCTTCCGCTTTTACCGCTTCTTCGGCTTCTTTCTTCTCGGCTTCTGCCTTTGCTGCTTCCTCGGCAGCTTTCTTCTCGGCTTCTGCCTTTGCTGATTCTTCGGCGGCTTTTTTCTCGGCTTCCGCCTTTGCCGTTTCCTCAGTGGCTTTCTTCTCGGCTTCCGCCTTTGCCGCTTCTTCGGCGGCTTTTTTCTCTGTATCGGCAAACTCTATTTCAGTCTGCTCCGTTTCTTGCCTTACCTCCTTATCCGCTGTTACAGATTCTGTCCGTTCGGAACAAGAGGTTAAAATTAACACAACAGCCGATAGTACAAAAAACATCCTTCTTTTTTTCAAAAAAACCAGTCCTTTCTCAAATAATTTCACATATTTTCTATGATAACATCTTCTTACCTACAATATATCCGCTTTTTCTAATTTTGTCAATAGTAAAATACTGCAATTATAACAAAGTGATTTTAAAACTGTTTTTCTGTTCTTCTTTCATTCTATGATAAAACAAAGTCCCCCCTTCCCCCGCTTCGTATCTCCTTTGAGATGCGGAGCTTATTTTTTTATCCTGTTTTATGTATATTTTTTAGTTTTCATTTCTTCTTTTCAATGTATAACTTTCGCTATATTTCCTTTAAAATCCTGTATTTTTAGATAATTTATGCAGTAAATATAGAATAATCATAAATTATTGACAATTCTTTATCCATTTTTCCCCTTTACAAATCCGCAAGATAGTGTATAATAATAACATAATATTTAATAAAAATACAAAACACTTTTGAGGAGAGATTATCATGAAATTATTTCACAAACTGACCTGTTCCGTTCTTTGCGCTGCATTGTTGACCGCTTCTTTAAGCGGCTGCGGTTCTTCCCAAAACCGTCTGGACAAAATCAAAGAATCCGGCAAACTGGTTCTTGCCACCAGTCCGGACTTTGCCCCATTAGAATTTGAAGATTTAAGCAGCGGCGAAAAGAAATATGTCGGCTCCGATATCGAGCTTGCCAAATATATTGCCGAACAGCTTGGCGTAGAACTGCAAATCAGCGCGATGGATTTCAGCGCCGTACAGGCTGCCATTCCTTCCGGTCAGGCAGACATCGCCATCTCCGGCTTTGCAAAAACCGAAGAACGCGCGCAGAATATGGAACTTTCCGTTCCGTTTAACACCGATGACGAACAAACCGGTCAGGGTCTGCTGGTAAAAAAAGGAGAAGCTTCTTCCTATTCCTCCGCCGATGTGTTCTCCAAGAAAAAAATCGGCGCGCAAAACGGTTCCCTGCAATACAACCTTGTTACCTCTCAGCTTCCGGAAGATGTTGAGATTGTCCCGGTCGGCTCTTTAAACGACGGCGTTCTGATGCTGGAAACCGGAAAGATTGACGCTCTCGCTTCCGATGTTGCCAACGCCGAACTTCTGTTGGAAAGCCACAAAGAGATTGAACTTGCCGACTTTGCGTTTGAATACGAAAGCGAAGGAAATGTTGCCGCCGTTAAAAAAGGGGAAACCGAATTGATTGAAGCGGTCAACGAAATTATCGAAGAGGTCAACGAAAAAGGTCTTTACAAACAGTGGAAAGACGAATCGACCGAACTTGCAAAATCTTTGGGCATTGAGATTGCCGAATAACTTGTTTTTTTAATCGGGAGGATATTGCTGTGCTTATTTTCAATAACATCGTCATGATACTGGAAAAATACTGGGGGCTGTTTTTACAGGGAATCGGTATCACCCTGCTGCTCAGCGCCGTTGCCGTATTCTTCGGTGTCATCATCGGCTCTTTGCTGGCTTTAATGCGGTTGAGCAAATTTCACATCGGTTCGGTGCGTCCGCTCAACCTGATTGCAGGAATTTATGTCGAGATTATCCGCGGAACCCCGCTTTTGCTCCAGCTCTATTTCTTTTTCTTCCTGCTGCCGATGATGATTCCCGCTCTGCAAACCAGCGCGCACTTTTCCATCACTCTTGCCCTGTGCCTGAACTCGGGCGCTTATGTTGCCGAGGTTATCCGTGCCGGAATCAGCGCGGTGGATAAAGGTCAAACCGAAGCTGCCCGCTCGCTGGGATTAAATGCAAGACAAACTATGATGAAGGTTGTTTTCCCGCAGGCTGTAAAAAATATCCTGCCCGCTTTGTGCAACGAGTTTGTTTCCATCATCAAGGAAACCTCCCTTGCCTCCACCTTCTTTGTCGGCGACCTGATGACCACCTACAAAACCATCAACGGCGTCACCTATCTTTCGATTGAACCGCTGATTATCGTCGGCATCATTTACTTCCTGCTCACCTTCACCCTTTCAAAGGGAATTGCTGTTCTGGAAAGGAGATTAAAAACAAGTGACTAATTCCAACTATCTGATTGAAGTTTCCGATTTATATAAGAGTTTTGGAGAACTTCAGGTTCTCAAAGGCGTCACCGAACACATTGAAAAAGGCGAGGTTGTTTCTATTATCGGACCTTCCGGCGGAGGAAAAAGCACCTTTCTGCGCTGCTTAAACCTGCTGGAAGTGCCGAACAGCGGCAAAATCCTCTTTGAAGGGGATGACATCACCGCCAAAGGCATTAACATCGACCTGCACCGCCAGAAAATGGGTATGGTGTTTCAGCATTTTAATGTTTTCCCGCACATGACAGTGGGCGAAAATATCACCATGGCTCCCGTTTTACTGGGAAAAAAGAAGCAAAAAGAAGCCGAAGAGATTGCAAAAGAGCTGCTCAATCGGGTCGGTCTTGCCGATAAATATAATGAATATCCGCAGCGCCTTTCCGGCGGACAAAAACAGCGTCTTGCCATTGTCCGCGCCCTTGCGATGGAACCGGATGTCATGCTCTTTGACGAACCCACCTCCGCTTTGGACCCGGAAATGGTCGGCGAGGTACTCAATGTTATCAAAGGTCTGGTAAAAGACGGTATGACCACCGTCATCGTCACCCACGAAATGGGCTTTGCAAGAGAGGTTTCCGACCGCGTGTTTTTTATGGATGGCGGCATCATCGCCGAAAAAGGCTCTCCGGAACAGATTTTCTCAAACCCGCAAAACCCCAGAACCAAAGAATTTTTAAGCAAGGTTCTCTATTAACCCTTTTTTCCCTCTTATTTTTCTGATAAAGGAGCGTTCCGTTATGAGCGATAAATTGAAGTATCTGAACTGCATCGACCAAAATGCCGAACTGTTCACCGACCTTTCCGACCGAATCTGGGAATATGCCGAGCTGTCCTTAATGGAACACCGCTCCGCAAAATTATACTGCGATACCCTTTCCAAACTGGGATTTGAGGTGGAAACCCCGGTTGCCGGCATCTCCACCGCCTTTAAAGCAAGTTACGGCAGCGGCAAACCCGTCATCGGAATCCTTGCCGAATATGACGCATTAAGCGGACTTTCTCAGCAGGCGGGCGTTGCGCAAAGAAAAGAAATCATCTCCAACGGCTGCGGACACGGCTGCGGACATAATATGCTCGGGGCAGGCTCGCTTGCCGCCGCCTGCGCTGTCAAACAGTACTTGCAGGACGGACACCCCGGAACGGTTATCTTCTACGGTTGCCCGGGCGAAGAAGGGGGCGCCGCTAAAGCGTTTATGGCTCGCGACGGTATCTGGAAAGAACTGGACGCTGCCTTAACCTGGCACCCCGACGATGTCAATCAGGTCGTTTCCGGAACCTGCAACACCTGTATTCAAACCGAGTACTATTTTACCGGAATCGCTTCCCACGCGGCAGGCTCCCCCGAGTTCGGACGCTCCGCTCTGGACGCAGTCGAACTGATGAATGTCGGCGTGCAGTTTTTGCGGGAACATATGCCAAGCGGCGCAAGGATTCATTACGCCATCACCAATGCGGGCGGAAACTCTCCGAATGTGGTTCAGCCGCACGCTCAGGTGCTGTATATGGTGCGCTCTCAGCTTGCAAAGGATGCGCTCGCCCTTCAAAAACGGGTGGATCAAATTGCGCAGGGCGCGGCGATGATGACCGAAACCACCGTCCAAAAGAAATTTATCGACGGCTGCTCCAACACCGTCCCCAATCGGGTATTGGAAACACTGCTTTGGAAAAACTTTGAACAGGTAGGCGTTCCCGTCCATGACGAGCAGGAAACCGAGTATGCAAAACAGCTGATTGCCTCCTATGAAATGGTCAGCGACGCCCTGCCGGGCAGCGCCTGCGAAGAGGACGAACAGATTGCCGCCTTTGTTGACCAAAAAACGCAACACGGCACAACCCCTTTCAATGATTTCCTGATTCCTTATCACTTCAGCACCCGCCAAAGCATGGGTTCCACCGATGTGGGCGATGTCAGCTGGCTGGTTCCCACTGCCCAGATTAACGTTGTCACCTTCCCCTCCAAAGCGCCGGGACACAGCTGGCAAAACGTTTCCTGCGGCAAAACAACAATCGCTCATAAAGGACTGCTCACCGCAGGTAAGGTGCTTGCCTGCGCCGCCATCGACCTTTATGAAAACCCCAAACTGTTAGCTCAGGCAAAACAGGAGTTTGAACAGCGCACCGCAGGCGGCTACTTCTGCCCCGTCCCTGCCGATGCCGTTCCCGTTATCGCCGGCGAAACATTTTAAACAGAATATATCACAAAAAGTCCTGTTCTTTGCAGGGCTTTTTTGTTTAAGAGGATAAGATTGGTCTTGAATTTTCATACCAATCTTGCTAACTTTTCTTGCGGATTGTTATAATAATCAAAAGAGTTTGCTTTGTTCATTGATTCTAAAAAGGAGGATTGTTTTGGAATACAAAGAATTTGAAACCGCACGCTGCCGATTTTTAAAACATTTTGAACAACTCCGTCCCGTTATTTCCGCTTTTGGGGATTCTTCCCGTCAGGATATTATCATCACCCTGATTCAATCCGGCGGAACCGGCGGAATCAGAGTCGGCGAAATCCAAAAACAAACCAACCTTTCCCGTTCCTCTGTTTCTCACCATCTGAAAATTTTGCTTGATGCCCGCATTGTCTGTGTCAGAAAAGAGGGAAGCAAAAACTATTATCGAATTGATACACAAAGCAATAAAATTTCTCAATTAGCCGAATTTTGGAAAGAAGCGGAAGAAATGATGCCCCTTTGCCAAAAAGCTACCCAAGAAAGGATTGAAAAAAATGAGCAATTATTCCATCTTCTTTAGTCCCACCGGAGGCACAAAAAAAGCTGCCGACTGTTTGTGCCGTTCTTTTCCGAATTGTACAGAAATCGACCTTTGCGATACCTCCCCGGATTTTTCACAATATCAATTTTCAGCCGATGATGTTTGTATCATCTCTGTTCCCTCTTACGGCGGCAGAGTTCCCCAAATTGCGCTTCAGCGCCTTCGTCTGCTTCATGCAGAAAATACAGCGGCGATTATTGCGGCAGTTTACGGCAATCGCGATTTTGATGATACTTTGTTAGAACTAAAAGACGAGCTTTCTTCTGTCGGATTTCGGGTTTGCGCTGCTGTCGCTGCGGTTGCGCAGCATTCCGTCATGCCCGCTTTCGGTGCCGGCAGACCCGATTCTCAAGACCAAAAGCAACTTGCTGATTTTTCAAAACAGATTGCAGACTCCCTTTCTTCCTCCAAAGAATGTTCGGTTCCCGGCTCTTTCCCTTACCGGGAGTATCACGGAATCCCGTTAAAACCCAAAGCCAATTCTTCCTGCAAAGGCTGCGGATTATGCGCTCAAAAATGCCCCGCACAGGCAATCGACCCCCAAAATCCGAAAGCAACAGATAAAGAAAAATGTATCTCCTGCATGCGCTGTATCTCAGTCTGCCCTACGCACAGCCGCAGGTTAAATCCTCTGATGCTTTTTGTCGCCTCTCAAAAGATGAAAAAAAGCTGCACCACGAGAAAAGAAAATCAGCTTTTTTTATAATGCAAAAACCGGTATCCAATGGATACCGGTTTTTCTTTGTTTTTTACTTTTTATTTTTCTTTGCAGTATTTTCTGGAAAGAACGAACGCGCCCATCCAGCCGATAAAGGTAACTGCGGTCAGCACCAGCAGCAAAATCCATGCGGACTGGTAAGACTGATTCATGTCGTACATTCCCGCTACCATCAGCGAACCGAACGACAGACCAATCTGGGTCACACTGTTTGCAATACCGTATGCTTCGCCGTATTTTTCTGCGCCGAATACATCGGAGGTAATCAGCGGAGGCATAACTGTTCCGATTCCGTTGCCCAGTCCGAATACAATCGCCATCATATACAGCATATTGACGTTTTCGCCCATCAGCATAAAGATAAAGGAAAGTCCGAACATTGCGCAGCCAAAGCCTGTGCTGACAACGATTCCGAATTTATCGTTCAGCCAACCCAGCAGCAGCTTTCCGCCGATACCAATCATCGAGTACATCGAAATGATGGTTGCCTGCAACGCCGCGCCGTGCATCTCTTCCATTGCCGGAGGAAAATGTCCCAGAGAGCCGGTGTTGATTAAGCCGTTTGCCAGCATACCCACCAGCAGCAGCCAGAAGAACAGGTGTTTTCTGGAATCCTTTACCGAAAGAGTAACCGAAGGAATCACCTTCTGTACCTTCTTTGCCGCTGTCTGCTGCTCGTCTGCGCCGTATGGTTTGAGTCCCATATCTTCCGGGCGTTTCTTTAAGATAAACAGAGAGGTCGGCAGAGCAACCACAAGGATAATCAGCGCCATGATAACATAGGTTTTTCTCCAACCGTAGTTGTTCAGCAGAATGGTCAGTAATGGGCTGAAGATGGTTCCGCCCAAACCGATACCTGCCATCGCAATACTCATTGCAAGTCCGCGTTTTTTCACAAACCAGTTGGTTACCATCATGCTCACCGGAATCATAGTGGAGTTTAAGAAGAAGATTCCGACAAAGAATGCGGAAATATACAGATGGAATGCGCTCTGCGCCAGAGCGTAAGAAGCGTAGGATACGGCAAAACCGATGACGCTGATGCTCTGAATCTTTTTCATATTTCCGGTTGCCAGCTTTTTGGAAACAAACGGAGAGATAAAGATACCCAAGCCCTGCAAAATGGTGTTTGCTAAGGTAAACGCGCTTCGGGAAATGCCCATGTCGGTTGTAACCTGAATCAGGAATTTGTTGCTCAGCGCCATAATCGGCGGAACCATGGTAGTTGTGATTAAGACACAGCCCAGCACAACCCACCAACCATAAAATATTTTATTTTTCTTCAAAGGGATGCCCTCCTCATTCTTTCAAACTGTTAGCGATTGTTTTTCAGCCACTCAAATGCGCACTGCGCGTGGATTGCCGCGCCCAAAGTCAACGCGTCTTCCGAGAACAGAACGCCCGGGTTGTGGTGCGGATATGGGTTGCCCTCAACGTGCGCGCCCAGCATCAGGTATACGGTAGGAACCTGCTCGGAGATAAACGCAAAGTCATCGGACGGGGTTACGCGGTAGTTATCCGCTTGCAGCAGGTTTTCGCCCAAATCTTCCAGATAACCTGCCAGCTCTTTTGCCATCTGAGGATTGGTGTAGGTGGAAGGAACGGCGGAAAGCACCTCGTATTCTACCTTTGCTCCGAACATCACGCCCGCAGCGTCAACAATTTCTCTCATTCTTCTTACCAGTTTTTCTCTGAGCGCCTTGTTGTAGGTTCTCAAAGTTCCCTGCAAAACCGCAGTTTCCGGAATAATGTTGTTGGTGGTTCCTGCGCTGAACTGACCGAAGGTCAGGCTTGCGGTTTCGGTCGGCGGAACTTCCCTTGCAATCAATTCCTGATATGCCGAGTAGATGTGCATACCCACATTGATTGGGTCGATTCCCAGATGAGGCATTGCGCCGTGACAGCCGCTGCCGGTTACGGTAATCTTAAAGCCGTCGCAGGAGGAGGTCATGTAACCCGTTCCGTAAGCGAAGGACGGAGCCTCAAAATCGAGCATAACGTGCATACCGGACGCTGCGTCCACCTTTGGATTTTCCAAAACGCCCGCTTCAATCATCGCCTGCGCGCCGGAGAAGGTTTCCTCTGCCGGCTGGAACATCAGTTTTACGCAGCCTTCCAGCTCGTCCTCATGCTCCTTTAAAATCTGAGCTGCCGCCAACAGCATGGTAGCGTGCATATCGTGTCCACAGTTGTGCGCCGCGCAGGTTTTGCTCTTAAACGGCAGGTCGTTGTTTTCACCCATCGGCAAAGCGTCCATGTCTGCGCGCAGCAGATAGGTTTTGCCCGGCTTTTTGCCCTGAATCAGCGCAACCACGCCGGATTTGCAGATTTCTTTCGGCTCCAGACCGATTTCTTTCAGGCGTTTCATCACATATTCGGTAGTAACCGGCAGCTCGTTTCCTACCTCTGCATTTTCATGCAGATAATGTCTGTCCTTGAGCATGGAATCTTTTAATTCCTGTGCGCGTTTTAAAAACTCGTTCATTACAGTTCCCCTTACCTTTCTGAAAATCGTTTTTGTTCTCAATCGTGCTTTATTTAAAGACTATATAAAGACTTTATCTGTCTTTATTGTAGTTTAAAGACAGGATTTTGTCAATATTATTGTTATATATTAAAATCACTTTGTTAATATACGATAGATTTTATCCTTATTTTCCGTCAATATTTCTGATATTTCTATTTAAAGACATCTTATTCCCATTTAAGGACATCACCCTCTGACAAATTTTCTCTCCTTTAAGATAACCGTTTTCTTCCCCGATTATTCTTTTTTCCGTTTTTGCCGCCCCTTTTTCCCGTTTTTCGATTGATACAGATTTTGCGGCAGCTGCATTCCATCGACTTTAATCCTCCCTCTTTACAAAAAGGTGAATTTTGTCTTAAAATATGATATAATAAAACAATCATAAGAATTACCGACTATCAGGAGCTGATTTTTTGCCGTATAAAATTGCTGTTATCACCACCGAATTTTTAAAGGACTTTGTCATCTCTTCCTTTGAAAAACTGCAAATGCAGGAACAGTATCAAATTTATATCTATCACCATTTCCGCGAAATTCCCGAGCTTTACCGCTCTATTCCGGACGATGTTCACGGTGTACTCACCAGCGGTATCTATCCCGCGCAGGTTATCTGGCTAAATTTCCCCACCACTTCCAAAGCCATCGTCCCGTTTAATACCGATGATGCGGCGATGTACCGTTTGTTTCTAAAGCTGCTGTACGAAAATCGTAATCTTGATTTTTCCCGTATCTATGCGGACATTGTAGAAAATTTTCACATCGACCTAACCAACTACATTTTGGGCGAGCTTTCCACTCCGCTTTCCACCACCATGAACCAATCGGTCAGCAACATGACCCTGGACGAGCTGTATTTGCAGGAGGATATCAATTTCCAAAAACACCTCTCCCTGTGGAATTCCGGCAAGGTGGATCTGTGCGTCACCCGTTTCAGCAGCCTTGTCCCCCGCTTAAAGGAACGCGGCGTCAAGGTTTATTTTCCCTTTCCCAGCCAAAATTATCTGCAAGAAGTTTGTCAGCAGCTGTTTCAGGAAATCGAACTTCGCCACCTGCAAAAAAATCAGTCCGCCGCCATCAACATCTCAATTCCTTCCGCAAAATCGGACAATATCCTGTTCGAGCAGCGCTGTATCCTACTTAACACCGCCGTCACCCAGCTTTTGGGCGGTTCCCCGTTAGACTATGTGCTGCGGCAAAGCCGATTCGGCATAGAGGTGCTGACCAACCGCCGCACCGTTTCCGGTCTTACCTGCGCCGGCACTGCCTGCCGCGTCAAACACAGCCTTTCTCAATCGTTGGATTTTCCGGTCTGCATCGGATACGGCATCGGTCAGGACCTGTACCATGCCCGCATCAATGCGCAGAACGCCAATCGGGAATCGGAGCTTCACCCTTCCCATGACAGCTTTCTTCTGGACGAGCAGGACCGCCTGATCGGTCCTTTGGGAAACAGCACACCGGTGATTGTCCCCGACACCTCCGACGAACTTTCCTACCGAACCATCAAAAGCTCCTCGCTTTCCCCGCTGACGGTACAGAAAATTCTGGCTGTGTTTAAAGACGCGCCCAACTGCCGCCTTACCTCGCGGGAGCTTGCCGACCGCCTTTCCATCACACAGCGCAGCGCCAACCGCTACCTCTCCAATCTGGAAAAAGCCGACCTGCTGGAGGTTTGCTCCGAGCGCAGAACCACCTCCAAAGGCAGACCGGAGCGCATCTATCGGGTGAAGGAGAAGTAATTTATCCCCATCTTTCAGGAGGTTTTCTGCCATGTTTGAGCATGAATTTGTGGTTCCCACACAAGGGTTTCCCTTTAAGCTGTTTTTGTTTGAAGGAAAAAACGGAGGTTACTTTCGGGAAAAGCACTGGCACCGCCCGGTCGAAATTTTTGCCGTTTTTGAGGGAAGCCTTACCTTCTACCTCAACGAGCAGCCCAGGCAGCTTCATGCCGGAGAATGTATCCTGATTAACTCTAACGAAGTTCACTCGATTTCCGCCCTTTCCCCAAACCGCACATTGGTGCTGCAAATTCCCGTTTCCTGCTTTGAGGAACACGCAAACGGCGGATTCATTCTGTTTTCTAACAACTGTCCTGCGCGGGACGGGCAAATTATGGAGCTGATGACCCAAATGTACGCGCAAATCTCCGAGCAGCCCGTCGGCTACCGGCAGAAAACGCAGAGCGACTTTTTTCTTTTGCTGTATCTGCTGATTTCTCACTACCAAAAAAGCGCCGTTTCTCCCGAAGCGGTTTTTCGTTATCAAAAGATGGAGCTGCTCTCCCGTGTCACCTCCTATCTGGAGGACAACTACCGCTCCGAGCTGTCTCTATCTCAGGCAGCGCAGCAGTTCGGCTATTCTCCGGCATATCTTTCCCGCATTTTTCACCTGTACACCAACACCACCTTTGTCCACTGCCTGCAAAACATCCGCTTGGAACACGCGGTGCAGGAACTGGTCAACACCGACGCTCCCCTTTGCGAGATTGCGGTCAACAACGGTTTTGTGAGCGCCCGCGCCTTTCGGAAAATTTTTTTGAAAAAATTCTCGGTTCTCCCCGGCGAATATCGAAAAAGACAAAAAAGTGCCGTAAATCGGGCAAAAAACAGACGGGATTGAACCCTGTTTTCTGCTATAATATCCTTAAAGTTTATTCTTTTGATTTTAAGGAGGAATTATCATGTTACAGGAAAATATGCCGAAGGTAAAATTGGGAATTGTTGCCGTCAGCCGCGACTGTTTCCCCGAAAGTCTGTCCGTTTCCCGTCGGGAAGCGCTGGTTAAAGCTTATTGCGGTAAATATGACGCCGAGGACATCTACGAGTGTCCTGTCTGCATTGTGGAAAGCGAAATTCATATGCAGCAGGCTTTGGAGGATATTCGTCGGGCAGGCTGCAACGCGCTGTGCGTTTATCTGGGAAACTTCGGTCCGGAAATTTCCGAAACACTGCTTGCAAAATATTTTGACGGTCCGAAAATGTTCATCGCCGCTGCCGAAGAACGCTCCGACAACCTTTGCCAAGGCAGGGGCGACGCTTACTGCGGAATGTTAAACGCAAGCTACAACCTTGCTTTAAGAAATATCCGCGCCTATATCCCCGAATATCCGGTTGGAGATGCAGAGGACTGCGCCGAAATGATTCACGAATTTCTCCCGATTGCCCGGGCAATCCTTGCTGTCAGCGATTTAAAAATTATCAGCTTCGGTCCCCGTCCGCTCAACTTCCTTGCCTGCAACGCCCCGATTAAACAACTGTACAATCTGGGAATTGAGATTGAAGAAAACTCGGAACTGGATTTATTTGAAGCCTTTCACAAGCACGCAAACGACAGCCGTATCCCGCAGATTGTCCGTGAAATGGAACTGGAACTTGGCAACGGCAACAAAAAACCGGAAATTTTGGCAAAACTTGCCCAGTATGAGCTTACCTTAAAAGATTGGGTTGAAAGTCACAAAGGCTGCCGCAAATATGTGGCGATTGCCGGAAAATGTTGGCCTGCTTTCCAGACGCAGTTCGGTTTTGTTCCCTGCTATGTCAACAGCCGTTTGACCGCTCAAGGCATTCCTGTATCCTGTGAGGTGGACATTTACGGGGCATTAAGCGAGTTTATCGGAACGGTCATCAGTCAGGATGCCGTTACCCTGCTGGATATCAACAACACCGTTCCAAAGGATATGTACGAGCATGAAATCAAAGCAAAGACCCCGTACACCCTGCACGACACCTTCATGGGCTTCCACTGCGGCAACACCGCCTCAAGCAAGCTCTCTTTCTGCGAGATGAAGTATCAGATGATTATGGCGCGCTCGCTGCCCGAAGAGGTCACACAGGGCACTTTGGAAGGGGATATTATCCCTGGCGACATTACCTTCTTCCGCCTGCAAAGCACCGCGGACAACCGCCTGCGCGCTTACATCGCCCAGGGCGAGGTTCTCCCCGTTGCCACCCATTCCTTCGGTTCTGTCGGCGTATTTGCCATCCCGGAAATGGGACGGTTTTACCGCCATGTCCTGATTGAGAAAAATTTTCCGCATCACGGAGCGGTTGCGTTCGGTCACTTCGGGAAAGCGCTGTTTGAAGTATTCCGTTATCTCGGCGTTGAACCAGAGGAAATTGGCTATAACCAGCCCAAAGGCGTGCGTTACCCGACCGAAAATCCGTTCGCTTAAATCTTCGTTTTTGATGGGGAGGTTTTTCTCTTGTTATATATCGGAATTGATTTGGGAACCTCGTCGGTTAAGCTGCTGCTGACCGACGAAAAGGGGAAGATTGCGCGGATTGTTTCCAAAGAATATCCGCTTTCCTTTCCGCAGTCCGGCTGGTCGGAGCAAAACCCGGAGGACTGGTATCGGCAAACCGTTGCCGGATTGCAGGAACTGACCGCCGACTGCGACCGCAGTCAAATCAACGGAATCAGTTTTGGCGGGCAGATGCACGGTCTGGTCCTTCTTGACGAGCAAGACAGGGTGATTCGTCCGGCTATCCTGTGGAATGACGGTCGCTCGGCTGCGCAAACCGATTATCTCAACCAAACAATCGGAAAAGAAAAGCTTGCCGAATATACGGCAAATATCGCCTTTGCCGGCTTTACCGCGCCGAAAATTTTGTGGGTGAAAGAAAACGAACCGCAAAATTTTGCCAGAATCAGAAAAATTATGCTGCCCAAAGACTACCTTGCTTATCGCCTTTCCGGCGTGTTCAGCACCGATTATTCCGACGCTTCGGGAACGCTGCTGCTTGATGTAAAACAAAAATGCTGGTCACAGCAGATGATGAATCTATGCGGAATCTGCGAACAACAGCTGCCGCAGCTGTTTGAGAGCTTCCAGATTACCGGTATTCTCAAACCCGACCTTGCCAAGCTTCTGGACTTTCCGAACACGGTGAAAATCATCGCGGGAGCCGGAGATAACGCGGCGGCGGCAATCGGTACGGGAACGGTGGGAGAAGGCGGCTGCAACCTCTCTTTGGGAACAAGCGGTACCCTGTTTATCTCCTCGGAGCAGTTTCGCTTTGACCCCAACTGCGCGTTACATTCCTTTGCCCATGCCGACGGTCATTACCACCTGATGGGCTGTATGCTCAGCGCCGCTTCCTGCAATCAGTGGTGGGTCAAAGAGATTTTGCAGGCGGACAGCTTTTCGGAAGAGCAGAAAAATATAAGCGATTTTGGAGAAAATCCCGTCTTTTTCCTGCCCTACCTGATGGGGGAGCGCTCCCCGCACAATGACCCGTCCGCCCGCTCTGCCTTTGTCGGAATGAGCATGGACACCACCCGCGAACAGATGACTCAAGCCGTTTTGGAAGGGGTTCTGTTTGCAATCCGCGACTCGCTGGAGATCGCCCGCTCTTTGGGAATTGACGTGCAGAGCAGCAAAATCTGCGGAGGCGGCGCAAAAAGCGCGCTTTGGAAACAGATGGCTGCCAACATCCTCAACCTGAAGATTGAAACGCTTGCCTGTGAGGAGGGTCCTTCGCTGGGTGCCGCAATACTTGCCGCTGTGGGCTGCGGAGAATACGCCGATGTTTGCGAGGCGGTCAAACAGATTGTAAAGGTTGAACAAACCATTCTGCCCCAACCGGAGATTGCGCAAAAATATTCCGAGAAATACCGCCGCTTTACCCTGTTGTATCCGGCTTTAAAAGAATTTTTCCACTGTTAAAAATAAGCCATATCTGCTTTTCGATGAAAAATCTTTTACGGCGCGGCAGAAATTGTGCTGCGTTATTTCTATCGGAAAAAGGGAAAGCGGGAACAAAAAAATTTGTACCCTGCCCGTTACCCCCTTTCACCTATACCCCGTTTTGCCCGAAAAGTTGCACAGAAAGATGCAACAAACACACGGCTGCGCCAAATTTTTATTTTTTTCCTGCTTTTTGGGGAAAAATCCGAGAAAATTTTTAGTTCTAATCGTTTCTTTTTTCAGAATTTCTTGCTTTCTTCCCTGTTTTGTGCGTTTAGATAAAACGGGAAAAATCGCGTCCAAAGGCGCAGCAAAGATATTGGGAAAAGAAAGTTTTAACAAACGCCAAAGCCTCCTGCGGCAGCATAAAAGCTGTTGCGGGAGGCTTTGGTATTTGTGTTTATTCGATTATGAGAAAAACAGGTAAAATCAATCTTCCTCTAAAACGCCCATGCGCGCTTTTGTCCGGCAGAGCATATCCTGAAGCGGAAAGGTGTATTGGATAAAATCCATGCGGGAAAACATTTCCCGCAGCCGAGGGTTTAAGTGCAGAAAATCTTCCCGGCACTGCGGAATGCTTCTTTTGCAGCTTAATGAGGAATAGTCGATTGCCGGGTCATCCCGCGACAGCTCCGACCAGTCGATAACGGCTGTGATTTCCCCACTTTCGGGATTGCACAGAATATTTGACGCGCCCAAATCCCCGTGGACAACGCAGCTTTGTTTTTCTGATTTCGGGGCGGAGAGATACGCTTCAAATCTTCGGCTTACCTGCTCCCGTTCTTCCTTTTGCATCTGCGGAAAAAGGAAATGCCGAATCTCCCGATAAAGGGCTTCAAAATCCATCGGATTGCCGCACGCTGTCGGGATGTTTGCCGTATGGATTTCGTTTAACAAAGAAAGAAGCTGCTCTGCAAGCCGCTGACGGTGCCGCGCATAAATTTGGGGCGTGAGGCTTACCCCCTCCAACAGGCGGTAACAGCAAAACGCTTCGCCCAACGGAGCGTCCAAATGAACTTCCCCGTATTCCGGAACCGGAACCGAAAGGTATTTTGAAATTTGTCCGGTGTAGGCAATTTCCCTTTTTAAGCTCTCTTTGGCAATTTTATTTTTCGGAAATTTATAAGCGATTCCGTTTTGATCGGTTACAATCAATCCGTTTGCTCCTTCGCCGACCGGGGTGAGCATCTGCTCCTTTACCCCTAACGCACGCGCGCAGCTTTGCAGCGTGAGCGCGGGGGAAATATTCTGATTCATTTATTTCTCTCCTGCTTTTACAGCTCGAGTTTGTACTGATAATCAACATAGGTCTTATCTGTCCCCGGCTTTTGATAAGAACTTTGCGCTACCTTATGAAAGCCGAACTTTGCCGCCAGTCCGAGGGAGGCTGCATTTCCTTCGGTAATCCATGCAGTGACTGCCAAAGCGCCCTGCTGCCTTGCGTAGTCGATCATTCCGCCCACCATCTCGGTTGCGTAGCCGTTTCTCCAAAAGTCTTTATGGACACAGTAGGCGATATCGTACACCTTTTCCTGCTCGGTAAAGCTACAGGTTCCGATACGCTCGCCCGTTTCTTTGTTCTCCGCAATCAGGTAGCAGTACTGTTCGTCCTCACCCAATGTTTCCACCATTTTGCGGTATTCTTCGTCCACGCACTCCTGTGTGCCGTCAACCAGATATTCCCCCATCTGCGGGTCGTTCCAGATGCCGATTGCAAAATCTGCGTCCTGTTTACAAAATCCCCGAAGGAACAGTCTTGGGGTTTCAATCGTTTGAATCTTCATCTGCTTCCTTCCTTTCCGAACATTACAAATACAAAATAACATAACCTGCCATCAAAAAAGAGGCGAGGGTAAAAAGCACCATCCCCGGATTTAACAGCATGGCGTCCAACTGCTGCGCAGAAAGCGGGGTTGGATTTTTCAGACGAAAGCGGCGGCGCCAAACCGCAAAGACTGCCGAATATGCCACCGCAGCCAAATCCAGCAGCGAAAGCAGCAACAGCAAACTCGGATAATCGACGCTGAGAAACGGCAGCACTCCCCCAATGAAATTGACTGCCGCGTGCAGCAAAATTGTACTGAGCAGGGAGCCGGTTTTATAATAAATCCATGCAAACACCAGACCCACCGCAAAGGCGTAAGGATACTGTATCACATTGCCGTGCATGAGCATAAAGAGCGCAGCGCTTGTGAGCACATAGGTTTTTGCTCCGTAACAGCCTACAGTTTGATAGACAAACTTGCGGAACAGCAGTTCTTCCCCAACGGGGGCAAGAACTACCGTCACCAAAAACATCTGCGCCAGCGAATAGGAGGACACGCTTTGCTCCACCAGATTGGCGGCAGGCGCCCCTTTGATTAAAGAAAACAATGTATTTAACCCGGTTCCCACCAGATTAAATAAAAACATCAAACCCAAGCTGAAAAACAGATATTGTGTAAAAGAAACAACATTTAACCTTTGCGGTTTCTGCTCCCTCTGCGGATTTTTTGCAAAGGAGGGGGCGGTTTTCATCACGAACACCGCAACCGGCAGCGCAATCAGAAACTGCACTGCCTCCACCGTTACAATTTCTGTCCACGGCATTTGATACAGTTTCGGGAAAAACGCCTGCAAAATCCAAAACGGAATCACCGGAAAAAACTGGCAAATCAGAAAATACAGCAGCATGCCCAGTCCCAAACGGTGATAGCTTTTTCGTATCTGTTTGACCTCTTCCATCTGTTTTCCTCCTACGGTTTCCAGCGAAACGGCAACAACTCTCCGAGCGTTTTTTCCGCTCCGTTTAGATATACCAACGCCGTTTCGTTTTGGTCATGCAGCTGGCAGAGAAATTCCCTGCATCTGCCGCAGGGAGGAATCGGCTCGTAACTGCCGTTCTCCGTTTGACAGACTGCAACTACTGCAACCACTCTGTTTTCCCCCGCCGTTACCATCGCGGCAGCGGCGGCGTGTTCCGCGCAGAAGCCCATCGAGCAGGGAGTATCAATGCAGACACCGGTATAAATCTTTCCGCTGTCGCTCATCAGCGCGGCGCCGACCGAACCGGCATAGGAGGAGGCGGAAAGTTTGCGGGGATTGCAGACATTCGTTGCCGCAGCAATCATCTTTTCCCAATCAATCATTAAGCAGTTTCGCCTTCTTTCAGTTTTGAAACGATACTCTTGTTTTTCCACTTACCGGTCGCATAATAGATGCCGGAAATGAGCAGACCCAGCACCCAGCCGACTGCGTAGGAGTAGTAGATGCTTTCTTTTCCCATCCAGGCTGCGAACAGATAAGCCGCAGGCAGTCTTGCCAGCCACAAACCGATAAAGGAAGAAATCATCGGGACAACCATCTCTCCTGCGCCGCGCAGCACGCTGTTGTACATGAAGTTGATTGCCAGCAGGAAATAAAACGGCAGTACACCGTGCAGATAAGCGACGCCCGCATCAATTACATTCGGGTTTTGGCTGAACATCCTCATCATAAAGGCGCTGGTCGGGTAGAGCAGCACGCCGATGATAACGCAGCAGGCAATAGACATTACCATTGAAGCCTTTAAGCCTTCCTTTACACGATGTTGATTTCCCGCGCCGATATTCTGTCCGGTGTAGGTTGTGAGCGCATTGGACAGGCTCTGCACCGGCAAAAACGCAAAGGTATCAATCTTATTGGCTCCGTTAAAGCCTGCCATAAAGTCGGAACCGTAGCTGTTTACCAAAGACTGCATAAACATAATGCCGATGGAGAACAGAGCCTGCTGGATTCCGGACGGGATACCCAGTTTCATCGCCTGCCAGAACAGCGGCTTTTGGAAGTAGAATTTCTGCGGCTGAATCTTAATAAAATCGTAGTGCTTATTGATATAGAACACGCCGAACAGCCACGAAGCAATCTGCGCGATGATGGTTGCCAGAGCAACGCCCGCAACGCCCAGAGGAATCGGAATGGTGAGTACCAAGTCCAAAACAATATTGATTACTGTAGCAATCATCAAAAACAAAAGCGAGGTTCGGCTGTCGCCCAAGCCCTGCAAAATACCGGCGTTTACATTAAATCCGAGGTTGCCGATGATACCGATAAAGATGATAATCATGTAGGTTTTTGCCATTTCCAGCGTTCCGTCATCCGGCACGTGCATCATGCGCAGAAGCGGTTCGCTGAACAGTACGCCGATTAAGGACAGCGGAATGATGCCGATAATCAGAGCGGTGTAGATGGTGTTGACCGTCTGATTGACCTTTTCCAAATCCCTTGCCCCATAGAACTGGGAAATCATGATGGTGGCGCCGGTTCCGACCCCCATAAACAGGGAGCTGAGCATAAAGATAATTGGGAATCCCGTTCCTACTGCCGCCAAAGCCTGGTCGCCGATAACATTTCCTACCACAACGCTGTCCACCATATTGTACAGCTGCTGGAACACGTTTCCCAACAACAGCGGTAAGGTGAAGCTGATAATCAGGCGATACGGACTGCCCGCCGTCATATCAATGGACGTTGTCTTTTTTTCTTTTGCCATAAAAATCCTTCCTCTCTCTTAAAATTTACACTCTCATTTTGGTTTTTTATTCATTTTTCATTATATGGGAAAATTCGGGAAAAGACAAGCGATTTTGCAAGAAAATACGATGAAAAATTGCTTTTCACCGCTGATTTCACACAGGATTCTTTGTTTTGTGTATTACGGCTATTTTTATTTTTATTTTTTCTTAAAAATTTATTGACTTTTTACGAGCTATCGGTTATAATAAAAATATCGAAAGGTTGATTGCCTTTTTCTTGATTTGATGAAATCTCCTGACCGGCACTGCCGGTCGTCCTCTATTTTTTATTACACAGCCAAAACAGGAAGTCCTTACGGACTTCCTGTTTTGGTTTTATCTTTTTATGTCTTTATGTCTTTTAGCTGCCGATTTACAAAGCTTTCGGATTGCCTTCTTTTTCCACAGATGATATAATGGAAAGATACGAAAAACACATTTTGCAAAGTAAGGAAAACAAAGGGAGGTTCTTTATGGAATACGAAAAAGAATTTATCCTGGAGCAGCAATATCTGCAAAAAACCTGCTCCTTTATCCGGGAAAATCTAACCCGAGAAGAAACAGCCTGCGCCGATGAAAAGGAGCAAATCATCTCTGCAAGAAAAGAAATGTGGGAAACCGTTTCCTTTCGCGGAGGATTTGACAATGCGATTGAAGCGCACCAAGCGCTCGAATCCATTCAGGCGCAGTCCTCCCGCTACGATGCCGCGCACAAGCGAATCGACCACTATAGAAAAGCGTTGAGCTGCCCGTATTTTGCCCGCATTGATTTTACCGAAAACGGGTTTGAATCCTACCCTGCCGAAAAAATTTACATCGGACTTTCCACGATACAGGACGAGGACAGCTATGAGGCTTACGTCTATGACTGGAGAAGCCCGATTGCCAGCTTGTTCTACCGTTATGAGACCGGAAAGGCGGAATATCAGGCTCCTGCGGGGGTGATTCGAGGCAATATTTCGTTAAAACGGCAGTATGAAATCAAGGACAGTTGTCTAAATTATTTCTTTGATTCGGACGTCAATATTACAGACCGGATGCTGCGGGACGCGCTTTCTCACAACGCTTCCTCCCAAATGAAGTCGATTGTGGAAACGATTCAGCGGCAGCAGGATATGATTATCCGCGACACCCTAAACGAGCTGGTCTGCGTACAGGGAGTTGCCGGAAGCGGAAAAACCTCGGTTGCCCTGCACCGCGTTGCATTTTTGTTATATGAGGGAGTTGCGCAAAAGCTGTATGCAAACAACATTGTCATCATCTCCCCAAACAATCTGTTTGGCAGCTATATTGCCAATGTCCTGCCCGAATTGGGAGAAGAAAATATCGCAAGCCTTACCTTTGAGGGATTGTTTACAAAAGCCTGTGAAACAGACCGCACCATCCTTCCCCGTACCCACCTTTTGGAAGAATTGGTTTGCACCGAAGAGCAAAACAAACGGGATTTTTTAAGAGACTCCACAGAATTTTTGATGTCGGAACCCTTCCGAATCATGATTGACCGTTATGTTTCCTATTTTATCCGCCATCTGATTCCTTACATCGACCTGTACTACAACGGAAGCGTTTTGGAAACCAGGGAGGAAATGAACGCTTTTGTTCAGAAAGCCTGCGGACGGGCTCCGCTGAGCGGCGCGCTGAAGCTGCTGGAAAAACGGTTATGGACCCAAATTCACAAGGTTCGCCGGGAGGAAAGGCTACCCTTTCTGCGCTCCTTTTCCGGCACCTTTATCCAACACCTATATGACAAAAAGCAGTTCGGACGCCTGCTTTCAATCAAAGAATCCTCCCGAATCAAAAGGCAGATTCGTTCCTTTACAACCTTGGACAGCGCCGAAATTTTTTCCCGACTGCTGGGTGACCCCGATCTGTTTTACCGCATGGCAAAGAATTTAAACCTGCCGAAAAATATAGAAGAAATCAGGGCGCAGGCGGCAGCCGACTTTTCCGATTCGGAGCGGCTTCCTTACCAGCTTGCCGTCCCGATGTTTTATCTGCATCTGTGTCTGTTCGGCACCGACCAGTTCCAGACGATTCGGCAGGTTGTGGTGGACGAAGCGCAGGACTATTATCCGATTCATTTCCATATTCTCAAAAAGCTGTTCCCTCTTGCAAGGTACACTGTTATGGGGGACTATAATCAGACGATTGAAAAGGAGGAAGGTCCGCAGTTCTACCGGGAGATTGAAAAAATCTTAAATAAAAAATCTTCTTGCCTGATTACTTTAAACAAGGGATTCCGCTGCTCGTATGAAATCAATGAATTTTCCCGCCGATTTTTGAGCGCAGACACTTCAATCGAGAGCTTTGACCGCCATGAACAAGCGCCGATTTCAGAACAAACCGACTCGTTGGAACAAACCGCGCAACGCGTGATTCAGCTGACAAGGCAATATCTTGCAGAAGGGTTTGGTTCTGTGGGGTTAATCTGTAAGAATCAGCGGCAGACACAGGCTCTTTACCGCTTATTAAAGGACAAGCTTCCGGTTCATCTGATGGACATCGACGGAAAAGAAATCTTTTCCGGGGTGATGCTGATGCCGATTTACATGGCAAAGGGATTGGAATTTGACGCTGCAATCCTCTGCGACGCACAGGAAGATTGTTACTGCGATTCTTATGACCGACAGCTGCTGTATGTTGCCTGCACCCGCGCTTTGCACCGTTTGGCTGTTTTGTACACCGGAAAGCCAAGCAGGTATCTAAAAGAAAAAGATGACTTGCAAAAGGGTTAAAGCTAAGATTATATTTCAAAACAAAACTGTATTTTTATTAAAAGTTTCAAATTTAACCGCACAAAAAATCCCCGACCAAACAGTCGGGGATTTTTTATATAACTGTAACTCTGTTTTTATCAAGTTCAAAAACAGAATTATTGATTTGCCGACAGCGCGCGTTTGCCGATGTCGCGGCGGCTGAAGCAATGTTCAAAAGAGATTGCGTCTACATTTTCATACGCTTTATCCAATGCCTGCTGCAAGCTGTCTGCGGTTGCGGTAACGCCTAAAACGCGTCCGCCGTTGTTGGTGTACACACCGTCGGTGAGTTTTGTACCGGAATGGTAGATGCTGACACCCTCGCGCTGTCCCTTTTCATCCAGTCCGCTGATTGGCAGACCTTTCTGATAGGACTTCGGATATCCGCCGCTTGCGATAATAACACAAGCTGCTTTTTGAGAGGAAAAGCGAACCATATCCTCGGTTAAAGTTCCGTTATAAACCGCTTCCATAATTTCTACCAAATCGCTTTCCAGCAGTTCCAGAACCACCTGTGTTTCCGGGTCACCGAAGCGGCTGTTATATTCAATAACATACGGACCCTTTGGAGTCAGCATTAAACCGAAGTACAGACAACCCTTGAACGGTCTGCCCATCTCTGCCATCGCCGCAACGGTCGGTCGGAAGATTTTATCCATACATTCTTTCGCTACTTCGGGGGTATAGAACGGGTTTGGTGCAACAGTTCCCATTCCTCCGGTATTCAGTCCCTTATCACCGTCCAAAGCGCGTTTGTGGTCCATTGAGGAAACCATCGGAACAACCGTTTTTCCGTCTACAAATGCCAGAACGGAAACTTCCGGTCCTGTCAGAAATTCTTCCACAACAACATGGTTTCCGCTGGTTCCGAATACCTTTTCTTCCATGATTTCGCGCAGACCTTCTTTTGCTTGTTCATGGTCGGCAGCGATGATAACGCCTTTACCCAGCGCCAAACCGTCTGCTTTAATTACAACCGGATATTCGTTTTTCTGCTCGATATATGCAAGCGCCTTTGCAGGGTCATCAAACACTTCATAGGCTGCTGTCGGAATATGGTATTCCTTCATCAGATTTTTGGAGAAAACCTTACTTGCCTCAATCTGCGCCGCATCCTTTGTCGGACCGAAGGTCATGATTCCTTCCCGATTGAGCGCATCCACCATACCGGCTGCCAACGGGTCGTCGGGAGCGACAACAACAAGGTCGATTGCGTTTTCTTTGGAAAATCCAACTACCCCGTCAATATCCATCGCTTTGATGTCTACACATTCCGCATCTGCGCTAATACCGCCGTTTCCCGGGCAGCAGTAGATTTTTTCCGCTTTTGGGCTTTGTTTTAATTTACAGATAATCGCATGTTCTCTGCCGCCGGAGCCTACTACCAAAATTTTCATAGAGAGCCTTCCTTTCTGTATCCTGTCTTTTAAAAAGAGGGGAAGGAACGATTCCTCCCCCTGTTTTCAATTTCGATTAGTGATGGAACAAACGGATTCCGGTGAATGCCAGAACCATGTTATATTTGTCACAGGTGTCGATAACATTATCGTCGCGGATTGAGCCGCCCGGTTCCGCAATATACTGTACGCCGGTGCGGTGCGCTCTTTCGATATTGTCGCCGAACGGGAAGAATGCATCGGAACCGAGAGAAACTCCGGTTAAGGTATCCAACCATGCGCGTTTTTCCTCTCCGGTCAGCGGCTCCGGTTTTTCGGTGAAGAAGTTCTCCCAGATACCGTCTGCCAGAACGTCCATATAATCATCGGAAATATATACGTCGATGGTATTATCTCTGTCCGCTCTGCGAATATCCTTTTTAAACGGCAGATTCATTACCTTTTCATGCTGACGCAGATACCAGATATCCGCCTTATTGCCTGCCAGTCTGGTGCAGTGGATTCTGGACTGCTGACCTGCGCCGATACCGATTGCCTGTCCGTCCTTTACATAGCAAACCGAGTTGGACTGGGTGTATTTGAGCGCAATCAGAGAAATCAACAGGTCAATCTTTGCATTTTCCGGCAGTTCCTTGTTTTTGGAAACAATATTGTTGAACAGTTCGGTGTCAATTTTCAGATTGTTTCTTCCCTGTTCAAAGGTTACGCCGAACACATCTTTATGTTCGATTTCTTCCGGAACATAGGACGGGTCAATTTGAATGACATTGTAGCTGCCTTTGCGCTTTTCTTTGAGGATTGCCAGCGCTTCTTCGGTATATCCCGGAGCAATGACACCGTCGGAAACTTCGCGTTTGATGATTCTTGCGGTACACTCATCGCAAACATCGGACAAAGCGATAAAATCTCCGTAAGAGGACATTCTGTCTGCGCCCCTTGCTCTTGCATATGCGCTTGCAATCGGGGAAAACTCACCCAAATCATCGACAAAGTAGATTTTTTTCATGGTATCATTCAGCGGAAGTCCTACCGCTGCGCCTGCCGGAGAAACGTGTTTAAAGGAAGCCGCTGCCGGAAGTCCGGTCGCTTCTTTTAATTCTTTTACCAGCTGCCAGCTGTTAAAAGCATCCAGGAAATTGATGTAACCCGGTCTGCCGTTGAGAACCTGAATCGGAAGTTCTCCCCCGTTTTTCATAAAGATTCTGGACGGCTTCTGGTTTGGGTTACAGCCGTATTTTAATGCTAATTCGTTTGACATGACATTTCATCCTTTCTTTTGTGCAGTAAGGCAAAAATGATTATTTATTTTTGTTGATAATTCTGGTTTCTTCCGCTCCGGTTTGCACATCAATAAAGCGGGTGAACAGGGAAACCTTGTTGTCCTGATTTAGATTTTCCCAGATTTCGTTTGTGAAAGCGTCAATATCGCCGCGAATCACAACCGGTGTCGGCTCGCCTTCATAGGACGGAATCGGGCTGCCGTCGCACTGATAAGTATGAATAAAATGTCCTTCTCCCGCTTTTGGGTCGGTATACTCAAAGAAGTATCTGCGTGTGCCGGAAGGATCGTTGTTGTTGCTCTTTAAGATAGACAATTTATAGTCAAAACCTTCTACCACGCCGGAAATGCGAGGGGTAAAGTTTGGAGCGTCCGGCTCAAAGGTTCTGGTACGCAGCGCATCTTCAAAGGTCTTTCCTTCTTTTAAGAAATCATAAACGGTGTCGGTCTGGTCGCCGTTTGTCACGATGGTTTTGCCGTTCAGCACGCGAACCGGCGCGTAGATAATCAGGGACGGATCTTCCAATTTTGCCGGATCAAACGCTTCGGTACGGATTCCGCCTTCCTGCTCTACAAAAACACGGTTGCGGCTGTTTTCGCTTCTGCCCATAATAAAGTAAGCAATTACTGCTTTTTTTCCGTCCTCGCTTCTGCCCAGGACAATTCCTCTGCCCGGATAGGTGTTGGAACGCAGTTCTTCTGCTAAATCAATGTATTTCATCTTACCGTTTCTCCTCACACTGTCTTTTTTTACTGAGCCTGTGCCGGCTTTTCTTTTTCTATCTCTTCACAAAGCATCGCGGTGGCCTGCGGCAAAATTTCCCATTCTGCCTGCTCCATCACCCTTCTTTGCAGCGTCTGCGCAGTATCGTTCGGTTCGACCGATACCGCCTTTTGCAGGATAATGCTGCCGCCGTCCGTCACTTCATTGACAAAATGTACGGTAGCTCCCGTTACCTTAACGCCGTAATCCAGAGCTGCTTCATGCACCTTTAAACCGTAAAAACCGTTTCCGCAAAAAGACGGAATCAGCGACGGGTGAACATTGATGATGCGGTTTGGATATGCCTCAATCACCTCTTTGCCCAAGATGCTTAAAAATCCTGCCAGTACAACCAGCTCGATTCCCCTGCTGCGCAGCTCTTGCAGAACCTTTTTATCAAATTCCTGCGCGCTTTCGCACTCTTTTCTGCTGACTACCATCGATTCTATTCCTGCCTGTTTTGCGCGCTCCAAAGCGTAAACATCTTTGCGGGAGCTTAACACCAGGCAGATTTTTCCGCTGCCTAAATTGCCCGACATCTGCCGGTCGATTAAAGCTTGAAGGTTTGTGCCTCCGCCGGATACCAGCACTGCAATCTTAACCATTTTCACCGCCCCTTTCTGCCGAAAAAAGGGAAAGCAGACGCAGCATTGGTTTATGGCACGTCTGCTTTTTCCGATTTTTCCTTAGATAATTTCGATTGTCTTTTCGCCTGCCTGAATTTCGCCGATCAGGTAAGCATCCTCTCCCGCAGCTTTCAAAACTTCCAGCGCTTTGTCCGCTTCGTCACGGGATACAACGGCAATCATGCCGACGCCCATGTTAAAGGTATTGAACATATCGCGTTCCGGAATTTCGCCCACTCTCTGAATTTCTTCAAAAATCGGCAGAACTCTTACCTTGCTGCGCTCAATGACCGCTTTGGTTCTGTTGTTGAGCGCGCGCGGAATATTCTCATAGAAACCGCCGCCGGTTACATGGACGATGGATTTTACCTTCACTTCGTCGATGAGTTTGAGCATCGGTTTTACATAGAGCTTGGTTGGAGTGAGCAGGGTTTGACCGATGGTGGAACCGTTAAATTCCTTGAAGATATTTCTTGGGGTATTGTCGATATCGAATACTTTTCTTACCAGAGAGAATCCGTTGGAATGAACGCCGGAGGAAGGAAGCGCAATCAGCACATCTCCCGCTTCTACATTTTCCGGGTCAATCATCTTGTCTTTATCCACAACGCCCACGCTGAAGCCTGCAACGTCATATTCGTCCACAGGGTAGAAGCCCGGCATCTCTGCGGTTTCGCCGCCTACCAAGGCGCAGCCTGTTTCCACACAGCCGTCTGCAACGCCCTTTACAATGTCCGCTACCTTTTCCGGAATATTTTTGCCCAACGCAATATAATCAAGGAAAATCAGTGGTTTTGCGCCGCAGCAGATAATATCGTTTACGCACATTGCCACACAGTCAATGCCGACGGTATCATGCTTATCCAGCAAAAATGCCAGCTTTAATTTTGTGCCGACACCGTCTGTACCGGAAACCAGAACCGGTTTTGTAATTCCGGTCAGGTCCAGCTCAAAGGCTCCGCCAAAGCCGCCGATTCCGGTCATCATTCCTGCTGTCATTGTTCTTGCAACGTGCGCCTTCATCAATTCAACCGCTTTATATCCGGCTGTTACGTCTACACCGGCTGCCTTATAGCTTTCGCTGAAACTCTCGCTCATATCGTTAAAATCCTTTCCTGTTCATCTGCTCTGCTTATTGGTTGCAGAGCTTTTGAGAAAATTTATCGCACGGTTTTTGCTGCGGTACTTCAATCGGATATTCTCCGGTAAAGCATCCCATACAGAAACCGCATCCTGTTGTTACCTTTGCTATCTGCGCTGCGTGTTCTACGCTCAGGTACCCTAAGCTGTCCGCATCCAGCATCTCTCTGATTTCTTCCAAAGTCATGCGGCAGGCAATCAGTTTGTCTTTACTGTCAATATCTGTTCCGAAATAACAAGGATTGACAAACGGAGGGGAAGAAATGCGGATATGCACCTCTTTTGCTCCTGCCTCGCGAAGCATTTTGGTAATCTGCACACTGGTGGTTCCTCTTACAATCGAGTCATCAACCAGAACAACGCGCTTGCCTTCTACGCTTGCCTTTAAGACGTTGAGCTTAATGTGTACCGCCCGTTCTCTTTCCTTCTGGGTGGGCAGAATGAAGGTTCTGCCGATGTAACGGTTTTTAATAAAGCCGACGCCGTACGGAATACCGGATTCTTCGGCATATCCCAGCGCCGCATCCAGACCGGAATCCGGAGAACCGATGACGATATCCGCATCAACCGGATGTTCCTGCGCCAAAAATGCGCCTGCGCGTTTTCTTGCCATATGAACGCTTTCGCCCTCAATGACAGAGTCCGGACGAGCAGTGTAAACATATTCAAACACACAGATGTTGCCCTTATTGCCACAATGTGTTTCAATGCTGCGAACCCCGTTTTTGTCCGCAACCACAATTTCACCCGGACGCAGGTCGCGGATAAATTTTGCGCCGATGCTGTCAAAGGCACAGCTTTCGGAAGCAAACACAATGTCATCGCCCATTTTGCCCATGGCAAGAGGTCTGAAACCGTGCGGGTCCCTTGCTGCAATCAGCTTTTGCGGGGACATGATAATCAGGGAGTAAGCTCCCTTGATTTCATTCATTGATTGTTCAACCGCTTCTTCAATCGAATTGGTGTGCAGACGCTCATGAATAATCACATGAGAAATCAGCTCCGCATCGGAATTGGAGTGGAAAATCGCTCCGTTGAGCTCCAGTTTTTCTCTGAGTTGCTGCGCATTGACCAAAGAACCGTTATGAGCCAGCGACATGGTTCCTTTGATGTGGCGGACAACCAACGGCTGCGCGTCTGCCCTTGCCGGATTTTTGGCTCCGTACAGAACATGACCGATAGCGATTCTTCCGCTGCCCAGCTTGTTGAGTACATCTTGGGTGAAAATATCGGGAACCAGTCCCAAATCGCGGTAGGAACGGATAACTCCGTCATCGTTTACGGCGATTCCGCAGCTTTGCTGTCCTCTGTGCTGCAAAGCATACAGAGCCATATAGGTATCGCCCACAACACTCGGGCTGTTTTCTTTGGAATAAACGCCAAAGATGCCACATTCCTCATGAATCTCGTCAAACATGAAAAATCCCCTTTCGTTTTAAAATTGCCTCTTCTTTAAATTACACATACCCGGGAAAGAGGGTATCCAACGTCTTTCCCGGGCAACCGTTTTTACCGTTTTTCTTTTAGATTATTCGCCCAAAAGTCTTTTCAGAATTTCATGATAACCTTCGTCTACATTATCCATATCTCTTCTGAAACGGTCTTTATCCAGTTTTTCATGGGTTGTTGCATCCCAGAAGCGGCAGGTATCCGGAGAGATTTCGTCTGCCAGAACGATGGTTCCGTCGGTGAGTTTGCCGAATTCCAGTTTAAAGTCTACCAGGTCAACGTTTACTTCTTTAAAGTATGCTTTGAGAATTTCGTTAATCTTGAATGCGTAAGCGGCAATCTGGTCCAGTTCTTCTCTGGTGCAGAGTTCCATAGCCAGAGCGTGGTAGTCGTTGATCAGCGGGTCGCCCAGATCATCGTTTTTGTAGCTGTATTCCAGAACGGTAACAGGCAGTTCTTTGCCTTCTTCAATGCCCAGGCGTTTGGACATAGAGCCTGCTGCGATATTGCGGATGATAACTTCCAGCGGAACGATGGTAACTTTTTTTACAACGGTTTCACGGTCGGACAGCTGTTCTACAAAATGGGTCGGGATTCCTTTTGTTTCCAACATCTTCATCAGGTGGTTGGTAACACGGTTGTTGATTGCGCCTTTGCCCAGAATGGTGCCTTTTTTCAAACCGTTAAATGCGGTTGCATCATCTTTATAATCTACAATGTACAGTTCCGGGTCCTCTGTGGTATAAACTTTCTTTGCTTTTCCTTCGTAGAGCATTTCACACTTTTTCATTTTGATTACCTCCGTATACTTCTCTCGCCTTTCGGCTTCTATCTAAATTAAATATATTGGGAACAAGGTTTAGCAGCCTAATTCCTGCTGCAATTTTGCATCTTTTTCCATAACGGTCTTGCACATCTTGTCTTTCATCGCATCCAGCTCGGCTGCCAGTCTTTCATCGCTGAGCGCCAGCATCTGCACTGCCAGAATCGCTGCGTTTTCCGCGCCATTGATGGCAACGGTAGCAACCGGGATTCCCGAAGGCATCTGTACGGTTGCAAGAAGCGCGTCCAAACCGTCTAAGGTAGAAGATTTAATCGGAATACCGATAACCGGCAGGGTGGTGTGCGCTGCCAGAACGCCGCCCAGATGAGCCGCTTTTCCCGCTGCCGCAATAATTGCGCCAAAGCCGTTTGCCTTTGCGTTGGCTGCAAATTCGCTTGCCGCTGCCGGAGTGCGGTGCGCGCTCATAACATGAGCCTCTACCGGTACGCCGAAAGATTTGAGCTTATCAATCGCAGGTTTTACGGTCGGCAGGTCGCTGTCGCTTCCCATAATAACCGCTACTTTTTTGGTGGTTTCGTTTGCCATTGTTGTTTCCTCCTGTCCGTCGCCTGTGTCCAAAAACTTTGGGTCAAAGGACACGGCAACAAAAAAATGCTGCGACAGTCCCTGCCACAGCATATAATTTACCTATCTTTTTTTGCGCGCAAAAATTGCGCAGAAACAGCGAAATACGCAGATTTACAAAAAACTGTGTTTTGGCTGCACTTATTCCAGTTGCAATGTTGCCAACAAAAAACAGCGCGATTTCCCACAGTTTTTACCTCCGTTTCCGTTCCGATAAGGTTTCTTATTTTTTCTTTGATTTGATACTACTATTTTATCTGAAAGATGACAAAAATGCAAGTATCCTTGTTATTTGACGGCAAAAATCGTAGAGGTATTTTAAAATCCACCGTCTTTTTCCACGATATTTGTTGATATTAGCTATGCTTTCCTGCAAATCTTATTCTATTTTGCTGTTTTTTCAAAGATAAAAAGACAGATTTCTTTTTTATTTCTTTCAATTACTTTTTTAGAAAACCCGATTTTTTCCCTTTTTGTTTTTTTATTTACCTGCTGTTTTTTCAAAGTCAGTTGCCTTAACATGAATTTCGGCAAAAGAAACCTTTGATAATTTCACCTTTAACAGACTGCAAGAATTTTAAAAAAAACGGCGGCAGCCGCCCCTTTTAATCGGAGCGCTGCCGCTGTAAAAACATTATTCTTTTGGCTGAGGTTTTTTGTCGGTTGCAATCTCTTTGATAGAAGCGACAAGACCTGCCATAGACTGCATTTCGCTTGGAATAATCAGCTTGGTTGCCTGACCGTCTGCCACCTTCGCAAGGGCTTCAAAGCTCTTTAAAGTGAGAACCTTTTCGGTCGGAGCGGCTTCATTAAGCATCTTCAAGCTGTCCGCATATGCCTGCTGTACCTTTAAGATTGCGGTTGCTTCACCGTCTGCTTCGCGAATCTTCGATTCACGAACCGCATCTGCACGAAGAATTGCAGATTCTTTTTCTGCCTCTGCCTTTAAGATTGCCGCTTCCTTTTCACCTTCGGCAATCAGAACCTGGCTGCGTTTCTGACCTTCCGCGCGGAGAATCGACTCGCGGCGCTGGCGTTCTGCCTTCATCTGTTTTTCCATCGCATCCTGGATTTCTGCCGGAGGAAGGATGTTTTTCAGCTCAACGCGGTTTACTTTAATTCCCCATTTATCGGTTGCGGTATCCAGGGTGGTTGTAATCTTTGTGTTAATGACATCGCGGGAGGTCAGAGTGTGGTCTAACTCCAACTCGCCGATGATGTTACGAAGGGTGGTTGCCGTCAGGTTTTCAATCGCAGAAATCGGACGCTCCACGCCGTAGGTAAACAGCTTTGCGTCGGTAATTTCATAGAAAACAACGCTGTCAATCTGCATGGTAACGTTATCTCTGGTAATAACCGGCTGCGGCTTAAAATCGACAACCTGCTCTTTGAGCGAAACCTTTTTGGCGATGTGGTCAACAAACGGCATTTTGAAATGCACGCCGTTATCCCAAGTCTGATAGTAGGAGCCTAAGCGTTCTACAACAAACACCATCGACTGAGGAACAATTTTGATGTTGGTAATCAACAGAACCAACACTACAAAAAGCAGGGCTGCAAGGATAAAAACTACTGGCATAAAAATCCACCTTTCAATTTATACTTTTCCTTTACAGAGCATTTATCTCTGTTTTTGAACAAAAACGGTTACGCCCTCGATGCGGACAATCTCAACCTCTTCTCCCGGTTCAAAGCGTTCGCCCGCATTCTGCGCGGCAGCGGACCAATCCAATCCGTCCGCATGAACTCTTCCCCGCTGCTCCGAATCAATCGGAGAGAGAACCTTTGCCGTTTTTCCGATGATTCTGTCGGCATTGGTCTTTTCTTTGGGCGCAGACTGCACCTTTTTCACCAAAGGACGGCTGGCAATCAGGCTGACCGCCGACACGATGATAAAAACAACAATCTGTACCGTACCGGAAAGGTCAAACAGAGAAGCAATCAGCGCGGCAACCGCTCCCAATGCAAACCACACCGCAACCAGCTGATAGGTAAGTACCTCCAAAACAATCAGTGCAATTACCGCAATCAGCCATGCAATCGGCGCATACGAAACTAAAAAATCAAACATTTCGTTCAACTCCTTTCAATAGGAACAACTGCCTTGTTCGGTCGCTTCATCGATGAATTTTTTGTCGTTCTCTATGGGTTTATCATACCATATTCTTTGCCCTGTTACAACATTTAACTGTGTCAAAAAACAAATATTTTTTCGCTTTGGCAGCCGTTTTTTCCGCATTGGGGTTCTGTTCTCTTTCCCGATTGCTTCGGATTGCTTTCTTTCTCGCCCTTTTACTTTTTTAAACGGCAAGAACTCCCTTTTTTTCTTTTAGCATACCCTTTTTTCAAGAAAAAATCCGCAGCGGGTCCACCGTATTTCTGCCCCTGCTGCGGATTGCTGTTCATTTTAATAAGAAGCTGCCGAGCGATGCTGCCCGCCGACCGATTTTCCTCCCCGAACCAGTTCGATTAACGCGGTCGGTTTTAATTTTTTGCCCACTGCCCGCAGCGCGCTCTGCGCCAAAATAACGGTAGGGTCAATCATATCGTTGTCTGTCATTCCCAGTCTTTCAAACAAAATGGGAAGTTCGGTGCAGCCTAAAATAATTTTTTCCGCTCCCTGTTCCCACATTTCGTCCAAAATTCCCTGTACCGGAAGTTGCTCGATTCCCGGCTTTCCCGCCTTGATATAATCATAAATCAGCGACATTAACAGCTTTTGATTTTTTTCGGACGGATAGATTGTCTGAATCTGCTCATGTCGGAGCGCCTTTTCAAAAATACCGCTCTGTCTGGTTCCGTCCGTTGCCAAAACGCCGACCTTTTCGGTGTTAATCCACTTTAAAAAGGCTGCCGTTTCGTTAATCATATTTAAAAACGGGGTTTCCAGATAAGGAATCATATCTTCGTAGAAATAATGGGCGGTATTGCAGGACATCACCAGCACCTGCGCCCCCATCGCCTCCAGGCGTTTTGCGCTTTTTACAAGCTCCGGAACCGGATTTTTCCCTCCCTGCAAGATTGCCGCAGTGCGGTCGGGAATATTTGTATTGCAGTCAACGCAGATTCTAACGTGTTCCTGGTCGGTGTCCGCGTCGGTGTATTCAATGATTTTCTGCATCAAATCGCAGGTTGCAAGCGGTCCCATTCCGCCGATAATGCCAATAACCGGATTCATGTTGTTCCCCTCCGTTTGTGTTTGAAATATCAATCCTTGACTTTAGTATAAATCCGCTCTATACTAAAATCAAATATTTATCTGTTTATAAATTTTATATGATTTTATTTATAATTGCGGGAGGGGTTATTTATGTTTCGTAATATGGAGTATGTTTATGAGGTTTACAAAGAAAAGAGCTTCACCAAGGCCGCTAAAAATTTGTTCGTGACACAGCCTTGTTTAAGCGCGTTGATTAAGAAAAACGAGCAAAAACTCGGCTTTCAGATTTTTGCCAGAAACACCAACCCCATTCAGCTGACCGAGTGCGGGAAGGAATATATCCGCTACATCGAAAAGATACAGGCTTTGGAAAATGAGTTTGAAAATTATCTCAACGATGTTCGCGGACTAAAAACCGGACACCTCTCCATCGGTTCCAACAACGCGTTTTCTGCCCTGGTTCTTCCGCAGATGATCAGTAATTTTAACCGAAAATATCCGGGAGTCGAGGTCAATCTGACCGAGGGAAATATTTTTTATCTGGAAGAAAAGCTGTTTAAAGGGGATTTGGACCTTGTTTTTGACAATCACCCGATGGACGAAGCCATCTATCAAAAAGAATTGTTCGGCTCGGAACAGCTTTTATTGGCTTCTCCGATGAAGCCCGGCGCGGTTTTATCCGAATATGCCCTTTCTCATCAGGATATTTTGGAGGGAAAACACCTGCTTTCCGAAACGCCGGCTGTTGCCCTCAGCCGCTTTCAGAAAGAAGATTTTATCGCCCTGCACAACGGAAACGATACCCGAATCCGCATGGATTTGTTGTGCGAGCAGGCAGGATTTCGCCCTAAAATCCGTCTGGAGGTGGACCAGCTGACCACTGCGTACAATATTATCTGCAACAATATGGGAATTACCCTTGTCAGCGATACCTTAGTCACCCGCACCGCGTCGGTTCCCGGCGTAGTATATTATAAGATTGATTCGGAACATACCAAACGCTTTGCATACTTTTATTACAAACGCTCGGCTTATGTTTCCCGCGCCATGCGGGAGTTTATTCAAACAGCGGGCAAACCCATCACAGAAGAAGATTAAAAACAGCAAAAGGCAGCATCTGTTTTTTCACAGATGCTGCCTTTTTATTTTTATCTTATTTGGAACGATCCCGGTAATGGGTGTGCAGCAGCTCATGCGCAAGCTCGCTGTTCGGTTCCTTCAAAAATTCCTGATAAAGTTCCTGAATGTGCGGGTTTTTATGGGACTGACGAATCTTTTGATTTTTATCTACGGTGTACAGTCCGTCCATGCGGTGTTCGCGGATTGCCGCCGTTGTTCTGAACGGCTGACCGCCGCCGCCCACGCAGCCGCCCGGACAGCACATAACCTCGATAAACTGATAATCTGCCTCACCTGCGCGGATTTTTTCCATCAGCACGCGGGCATTTTTTAAACCGTTGGTGATTGCAACCTTAACCGGTGTGCCGTCTAAATCCAAAGTTGCTTCCTTGATTCCTTCATGTCCGCGGCAAGCGGTGAAGTCAAGACTCTGAGGCTCTTTGCCTGTTACCACTTCGTATACGGTGCGGATTGCCGCCTCCATAACGCCGCCGGAAGTTCCGAAAATAGCGCCTGCTCCGGAACCCAGACCCATCGGGTTATCAAACTCTTCTTCCTGTAAGAAGTTAAAGTCCAGTCCTGCCATGCGAATCATCTTCGCAAGCTCGCGGGTGGTTAAAACAACGTCCACATCCTGGTAGCCGGAAGAGTTCATTTCCGGACGCTGACACTCATATTTTTTTGCAATACACGGCATAACCGAAACCACAAACATTTTATCTCTCGGGATTCCCATCTTGTCCGCATAATATGTTTTTGCAATCGCGCCAAACATCTGCTGCGGAGATTTGCTGGAAGAAACATGGTCAAGCAAGTCGGGATAGTTTTTCTCCACAAAGTTAATCCAGCCCGGGCTGCATGAGGTAATCATCGGCAGCGTGCCGCCGTTTTTCATGCGGTCAAGCAGCTCGTATCCTTCTTCCATAATGGTCAAATCCGCGGAGAAATCGGTATCGAATACCTTGTCAAATCCCAGTCTGCGCAGAGCCGCAACCATCTTTCCGGTTGCGATTGCGCCGCGTTCCATGCCAAATTCCTCGCCGATTGCAACGCGCACTGCCGGAGCGGTCTGAACGATAACAAATTTGTCGGGATTATCCAATGCGTCCCAAACTCTCTTGGTATCGTCCTTTTCATACAATGCGCCGACCGGACAAACCGCCACGCACTGTCCGCAGTAAACGCAGGGGGATTCGCTCAACGGTTTTTCAAATGCGGTAGTAATCTTAAAATCGGTGGAGCGTCCCGAATAACCGATTGCGTTGGTGGTCTGAACTGCCTGGCAAGCTTCTACACAGCGTCCGCAGCGCACACATTTTGTCATGTCGCGAACCAAAGCCGGATTGCTCAGTTCTTTTGGAATCGGTTTCCAAACCGAATCAAAGATATTGCCTCTGATGTTATATTCTGCCGCCAGATTTTGCAGCTCGCATTTTCCGTTCTTTTCACAGTGCAGGCAGTCCTGCGGGTGATTTGCCAGAATCAGCTCCAGCACGGTCTGACGCGCTTTTCTTACCTTCGGGGAGTTTGTGGTAATATCTCCCGCTTCGTCCACCAGGTTGTTGCAGGCGGTTTTCAGCCTTCTGCTCCAGCTGTCCTCCACCAGGCAGACGCGGCAGTATGCCCGCACCCCTAAATCGGGATGGTGACACAGGGAAGGAATTTTAATTCCGATTTTTTTTGCGGCTTCCATAATAGTAGTACCGGATGGCACGGTTACCGGAATACCGTCAATCTTAATTGTAACCATCTTATTCGGATCAATATGCATACTGGTCACCATACTTTCTGCTGTTTAAACAAACCGGACAAATGCCGTTGATATGCGCTTCAAATTCTTCTCTGCGATGTTTTAAGCAGGAATCCAGCGCGGTAGACGCCGACTGTCCCAAGCCGCAGGAAGAAGCGGTTGCCATCGTGAAGGAAAGGCGCTCCAGGCGTTCAAAATCCTTTTCGGTGGCAAGTCCTGTTGCAAAACGATGTAAAATCAGATACAGCTGGCGGTTGCCCTCACGGCAGGGAACACATTTGCCGCAGCTTTCGTGAATGAAAAATTCCGATACCTTTTTCAGGTAATCAATCAGACAAACGGTATCGTCCAAAACGACCACCGCGCCGGAACCGATGCTCAGTCCCTGTTTCTTTAACGAGGTGTGGTCATAGCGGGTATCCAGCTGTTCCGGGAATCCAATCGGACCGGACTGTCCGCCCAGATGATAGGCTTTCAGGTCCTTTCCGTCCGGAATACCGCCGCCAAACTCAGGGTCAAAGATAATATCACGCAGGGTAACGCCGCCAATCGGCACTTCAAAGGTTCCTCTGCGGTTTACATTGCCGGACAGGCAAATCAGCTTAGTGCCTCCGGAATCCTCAACGCCCAGCTCTTGGAACGCCTTGCCGCCCATATTGACAATCAGCGGAACGCTTGCAAAGGATTCTACGTTGTTTACCAGAGTCGGCATCGAATATAAGCCGACCTCTGCCAAATGCGGCGGTTTTACGCGGGGACGACCGGTTTTTGCTTCAATCGAGTTGAGCAGACCGGAGTTTTCACCGCAGATATATGCACCCGCGCCCGATACGATATGAACGCGGAAGCTGAAATAAGAGCCCATGATGTTGTCGCCCAGATAGTTTGCTTTTTCCGCGCTGTCAATCGCTGCCTGGAACAGCTTTTGAATTTCGCGGTACTCTCCGCGGATGTAGATATATCCGTCATGGGAGTTAAACACATATCCTGCAATCGCCATACCCTCGATGATGCTCAGCGGGTCTTTTTCCAAAAGCACCTTGTCTTTAAAGGTTCCCGGCTCGCCCTCGTCGGCGTTGCAGACAATATATTTTGGGTCCCCTTCAATTTCATAAAGCTGTTTCCATTTTTTACCCGCAGGGTAGGAAGCTCCGCCTCTGCCCAGCAGCTTTGCGTCGATTACTTCGTTGATGATTTCCATCGGGGACATACTCATCGCTTTTCTTAAAGCGGAAAAGCCGCCGTTGGCAATATAATCCGCCACAGAATCAGGACGGATTTTGCCGCAGCGAGCCGTTAAAAGCTGGATTGTTTTAGACATATCTCAATTACCCATTCCCTTCTGCCGCTTTACCGATCGTTTTCTCTGAGTTCTTTGAGAATCTTTCGGATGCGTTCTTCGTTTAAGTTGCCGTATACCTTATCTCCGATTTTGATAACCGGTCCGATGTTGCACGCGCCCACGCACGGCATATACTGAAGGCTGAACATTCCGTCCGGTGTGGTTTCACCGAAGTTGATTCCCAGCTCTTTGCGCAAAAACTTTGCCATCACGTGCGATTTGGAAACATAGCACGGCGCGTTGTTGCACACCTCGATGATGTATCTTCCTCTCGGTTTTGTTTCCAGCATCGCATAAAAGGTTAAAATATCATACAGCTGCACCAAAGGAATATCCAGTTTTTCTGCCACAACCCTTGCGCTTGCCTCGTTGATATAATTTCTTCTGCATTCTCTCTGAATTTCAATCAGAATGGAAAGAAGATGCTCTTTATCTCCTCCGCACTCCTCGATGATTTCCAGAACTCGTTCTCTGCTCAGTGTTTCTGTTGCCATCTTCCGAATTCCTCCCTCGACCTGTTTGCTTTTGTATTTCATAACCATTTTATTGTCGGAATCTTGTTTTTCCGCAACAATATTTGCTATTTGACAAACAAAGCGAAAACCATACTTTCATAGAGTTTCTCTATCTATCAAAATTATATTGTTTCTGATTATCTGCGTCAAGCGTTAGTTTATTAACAAGTTTCTTTTTCCTTCTTTTCATTTCGTTTTAAATGTGCTTTTTATGATTTATTTTTATCAGTTTTCTATAAAATTTACTGATTATTTTTATAAGATATAGCCAATAGTCTTTCAGTTATTTTCTCTTTTTTCGGGATTTTTTTACTTTTCAGACAAAATTCCGGGCGTTTTCTTGGTTACAAAATCTAATTGATTTTTTCGGTTATTTTCCCGATTTTTTCTTTCAAAACAAAAGATTATTTTTTGTCCTTCTCTTTTTCTTTTTGTCGCAGAAAACAAGCGGGAAAACAAAAAGAGGACAGAAAATCTGTCCTCTTTTTTGATTGAATCTGAGCTATTTTGATTGAAATTGATTAAAAAATCATTTCTTTTAAAAAGGATTGCCGCTCTTAAAAATAAATTTATTTACAAAAAATTTATTTCTTTTTCTTTGCGCCGATTACGGTT
>CAJJZS010000012.1 GCA_905197685.1 uncultured Oscillospiraceae bacterium | reverse complement strand
GACAGGCCGGAAGCATATCCCCACCCGGCTTTTCAAACAGGCGGTTTCCCTCTCCAAACAGGCAAGAGCCATTGAAGCCACGCTGGACGGCATTAACCCGCTGAATGCCGGAAAGAAGAAAGAGGAAGCCCTCTCCCTACTCAAGAAGTGGTTTCCCCGGATGGAGGACTTCTCCGGCCAACTGAAAAAGTACAAGGTCACGATCAATGACCTGTTAGCGGAAAACGAGAAGCTGGAAGCAAGGGCAAAGGCCAGCGAAAAAGGCAAGATGAAAGACACAATGGAACGGGCAAAGCTGAAAAGCGAACTGGACAATATGCAAAGGCTGGTTGATCGTATCCCGCCGGAAGTGCTGGCGGAGTTGAAGCGGCAACAGCGGCACACAAAGGAAAGGTGATTTTATAAGCAGATTTTTACGCCGTCCCTGTGCGGCATTGTACCTTGAAAATTGAATACAGGAGGTTCTATGGAGCATATCAGATACAAAAAAGAAACAGAGGTCGTGACTTTTCAGGGAAAAGAAATCACGCTGGAAAACCTCTCCCCGGTGTTCACGCCGGAACAGGAAGTGGCCAAACGCCGGGAACTGGAGCAGCAGCTTTATGAGGTGTTCCGCAAATATGCCGATAAGCGGCAGAAAGAGGAAGCCGGGGCATAAATCCCGAAGCCATCGTTGATTTGCGGGGCTGCTGGCGGTATAATAGAACTGTCAGCAGCTCCGTTTCTTTTTTAAGAAAAGGAGCGACAATATGAACAATCGAATAGACGCAATCTATGCAAGACAATCGGTGGACAAAAAGGACAGCATTTCCATTGAAAGCCAGATTGAATTTTGCAAATACGAGTTGAAAGGCGGTAACTGCAAGGAATACACAGACAAAGGGTACAGCGGCAAGAACACAGACCGCCCGAAGTTTCAGGAACTGGTGCGGGATATTAAGCGGGGCTTGATTGCAAAGGTCATTGTTTACAAACTTGACCGTATCAGCCGTTCCATTCTGGATTTCGCCAATATGATGGAACTGTTCCAGCAGTACGATGTGGAGTTTGTGTCCTCTACGGAGAAGTTTGATACCTCCACCCCGATGGGGCGGGCCATGCTGAATATCTGTATCGTGTTCGCCCAGCTTGAACGGGAAACGATACAGAAGCGGGTGGCCGATTCCTACTACTCACGAAGCCTAAAGGGGTTCCGCATGGGCGGCAAAGCTCCCTATGGGTTTCACACGGAGCCAATCAAGATAGACGGTATCAATACAAAGAAGTTAGTGGCAAATCCCGAAGAAGCGGAACAGGTCAAATTGATGTTTGAGATGTACGCCGAGCCAGGAACTTCCTACGGCGATATTGTCCGGCATTTTGCGGAGCATGGTATTAAAGATTTTTCCCGTCCGGCACTCGCAAGCCTTTTGTGCAATCCCATTTATGTCAAGGCTGACCTTGATATTTATGAGTTTTTCAAAAGTCAGGGGACGGTCATCATCAATGACGCCGCTGACTTTACGGGCACAAATGGGTGCTACTTCTATCGTGGCCGGGGAATGAAAGGCGACACCAAACACAATCTGCAAGGGCATACGCTGGTTATGGCTCCCAGCGAGGGCTTGGTTTCTTCTGAACTGTGGCTGAAATGCCGAAAGAAGATTTTAGCCAACGCCAGTTATCAGGCGGGACGAAAGGCGGTCAATACTTGGTTAGCTGGAAAAATCAAATGTGGCAGGTGCCAGAAAGCGTTAAAAGCCGAGGGCAGTTATGGGCGGTGGTACTTCCGTTGCAGTAAGCGTTCCGATAACAAAAGCTGTGAGGGTGCGGGGACGCTCCGTATTCCCGATACGGAAGCTATTATCTATGCCGCTATGGTAAAAAAGCTAAAACCATTCCAGACCATCAAGGGGCGGAAAAATGCCATGAAGTCCAATCCGAAGCTGACCGCCCTGCAAGTGGAACTCGCACAAGTCCAGCATGAAATCGAAACGCTCATTGACACGCTGACCGGGGCTAACCCCATCCTGCTCTCCTATGTGAACAGCAAGATTGAAGAATTGGATGGACGCAAGCAGGAGCTTGTCAAAAAGATAGCGGAGTTGAGTGTGGATACCATCAGCCCGGAACAGGTCAAAGAAATTTCCGGCTATCTGGATACATGGGAAGAAGTGGACTTTGACGATAAGCGGCGGGTGGTGGATTTGATGATTTCCGCAATTTACGCCACAAGCGAAAGTATCAACATCGTTTGGAAGATATGACGGCGCATAAGCGCCGCCATACAACGCAACCTTTCGCCCTTTGTAAACTAAGCTACAGAGAAATTTATATGAAAGGAATTGATACCAGCTATTATTACGAAGGATATACCGTTTATAAAGCGGAAGAACTCTAAAGAAAAAGATGAGATAACCGATTTTTTAGAAAAAAATAAAGCGAAAAATTAAGAATTAAAAATATTTGCAAGCGATAAAACAACAGGCAACGAAAATAATCGTTGCCTGATTTTGGTTTCATTTGAGTTTCAATCGGTTAAATATCATCGTCCGATTGGTCGGAATCCTCTTCGGAAGAATGTTTTCCTGAGCGTGATTTTAAAATAATAATAACCTGCAAAATGATGACAGTGCTGATACCGAAAATAATGCAATAAAGAACGGTATCTTTTATTTCGGAAGGAGGAGCGGTTTCGGAGGAGGTAGCGGGAGCGGATTCGCCGATAGTAGTATCATCATAGATCACTTCTGTTTCTTCTTCCGGGAGAAGTTCGGCGCTTATCTTGTCTGCCGTTTCTTCCGGCAATTTTCCCGTTTCATCGGCGGTTAAGTCCTGAAGCATTTCTTCCAATGCCTGCGCCGCTTGCGGAGAAAGATTGATATAATAGTTATTGGTTGTATAACTTGTTGTATCGTTGTTAGAATCGATTGTTGAGCGTGTGGAAGAATTTTCTACATGAGAACTTGTGGTGTTGGAGATGTGGCTGTCGGGCAGCTTGGAAGAAGAGGAGGATTTGGAGGAAGATTGAGAGGACGGCTTTTTCTTATCATCGTCTTTGTCATATTTATCTTTATCCCCGTAAGAGGTATCGTCTTCATGCTCGGGCAGAGAGGAATCTCCGTCCGGATTAAGAGGAGGTCGCTCCTCGCCGACAACAATGACGTTTCGCAGCATTGTCGGAGTGCCAATCATAACATCCATACTTCCTGTGATGTTTTCCGATGAGGCAGTGGCAATCTGTGAATATTGTTTTACCTTGATTCTCAAATACCGACAGTGAGAAGAAAGATTTGCATGGAATGTTTCATCAAACAAAATATCTCCCATAGTATTTACATGACGCCGGGTATGGATTCGTTCCGCTTCAACCGGGTCAAACACAAGACCGTCAAACGATTCCTGAATTTCTAACCCGTAGGGGACAAGATTTTCGGGAACGGATTCCTGTTCCAAAAAAGTATAATCACCCAACATTTCATCATAACAAAGGAGGTAAGAAACGGAGTTGTCAATGCAGTAAACGGCGTCGGTATTTTCATCTAAAAAGAGGGGGAGCAGGTCAAACTTTTCCGAACTGTCCGGCAAAGCGTTGTAGCGAAGAACGCCGTCCTCCCCTTTGACTGCAAACGATGCCAGCCGACGATAGAGGGAAACGGTAACTTCTTCCACATCTTCGACCGCGTAGGTAATCTGTCCGTAATCGGTAAGGTCGGAAACAGTAAGCGCGCTGAGATCATCAATCGAAAAAGAAGGGTCATTTTCCAACTCTTTGTTGGCTTCATTTAAATTAAATACCTTTCTCTGTGACTCAGAATCAGGTTTAGGTACTGATTCGCAAGGGTCTTGAAAAGAATCTGCAAAACAACAAAGGGAACACAAAATAAAACAAAGAACGGCAAAACAGATGAATGAGATTGACTTCATAAACAACGCTCCTTTGAATGATGGTATCTTTATTGTAACAGAAAGCAGTATAAATTTCGACACAAATCGACAAAAAACAGAAACTTTGGATAAGCCCACAAAAGAAAACTATATTTTTCGTATAGAAAGCAGAATGTTTTGGTGTTTTCGGCATTTTTGCACGCCGCTTTTGGGTAATCGGATAAAAGCAGGGGAAAGCGTCAGATAAAAAAAGCAGCCGCTGAAAAACGGCTGCAATAAAAACGTATTATTTTACCTGTGTGGTTAAGGAGCGTTTGCTTAAAGTAAAGCCGCGTCCTTTTACCTCGTTTACTTCATTGGCAACAACAAAGGCGTTCGGGTCGATTTGTAGAATCAAATCATTTAAAACAGACAACTGACGGTTGGAGATAACGGTTAAAACAACCTTTTGTTCTTCTCGCTGCATTCCTGTGGTTGCATGGATTAAAGTAGAACCGCGGTCGATTTTTTTGTGGATTTCATCGTTAATCTGCTCGTATTTTGGACTGATGACCATAACCTGAGTTTGCTTTTGTCCCATAATCAGGAATTTATCCATCACGATACTGGTCAGCATAACAACAATGATACCGTATAAAACCTGCTCGCTGGAGGAATAAAGCGCCTGAATCAAAAGAAGCATTGTGTCCCCGATATAAATCATGACAGGGATGGAAAAACCGAATAAGCGATTGAGGATAATCGGTGGAATGTCCATACCGCCGGTGGAACCGCCTACCTTAATTACCATGCCGATACCGGCGCCGATAAACAGACCGGCATAGATAGAAGCCATCAGTTTGTCATCGGTTAAAGAGGTTAAAAACGGGATTTTGCCGAATAACGAGAAAAAGGTTGGATATAAAACCGTACTGAGTAAAATTGTTGCGGCAAATGCTTTTCCCATTACCAAAGCGCCTAAAGTAAACAGGGAAATTTCTGCTACAACAACGCCGATGTCTACCGGAATGTGTAAAAATTGCTGTAAAATCAAACCGATTCCGGTAACACCTCCGGAAATTAAACCGTTTGGAACTAAGAACGCCGCATTTCCCAATGCAAGCACTGCATTTCCCAACACAATGAATAAGATTGTTTTTAATTTTTTCTCCATGTTCATTACTTCCCTTCTTTAGCACTGACTTTTCTCTGAGAATCTGTCAGATTTGCTCAAAAAACCGTTTGATATTATACCATTTATCCATTGAAAGAGCAAGTCATTGTGCTAAAGTGCTAATTTTATTTTTTAACTTCGTGTATTTTGACAGAGCAGGATGTAAGAAAAACTTGAAAAAAATTGTACTTTTTCTCTTGACCTTTTCTATAAAATAAGTTATAATAATTAACTGTCAGAGATAATATGCTAGAGTGGCTCAGTCGGTAGAGCAGCTGATTCGTAATCAGCAGGTCGTGGGTTCGATTCCCATCTCTAGCCCCAAAGCATAACCCCCAATAAATCGCTTGATTATGCGGTTTGTTGGGGGTTCCTTTTTGCATTTTTACGATTTGACCTTGTTTTTCGGGATTTTCGGACAAGTCTGTAAATCTATCCTGAATTAGTTTAGCGTTTCGTTCTTTCTTATCATTTGTCGCATGATGGTATGAATCAAGTTTTATCTTTATTACATTCTTTTGCCTTAGAGCCAAAATATGAATAGAGAATAAAGTCTGATATTTTATTTTGAGAGATTTATCTGAGTTCAAGAGAAAAATATCATTTACAACAAAAAACAGGATAAAAACTAATGAGTTTCTGTTGATAAAAAAATAAATTTCCATATTTTGGGAAAAAATGACTTGAAAAACTGTTAAAAGTGAGGTATAATATAACTATCAAGAGATAATAAAGTGAGGAAAAAATGGTTTCATATTATGTAATTGATTTGCCTTCTCAGACCGGCAAAAACTACGGTATTTTAGGAAAAGAAACAGATTTGTGCGGGGACACTTTGCAAACAATCGCTTTTTCCGATATTTCCTGCAATAAGGAGTGGGTGTCCCACCTGGCAAAGGTATGCACCGACGGACAGCTGGCATTGGAACATTTATATGATGTTATCTGTGATATGCTGCCGTAAAGATCTGTGTCCCCCTTATCGAACGGGTAAGGGGGAGCGCTTTTTTGGAGGGATTAAAAAAATCTAAAAAAATTTATTTTACCTATTGACTTTTGGAATTTTATAGGGTATAATAAACAAGTAATTTGCCGGTGTGGTGGAATGGCAGACGCGACGGACTCAAAATCCGTTGATGGTGACATCGTGTGGGTTCAAGTCCCACCACCGGCACCACTTGTTCCAGAATCGCTTTTTAGTGATTCTGGATATTTTTTTGTTCTGATATTATGTATTATAGATAAATTCTGCATTTCTTACCTTGTGCTACTTTTAAAATCCAAACCGAATAGAGCAAGAAAAGAGGGAATCATCTTAAATAAACAGATGATTCCCTCTTTTTGGCTTTTAAAATATCTTCCGATTGTCCCAAAATAGAGAGAGGAAACGTATCTCTGTCTCCAAATTAGGAAAGGGTAATATATAATATTACCGATTTATCTTATTTTTTCTGATTGGTTTTGTCATTTTAATTTTATTCGGTTCCCAAACGAGGATTTCCGAAAGCTCGCAGTTGAGAGCCTCGCATATTTTGTCCAGTTGCTCCATGCTGATTCGATCCAAAGCATCGTTATAAAGGGCGCTGATGGTGTTTAAGCGGATTCCTGTGGCGCGTGAGAGCTCGGTTCTTGTAATGCGAAGTTCTCCCAATTTTCTTGATAATAGACTTTTGACCATGTAAATCGACTCCTTTTACTATAAATATATAATTTTATTTCTGTTCTGTATCGTTTTTGTTAAAAACTAACAGAATCTGTTTATTTATAGCAGATTTTGTTAGAAAGTCAATTTACTTTCGTGTTTTGAAACAAAAAAATAAGCCCCGATGAAGGAGCTTAAAAATATATTTATTTTATTGTTCGGGTGAGGTTGAGTACAGACAGATTTGTACCTGAATGGGGACAGTACTTTCTTTTTGAGAGGAAACAAAAATCTTATCAACATACTGTCGAAGGATAGAAGCCTGCTCAGGCGCCTCCAGAGAACTCAGGCGGGTTAGACTTTGTCTGATAGGATTTTCCTTTGACATGGCAGAAGGAAGGCTGTCCATGGCGTCAAGAGTGGTTATGAGCGTTTCTTTTTCCTGTTTGAGTGAGGAAATCGCTTCACCCAGTTCTTCAATATCAATTCCCTGAGAGGCAAGGTTTAAAAGATTTTTTATTTTGAAATTGACAGTTTGCAGCTGTTTGGCAGTAGATTTTCTTTGTTTTTGAGTGGCTTCTATGCCTTTTTGCATATCGTCCTGAAGTTGTTGTGAAACGTTATTTAGAAATTCTGAGTTGCATATTCGGTTTTGCAGCATATCGACAATTTCATTTTCCAATTCTTCGGCGGGGATATGGCGGGCAGAGCAGTTATGATGGCGCCAGCTGTTGGAACAGACATAATAAAAATGTGCTTGACCTCGGGTGGTTTTGCAATTTCCGTACATTCTTGCTCCGCAGTTTGCGCAGAACAGCTTTCCGGAGAGAATATAAACTTTCTTTCCGTGTTGCTGAATATTCAGCCGCTTATTCTGTTCCATGATGTTTTGTACCTTTTCAAAGGTTTCTTTGTCAATCAAAGCGGGGCAGCCTCCGGGGATTCGGATGATTTCTGATGGGTCCTTTGTGGCATGATAGTTACGGCTGCCGTCTCGTTTTCGTTTCGCAGCGCGGTTAAAGGTGTATATCCCCACATATTTTTCGTTGCGCAGCAACTCGAACAAAGAGTTTTTACCGAACGGTCTGCCGTATTTGGTGTGGTATCCCAGACGGTCGAGTTCATCAATAATCATGTTATAGCTCCAACCGTCCGCATATCTTTGGAAAATAAGCCGGACAATCGGCGCTTCCTGCTCGTCAACAACGAGTTTTTTGCTTTCAGGATCGACCTTATAGCCGAGAGCGGGAACACCGCCGGTGAATTTACACTGATAGGCATTTTCTTTCAACCCCTTCATAACCTCCTGAGAGAGGTTGTCGGAGTAAAACTCATTCATGCCGGCAATGATGATAAGCATGAGTTTGCCTTCAGGGGTGCTTTCCAGGCGTTCGGTTACGCTGATTAGCTCGATACCCATATCTTCCAAGCTGTTTTTATACTCCAACACTTCCAAGGTGTTTCGTCCGAAGCGATTGAGTTTATGAACCAAGATAACCTCAAATTCTTTTTGGGAAGCGTCTTCAATCATTTGCAGGAACTGTTCCCGGTTTTTGGTTCGTTTTCCGCTTTGGGCGCGGTCCGCATAAACACGCACAACCTCAAATTGATATTGATGGGCGTAATAGGTGCAGGCTCGCACCTGGGCGTCGATGGACTCCTCACGCTGCATATCGGAACTGTATCTGGCATAGATTACTGCCTTTTTCATTGAGGCATCTCCTTTTATTGCTTGTTGTAAGCAGTATAACGCCATTGAAGGTATTTTGTCCCTGATTTGATAATAAGAGATAAAATCAGGGATAAAATTCACAGACGTCTGCGAATTCAGCATAACAAAAGAGAAGAAAATATTCCATACAGATAAGTTGTAATGAAACGGGCGAATGTTTCTGTTAAAAGATATTAGAGATTAACAAAATCTGGACACAGATACGAAAAAGCGTTATACTTACCTCAAAAAGCGAGGTGAGAATGATGGGCAGCAAAGAAGAGCTTATCCGGCAGCTGATTGCAGAGGCATCTGTGTTGAGCGATGAGGAGATTGAAGAGGTTTTGGAATATGCAAAACAGGAGTTTGCAGCAGCGGTGAGGAAAGGGGAATTTCAGAGAGGCTAAAAGAGATTCGGCAGGATAATGTAGCATATAGCCTGTATGATTAGAATGATGTAAAATAAGCGGAATGATCATATTTTTAGATACGATCATTCCGCTTATTTACGGTAAAAACCTTGAAAGTTTTAATACTTTTTGTTTTCTACTAATCGTAATATTGGTTTTTTCCGTTTGTTAAAATCATCAAAAAATTCTTCCGGTAATCCACAAATACATTTTAAATCATCAACAGATAGTCCAGATGCATTTATAAATGCGGTTTTAGTAATTATTCCGTTATCAACCAAAAGATAGATTGCATCACGTATCATCTCAGGCTCAGCAACAGTTAAAATATCATCTAATGGTTCTTTGTACCAATACTTCTTTGTAGTCATCTGCCTTTTTAAATAATTTATTTGACTTTCTGTTAACAATTCCAAAGTTTCACAGCGTTTAATAATTGTTGACATTGCGGCTCCCCATTTTCTTTTAATCATCTCCAAAAAAACTAGAGAAGTACTTCGTACATCTTCAGGAAATGAGGTGGCTGGAAGCAAAAAAGCTGCTGCAAATCTGTCTGCTTGCATATCTGCCATATCGACAATTTCTTTTTTAACAGAATCATCTTCTGCTATTGAACTATGCATTATAAGATGTCCCAGTTCATGTAGGATACTAAATCTAGTACGAACAGCACTTTTGGAGATAGAATGATATAAAATATATGGCGTACCATTTCTCCAGCATGAAAAAGCGTCTATACCTTTAAAAGCGCAAAAATCATTTGTAGCAAACTGTGTTACAATAATCCCTTTATTTTCTAATAAACCTATTAAGTCATTGATTGGATCATCGTCTATTCCCCAGTCTTTCCGAATAGTTAGTGCTAGTTCTTCAATATCCTCAAATGATAGATCCTCATAATTTTTATCGATTGTTGGAAGATCTCGATCAACAAAATCAACATATTTTTCAAGTTGTTTCTTTATTTCGTCAGTCCATTTTATTTGATATCTGCAAGCAGTTTTAACTTTTTTTGCAATGTTAGATTTAGAACGAAAAAATAGTGGACTACAACCTGCATTACTTTCTGTTTCTGCTTTATAAAAAAACTCGGGAGGAAAACCGAGACTATGGGAAATGGCTTGCAACATTTCTGGAGAGGGGCTTACTATACCCCGTTCATATTTTGAAATCGATTGTCTTGTAACACCTATGATATCAGCTAAATCTTCCATAGATTTGGCACGAGCCTCCCGAGCCTCTGTTATTCGAGAAGGGATGATTGTGCTGATCATGAAATTTTCTCCTCCGCTCCATGTGCCAAAAACTCTTTTTTCAATACAGCTTTTTTACGTTCAAACACTTTTGTGTTTTCGCTTTCGCTAGTTAAACTGATTTGTGGAAGTAGCAAACACTCTGCAATCCCTGTATAACCTGGTTCAGGAAATTGGATAACGGAGAAAGTTTGGTGCTGTCCTCCAAACGCTAGAATAGCATAATATGGTTCATCACCGTACGGAGGTGTTTTATCAGAATCAATTACCATTTGCCGTTGTAATGCGTGGTTATTGTTTGAAAGATTGACTTTGTACTTTGAATAGTAAGGTAATAAATCAGGAGATGATGTACGTGCAATATGAAGAATTACGTTCTTGTTCCTAAGTTCTGGTATCAGTTGTTTATATTGAAATTTTCGTTGAAAAAATTCGAATGGAAACTTGGGATCATGGCTTTCTATCTCACATTGCATTTGTACAAGTTTTGTTCTTAACCGTCCTTTAGTATCGGCAAAATAAGGATGTCCAAACATCGGACGTTGTGTTTCCATTAATTCACGGTAAGTCGCATCACCCACTTGCACAATCGATGAAAGAGTCAAAAGTTCCCGAGGTGTAAAAATATCTTTGAATTGAGTATACATATATCTGACCTCCAGACGGTTTTTACTATGAGCCTATTTTACAGTATTTCTAGATTTTTGTCAACCTGTCCATTCAGGTCTGCTTTCTGTCTTTTGTTAAATGTGAAATTGTCAAAAGAGAGGAGCTGCTCCGGCAATTGATTGAAAAAGTCTCTGTCCTGACTGACGAAGAGGTCGAGGAGGTATTCGAATATGCAAAGAGGGAGCTTGCAGCAACGGTGGGGGAAGGGGAGAAAGAAGTGCAAAAGAAAATCCCGGCAGAATAATCTACGGGAATTTTATTGGTTTTTTTCTTGATTTTAAGCAAAATAAGAGCTATACTGATAATGATATTCGTTTTTTTAGAGAAAAAAACGAATATCATTAGGGTGACGGTACATAATATGAAATAAATTGATTTTTTAACGAAGATAAAAGAGGTGGTATTTGTGTATCAATCGTTACTTGAAATTTTTTATAAAAATCGAGATGAATATAATAAAATATGTGAGGAAAGATTGAGCAATGACAATGTGACGTTTCTTCCTTTAGAAGTAAAAGGCAAGAAAACGTTTTATTTGCTGACCAAAGAAGTTCATAATCAAATACTTTCAATGTATAAAATGAACGCAACAGTCAATAAGATTCTCCAACAGCTACCCGAGGTAGCAGTAGACCATTTTTGCCGCAGGTGTTTGATTGATGAAATCGTTTTGACAAATGACATCGAAGGTGTAGTTAGCACACGAAAAGATATAGGAGATATTTTGGATAAGGTACCGTTAGAAAACAAAGAAAGGGACGGCAGGCTTTCAGGGTTGGTTTATAAATATCTCAAGTTACAAAAAAGAGAAAAAATACCATTATCTACCTGTCAGGACATAAGGGAATTATATGATGAACTTTTCTTAAATGAAGTTATATTATCGGATTCTGACAACCAGCCGGATGGAAAGTATTTTAGAAAAGGCTCAGTAGAAGTAAGAACACAGACGCAAAAATCAATTCATATAGGTTTGGAGCCGGAAAACAAAATCATAGAAGCAATGCAAATTGTTTTGGATTTTATAAATGACGATGAATATGATCTTTTGATAAGAACAGCAGTTTGTCATTACTATATTGGATATATTCATCCGTTTTATGATGGAAATGGTAGGTTGAGCCGTTTCATCAGCAGCTATTTGATTACACAAGAGTTTGCACCGGTTTTGGCATATCGGCTTTCGTACACAATCAAGGAGAACATCAAAGAATACTATGAGGCATTCAAAACATGCAATGATCCGAGAAATCAGGGGGATTTGACACCGTTTGTTTTGATGTTTCTTCGTGTGCTGAAAATATCAATGGAACAGCTGATAGTAGGGCTTGAAAAGAGAAAAGGACAGTTGGAATACTATGAAACTCTATTAGGTAATTTTGCTAAATCCGAAGGAATAGAAAATGAAGATGTTATCAAGATGATCTTTGTGCTGATTCAATCAGAGTTGTTTTCAGAAAGAGGTATTTCTACCCAGGAATTACTTGAGTTTTTAGAAATATCAAGGTCAAAACTGAAAAAAATCATGGAATCAATCCAGAATTACGGTTTGATAAAAAAGATGAAAAGGGGTACTAAAAATTTCTTTGGCATTTATCTGGAAGAGCTGGAAAAGCCGGTTCATGAAAGTAGCAAATGATGAAAAACGCAAAAGAAAAGCCCGGCAGAATAGACTGCCGGGTTTTTTACTTAGTAACTTGAAAAATATTCGAGGGGCAAAGAAATAGGTGGCATACATAGGGCATCTGTCATAATTTTAAGACGTTCAGAAAGATATGCGTATGAGATTGGAATAATTTCCTCAAGAAGTTTCTTTGAATCTTCAAAAGAATATTCTTTGTCAAAGCTAAAAAGGAAAGAGATATGAAACATAATTTTAAACAGTTCAGGATAATCTTTTGACGAAATATTTACGTCGAACTCAGTGGCTCCTTCTTGTATAGGTTCTTTCATAGGGAGAGCAAAAGAGGGATTTATATTAACTGTCAATGTATCTGTGATTTGTTGCTGTTGTAAATTATTTATGAAAGAAAATTCTCTGAAAAAAGTTTTTTTAAGTGTGGCGTGATTACTCATAATAATGCCTCCTGATAGAACTTTTCAACTTTTCTGAAATTGGGTGATGGGCTGAAAGAAACCTGATTGATTTCCTTAACAATGCCAGGTGTTATAATAACACAACAGGCAAGAGGTTGAGAAGAAATGTTAAAAAATTGAGTTTGTGAGGGAGTAGTGCTGATTGGAGAATTCAAGGATAGATCAAAAGAATTTTGTTTAGAATATGATAAAATCTTTTTGTTATCTCCATCTAAAGATATAGGTTTTGATGGGGATAATTTCAAATCAGGAATACGTATAACCGTAGAGCAATTATTTAATGGTTTGACAGTCCATGTTTTGGTACTTTTAAGGAACGTTTCCCCCTTTTTTATAGCTTCAATATCAGGATGAATAATGTCTTGTAAGAATTTTTTAGCTTCTGTTTGATTCAGAATAATTCTACCGTTAACAATTTTACTCATACTATCACTCCTTTTTTATGGATTTGATGTATATGACTCAATTTCCTCCAATGTAGTACAATCATAATACATAGTAACTGTAGGAGAGTGAATATCCTCAGGCTCAAATTCTTTGAAGCCTAATTTACGATATAAGCCGACTTTATCAGTTAAGGCATCCAAAGTGATAAATCGTATAGGCCACAGATTACTTAGTTCTTTTGTGGAACCCATAATATATTGAAGAATCATTGTTGCAATTCCTTGTTTTTGATATTGTCTGTCAACAGCGATATATTTTATGTGGACAGAGCAAAAGCTATTACTAAAGGAATCATCATAACATTCTGATATTTCATCAGGGAATGAACTAATGTCAAAATGCATAAAATTTAACATATAGTATGCAATAACAGTGTTTTGATATGATACAGAAAAGGTATAACCCTGACGCACGAGGGTTGGGTAGTAGGAGTTTTTTATGAGTTTATTGATACTTGGATTATTACAGTCAAAATTGGTCATATTGACATTAGAATTTAATTTATCTATTCTTATTTCAGTATCTATCAATGGAATCTCCACCTTAAATATAGTATATCATATATTCGGTAAACATGCATCATTAGAAGTAAAGAATTTTTAAATTACATTTTGCAGAAAACAAGAACCTATCTAAATCATTTTGCCGATGTTGGCAAAATGGTTGAAAACTGGCTGTCCGCTTATTGCCGCTTTCGGGGGTAGGAGCCCGGAAGCGGCTTTTTTATACAATAAAACATTGGATATAATTTTCCTTTAAAACATATCACTTACTTTTATCATGCACTGAAAAAGGCAAGGTTAGGCGGAATGTACTTTGATTAATTTGAAATTGTTCAATATTTTTTTTAAGCCAACCGAGATACAGGTCAGCAAAGTCAATATCGGCTTGAGCTTTCATCTCAAATCACTCCTCTGATATTTTCACTGTTTATATTTTGGAATTCTTGATTTGTCATCTAAAGTACACTCCTATTATATCACTGTGACAGCTGTGTTTCAATTTACTGTCTTTCCGAAACAACAAAGCGAATATAGCTCAGAACTTTCTGGATTTCCTGCTCTGTCAGCGATTCGGCGAATCCGATTAGCTGCTGTTGTGATGGGGTGAGGGAAGATGCAGACGGCAGCGCTTCGGCGCTGGCGTCTTTTTTTATTTCTGAAGCTGAGTGGCGTCCGAGAAGATAATCGGTGGATACATCGAAATAGTCTGCAAGTTTAGAAATATCTTCTGCCGATGGTCTCGATTTTCCGATTTTCCAGTCATAGATTTTGTTGGGGTTTGTTTCAAGTATTTTACAAAGCTGTTGATTAGTGATTTTTTTCTCTTTTGCTAATCTCAGAATATTCTGTACAATATCCACTAAAAACATCCTCCTAATTTATATAAAAGGTAAAGCTTCAGAAACATCTTAAAATATGATTGATTTTCAGAATAATCTGAATTATAATATAACTACATTAAACAAAAAGGGGTTAAATAAAGAAAATGACTATGTTTGACAAAAGTCTTATAATGTTTGCTTTGATATGCTCGCTTGCTAGCTTTATAACAAGCATTATAGCTGTGTTTCTTTATCAAAGAGATACGGAAAATATAATAACAATGTTATCAGGAAGAATAGCATTGTTATCAAGGGTGGATGACGAAGAATGACTACGTTTTATATGGCTTGTATTATGTTTTCTATTTTATTTTCCAGCATTAGTCTAGGAATAACGATAGCTCTAATTATTCTTAGTAGGTAATATTTTGCACGTTAACTCTTATATCTGCCAGTGAAGTATGATACTTTAAGATTTTAGTTGATGTATGAATACAAACCGTTACATCTATAGGTTCTCCCTTTTTTTGATATTCTTTATACCAATTTTGAACGTATGGAAAAGTCAAAAGAAGATTCACTGTTTCCATTCCATGAAGACGATAAGGAAGGGTGATTTGACCATTGGAATTGACTAATTGAGAGGAAATAAAAGGCAGTTGTGAATCTACAACTTTTGAAACTTTGTATTGAGAATCATATGTAGTGCTGTTTCCGTTATAAATCATTTCTATATAATATATAGAAGTATCTAATGGTTTCAAATTTATAATAGATAGTGGCACGAGGGCGATTTTACCAGAGGATTTATATCTCTTTTCAGTGCAATAAAGATTGTCCATAAAACCAGTTACTTTAGGAGCATATGATTGAATCTTTAATCTGGGTTTATTGGTTATTTGCATCCAAAGAGAAATAAAACCAGCTGCACAACCGAGTACACCAATTATAAGGGTTAGAAAATCGAAGAGATCTCTATCAGGACCGATTTCAAACATTACCGATTTACCTCTGGTTTATTTGTTCTGCCAAGCAGATAATCGACAGAACAATCTAAATAATCAGCAATACGGGCAAGACTATCAGCTTTCAGCATGGAGCCGTTATACATATTAGAAAGTGTATTTTTGTTAAGCTGCAACTCAGCAAGCATATCTTTGAGTTGAATACCTTTTGTTTTGGAAGTGGACTTTATAACTTCAGCAACTTTTGTAGATTCATACATAAAAACTCTCCTTAATTTGTACAAAACATAAATTCCATAAAAATATGGAATTTCTACTTGAAATCCATAAATTTAGGGATTATAATATAACTAAGTTAAAAAACAGCCGAGTGTTATAACCTTGTTATAACACTTTTTCAGTCGATTGGGGTTGACAATCGACTGAATGTTCCCTAATTCTAAAATAACGTGACTCTCAAACTTATAACAAAGTTATAACATTTTTTCAATCGATTGGGGTTGACAATCGACTGAATGTTCTCTAATTGGAATTGCTTTCTGCGCGTACAAGCTCAGCGCGTACAAGAGCCTTTCCGTCATCATTGAGCTTATCCCAGCGGGCGGCAAGCTCAAGCGCCTCCGGCGAGAGCTCAGAGGGGGAAACGGCGCGTCCGAGAAGGTAATCGACAGAGCAGTCTAAATAATCGGCAAGTTTAATCAATGTCTCACCGTTAGGAAGGGCACCACTATTTTTCCACTTGGTAAGAATACCAGAGGATATTCCTATTTCTTTTGCAACGGGATTAGGTTTTGTTCCATGTTTTAGGCAAATGTCGTAAAATCGTTGCCAGAACAAAAATATCCCTCCTTTTTTGTACAAAATGCTGAAATCTTAATTTTATGAGATTAAAGTATTGATTTTCTCATAAAAATGAGATATAATATAACCATGTTAAGGGTTACACCTTAATAATAACACAAAAAGGAGAAAAAGCCAATGAGTAAGAAAAAGAAAAACGGTCGCAAGAACCTTCCACTCGAAAAGATCGTTCTTGCAACCGCCATCATCGAACTCATCAAAGCGTTTATCGAGTTAATCGACAAACTGCTCAGATGAGGCAGGGGGAGAAAAACTCCTCCTGCAACTATGATAGCGTTTTTAAAACTCATTGTCAAGATAATCATACAGAGAAAGGATAATAAAATGAAAGCCTTGGGAATTATTGTAAACGTGGCAGAAATCATTTTCTACACAAGCGTGATTGTTTTTATTGTAAGGAGGTGGAACAGATGAGTGTAGGCGAAAATATTCTGCGGATCCGAAAGGACAAGGGAATTACCCAGGCATATCTTGCAGAGCAGGTGGGAATTTCTCAGGCAATGCTTTGTCAGATTGAAAGAGGAACCAAAAATCCATCTTTGCAGGTGGGAATTGAGATTGCGAAGATGTTGGAGTGCAGGGTGGAGGATTTACTGGACAGTCCTTTTGGAGAGAAAAGGTAGAAGGAAAAATCGGTATCTTTATTATACCAACCAAGGAGGTAAAACAAAATGGGACAAAACCCTACGAAAGCAGCGAATAACATCTATTGTCAGAAAAGGAAGGAGGCGGCAAAGTTCAACGACCGCCTAAACAGCAGGGAAGGTGCGTCCGAACTGCTCGGTGTTTCACCCTCCGCGCTGGCAGACTATGAGTTGGGGATTACCAAAGTGGTGCCGGTAGACGTTGTTGTCAAAATGGCAGAGGTATACAACGCGCCGGAGCTGATGTCATACTACTGCCACAACGAGTGCCCTCTGGGCGATTTGTGTTACCGGGAACCGAAACTGAAAAGCATGGATCGGGCGGTGATACAGTTTTTAGCTTCCATGCGTTTGGGAGAAGGCGCGGGCGCGGAGCTGCTTTCTATTGTGGCAGACGGGGAGATTACCCAGGAGGAACACGAGCGCTTGGAAAAGAACATGATGCTTTTGGACAACATCGCCCACTGCATTACAGAATTGCAGCTGAGGGTCAGGAAGGGGGTATAACAGATGGAATTTAAGATTGAGCTGAAAACCCATGACGGAAAGCCGCTGCAGCTTGACGCAACATTAAAGCCGCAGCCGGACGCCTGCCGGATTATGGCAGAAGCAATCCTGCGCAAACGCCGGAAAGAACAGGAAGAAAAGTTGCAGAAACAGGGGTGCAACCTATGATGGAAGTAAATCCCTCATTATTAGGAATGGGACTCCTCTACAAACAGTTGCAGCTGCTCGCAGAAAAGTCCCAATCTCCAAAATGCGGGTTGATAAAATTGTTGTTAATCTCTTTGGTGATGGTGAGAATTTACAGAGTCATTAGATGAGCGCTGATAAATCGAACTTGGTATTTAAACCGGAATATATAGTGTTATAAATACCGGCGATCTTCTTGGAATCGTTTTCCAATTCTTCCGCGGACAGTGGCATGTGGCGCGGTGCATCGAAAGGATTACAGATTTCCAAATACTTCAAAGTAAGTTGAAGTGCAATTTCTTTTTCATCGATCATATTCTCACCTCCCTTCATCGGAGGTTTAACCCGCAAAATAATCTTAACATAAGGAAAAATTTTTTCAATAGGGGCTGACAATTTGAAACGAATGTTAATTGTTCTCTGTTTTTGTATGCTGGCAAGCGGATGTTCCCCCAGAACAGTAACAGAGGACGCAGAGCCGAACGAACAGCCGGATGTGATATTGACACTGGCAGAAGAACCGCAGCCAATCACATACCGAGTATGCGCAAGTGTAAAGACGGACGAGCCTGCAAAAGTTTACAGGGATATTCCGTTATCACACGAATTACAAGATATAGCGGATAAGGCTTGTGAAAAGTACCAAATACCACAAGATGTGCTGTATGCAGTGATGGAAGTGGAGAGCGGGTATCAAACAGACGCGCAAAACGGACAGTGTTTGGGACTGATGCAGATACACACTGTCAATCTTCCGTATCTCAATGAGAAGATTGGAACAACCGATTTATCCGACCCGGAGCAGAACATTGAGGCAGGGGCTTATCTGTTGGGCGGGTATCTTGCAAAGTACAGTCTGACCGACAGCCTGATGGCTTATAACCTCGGCGAGGGCGGCGCAAAGCGGCTGTGGGCGCAGGGAGTACACGAAACCGGATATACCGAGAAGGTGCTGAAAGCGACAGAAAGGGGGAAAGAAAATGTTTGAGCTGATATATCTGCTGGCAATACCGAGCGTTTTGCTTTTAACGCTGTGCGCTTCGGAGCTGCTTTACCTCAAAATAAAAAAGACCCTGACAGAATGTCAGAGCCAGATAATCAAGGATAGAAAAAGCGGAAACGCTGCACAACCGACCAAAGCGTTCAGCATTTCCGCAAAATAAAGGGACTTAGGAAAAAAGTCCATCTTTATTTTATCCGATTTTAAGAGAGAAGTCAAGAAAGGAGTTTTCCGGTATGAGAGATTGGACAAGCGATAACGACCGGTATGACGCGCAGTGCAGAGAGCCGCAGGGAACGATTTGTTCCCTGTGCGGCGAGCGATACCGTGAGGAAGATATTACCTATATAGACGGCAGGGCAGTCTGCTGCGACTGTCTGCCAGAATACATAACCGAGTACGGCAGAAATCATGCGGAGGAGTTCACCGACGATTATATTGCCAAAAACATTGACGAACGGGCAAAGGACTATTGGCAGAACGAGATGAGCGAGCCGGAAAAGAAAGACCTAATGCGGATGGCATATGTTCAGGCAAGAAGATTCCACAAAGAGTGCGGAATGAAAGATATTGAGCAAAGTGACAGGGAATTTTGTCTGGAATCAGAGGATTACACAGACTTTGTGAGGGATAGGGTATGTTGGTAGATCATCGCGCAGAATGGCTTAAAGCAAGGAAAAAGGGGATAGGCGGCAGCGACGCTGCCTGTGTCCTGGGAATTTCCCCCTGGAAAAGTAATGTCCGGTTGTGGGAAGAAAAAACAGGAATCACCGAGCCGGAGGATATTTCGGAAAAGGAAGCGGTTCGCTTTGGAAAGGAATCGGAAGCGGCAATCAGAAGATTGTTTGAGCTGGATTTTCCACAATTCCACGTTGATTATAATGAATTTGGTATGATTGCAAACGAACCGGACTGCCCGTTTCTCTTTGCAACGCTGGACGGAGAGCTGACCGACCGGAACGGCAGGAAAGGGGTGCTGGAAATCAAAACCACCGAAATCCGGCGCTCTGTTGATTGGAAGAAGTGGAACGGACAGATACCCGATTATTACTATGCACAGATTGTTCATCAGCTGCTTGCGACCGGGTATGAGTTTGCTGTTTTAAAAGCCAGAATCCGGGAACGCAGCGAGTACGGCTGAAAGGCAACCGTTCGGCACTATCGCTTTGAACGGCAGGATATGTCGGAAGATATTGCTTACTTAAAAGAAAAAGAAATCGCCTTTTGGCAGGCGGTGCAGACCAAAACAAGACCGGCACTGATTCTGCCGGAGATTTAAGGGAGGAACAAGGAATGGAAGTCAGACTGACACCTTCAATCGAACAGGTTATCCCGCCGCAAATCAGCTTCAACTTCGAGGAAATCAAAGAGGAGCTGGCAGGGAAATTACAGGTTTATCGGAACATGGTAGTTACCGAGGACGGCATTAAGGAAGCAAAGGCGGACAGGGCAAACCTCAATAAATTCAAAACGGCTCTTTCCGACAGCAGAAAATCGGTGAAGCGGCAGTGGAATCAGCCGCTTGCCGACTTCGAGGACAAGATGAAAGAACTGGAACAGATGGTAGACGCTCCGATCGGGGCGATAGACCGGCAAATCAAAGCCTTTGACGAAATCAAAAAGCAGGAAAAGCGGCAAAGTATCGAGCAGTTTTTTGCAGAGAATATCGGGGATTTGGAGGAAGTTCTCCATCTTGAAAAAATATGGAACGAGCGTTGGCTCAACGTTACCTATTCGATGAAAGAAATTGAAAAGGAAATTCTGGAAAAAATCCGCAAAGCGCACAGCGACATCGGAATCATTATGGCAATGCAGCTGCCTTGCTGCGACCAGATGATTTCCTCCTACTTGAATACGCTGGACATGAGTGCGGCGATGGAAGAAAAACACCGCTATGAAGAAGCGCAGAAGGCAAAGGCGCAGTTAGAAAAGCAGAAGCAGGCTGAGCCGGAAGTAGCAAAGCCTGAACCGGTAACAGTTAAGCTGGAAAGAGTCGCAGAAGAGCCAAAAGTCAGCGAACAGCAGGAGCTGCGGGTTCTGGATTTTCGTGTGTGGGTGACACCGGAGCAGATGAAGGCTCTGAAAACCTTTTTAATTCAAAATCATATCCGATATGGGAGGGTTCAGTAATGGCAAACAGTTTGGTAAAAGGCGAGAAAAAACAATCGTTCAGCGTGTTTTTAACGCAGGACGCAATCAAGAAGAAAATCAACGAGGTAATCGGCGGCAAGGGCGGGCAGCGATTCATGACCGCTATCCTGTCCGCGGTCACCAACTCCCCGGCGTTGCAGGAGTGCGATTCCATGTCGATTTTAAACTGCGCGTTTTTGGGGGAATCCTTAAACCTTTCGCCCTCTCCGCAGCTGGGACAGTATTACATGGTGCCGTATAAAAAGAAGGACAGAAACGGCAATGTTTTAGCGGTAATCGCTCAGTTCCAGCTTGGTTATAAAGGCTATATTCAGTTGGCAATACGTTCCGGATACTACAAAAAAATCAATGTGCTTGCCATCAAAGAAGGGGAATTAAAACACTTTGACCCACTCAATGAGGTAATCGAAGTGGAGCTGATTCAGGACGAGCGCCAACGGGAGCTGGCAAGAACGATTGGGTATTATGCGATGTTTGAATATCTCAACGGCTTCCAAAAAGCAATGTATTGGAGCTACGAAAAGATGCAATCACACGCAGACCAGTACTCGCAGGCATACAGTGCAGAAGCACACCAAAGAATTTTAAGAGGGGAAGTTCCTCAGAAAGAAATGTGGAAATACTCCTCTTTCTGGTACAAGGATTTTGATGCTATGGCATACAAAACGATGTTGCGCCAGCTGATTTCCAAATGGGGCATCATGTCCACCGAGCTTCAGATGGCGATGGAAAACGATATGGCAGCAATCAAGGATGACGGCACACCGGAGTATGTAGACAGCGCAGACAGCGCAGACGCGGGAAACGAATCGCTTACCCCACCGGTATATGAAGCGCAGGCGACAGAGATTCCGGCTGAAAACAACATCGATGATGACTTCTTTGCAGGACTGGAGCCGCCGCCGGAACGATAAATAATAAAAGGAGGACGGGACAATGGAGGAAGGATGGCTTTCGGGATACATACAGGACTATGACGGGCAGGCTTTGACACTCATTGTCCCGTTTTCCGATTCGGAGTATCTGAAAACCCACAGCGTTACCGAGTGTTCGGTGCGGGTGGAGGACGGGCGCAGAATCAGCGCGGTACAAAGGCGCAAGGTTTACGCTCTGCTGCGAGATATTGCCGACTGGACGGGCTACGAGCCGCAGGAGCTAAAGGAACTGATGAAGTATGATTTTCTTTCCCGGTGCGAGGACGGAACGCAGTATTTCAGCCTGTCCGATACAGATATGACAACGGCAAGAAGGTTTATCACCCACCTGATTGATTTTTGCGTTGTTCATGCAATTCCCTGCAAAGTAAGCCTTTTGGAGCAGTGCGAGGATATAGAAAGGTATCTGTATGCCTGCGTTGCCAATCGTCGCTGCGCAATCTGCGGACAAAAGGCAGAGATACACGAGGTCGAGCGGGTCGGCATGGGGCGCAACCGCAGAAAGATTCATCATCTGGGGCAGCTTGTAGAACCGCTGTGCCGTATTCACCATAACGAGGTAGACCAGTTAGGGCAAAAGAGCTTTGATGAAAAGTATCATTTGCAAGGAATCCGATTGGACGAAACACTTTGCAAAATTTTAAGATGGAAAGTGTGATTGTTGCATATTTCTGATACCAAACGGTGTATCGTTTGGTATTCAGCTTTCTCCCGGAAACTCCAAAAAAATAAAAATTTTTCCAAAACGTGTGATTGTTGCACGTTACTGTGCAATTTTTGGGGCAAAACGGGGTATAGGTGAAGGGAGTATTCTTTCACTGCTTCCCGATGTTTATCCCAAAGGAGGTATTTGTTTTGGCACGTCCGCAAAAGGAAGGTTTGGAGTACTTTTCTTTGGATGTGGATTTTTTCTCGGACAGAAAGATTAAGATTTTAAAGGGCAGGTTCGGCGCAGACGGCGTCACCTTTTACCTGTACCTGTTATGTGAGATTTACAAGGGACACGGCTATTACCTAAAGGCAGACGAGGATTTTGATTACATTACATCTTCCGAGCTGGGTATGAGCCCTGAGAAAATAGGGCAGATGAGGAAATTCTTATTGGAACGGTCACTGTTTGACAACAAACTTTTTCAGTCGGACACTATCCTCACGTCCACCTCAATACAAAGACGATTTCAGCTGGCGGTAAAGTCCCGCGCCAGCAAAAATCCAATCGTCGTAAACGAAAAGTTTTGGCTTCTTTCAAAAGAAGAAACGCAAAGCTTTATTAAAATGCACTCTGTTTTAAATAATTCCGAGAAAAACCGCAGTTATTCCGAGAAAAACCCCGATTATTCCGAGATTCATACCATAAAGAAAAGGAAAGAAAATACTACTACTACTGCTACTACTGACGAGTGTGGAGGACTTCTTGGTTTTTGTGAGGCAAATCTTTCAATTTCGGAATCGCTGATTCGCGATGAAATTGAGGCGTACCTGCAAAGAGGGGTGAAGCCGGATTTGATAGAAACAGCTATCAAGGAGGCGGCTTCTTCCGGTTCGCCAAACTGGAAATACACAAAGGCTATCCTGGAACGCTGTCTAAGGGAAGGCATTACAACATCGGAACAGTTCCGACAAAGTATACGCCCGGCGTCCGTAAAACAGCGCGCAAGAAGAAAAGAGGAATCCAATACATCGGCGCTCGACTTTGAGGCAATGCAGCGTTATATCACGTATGGAGGACAACATGAAAAAGAAAAAAAGACAATGTAAGATTTTTTACTGCGACCGTAGAAGAGGCAGGTTTTGCTGTGCGGACTGCGGGTATAAAGATTGCACGAACAACATGCGATGCAAAAAGCCTTGCTTAAATGACCCAAAGCTGTGCGGAGCTGTTTTAACAGAGGATGATAAAAATGTCTAAGCGGCAGCAGCAACAGCAGCTGAAACATCTGCTGGAAGAAAAGGAACGGCAAATTACCGAAAATGCTTCTCAACTTGATGTTGCCATCGGCGAGCGGCAGAGAATGCAGGAGAGACTGAGCGAAACGGTAAACCAAAATGCCGGATATGAAAAGTCGCTGCAAATTAAGATTGAGGCAGCCAAAAGGTTAGAGGAGGAAAAGAAAGCTGCCGAAGAAAAAAGGATTGAGAGTGAGAAGAAAGTTTGTGAACTTCAGCGGCAGATTGATTCCCTGAAAGAACAAAAGCCGGAAGCAGACCAGCAAATGATTGGAGAACTTCAGTCAGAAGCCGAGAAACGGGCGGAACAGCGTTTTCAGCATGAGATTGAAAAGTTAAGGCTTGAAAAAGAAAAAGCCGAACAGAAGGCAGCAGAAGCCGAAGAAAAGAACAAACAGCTCCAAATAAAAGCGAGCAGCGAACAGAGCAAAGAGCTGATTGTCTTTGATGAAAAGTTTAAATCCTTTCAAGACAGCTATAACCAAATCAATCAGCTTATCTCAAAAATGGAAACACCGACCGCAAATAAAGTCAGAGGAGCCGTCAGAAAGCTCTTGAGTGTAATGGAACAGAAACTGGGGTGATTAGATGAACAGCAGGAAAAATCCGCTTTACAATGCAAGCGGATATAAAGACACGACAGCCTTCCTTGCTATCAAGGACGCAGACAGCGAGAAGGAACACTGCGACAGACAGGCGGAAAAACTCATTAAGGCGGTAAAGCTGATGCTTTCCGCCGCAGGTTTTTCGTTGATTCGCCGGATTGAAATTCGGCATGACAAATCGGGGAGGGAGTACAGATGAGACTGCGTACCGCAAAACAAACCTATGACCCCATCATAAACGCCGGTAAGGGAGCGTATATCGGTCAGCTGAGAAATCCGGTATCACAGCCGATCCGGCAGAAAAAAGGCAAACCGTACTGCGATGTGTTTGTCATGAATCCGATGAACTCAAATGAAATCGACCGTGTTCTTGTGTCGGAAGAGGATATTGAGCGATTATCCGAGATGCAGGAAACAGCGATTACCTGTAAGGGGGAGGTCATCGTCAGAAGCCGGGGACGCCAGAAAACGCTGGAATATTTTTTGTTTCAAGCCCATGCACGAGGCGTTACCCACATCAACGGAAATCTTCTGGATTTTCGGCGGGAAAATATTTATCTGGAAAATCTGAAAAACAAGGAAGAACTTCCGAACACGATAGGGTATTGGAACATGAGTTTTGACGGCTCGACCAGGGCGTTGATTTCTTTGTGTATCAGGGACAATCCGGCTCAGAATTGGGCAGAGCTGGTTCAGAAAGTGGCTGAACTGAAAAATTGTCCGATAGAAGAAACCAATATTAAGCTCAAAGAGTTTCTGGAGCAGGATATGTTGGGGTACCATGAAGGTCCGTTTTGGAAAAACTGGGAGGGAATACGAAAGTGAAAGAGATGATACTCTTTTTGGAAACTTTGCTCAAAAGCGCAGAGGGACAGGAAAAAGGAAAGTTTGTATGCCCGATCTGCGGGGGAACGGTTCGGTTTTGCAAAGACAGACAAAACAAACATCTTCGGGCACGATGCGGAAAATGCAAAATGAGAATGATTGAATGAAGTAGACAGTATAGTGTGTCAAAATGTGTTTAACCAAAAGGAGGAATCGCGATGAAAACCCAAGAAATCATCAAAGCCTTGCGTAGGCTAAAAGTAAACACCGGTGCTTTTGCTTTGAATTGCCTCGGCTGCGGATATGAGCACAACTGTGGTGTGCATGGATGCAGGGTACTCAGAGAGGCAGCGGACAGGCTGGAAGAACTGCAGGCGGAAAATGACAGCCTTATCCGCAGTATGCTGAAACCTTCCGACAACAAATCAGAATCCGGTTTGCTTGAGGAATAACATATAAAAAGAAATAAAAAAAGAGAGCCTTGTACCGACCTCCAATCGTTAGCTTTTTGTCTAACTTTTGGGGGCGGTACACCCTCCCCGAAACAGATATGTGACAATATCAGTTTATCAAATTATTTTATTTGTATCAAGGGGAGGAACAGGATATGGAACTGACCGAAAAAGAAATCGTTAAAATTGCTGCGGAACAGGCGGTAAAGGTGACTTTGGAAACCTTGAAAACACAAAAAAAGAAAGAACGGCAAGAAAGGAGAGATTGGAGGCTTCGCAACACAAAATTATTGCTGGAACATCTTCAGGAATTTAAAGACCATGCAGACAAGTCTATTTTTGATGTGCGAAAAGTATTGGAATCCGCTCAATATGACCCGCAGGGAGTTTATTCCCAGCAAATTTCAGGCAAACAGGATATCTATCTGGAGGGTCTTGCGCTTTCTGCCGGGCGTACAGAAACGCTGGTGCAGCAGACGGAATCTATGCTGGAACTGTACCGCTTACAGTGCGAAAAAGGCAGCGCGGAAAAGCAGAGAAGATACCGCGTGCTGAAAGCCTATGTACTGGATAAAAAAGATTATCAAAAAATTGCAGAGGAAGAAAATATTTCAAAAAGCACTGTTTTTCGGGATATTGAATTAGCGACAGAAGCCGTATCTGTTTTGCTTTTCGGCGCAGATATTTTCTATGATTTGAATCAAGAAGATGAAAACTGACTGCGCGAGTATCAAATACAAGATTACACACAATCTACAACGCGGAAAGGGTTCAGGCTCAGCCTGATGGGAAAAAATTAGGAACACAAACGGAAAACAATATGTTATAATAACTATACTGCCAAACTGTCAAAAGACACGTTTTACCTTAAAAAAGCCGCGCTGTAACAGGTGCGGTTTTTTCATGGCTTGTAATTGCCGTATAAAAAAGCATTTCCTTGACAAAATAACATCATGTACGCTATAATGTACATGTAAGGAGGCGGATTTTTATGACAAATACAAACGCAACCAATTTCCGAAAAAATATTTTTGAGTATTTGAATCAGGCAGTGGAATACAATGACGTTATCAATATCACCACCAAAAACGGAAATGCGGTGGTTTTAAGCGAATCGGATTACAACAGCCTTTTGGAAACGGTTTATCTGATAAGCCATCCGGCAACCCGAGACACCATTCTGGAAGGAATGGTGGAAGAGCTGGAAGATTGCGTTCCGTTGGATGAGGTGGATTGGTAATGTGCAAAATCTTTTTTACCAAAGCTGCTTTAAAACAGTTGCCGAATTTGAAAGCGGCAAAATTGGATTCAAAAGCAAAATCACTTATTGAAATTTTAAAAGTGAATCCTTATCAGAATCCGCCGCCGTATGAAAAGCTGGTCGGAGATTTGAAAACTGCGTATTCCAGGCGAATCAATGTACAGCACCGATTGGTATATCAGGTGTTGGAGGGGGAGCAGGCAGTTAAAATTCTGAGTATTTGGAATGATTACGGGTTTTAATTTGTGAAATTGTTGAATTTAACAGGACTTTTTCGGTGATTTTTAGTCGAAATTAGTATTGCTTTAGAATTGAGAATGTGATAGTATGTCCTTGAGAGCAATTTATATTTGAGGAGGCTATCATCATGAAGAAAGTTTTATCATTGTTTTTGTCATTTGTTTTGGTGACAACATTTTTTACAGCTTGTGCTCCAACACCAAAACCTGAGGAATCTGTGAAAGAGCTAATGGAGGCAACGAAACAGATTGACTTTGAAGCAATCCAAAATGTGCTAAATCCGGATGCACCTTCTGAATCGTCCGAAAATCCTATGGAAACGGAAGATTTTGCCTTTATTTTGGATACGCTGAAAGAGTATGCTCAAAAAATGACATACGAGGTACAGGAAGCAACTGTTGACGAAGATTCGGCGCAGGTTCCCGTTAAAGTTACCTATGTCGATGCTTCTACATTGATTGGTGAGATTATTACAGAAGCATTGCAGCAGGCTATGGTACAGGCTTTTTCCGGAAAGGAACTGACTCAGGAAGAAACCAATCAGATAATAATGGACATTTTTAATGAGAAGAAAGATGTTGTCGGAGAAAATATGACAGAAACAACATTGACATTTTCCTGTCAGAAAATAGACGGGAAGTGGCAGATAAGCGATGTTGATCAGACAGCATATTTGGATGTTCTGACAGCAAATATGTGGTCAACGTTTTCTGAGCTTAGTGAATCGTTTGGCAGTTAATCTCTGGCATGATAAACAAAAAGAAGGACTGTATCGTTTTGATACGGTCCTTTTGATTAAGATTATTTTGTTTTATGATTTTGTGGTTGACCGTATTCCCTTTCCATTGCTTCTTGGGTAACAATCCATTGTTTACCGAATTTTTTAACATCAATGTTTTCTTTCAGTTTCCCGTAGGAAACTGCTTTGCGCAGGGTGCTTTCGCTTAATCCCCACAGGTCGGTGGCTTCTTTGAAAGAAAGCAGACCTTCAAATGGATTTTTCATCAAATATCCTCCTTTCGGAAACTGAGAAACAGACAAGCGGCGAGTAAAATAAATTTGATACCGTCAAGTATAGACGGATTAGAAAAATCACCGTCAAAAATGTTTAGGAAAACAAGAGCAATCAACAAAATACGAAGCGATTTATCTTTCATTTTTTGTATGAATGTGGTATAATAAGATTCCCCGGAAGGGGGCGGGAGTTTCCTTCCGCCAGGACTTACTTTTTCTTTCGTTTCTTTTTTCCTTTTAATTGTCGGATTGTAAGGATTAAAACGAAGATTTCAAGTAAGTCCTTTCTTATTTCTTCATTCGATTTGTTCACCTCCTTTCATTGATTCTATTATACCATAGCGTAACGCTAAATCAATACCTTTTTTAAAGAAAAATGGCTTATTTATGCGAAAAAACAGAGAAACCCGCCTGTCAGAAAGACAAGCGGGTTTTCTGTCGGGGGTTATTCTTCAGAGTGTTTATTGTGAAGATATTCCGTTATTGCTCGGCGGATAAATTCAGCTTTGCTGATACCGTCAGCCTTAATGGCTTCTTCCCACTGAGCAACAAGGTCTTTTTGCAGGCGAACGGCGATTTGAGAATAGGCTTTATCTAAATAGCGCTGTTTGACCTGAGTGGATGTTTTTCCCATAAAGTACCTCCTAAAAGAATGAACGAAGAATGAAGTACAGGGCAAATAAAAGTCCTGCAATGATTAGTATTTTTGAGATGAGGGTTATAATATCTTTTTTCATGGTTGCATTTTGGAAAGCAGTTTGATATACTTAAAGTAAGGGGAGGGGCTTTCGCCCCCGCCCTTGCTGTTCCTTATCGGAACAGTTTGACCAGAATCATAATCCAACCAAGCAGGCTGATGATTCTGATGATGAGCTTTTCAAGCTGGTTGCACAGCTTGATGAGCTCTTTTATTTTGCTTTCCATTTTAGTCACCTCCCTTCATTGATTCTATTATACCATACTGATAGCAGTATGTCAATACCTTTTTGCAAAAAAATCGCTTATTTGTGCGAAAATTTAATCTTTTAGCCGGATTCTTTTTTGGAACTCCGGCTTTTTTTATACCGTTTTTTATAATGAGATTGAAAAAAATACAACGATTGAATAATTTTAAAATACAGGTTCCAATCGGGACAGACAGAGAGGTGGTGAGAAGTGCCGAGGGCAAGAAGTCCGAACAGAGACAAGGCGTTTGAGCTGTGGAAAGAATCGGGGAAAAGCCGCACGCTCAAAGAGATTGCGCAGGAATTGGGCGTATCGGAAAGCCAGGTCAGAAAGTGGAAAAATCTGGATAAATGGGACGAAGCGCAGGCGTTACCAAACGTTACCAAATCAATCGGTAACGCGGCAGAATCGAAAGGTAACGTTACCATTGAGGAAAAAACGCCGAAACGAAAGCGGGGCGGGCAGAAAGGAAACCAAAACCGCTACGTTCACGGGCTGTATGCAAACCCCACGATGGACATGATTCCGCAGGAAGAATTGAATCGGCTGTCGCAGATGAACTTTGACAATCCGGCAGAGCTGCTCATTGACGAAATCATGCTGCTGACAGTCAGAGAGCGTCAGCTGATGGAATCCATTCAAAAATATCAGGACCAGAAAAACGGGCTGTCTTTGGACGGGGTAACGCGCAGAACGGTAGAAAGCGAAGGGACAAAAGGCAGCCGCTCCAAACAGGTGGAAACCACCACCAGAACCAGAGACGTATTTGATGTAATCCAAAAATTACAGGCAGAGCTTACCAAAGTGCAGAAAGAGAAACGGCAGTATTTCAGCGAGCTGCGGATTCTTCGCTCGCAGCAGTCGGCAACTCGGGAAAAAGAGGAACCGCACCGCAGAGTGCTGGAAGAATTGGACGAAGAACAACTGAAACGATTGATACAGAAAGGGCAGGAACCGGATGGACAGAATGATGGAATTGCTGATTGAGGAAGCAAAGCGGGAGCTTGCCCGCCGCAAGATGAGTGATTTTGTGCTGTTTGTTGATGAGCGGTATCGGATGAACTGGCATCATCGGCTGCTGTGCGAATATCTGGACAAGTTGGCAAAAAAGGAAATCCGCCGCCTGATGGTGTTTATGCCGCCGCGACACGGAAAAAGCGAATTGGTATCGCGCAAGTTCCCAGCCTTTTTGCTGGGGAAAAACCCGGACACCTCGATTATCTCCTGTTCCTACTCTGCCGACCTTGCAAGCCGCATGAACCGAGATGTGCAGCGGCTGATTGACAGCGAAAAGTATGCGGAGCTTTTTCCCGACACACAGTTAAGCAATCAGCATACCAGAAGATTTTACGAAACCCGCTACATCAGAAACAACAATATGTTTGAAGTGGTAAACGGGAAAGGAAACTACCGTTCCGCGGGCGTCGGAGGCGGTATCACCGGTATGGGCGGCGAGTATATCATCATCGACGACCCGGTGAAAAACCGCGAGGACGCAGACAGCGCAACGATACGGGAAAAAATATACGATTGGTACACCTCCACACTTTACACTCGTCTGGAAAAGGACGGGTGTATTTTATTGACCTTAACCCGATGGCACGAGGACGATTTGGCAGGAAAGCTGCTGAAAGCGGCAGAGGAAGGCGCGGACCAATGGACAGTGCTGGAATTGCCGGCAGTGTGCGAATATCCCGCAAAGCCGTATGATGTGCGGCAGGAGGGAGAAGCGCTGTGGAAATGGAAATATGACGAGCAAGCTCTTGCAAAGATGAAGGCAACGGTCGGCAGCCGCGATTGGGCGGCGCTGTATCAGCAGCACCCGACACCGGGCGAAGGCGGCACCTTCAAGCGAGAATGGTGGAACTACTACAAGGTACTGCCGGACGGTCTTTATGATTTTGTGCAGTCCTGGGACTGCACCTTCAAGGACGCTCAGTCCTCCGACTATGTGGTGGGGCAGGTTTGGGCGAGAAAGGGAAGCAGCCGCTACCTGCTCGACCAGGTGCGCGGACGAATGAGCTTTACCGAAACGCTTTACGCGATCCGTTCCCTGTCCGCAAAATGGCCACAGGCAGTCCGCAAGCTCGTGGAGGATAAAGCAAACGGAACGGCGGTCATTGATGTACTGCGAAAAGAAATTCCGGGGTTGATTCCGGTGGAGCCGGAGGGCGGCAAGATTGTGCGCGCCAATGCCGTGACAGCAGTAGTTGAGGCAGGCAACGTCTTTTTGCCCGACCCGTCTATTGCGCCCTGGGTGCATGATTTTGTGGAAGAGCATACCGCTTTTCCGAACGGGGCGAACGATGACCAGGTGGACGCGCAGACGCAGGCAAACACCTATTACAATTCTTCCTCCTTTAGTCTGGAAGGATTGATTTAAAAGGGAGGGAAAGAATTGGAATATAGAGCAGACGGATTTTCCGATGTGATGAGGCTGTACCGGTCGCAGACGGCGCAGACAGGGGAAGTGTGGATACCCGACTATGACCTTGCGGAAAAGTACCAATATAACGGTTTATTCAGCAAGATTATCGACCGACCGGCAGAGGAAGCCTGCAAGCACGGCTTAGACTACAACGTCAGCGACAGCGAGCTTGCCGCATATCTGGACGATGCCCTTGACCGACTGGATTGGGAAGAAAAGGCAACTGCCGCAATCCGCTGGGCAAGGCTGTTCGGCGGGGCAATCATCGTCATGCTGTTAGACGACGGCAGAGGATTGGAAGAACCGGTAAACTGGCAGGACATTCGGTCGGTGGAGGAACTGCGGGTGTACGAACGGGCGGTGGTTCAGCCAGACCCGGAAGTTTACCGAAGCGGAACAGCAGAATATTTTGACATTTCCAGCACCTACGGCGGCACCTTTCGCGTGCATCGCAGCAGGTGCTTGATTTTTAAAAACGGAACGCTGCCGGAATACGGAACGGCGCAGCAGTATTATTACTGGGGATTGCCGGAGTATATCCGCATTAAGCGCGACCTGTCAATCGCGTTAAGGACGCACACCAACGCCGCAAACATGATTGAAAAAAGCGTGCAGCCGGTATACAAACAGCGAGGTCTGCAAAGTATGCTGGCAGGTCCAAACGGCGATGATATGGAACTCAAACGCTTGCAGGTTCTTGACGCTTCCCGAGGAATGATGAACACGATTGCCATTGATATGGAGGGTGAGGAGTACGATTTCAAAACCTTTCAGATGAGCGGAACCAAAGAGATATTGGACAGCGCGTGCAACCTGCTTTCGGCAGTCACCTGTATTCCGCAGACCATTCTGTTCGGACGCTCGCCCGCAGGGGAGAATGCGACAGGGGAAAGCGATTTGGAGAACTACTACAACTTTGTGGAAGGAATCCAGAAGCGGATGCTCAAAAAGAATGTGCGGACGCTGATAAAAGCGATTGTGCAGGCAGGAATCTATGACGGAAGCATTGCTGAAAATCCGGGAATCATCAAACCGAGCTTTCCGCCGCTGTGGAGCTTAACCGAAACAGAACGCGCGCAGGTGGATTTGGTGCGGGCGCAGACCGAGCAGGCAAACGCGCAGACAGTGCAGATGTACATGGATATGCAGATAATCGGTCCGGAGGAAGTGCGGCAGGCGCTTGCCAAAAACGGCAAACTGATTGCAGAGCAGATACCGGAACAGGAAGAAAGCGCCGATTGGGAAGAATTGCTCAATTCTCTGGCGCAAAATTCGTCAGAAAGCACAGAGAAGTTGTCTGGACAGAAAGCAGTCGGCAGTGATATAATAAAGGCAGAGCCATTCTCATCGGACGGTATCAGCGTGCAGGACGGTGGGGAGGGCAGCGGAAATTTTAACCATGAGGGTCGCCCGGGAAAGGTCGGCGGTTCGGGAGAGGGCGGAGGCTCTTCTTCCAAACAGGAATCAAAAGAAAAGCCGAAAGAATCTCAACGGGAAAGGTCCTCAAACAGAAAAAAAGAAGAACAAAACAAACAAGGCGAACAACCGTCACAGCAACAGGGAGCTTCGGAGAACAATCAGCCCAAACAAGCCGAGGGAAGTTCTGAACGCGGACAAAGAGAAAGCGCGCCGCAGCCGACAGAGAGCAGGAAACTGCCCTCCGACAGTATGCCGACCAAAAACTATATTACCTCAGACGGAACATTGGACGTGCAAAAGCTGCAAGACGATTACCAAGCGTTCACCCAACAGATGGACGCGCCGTGTCAGGCATACTTGCAGACCATGATGCAGGCAGTGGAGTTTAAGTCGGCAAAATTATCCGAGGACGCTCCGTTTGGCTATTCTCCGTCAAAGGACGCTTTCTATTACGATACATCAAGGAAATCTTTCCATGATATTGATTTGTCGATTGTTACCACGCACGAACTTTCTCATAGGATTGATAAGCTGTTTCTCAATGTGGAAAATGATACAAATTTTGTGGAAAAGGTAAAAGGTGCAAAACAGACAATTGATTCCGACCCGGATAAATTTTGGAGCTTTTGTCAAAAAGATACAGATGGCTTTGTTTCTGATATTTGCAGTGCTGTTTCAGATGGAAAATATAAATTTCCTTTAGGACACTCTGAAGAATACTGGAAACGGGAAGGAATCAAAGAAAGTGAAATCTTTGCCAACTACTATTCTTTGGTTGCTTTCAAAGATACTCAGAAGTTAGCTTTCCTTCGTGAAAATTTGCCGGAGGTATCTAATAGTTGTGACAGTTATCTTCGTCAGCTACACGGGGAGGAAACATAAAATGTACGCTGCGCGAGTAGATATGGAAATCTTAACAACTGATGAGATTAAGGAATTAAGGGACGAATATGAAAGGAGATTCGGCAAAGACCTTCTTTTTAATTATGCCGACTTTGACCGAATCGGAGATAAATGTGCAGCGCAGGTATACAAGGAAGAACTGGAAAAATGCCTGAGAGAAGGCAAACCGACCTCCATTGTTTCCAAGTGGTGCGGACCGAACAGCCTGTTTGGTCATTAAAACAGAACAGATTTTTATTAAGGACGATGCTTTTGCACCGTCCTTTTTTGTACCCTTTTTTAGGAAAGAGGTGGAATTTGTGAATGACCTTGCGTACCGAACTGCCTTGCAGGAGGAAATCCGACGCAAGTTTTATGGGCACGATACCTTAAAGTCAAAGCATACCCCGCAGTACGCCATGTCGGCAGAACGGCAGTATTCACAGACGTTTGCGAATTTGTACCGGCGATTTGATAAGGTTGTTCTTCGTTGGCTTCCCAAAATTCTGAAAGTCATTGAAAAAGAACAAAATCAAAATTTGCGCACCGATGACGCGGTTGGATTTATGCAGCTGATTGACCTGTACCTTACCAAGATGATGAACGACCTGAAAACCGAGGAAGAACAGGAAAAGGACGGTTCTGATTTGGAAGAGCAGCTGAAAACAGCGGCATATCTGGTTCGCAGCGCAGTAAACCGCGGATGGAGCAAGGCGGTGGAACGCACGCTGGGAGTGAAAATCCTTTCGGGATATTATGACGAAACATTCTACAAGGAACTGCTGGAACAGTGGTTTCGGGAGAATATGCAGATGATTTCCTCTATCCCGCAGGAACTTGTCCGGCAAATCAGGGATATTCTGTGGGAGGACATCACCAACCGCGCCACCACCGAGCAGATGGCGCAGCATATCCGCCACACCTGCAAAGTCAGTCAGAGCAGGGCAAAGTTTATTGCGCGGGACCAGGTCGGGAAATTGCAGTCCCGCTTAACCATGCAGCAGCAAAAAGACGCGGGGGTGCGGGAATATATCTGGTCCTCAAAAAACGATTCCAAAGTCCGCAATCAGCACAGAAAGCTAAACGGCAAAAAGTTTTCCTGGGATTCGCCGCCGATTTCCGACCCGAAAACCGGACGGCGCTGCCACCCGGGGGAGGACTACGGCTGCCGCTGCGTTGCGCTGCCGGTATTTAACAAGAACGTAATTTTTCCGTGGGAAAATCTTTCTTCGGAAAAATAAAAGACAATTCCGAAAAAAGGAGTCAATGATGGAACAAAGATTTGACAGTATCCCTCTGGGCGAAACCTATTTTACCCCGGAGGGATATTTGATTGATAATCCCATCTTAACAAGGGTGGGTATTTTTGAGTATCACAACGCGGACGGAACCGTTCGCAGAGAACTGCGCCTGCCGGAAGAAGTGTTCGCCGCCGAAAGCCTTGCAAGCTACAAGGGCAAGCCGATTATCCTCACCCACGAGGCGGGGCTTGTCAATACAGACAATGTGCAGCAGGAGCATATCGGAACCGTTCTCAGCGAGGGCGTGCAGGACGGGGAAAACGTGCGGGCGCAGATAGTGATACACGATGCAGAATCGTTGGACTATGGATTGCGCGAGCTGTCACTGGGTTACACCCAAACACCGGAGGAAACCCCCGGAATATGGAACGGACAGCGGTATGACGCAATCCAACGAGATATCCGAATCAACCATCTTGCCCTTGTGCAAAAGGCAAGGGCAGGGGAACAGGCTCGTCTGAACATCGACGGGGAAGAAAAAGGAGGAAAACAAATGGCAAAAGTAAGAAAAGACGGACTGACACCGGAAGAGATTGCAAGACTGGTGGAGGAGTACAAACAGCGTCAGGCGCAGCGAACAGAGGAGGCAAAGGCTGCCAATCCAACCGCTGATGAGGACAACAATCAGGAGGAGCAGAGCGCAGACGAGGGCGAAAAGGACCCTGTGCAGGAGGTAAAAGACCGCCGCGACCGCAGGGACGCTTCGGGTGACTGCGAAACAATGGACGAAGCTTCCGGGGTAATCGCCCAGCAGGACGAGGACATTCAGAAACTGCTGGATTTTATCGCGCAGCTTCAGGCAAAGATTGACTTTGACCAAGCGGAAAGCTCGCAGGAAAAACCGGAGGAAGAAACCAATGCCGACGAGGGCGAAGAAGAAAACTCCTCGGAATCTTCCGAAGAAAAAAAGGAGACGCCTGTTAAATTGGACGGTATCGGGGCTGACGCTGTGGAAAAACTTGTCAGACAGAGAATCGAACTGATTCGTCTGGGGGACAAACTCAACATGGACGGACTGGACACGATGAAACCGACAGAGGCAAAGAAAGCCATCATCAAAAAGGTTCACCCCAATATTCGCTTAGACGGCAAAGGCAGCGCCTACATCAACGCCATGTTTGATATTGCCAAAGAAAGCATCGGCAAAAGAAAGGACGTCGGCTATCAGCGCAGACAGATGTTCCGCGGTGATTCTGCCCAAAACAAAGCTGTTGACGGGCAGAACGAAGCCAGAAGAAGAATGATTGAAAAAATGGACGGAGGTAACAAGTAATGAGTATGTGGACAAGCTACACCCAGTCTATGCCGGCAGGAGTGGCAGGCGGACTGTACGACTTAACCGAGCACGTGGTGGACAGCAGAATGAACGGAGAAAGCGCAACCGCATTAAAGCCGGGCATGGGCGTTGTGCAGGGAGCGGTTCCGGGAAAGGCAGTAAAGCTGCCTGCAACGGGAGCGACTGCCGAAAAGTTTGAGGGCATTGTTTTAAACGATGTAAACCGCGAGCTGGATATGCAGGGGGAATTAAAGTTACAGCCAAAAAGCACCGTCAGCGTCATGCGCTCCGGCAGAATCTGGGTGCGTCTGGCAAGCGGTGTGACGCCAAAGTACGGCGACCCGGTATTCCTTGTCATCAACGGGGCAGGGTTAGGCTGCTTTAAAACCGCAGCGGACAGCGCAAACACCTTACAGATTAACGCGCGCTTTTTGGGAGAGAAAGACAGCTCGGAAATTGCGCCGATTGAACTTTTTGCACAGAAATAAGGAGGAGAAACGATGAACAGAACACAGCACACCGCCTTCAGCGCAGAGGACCGCAAGGCGATTGAAAACTCGGGGATTTCCGCAAGTCTGGCAGGAAACCCGCAGATGAACTTTGACGCAGCAGAGGACGCAAGTATTTACTTTGCGCGGGAGCTTGATTTTGTAAAGGTCAAAACCTACGATAAACTTTTCCCGGAGCTTACCGCCCTGAAAATGTTCCCTGTCACTCACGAGGTGCCTGAGGGCGCAGAGAGCGTCACCTACTACGGATACGAGCCGACAGGACTTGCCAAAATCATCGGCAACTACGCAACCGACCTGCCGCGCGCAGATGTAAAAGGACAGCCAAAAACCGCGCTGGTAAAGGGTTTGGGCGCAAGCTACGGTTACAGCGTGCAGGATATGAGAGCTTCCAAACTGGCAGGCAAAGGGCTGGACGCAAGAAAGGGTTCTGCGGCAAGATATGCGGTGGAACGCTTAACCAACTCGATTGCATGGAAGGGCGATAAGGAAAACAATCTGGTGGGTATTCTGTCCGAAAACAACGATATTCCACTGTATTCCCTGCCAAACGGCGCATCGAGCAAAGCGGACTGGAAAAATAAGACGGTGGACGAGATTATCAAGGATGTTGCCGGCATGATTGCGCAGGTAAACGCAGTTACCCAGAACACCGAACACCCCGACACTTTGGCAATTCCTTCCGACGTCTATCTGGATCTGTCGCTCAAACGAATCCCGGACACCGGTATTTCCGCGCTAAAATATCTTCAGGACAATATGCCGGATATTACGATTGTATCCTGCGCGGAGTTAAACGCGACCGCAACAGAAAGTAACCCCTATGCAAAATCGAGCGGCGGCAAGGGTGTTGCGCTGCTGTACACCAACAACAAGGACAAGCTGTCGATTGAAGTGCCGATGCCGTTCTATCAGCACCCGGCGCAGAACAAAAATCTGGAAATCGTAGTACCTTGTGAAGCCAGAGTTGTGGGCGCGATGATTTACTATCCGCTGTCTGCCATTATCGCAGCAGGAGTATAGAAAGGGGATTTTTTGATGAAAACAGTTACCAATCAGGGAAGCAAGATTATCAGTATTGGCAGTTTGATTTTGCTGCCGGGGGAAACAAAGCCGCTGCCGGCAGAATATGAAAAAAGCGAAACGCTCGATTTCTTCCAAGAACGCGGGGTGGTAAAAATCTCGGAATCGGTTGAGGAAGAAAACCCGAAAGAACCAAACGCAGAACCGGAATCGGAGCCGGAGGAAGAAGCGGATAAATCCAAAGGCAGCAAACGCGGCGCAGGCAAGCAGTAATGGAAGTGTTGACTGTACTGCGAACCGTTGCGCCGGAATTTAACGGGGTATCCGATGAGATTGTTCGGACATGGATTGAGCTTACCGCAGAGATACTGAGTAAAACAGCGTTTGGCAGCCAATACACGCAGGCTCTTGCCTATCTCACTGCCCACCGCATGAAGATGGCAGGACTGGGGGAAGAAGGGGCATTCGGCAGCCTTGCAGACAGAACAGGGGTTGTTTCCTATTCCGAGGGGGCAACCTCTGTTTCTTTTGGCAACAACACAGGGATTGCCGGGGCGGAATCTGCTCTTTCCCTCACAACTTACGGGGCGGAGTACCTGCGATTAAAGCAGACGATTATCCCCATTATGGTGCGGAGGGATTGAGATGGCAGGGCATGACAAAGTGACCGCGCAGGGAAAGCGATTTTTGAAAGAGCTGCAAAAGCTGTCCGAAAAACAGGTGCGAGTTGGATTAAAGCGGGGGAAGAAAGGAAAACGGCATAACGGGACGTCCTCTCAAACCGACCTTGTGGATATTGCTTTATACAATGAACTTGGCACAAGCACTATACCCGCCCGTCCGTTTTTTGCGCAAACGGTACAGGTACATGAGGAAGAAATCAGGGAAGCGGCTGTATCCGAAGCAGCGAAGGTGCTGCGCGGAAACGAAAAGGCGCAGCAGGCTTTCCGGGAGATAGGAACCGATGTGCAAAAAAAGGTGCAAAAACGCATTGACGAAGGACAGTTTGTCCCGAACTCCCCCTCTACCATCAAGCGCAAAGGTCACGACCATCCGCTGATTGATACCGGAACGATGAGGGACAGTATCTCATATACCGTTTGCAAGAAAGGGGAGTATGACTGATGTTTCGCTCTGAATATATCATTCGCCGTTACGAAAAAGCGGACGGGGAAGGATACCGGCTTTTTCGGGACAATCCGATTCGGCTCAACATTCAATCGCTGAATACCCGAGAACTGGAAGCCTTGCCGGAAGGGGAACGCTCCGCAAGAAGGGTAAAGAGCTTTTCAAGTTCTGAAATCCGTACAGTCAACCAGCGGGAGGGAATCCCCGCAGACCGCCTGTATTATCAGGGGGAATGGTACGAGTGCGAGCAGGCTTCCCGCTGGGCGCATACTCCGCTTGCGCACTGGGAAGGGCAGTGGGTTGTTCTGCCGGAAGGAGAGCAGCAAGAAGCGCCGGAGGTGGTTTTATGACAACAGAACAGGCTCAGCTGATTGTTGAAGAACTGGTGCGGAGATATTTTGCGGGGGCAACCGTTCGTTGGTGCGAAACCAACCGGGTCAAGCCCCCGTATCCCTTTGTTGCCCTCAAATTAACAGACGTCTCGCATTTTCTTCATGCGGACGAGTATGGCGATGACGAAACAGCGCGGAGATATTACTGTACGGGGCGCATTGTCCTAAATCTGTATACCGGTGGCAGAAAGCCGACTGCAAAGCCGGGTATGACTTCGCCGCCGCCGAGAAACACAGCGGTGAGCGACCTTCAGGAATTTCTTCGGTATCTCAGTTCAGATGCCGGGCAGGAATTTTTAGAAGAACATGACATCTGTTTGCAGGAGGAAGGCAGCACGCTGGACGCAAGTGCCCTGCTTAACGAATCAAAGTATGAATACCGGGCTTTGCAGGAATTTTCGCTGAGCTTTACCGAAGATGTTTTCGGACATTCCGGCGTCACTCCGCCCGGTAAGCAGACAGAGAACAACACCGTTCCCACCCCGAGCGGCGGAGGAACCGATGAACAGGCAACTGACACAAGCGGCTGGTTTGAAAGCGCAGAAATAAACTATATCAAGGAGGAAAAAGCAGAATGAGCAACAATCTAAACGATATTGTTGATATTCAGATTCGGATTGCAGCTCCGGCAACCGGAATTGCCGGATTTGGCAGTATTCTGATTGTCGGACCGGAACCGGCGTCCAAAAAGCTGGACGATTACAAGGCAATCGGGGTATATACCACCCCGGAAGGGGTAAAGGCGGCAGGCTGGACCGAGGGAGAAGCTGTTTACGATGCGGCGACGGTTGCATTTTCTCAGCAGCCGCACCCCTCTAAAATCTTTGTTGCAACTAATGTAAAGAATGTAGAAACCCCGGAACCGTTGAGCGATACCTTAGACCGCGCAGCGGCAAACACAGAATGGTTTGTGATTTGTCCGGCAGGAATTGACAAGGCAAAGCATGAAGATATTGCAAAGTGGACCGAAGCGCATGAAAAGATGGCTTGCTTTACCGCAACAGAGCAGGCAAGCAGTTTAAAAACAACAACCTATCAGAACAGTTTTGAAATTTACAGTCCGGGCAAAACAGAAGCGGACAAGTACATGAACGTTGCGTTTGCCGTTTCCTGCCTTTCCTATGAACCGGGCAGCGAAACATGGGCGTTTAAAACGCTCTACGGCGTTTCGGCAGCAGAGCTTACCGCAACGCAGATGAACGTATTGCAGGAAAAGAACATTTCCTACTTTACCGAGTACGGCGGCAAAGCAATCACACAGGGAGGAAAAACGGTAAACGGAGAATGGATTGATACCGTGCGCTTTATGTGGTGGCTCAAAGCCTTTATGCAAAACGGCATTTACAACCTGTTTATTACCAATCCGAAGATTCCGTACACCGACAACGGAATTGCATTGGTGGAAAATCAAATCATTTACGCGCTCAAACGCGGGCAGAAGATGGGAGGAATTTCTCCGACCGAGTATGACGAGGACGGCAACGCTGTTCCGGGATTTACCGTAACCGTACCGTTGGCAAGAGAGCTGACGCAGGCGGAACGGGCAAGCAGACAGCTGAAAGGCTGCAAGTTCACCGCCCGTCTGGCAGGCGCGGTTCATTTTGTTGAAGTTCGCGGAACGCTGGAGTATTAAGGAGGTAAAATATGAACGAATTTGTAGTTTACAACTGCAAAGATATTTTAATCGGGTTTGGTCCGTTCAGTCTGACCGGATATGCGGACGATGCCTTTTTGACCATAGAGGACATGGCAGAAGAAGCGCAGCCTACCTCGGGCTGTGACAGCGCGGTTACAGTATCACTTGACCCGAATCCTTGTTCCAAAGTGACGATTACCAACCTGTACGGCGTGAAGGCAAACAAGATTTTAAATAATTTGGCGCAGCGCCTGCGGGGCGGAGAATTGCAGATTTTCCCCCTTTTAATCAAGAAAAGAAACGGGGAGGTCCTTCTTTCCGCAGAAGAAGCGTGGGTGGCAAAGACCCCAAACAGCGATTTCGGACGAAAAGCGGGAAACAGGCAGTGGATTCTTTACACCGCAGATTCGGAAAGGGGTAGTGTATAGTGCAGTGCAATTACAGCAGGCGAATCGAAGGAAAAGAAACGGAATTAAAAGGAATGAAATTTTTAATTTATCCTTTTGGCGCGTTTACGGCAGCAAACCTTTCGGGAGAGCTTGCAGGACTGCTGCTGCCGGCAGTGGGAGCGCTTGCCCCGTTGCTGTCGGATCAGAAGCTGAGCTTGGACGATGATGTTATGAAAGCTGCGCCGCAGATTTCTGCCGCATTTTCCATGATAAGCGGCGACAAGATAGAATTGCTGCTCAAAAAGCTGCTTTGTTCCAAAAACATTGTCATAAAAGACAGCGGAGAATATCTGACCGAAGAAACAGCAGATGAAATTTTCTGCGCGGAGATTCAGGATATGTTTTTGCTGGCGTTTTATGTTTTAAGGGAGAATTTCGGCGGTTTTTTCGGGAAACTCGGTCCCCTGTTTGGAAAGCTCGTCCGGGAACCGATGTCGCCGATGACCCCGAACGATACGGACATTTTGACACAACGCAATTCGGAGAATTAGAGCTGAGGATGTACATTCTCATTAAGGCAGGGCTTGCTTCCAAGTGGGAATTGGAAACCTGTTATTCACTGGATGAGGCGCTAAAGCTGTATGCGCTGTATATCCGCGATTTGGATATACAGCGGATTCAGGCAGAGGAAATGAGGAGGGGGTGAGAGATTGACCATACGGGATATAGCGATTGCGATAGGGTTTGAGATTGACGATGCGTCTTTCAAAAAGGCTGAGGAAACGGTTGAAAAAGCCAAACAGCGTTGGCAAACAGCGCTTCGCGGATTGCGGGCAGAAATAAAAGTAGATACTGTGCAGTCCGGTGTGGAAAGCGCGCCGCTGCCTAAAAAACCGGAAAATCGGTCCGCATTGGGGACAGAGCAGCAGATTTCGGAAGAACTCAGGGAACAGCAGGGAACAACAGAAGAAATTCTGGAAAACCAACAGCAAATCAGTGAAACGCTTACAGAACAAGAACAAAAGCAGGAGCAGATTTCAAACACCCAAAGGGAAATAAACGAAAATACCCAACAAAATGTATCGGCGAATTTTAACTTGAAAAGTATTTTGGATAAGATTTTTCGGGTTAATAAGAATAATACAAACGAAACCGAAAAAGGGAAAAAGAAAAACAATCTTCTTCTTAATGTCCTTAATAAGGTTTTGGGGAAATGCAAGCAAATTGTTGCGTCTGTAAAGAAACACCATACTTCCGCAGAAAAGGTGAAAAGCACTTATCAACAGATTGTGGGAACAATGGGGAAAATTGCCAGTATGCTGGGTTTAGGTTTTTCTCTGGTTCAGCTCAAGCAAATCTCGGAGGAGTTTAACGGAATCAACGACCGAATCAGAGATGCCACCCGAGGAATGGGAGAACAAAGCGCCATTCAGCAGCAGATTTTACAGGCTGCCAACGCAAGCAGAACTTCCTACGGGGACACTGCGAAGTTTGTGGGTAATCTGGTGCAGGAGAACAAAGAACTGTTCGGTTCTGTGGAAGAAGCGGCAAACTATGCGCAGCTCACCTCCAAACTGTTTAAGGCTGCCGGAAAATCCAACGAAGAAACCGCCGCCTTGCAGGAAGCAATCAACAAATCCTTTGCAAAAGGAAAGGTAGACAGCGAAACAATCAGCCAGTTGTTGGAGAACGCGCCGGAAGCGGTGAAACTGCTGGAAAAGGAGCTTGGTGTCGGCAAAGAACGGTTTGAAGAGATGGCATCGCAAGGGCAAATCAGTTTGTCTGCCCTGAAAAATGCGATTGTCAACAATGCAGACACCATCAATGCTTCGTTTAACGAACTGGACATGAACCTTTCCGATGCGCTGCTCAACATTCGCAATCAATGGGGATTGTGGGTGGATAAGGTAAACAGTCAGTACGGACTTACCAAAAAGCTATCCGCTTTCCTGGTAAATTTCTTCTCCAAACTGCTGGGGTGGCTGGACAAGGCAGTTGCGTTTATCGACAAAATTGCAGACAAAGTAGGCGGTATGGAAAACCTGCTGAAACTGGTTGCGATGGCGGCAGGCTCTATCTGGCTTGCGCTTAACGCAGGAAAGATTCTCAGCTTCTTTAAGAGTTTTGTTGGACTTCTCAGTGTTGCCAATCTTCATACGCTGGCTTTGGTTGCGGTTATCATGTTGGTTGCCCTTGCGATTGATGACCTGATTCATTTTATGAAAGGTGACGAAAGCGTCATCGGTGATTTTTTTGAAGAAATGGGAATTGACGCGGACGCTGTCAGAGAAACCATCGGAGGGGTTATTTCTTTTCTTGGCTCGTTGATTTCCACGATTGCGGATTTGCTCGGAAAAGGTTTGGAAAAACTGGGGGAATTTTTTGCATGGTCTACCGAGAAGGTGCAGCAAGCGGGCGAAAAGGTTGGAAAAACCATTCGCAGCGTTATGGACTGGTTTGGAAATCTAAAAGAAAAGGCAAAGGATTTGATAGATACAATCGCAAATTCCCCTTTAGGAAAACTGATTGGCGGAGTTGGAAATGCAATCGGAAAAGGTTGGGATTATGTAACAGGTCTGTTTTCAAAAGACCCGGAGCCTGTCACCGTAGCAAATTCAACCGGGGGCAGCAACCGAACCAACAATGTGACTATCCAAAACAATGTTACCAATACCTTCAACGGCTCTGACCGAGAAATGCAGCAAAAAGGCGCAGAACAGATGAATAAGGCAGTGAATGACAGTTCGGACGAAGCGGCAAGAGCTTTTGCGATGGGATACTAAAACAAAAAAGGCACAAGGAAAGATTCCTTGTGCCCGGGGGAAAGATTATTTTTCAATGCCGAGTTCTCTTTTTAAAGCAGCCTGGAGAGTGGCTGAAAAATTGATTCCTGCCTGTTCTGCGGCAAAGTTGAGCCAGGAAGGAATGGTACAGTTTTTTTTGACTGCCCGCATATCGTTCTTTCGGCGATATACAGTAAAATCAATATCAACAAAGGTGACAATTTCGTTGGGAGAGGTTTTGACAGAGGAAATCGGAGAAGGGGAGGGAATCGGTTTCTTCTCATCCTCCATATCAATCCCCATCAAACCGATTGCGTCACGAGCCATTTCGATTGCCTGAGCAAGGTCTTCGCCCTGTGTGTTGATGTTGAAATCGGGGACATAAGCCATATAACCGGAGTCTAAAGCAGTAAAGACAACGGGATAAACCTGTTTCATAAAAAAATACCTCCTGATTTATGATTTTGGCATGGAGAGGTTATTTTAAACCTCTCCGCCGAATAATTGCCTGAGCGACTGCTTCTTTGATTTCCCTTTGTCTGGAAATCGGTTCACAATCTTTTCCGTTGGTATAAATATCATGATTGCCGCCTGTTCGTTTTAGATACCAACCATTCTTTTCAAGCAGATTGATAAGGTCTCGGCGTTTCATATCTTTCCCTCCTTACAATAATATTATACGCCTAAAATGCGTATTTGTCAATAGAAAGGCGTATAAAATACGCATAAATATTGAAAAAGAAAGGTGGGATAAAAGATGAAACCTCAACCGGTCAATATCGGCGGTATCGAGTGCGACGCGCTGATTCATCATGAACTTTCTTTAGAGATGGAAATCCCGGACTATCCTGTGGAAGAGGGTTTTTCGGTACAGGATACAATGATTCAAAAACCGAAAACATTGAGTCTTACCGTGATTGTCACCAATACGCCGATAACCTTTCGCTCGCACGCTTCACCGGGAAGAGTTCAGCAGGTCGCTTCCCGATTTCAGGAGCTGTACGCAAAGCGCGAACTGATTACCGTTACTTCTGCAAAAGGTATTTTTAAAAACATGGGTGTAACAAGCCTTTCTTTGCCGTATGATGTATCGACGAAAACATCGTTGGAGATTCCGATTACACTCAAAGAGGTGCAGACAACGGCAGCAAAGACCGTTACCATTCCGTCCGAATATGGGCGCGGCGGAGATACCGGGACAACGGCGGGAACAGCCGCCACAGCGCCATATGGCAGTCAGGCAGGAGAAAGCTCAAATATTGTAGGAAATTCGACTTCGGGCAGCAATCAATCGCAAGAAGAAAACAACGGAAGTATTTTATGGAATATAAAAGAAAGCGTTGTGGAATATATGAGGAAATAGATTATGACTATCGTAATTCAAGTGCCGGAATACAATGACAGTTTTTCGCGTGTTGTTCTGGGGAGAAAGGAATATCTAATCAGATTCAGCTACAATGACAGCGGAAATTACTGGACGTTTGGGATTTATGACGGAAACAGAAATCCGTATGTTACGGGAATCAAGATAGTTCCCAACGCGCCCCTTAACTTCTTCTACCTGTGCCACGGGCTGCCGGATGGCGTTTTTGCGGCGGTGTCTTCCAAAAACAGGATTGAACGGTATGATTTCAGGGATAAAAAGGCGCAATTTGTTTTTATGCCGATCGAGGATTTATTGAAATTGGGGGAGGAAGAAACAGATGGCTAACTGGATTCGGGAATATCGGTTTTCTGCCGGGCAGGCGGGGAGCGCAGGATTTGGAATCAACGAGCTGCATATTAACTTTTCCGTAGAAAAGTCAGATGTTTCTTCCCCAAACACGGCGAAAATTTCCCTTTGGAACCTTTCGCCGGCGCACAAAGCGGCGTTAGAGAAAAAGGACTGTGTTGTTACACTGAATGCCGGTTACAGGGGAAATGTTCCGATGGTACTTACCGGAACCGTAACCAGTGTGGTGACCGAAGATGACGGAGCAGACCAAAAGACAACGATTGACGTTTTGGACGGAAGAAAGGAACTGCGGGACAGTTACCTTACACTCGGTTATTTATCGACCACCGATTCCAAAACAATATTGCAGGACGCGGCAGGGCAGATGGGGTTGCCCATCACCTTTTCTCAGGGCGCAAGTTTTAAGCCGATGGAAAGTTACAGCTATGTAGGGCTTGCCAAAAATGTGTTGGACAAGGTTTGCGCCTCAAACAATCTGACATGGACCATTCAAAACGGAGTGATTCAGGTGACAAAGTCCAACGAACCGATTTCTACCGTTGCGCACCTGATTTCCTCTAAAACAGGGTTAATCGGAAGTCCGAAAAAGCTGACGAAATCGGAAAAGAACTCCGGAAATGCGCAGGACAACAGTTCCAAAAACAAGGCGCAGGCAGGCTGGGAGATTCGATATTTCCTCAATGCCGCCATTGGAGTAAACGATTTGATACAGCTGCAAAGCAAAGCGGCAAACGGTATTTTCCGCGTGGAATCGGTAAAACTCGAAGGCGACAACATGGCAGGGGACTGGCTGTGTACGGCGCAGATTGTGGAAGCGGGGTAAAAACATGAAAGAATATTCGGAAAGAATAGGAGGGGTGTAAAGATGAGCGAATTACAGATTTTTCAAAACTCCGAGTTTGGAGAAATCAGAACAATCGAAAGAGAGGGCGAACCGTGGTTTGTCGGAAAAGATGTGGCGGCAGTGCTGGGATATGCGGATCCTTTCGGTGCATTGAAAAAGCATGTTGAAGAGGAGGACAAGCAAAACTGCCAAAACGACAGTTTTGAATCTCCGAGAGGAATGACCATCATCAACGAATCCGGATTATACAGCTTAGTGCTGTCCAGCAAACTGCCGACCGCAAAGAAATTTAAGCGTTGGGTGACAAGCGAGGTGATACCCTCTATCCGAAAACACGGAATGTATGCGACACAAAGCACGGTGGAACAGATGTTGGCTGACCCGGACACGGCAATCCGATTGCTCAATGAAATCAAATCGGAGAGAGAACAGCGGAAAGCCTTACAGAAGCAGATAGAAGAACAGAAACCGGCAGTTATCTTTACCGATGCGGTGGTGACATCGAAAAATTCTATTCTGATTGGTGAACTGGCAAAACTGCTCAAACAGAACGGAATCAAAATGGGACAAAATCGACTGTTTGAATGGATGCGGCAGAACGGGTACTTAATCAGGCGACAGGGCAGCGATTACAATATGCCGACCCAGAAATCAATGGAGCTGGGGTTGTTTGAAATCAAAGAAACCTGCATTACACACAGCGACGGACATATCCATGTGAGTAAAACGTCGAAGGTAACGGGAAAAGGTCAGGTATACTTTATCAACAAAATCCTTCGTTATGAAAAAGGAAAAGAGGAATAAAAAAAGGAAGGCACCGAAAAACAGTGCCTTCCTTTTTCAAAGTTATCTGTGCTGCAATTTATAGATAAGGGCTTCTTGCAGGGTTTGGGAAAAGTTAATGCCGCTGGCAACTGCCTGTTCGTTTAACCACGCGGGAATGGTGAGTGTCTTTTTGACGGATTTGGCAAAGTGTTGCTTTGCATAGGACGCAACGTCAACAGATACCATGCTGACAAAGGATTCGCCCATAGGAGAATCTATATCCAGTTCCTTTGCGATTTCTTCAAGAGAAATATCGGACAATGCGGACGGAGGGGGAACTTCTTCCCCGTCTTTTTGGCAGGAATAAAGATAACCTGCCAAGCAATCAACTGCCATTTCCATCGCCTCCTGAAAGCTGTCGCCTTGTGTTGCAAGCCAGTTTAAATCAGGAAAGATAACGGAATACTGATTGTTTTCTCGGAAAAAGCAAGCAGGATAGATTGATAACATAACAAAACCTCCTTAAATAGAATCAAGCGGACAGGGGTTATTGAATCCCCGCCTGTTTTCGGATTGATTTTTCGGTTATTTTATTCAGTTCTTTTCCTTGATGGAAGGGAATGGTAACTTTTCCGGGTTTTGTGGGGTGTACGTAATGTCTGTGAGAGCCTTCCTGACTTTTAAAAATCCAGCCATCATCAAGGATTATTTTTTCCATTTCTCGCGGTTTTAACGGCATTGTGTCAATCCCTCCCTTGTAACTTTATGATAGCATATGATACGTGTAAAATCAATACGTATCATATTAAGGAGACAGAAACATGATTCAAAAATTTGTACAGCAGTTAAAGGAATCGGTGCAAGAATCGCTGGACGGGGTACATACCTGTATTCCCGGGGAGATTGTTTCTTTCGATGCAGGAAACTGCACGGCGGTTGTAAAACCAATCGGAAAAATCAAGCTGCCAAACGGGCAGAAGGTGGAGTACCCGCAAATTGCAAAGGTTCCGGTCTGTTTTCAGCAAAGCAGCAGTCAGGAAAGCTGTATTTGTTTTCCTGTAAAACCGGGGGACGGGTGTTTACTGATTTTTGCGGAACAGGCGTTGGACGCATGGCGCAGCGGCGGCGAGGAGTTCCCGGATTTAAAGCACGATTTAACCAACGCGATTGCTATTATGGGAGTATGCCGACAGCCGAACGAGCTGATGCAGGAGGCGCAGGACAAGGACGCCGTTATTATCCGTCAGAAGGATTCCCGCGGAATGTTTTCTAACGATGAGGTGCTTGTTAAACGCAATGACAGCCAGCTTATGCAGATGAAAGGCGGGGAAATCACCCTAAAAAACGGCGGTACGATTTTAAAACTGACCGGAAGCGGCGCTGATTTGACCGGAAATCTTACAGTGAGCGGGAAAATCACTGCGCAGGGAGATGTAGTGGGCGCGGGAATCAGTCTGCAAAGCCACACGCACACCAATGTTGCAGGCGGAGACGGGACTTCCGGTCCGCCAAGCGCGTAACGGGAAAGGAGCGATGAAACTTTGAAAGACCTTCTTTTAGACCGGGACGGCGATTTATCTGTTACCGAAAACGGGGATATTTGTTTAACGGACAGCGTCAGGCAGGCTATCTTTATCCGTCTGCGCTGGTTTTTGGGGGAATGGAAATTTAACCCCACCTTCGGTATGCCGTATTACAGCCGGATTTTAATTAAAAATCCGAGTGAAACGGTGATTGAACAGCTGTTTCGAGAGCAGATTTTATCGGTATCGGAGGTAATCGGCGTGGAGGAATGCAGAGCGGAGATTAACAGACGTCTGCGAATTTGTAGGGTAACTTTTTGCGCAAACACCACACAGGGAGCAATCAGAGAGGAGATGACGATAGATGGGATCTAACTACGGGGTAACGGATGCCGGGTTTGTTCCGAAAAGAATGGACGAAATTTATCGTTCCATGCACCGAAAGCTGTCCGAAGCGTGGGGTGTGAACACGATGGAGAATCCACAGTCTTATTTAAACGTTCTTATCACAACGATTGCGGACGAGCTGGCGCAAAACTGGGAAGCGGATCAGGAAGTGTATCATTCCTTTTATCCGTCGGGAGCGGAAGGAATCAGCTTAGACAATGCGGTACAGTTTGCCGGACTGCGAAGAATGGCAGACCAAAAGACCTTTTACAATATCCTGTGTACCGGAACGGACGGGAGCGTTATCCCAAAGGGAACGATGATTTCCTCCATCACAAAGCCGCCGCTGCTGTTGTTGTCTTCGGCAGAACGAAAAATCACCCGCCAAAGCTGCAACAGGGCAGTTTTAAAGATTATCTCCTTAGAGAAAAACGATACCTACACAATAGGAATTAACGGGGAACTGTACAGCGTGAGCGGCGGAGAATCTCCGACTGCGGAAAGCGTTTTAAACGCGCTTGCAGAAAAAATCCCCAAAGAAAGCTTTACTGTTGAAGTTCGGGAAGAACAGCTGTTTCTTTCGGATAAAAATCCACAGAAAAGCAACCTGATTTTGTTAAGCGAAAATATGACAACACAGACGGTATCCAGTTTGATTAACTTTGAAACGCAGGACTACGGCAAGTACAAGCTGCCGGAAAACTCCATTACTCAAATTGTAACAAACCGAACCGGATTTGAAAGCTGCACCAACCTGATTGAGCCGGTGCTGGGAAGAATGAGGGAAACGGACGTCGAGCTGCGGCAATCGTATATCAAGCGCATTTCCGCGCACGCAGCCCGCATGACAAACAGCATTGAATCTTCCATTCTGGACAGCGTGCAGGGCGTTTTATCGGTGAAATGTTATGAGAACAAAACAAACCTTACAGACGAGTACGGCAGACCGCCGCACTGTGTTGAGGTGGTTGTGGAAGGCGGGTCCGACATGGATATTGCGCAGGCAATCTTGCGGCAGAAAGCAGGAGGAATCCAGACCTACGGAAGCACCAAAGTGGAAGTTCCGAGCGATGACAGCCAGCCGGTCGAGGTATGTTTTAATCGTCCGCAGCCGGTTTATGTTTGGTTGAAACTCACCCTGACGCCGAGCAAGCGGGAAGCTCTGCCGCCAAACTATGCGGACTTAGTTAAGGAAAGTCTGACAGCGCAGACAGAATCTTTCCTTCCCGGACAAACCTTACTGATTCAGGAGCTTTTGGGGGATATTTACCGGAATGTAACGGGAATCGGATATATTCGGATTCAGAGCTTTGCAACGCAGGAAAACGGAAAGGTTCCGGAAAACGAGGAATATCGGGAAAACGAAAATATCACAATCAATGTGCGGCAGAGAGCTTTAGTGGAAGAAAAGCGAATTGAGGTGGAACTTGCATGAAGCCGTTGAGTGAAGATTTTCCGCATCAATTCAGAGGAAAGAAACGGACAGAAGCGCTTTTAAAGGTAATTCGGGAAGAACTGGAAGAGCTGGAAAAAGCGAGGGAGCAGCTGGCTGCTGTCTTGTGCATTGATACGGCGCGGGGGGAGCAGTTGGACCGAATCGGGGAAATTGTCGTGCTTTCCCGCGCGCAGGCGGGATTGCTTGCGGCGCAGGGAGGAAGCATTGATTTTGATGTAATTGACGATGAACGGTATCGAAAGTACTTAAAATATAAAATCCTGGCAAACACCAGCCACTCAACCTATTATGACATTATCACAGCGGTTCAGATGATTTGGAATGTGGACAAGGTAAGCTACAACGAAAATGCGGACGGTCCTGCCAGTCTTACCGTTTCCTTTCCCTATCATTACACCGAAGGGGAGGTTTTTATCCTTCCTCCTTTGACAGCGGCAGGGGTAGGAATCAATGTGCGGGCAGAAACTGTCATTGAATCGAAATGCAGCCACATTCGGACAACTGCATTTAACGAAACGGTTTTGCAGGGAAATATTTCGGAAAAAAGCGTGGTTGGGGCAACTTATCCGCTTCAAACAAAGGTTGTTCCATTGACAACCGCCCATATTATCTACACTGTATCAGAAAGGACGGAACAGGAATGAGGGAAGAAAACACAACGGACAAAAAGCTCCGTTCTAACGTTATTGTGACCGAGGAAAATTCCGATTATTATGCGATTGTCACAAATCTGGGAAACGAGCTGATTGCTTCGGCTCTGGCAAGCAAAGTGCCGCTGAATTTAACACAGATTGCATTGGGTGACGGAAACGGGCACTATGTAAAACCGGACAGAGCGATAACCGAATTGGTTCATGAAGTTTGGCGCGGAGGCTGCGCGGTGACAATGGATCCGGCAAACGAAAATATGATTATCTGCAAGACAAATGTGCCGGTGGATGTCGGCGGGTTTACGGTTCGGGAGATTGCCGTTTTAAATGAGAAAGACCAGATGGTTATCTTTGCTTCTGCGCCCGGATGGAGAAAGCTGAACGTCAATAACGGAACATCGAACCCGATGGAAATTAACATCCGGGTTACGGTCATAGACGCTTCGGCAATCGACGTGCATATTTCATATGACGGAGTGTCCGCAACCTTAAAGGACATTGAAAACCACAACAATTCGCAGAACAGCCACGGCGGGCACTTTACAAATCCAAACCTGCATTTTAACGAGGAACGGCTCAACCGCTTAAAGATGGGTACAAATTATGAGCTAAGCTGTGAAAAGGTAGGCGGGGTGTTTAATCTCACCGGACTGCCGGCAGAGGTAAGCGGCAAGGTAATCTGTTTTTTCCGCGTTCCGCAGGCATTGGAAAAGAATGACAGCTGGACGCTGAACAGCGAGGCTTACACGGTAAAGACGGCAGACGGAAAAGGACTGAAACCAAGCAGTTTCGTTGCAGACGCCATTTTAACCTGTGTTGCAGACACGCAGGCAAAGGAGCTTCATTTTTCTTCTCTCGGTTCGGGCGGAGGGGGAACGGTTGTGAGCAAAACGCCGCCGGAAGACACCGACGTCAACTGGTTTAACCCGGACAACCGTCTGCTGAGCGTGAATGTTTCGGGAGAATGGATTGCGATTGCCGGCGTTTACGGGAAATAGAAGCTGCGAAAAGTTTCAGAAAGGGTGAGAAGATGAAAACAGAAGCAAAGAACGGAATGTACATGGAGCGCGGGGATTTCCCGAGTTACAACGATGAGTTTGTGCAGGTATACCGCACAGTGCATCCAAAGGCGGAGGCAAGCAAAGAGGAGGACGAAATGTTATGCAAAAGCGTGACCTTTTGTGTGACCGAAAGCTGCAACCTTGCCTGCACCTATTGCTATGAGTGCCACAAATCCAACCGAAAAATGAATTGGGAAACGGCGAAGAAGATTGTGGACGGATTATTTGAAGGGGAATTTTTGGACAACACAGCGCCTGCAATTATTTTGGACTTTATCGGAGGGGAACCGCTTTTGGAGATTGATTTAATTGACCGTACCGTCGATTATTTTAAGAAAAAAGCGTTTTCGTTAAAGCACCCATGGGCGTATTATTACATGATTTCGATTTCCACAAACGGGGTACTGTTTGACACGCCGAAGGTGCAGGAATTTATCCGCAAAAATTATGAACACCTTTCTATCGGAATCAGTATTGACGGGGACAAGGCGCTGCATGACAGCTGCCGTCTTTTCCATGACGGGAGCGGCAGCTATGATGTGGTGTCGAAAGCGGCAAAACATCTGTTGCGGCTTTACCCGGCGGCAGGCACAAAGGTAACGCTGGTTCCGGAAAATCTGCCGTATCTGGTGGGAGCAATTCAGCATTTATACCGTTTGGGGTATCACAACATTCCTGCAAATTGTGTGTTTGAAGATGTTTGGAGGGAAGAACACCCCAAGATATTGTATGATAAGCTGATTGAGCTTGCCGACTGGATGATTGACAACGAGATTTATCGGGATTTATATGTCAGCCTGTTTGAGGAACGATTTGTGCAGATTCCCTCCGAAGAAGAATATGCGCGGCAGAAGGTGACAGCCTATTGCGGCGGGAACGGCAGAATGGTTGCTTTTGACCCGCAGGGAAAGGTATATCCCTGTCTGCGGTACATGAAGCACAGTTTAACCAATCAGCCGGAGCGACCGATTGGGGAATTGGAAATCGGTTATTACACCGACCGCAAAACAACAGACTGGTACCAAAAGCTGCAAAAAGTGACAACGTGGAGTTCCGCCGACAGCGAGTGCAGAAACTGTCCCGCTTTGCCGCTTTGCCCGACCTGTATTGCATGGCAGTATGACGCAACCGGCGACCCAAACTGCAAAACCAAGCACCACTGCGCAATGTTCAAGGCGCAGATTGCGGCAAACTATTATTACTGGACAAAGCTGTATCGGAAATTGGGACTGAACAAGCAGGCAGAACGATTATTTGAAGCGCAGAGCTATGAAAGGGAGGGTGAGGATGAACGATAAAGGAATTAGAGTATCGGACGGATGTTTATGTACCAGCTGCGTCGGAGGGTGTACTGCTTGCTCCGGCGGTTGCTCCAACACCTGTGACGGAGGGTGTGACAGCAGTTGCAAGGGATGTTCAGGAGGCTGTTCCAGTACTTGTCGCGGGTGTTCGGGCTGTTCGGGAACGTGCAGCGGAACCTGCTCCGGCTGTTCGGGAAACTGTTCCGGCAGCTGCAAAAACAGCTGTTCGGCAAGCTGCACCGGAACCTGTACCAATTCCTGCACAAGCTGTACGGGAAACTGCACCGGCGGTTGTCAGGCAAACTGTACCGGAGAGTGCGACAACGCCTGCACCGGAGAAAATCAAGCGGAGATTATCGCGCATTTAGGAGAAAACATTGCCATCGGGCACATTGTGAAAGCGATGGACTATATTGAGCTGAAAAACGCGATGGACAACGAATACCGCCGCAGAGGAAAGGAAATTCCCGCAGCGTTTGGGATAACGCCCGTTCCCGGAGAACCGGTGCTATTGGAGATTGCGCAGAAGGTTTTAACAGACGTCTACGAATATGACAAATCCCCGGAGCATGACTGGCGGGAAACATTCGGTCCGTGGGATATTGCGGCTGCCCCGAAGTGGGACCCGGTGATTGCGCACATCAAAACGCTGATGACCTCTGTGGCGGGAGTGTTGAAGGAGAAGAAACATGAATCTTGAAAAATTACGGAGGATTTTTATGAAAAAGACAGACGTTGACTATATGCTTACCATGAGCAATTTAATCTGCAAGTTGGAAAAAGGGGAGGACTGTTCTTCCGAATGCAGCGCAACGCAAAAGATGGAAGAAAGCAAAAAAGAAGGAATTGCCGGTCAGCTGATGGACAGGATTGCACGCTGCGACGGAGAAAACGCAGAGCGGTTTGTTCAGGCTTTGCGGGAGGTAGGAAGTTTGGATGCCGATTACATCGAGGACTTTGCCGCCGTGATGCAGGGCAAGCGCGGGCGGGAGAGCGACGCGAAAGAACTGGTTGAGAAAGTAGTTGCCCGCACAGTCCCTTACGGCAAGACGATGATGGAGGATATTTTCTGGCAGAATTTAACCATGCTTGCCGTAAACTGCGGGGACAACGATTTGCTGGAGCAGTATATCCACTGTATTGAAAAATTAAGAGAAAGCGCGGAGGAATAGCATATGAATCGCACAGAACTGAGAAAACAGGTGCTGTCGCTGCCGATGAACAGCATTCTTTACATTGACGTACCCAAAGAGGACGGGGCAAAGCTGTGTTTGGAGCGAATCAAATTATCTGCATTGGATTGTCTTGTACGCTCAAATTTTTCGGAAAAAGAGCGGGAAGAAAACAGCAGTGTAAAAGAAATCACCGAAGAATATACTAAGACCTTTTCAAGCTATGTTGCAGGCATTTACTACCGTCTGGCAGAGGTTTTGGGGGAAGATATGATAATCCCGCTGTCTGCCCCATGTTATCGGTTGGGGTATGACGGGATTCAGGAGAAGATTTTTATCTACAAAACCTGTCCGAAAGCATAAAAAAACAGGGGGGAAGTTCCCTCCTGTTTTAAACGAACGAAATTTTTACTTTTTTCCCCATAGCAGAAGCAAGTCTTTGCAGAGTTTTTAAGGACGGATTGGCATTTCCGTTTTCAAGTTTGCTGATATCAGCCTGCGCAATTCCGCTTAAATCGGAAAGCTGTTTTTTAGTAATTCCCATCTCTGTTCGAGCGTCGATGATAGCCCGAATAATCTGAAATTCGGTTTCTAAATCATTGTATTCTTTTTTGAAAGCAGGGTCTTTGAGTTGTTTGTTTAAGGAATCTCTAAAGTCACTCATTACAATTCTCCTTTCGAGCTAAATACTCTGCACGATAGTTTTTTCGGGTTTACGAATATCAGAAGTATCCAGTACGATTTTTTGAGAACCATCAATTTCAAAACAAAGGGAGCATTCCAGAAAATCAGAAATTTTAATTAGGTCTTCAGCAGAAAAACTTCCTCTGGATAATTTATTCTGCATAGATTGTGGAGAAATTCCGAGGTATGCAGCAAGTTCAATATTTTTCTTCCCCTTGAGAGAAAGCAGTGATTTAATTTTGTTTGTTACGGACACAAGATTACCTTCTTTCCAAGCCGTATTCGTAGATGGTATCGCTTGGAAGATCAATCATATCATTCCAAAAAACGCAAGTGCGGCTTTGGTCAAGCTGAACCTGCTCAAACAATCCGTGAATTGTCTTGAGGTCGGAATAATTTGTAATGGTTTGTATATCGTCTTTTACATCATACAATACGTCTTTGCCGTCATCAAAAACAACATGAAGGAAATAGTCGGGCATGGGCTTTACAGATTTTATTCTTGGGATCATCTTTTGCCACCTCCATTTTGGAAAAGCCGCTGTTTTTACAGCGGCGGTAATTTCCTTAAATTTTGAGTATTCCACATCTCTAAAAGCTCTTGTTGATTCTGTCCTATCCATTCACGAACGAGGTCTTGTGCTCGTTTTGGGAGGTCTCCTTCAATCATTTCCATGTTTTGCAGATTAAAAATTCCCATATATTCTCCATATAAAGCATGAAGATGACTGGGTTCATGTTCTTTGGGTTTAAAAAACATTTTGATGATAATTCCATAAAAACGGCTAATTTCTGGCATTTTGTCAATCCTTTCTGCTTTTGATGAGATAAGTATAACATATTCAAAAACATTTGTCAAGGAAAATATAATCAAAATAATTTATAAAATAATCAAAAAGGAGTGATATTGTTGCGAAAAATATATTCAGACGGAACATGGCTGCATTATCCCGAACTGGAATTTTACTACACACAGGGCGAGATAAACGTGGAGCCGGTGCGGTTTATTCTGCCAAAAAACAGGGAAGAGGTTGATTTGACAGAGCTTTCCTATCAAATCAAGGCGGTTTCGGAAGATTCGGGAAGCGAAGCAGTCTGGGTGTTGCCGAAGAAGATGAGCGAACAGCATATTTTTCTGGACTGGCAAATTACCAGGGAATTTACCGCTGTTCCCGGGCGGGTAATGCTCACATTAACCGGAACGGACAGCAAAAACAACGTTGTGGCAAAGTGGACGGGCAATCCGGCAATCATTCGACTGGACCCGCAGGGAAGTCAACCGGTTCCTCCGCCGGACAAACTGGAACAGTTTGAACAGCAGTTAAACGAGATGATTGAAAAGATAATAAAGGCTTTGGAAAACGCGGGAGGAAGTCTGGACGAAATTCTTCCCACTTTGGAGCAGGCAAAGGAAATCTCCGAACTGCTGATTCAAAAATCAACCGAATTGCAGCAGACAGTCAGCGTGTTGGAAAACAAAACGATTCCCGAGTTGACAGAATTTGTGGAGGAATCAAAAAATCAGATTGATTCGGCAGCGCAGGGAGCTGTGAATGCGGCGAATACCGCGCAGCAATCGGCAGCGGCAGCAGAAGCGGCGCGGCAGGAAACGGAGCTGATTCAACGGCAGGTTGTGACAGAATCAAACAGTGTAAGCGAGAAATACAACGCCGTGTCGGAAATGACCGGCAGGGTGGAGGAAGCGACAACCAAAGCGCAAGCCGCTGCCAAAACGGCGACCGGAGCCGTTGAAACGATAAACACGCAGGCAAAACAGATAGAGCAGTGGAAGAACGAAACGCAAAGCAACGCGCAGTCTGCCGATACCAACGCCAAGGCTGCGGCAAAATCTGCCGAAACAGCGTCGGCAAAGGCAGCGGAAGCAGGTACATCTGCCCGGAACGCAGCTGCTTCGGAACAGGCAGCCGAGCAGGCAAAAACAGCGGCGCAGACCGCTCAGACAGAGGCGGTAAAAAGCGCAGAGGAAGCGAAAAAGGCGGCGACAAGGGCAGAATCTGCGGCTAAGACAGCAACAGAAGCCGAGGTTACAGTAAATGAGCAGGCAAAACAGATAGAGCAGTGGAAGAACGAAACACAAAGCAACGCGCAGTCTGCCGATACCAACGCCAAAGCTGCGGCAAAGTCTGCCGAAACAGCGTCGGCAAAGGCAACGGAAGCGAGTACATCTGCCCAAAACGCAGCTGCTTCGGAACAGGCAGCCGAACAGGCGAAAACAGCGGCGCAAACCGCTCAAACAGAGGCGGCAAAAAGTGCAGAGGAAGCGAAAAAGGCGGCGTTGCAAGCGGAAAAATCCAAGCTGATTTCGATTGTTTTATCAAAGTCTGCATGGGAAATGTTGAGTGAAGGGGTATATTCCCAGACGTTTACAAATTCCGAAATTACAGAAAACACGAAAATCAACCTTTCGCCAAGCTCCGATACCATGTTGACGGAACTTCTCAACAACGGGGTTACCGCAATACTGGGAAAGAACAATGGCGGAAAGGCAAGCGTACTGATTTACGGCGCGAAACCGCAAAAGGATATTACGCTGCAAGCAGAGCTTGTATCAACCAAAGTGATTGCTCAGGAGGGGTAATGATGGCAATTTACGGGAATACCATATCGTTTGGCGGCGGGGGACAGAATGACACGCTGCCCCCGTTGTTGGATAATTTTAGGGCGAATAAAGGGAAACATGAAACGGTTGCACTTAAAAACATTCCTTTGGGAAGCACCTTTATAATCGGAAAATATAAAAGCAAACCTATTAAATGGGTTTACTTTGGTAAAGGCACACATTCCAGTAGTACAGATGGTAATCTTAAAGTTTTTGATAAATATTTGCTTTCTCCAAAAGAGTTTGACGGTAAAAACGGGGTTAGTACTTTTATTCCTCCCCCAGACACAGGGAATGTAGAGTACGGGAAACAGTATTGCTGCTTGGGACAATGGCTTAATTCTGACAAAAAAGGTGGAAGTTGGTATGTAGTCCCAAATACTCCCCAACAAGGTATATTTTTACAATATAATCCATCGGATTATGTTTCTGAAAACGGGTTCCTTTATGAATGGTCGGAAGAAGAAAAAAACTTGTTGAAAGATGTAATGACGGCAGGAGATCTTAATTCAAAAGTTACGCTTCCAAGACAGGAAGATTTAACTACGGAATATTTTGAGGGAGCAACACTTGTTTTAGAATCTCTTACAGAAGACTTTGACCCATATGCCGATTATAATATTTTCTGGCGTATGCAATCAGCGTATTCAGAAAACGAAGTATACATTTATGGTTACAAAGATAAAGAGAAACACGGGCAAAAAGATGACTCTCAAAAAGGATTGCCAAGTCCCGAAAGAGAAAATGTGACAGCAAAACTTCATTTTGAACCAGTTATTCATATTGACGAAAACACACAATTCGTTTTCAATGGAACAGACTATGTTTTAGAATCTGCTATGGAAACGCAGCCTATTGTAATCTCTGCTGATAAAATGCAAGAAAGCAGAGCGACAGACCTTGCGGGAACGGTTTGGGTTTACGGCGACCACTTGCCGAAGAATGTCAATGACGGAACGAAGATTAACTTAACAAGGGAAGAAATTGTATTGCCAGAAGAAGGGGATACAGACATTCCCCCTATTTCGTATACAGAACTTGAAAGACCAACATCAACCAAAACATGGACTGCACCAGAAGATGGATATTATAAGTTTGTCGGTGTTGCCGCAGGTGGATATAGTGGAGTGGCAAGAAGAACTGTCGGAGCAAGTTACAATGTTAGCGGTGGTTCGGGAGGTTCTGGTGGAATTGTTGCAAGCGTTTTTAAACTTAAAAGAGGTGAAAGCGTATCTCTTACAGTTGCAGGCGGTAATGTTACAATTTCTTACGGCTCTGAAACGGCAAAAGCAACGTGCGGTGGACATGGTAGCAGTTCCTCGTCAGAGCCAGACAATAAAGTAAAGACAGGGCTTTTCGGGGAAGCAGGAACGGCAACAGGTGGAAACATTGTAAATATGAATGGGAAATACGGTAGCCCAGGTAAAAGGCTGGAAGGAAATAAGAGTACAATAGTACGTGGTGGAGAAACAGTTTACGAAAAATATATATCAAGAGGTGGATATGCCAAAAGCACAACGAAAGAAGGCGACACTTCACCGTTAGACAAAGGAACGACAGCATACATAGCAGTCCTCAAAGGGAACAGTCCATCAAACAAGCCTTTAAATTTTACAACAAAAGTTACCAAGACTATCGGTATGCTTCCCTCAAAATCCAAAGTAAAGCTTGGCAGGTATGGTGGTAAAGAGTTAGTATGGTTTACTTGTAAAGACAAAAACCAAAAGCAATATTTAATCTTTTCTGACAATCAAGCAGTACAATCTCCGTTTGTTAGCATGATGTTCGATAATAAAGAACCAAGTAATCCAAGTATAGAACAAAAGCAAAGTGGTAATAGTAGATATTTGTATTCTAATATTCATCAATGGTTGAACAGTGATAAACCCGCTAATCAGTGGTATTCTCCACAACATACCTATGACGCACCACCAGACTATCAGAATAAAGATGGATTTTTAAAGGACTGGACAAGCGAAGAAAAAGCAGTTTTGGTTAATAATCAGTGGACTTGTAGAAGGATAGCGTCAGAGGGGGGAGGAAATGACATCTTCAACGCAAGGGTCGTACTTCCATCTTCAACTGAGGTCGAAAATGATATGCCAAACAACAAATTAGACATTTTCACCGATAACAACAGCAGAAAACTTCCAGAGGATAGAGATTGGTTTTTGAGGGACCCGCAAGATGACAATACGGTTTATGTTAAGATAGTATATCAATATGGTGTTCTTTATCAATCTTTATGTACCGATAAGAAAGTAATACGTCCTTTAGTCGTGATAAACCCAGATGTTATAGTTTCAGAAACCACAGACCAAGATGGCTGTTATACATTGCAACTAAAACCGCCAATCCCAACAACAGTAGAAAAGCAAGTTCAATGGGACAATACAAAAGACTTCTACGCCCGACAATTTACCTATAACCCGAAGAAACAGTACCAGACGATGTTAGAGGGTGCGACAGCATTTATTTCTCGACCTACTATGAAAGTTGGAGATTTGCCATCTAAAAGCGTTGTAAAATTAGGTAAATATTCTTCTACAATTCTACCACCAAGCCAGATTGCAGAATTTCAAACATTAACATGGCTAACAACAAAAGACGCTGAAAAAAATCAATATCTTATCTTTTCACCAGAATCTACAAAAACAGCTCCCTTTAACAGCATGATGTACGACAACAAAGAGCCGAACAATCCAGACGCCGACAGGCAGGAATACGGCAACAATAATTATCCTTTGTCCAACATTCATCAATGGCTAAATGCAGAAGGAAAAGAAAACGGGTTGAATGATTGGCAAGCTTCCCATGAATATGACACAGAACCGCCGTATGCTCTGGATAATGGATTCCTAAAATTTTGGACAGAACAAGAAAAATCTGTACTGCTTAATAAAGAATGGACTACCACCAAAACAAATGTTGATGGCGGGGGTACAGAAACATTTACTTCAAAAGTCACACTACCATCTACTACTGAAATGGGATTAGAAACTGGAACAGGTGGTTCTAAATTAGATATTTTTAATTCTAATGAAGATAGAAAATTAGGCAAGTTTTATTTTTGTAGAACACCATATTTGCTCCGCGCTGACGATGTTCACGGTGTCGGCTTCGCTGGCATACTTGACCGTGCCAATGCCTACGGTGGCTACAGCGTTCGCCCGCTCGTAAATATCTCCCCCGACACTCTTGTGTATGCAGAGCCCGACGAAAACGGGGTTTATTCTTTCTGTTTTGGAAAGGAGGATCAGATAATGGGTACAGCTCGCAAGGTTTACGAATACAGAAGCGTTGCCCCGGAGGATAAGAACCTCATCTGGATTCAGCCGGACGGATTGGCAAAATTCTGGAACGGCAGCGAGTGGGTCGCAATCGCCGGAGTTTATGCAGAGGAGGAAGGATAATGGGTTCTTGCACAACATACTGTCAACAAAATTGCAGCCGAACCTGTGCGGAAAGCTGTGATAAAGATTGCAGCCGAACTTGTTCCAGCACTTGCAGAGGAGGATGTAACGGTTGTTCCGGAAGCTGCTCCGGCGGGTGCAGCGGGTGCAAGGGATGTACCGGTACCTGTTCGGGAGGGTGCAGCAGCTGTACGGGAAGTTGTCAGGGGAGCTGCGCGGACAGCTGCACCGGAAAATGTAATACTGCCTGTACTGCCCAGGCTCAGGCGGAGATTATCGCGCATTTGGGAGAAAACATCGCTGTTGGAAAGGCAATTCGGGCAAGCGATTATACCCGCCGAGGAAAAGCTGCGCCTTCCGCCTTTCCGACCCCTCCGAAGCCTAAGGGGAAAATGTTATTGAGTACAGCTCAAAAGGTTCTGGAAGATGTATATTCTTTAGATAGCGCAGCGGAGCATGACTGGCGCAACGATTTTCAATCTCGGACGGTAGTTCCGCCCTCTAAATGGCAGCCGGTTATTCTGTATCTAAAAACGTTGGCGGCGGAAATTGTTCGATAGGAGGTTTTAACGATGGACAGCAATTTTTCATATATGTTGGCTTTTTCCAATCTTATCCTGAAACTGAACAAAGGGGAGGATTGCAGCGCGGAATGCGAAGAAATCAAAACTCTTTCCGAAAGCGACAAGGAAACGATTGTTTCCCAGTTAATGGCGATGATTGAGAAAAACAATGCGGTCAATTCGGAACAAATTATATCTGCATTGAAAAAAATTGATTATCTTGATCCGATTTATGTGGATGATTATGTAAGTGTCCTTGAAATGAAACAGGGAACAAAGCAGTTAGAGCAAATGCGGCAGATTGTGCAGGAGATTCTTTCAAGGCAGGGATATACTCAAACCGTATTTGAGTATGCTTTTTGGAAATATCTGACATTGATTGCGGTCAATTTGCAGGACAATGATTTGCTGGAACGGTTTATCCGAAAATTGGAAGAGGTTTCTCAGATTTAGTGGCAGTCGTCAGAAATGGCGGCTGTTTTTTATACTTAGGAAAGGGGGTGGTTCCAATGTAGACAGAAAAAAATTATATAAAATAGGAAAGGAGGAAAAATTTTGACCGATGAAGAACTGGACGAGCTGACCGAGGATTTAAAAACCTTTCTCGCAG
>CAJJZS010000011.1 GCA_905197685.1 uncultured Oscillospiraceae bacterium | reverse complement strand
AGTATCTGACCGCAAATCAAGGAGATAACGGAACCAACACAGGAAGAACAACCCATGATAAGGGCAACGTGTACTGGTACGCGGGCGGATTAACCGACCACAGCCAGGAATGGAAACCGGTGCTTGTGGACGAAGGCTCTGCACCCAACCCCGACCCGGACCCGCAGCCGGGCGGAAAGCTTACTTTAGCGCAGCTGAAGAAGAAATTCCCGCACGGCAAATATTGGAACCATGTCGGAATGAGCGGAAATAATCAGGATGGATATACAAGCAGTCCATGTCCGTCACATGACAGTACCGCTACTTGCAATTGCTATGTAGTAAATGGTAAAGAAATGGCTTGGCAGTGTCAGGGATTTGCAGTGAAGTGTGGGTATGATTTTTCCGGTTCTGATCCATATACTTCTTGGTCTCAGAGTGCAGATTCGAGCTCTCTGGATAGTTTGAAACCCGGTGACATTGTGCGATATTATTCGAATCGACCAACTATGCACTCTATATTTGTCACAGCTGTTTCCGGAGATACGGTTACCTTTGGTGACTGTAACTCAGACTTTCACTGCAAAATCCGCTGGGATGCAACAACTACAAAACAGAAACTGGCTTCCAATTTTATCTATATGTTGCGTGCCCCATTTACACTAAAGTAAATAGATTTTTAGGATTCTTTTATCCAATCTAAAAAAGGTGGGCAATAATCGATGTCGGATACTCTGTATCCGGCATCGGTTTTTTCTATAGAAAAAGTTGTACTGCCTTCATGAGGAGTATCATCAATACCAAGCAACTGATAATGAACGAGGTAAGCATTTTTCTCCAATTTTTCAATCGATGTTGCCTTGCTGGAAAAGCCCGAAGCTCCGGCATATTCACGGCAATACAAGATTCCGTCTACATCTGCAAATCTTTTAGACATAACCCAGTCAAGAGCTTTTCCAGTGAAAAATTGTCCGTAATAGTTTTCCAAGTTGTGATACTGTTTAGATGTTTTTATATAAGGAAAATCGTTGATGAAAATCTCCTCATCATAATAGAATTCCATTTCATGATTGAAGATTTGACTGACAATAAAATCGGTGCTTTCTGTAGCTAAATAGTTGATTTCATTCATAGCTTTGTCAAGAAGTTCAATCAGTTCTTCCTCGGTGGGTTCTTCCTCATTTTGCTGTTGCAAAGAATCGTCAGCACTGTTTTCCGTTTCACTTTCGGAAGTCGGCTGATTTTCCTGAGTCTGAGCCGATTGCTGTTCTTCGCTCGGAGAAGTCGGCTCTGCGCTTCTCGAGCAGGCAGAAAAGGCAAGCAGGACAGAAAGGGCAAGCAATAAAGAAATAAGACGAATTGGTTTCATAAAATCACCTCTTAAAATTTGGGAAAGTTATTATTCTGTGTACAGTACGCCCCATTTACACTAAAGTAGAAATTACTTAATACGCCCGGAATTATTTTCGGTCCAATAAATCCGGGCGGTGATCGATGTCGGATACTCTGTATCCGGCATCGGTTTTTTCTATGGAAAAAGTTGTGTCATCTTCATAGGCAAGCCCATTGATGGAAAACATTTGATAATGAGCCCGATAGGTATTTCCTTCCAATTTCTCAATAGAAACTGCTTTGGAGTAGGTTCCTGTAGCGCCGCCGCCGAGAAAACCATATAAAACGCCGTCTACATCTGCAAACCTTGTATCTAAAATCCAATTCAGAGCTTCTCCGGTAAAGGTTTGGCTGTAATAATCCACAAGTTCGCTATATTGTCGGGAAGTCCATTGATAAGTAATATCATCAATGATAACCTGATTTAAAGGATCAAATTCAATATTTTCACCAAAAATATCATAAAGAACATCATTTGTGGGGTTTGTAGCCAAACTGTTGATTTCATTCATAGCTTTGTCAAGAAGCTCAATCAGTTCTTCTTCGGTAGGTTCTTCCTCACTTTGCTGCAAAGAATCGTCAGCACTGTTTTCCGTTTCACTTTCGGAAGTCGGCTGATTTTCCTGAGTCTGAGCCGATTGCTGTTCTTCGCTCGGAGAAGTCGGCTCTGCGCTTCTCGAGCAGGCAGAAAAGGCAAGCAGAACAGAAAGGAAAAACAATAGAGAAATAATACGAATGTCTTTCATAAAATCACTCCTTCAAATCAGGAAAGAAAATAATGTTCCGGAAAAGGAAAGGTATGCCTTTTTGTGTCATGGAAAATCCTCCTTTCGGGAGAAAAAATACAACCCATATTTTTCTGATTTCAGTATACCTCTAAGTACGACAAATGGCAAGGAATGATAAAAGAAAAACAAGTCAGAGAAAAAATAACCTGTTTTTTCGCTTTCATTCCGCTAAAAAACGCAAAAAAAAAATAAAAATTTTCTGCAAGTGTGTGGTTGTTGCATATTTCCGTGCAACTTTTGGGGCAAAACGGGGTATAGGTGAAAGGAGGTTTTTTAAGAAACGATTTTAACAGAATCGAAAGCAAGAATGTCTTAGAACAACTTCCCCGGAGCGATATAAGTCCCTAAAAAATAAAAATTTTTTGCAAGTGTGTGGTTGTTGCATATTTCCGTGCAACTTTTGGGGCAAAACGGGGTATAGGTGAAAGGAGGTTTTCTTAAAAAGCGTTTCGGTTAGGAAACAAACAGAAATAAAAAAAGGAAAGGAGAGCCTTTATGAAAATAAAAAGAAAGGAGAAACAGATGCTTGAAGCGGAGAAGGCAAAGCGGTTTGCCTACTGGTATTTTATCCTGCGGGATGCCGGGCGCGCGGCAAGAAAGGTGGGGGAGCCGGAGGAAAACGGAATCCTGTTTTTAAGCGAGCGCAGGGTAGCGGCGCAGCTGAAATACCTAAGAAAGCAGTTGGGAGAAGAATCGGCAGGCGAGCTTGCAAAACTGGGACTGTGCCGGATTTTATTTTCCGAGCCGAAAACGGACATTGAAGGAAATCTGTTGGCGGGATTTTCTTTACAAAAATACGGCGCGGGGAAAGGAGGAGAATACCAATTCTGGGACAAGGTGAAAGCGTGCGAGCTGCTGCTGAAGCTGGAGGAACAGTAGGGCGAACAGGCGAAGGATTTAGAGAAGCAGGAGGACTTTACGGGAATTTTGGGCGCGCTGCAAAAAGGAGCGGACGCCCTTGCGGAGGAATAACCGCATTCAGTCCCAAACAAATGCGTCTGCTGACCTGGTGGTGCAGGGGAAGCGGACAGGAACAGCGGGACGGCATCATCTGCGACGGGGCGGTGAGAAGCGGAAAAACGATGTGCATGGCGCTTTCCTTTTTTCTGTGGAGCATGGCAAACTTTCAAAACGCAAACTTTGCAGTCTGTGCAAAAACGCTGGCGTCGGCGAGGAGAAATGTGGTCGAGCCGATTCAGGGAATTTTAGAAGGCGTTGGAATGAAGGTGACGCAGAAATCGAGCGGGAATTATCTGGATGTGCAAAGCGGAGCAAGAAAAAACCGCTACTATCTTTTTTCGGGCAAAGACCGCAGCAAAGCTGCCCTGATTCAGGGTATGACATTAAGCGGCGTTTTGTTTGACGAAGCGGCGTTGCAGGACCGCGGCTTTGTGGAACAGGCGGCGGCGCGCTGTTCGGTGCAGGGCAGCAAGTTCTGGTTTAACTGCAATCCCGAGTATCCATCTCACTGGTTTTATACCGAGTGGATTCAAAAGCGGGAGGAGAAAAACTTAGCCTACCTGCACTTTGTGATGGAGGACAACCCTTCCCTTTCCCCACAGGTAAAGCGAAGGTATGAAAGCCTGTACAGCGGCAGCTTTTACAGACGCTTTATCAAAGGGGAATGGGTGAACCCGCAGGGCAGCGTTTATCCGATGTTTTCCCAAAAGAACGTGGTGCAAACGCCGCCGCAGTGCAGCCGATTCTATCTTTCCTGCGATTATGGCACGGTGAATCCCTGCTCGATGGGATTGTGGGGAGAAAGCGGGGGAAACTGGTACCGTTTGGACGAATTTTACTATGATTCCAAAAAGGAAGGAAGCTGCAAAACCGACGAAGAATACTATGCCGACCTAAAAGAGCTGTGCGGCAGCCGAACGATAGAGGCGGTGATTGTTGACCCTTCGGCGGCGAGCTTTATCGAATGTATTCGCAGACACGGGGAATACCGGGTGAAGCCGGCGGACAACCGTGTGATGCAGGGGATTCAGCTGGTCAGTCGATTGTTAGGGCAGGGTAAGCTGCTGTTTTGCGCTTGCTGCGCCGACAGCCTGCGGGAGTTTGGGGAATACCGTTGGGAAGAAGGCGCGGGAAAAGAGCAGCCGAAAAAGGAAAACGACCACGCGATGGACGAAATCCGGTACTTTGCAATGGAGGTTTTCGGAAAACAAAAAAGCGGTTTTTTTGCAATTTCGCAGCCGCGGGCATAGGGTTCTAAAACAATATCAAAGGAAAGGAGAAAGAAAAAACAAAGATGTGGAAGAAAAAGAAGCGGCAGGATTCGCCGGTCGGTTACAGCCAAAGCGTGCAGTGTAAGTCACAGCGGACAAATCCGTTTTACCGCGTACAGGCGACGGGTTCCGAGTGGGAAAACCGTCTGTTTGACAGGATTCGCGAAAGCGTTCCGATGATTGACGCGGGTATTCACAAGATCATCCGACTGGTGGGCGGATTTGAGATTGTGTGCGGCGATTCGCAGTCGCAGCAGGAGATAGAGGAATTTTGCAAAAATGTGCAGGTGGGGGCAACCTCGATGGGATTATCCCGATTTTTATACTGCTATCTGGACAATCTGCTGACCTACGGCAACGCGGCGGGGGAGATTGTGCCCAATAAGGACGGGGAGGGCATTGGGGCGCTGTACAATGTGCCGCTGCAAAACCTTTCGGTAAAACAGGGGGAAAATCCGCTGGAAATTCAGTTTTTTGCCCGCAGAGAAAACGGGGAAGAACTGCCGATTGCTCATCCGGAGCGGATTTTGTTCACCGCCTTTCAGCCCAAAGCCGGACAAATCAAAGGCAGGTCGCTGCTTTCGGGTTTGGAGGAGGTTTCTTCCATTTTGCTTAGCATCTATCGGGCAACGGGGCAAAACTTTGAGCGGATGGGAAATCTGCGCTATGCCGTGACCTACAAGCCGAACGGCGAGATAGACGGCGGGTATGCCCGGGAAATCGCGCAGGATTTGGCGACCCAGTGGGCGGACACCATGCAAAGCGGGGAACAGATTAAGGATTTTGTAGCGGTGGGCGATGTGCAGATTCGGGTGATTGGGGCGGACAATCAGATTATTGACACCCAGATTCCGGTTCGCCAGATGCTGGAGCAGATTGTGGCAAAATTAGGGTTGCCTCCCTTTATTCTGGGACTCAGCTGGTCCACCACCGAGCGCATGAGCCAGCAGCAGGCAGAAATTTTGGCAAGCGAGCTGGAAAGCTATCGGGAGCTGTTAAATTCGGTTATTTTGCGAATCTGCCGCTTTCATCTGCGCAGTATGGGACTGGACAGCAGGCTGAAGATTTGTTGGAAAAACATCAGCATCACCGACGAGGTGGAAAAGGCGCGGGCAAAACTGCTGGAACAGCAAGCGCAGCAGCTGAAGGAAAAGCCAACGGAGTAAAAATGATGAAAAACGCTTCAAAAAGGGAAAAAAGAAGAGAAAGGAATGAAAAACAAGATGGAATATAAAACAGCGGGAACGCTGACGCAGGCAGGCGCGCCGAGCATCGAGGAGTTAAAACAGATTAACGCCTTTACCAGACGCACATTCTCCCCGGAGGAAATTTACTGTTTCAGCGTGGTGTTATGTGACAATGATATTGACAGGGACAACGAATGTTTTGACCGCAAAACGCTGGAGGAACTGGCAGAGCTGTTTGTGGGAAAAACCGGAATCTGCGACCACGAGCCTTCCAGCAAAAATCAGCAGGCAAGAATTTACCAAACGCAGCTCAGGGAGGAGGCGGGCAGATTGACCGAACAGGGCGAGCCGTACTGCGCGCTGGTTGCCAAAGCGTACATGGTAAAGACCGAATCGAACCGGGATTTGATTTTGGAAATCGAGGCGGGCATCAAAAAAGAGGTGAGCGTTGGGTGCAGCATCCGCAGCCGGGTTTGCTCTGTCTGCGGCAAAAGCAGAACGGAGGGTGGCTGCGAACATATCAAAGGGCAGCAATACGCAGGAAAGCGGTGCTTCACCCGACTTGTCGGAGCGCAGGACGCCTATGAGTGGTCGTTTGTCGCAGTTCCCGCCCAACGGGCAGCGGGAATTATCAAGAGTTTTTCGGACAAAGAAAGCGGGCAGGGCGTTTGGCTAAGCGTTCGGCAGGCAGAACAGTTAGAGCAGACGGTAAAGCGGCTCAGGGAGGATTGCGAACAGGTGAGAAAGGGGGCAAGGCGAGAGTTCAGAAAGGCGCTGGGGCGATTGGAACATCTCTCCGAGCAGGAGCGGGAACTGATTGACCGGGCGGCAGACAGCCTTTCTTTAGAGCAGATAAACGCATTTTATAAGGCTTTTTGTCCGATAAGCGAAAAAGAATCGGAAGAAATGCAGTTAATTTTCAAAGAAACGCAGACAAACGCGGATAAAAGGTTTATGATTTAAGGAGGAGACAAATGAAAAACATCAGCTTACAGGGTTATCAGAGCAACTACATTACCATGCGGTGCGAAAAAGGCGCAGCGGCAGGAGATTTGGTTGCGATGAGCCAAAACAACACGGTGAAAAAAGCGACCGAAGGAAAGTTTATGGGCATTGTACACTCGGTGAGGGGAGAATATGCGCTGATACAGACCGGAGGTTTTGCGGTGGTACATTATTCGGGCGAAGCGCCGAAGGTCGGATACGAATCCTTTTTGGCGGACAGCAACGCGGACGCGGTAAAGGGAAGCGGCGGCAGAGAGGTGCTGGTGACCGAGGTGGACAGCGCGGCAAAAAACATCGGCATTTTATTTTAAGATTGATTGCAAAAGGAGAAGAAAAAGATGAAATACAACTACGAAACCATTTCGATTTCCAAAGATTTTTACAAGACAGAGGACGGATTTTCCAAAAGTCTGGAGCGATTGGACCCGTCCGAGCAGTACAGGGGCACCGAGCTTGCGCAGTATGACGCCTTTCAGCGTCAGCTCAAGCGATTTGACATCAAGGTGTCCGGCAAGGACAGCGACCGCCTGCAAAAGTTTTTTGCAACCACCGACAGCGCGGCGCTGTTCCCCGAGTATGTCAGCAGAGCGGTGAAACAGGGCGTAGAGGAAAACGGAATCTTAGAGGAAATCTGCGCGGCGCACACCATGATTGAGGGAATGGATTACCGCGCAATTGCGGCAGACACCGACCCGAAAGACCAAAGCCCCGCCATTGTGGAGGAGGGCGGCTTTATCCCCGAAACCACCATTCGCCTGAAAGACCATTTGGTGCGTCTGAGAAAACGGGGAAGAATGATGGTTGCTTCTTACGAGGCAATTAAATTCCAGAAACTGGATTTATTCTCGGTTGCCTTAAAGCAGATTGGCTCCTGTATTGCAAAGGCGCAGTTGGAGGACGCGGTGGAAGTGCTGGTGAACGGCGACGGCAACAACAATCCGGCGCAGAAGGTTCCGCTTAACGAAGCGGACAAGTTAAGCTACCAGGATTTACTGCATCTGTGGGCAAGCTTTGGAGAGTACCGCATGAATGTGATGCTCGCTTCCCCCGATATGATGCTGAAAATGCTGCAAATTCCCGAGCTGCAAAATCCGGAAACAGGGTTAAACTTCCAGGCGACAGGAAGCCTTTCCACCCCGCTTGGGGCAAAGCTGTTTGTGTGTCCGGCAGCGCCGCAGGGCAGCATTATCGGTTTGGACAGCAGATATGCGCTGGAGATGGTGAGCGCGGGCGGAATCCGTGTGGAATATGACAAGCTGATTGAATGTCAGACCGAACGCGCGGCGGTGACTGCGATTGCGGGATTTTCCAAAATTTTTCCGGATGCGGTAAAGATTTTAACAAAGTAAAGGCGCAGGAGGAAAAGATGAGCGAGCAGGAACTGATGGAGGCTTTTCTTCGATTGAGCGGATTAAGCGAGGAAGAAGGGGAACCGTACCGGGAGATGGTGCTAAGCTGTTGGGAGCGGCTGAACAGTCGGCTGCGCCCGGGAGTTTGCATCGAACAAAACCGCAGGAGGTTAGTAACAGCCAACGCCATGATGAGCGCGCGCCAACTGCGAAAAATGCAGGGGGAGTATCAATCGGTGAAGGTGGGAGAAATTTCGTTTTCCGATAAAGGGGCGGACTCCCCGTCGGAAAACGAGCTGATTGCGGATTTATTGGATACGCAGGGCGTATCGGTGAGGGGGGTACAATGGCGCTGTTAAGGGAGCAAATCAGACGGGCAATCGCGCCGTTTGCCCGGACAATCACCTTTTTGAAGGACGAAAAGACCGAACGCTGTAAGGGATACCTCAACCCCGTTTTGTCAAAAGGGGCGCAGAGCGCAGCGCAGGAAGCGGGCAGAGAGGAACAGCGCAGGTGGCTGCTGATTACCGCAGAGCAGGCAGGATTTCATTTAAAGGCGGGAATGTGCTTTGAAACGGCGGGCAATTTCGGAAAGGAACGATATTATTTAGAGAAAACGCAGGTTTTTACCTGTAAAGGAGAAGCGTTATACCTCAGAGGAATTGCAGTGAAGGTCGGTGAAGCACAATGAGCGATTTTTTAAAGGTTATCTCCCTGTTGGAGCAGGAACTGAAAGCGGCGCAGCAGGATTTGCAGGTGCGAACCTCCTTTTCTTCCCAACCAAAGCCGCTGCCCTTTGAAAAAACGGCAATTATTACGATAGAAAAGGCGGAATGTGCATCGGCAGGACTTGCCGGAATCGTTCGGGAGGGACAGTTTCCGACAGGTAAGCGGGTGAAGCTGTGGCTTCGGGTAAAACTGTGCTGCCAAAGCGGGGAGGAGTGTTGGAAACTGTGGGACAGCTGCGCCCAACGGCTTTTGTTTTCGCAAAAACTGGCGGCGGTGTGCATCGAATGCAGTGAAGCGCAGTGGGACAAATCTGCCGGAGGGGTTGCGCTGCCGGTGAGAATCTGCTGCGAATTTATCATCGGAAAGGAACAGGAAGATTCGGGAAATATTTGCCCGAGCGAATTTTATGTAGTAAAGAAAGGAGAAAGTCAATGAACAAAAGCTATCGTCCGGGGGTATATTCCCGGTACGATATTATCGGACGACCTGCATTGAAAGCGGCGGGATGCGCATTTTTCTGCGGTGCGGCAAAGATAAACCCGCAAAAAAGCCTGCCTGTGGGGGAAGTGGTGCAGCTTCAGTCGCAGGCTCAGCTGGAAGAATATTTTGAACCGCAGGGCGAGGGGGAAACCTTCTGCAACCTGTGTTCGATTCTGTTGGGCAGCGGGGTGAGCAAACTGTATGCCGTTCCCCTGACAGCGGACGGCAGCAAGGCAAAGCCGGAGCAATATCCGGCAGCCTTTGCAAAACTGGGCGCAGTAAAACAAAGTGGGGTGATGCTGTGCGACAGCGGAGAGAGGGAGATAATCGGGAAGCTAACACAAGCGGCGGCAGACGCTTCGCAAAAACAGCGGGAACGAATTGCCGTAGCGGCAACGGACAAAGCAGAGGCGGCACAGACCGCGCGGGAAGAAAACAACGAGCGGCTGGTGCTGTGCTGTCAGAAAGGGAAAAGTGTGTTTTTCTCACAGGAGCTGCCGATTGTGACTGCCGCTGCCATCGCAGGCATGATTGCGGCAGCAAAACCCGATGACAGCTTTTACTACCGCCCAATAAAATTGCTGGAACGGACAGAGGAGCTGGAGGAAGAACAGATTGAGCAGATGATCCAAAGCGGTGTGACCGTTTTGGAAGAGGGGACTTCCGGTACGGAGTGTATCTGCTGCGTGACCACAAGAACGCGCAGCGGCGGGGAAGAGGACCGCAGTTTTACTCAAATCAATACCATACTGATGATTGATGACATTATTCGTTCGGTGCGGGAGCGGTTATCGCAGCTGATTCGGGGCGGAAAAACCTTGTTTTCGCCGGACAGCGTGGCATCTTTGGCAGCGGTGGTGCTGGACGAGAAAAAACAGGCGGGATACCTCAGCGAGTTTGAGCCGCCGGTGGTTTATGAGCAGGAGCAGGACCCCTCGGTGTGCGTGGTAGAGCTGGAGTTTCGTCTGGTTTCGGTGCTGAGCAGAATTTATCTGACTGCGCACATCTCGTTATAGGAAAGGGGGAGAGAAGATGAGTTTGATTTCCATCCCGACCAGCGAGAATATTTACATCGAAGTAAACGGGCAGAAGGTTGCCGCCGCGCAAAGCTATCGGGTAAAATCTTCCAGAGAAAGCAGATACATAGAAGCGTTTGGTAGCAAAGAGCCGGTGGGAACGGTGGGCGGACGGGTAAAGCACTGGATTGAACTGAGCCGGGTGTGCCTGTTTGGGGAGCAGAATGTGGATTTTTATGAGTTAAGCGGCTTTCATCTGGTGGTGGTGCGCCCGGACTGCAAGGTGATTTATTCCGGCTGTGAGTGGGCGGACATTACCCAATCGGTATCGGTAGGGGAAACGATACTGGAAAAGGTAAGCATCGTGGCAAGCAGAAGAATTGTAATTTAAAGGAGGGAAAAACAGCGGAACAGATGAAAAAACTGTGCGCCGAACAGGAGCTGAGGCTGTCGGGGCTGGCAAGGGAAGGATATTACTACCTGCGAATGAAAGGGTACGGAAATTCTCCGCAGGAAAAGGAAGGCTTGTGGGCGGTGGCAAACAACGCGGCTCTGCTGTGTTTGGCAAGTGAAAAGGAACAAACGCCGCTTTACAGTGTGCGACAGGTGTTAGAACAGAGAAGTTTACAGGAAATCGCAGACTTTGCGCAGCGGTATCAGCAAGATTTTGAGCAATAAGAGGAGGAGAAAAGAAATCGAATCAATTGGAACAGAAAAAATGACAGAAAGAAATCGGGAAGTGTTTTTTAACAGCCGATTTTTTACCGAGCGTGTCCCAACGGAAAAACAGGAAAAAGAAACCCGCATAAAGAGGGTTGTCAATCAAACAGAGCGGGAAGAATCGGAGGAAAAGCGGCAAAACAGCCGGGAAAGCCGATGGAAAACACAGCGGGAAGAGCTGCCCAAAGCGCCGCAGATTGTTTATCGGGAAGAAGCGGCGTCACAGGAAAACCCGTTGCAAAACCCTCGGCTTGAGGAGAAATCGGAGCAGAAAAGCCAAGAACGGTACGATTTGACACAACAGGAACCCCTTTCGGAACAGGCGGAGCGCATCTCTCAGGAGGTGCGCAGAATCTCCTATCGGTACGGCGTGGGAATGGAGGATTGGCAATTTGACGAATTTGCGGTTTAAGGATTATGTTTTTCGCCATAATCCCGAAAAACTGATTGTGACCCATCAAAAGAAGGTGGCTCGGTTTTGCTGCTACGGTTTTGGGGAAACGGTACAGGAACTGGGGCGGGGCGTGACCCGGATAGAAGGAGAGGGGGAACTGTTCGGCGCGGACGCAATGAAGCAGTTTACCGAACTCAAACGGCTGATGCAGCAGGGCGGAAGCGGTATTCTAAGCGGGGCAGGCTTAGAGCCGATGCAGGCGGTGTTTGCAAATTTAGAGATGGTCGGAAAAGGCGGAAAAGAGGAAATCGGCTATCGGTTTTGTTTTATTGAACAGAGGGAGCAGGAAAGATGGAGCTGAGTTTTTATCTGTACACGCCGCAGGGGGAGCGGCAAAAAAAGGAAAATCCCGTTTCCTTTTCTTGGGTGACTTCGGCAGATACACCGGCAGACAGCCTGAAAGCGGTGTTTTTGTGCGAACCGTCGGATATCGGAAAAGAAACGGCAGAGATTGAGGTGAAATCGGGCAGCAGGCGGATGTTCCACGGAATCTGCGACCGCCGCAGCATCTGCCGGGAACAAAACGGACAGAATCTGGTTTTGTGGGCGCGGTCGGACGGTGCGCTGCTGTTGGACAACGAAGCGATTCCGCAGGAATATGAACAGGTGTCTTTGGAGGAAATCTTTGACCGGCATATCCGACCCTACGGTTTTCAAAACAGCCTGGACAGCGGCGGCAGCCTGCCCTTTTACCGTGTGGAAAAGGGAGTGAGCGAGTGGGAAGCCTTTGCGGGATTTTGCCGAATGGCAGTGAGAAAAACGCCGTACCTAAACGGAGCGAAGGTTTTGTTTTTATCGCCGGGGCAGGGAACAAAAATCCTGCTGCCGCAGCAAACGCCGCTGTATTCTGTCAAAGAGATTACCGACCGGACCGGGGTGATTTCCAAAGCGCTGCTGCGCGACGCAAACGGAAAATACACCGTTGAGATAGAGAACAAACAAGCCAAAGAATTGGGAATTTGCAGAACCAGGTGCGTGATTCCCCATTCGCAGCGTCAATGGACGCAAAAGGACGCAGAGTACCGCCTGATACAGTCGATGCGCGGCAGAAAGCGGACGGAAATTTGTGTATCTGGTCTGTTTTTGTGGGAGTTGGGAGAACAGATAAATCTGCGGCAGGGGGAACTGAACCTGAGCGGAAATATTGTCAGTCGAGAATGGCAATTTGACCGAAACGGGAGCAAAACCAAGGTTGTTTTGGAGTAAAAGGAGGGAAAAAGATGTGGCTTGCAAAGCAAAAAGCATTTGCGAAAAAGCAGCAAACAGGCAATATCCGGCTGCGATGCGACCAAAGACGGGAGCAGGGCATTGTGGGGGAGAGCGAATATCGCAGGGTGCTGCGCTGTCTGCCCTACGGGATTTATACAAGCTCGCCCGACAACGCAGAGGAGGTGACGGTATCCTTTGACGGGGAGAGAATGTGCATCGGAACGGTACAGCAAACGCTGCCCGCAGGGCAGAGCTTGCAGCCGGGGGAGCTGCTGCTGTGTTCGGCAGGTGGGGCAAGCATTAAGCTGTGCAACGACGGCAGGATTTTGATGAACGGAAAGGAAATAGGATGAAAGGAGGAGGGCAGTGGATACCTTATTGTCGCAGGGCGACCATAAAAGAAACGGACAGGGATTTTTAATCCCAATCAGCGGGGCGCAGGAGGCAATTCAGCGGGCGATGATTCGTTTATCGGTGCCAAAGGGCAGCTTTGCGCCCAACCCAAAGTTGGGCAGCCGCCTGTTTTTACTGGGAAAAGCTCCCAAACGGCAAACCGAAGAGCTTGCCTTAGAATATGCAAAGGAAGCGTTGCTGGAGGAAGAACAGGTGCAGGCAACGGCGGTCCGGCAGACAGAACGGGCGCAGGGGAGCATGGAACTGGAAATTATGCTGAGTTATCTCGGGGAGGACAGCGAAGAGGGCGCGCAGTATGCGGTTCGGCTTCATTTTTAAGGAAAGGAGAGCAGGATTGGAGCAGAAGGAACAGGAATTTTTAAAGCAGATGCAGCAAAGTTATGAGGGTATGACGGGCATGAGGTTGGAGGACGCTTCGGACATCGGGATTCGATTTCAAATCCTGGCAGCGCAGTTGGAGAGGCTGTACCGAGAGGTAAGCGAAGCGAAAAAGCAGAGCTTTGCGCAGACCGCAACCGGGGAATATCTGGAAAAACACGCAATGCAGCGCGGAATTACCCGCAAGCCCGCTTTGCACGCAAAGGGAACGGCAGAATTTTTCCGAGAGCAGGCGCAGGGAGAGCTTGAAATTGCGGCGGGAACGGTGCTGACAACAGCAAACCAAAGCGAAAATCCGATGCGCTTTGAAACGACCGAACGGGCAGTGATGAAAGTAGGGGAAACAAAGGTTTTAGCGCCGGTGCAGTGCCGCGAACCCGGAAAAAAGGGAAACCTTGCCGCAGGGCTGCTGACTGTGATGGTGACGCCCGCCGCAGGAATTGCGCGGGTAAATAACCCCAAGCCGATTGTCGGCGGAGAGGACGAAGAGGGGGACGAGGAACTGCGGGAGAGATTAACGGCGTGTTTTCGCATGGTGATAAACGGCACAAACGAAGCGTTTTATTACCACAAGGCGATGGAATATCCCGAGGTGCGTTCGGCAAAGGTGCTGCCAAGGGTAAACGGCGCAGGAAGCGTAGCGGTTTTGGTTTGGGGAGAGGGAGTAAATGAAAATCTGCTGCGCAGAATGAAGGAAGAAATCAGCGCAATCAAGGAAATCAATGTCGATTTGACGGTGGAACGGGCGACAGAAAAACCGACCGAAATTCAGATGCAGATTGCGGTGAAGGACGGGTACGGTTACGAAGATATCGAAAAGGTGTGCAGGCAGGCAATCGAGCGGTTGCTGGGTCAGGGACAGATTGGCGCGCCGCTTTACACCGCAAGGCTCAGCGGGGAACTGCTGAGCTGCGAGGGGGTGGAAAATTGCCGCATTATTGCGCCGAGCGAAGACATTTTTCCATCGCAGCGGGAGATTGTGACCTTATCCAAGCTGACAGCATCCCAAATGAGCCGCTGAGAAAGGAGGAAAAATGAACAGCAGAGAGCAAATCTACCGCGATATGAAGTCACTGCGCCTGTATCGCCTGAAAAAAGGGGAAATGACACTGGTGCAGTGCGAACTGGAAAGCTATCTTTCGGTTTTAGAACAGACAGAGCAGGAGCTGCAAAGCATTTATGCCGACCTGTTTTTGGAGGATTGCAGCCGACAGCGGCTGGAAAGCTGGGAAAGGTTGCTTGCGATCCCTGTTAATCCCGAAATTTCGGAAGAAAAACGCAGGGAGATTGCGAAAAAGAAGCGGAGCATTTCTCCAAACGATTTTCACAAAGAAGGGTTGGAACGCTCGCTTGCGGCGTTGGGAATCAAGGCGGAGATTGAAGAACAGCCGGGAAAGGGAAAAATTGTGGTGACGGCGAGGGAGATGGCAGACACCGATATGACGCTGGATCAGGCAAAGCAGGTGTTTGTCTCGCTGATGCCGGCGCATCTGGAGGCAGAATTTGTGACAGGGGGCATCTGCTTTTCGGAGTTTGACGAGCTGAACAAGAGTTTTGACGAGCTGGACCGTATGGATAAAAGCTGGTCGCAGCTGGAAATGATGGGAAAAGAAGAATGGACAGGAGGAAAGAGTAAGATTGCCGAGCAGTAAAAAAACAGAACATATGGGGTTAAACCAATTTATCGGGAGCGACCACCCCAAAATGGAAGATTTTAACTTTGACAATACACAAATTGACCAAAAATTTCAGGAGCATATCGCTTCGCAGCTGCATTTGAGCGAGCAGGACCGGCAAACGCTGCTTGCAGCAAAATTTGTTATAGGCAGTTACAGCGGAAACAACGAAGCCGCCCGAAAGATAGCGACCGAAAATGCGGCGTTCGGTTTGGTGTTTGCTGTGGGAGAACCGCTGAGTTATACGGTGGCAAGCGGCGGCGTGACCTATATTTACGGTGGGATGTTTACCCCGCAGGGCAGCAGCAAGGGGATTAGCTGGGCGCAGGACGGATTTTCGGTCCAGCAGATGAGCGCAAATCCTCCGGACGGGAAAAAGTGCGCCCTTAACCAACAGGGAAAAACCTATTTTTATATTCTGTTTCCGCAAGGAGAACAGAAAGAAAAGCAGAGAAGAGGATAAAAAAACGGCGGTTCGATCAGTCGAACCGCCGGAGTGGGAGATGTATGGGAATTATGCTTTATTGACAGAACCGAACAGTTCCATCTTTTCTTTTACCTTTTCTTTGATTGCTTCAAAGCCCGGTTTGAGAACCTTTCTCGGGTCGAAGCCTTTCTTCTGCCGGTCCATATTTTCCTCAAAGTATTTGCGGACAGCAGCGGTGAACACAATCTGACATTCGGTGTTTACATTGATTTTGGAAACGCCCTTTGTGATAGCGTCTTTTACCATCTCATCGGGAATACCTGTGCCGCCGTGCAGAACCAGAGGCATGGTTCCGGTTTTTTCCTGGATTTTTGCCAGAACATCCAGACGCAGACCTGCCCAGTTTTCCGGATATACGCCGTGAATGTTGCCGATGCCTGCTGCGAGCATATCAACGCCCAGTTCGCAGATTCTTGCACATTCGTCCGGATCGGCAATTTCGCCGCCGCCCAGAACGCCGTCCTCTTCGCCGCCGATAGCGCCGACCTCAGCCTCTACGGAGATGCCTTTGGAATGAGCTAATGCAACGATTTCTTTGGTTTTCTCAATGTTTTCTTCGATGCCGTATTTAGAGCCGTCGAACATAACGGAAGAGAAGCCCTTTTCGATGCACTCTTTTGCCGCCTCATAGCTGCCGTGGTCCAGATGCAGAGCGACAGGAACGGTGATATTCAGCTCTTTAATCATACCGTTTACCATGCCGACAATGGTGGTATAACCGCCCATGTACTTGCCTGCGCCTTCGGACACGCCGAGGATAACAGGAGAGTTGTTTTCCTGAGCGGTGAGCAGGATTGCTTTGGTCCACTCCAGGTTGTTGATGTTAAAGTGACCTACCGCATAGTGACCGGCTTTTGCTTTGTCGAGCATTTCTTTTGCAGAAACTAACATGAAAAAATTCCTCCTTATTAGAAAGCCTTCGATGAAATCGGGCTTTCGGTTTCTTTTATTATAAACAATATTTGGGTGAAAATCAATCGCTTTTCTCCGACAGAACGGCAACTTGCGGGTGAGAAGCGGAGAAAGAGCGGATAAAAAATGCGCCCCTGTGAAAAACAAGGGCGCGCAGACGGCTTAGTCGTGCAGGTTTTGCAGAAGTTTGGTGATTTCCTCAACGTCTAAATCGTTATCCTTTTCAAATTTTTCTTTGAGCAGGAATTTTTTAAATTCGTCAACGGTCATCACGATATTTTCTTCGCGAACATGGCTTAAATACAGCGGGGTTTCGGATTTGGTGCCGACAACAACGACAGCCGGGTCGATTTTCAGATTATACACCTTTTTCTGAGCCATCAATTTGCGGAACAGGTCGAGCTTTTTGTCCATTTCAAGGACAGGGTTATTAAAGCGAACCTTTTTATTATTATCTTCGTCCACGAAGGTCCAGCGGGCTTCTTTAAAATCGCCGTAAAAATCTCCCTGACCCTGAAGCGCGGAAACGAACATCAGACCGAAAAACCCGACCAGAACAAAGTCGATGGTCTGGGTCTGACCGTTGTAGGAAATCTGTACATTTTCAAGCAGCTTATAATTATGGGAGAGTGCGAAGCGCTGAAGAATGGATTTTACGGTTTGTTTTCCGTATTTTCCTTTGGCAAAGCGGATATGCTTTTGGAAATACCAGGCAATCAGAACGGCGGCAATCAGGACAACGACTGCCAAAGTGACAACAACAGAGGTTTTCATAATTTCATAATCCCTTCTCAACAAAAATTTCCTCAAGCAGAGGTAAACAGTTAAAATTATTGTATCATAATCAGCGGATATCGTAAAGGGTAAAAGAGAAATTTCCGAAAAAGGGTTGTAGCATAAAGAGGGGGAAAAGTCAATAACATTTGAGGAAAGTTGTCGATTTATCAATCAAATATATTGCTATTGTATGATTTTTAAGAAAAAATCTGTACAAATTGAGCATTGTGTTTTATGAAGGTTATATGATACAATCTAAAATAGTAGGGATTGGGAAAACTTTTCTCCTTCATAGAAAACAACTCATCCATCAAACAGTACCATCCCTACTTCATTTCCAGCGTAAGGGCAGCCGAAAGGCTGTCCTTATTGCGTATCGAGGGATTTTTATTTTACAAATTTTTGAGCGGCGGTCAAAGATGGCAAAATTACGCGGTTGCTATAACTGCTGTTCTTAAAGTTAATGTTTATCCCCCGAAAAATCAAGCGAGAGCGAAGATTTTTGAGCGGCGGTCAAAGATGGCAAAATTACGCAGTTGCTGTAACCGCCGCTTGGGGCTATATACCCTCAATAACGGGCTTATGCAGCCCGCACCTGCACCTACTTTCTTATGAAGAATAGTGCCAAAGATTCATTAGGGGAAGTTTCCCCTAAAACCCCTCTGTCATCAGGCAAACTACCGAAAAATAGAACGCGAGTGAGATTTTTGAGTGACAGGTTGAGTTTAAGAAATAGGGTGCAGTCCCGTTTCAAACAGAGAAAGCGGAAGAAAACGGGATTTCTCCTTTTCCAAATCCGGTTCTTGTGATACAATAAAGGAAAGAATCAATCAACGAGACGGAGAAATCAGAATGGCGAAAAAACAACGATTGGATAAAGCGATTGCAATGCAGGGAACACTGTCCCGCAGCGAGGTAAAGACACTGATTCGCAAAGGGGCGGTTGCGGTAAACGGCGCAGTGATCAAAAGCGCGGATTTTGGGGTGGATTTTGACAGCGATACAGTGACGGTACAGGGAAAACCGATTTCCTTAAAAACCCATATTTATCTGATGCTCAATAAGCCCAAGGGTGTTGTGAGCGCAAGCGAGGATAAAAAGCTGCCGACGGTGGTCGATTTGGTTCCAAAGGAGCTGTGGAGAAAGGGACTTTTTCCGGCAGGCAGGCTGGATAAAGATACGACAGGGTTTGTTTTGATTACCGACGACGGAGAGTTTGCCCACGATATTCTTTCCCCCAAAAAGCACATTCCGAAAACCTACCATGCTTTGGTCAACGGGGAAATTACCGCAGAGATGGTACAGGGATTTGAAAAAGGGGTTGCCATCGGGGAAGATTTTACTCTGCCTGCTTCGCTGAGAAAGATTTCCTCCGAGGAGCGCGGCGACTGGGGCGAGGTGATTCTAAAGGAAGGAATGTACCATCAGATTAAGCGAATGTTCGGCGCATACGGATTAAAGGTACTGGAGCTTAAACGGGTGCAGATGGGCAAACTTCCGTTAGATTCCGATTTAAAGGAAGGCGACTGCCGGGAGCTGACAGAGGAAGAATTGCAGTTGGTTAGCTCCAGATAGGAGGAAAGCAGAATGGAATGTTTGATTTGCCAACGGATAGAGCAGATAAAAAAGGGGGAAAACCCTTACTTTGTTTGTGAGCTGGAAACCGGTTATGTTGTTTTAGGGGATCATCAGAGATTTGTCGGGTATACTTTATTTTTGTGCAAACGGCATATTACCGAGCTGCATCTGCTTCCATGGGATTTTCGTATGAAATTTTTGCAGGAAATGTCCTTGGCGGCAGAAGCGGTCTATCGGGTTTATCAGCCGGAAAAGATGAATTATGAGCTGTTGGGAAATGGGGATGCCCATCTGCACTGGCATTTGTTTCCGCGGGTGACGGGGGACACCCCGCAAAAGGGTCCGGTTTGGTGGCTGCCAAAAGAAGAGATGTGGGACGAGCAATTTCGACCGACCCCGCAGCAGCTTCGTGAGCAGACCGAGCGCTTGAGGGCAGAGATAGCGAAAGTTTATTTGCAAAACGGGATTGCTTTCCCGATAGATCAGAAATAGGGGGACGAAACAGTGCAGCAGCAAATGATTTCTTATCGAAAGCTCCCTTCTTCCTTTTATCTGGACGACACCGTTACCGTTGCCAGAAATCTGATTGGAAAGCTGTTGGTGCGCAGAACAGGGGGAGAAACTCTGTCTGCGATAATCTGTGAAACCGAAGCGTACACCGGGTTTTCCGACAAGGCTTGTCATTCTTATCGGGGAAAATCCGAGCGGACGCAGGTGATGTTTGACAAGGGCGGCAAGGCGTATGTTTACCTGATTTACGGAATGTACTGCTGCTTTAACGTTACCACCGGAGGAGAGGGAGTTCCCGAAGCGGTGTTGATTCGCGCGGCGCAGCCGGTAGAGGGAACTTCTGCCATGATGGAGCTTCGTCAAAGGAAAAGGCAGATAAAAAGTTTAAACGAACGCAATCTTTTATCGGGTCCGGGCAGGCTGTGCGACGGACTTGGTATCAGCAAAGAGGACAACGGCAAACTTCTGACCGGAGAGGAACTGTTTTTGTGCGAAGGAATTTCTGTTCCTCCCGAACGGATTGCGGCAACCAAAAGAATCAACATTGATTATGCGCAGGAAGCAAAAGATTTTCTTTACCGATTTGTGGACAAGGAAAGTCCCTGTCTTTCGCTCAAATGGAAAGGGGAAAACCGATGAGCGAAGAATTGTTTTGGAATTGCTGTAAGCAGTACGCCTGCTGTTTGAGCGGGCATCGCGCACTGCCCTCCGGCGCGCAGTTGGAGCGATTGCGGCAGAATCTGAAAAAGACGATTGCAAAATTAGTGCAGGAGGAAATTACCCTGTTTTATGTGGGGGGAGCGTTGGGGTTTGATACCCTGGCGGCGATGACGGTTTTGGAGATGAAGGCATATTTTCCGCAGATTCGCCTTTATCTTGCCCTTCCCTGCCCCGAGCAGCACGAGCGGTGGAGCAAGGAGGACAAGGCGTTGTACGAGCAGATTAAGGAACACGCGGATCGGGTGGATTATGTCAGCAAACAATACACGCCGGACTGTATGAAAAAAAGAAACTATTATATGGTAGACCACAGCTGCGTCTGCGCGTATTATCTGATTCATTCGATGAGAAGCGGGACGGCGCAGACGGTTCACTATGCCGATAAACAGGGAAGCAGATTGATTGACCTTTCCGCAAAGGAGCCGGAGGACAGCTGGGAATCTTCCGACCTGTTGCAGAAAACGCTGCGTTGGAAAGAGGAAGTTACCGTGCGGGAGTTTTATCAAAAAAAAGAGGGGGAGTGTTAAGACTCCTCCTCTTTTTGCGGATAAGCAAATCCGTGCATGAATCCGTTTTCCGCATAAACCGAGCAGACATCGCCTGCAATAACTTGATTTTCAAAAACCAGAAGGTTTGCGCGGATATATTCCTTTTGGCTGGGGTAGTTGAGAACGGCATAGGTATATCGCTTTACCTGTTTGCCGCGGTATTTGCTCAGGTCAAAACCCTGAGCGGTTTGAATCTCATTGTAATTTTGATAGACTTTACCGAAAGTTTGGGGAATGACAACATCAACCGTTTCAATCGGTTCGGCGGACACTTCCCAGCCAAAGCTCTTTAAAAAGGAGATGCGGGCGGCATTATCCGGCACATTTCGTTCGTGTGTTTGGGAGATAACCGGAGGGTCGGCAGAGTCGGAGCGGAACGAAGAAAAAAGGTGGACGGAAACAATCAGAAGAATTGCCGCGAGGGCAAGCAGCAGCGCCTTTGAGAAGATTTCTTTTGGTTTGAGCGAACAGATGAACATGAAAAGCTCCTTCCTTTTTGAAAATACTCTTTTGTCAGGGCGATTACTTTTGGGGAAAGCAGAAACAGGGCGGTAAGGTTTGGAAACAGCAGACAGGCGTTCCAAAAATCGGACAGAGAAAGGACAAACGGCAGACGGGAAAAACAGCCGGCAGCGCAGCCAAGCAAAAACAGAAATCGGTAGCAGGCGATTGCCCGTTTGCTGTTTGGAAACAAGAATTCAATACAGCGCTGTCCATACAGGCAAAAGCTGATAACCGAGGCGAAAGCAAACAGCGCAATCGACAGGGACAAAAATTGTCCGCCCGCTTTGCCCATCACCAAAACAAAGGCGTCTTTGGCAGAATCGGGAGAAAAGGGAACGCCGCTGCACAAAATGGCAAGGGCGGTAGCAGTGCAGACAAGCAGAGTGTCGCAGAATACCTCAAAGATACCCCAAAACCCTTGTTCTACCGGGGAATTGTCGCTGCAAGCGTGAGCGATGGATGCGCTGCCCAGTCCCGCTTCGTGGGTAAAAATTCCCCGGGAAATACCTACCCGCACCGAAACAAAGAACCCCGAGGAAATTCCGGCAGCTTTGCTAAGCAGCTGACCCTGTCCGAATGCCTGAGAAAAGATTTGATGAAAGGCGGCGGACAGATTTTCCCGAAAGTGAAGGATAATCACAAAACAGCCTGCCAGGTAGAATACGGACATAAAGGGAACCAAAGCGGAACACAGCCGCACTGCACGGTCGCATCCTCCACACAAAACCCAGGCGCATACGGCGGTTAGGGTAATGGCGCACAGCGAAGCGGAAACAGAAAAACTTTCGGAAAGGGCGCAGGCAATCGCGTTGGTTTGGGTCATGCTGCCGCCGGTAAGGCAGGAAAGAGCGCAGATGATGCAGAATGCTGCGGCAAGAAATCTTCCCGGACGACCGGAAATTCCCTTTGACATATAGTACATCGGACCGCCGCGAAAGGAGCGGGAATCGGGGTCGCGCTCCCGATACAGAACGGCGAGCAGAACCTCCGCATATTTTGTCATCATTCCAAAGAAGGCGCCTACCCACATCCAGAAGATGCTGCCCGCGCCGCCAATCAGAAAAGCGGCGCCCACTCCGATGATATTTCCGACCCCCATTGTTCCCCCAAGCGCGGCGCTGACTGCGGCAAAGGGAGAGATTCCGCTTGATTTCGGCTTGGAAAACAGAGAGCCGACCGTCTTTTGAAAGACAGAAGAAATTTTAAAAATGGGCAAAAATCCGGTAGCAACGGTAAAATAGATGCCGCACAGCAGGGTGAGCAGAACCGTTCCCCTGCCCCACAGCAAGCTGACCGCAGAATCCAATATTTGTTGGAGCATAAGCACATCCCTCCTGAACCGTTCGTTTGATAAAAAACTTATGCAAAATAAAAAAAGGATATGCAGAAAGAGGGTTTGCTCTGGACTTTTCGGGTGATTGCGGTATAATGAAGACAGCAGAAAAAAGTTAAAAAATACCCTGCGCCGCATCATTCTTTGGCAGGCAGGGATAGAAAGCAAGGGAGGATTTCAAAATGTATACTTGCGCGAAGTGTTTCCAAAAGGGTTGTAAAATTCAGGATATGGAAAAAACATTACCCGAATGTCCGAGCAAAAATCGGGAGATTCAGGAAGAAGCAAAACAGCTTTATCAGCAGCCGGAAAATCATCGAATTGCGTTTTGTGCAGCGTTGACCGAAGCGGGCGGCTACTGTCAGGATACCCGTCTGATTGAAACGATTAAGTTTTTGCACCGCGGAGGCTATCATAAAATCGGCGTTGCGTTCTGCATCGGCTTGTTTAAAGAAACGCAGGAAATTGTCAATATTTTGGAGTACAACGGATTTGAAGTAGTGTCTGTTCTCTGCAAGAACGGCGCGATCACCAAAGATTTTCTGGGATTAACCGATGAACAGGCGGTAAGAGGAAACTGCAAAACCGAAAGTATGTGCAATCCGATTGGGCAGGCGCTGCTGATGAACGAACAAAAGACCGAGTTTAATCTGTTGGTCGGTTTATGTGTCGGACATGATACGCTGTTTATGAAGTATTCCGAAGCGCCGATTACCGTTTTGGCAGTGAAAGATCGAGTAACCGGTCACAATCCGCTTGCGCCGGTTTATCTGGCTCAGGGGTATTACAACAAAAAATTCTATCCTGAAAATCCCGATGAATTAAATCCAAAAGATACCGAGTACAACCGATAAGCATAGAGCGGGATTAAAAAGACTGTGATATGGTTATACAACCAAAGTTACTTTGCGTTAAGTGGAGAACTTTGGTTGTTTTTTATTGAACTGTTTTATATTATCAAGCAGGATATATTTCCCGGGAAATATATCTTGCTTTTTAGACTGAAAAGTCCAAATAAAAGAAAAATTTTACTTGACATTGACGCAGCGTCATCGCTTATGATAAAAGTCGGGAGGTGAATTTAGATGGAATATACCGTTCATCAGTTAGCGAAACTGGCGGGAATTACCCCGCGAACACTGCGCTGGTATGACAAGATGAATCTGCTTTCTCCCCAAAAACGCAGCGAAAACGGCTATCGGTTGTATGGGGAAGAAGAGGTAAAGCGTTTGCAGGAGATTCTTCTCTATCGAGATATGGGGATTGCACTCAAAGAAATTCCTCCGCTGCTCAGCAAAAACGAACAGCAGCGGAGGCAGATTCTGACAGAACATTTGATCCGTTTGCGTAAGGAAGAAGAACGCTTGCAGCGGCTGATTCAAACGGTGCAGCAGACCATTCAAAGTGAACAGGGAGGAATCGAAATGCAGGATTGGAAAAAATTTGAAGGCTTTAAACAGGAAAAATGGCAGGAGAATGAGCAAAAATACGGAAGCGAACTGCGGGAAAAGTACGGAGAAGATACGGTAAAAGAAAGTAAAGACCGTTTCCTTTCCTTAAAGCAGGAGGAATATCAAGAGATGAAGGAATTGGAGGAAGAAATTCGATCTTTGGCAGAGCAGGCAGTACGGGAATCTGCCGACCCTGCGGGAAATTTAGGAAAACAGCTTTACGAACTGCACCGCAAATGGCTTTCTTTCAGTTGGAATCAATACAGCAAACAAGCGCATCTGGGATTGGTACAGATGTATGTTGCCGACCCAAGATTTACCGAATATTATGACAGAAACCTTTGCGGCTGCGCTGAATTTTTGCGTGACGCCGTAGTTTCCAATCTTTCGGACAAAATGATGTAAAATGAAAAACCGTCGGGAATGTTTGCGGTAAAACACTCTCGACGGTTTTGTGTTTTTATCAGAACAGAATTATTTCTGCTGCATCTTTGCGTAGAGAACAAGCGGCAGGATTTGCTCCAGTGCAGGGTCATCACCTTTCGCGGAAAAGCTGCCGTTCTGTTTGCTTGCGCTGTCAAATACGCGGCTGTTTTCCATGCGAATCAGGGAGTCGGTCAGCAAAGACTGTTCCCCGCACTCCAATGCAATCAGACCGGTTAAGGCGTATAAGCCGGGAGTTTCGTAGTTGTAACGCGCAAGCGGCTTTCCGTTTTGGTCATATCGAGCCTTGATTCCGGTGGTTTCAACCGTCTTTCGCAGCCAGTCAATCGTTTGCTTCTTTACTTTTCCTTGTTGCGCTAAGTGATACACGGTCATCAGTGAGTCAAACATATCAATGCTGCTGTCCGAATATTGCTTTTTCTCGGTGTTGTATTCGCTTTGGTACAGCGGGAAGTCGGGGCTGATATAACCCTTTTGAACGATTTGCAGAGCAGTTTCGGAAATCTGTTTGTTTCCCAGAAGCTCCAACGCGCCCAAATCAAGGTCGCTGAGCGCAACCGTTTTGCTCCATTGATTTCCCGGGAAATATTGTTGGGAAATTTTCTGCTTTAATTTCAGACTGTCCGTTTCATAACCTTTCCACGCAGAAAGGACGCGCAGCATCTGTAAATCGTTTCCGAGGTCGCCGGTTGTGCCGTTGTAGGCGGAAAGACGGGATTTTTGCAGCTGAAGCAGCTCCGGATTCAAGCTGAGAGCCGCATATTCGGCAAGCATTGACTGCGCAGGAGAGCCTGCGGGAGCAGAAGCGACCGAGCCGTCCTTGTTAAGCAAAGAATTGCTGACATAAGAATAGGTAGCACTGTCCGCTCCTTTCACAGCATAGTCGAGCATCGCCTGCAGATGTCCCTGTGATTTGATGATATTCGGATAGCAGATAACCGCCCTGCCCTGCGGGTCAAGTAAAATCGTGGTGGGAATCTGCACAATGCCGACCGAATCGGAAAACCGAAGGTCTTTATCGTAGACAACAGGAAGACCGATTTGTTTTTTCTTGATAAAGGCAGCGGCGGTTTGTAGTGTTTCCCGCTCCCCGTCGGTGCGGTTTACCAGATACCATTGGACATTCGGGTATTCTTTGAGTACCTCCTTGAGCTTTGGCAAGTAGGAAAATTCTTCCCTGCAGTCGGGACACCAGCTTGCCCAGTAGGTCAGCAGGGTGTACTGTCCTTCCTTTGGCTGAATGGAAACGGGTGAACCTTTCTCATCGCAGAAGCGATTTAGCGCAACCGGTTCGCCCAACAACATCTTTTTGGGGTGTCCGAGTTGGGTAATCTCTGCCGCGCTTGCAGACAGCTGTACGATGGGAACAAACAGAATGACAGCGCAGAAAGCGCACAGCATTTTACGGATTTTTGAGGTAACGAACATGAGCTTTCCCTCCGATACAAAAATTTCTCTTTCTATCACTATACACTGCCCCCGCGCTTTCGTCAAGGGGCGGTATTTGCGACAGAAACTATTTCCCGGGAAATGTCGGGAAATGGGAAATAACTGCCGAAAAAGCGGAGTTTTTCTTGTATAAAAAGTGAATTGATTTTTGTAAAAGAATCGGATAAGATGAAATTGATAAAAGATATAGAAAATAATCATAAAGAAAGAAAAAACATTTCCCAGGAAATAAAAAGAGGGAGCGAATATTTTTCATTCGCTCCCGTTTTCCGTTAATATCCAATCTGCTCCATCGAAGCGTCCTGATTGCCCCACTCCTCATAAACGTCAATCAGACGATAGGTGTCTTTGGTGTCGCGGACAATCACCTTTTCAATTCCCGCATTGATAATCAGACGCTTGCACATCGCGCAAGGATTGGCATTTTCTACATAGCTGCCGTCCTTGTACTCCAAACCGACCAGATACAAAGTGCTTCCAATCATTTCGGAGCGGGGCGCGCTGATGATTGCGTTTGCCTCTGCATGAACCGAGCGGCACAGCTCATAGCGTTCTCCGCGGGGAACATGGAGTTTTTCGCGGGTACAGTAGCCTAAATCACAGCAATTTTGTCTGCCTCTGGGTGCGCCGACATAGCCGGTCGAGATAATCTCGTCATTTTTTACGATAATTGCGCCGAAATTACGCCGCAGACAGGTTCCTCTTGCGGCAACAGTCTGGGCAATATCCAGATAATAATTGATTTTATCTACTCTTTTCATGTAACAGTTCCTTTCTTTTGGGGGGTAAAGGGCAGGGGCGATACGGCGAAGATAAACGAAAAACGCCCCTTTTCTATTTTTTTCATCATATCATGTTTTGCGATGAAATTCAATAAAAACTTGAATTAGACAGAACTGTACGCCGCATAAAAAAAGCGGACGCCCCATAGAAAGATTTACAATGATTACAGATTGGATGATATTATTCAAAAAGAAATTGCGTCGGAAACTTTTGCTTTTCTTCAAAAAAGAATCATCTGTTCTTGCATAAATCCTTATCTTTTTCACAGATTATGAAATTGCATTCCTCCAAAACCCATGTTACAATAAAAGGGAAAAAGAAAGAGAATCAGGAAAGGAGAAGCTACTTATGGAACAGCTTCGCAGCGCAAAAGGCTTCATCTGCGATATGGATGGAGTTATCTACCACGGAAACAGAATTTTACCCGGTGTTAAGGAATTTGTCGAATGGCTGTATCGGGAAAACAAACAGTTTTTGTTTTTGACCAATAACAGCGGCAAAACACCGAAAGAATTGCAGGAAAAACTTGCCCGCATGGGTTTGGAGGTGGACGAACGCCACTTTTATACCAGCGCCCTTGCCACAGCCGAATTTATCTCCCGTCAAAGTCCGAACGCGCACGTTTTTGTCATCGGAGAACCGGGACTGTACAATGCTTTGTATGAAAAAGGAATTACCTTAGACGATACTGCTCCCGACTATGTTGTCATTGGGGAATCCTCCAGCTATAACTATGACAACATCTGCAAAGCCGTTCAGCATGTGCAGAACGGCGCGCGTTTGATCGGTACAAACTATGACCTCACCGGTCCGACCGAGCAGGGAATCATGCCTGCCTGCCGCGCGTTTGTAAAACCGATTGAACTGGTAACCGGAAAGGAAGCGTACTACATCGGCAAACCAAATCCGCTGATGATGCGTACCGGATTAAATATGCTGGGCGTTCACTCCCGCGAGGCGGTCATGATTGGTGACCGTATGGATACCGACATCGTTGCCGGCATCGAAAGTGGTTTGGATACCGCCCTTGTGCTGTCCGGTGTTTCCACCCGCGAAACAGTGAAACTCTTCCCGTACCGCCCGAGATTGATTCTCAACGGCGTCGGCGACATTCCGGACTAAAAGATAAAATCTCCCTGAATCTGCGAAACATCATTCGTGTTCAGGGGGATTTTTTTGACTGTTAAAATGGGGTAAGACAATATTTTCGTATCTGTTTTTTTATTTATAAATCCTATCGGATAAGCGGGTGCGTCCCCGACTGATTCTTCGCTCAAACATCTTTATGACGTGAGGTCAATAAAACACCACTGCTACAATTTCAGTATACCGCTGTAAACATAAGTGTTGTTTTGTTGCTGAGGAAGGGGATTTATCCGGAGATATAATAAAGAAGCTGCCCCCAAAATAGGAACAGCTTCTTTTATTACAGATGTTGCAGATAGGAGAGAGCAGCGCTATCCTGCTTTCCGAAACAGCACGGCTCTCAAACGAAAGGAAAATCAATTATTTTGCTTTTCTTGATTCTATAACAGCCTGCATTTCTTCGTAGGTGTAGCCGTCTTTGCAGGTTTCAAAGTTTTTGATTTTCTCTTTTGCCCATTCACCCTGAGTGTTAAAGCGGCTCAGTGCGAAAGAAGAAGTGGTGCTGGAAGGCATTACGAGAGCATGCTCAAGCAGGTAAGCTTCTGCGGTTGCAAGAGCATCATAACGCGCATCCATATCTTTGGTGATGGCAACAGCTTCGTTTACCAGTCTGGTAAATTCGGTGAACTGTGCAATCAGTTCTTTGTTGTAATCTTTTTCCGGGAGATCCTTGATGTTTTCAAAAGAAGTTGCATACCATGCAGCATCGCTGTCGTTTACCATCTGAGTGAGGTAGTTTTCCGGGTCGCTGTAGTCTGCGCCCCAACCGCTGGTCTGAACAGACTGGAGTTTAGGAGTACGAACTTCCTGATTCATACTGGATACGTACTGGTTAACTTTTACAGTGATAAAGTCATCACCAAGGGAGTTTTTGAATACAGTCTGAAGAACGGTTGCCATATCAAGTTCTTGCTGGTTACCGCCTTTAACGTACCAATCCAGTTCAACCGGGAAGGTAACGCCCTGAGCAGTCAGTTCTTCCATAGCTTTTGCCTTGTATTCCTGTCCTTTTTCAGGGTCAAAACGGGTTGGTTTGCCTTCTACTTTTGGTTCTGCCGGCAGTTTGATTTTTTCTTTTACCAAATCGGTATAATCTCTGCCGTCGGAAGTGTAGCTCAAACGATCGCAGGTGAAGGTATCGTTCTGGCAGGAGAGCGGGTCAAGGGTGTTTTGACGGCGGAGGTAGTCGGTAAGATCCAGACCGTAGTACATTGCTTTACGGAAGTTTTCGTTAGCGATTGCTTTGTTCCAGTTTACATCTTCGGAACCGTCTTCCAGATGTTTGTCATAGTTCCAATGGAACTGGTTGGAGTAAGCAGCCGGAACGTCCGGAACCAGGTAGTCATGGAATTCATGGTTTGGATTTTCGCTGATTGTTTTAACCATAGATTCGCCGAGTTTTACGTAGTCAACCTCACCGGACTGATACAGCTGGTAAGCAACATCGTTAGACTCTACCATTTTTAAGGTAACAGTATCGAACAGGAAGCAGTCTTTGTCCCAGTATTCAGGGTTTTTGGTGAGAACTTTTTCGTTGCCCTGCAAATAAGAGGTCATGGTGTAGCAGCTGTTGTACCACATATTTTCGTTGTTCATTGCACGAACGCCGTCAACGCCGCCCAGTTCATCGATCATAGCCTGAGACATTGGCATACCGGTAGTGTAAGACATCAGAGAATCAAAGTAAGGTTTTTCAGAGGTGCAGGTGTAATGCAGGGTGTAAGCATCCGGAGCTTCAACGCCAACCATTTCACGGAATTTGGAGCCTTCACCGGCAGTGAGAGCATAAGCGTCTTCTTTGGACAGGCTCTTGGTGTAATCGTAGTATTCCTGTGCGCCTTTGATCATCTGGCAAGGCATAGAGGTTCCGACAGAATCGTTTTTGTGGAAGTTAAGAGTCCATTCAAGAGCAGTCAGGAAGTCGTCTGCAACGCAGTCAGCTTTAATGTTGCCGTTCATGTCAACCCATTTTACATCGTTGCGGAGTTTGAAGGTCCAGTTAAGACCGCCGTCTTCGGAACCCCATTCGGTAGCGATACATGGATGACGTTTATCAAGGCTGTCTTTTTCCAGAAGACCTTCAACGAGGTTGAAGAGAACTTCAAAGTCTTCGTTGGTTTCGCTGTGCAGAATGTTGAAGGTAGTCAATTCATTCTGAGCCAGTTTTGGAAGTACCAAATCGGTGATTTCATGTTTGCCGACAACATCAGAAACATCAACCGCTTTGTCATCGCCTTCTTTGTCTGCTGCTTCGCCTTTGTTTTCAGATTCGGCAGAAGCTGCATCGTTTGGTTTTTCTTCTTCGGTAGCAGGTGCATTACCGGTGCAAGCAGTCAGAGTCATCATAGCAGCTGCACACAGAGCCAGCATCTTTGTTGCTGTTTTGTTCATTATTATATCCTCCTTAGGATTTTTTACAGAAAAATGTTATCGGTCAGTGGCTTTTTCTAATTTCTAAAATAGTATAACTTTGAACGGATAAAAAAACGCACAAAAACCAGATTAACTTGTATATCTAAATAATAACAGATAAAAAATTTTGTGTCAACATTGATAATAAAAAATAAATAAAAAGCAAATATTTTCCAAATGCCCAACAGCAATATTTGTAACCCTTTTTGTTCCCTCTGCTGTTATTTGGAATAATCATGAAAACAAACAAAAAAAGACTCACCGTCTATTGACGATGAGTCTTAACTGGTTGCGGGAGCCGGATTTGAACCAACGACCTTCGGGTTATGAGCCCGACGAGCTACCAAACTGCTCCATCCCGCGATATATTTTTTAGTGCTTAATTATAATAACATATTCTATTGAAAAAAGCAACCCCTTTTTAAAAATATTTTTAAAAAAAGTAAAATACCTCCCCGCGCTTTGCTGTCGGAGAGGTATTCGGTCCCAATTATTCTTCATCCTCAAGGGAAAGTCCAACCGGTTCGTCGTCTGCTTCGGAAAGATTATCATAATCCGGCTGCGACGGCTGCGCATATTGCGAGGCAATATATTCGTCCTCTTCGTCATCGGTTAAGAGGTCATCGTCAAAATCGTCACAGATTAAGTCCCGTTTTTTCTGAACCCATGCGGCAAGCGCGATAATCAGACCGATTACCGAAACGCCCAGCGCAATCAGAGAAATCACTACGCTTTTTTTCATGAAGCACACTCCTTTTTGTTTTGTCTTTTTTCAGCGGATTCTGCCCAAAGGCGCAGGCAGGATTCTGTAATTTCATTATACCCAATCCGTCGGTAAATTACAATTCTTTTCTGCCGTCTTGCGGCGCTTTATTTTTTTAAGACAGACTCCTGCGGGTCGCTGATACAGCGAATTTGTTTGGAAAGACGCTGCATTCTTTCGTCGGTGTGGGCGATGATTTCCGCACATTCCTTCAATTCGTCCACCACGCAGTCGGGAACTTCATGGCTGGATTTATAGTGGATTTGATGCTCTAAACTTGCCCAAAAGTCCATCGCGATGGTTCTCAGCTGCACTTCAACGCGAACCGGTTCTTTTCCGTCGGAAAGAAAAACCGGAACTTCCAAAACCAGATGATAGCTGCGGTAGCCGTTCGGTTTTGGATTTTTGATATAATCCTTTTGCGTAATCAGCGTCAGGTCATCTTGGCGAATCAGCATATCCGCGACGGTGTAAATATCCTCGATAAACGGACAGATTACGCGGATTCCCGCAATATCGTTGAGGTTATCCTTCATCGACTGTACCGAGATGGGGAAACCCTTGCGGTACATCTTTTCAATGATGCTCATCGGGCGTTTGATACGGCTTTTAATTGATTCAATCGGGTTATGTTTATCCCCAAAGCGCGCATCTCTTTGCAGGATTTCCAGTTTGGTGCGGATTTCCTGAATCCCCGATTCATACAATGCCATGTTCTGTTCGATTCCGGTAAACGTTTCCATCAGGCTGCGGGGAGATTGCAGCTTGGTAACATCATTTAACATCTTTTCGGTATTGGTCAACTGCCCCATTTTGCTTTTCCTTCCTATCTTTATAAAATCAGTAAAACCGCGAGCGGTCATTTACAAAATCTATCTTATTCCGACAATCTTCTGTCTGTTCCAGTGTAGCACACTTTCGCACAAAAATCCACCTGCCGACGGGCGAAAGGAAAAAACAGACAACCATAATACCAATGAGTATACCGACAGATTGTGTCGAAATCCATCATAAAAATTGAAAAAAGTTTGAAGAGCAAAGCAGGGAATCTTCTGTTATACGGGGACTGCCCGCGCTCTCCTTATGGAGTTGTGCCCCGCATAAAAAAAGCCGCCCAATCAGGCAGCTTTATAATGGATAAACTTCGACAAATCTTTACAATTTTTTTAAATTATGATATAGTACTTTTATCGAAAGAATGGCACGGTTATTCCCTCTGCACGAAAGTGCATAAAAGGGGGTGGCTACTATGACAACTTCCGAAGTTTTACAACTTTTAGAATTGTTAGCAGTGGTTATCTTTGGTATTTTAAATTACTTAAAAAACCGGTAAAGAAATAACCACCCCTGTGTAAGGGGCGGCGTTTCCTCGATTATCATAAACTATTTGGGAATGACCGCCGCCTAGCACGCGGAGCCATTCTTTTGATATCATTATACAACCAAAGTTGCTTTACGTCAAGTAGACAACTTTGGTTGTTTTTTGTTTAGAATAAATTTGATATATAGGATTGATGTTTACAAAAATAAAAGTCTTTTAAACCGCGCGCTATCTTTAGGTTGACAAATCACAGAAGATTGACTAATATATAAAGTATAACAGTTGTTACAAAAAATATAGAATGAAATATGATTTTATGTTGTATTCTATACTATTTCCAGGGGAGGACTTGTTTTGAGCGAACAACAAAAAAGATTAAATATTGTCCTGTTTGAGCCTCAAATCCCGCAAAATACCGGAAATATCGCCCGTACCTGCGCCTGCACGGGCGCAAGGCTGCATCTGGTCGGACCGATGGGATTTTCCGTTGACGATAAAAAGTTAAAGCGCGCGGGTTTAGACTATTGGCATTTTCTGGATATTACCTATTATGATTCTACTGCCGACTTTTTGGAAAAGCACCGAAATGATGCGCTCTACTTTTTTACCACAAAGGGCAGAAAGGTTTACTCCGAGCAGGAATATCCCGATGACTGCTATCTGATTTTTGGCAGAGAGGACGCCGGTATTCGGGAAGAAATCCTGATGCAGCACCCCGAAAACTGTCTGCGCCTGCCGATGATAGGACCGGTGCGCAGTTTAAATTTATCCAACACCGTCGCGATTGCAACCTATGAAACGCTGCGCCAGTGGGGATTCCCCGAGCTGCAAAACGAAGGTCAGCTGCATCGTTTCCGCTGGGAAGACGTTGAATAAGACAGAAAAAAGGAGAAATTATGAGCCAGGAAAAAATATATTTTATCACCGATTCCGCCTGCGATATTCCCGCAAAGGACGAACAGGAACTGAGCAACCTGTGTATCCTGCCGATTCCCGTTACGGTAGACGGTAAGGGATACTTTGAAAGGGAAAGCTTTACCCCCGAACAGTTTTACGATATGGTGGAATCCTGTCGGGAAATTCCTTCCACCTCGCACATTCCGTCCGTCACCTTTCAGGAAAAGTATGAGCAGGCGGTGAAAGAAGGTTACACCCACATCATAGCAGTCACCATCTATTCGGGAGCTTCTTCGATGTATCATTCTGCGCTGATGGCAAAAGAAGCGTTTTTGGAGGAACATCCGAACGCCGCTCAAATCGAAGTGATTGACTCCAACTGCTATTCGATGGGATACGGTTATCCGCTGATTCAGGCTTGCCGCAAGGCGATGCAGGGAGAGAGTTTTGAAGAAATCCTTGCCTATATTCGGGATTATCTGGAGCGGGTCAGAATTTATTTCAGTCCCTTTACCTTAAAATATGTCAAGAAATCGGGACGGGTCAGCTGTACTGCCGCTTTTGTCGGGGAGATGATCGGTCTGCGCCCGATTATCAGCGCAACGGGAACCACCAGCGTGGTGGACAAGGTGCGCGGCAACGCGGCAATTTTATCCGGTATCGCAAAACTGTTTGAGCAGCAGAAAAGCGCGGAACAGGAGCCGTATCTGTTATTGATTGCCCGGGAAACGGAAACTTGCCCGGAACTTATCAAAATGTGTGAAAAAATCGCGGGCTATCCTCCGGTCGGTGTGTTCAAAATCGGCGCGGCGATTTCAATCAACAGCGGTCCGCAGATTATCGGTTTGAGCTTTTTGGCAGGAAAATAACAGGCAGAAAGGGGAACGGCTTTGAATCAGGGAGCTTTAATTTTGGAAGGCGGCGGATTCCGCGGAGTTTACACTGCGGGCGTTTTGGATTTCTTTATTCAAAACGGGCTGATGTTTTCGCAGGTTTACGGCATTTCGGCAGGCGCGTGCAACGCGTTAAACTACCTTTCGCAGGATTTGGGGCGGTATATCCGCATTGCAAAGGAATATTGCGGCGATCCCCGCTATATGGGAATGGGTCAGCTGCTGAAGAAAGGTTCGTTTTTTAACTGGGACTTTTCTTTTTATGAAATCCCCGAAAAATACATTCCGTATTCCTATGATACCCTGTTTTCTTCCCCGATGGATTTGGCTGTCGGAGCAACCGACTGCGAGGACGGAAACTGCCGGTGGTTTTCTAAAAAAGGTGGCGACGATGTGATTCGCGCAACGATTGCCTCCAGCTCGATGCCGCTGCTTTCCCCCATGCAGGAGATTGACGGGCGGAAATTTTTGGACGGCGGAATTGCCGATTCAATTCCGGTGGCAAAGGCGCGCGCAGACGGTTGGGAAAAACAGGTGATTGTTTTAACCAGAAACCGCGGTTATCTGAAAAAGCCGAACCGTCTGATGCCGCTGATTCGGCAAAGATACAGGCAATATCCGCAGCTGTGCCGCGCGATGGAAGAACGGCATTTGCGATACAATGAAAGCCTTGCGCTTGCTTACGAGATGGAACGGCAGGGCAAGGCGGTTATCATTCAGCCAAGCGAGCCGATGAAGTTAAAACGAATGGAGCGGGACACGCAGAAGATTCAGGCAGCGTATGAAAACGGTCGGCAAGACGCCAAAAACGCTGCCGAAGCGATTGCCCGTTTGTTTGAATAAGCGAAAAAAGAAAAGAAAAAAGGAGGAAGGCTATGGCGCAGAAAATCCTGTTGGGCTGGATTGCTGTTTTGAGCGTCGTTACCTTTATTGTGTGCGGAGTCGACAAGTTTGCAGCGCAGCGTCAAAACCGCAGAGTTCCCGAAAAGGTGCTGTTTTTGCTTGCGGCGGCAGGCGGCAGCATCGGATTATATTTGGGAATGTTTACCTTTCGGCATAAAACAAAGCATTGGTACTTTGTAGTGGGTGTTCCTGCGATTATTTTGGCGCAGGCAGCGCTGCTGCTCTACTTTGCAGCAAGGATTTAAGCAGGCAGATTGCCTGCTTTTTCTGCGTTTTACCCTTATTTTTCCAGATGGAAATACAGGCGGGCAAGGTCGGTCAAACGGTCCAGCGCGCGGTTTAAGGTGCGGGAAACGGTCGATTTATTCAGGTGAAGCTCCTCGGAAATTTCACTGATGCTCATTGAGCGAAAATAGCGCATGACAATCAGCTGGGTCTGGCGCTGGGTCAGCTGGGTTTTGATGGCGCGGTACAAAAATTTTCGGTATTCTTCGCGCTGTCGGCAGTTGCTTCTTCCCTGAAAGCAGCCAAGCAAATCGGGGTAACAGTCCATAATCTGTACAGGGGTGGTGTTTCTCATAAACGAACGTCCTTTCTGTCTGAGTTTTTTGTCTGTATGCCCACTATACCACACGAAATGTGTGGAGTCAATGCAATAATCACACATTTTGCGGGAAATTTTACTTGATTTTTACACGATATGTGTTATAATAAGGATGAAAAGAACATCTGGGAGGAACAAATTATGTTTTCAGAAAAGCTCAAACGCCTGCGCAAAGAGCGGGGATATACTCAGCAGGAGCTTGCGGAAAAGCTGAATGTTTCGGCAAGCACGGTGGGAATGTATGAGCAGGGAAGAAGAAAGCCGGACCAGGATATACTGTACCGCATGGGCAAGGTGCTGAACGTATCGGTGGACTACCTGCTTTCACAGGACGAGGAGGAACAGCAGTCGGACGAGGATTTGGAGGAAATCATCAGCGAGATTAAGAGCAGACTGTTAGCCAACGATACGCTGATGTTTAACGGAAAGCCGCTGAACCGCAAGGAGCTGGAACGGATTGCGGAGGTTATCGAGCTTTCGGTAAAGGTGCTGTCTGCCGAGTCTTTTTCTGATTCCGAAAGCTTGGACGAGGATTTTTCCGAATAAAAAAACAGCGAAGCCAAAGCGGCTTCGCTGTAAGAAGTTTTGTTTTAATCGGCATTGTTTGCAGCCTGCTGCGGTTCGGAGTCTTTTTTCTCGGAACGGGCAGGGGAAGCGGCGGATACCCATTTGCCCTGACGATATTTCCAAAGATAGAGGAAAAAGCGGACAATGTTGTCGGTACACATCGCAGCGCAGACCCACGGCAGCTCTTTGTGAAGGAGTTTTACCACAATCACCGAGCCGAGAATACGGATTCCCCACATGGAAAACAGGGTGATGACAAACGGGCTTTTGGTATCTCCCGCGCCGCGCAGCGCGCCGGAATAAACCATCGCCAACATCTGCGGTACCTGAATGAAGGCAAGGATGCGCAGCAGTTTGCCGCCCAGCTCGATAACCCGTTGGTCGGGGGTAAAGATGGAGATGATTGCATCTGCCCCGAAGAACAGCACGCAGCTCATAAAGAACATGACCACCGAGCCGATGATACAGGAGAGCTTAACATATTTTCGGGCAAGATGTTCGTTGCCGGCGCCCAAAGACTGACCGACCAGCGTGGTGGCGGCGGTTCCGAATGCAAAGCCCGGCATAAAGCTGAGCGATTCTGCCTGACCGGCAAGCGAGTTTGCCGCGATGGAAACGGTTCCCAACGAAGCGATGATGGCAGAAGTCATAACAAATGCGCCGGAGGTGGTGAAGCGTTCAAACATAACAGGCAAGCTGACGCGGGACACCTCGCGCAGCGTTTCCCAGCTGGGGCGGAAGCTCTCGTTTAAGAAGATACGCATTGGACCGGAGCGCGGCATAAAGCAGATAATCAGCAGAACAACCGAACCGAGGATACCGGACAGAGTGGTGGAAAGGGCAGCGCCCCCGACCCCCATTCCGGCGCCCCAAACGGTGAAGCTGTGCCCGAATACGGTAACTTCTCTGGTTTGATAGATAAAGAAGAAGTTGCCCACAACATTTAACAGGTTGATGCCGATGTTGACAAGCATCGGCGTGTGGCTGTCGCCAAAGCCGCGGAAGATGGCAGTGAGTACCATGAGCAAACTGCGGAACAGCATAGAAAAGGCGATGATGCGGATGTAGGTCTGCGCGTCGTCCAGAATTTCCGGAGCCGCCCCCATCCAGATTGGAATTTTGCGGGAAAGGGCGAAACACAAAGCGGAAAGCGGAATACCCAGACCGATGACCACAACGATGGACTGACGAATCAGCAGGCGGCTGTACTCATACTGTTTTGCGCCCACCGCCCGCGCAATCATGGTGGTGAAGCCGACGCCGAGCGCCAGAATGACCGAGTTAATCAGGTTGATTGGGTTTTGGGTGATGGAAACCGCGGCGGTTGCATTGGCGCCCAACGAGCCGACCATAGCGGTATCCACCGACTGAACCAGCGAAACCAAAACCTGTTCCAAAAAGATAGGCCAAGCCAGCATCACAATGACGGTGATTGGATTGCTGTTTGGGTCTGTGACAGAAACGATACGATGCTTTTTCATAAAACCCTCCTTAAACTTACATAAAAATACAGAAAAAGTAAAGCTGCAACTGCTTGAATCCGCATCAGACAGGTGCAAAATCAGGCTTTTCCCTGCCGCCGCCCTACCGGAAGGGAAAAGAAATAAAGTGTTTACTGTAAATATATCATATTTTAAAATTGATTACAAGGCACTCGGCTTCCATAAGATAAGCGAATTTTTTGTATAAAACTTACAAAACAATGATAAAAATAAAAATACTTCTTGTAAAACAGTAGAATTTATGGTATGAATGAAGAATAGGGAAGCAGATTTTTCGGAAGAATTTTTTGAAAGAAACGATACAAGGAAAGGATGAAAAACAGTGTTGCTGGCAAAAACAAAGGCAGAGGAGCTGGTGCAAAAATATCAAACCTCGGACCCGTTTGCTTTGTGCGAGAGAATGGGGATTCCCATTGTGAAAGAGGAGCTGCCGGAAAGCGTGCGCGGTTTTTCTGTCAGCATCAAGGGCAGGCGCATTATCTACCTGAACGCGCTGCTGGAAGAAGAAATGCTGCGGCAGGTGTGCGCCCACGAGCTGGGACATATGGCGCTGCACCGCCAGCATAACCTGATTTTTATGATGGAGCATACCCTGTATGTGCATGAAAAATTTGAGCGGGAAGCCGACCAGTTTTGCGCCGCGCTGCTGATTGGGCAGGAGATGCTGGGAGAAGTGACTACCGTGCAGCAGCTGGCGGCGCTGGCAGGTGTGGAAGAACGGATTGCCGCGCTGCGGGTGACAATGCAGTAACGGGTTTGACCCCGGTTAAAATAAAAAAAGAGGAAACAAGGAGTGATAAAGATGGCAAAGACAGCTGTGGTTTTGGCAGGAGGAGGTTCTCGCGGAGCATATCAAATCGGGGTGTGGAAGGCGCTGCGCGAGATGGGAATCGAATACCAACTGGTGACGGGAACCTCGGTCGGCGCGTTAAACGGCGCGCTGATGGTGCAGGGGGATTATGAAAAAGCCCTGTCCGTATGGGAAAATCTTTCCTTTCAGGACGTAGTGGGAGATATGATAGAGGATAAAACCGATTTAAGCGACCGCCGCCTGACCCGCCTGTTTGCGCGGGAGGCGCTGGAAAAGGGGGGCGCGAATATTTCCGCACTGGAACGGTTTGTGTACTCGCTGATTGACGAGGAGCGGTTTCGCAGCTCGCCGGTAGATTTTGCTTTGGTGACGGTGGAGTACCCTTCCTTAAAACCGCTGGAGCTGAAAAAGCGGGATATTCCCCGGGAAATGCTGGGGGAATATTTGCTGGCATCGGCGGCGTGTTTTCCGGCGTTTCAGGCAAAGGAAATAGCGGGGCAGAAGTATATTGACGGAGGATACCATGACAATATGCCGGTAAATCTTGCGCTGGAAATAGGGGCGCAGGAGATTATCGCGGTGGATTTGGAGTCAATCGGAATCAGCCGCAGAATTAAAACGGGTGCGCAGAAAATTACCACAATTCGCAGCCTGTGGCCGTTGGGCTCTTTCTTAAAATTTGAGGGAGAGCTTGCAACGCGCAACATTCAGCTGGGATATTTAGACGCGCTCAAAGCCTTTGGGGAGATGGACGGACAGCTGTACAGCTTTCAAAAGGACACCGCCTTTTTCTACACCTCGGCGCTGCATGGCAAAATAGAGGAGATTCTGCAAAAGGCAAGGCAGCGCGAGCCACAGATTACCAATACGTTGCAGCACATTTTGATGCGCAGAATGCTGCGGGAATTTCGCAAGCGGTCCCGCGATACGGCAAACCGTTCGTTTACCCTGTCGCGGCAGATGATAGCGGCGGCGGAATATCTGGGCGAGATTTTTGGCATGGAGCCGCAGCGGGCATATGAGTTCGGGGAATTTTTAAGGGAAGTTCGGGACAGAGCAGACAAGCTGAGTCTTCAGCCGATTTCGCAGCCTTTAAGCGAGCTGATGAAGTTGGGAAAAGAACTGCAAAAAAACGAGCGTCCGTTATTAACCCTGCTGTTCTGCGAGCGAATCGAACGCTTTTTAAACGGCGGGGGGAGCCTAACAGAGTTTGTGTTTATCTCCGCTTTTTGGCGGGAATTTGTCGCGGCGGTTTTTTTATATCTGATTCGGCAGATTCCGCAGGAGGAGCAGCAAAAAGAGGTTGCCGAAGAACAGAAATCATAGTATTATAAATAGGAAGAGATTTCCTGTATTGTTGTGCGCAAAGGGGCGCGAAAAAAGTTTATCACATTGTTTGGAGGTTTTACGCTATGAAAAAGCCAGTGATTGCAATCGTTCCGAAAACAGGAGAAAGCGAAAAGGAAGAATCGAAATTCTGCTATGCGCTGCCGCGATTTATTAAGGCAATCAGCGCCTGCGGGGGAATCCCGGTTATTTTGAACAACACCGAGGGCACCTTTCAGCCGGCAGATTTAAAAGAGATTTTAGAGCGGGTGGACGGCGTGCTGTTCAGCGGCGGTCCGGACATTCACCCGGGCATCTATGGGGAAGAAATGCTGGAATGCTGCGGCAAATTGGCAGAGGAGCGCGACGCGCTGGAAATTCCGCTGATGCAGGCAGCGCTGGAGATGGATAAACCGATTTTGGGCGTTTGCCGCGGATTTCAGGCGCTGAACGTGGTGCTGGGCGGAACGCTTTACCAGGACATTAACACCCAGCTGAAAAGCAGCGTACATATCGAACACCGCCGCGATACTCCGGAAGAGCATATCAAGCCAATCCACAAGGTAAACGTAATCCGCGACACCCCGCTGTATACCTTCAGCGAGGGATTGCAGCAGATTGGGGTGAACACCCTGCACCATCAGGCGGTGAAAAAACTGGCAGAACCGCTGAGGGGCATGGCGACCGCAGATGACGGAATCATCGAGGCGGCATATCACCCGAAAAAACGCTTTGCGATGGGCGTTCAGTGGCACCCGGAATATCTGGGACTGGAGGACAGCGTTTCCGAGAAGATTTTCTGCGCTTTTGTGGACGCCTGCGCGCAGAAGTAAACGGTTTTGGGCAACGGATTTCTGGCATATTCCAATAATGAGGGGAAGATAGGGCGAGGAATTTTATTCACACTGCTATTTTATCCCGAGAACGGTTGAAATTGTCGGTCGGTTATAGTATCATAATTAGAAATATAAAAGACCAAGCAGCGGGCGGGGCTGCCGCTTTTGTGCAGGGCGGCGGCTTTGCTCCAAACAAATTTCAAAAAATGATGGATCGAGGAGAGTTGAAATTATGGCATTTTATTTTGATGAACCATCCCATACCTTTGGTGAGTATCTGTTAGTACCGGGTTATTCTTCTTCCGAATGTATTCCGGCAAATGTAAGCCTGAAAACCCCGCTGGTTAAGTTTAAAAAGGGTCAGGAAGAATGTCCGCTTACCATGAACATTCCGCTGGTATCCGCAATCATGCAGTCGGTTTCGGATGACAAGATGGCAATCGCTCTGGCAAAAGAGGGCGGCATTTCCTTTATTTACGGCTCGCAGAGCATCGAGGATGAGGCTGCGATGGTAGCGCGCGTAAAGAGCTATAAAGCAGGCTTTGTTACCAGCGATTCCAACATCAGCCCGGACAAAACCCTGAAAGATATTCTGGAACTGAAAGAAAAAACCGGTCACTCCACCGTTGCGGTTACCGAAGACGGCACAGCAACCGGCAAGCTGGTAGGTATCGTTACCAGCCGTGACTACCGCGTTAGCCGCATGAGCCCGGACACCCCGGTTTCCGAATTTATGACCCCATATGAAAACCTGATTATGGCAGACGCAGACACCTCTCTGAAAGAAGCCAACGATATTATCTGGGAGCACAAGCTCAACTCCCTGCCGCTGGTTGACGAAAACCAGAGATTGAAATACTTTGTATTCCGCAAAGACTACTCCTCTCACAAAGAAAATGCCAACGAACTGCTTGACGCGCACAAACGATATGTTGTGGGCGCAGGTATCAACACCCGCGACTATGAAGAACGCGTACCGGCTTTGGTAGAAGCAGGCGCAGACGTGCTGTGTATCGACTCGTCCGAAGGCTTTTCCGAGTGGCAGAAACGCACCATTGATTTCATCCGCGCAAAATACGGCGACACCGTAAAGGTGGGCGCAGGCAACGTGGTTGACAGAGAAGGATTTTTGTTCCTGGCAAAAGCAGGCGCAGACTTTGTAAAAGTAGGTATCGGCGGCGGTTCCATCTGTATCACCCGCGAGCAGAAAGGTATCGGACGCGGACAGGCTACCGCAGTGATTGAAGTAGCGAAAGCGCGTGACGAATACTTTAAAGAAACCGGCATCTATGTTCCGATCTGCTCGGACGGCGGCATTGTTCAGGACTACCACATGACCCTGGCTTTGGCAATGGGCTCCGACTTTATCATGCTGGGCAGATACTTTGCGCGCTTTGACGAAAGCCCGACAAACAAGGTAAACATCAACGGCAATTATATGAAAGAGTACTGGGGCGAAGGCTCTGCAAGAGCAAGAAACTGGCAGAGATATGACCTGGGCGGCGACAAGAAACTGTCCTTTGAAGAGGGCGTTGACTCCTATGTTCCGTATGCGGGTTCGCTGAAAGACAATGTGGGTCTGTCGCTGAGCAAGGTTCGTTCTACCATGTGCAACTGCGGCGCGCTGACCATTCCGGAATTGCAGGAAAAGGCAAAAATCACCTTGGTTTCCTCCGTTTCCATCGTAGAGGGCGGCAGCCACGACGTTGTGCTGAAAGACAGCAACCGCATCAACTAATTCATATTTATAAAAAAATATTCAACAACACCGAAACTCCTGCCCAAAAACGGCAGGAGTTTTTTGTGTAAAATGTAGGATAGAATAGCGGAAAAAGTTGTGTTATAATGGGGACAGGAGGTGTTGAACCATGGGTAACTACGGAGTAGGATTTTTCATCAGGAGAAAACGAGAAGGAGAAGGCTGGACACAAGAAGAGTTGTCCAACGGTATTTGCGACCGCAGCACCCTTTCCCGCATTGAAAAGGGACAGGTTCCGGACGAGGTTATTTTACTGAAACTGTTGGAGCGTCTGGGCGTGCCTTCGGAAAGATTTCAGGTGTTTATGAGCCAAGAAAACTTTGAGATTGCTCAGATGAAAAAGGAAATTGTGGCAGACAACTGCGACAAGCGGTTTTCCAGGGCGTTAGAAAAAATCCGCAAACTGGAAGAAAACACAAGTGAAGACGACCGCTTTACAAATCAGTTTTTGCTGCGCGCGCGGGCTGCTGCGGGCTATGAAGAGAACGGCGAACACCGGGCGTATGATATCCCAACCCAAAGGGAAATGTTGATTCAGTCGCTGGAATTAACAGAGCCGGGAATTCGGACCAAGGATATCAACAGCTTTTTGTTTGGGGAGGAAGAGATTAAAATCCTCAATCAAATTGCGATTACCTATGCGGAGGAAGAAAACCGCCCGAAGGCGATTGCCATGTACCGTTTTGTGATGAATTATCTGCAAAACCACTTCGTGGACGGAGAAATCCGCGCTGTCGCCCTGCCGCTGATTGCGTACAATTACTCGAAGTATTTAGGAATGGAGCATCGCTATGAAGAGGCAATCGAGGTGGCAGAGCAGGGACGCCGGTGCTGCATCCGGTACAACAAGTGCCGAATGTTGGGCGGACTGCTGCTCAACTTAGGCTGCTGTTACCATGACATTGGGCAGGAAGAAAAGAGCAGAGATCTGATTGCCCGCTCCTACAACTCTTATCAGGAGATGGAAAATGGCAGCGCTGCCCAAAAGGTGAAGGAGTATGCCCGCGAAACACTGGGAATGGAGCTTTAATCGCATGAAAGACAAGCTGCTGTTTTCATTGTGGATTGTAGTATCATGTATGATTCTGCTAATCATGTGTACCGATTACTTCCCTTCACACTTTACCTTTTTATTTTCCGGGATTGGCTTTTTCGGTTTCTGCATAGATGATATTTGGGAACGGAGAAAAAACCTGAAATTCATCTTTCAGCATTTGACAGATTGATACAGATCGGTCATTTTATTCTTTGTCCTTTGAACTTTCTGGCTTTTTTTGTCCAACATTATCAGTAACGGATGAAAGCTGTATCCGAAGATTAAAAGCGTCCCCGAAAAATCAGACAATCCTTACAGGTAAAGATGATTCAGGCAGCCGAAAAGGGCTTGTTGTCTGCAATTCACAGACAACAAGCCCCTTCGCTTTCCCTATTTTAAAGAGCAAAGCCGCTCACAGACGGTTGCCCCATACAGAGATTTAATTTCCGTCGACTTCGTAATCGCCAATGTACTCTAAAGTAACAGGTCTGTCCGCTGCGTTTGCGTCCGGTTCGGCAGAATCGGCAAAGGCAGAAAGCGCAAGGCAAGCGCAGAGCGACAGAACAACGGTGAGAACGGCGAACATTTTTTTCATATCGGTCAATCCTTTCCGGGAAAATATTTGGTATGACAAAAAATATTTGTCATACTGTTTCTATCATAATCTAAAAAAATCCCTGTTGTCAAGCTGTATTTTTGCACGAAAAGTGTGCAAAAATACAACTTGACAGTGATAATTCGGAGTAGTAAAATGTAGACAAGGAGCTCCTTCAGGAAGAATATACACAATTAGGATCTAAGTTTAAGGAGGAATTATTTGGGGGCTTGTAGGAGTTGATATAGGTACCTACTAAGCATTTCAATAAAACAAGTTATGATGCAAAATTTAAAATTAGTGTTGCTATCGGTATTTATTGGAGGAATATTTCTTGCATTGTCCTATGATTGTTTTCCTTCTTATATTTCTGATTTATTGGTGGCATTCCTATCTTTTGAGATTTTTCTTCAAGATTTATGGAAAGTACGAAAAAATTCAAACAAAAAATCAAGATGGTTTGAATATCTAAAATTAGTTTTGTATCTATCACTTTCCATGCTTTCGTTTTATTGTTTTATTGTTCATATTTTCTTTAATCCTACTATCCCCGCATGATTATGCGGGGATTTTTTTGTTTGTTTTGTGCATTTTTAATTTGGAAATTGTGTTAAAATGCCCATTGACTTTTGATGACGGGAAATAGTATGATACAAGTAGGAAAATGTTTGAAATAAGAAAAGTATTTTGGAAAGCAGATTGTATAAAGGAGGTTTTTCCGATGAGGAAACTGCGTATTTTTACTGCGCTGTCCTGCGCTTTTTTGATGTTTGCGCTGTCGGGGTGCCAAAGTTCCGAAGCGTTTCGCCCGTCTGCCGACGATACCTGGGGCGACCTGTGCCGGAAGTTTGAGCCGGAGTGGTTTGACGCGCTGCCGAAAGAAATACAGGCAGAGTATGACAGCGTTATTTTAGGGGAAGAACCAATCAAGAAAAACAGAGAAACGGTGAGCGCCTCAACACCTGTTATTTCCGAAAAAGAGCCGCGAAACTTAGATGCAAAATATTACAGCGATAGCGAGATCCTGTCCAATCCGAATCAGCCGGACGAGGAATACAGCATGGTGGATTTGGGGATAGAAATCAGCAAGCAGGAAAAAGCGGTTGATTACGGCGTATCGGTTATGTTGATAGGGCATGGAGCAGCCGAAGCCGACACCGCCTTTGCGATTTACGATCCGGAAGCGCAGGAATATCTTGATGTTTGCGTCGGACAGGCTGTGGACGAAAAAGGGTGGCTGCGTGAGGACAGCTTTACCGGCTTAAAAAGAAACCACAAGTATGTGATACAGGCAATCACAGCAGTTCAGACGGAAGAAGGATATCGGGAAATATCCCCCTTATATGTTGAAGCGGAAGTGACAACAGGAGAGCCAAACATAGAAGAAAAATAGGGTTCGGCGCACAACTTTTATCAGACACAGGAGGACTTGCAGATGAAAAAGGGAAAAAGATTATTTGCGGGCATTATGGTTGTCGGTATGCTGGCAACGATGGGTGTTTCCTCGGTTGCAGGAGGAGCCGCAAGCGCTGTTGATGAAATTCAACCAAAAGGATCACAATGTCAGTATTGTGGAGAAGACAGCGTTGTGATTGCCGACACAAAGACAGGAGCGTGGGTTATCATAGATCAAGTACCATGTAATTGGGAAGGCGCAGATCCGTGGTATTATGATGATTTAGAAGAAAGGCAGATTCTGAAAACGTTCAAGTGCAGAAATTGCGGTAGGGGATACAACAATGTTGCCAAAGAAACGAAACGGATTCATAACCACAATAGGTGTTAAATAAAAGCAGGGCAGTTGTATGGCTGTCTTGTTTCTATAAAATTTTTAAAATAAATGTGCATTTTCTGCACGAGAAAGGTACGAAGAATGAGGATTGACAATCATAATCCGGAGAGCCATGACGGAAATAAACAGAAAAGTTTTTGTAAATGGTAGAAAGGAGCCTTAAAATGCGGTGTCAAAAATTATGTATTGCGGCACTTGTTTCGGTATTGCTGATTTCTGCGGTTTCTGTTACAGCATTTGCCGAAAAAAATGAAACAGACGTTGTTGAGAGCAGCGAAGGAATTTGGATAGAGGAATTGGTACTGAAAGAATATGATACCTATGCTGAGTTTAAACAAGAGATAAAGAACGGTGAATTGGTAAAAGAGCTGAAATCGGGAACTTTTCCTGTGAAACTGACAAATGAAGTGTATACCCTGCAAAGCAAGGATTCTGTTTCAAATTTAAAATTCAGTTACAAAAACAGCCAAATCTCAAGAAGCTTAAAGTCTGATTCTGAAGACAGGGAAAACAAAACAACGAAAGAAAGTTTGAATCTGGAAAATATCATTTGTACCCCCGACCATGTGAGCTTTCTTTACAGCGACAATGTAGGTTTTACATATTATCCGGATTATAAGTCGCCCGTTTCAGGTTTACATGATACGTTGCAAATGTATGAGCGTGCCAAAGAATATGCTGTCAAAACAAATGTAATTGACGGACATAAAGTTTATATGACATATGATACGTTCGATAAAGATGATGCCAAAGAATATATTTATACTTGGGAAGAAAACGAACATCTATTTAGGATTTACGTTCCGGCAGAGAAAGATATAAACTTTGGTTTTGCATTGTGCCGATTGAATAAAGCAAATAAATATTCATAAGGAGTGGAAAAAATGAGAATGGTGTTAAAAAAGGCAGTAGCTGTTTTTGCAGTTGGAGTAATGCTGACATCTATCTGTGCGTCTGCGGCAGAACCACGGTATGAAATTTATTCTCGTCGTTGGCCAAAGGGAAAAGCAGTAATGTACTTTGAGAATTTGGAAGAAAGTAGTCGCAATCAGGCGAATTATGCGGCAAGTGATTGGAATAAACAGTTGACGAACATGTTTAAATTTATGAAATCGTCAACTAATACAACAAATGAAGTTAAATATATAGACCGTTTAACTGGTAGTAGTGAAAAGGCTTTAGCTGTTACACATGTACGATACACATCGAAAGCAGATGCTGATGGTTGGAAACATATTTTAGAGGCTCCCATTGATATTAATTTGGAATATAACTGGGATACTAACAGTAGCACTTGCGCAAGCGGAAAGTATCACTTAAGAAGTGTTTTACGTCATGAATATGGACATGTTATGGGTATTGCTCATTCGGAGATTTCATCAGCATGTATGTATCCATCAATAGCGGGTGAGAGTATTAAAAATTTAACAAGTGATGATATACAAGCGGGGGAAGCCATTTACGGAGATTTTGCACGCATATTAAATGAGTGTGGGGAACAAAACAATATAGATATATCTGAAATCGGAGAAATTGAGGAGGTATGTATCCTTTATCCAGAATATACACCTGTTGAATTTGCAAAAAATTCTTCTAACATTATTGTAGGTACTGTAGAAAGCATCGAAGAGGGATATTCTGATGGCAATAATGTTTACAGAAAAGTAAATGTTTCTGTAAGTGATGACTTAAAAGGAAATGCTGAGAATACAATGATTTCAATTCCTATGTTCGGTGGGGTACGAGGAGAAACTGTGTATATGTATGATGGTGCTCCTACATATAAAGTTGGGCAAGAAGTTGTTTTATATTTGAATGATTTTAATGAGGAAGGAGATAATTGGTATTTGCCACTTAGTTATCAAGCGACATTAGATCTGAATAAGTTAGCAGAATCAAAAGCAGTTGATAAAAAGACAATTATCGAACAGATAAAAAAAGATATAGAAGAATCGGAAAATATACAAGATATAAGTGAAGAAAATACCTATGTGGGTGAGCCAGTAGAGGATATCCTACTCGATGAAGAGTAATCTAAAATAAAAAGACAGGACAGTTGTATGGCTGTCCTGTTTCCATAAAATTTTTAAAATAAATGTGCATTTTCTGCATAAAAAAGGTACGAAAAATGCGACTTGACTTTTCGGATTTGGGGGAGTATGATGTAGATAAATCACTTTGTGTGTAAAAACTGCGGATTCAGCAACGCGGAGTGACATAGCCAATAAAGAAGCGATACAGTACATCCTATAGATTCGTCCACATCCACACAAATCAGGACAGCCAAAAGGGGCTGTCCTGATTTATTTCCCGAGAAATATCGTCTGATTCAAAACAAAGGGGGAAAAAGAAATGAAAAAAATAAGGTGTCTGACAGCCGCACTGTTGGCAGTATGCTTGTTGGGTGGCTGTTCTTCTCAGGAAAAGGTATCGGCAGATTTTCAAAAAGCAAGGCAGCATCAAAGCATTTACCGATTTCAAACCAATCTCAATGATAAAGAATGGCTGACGGTATTTGAATCGGATTTGAGGAGGATAAGCCGGATAACCATCAGATTGGAGGAAGCGCAGAACACAGAGGTTTGTTTTCGGGTACAGTCTGCCGACGGCAAGCAAGATACACTGATGCGGGCAGGAGAAACAGCACAGGTGAGATTGGAGAACGATGTACCGTTTGAAATATTCGTACAGATTAACGGGGCAGGCAATCCCGAAGCGGAAATGTGCGGCGAGTTTATTTTAAGTTAAACAGGAAATATTTCCCGGGAAATATAAAAAAATGCCTGTAATTTGGGCAAAAAAGGCAGCGGAGTGTAAACTTTTAGCAAAAGCCGCGGCAGAACGCTTGACAGTTTGGTTTTATCCATTATAATTTGAGAAAGAGAAACTCTAAGAAAGGTGGAACAAAATACGAATGAAGCGTTTTTATAAAAAAGCTGTGGCAGTTTTGATTGCGGCAGCGCTGGGAGTCGGAATGTTGACCGGTTGCGAAGCGTTGGACACCACATTACCCAAGGAGGAAATACAGACCCAAACCAAAAAGAAAGGTACGGTTTCCAATCCGCAGAAAGCGTTGGAAAAAATTTATGACGCCTTTGGGGACAGGGCAGGAGTGGTGGAACCGACCGAGGAGCAGCTGGAAACGGTGGTGGGGCTAAATCCTGCCGATGTAAAACAGGCTTATGTGCGTTATGTGGAAACGGATTTCGGCGCAGATGATGTTTACATCATTTTACCGGAAAGCGGGGAGGACGAAAACGGAGTTTCACACCGGGAAAATGTACTGTCCGCACTGCGGGAACGCAAGGACAGCCGCACCAGAGAATTTGCAAACTATGACGTTTACAACTCCACTTCGATTGCCGAAAATGCAATTATCTTTGAGCGCGGCGGATATGCGGTTATGCTGATGACCGAGGACAACGATTTGGCAAGAAAGATTGTGGAACGATATATCCCGGAGAAATTAAATCTGTCATAAAAGAAAAAAGAGAATAAAAATACAGCCCAACCTCCCCTTTTGACAAAAAGGGAATTGGTGTACAGCCCGAAAAAGAATAAAAGAACAACCAAGGTTATCTTTTATTAGTAGAAACTTTGGCAGCTTTTTTATTTAGTATAAACTTAAACAGGTAAAGCCGCCCAATCGGGCGGCTTTTTTGATTGTATTTGTATCTTTTCTATAAAAAAATACGTCAAAATGCGGATTGAAGTTTTGAGTAAAAGGAGGTATGATGAAGAAAAGAGGGGTTAAAAGGAGGATAAAGTAATGGAAGCAAGGAAAAAACTTTCCATAAAAAAGGTGTATCTTATTGATTTGCTTGGTAAAATATTGTTATACAGTTTATTCCTTTATTTTATTTTGAATGCGGTCAATGACGTCGGAGAATTTGGTTTCAAATTGCCGTCTCCGCTTCGGAGTTGGATTTTTTGGTGCGCGTTTGCGGTGTGGGAGGCGTTAAGGTTGATGTGGGGACGCTGCCCATATTGTGGGAGTTGGGAAACCGTTTCGATGATAACAGACGGAATTTTTACTTTACCCAAAAGATGTATCATTCTCTGTCCGAAGTGCGGAGAAAAATTTGATGTAAAATAGAAAAAGCGGAATCCAAAATAGAAGGATTCCGCTTTTTGTTTTTGTGAATATAATAAGGAAAAAAGCGCGAAACAGAGTGTAAGCCGAATCTGTCCGAGCGAGTGTGCTAACGCAAGCGAGCGCCGCGTGCCGAATCTAAAGCGATACGCAAAGCTGAAGCGCGATACAGCTTATTCGTCAAGTTTGAGAACTGCCATAAACGCTTCCTGCGGAACCTCCACAGAACCCAGCTGACGCATCCTCTTCTTGCCTTCTTTCTGTTTTTCCAGCAGTTTTTTCTTTCGGGAAATATCGCCGCCGTAGCATTTTGCCAAAACATCTTTGCGGAAGGCTTTTACCGTTTCGCGGGCGATAATCTTTCCGCCGACTGCCGCCTGAATCGGCACTTCAAACATCTGACGCGGGATATTTTCCTTGAGTTTTTCTGCCATCTTTCTTGCGCGGCTGTATGCGCGGTCGGCATGAACAATAAAGGAAAGCGCGTCCACAATGTCGCCGCTGATCATAATATCCAGTTTTACCAGTTTGGAAACCTGATAACCTGCCAGCTCATAATCAAACGAGGCGTATCCTTTAGTGCGGGATTTGAGCGCATCGAAAAAGTCATAGACAATTTCGTTCAGCGGCAGGTCATAGTGAATTTCTACACGGTCGGTGTCCAGATATTTGGTATCCTTATAAGTTCCGCGGCGTTCCTGGCACAGCTCCATAATGGTGCCGATATAGGAAGCGGGGGCGAAGATGCTCGCTTTGACAAACGGTTCTTCCGCAGATTCAATGTCGGACGGGTCGGGATAGTTGGTCGGGTTGTCAATCATCAGGGTGCTGCCGTCGGTCATATTTAATTTGTAGATAACGCTGGGCGCAGTGGTGATGAGGTCAAGGTTAAATTCGCGCTCCAAACGCTCCTGAATGATTTCCATATGCAGCAGTCCCAAAAATCCGCAGCGGAAACCAAAGCCCAAAGCCTTGGAAGTTTCCGGCTCAAAAGAGAGGGAAGCATCGTTTAATTGCAGTTTTTCCAGCGCGTCGCGTAAATCAGGATATTTTGCGCCGTCTGCCGGATAGATGCCGCAGAACACCATTGGGTTTACCTGACGGTAGCCGGCAAGCGGTTTTTCGGCGGGAGCATCGGCATGGGTGACCGTGTCGCCGACAACGGTGTCGCGCACACTTTTAATGCTGGCGGTAATATAGCCGACTTCACCGGCAGAAAGACCGTCGGTAGGCACTAAGGTAGTAGCGCCCATATAGCCGACCTCGACAATATGGAACTGCGCTTTGGTTGCCATCATTAAAATATCATCGCCCGGGCGGACAGTTCCCTGCATGACGCGAATATAAACGATAACGCCCTTATAGCTGTCATAATAGGAGTCAAAAATCAATGCCTGCAACGGAGCGTCCGGGTCACCGGTCGGGGCAGGAATATCGGTAACAATGCGTTCGAGCACTTCTTCTACATTCAGTCCTGTTTTTGCCGAGATGCGCGGCGCGTCCAACGCAGGGATTCCGATGATGTCTTCGATTTCGTGGCAGACAACTTCGGGATTTGCGCTGGGCAGGTCGATTTTATTGACAACAGGAACAACCTCGAGGTCGTGCTCGATGGCAAGGTAGGTGTTGGCTAAGGTCTGCGCCTCGATTCCCTGAGAGGCGTCCACCACCAAAAGCGCGCCTTCGCAGGCAGCCAGAGAACGGGAAACCTCGTAGTTAAAGTCAACGTGTCCCGGGGTGTCGATCAGGTTAAAGTCATAGGTGTTGCCGTCTTTTGCGGTATACTGCGCTTTTACGGCTCTTGCTTTGATGGTGATGCCGCGTTCCCGCTCCAAATCCATGTTGTCCAAAAGCTGGTTTTCCATGTCGCGCAGGGAAACGGTCTGTGTTTTTTCGAGGATACGGTCGGCAAGGGTTGATTTGCCGTGGTCAATGTGGGCAATAATGCAGAAATTTCGGATACGGCTGATGTCCTTCTGCTGTTTGTCTGCCATAGAATCTCACCTTTCTGTGACGATATATCGTGATTGTAAGAATTGTTTGATTGATTGTGCCGCCGCATATGGGCAAAGACACATTCTGTTCTGATTTCTTGTAAAATTGTATCACAGCAAAAGCTGCGGGGCAAGGGCTTGAGCGGCAGTTTTTATCAAAAGGTTTGAGTATTTTGCAGTCTTTTGGAAAATTCCTCATAAAAGACGCCGAGTTCGCCGCGATAGTTATCCTTCCACGGTTTATTTTTTCCGTAATAATGGATAACGGCAGTATGAGTTCTAATCCAGTCAAGGTCAATATGTTCCTCTTTGGGAAGGCGAAGATTGCGCAGGTGCAGGTACTTGTCCCCGAGATTATAAATCATTGGGTCGATGAGAACGGTGCGGTCGGCGTACAGCGCGTTCAGCACATCCTGGTCGGGAAGAAGCAGGGTGTTTTTATGTTTTTCGATAAAGGAAAAAATATCCTGACGGTTCTGTGCCTGCCGAAGAAGGGAGAGATTCATCATCATAACGCCCGAGTTGATATAGTGGGTTTCTTCGGAAAGCCCCAGACGCAGACGGTTAAACTCTTTAAAGGTGCGGCTTTCAATATGAGAAGCGGCGGCAAAGAGGTTGTTTTGAAAATCAATATTGTAAAGCTCGCGCAGACTGTGCAGAACAACAAGATCGGGGTCGAGATACAGAATTCGATCCAATTCCTGCGGGAGATACTGCGCAGCAAACAGCCGAAAATACATTTCGGTTGGGTATCGGGAGGAAACAGGAGCGTTTTCCAGGAAATTTTCGGGAATCCGCACATCGACAAGCTCGGTGCGGGGAAGAGTTTTGCCGAGATTGGAAAAATCCTCTGCGGTCAGGCTGTTGTGCGCAATATAAACGGTAAAAACGCCGTCCGAATCGGATTGCGTAAGCGAGTAGAGCATGACGGTGAGGACAGAAAGATAGTTTCGGTCTAAAGTAACTAAAATATGATAGGGAAACATGAGAATCCTCCTTTGAATTTTAATTTTGGCAAAGAGGGGGTTGCTGAGAAAAAAATTCCAAGAACTGTTGGGCAGACCAACTCAGGCTGCACCCTTTTTTGCAGACAGCGGCGATACGGGTGTGTAGATTTTCTTCGGAAAGTTCGCAGTACACCATATTGTGGTGCGGCATAATCCGATAGGCAGATTGAGGAACAACGGCGATTCCGAGTCCGGCTTCCGCCCACATCAGGGTGGTGCGGGCATCATCGGCGATACAGAAAATCTGTGGGGTAATTTTATGCTGTTCACACAGGGAAAGCAGCAGCTTTTCAAATCGGCGGTAAAGGATGACCGGGGTATGTCCGAGCAGTTTCAGCTCAAGCGGCTGTCCGGAACTCATTCCCTGAGGAAAGAAGGAAGGAGCGCCTGCGGCAATCATCGGTTCGGAAGAAAGATACAGGCAGTGAAGCTGATCGTTGTGAAAGGGGGTGCGGACAATCGCAATTTCGATTAAACCGGATTCCAGCATTTCCATCAGTTCAAAGGTATTGCCCTCATGGATAGCAAAACCGATTTGAGGATATTTTTGATGGAAAGCAGGAATACGCCAATCCAATAAAGAAGCCCCCGAAGAAGAAACCGTACCGATATGCAGGGTTCCGGTAAACCCGGAAGCCATAGAGAGCATTTCTTTTCGGGTAAGCTCATTCAGTTCTAAAATACCCAAAGCGCGTTTGTAGAGAACCCGACCGGCTTCGGTTAGGGTAATTCCTCTTGCTCCCCGTTCAATCAACGGCAGGTGCAGTTCCTCCTCCAACAGCTTCATCTGATAGCTCAGAGGGGGTTGGGACAGGTGCAGCTTTTTGGCGGCGGCGCTGATACTTCCCTCCTCGGCAATGGTGGTGAAGTAAAGCAGTTGGCGAATGTCCATCCGGTTTCTTCCTTTCAAAGTAGATATATGAAAAAAATATATCAGCCATAGAAATAAAATATTTTTTATAGGGGGAAAAGTATGCTATAATCATATCATGAAAACAGCTTTTGATGCAACGGAGGAAATGAGAATAGAATGTTAAAGTTTGTAAAGTATCTGAAACGCTTTTGGAAGGAAGTTTGTATCGGTCCGATTTTTAAGCTGACCGAGGCGATTTTTGAGTTGATTGTGCCGTTGGTTATGGCAAAAATGATTGATGTGGGAATTGCCAACCGCGACACCGGATATGTGGTGCGGATGGGACTGGTGATGATTCTACTTGGAGTTGTGGGACTGTGCTGCGCTTTAGTCTGTCAGTATTGTGCAGCAAGGGCAAGCCAGGGGTTTGGTACGGTGGTGCGCTCCGAGCTGTTTGCGCATATCAACCGCCTTTCCCATGGGGAGATTGACCGCTTTGGAACGCCGTCGCTGATTACCCGTATTACCAACGATGTCAACCAGCTTCAGGTAGCGGTAGCGATGCTGATTCGTCTGGTCATTCGTTCGCCGTTTTTGGTGATCGGTTCTGCGGTGATGGCAATTATGCTGGACTGGAAGCTGGCAACCGTCTTTTTGATTGCGGGACCTTTGGTGGCTTTGGTGCTGTATCTGATTTTAAGCCGTTCTATTCCTTATTACCGTGTTATCCAGAAAAAACTGGACCGCATTTCACTGATTACCAGAGAAAATCTTTCCGGAGTTCGCGTCATTCGTGCTTTTTCCAGACAGGAGCGGGAAAAACAGCGTTTTGAAGCGGCAAGCGACGACCAGATGAACGTATCGGTTTTTGTAGGAAAAATTTCCGCTTTGCTCAATCCGATGACCGGGGTAGTTATTAACCTTGCGATTGCGGCGGTGCTTTGGTTCGGCGGTTTTCGGGTAGAAAGCGGCGGCATGACCCAGGGCGAGGTGATTGCCTTTGTCAACTACCTCAACCAGATTTTGCTGGCGATGATTGCGACGGCGAATCTTTTTGTTATCTTTACTAAGGCGGCGGCATCGGCATCAAGGGTAAATGAGGTGCTGGATACGGTACCGACAGTGGCAAACCGCTGCACCGAACCGGCTTGCGAGCAGGAAGAGAGCGCGAAGATTGCCTTTGAGAATGTCAGCTTTGTGTACCCGTCGGCGGGCGATTACTCACTGTCCGATATTTCCATGGAAATAAACAAAGGGCAGACGGTGGGCATCATCGGAGGAACCGGCTGCGGAAAATCCACCTTGGTTAGCCTGATTCCCCGATTTTATGATGTGTCCTCGGGCAGGGTGACGGTGGACGGGGTAGATGTTCGCAACTATCCGATGGTTCAGCTTCGGAAAAAAATCGGCGTTGTTCCGCAGAAGGCGGTGCTGTTTTCCGGCACTTTGCGGGAAAACATGACTTGGCACAAAAAAGAAGCCACAGATGAGGAAATTTGGAAAGCGCTGCAAGTTGCGCAGGCAGAAGAATTTGTACGCAAGATGCCGGACGGACTGGACACCGTTCTGCTTCAGGGAGGAAAGAATCTTTCCGGCGGGCAGAAACAGCGGCTGACCATCGCAAGAGCGTTAATCGGAGAACCGGAAATTTTAATTTTAGATGACAGCGCAAGCGCATTGGATTTTGCGACCGATGCGGCGCTGCGACGGGCGATTGCCGAATTTACCCGGGAGCGCGGCGGAAAGATGACCACCCTGATTGTTTCCCAGAGAGCAAATACAGTACGGGATGCAGACTGCATTGTGGTGTTGGATGACGGAAAGATTGCCGGAATGGGAACGCACAGCGAACTTTTAAACTGCTGTCAGGAATACGCAGAAATTTACTGGTCGCAGAACGAACGGCAGACCGAAAAGGTGCCGACCGACAGTTTGCAGAAAGGGGAGAGATAACGATGGAAAAAAGAAGCCAAATTTTAAAGCGGATTTTGCAGTTTGCAAAGCCGCATCTGAAGTATCTGATTGCCTCCATCCTTTTTGCGCTGCTAAGCGTTTCGCTCACCCTTTACACCCCTGTTTTGATAGGAAAGGGGATTGACCTGATTTTGGAGCCGGGAAGCGTTTATTTTGACCGACTGGCTCCGCTTGTATTGCAGCTGGCAGCGGTGGCGGTGGCTGCCGCCCTGTTCCAATGGCTGATGTCGCTTTGTACCAACCGCATTACCTACCGCACGGTGCGGGATTTGAGGGTAGCGGTGTTTGATAAGATGGAACAGCTTCCGTTAAGCGAGATTGACGGACGCTCTCACGGAGATATGATCAGCCGTATTGTCAACGATATTGATTCGGTGTCGGACGGACTGCTGCAAGGATTTTCTCAGCTGTTTACCGGATTTATCACCATTTTCATGACATTGGGATATATGCTTTCCATCCACTTTCAGGTGGGATTGGTAGTTGTTGTGCTGACCCCGCTTTCGCTGTTTGTTTCTTCCTTTATTGCAAAGCGTTCTTTTAATCTGTTCCGCAGACAGAGCGCGATCAAGGGACAGCTAAGCGGTTATATCGAGGAAATGGTGGGCAATCAGAAGGTTGTAAAGGCGTTTTGTTATGAAGACAGGGCGCAGCAGGAATTTGACCGTATCAATCACGAACTGTATGTGACCGGTGTAAAATCACAGTTTTATTCTTCTTTGCCCAATCCGACCACCCGATTTGTCAACAGTATGATTTATGCGGCGGTGGCAATCTTCGGAGCATTGTCCTGCATCGGAGGAGGATTCTCGGTCGGTGCGCTCACCAGCTTTTTAACCTATGCAAACCAGTATACCAAACCGTTTAACGAAATTTCCGGCGTTATCACCGAACTGCAAACCGCGCTTGCCAGCGCAAAACGGGTGTTTGCAGTGATGGACGAGCAGGCAGAACAGCCGGATGCGCCCGATGCCCTCTGTCCGAACAGCAGCTGCGGAGAAGTGGAGCTTTCGCACATTTATTTTTCCTATGATAAAGAGCATCCGCTGATTCGGGATTTTCATTTAAAGGTAGAACCGGGACAGAGAATTGCGATTGTCGGACCGACCGGCTGCGGAAAAACAACGATGATTAACCTGCTGATGCGGTTTTACGATGTGCAGCAGGGAGAAATACGGGTGGACGGAAATCCAATCCAAAAGATTGGCAGAAATTCTCTGCGCTCCCTTTACGGAATGGTGCTTCAGGACACCTGGGTATTCCGAGGTTCGGTGAAGGATAATATTGCTTACGGAAAGCCGGACGCCACCGAGGAAGAAATTATTGCAGCGGCAAAGGCAGCGTATGCGCACAGCTTTATTATGCGTCTGCCGCAAGGCTATGATACGGTGTTGGAAGAGGACGGAGGAAACATTTCACAGGGACAAAAGCAGCTGCTTTGTATTGCGCGCGCAATGTTGAGCAAGCCTTCAATTTTGATTTTGGACGAGGCAACCTCCAGTATCGACACCCGCACCGAAATCAAGATTCAAAAAGCGTTTCATCAGATGATGGAGGGGCACACAAGCTTTGTGGTAGCGCACCGCCTTTCCACCATTCGGGAGGCAGACTGCATTTTGGTAATGCGTGACGGGCAGATTATCGAGCAGGGAACGCACGAGCAGCTGCTGGAACAACGCGGATTTTATTACGAACTGTATCAAAGCCAGTTTGCGCAGGCAAGGTAGGGTATGGGGCACAGTCCCATACCCTTTTTTTGCGAGATTGTACTCTTCTCTTTTATGGGGCTGTGCCCCATACCCGATCATTCTGTATACTGACCGGTCCGGGTTGTATAAGCTCACTTTTGGGGATGAAAACCGCCGCCTTGCCACATTGTTTTTACTTTAACAAAGTAAAGTGTTGCCCTGCGGCAAAAATTATGGTATAGTGGCTGTTAGAGAATACGGAACCGAGCGGAATTGACGCTCAATCTGCAAAATGCAAGAGAGGGGTAACCACGATTGAACCAGGAAAAAGAAGTTATTGTCATCGGGCATAAAAATCCCGATACCGATTCGATTTGCTCCGCCATCGCTTATGCAAATCTCAAACAAAAGCTGACCGGAAAGCGTTATACGCCCAAGCGCGCGGGGGAAATCAGCAAGGAAACCGCATTTGCTTTGTCCTATTTCGGGGCAGAGGCACCGAAGTTTTTATCCAATGTCCGCACCAGGGTGTCGGATATGGAGATTAAGGAAGTGCCGGCAGTGGACGGCAAAATTTCGGTGAAACAGGCGTACAGCATGATGAAGGAAAACGATGCAAGTACCCTGTGTATCACCAATTCCGAAGGAGTGCCGGAAGGCTTGATTACCATTTCCAACATCGCCGCCTCCGATATGGACGTATATGACAACCGCATTGTTTCCAAAGCCAAAACTCCGTATGAAAATATCGTCAAAGTTTTGGAAGCACGGGTAATCTGCGGGGATATCAGCGGCTGTTTTGAAAAAGGCAGAGTTACGATTGCGGCAAATACGCCGGAAATGATGGTGGATTATGTAGCGGAAAACGATATTGTCATCATCGGAAACCGATTTGAATCGCAGTTCTTTTCGGTGGAAATCGGCGCGTCCTGTATCGTGCTTTGCACCAATGCCGAACCGAACGAAACGATTGTGGAGCGGGCAAAAAAGAAAGGCTGTATCATTCTTTCCAGTCCCTATGATTCTTATACGGTAGCGCGCTTAATCAATCAAAGTATGCCGGTTGATTTCTTTATGACAGCGCACCACATTCTTTCCTTTTCTCTATATGATTACACCGATGATGTCAAAGAGGTTATGGCAAAGGAGCGTCACCGCTATTTTCCGGTATTAGACGAACACGGGCGTTACATCGGGCAGATTTCCAAGCGTTCCTTCCTTGCTACCGAGAAAAAACAGGTGATTTTGGTGGATCACAACGAGCGCAATCAGGCAGTAGACGGGGTAGATGGCGCAGATATTCTGGAAATTATCGACCATCACCGTTTGGGCGGTTTGGAAAGCATCAATCCTGTTTTCTTCCGCAATCAGCCGTTGGGCTGCACCGCAACGATTGTATATCAGATGTATTGTGAGAATCAGGTAGAGATTGACCGTCAGACAGCAGGTTTGCTTTGTTCGGCAATTCTTTCCGATACGCTGATGTTCCGCTCCCCGACCTGTACCGAAGTGGATCGCGCTGCGGCGCAGGATTTGGCGCAGATTGCAGGCATTGATATTCCGCAGTACGCGCAGGAAATGTTTGAAGCGGCAAGCGACCTGTCCTCCCGCTCCACCGAGGAGATTTTTTATCAGGATTACAAGACCTTTTCTACTGCGGGCGTCAGCTTTGGTGTGGGACAGATTACATCGGTCAGCGACAGCGTACTGCGCAGCCTGATCCCCTCTCTGAACCAATTTATGAGGGAAAAGCAGGAGAAGGACCCTTCCACCATGCTGTTTTTCATGCTGACCAACATCATCGAAGAAAGCACCATTGTACTGTGCGGAGGCGCGCGCGCCGAGGAAGTACTCAAACAGTCCAACCATATCGAGCAGATTCCGCAGGACGGTTTGTTGGTTCCCGGTATGGTTTCCAGAAAGAAGCAGTTCCTTCCCTCGATTATCGCGACCTTGCAGCAGTAATCGACAATAGATAACAATAAAAAGCTCAAAAATAAAAGGAGGGATTTTCCCTCCTTTTATTTTTGACAAACGATTTACTTTCAATCTTCCCTTTTATTATGACTGCAAATGCACAGGGACAGCAAAATACCGAAAACCAAAAAGACGAGCAGACATTTGGTAAAAACAATCATAGTAGGATAATACAGCGCAGTTGTAATATGCTGTGGCAGGAACGGCAGAAAATGATTAACCGTTAAAAGGACGGAAATTGCAAAGTATACAGTAAGCAAAGCGGTGATACAGAAAAACAAAACTTTTTCTGTTTTTGGCAGAAGGGAAAGTCCGCTTTTTCGCAGAATGAGCTGCCCCAGCAAATACCCGCCGAGCAGGAAAGCGAGCGGGAACAGGTAAAACCAGTAGAACAAAGTTCGGTCGCAGGTAAATGTGGTTTGCTGATGCTGTCGAGCTTGTTCGTAGCCTAACAAAGACAGCAGGTCAGCCAGAAAAAGAAGAAAGACGGATCGGTTTATTTTTTTCAGTGTTTGTTCTTTCATAAACGCCCTCTTTTCCAAATAGATTTTCTTTTTATTATTCTAATATAATTTGAATCGTCTGTAAATAGAAAACAGTTGTTTTTTAAAAGTGGACAGGAGGAGGAGGGTGTCGCAGCCCGCCTTGTTTTCTGTTAAGTTTTTGAAAAAACAGATTTGTGTCTTTGTAAAAAGTTTTCGGAACAGGGAGAAAGAATTGACTTTTCAGCAAAAAGGATATAGAATAAAAATGGAATAGATTGTTTTTGTATAATTTTACGAAAAGAAGAGAGGCTGATTCCATCTGACATTCAGAAACGGGACTCGGTCTTTCGCGATACATTCAGAAAGGATGAGCCGCAGTGAATTATCTTGAAAACTATGAAATCTGGAAATCTCAAAAGCTGGAGGACCCGGACCTTATCGGGGAAATGAAAGAGATTGAGGGCAACGACCGCGAAATAAAGGAACGCTTTGTCAAAATGCTGGAATTCGGAACAGCAGGTCTGCGGGGAATCCTGGGCGTCGGAACCAATCGTATGAATATTTATACCGTCGCTTTGGCAACCCAGGGCATGGCGGATTATGTAAAACAGCAGTATGAAAATCCATCGGTGGCAATCGCTTATGACAGCAGAATTAAAAGCGACCAGTTTGCCCGCATCACCGCGCGGGTGTTTGCGGCAAACGGGGTAAAGGCATATTTGTTCCGCGAATTGATGCCGACCCCCACCCTTTCTTTTGCGGTTCGCAGGCTGCGTTGCAGCGCGGGTATTGTCATTACGGCAAGCCACAACCCGGCGCAGTACAACGGATATAAAGCGTATGGGGACGATGGCTGTCAGCTGAACCCGCAGGCGGCGGCAAAGGTACTGGAACTGGCGGCAAAGACCGATATCTTCACCGGAGTTAAGAAAATCTCCCTGGAAGAAGGCTTGCGTTCCGGTATGATTGAGTATATTTCCGATGATTTGGTTGATGAATATCTGGATCGCGTATTTGCGCTGCGCGTCAGCAAAGAACCGGTTCACAAAAGCGACCTGAAGGTGGTATATACCCCGCTGAACGGAACCGGAAATAAGCTGGTACAGCGCATTTTGTACCGCATCGGAGTAGAAGATATTGCGATGGTAAAGGAACAGCAGCGTCCGGACGGAAACTTCCCGACCTGCCCGTATCCGAATCCGGAGGAGAAAGAAACGCTTCGTTTGGGAATTGAGCTGTGCAGCCGACTTGACGGGGATTTGGTGCTTGCAACCGACCCGGATGCAGACCGCGTGGGTATTGCGGTAAAACATCACGGAGAATATGTCCTGCCAAGCGGAAACGAGGTGGGCGTGCTGATGCTGGATTATATTGCAAAACAGAAGCTGGCGCAGGGAACCATGCCGAAAAAACCGATTGCGGTAAAATCCATTGTGTCCACCCCGCTTGCCGATGTAGTGGCAAAAAGCTACGGCATTGAGATGATTAACGTTCTGACCGGATTTAAGTATATCGGCGAGCAGATTAGTATCCTGGAGCAAAAGGGCGAGGAAAACCGCTTCCTGCTGGGCTTTGAAGAAAGCTACGGCTATGTGACGGGCGGTCATGTTCGGGATAAAGACGCGGTAAATGCTTCGATGATTATCTGCGAAATGGCAGAGTATTATAAAAAACAGGGCAAGACTTTAATTGATGCCCTGGAAGAAATTTTCCGCCGCTTCGGCTTCTATGCCGCAAGAGTAAAGGGTTACACCTTTGAAGGAACCGACGGTATGGAAACGATGAACTGTATCATGAAGCAGCTCAGAGAAAATCCGCCGAAATCTTTCGGAATGTACCATGTTTTAAGTTATGCGGATTATCAGACCTCGATTCGCAAAGATTTGCGCACCGGAGGAGAAAATGCGTTGACTCTGCCAAAATCCAATGTATTGGAGTACGATTTGGACAACAATCTGAAAGTAATTGTTCGTCCGTCCGGTACCGAGCCGAAGATTAAAGTATACCTGACGATTGTTACTAATGATAAATCTCAGATTGACGAGATTGCAAAGCGTTTGTTCCAAAGCACCGAGATTTTGATGGAACAATAAAGTAAATACTATCAAAAGGCTGACGGAAAGGACTTGTCTTTTCCGCAGCCTTTTTTCTTTTGGTCGGAAAAATATACCGAAAGCAACACAAAATTTTAAAAAATAGGTAATTTTCTCAAAAAATCCGCATAAAACAAGGAAAATTTATACAGGCGAAAAAGAACAACGGACTTGCAATTATGAAGCGGCTTCTTTATAATGAAAAGTATCTTTTATTTCCATTTTAAAAAAGAAACGAAGGGGTGTTACAGTATGAAGAAGTCGTATGAGATTGATATGTGCAACGGTCCTCTGCTCAGCAAGATTCTGGTTTTTTCCGTTCCGCTGATGCTGTCGGGCATTTTGCAGCTGTTATTTAACGCGGCGGACATCATCGTAGTGGGAAGATTTTCGGGCAGTGAAGCGCTGGCGGCAGTAGGCTCCACCAGCTCCTTAATCAATCTGATTATCAATCTGTTTATCGGTGTTTCGGTTGGTACAAACGTAGTGCTTGCAAGGTATTACGGCGCAAGGGACGCCGAGGGAGTGAGCAAAACAGTGCATACCGCGATGCTGACAGCAATCGGCGGCGGTGTTTTGTTGATTTTTGTCGGATTGTTTTTGGCGCGTCCGTTATTGGAGCTGACCGGAACGCCGGACGATGTTATCGACCAGGCAACCTTGTACATGAGAATTTATTTTGTGGGAATGCCCGCCTTTATGGTATATAACTTCGGTGCGGCAATCCTCAGAGCAATCGGTGATACCAAGCGCCCGCTCTACTTTTTGTTTTTGTCGGGTGTTATCAATGTCATCTTTAACCTGATTTTTGTAATTGTTTTTCATATGGGCGTTGCGGGCGTTGCGCTGGCGACCATTATTTCCCAGGCAATTTCTGCCGTTTTGATTTTGCTGTGTCTGATGGGAATGGACGGTCCGTGCCACTTAAATATCAAAGAGATGAAGATGCACGGAGAATGTTTGAAAGAGATGCTCAAAATTGGTTTGCCGGCAGGCTTGCAGGGCATGATTTTCAATATTTCCAATGTATTGATTCAGTCCTCGGTCAACTCGTTCGGTTCTTTGGTTATGGCAGGAAACACTGCGGCAAGCAATATCGAAGGCTTTGTGTACACTGCGATGAACGCGGTATACCAGACTTCTTTGAGCTTTACCGGACAGAACATGGGCGCAAAACAATTTAAGCGTGTAGATAAGATTTTGGTTCAGTGCCTGCTGGTTGTTTCGGTGGTCGGTCTGGTGTTGGGCAACGGCGCATATCTTTTGGGTGACAAGCTGCTTGGCATTTACTCCTCCGACCCGCAGGTTATTCAATACGGACTGTTGAGAATGAGCATCATCAGTTGTACCTACTTCCTGTGCGGTGTGATGGATGTCTTTGTCGGCAGTATCCGCGGTCTGGGATATTCGATTATGCCGATGCTGGTGTCGCTGACCGGCGCGTGCCTGTTCCGCGTGATTTGGATTTTTACTATCTTCCAGTGGGAAAGAACGCTGTTCTGCCTGTATATCTCCTACCCGATTTCCTGGATTTTAACGGCGGCAATTCACGCAATCTGCTACCTTGCCGTGCGCAAAAAAGCCTTTGCCAAAGTGCAGGCAAGCTCGGCTTCCTAACAATACTGACAGAGTAAACAAGGCTCCCCCGATAACATCAGGGGAACGCGCAAGGCAATAAATCTTAAAAATTGCAGTTTTATGACACTTGTTTGATACAGTTAGAAAACAGTTATGAAGAGAACGATGTTGAGTTAAAAGACTTAACATCGTTCTCTTCATGTTTTAAAATCATCGAATTGCAGTTAAAAATGAAGCGGCAGACAATATATATATCAACAGTCAGAACTTGATGGTTTTATCTATAATGGATTGATTGTATACATTGATTTGATACTTAACGGAAATCCCGAATCCTGAAGAAAGTAACAGAATACTAACCGCCTAACTGATTATCACACACACCAAGTTGACTTGGAGATGTTTCTTTAAAATTTAAGATGATGGATTGTTTTATGTTATCTTGAAAAAACGACAAAAATCGTTTATTATAAAGTATGTACATACTTGGATATTTTGTATTAGGATTATGGAGATAAATTATGCAACTATCATCTTTTTTGTATTTTGCTGCTTTTGGCATAAAGACAATTCTGTTTAGAAAAAAATCGCCAATTCTCGGAACTGTAATTGTTACAGATAAATGTAACTTGCATTGCAAACATTGCTCCGTCAACAATATCACAGCAATCATCTACCCGTATGAACAAATTCGGCAAGAGATGCAGAAACTATATGATATGGGTGTTCGCATTTTGTTTTTTTGCGGAGGTGAAACATTCCTTTGGAAAGACGGTGAACGCACGCTGAGAGACCTGGTCATTGAAGCGAAAAACATGGGATTCCTCATTGTTAATGTAGTTACAAATGGTACATTCCCCATTGATCTCCCGGAAGCAGATTTGATTCTTTTGAGCGTGGACGGGGATAAGCAGCGTCATAACGAAGTTCGTGGTGATACTTACGATACCATTATGAAGAATATCAGTAATGCTACCGCAAATAATATCTGCTTTTACATGGCTATCAATCGAATTAACAAAGACTATGTGCGAGATGTGTGTCTAACGGCTCGTGACACGAAAAATGTTCGTGCAGTATCGTTCAATTTCCATACACCATACCCCGATACAAAAGAATTGGCTTTAACTAAGGAAGAAAAAGCCAAATGTTGCGATACAATAACTCAAATGATGAAAGAAGGCGTACCTGTATTTAACCTAAAAAGTGCGTTTCCATATCTCATCGAAAATTGTTTCCCAACACCCTGTCATCAATGCGTTGTGATGGAAAACGGAAAGTTATTTACCTGTGGTCGCTGCATAGATGTTCCCGGTCTTTGCGATCAGTGCGGATACTTTTTTGTTGCTGAATATACGCTTCTGTTCAAAGGCAATCCCAAAATAATCTTTGAGATGCTTCATACATATTTGAAGTACATTTAGGAGTAATATGAGTTTTATTACAAGTTTAACAAGAATGTGGCTTACCCGAACAGTACAGCCTTTTACATTTAAAAATGAATATGACCGGATATTGCCGTTTGCAGAATGTGAAAATCTTGGACTGTATGTTCATATTCCTTTCTGCAAAAGTATCTGTAACTTTTGTCCTTATTGCAAGGTACAGTATTCCGCTGAGCTGTGCGACAGATACATAGATTCTTTGATTCAAGAAATACACCTTGTAGGCAGACAACATACAGGACGCAAAAAAGTAACCGGTCTCTATTTTGGCGGAGGAACACCTGCGCTTGCAGCCAATCGTATAAAAGAAATTGTTGACGCATTGAATGAACACTTTATTATTACAGAAGGGATTGGAATAGAGCTTCACCCTGATAATTTGAATGTGGATGTGCTGCAAACATTGAAAGATGCAGGTGTAACAAAAATCAGCATTGGTATTCAATCTTTTTGCGACAAGTACCAAAAGATTCTTGGCAGAAAGAGAATGAATACAGCTTCTATGATGTCCGCTTTGTCAATTGTTCCTTTTGAAACTGTTTCTATGGACTTTATCTTTGCTTTGCCCGGACAAACCTATGACGATTTGAAATCAGACATTGATAAGGCTTTTTCATTGGGGGCAAATCATGTTGCCATGTATCCGTTTATTGATTTTACGTTTACAGAAAGCCCCGTTTCAATAATGCCCAAAAAAGAAAAACGGGAATTGCTGGATGCCATCACGGAATACTGTTTGGATAAAGGATATTTTCGAAATTCTATCTGGACTTTCTCAAGCGAATTCAACGCAAACTACTCATCCATGACCAGAGATAACTTTCTCGGATTTGGTTGCTCTGCCGTGAGCTTATTCAAAGAACAATTCAAAATCAATACTTTTGATGTAGAGTCCTACTGTGAAAGAATTCGTTTTGGTGAGCTTGCCACGTCATTGACACTTCGCTTTACTAAACGGCAGAGGATGATTTACTGGCTTTTCTGGACAGCATACAGTACAAAAGTAAATGCGAGTGATTTTGAAAAATTCTTTGGTGTACCGTTGAAAAAAATGTATGGATTTGAACTTTGGGCGGCAAAACGATTAGGTTTTATCAAAGAACATAACGGTACTTATGAGATGACACTAAGAGGTGCTTTTTACTATCATCACTACGAGAATTTTTATACATTGTCTTATATTGATAAAATGTGGGGCATTATGAGAAAAAAAGCATTCCCCGAGCAGATCAAACTGTAAGAGGGGAGCAAGTAAACAATGCCGGATGGCAGAAGTTCAAAAGGAGACTGGTATGATAAAGACAAAAATGGCACAGACCGGTATTACAGCAAAAAGAGGCGGAAAACGAAAGTTCCATATTATGAGTTGTATGGTTTTTGATGACGAAAATGTAGAGATTAGCCTGAGCGATAAAACGGCGAAATATCCGGCTGTTTTATCGGAGTTTCCCAAAGTTAAAGATACCACATCAATCCCACGCGGACTTTTGCTCAACCGATACAGCCGGAGGGCTGGATAACAAGAAAAGGCGGTATG
>CAJJZS010000010.1 GCA_905197685.1 uncultured Oscillospiraceae bacterium | reverse complement strand
AACCTGTGACCCTCTGCTTGTAAGGCAGATGCTCTCCCAGCTGAGCTAAGCTCCCGTTTGTGTTGCTGTCCCGTGACAACGAATATTATTATACTATGCCTTTTTGCTTTTGTCAACACTTTTTTGCAATTTTTTTTATTTTATTTTTTATTTTTTTAGTAACCGTTTTTCTTCCACGGAATCGGCTTGTCCGGCGGCATAAAATCAATCCCGGCTTTCCGGGCTTGGGCGTGCTGATGCTTTCTCGCAATCCGATATTCTTTCCCGTCTTTGATTAGCCTTGCGCCGGTCTGCATAAAGTAAAACGGAATTTGCCGCTCTACGCACTGCCGGCGCAGATTCAGCACCCAATCATAGCAGCAGGGGCGCGCCTGCTCGCCCGATTCTCCTCCAACCACAACTTCCTGCACCCAATCGCCCAGATAATCGGACAGGTCTGTTTCGCCCAGCAGCGGGGAGCAGATAATGCTTTTTTGGCGAATGGGAGCCTCCCGATAGACAGGCAGGCGCAGCGCAGCCTGACGCTGATTTTCCACCGTACAGCAGATATGGACATTTTCATATCCCTCGCCCCAATCGTCGGGCAGGCAGTCATACAGGCGGGCAATTCTTTTGGTGATGATCAGAAAGCGCAGGTCGCTTCTCCAGCGCATCATCTCCCATGCCCGAGGTCGCCAGAGGTCCGCCTCCTCCAGAAAAAAATCGGAACTGAAGCAGGTGTACACCGTTTCCCCCGGCGGCAGCAGATACCCCTTTCTTCCCCGGCGCATGGGCAGGTCAAAGTCTGCGGTCAAACAAACCTGCGAGGCGTCCTTGCCGTGCGCCCGGTCAATTCGATAAACATAACAGTTTTGGCAGCCCTCGCTGTATTTTTTGCAGCCGTGCCACGGGTTCCAATTTGCCATTCCCTTTTTTTCTCCCTTCGGCGATTCGGTATAAATGATGACGGAAAGGAGGAGCAAAAGCAATTTACCCCTCCTTTGTTGGTTTTTCTTTTTTGCACCTATACGCCCATCGAGATACCCAGCGCTTTTGCAGCTTGAATTTCTTCGCAGTCGGGGGAAACGGTTTTCAGCTTTCCGGCAACCTCGGACAGCGGGACGGGAACCACCGCATGGTTGCGGATTGCCGCCATACACCCAAACTGCCCGTTTGCAATCATCTCTGCGGCAGCCGTTCCCAGGCGGGTGGTCAACATTCTGTCATAGGCGCAGGGCGAGCCGCCCCTCTGAAAGTGTCCCGGCAGGGTAACGCGAATTTCCTGACCGGTTCGCTCGGCAATCTCATTGGCAAGCCGGTAAGAAACGGAAGGCTCCTTCATGCTCGCTCTTGCCGCCTTCAGTTCCTTTTTGCTCAGCTTGGCTTCCTGTTTGGAGAGCGCGCCCTCCGCCACTGCCAAAATGGAAAAGGGTTTTCCGTTCTTTCTGCGTCTGAGCAAAACCTCGCACACCTTATCTGCGTCATAGGGGATTTCGGGAATCAGAATAACGTCTGCGCCGCCCGAAATGCCCGCATACAAGGTCAGCCATCCCACCTTATGCCCCATCACCTCGACGATAAACACCCTGCCGTGAGAGGTGGCTGTGGAGTGGATACAGTCGATAACATGGGTTGCAATATCCACCGCGCTTTGAAAGCCGAAGGTCATATCGGTGCCCCAAAGGTCGTTGTCGATGGTTTTGGGCAGGCTCACCACATTCACCCCGTTCTGCGCCAACAGATTTGCCGTTTTATGGGTTCCGTTGCCGCCCAAAATAACCAGGCAGTCCAGTTTTCTTTTTCGATAGGTTTCCAGCATTTTGTCCAGCTTCGTTTTTCCGTCCAACTCCTCCGAGGGGGTACACATGGTTTTAAACGGCTGGCGGGAAGTACCCAAAATGGTGCCGCCCAGGGTTAAAATTCCCGAAAAATCGTTCCAACCCATCTTTTCGATATTATTATAAATCAAGCCCTTATATCCATCGCGGATTCCGTAAATTTCCACATCGTTTCCAAACCGCACAAACAAAGCTTTGGCAACGGCGCGCAGCGCGGAATTGAGTCCCTGGCAGTCGCCGCCGCTGGTCAACATTCCTATCTTCATCTGTAAAACCTCCCTGTTTTCGTTGTTTTTTTATCCTTTTTTCTGTTTTTGTCCTTTTCGGTCTTTTTTCTTTAGTATAAATCGTTACCCCGAAAAATACAACCTTGAACAGATAAAAATTTCATAAAATCCCGGTCAAATCGCTTTCCGACTGTTTGCTCCAATTTTTTACAGGAATAAAGCTGTCTGTTTTTCCAAAACTATATGCAGAACAAACAGATAGGAAGTGAAGCGGTGTACTGCAATAAGGTTGAAATCTGCGGGGTGAATACTGCCCGGCTGCCGATTTTAAGCGACAGCCAAAAAACCGAGCTTCTCAAAAAAAGCCGCGGCGGAGATTTGTCCGCAAGAGAGCAGCTCATCTTCGGCAACCTGCGCCTGGTGCTGAGCGTGGTGCAAAAATTTTCCAACCGCGGCGAAAACCCGGACGATTTGTTTCAGGTGGGCTGTATCGGCTTGATGAAGGCGATTGATAACTTTAACCCCGATTTGCAGGTGCGCTTTTCCACCTACGGCGTGCCGATGATTATCGGGGAAATCCGCCGCTTTCTGCGGGACAACAACGCCGTGCGCGTCAGCCGCTCGATGCGCGACACCGCTTACCGCGCCATGCAGGCAAAGGAAAAGCTGATTCACCTGCGCGGCAAAGAACCCACCGTGGAGGAGATTGCCGCCGAGCTTGACTGCAAAAAGGAGGAGGTTGTCCTCGCTCTGGAATCGGTGGTAGACCCCGTTTCCCTGTACGAGCCGGTTTATTCGGACGGCGGCGACACCATCTTTGTGATGGACCAGGTGGGGGATTGCAGCGACGACCGCGACTGGCTGGAAGAAATCAGCTTTCGGGACGCGGTGCGCTCTTTGGGGGAGCGTGAAAAAAAGATATTAACCCTGCGCTTTCTTTCCGGCCGCACCCAAACCGAGGTGGCAAAAGAAATCGGCATCTCTCAGGCTCAGGTTTCCCGCTTAGAGAAAAACGCATTAGATTATATCAAATCCGAGATGGGCGGCGCCATCCCGCCAAGATAAGGCAGATATTATAAAAACCGACCCGAAGTGCCGGGGAAATTTTCCCCAAAGCATCGGGTCGGCTCTGCCTGACTGCAAATATTTTATTGCGCGTGTCTTACCAAAAATCATTGCGGGGAAGAACTTATAAAAATCCTTGTAATAAGGATTTCTGCAATTCTTTCTGCATCACAACAATGGTATATCCTTCCCGCTCGCTTTCTTCTCCGGTGGGCAAAAAACCGTTTTTCTCCCAAAAGCGGCGGGATTCTTCGTTGCCTTTGACATAACCCAAACGGATACGGGAAACTCCCCGCGATTTGAGATATTCCGACAGTTCGCTTACAATCCGAGAGGCAATCCCCCTGCCCTGTCGGGATTTGTGCAGAATCAGCCAGCCAATCAGGGCGGTATCTTCGTTCGGCCAAGCGACAATCAAATCCAAAACCGCAATCAAACTGTCGGAAGCATTTCCCGCAAGATCTTCCTTTTCATAGTAACCCACAAAGAATTTGTTCTCCGGTCGGCTGCCCGGCGGCAGCGCGCTCATATCCGCAGCAATTCCCTGCACAGACGGTTCTTCCTTCATATGTTCATAGTAAACGGGATTGGTTCTGCACAGGTCATATACCTGCCGCGCATCCTTTTCCGAAAGTTTTCTTACATAAAATCGGGAAGAAAATTTTGATTCTTCTGTCTGCATTTTGCGCTCCCCCTTGCTTTGTTTTTTCCATCATAACAAAGTTTTCGGGGAAATACAAGTTGAAATTACCGCTGCGTATATAATTTCAGCAGCGCGGATTTTGTCCAGTACGCCTTAAGCTTCTGTTTGGGCTGCGCAGTTCCCGCTTTTATCACAATGGTGTCCTTGCCCCAGCTTAATTTTAAGCCGACCTGTGGGTTTAACCGCAGCGTTTCCATCACGCTTGCCGGCATATAGGTATACTCTGCCGGTACTGCAACGCGCAGTGTTTTGCCTTCTTCGGTATTTTTAATCTTGCGCTTTACATTCTGCCAGAAATCGTACATTTCCATTGCTTTTTTGTCTGCCGGGTCGGGTTTTTCGCTGTCATAGTTGACAACTACCCCGGAAGAAGAACCGGAATGGCTCGGCTTGCTTGGGCGCTGAGGCTTGTTCGGGCGATTTTCCGACTGTCCCGGTACAAGTTCGTCGTCATTTTTAACGGTGAAGGAAAGTGGATTCGGCAGTTCTTCTTCATACCCCGGTTGCGGATCTTTATGATATACTCGTGAATTGTTTGCATTATCAATTACACTTACCGAAAGTAATTCGTATGCTCCACTTTCCTCATACTCAGAAATTTCTATCCTTGTTTCTAAAGGATTCCCGAAATCGTCATCACTGTGATGACTCCATATTTCTTCTCCCGTTTTTTTGTTTCTGAATATTGCTTGAAATCCACTTACTCCCGAAACATCATCGCTTGCTTCAATGCTCAGGGTCAGCGTTTCTCCTGCGTTTACTGTTGTTTTATTGATGGAAATTGATTTAATCTCTGGTGCTTTTTTATCTGTTTTATCTGCCGTATTCGTTACCGTAAAGGACAATTGGTTCGGTAATTTTTCTTCATACCCCGGTTGCGGATCTTTATGATATACTCGTGAATTGTTTGCATTATCAATTACACTTACCGAAAGTAATTCGTATGCTCCACTTTCCTCATACTCAGAAATTTCTATCCTTGTTTCTAAAGGATTCCCGAAATCGTCATCACTGTGATGACTCCATATTTCTTCTCCCGTTTTTTTGTTTCTGAATATTGCTTGAAATCCACTTACTCCCGAAACATCATCGCTTGCTTCAATGCTCAGGGTCAGTGTTTCTCCTGCGTTTGCCGCTGTCTTATTCAGCGAAACAGTGGTAACTACCGGCGCAGTAGTGTCTACTTTATAAGTTTCCGCTTGCTGTGTCATACCTTCCGCAAAGGCAGGAATCGCTGTGTTTAGAACCAGTAATCCTGACAGGAGAAAGGCTGCGAACTGTGTTTTTCTCATCTTTAACCCTCCAAAATTCTAAACAGGAGCTTTTTTGTGTGTAACACAAAAAAATACTCGAGTATTTTTTTGTGTGTAACACAAAAAAATACTCGAGTATTTTCGTTTCGACCCCAGTATATCCCTTTCTTCTTAAAAAGTCAAGCAAAGTTTCCGAAAAAATACAGAAAACGCTCAATTTTTTACGGATTTTCTTTCTTGATTCTGTGCTTACATAGTAAAATATCTGCCGTTCCTTGTTCACCCTGCACAATTATTTACAAATTACAACAAACAATATAGGAAATACTTTACATTATTTCTGCACTGTGCTATGATGGAGCTGAAATATTTACCTGTTCAGAGGAGGAATCAGCTTATGATAAAAGCAATCATCAACGGCAAAGTGATTACCGTTACCGGTGCAACCTATGAAAAAGCAACCGTCCTTGTGGAAAACGGCAAGATTGTCGCCGTCGGTCCGGACCTTTCCGTTCCGGCAGAGGCGCAGATCATCGACGCTTCCGGCTGTTGGGTAACTCCCGGACTGATTGACTGCCACACTCATATCTGCAACTTCGGCGAGCCGGGATCTATGCCGGGAATGTCGGACGGCAATGAAATGAGCGGACCTGTTCAGTCCCATATCCGCGCAATGGACGCCGTTTACCCCGACGATTTTGCTGTCAAAGAGGTGCGGGACGCGGGATTTACCACCGTATACTCTACCCCCGGCTCGGGAAACGTGATCGGCGGCACGGGAATCTCCATTAAGCTGCGGGGACACACTGCGCAGGAAATGGCAATTGCCGGCAGCGAACAGATGAAATTTGCCATGGGCGAAAATCCAAAACGCAACTACGGCAACCGCAAACAGATGCCGATGACCCGCATGGGCGTTGCCGCTTTGCTGCGCGAAACGCTGTACAATGCCAAAAATTATTCCGATGCTTTAAAGGCTGCCGAAACCGACCCGACCAAAGCGCCCAAACCGGACTATAAACTGAACGCTTTGGTTCCCGTTGTGCGCGGCGAAATGCGCTGCCGAATCCACGCGCACCGCTCGGACGATATCCTCACCGCCATCGGCATCGCGGAGGAGTACGGTCTTGACTATGTGATTGAACACTGCACCGAGGGATATAAAATCAAAGACGTCCTCAATGAAAAGAAGGTGCGCTGCGTCATCGGTCCTCATTTAACCTCTCCAAGCAAGTTTGAAATTCACGGAAGAATGTTGGAAACGGCAGGAATCCTCAGCAAAGAGCCGAACATCACCGTCTGCCTGACTGCCGACACCGGCTCGCAGACCTCTGTTCTGCCGATGACAATCGGTTTGCTGATTCGCCGTGGGCTTTCCTTTGAGGACGCAATAAAGGGCGTTACCGTCAACGCTGCCCGCATTTTGCAGCTGGAGGACCGTATCGGTTCGCTGGAAGCGGGAAAAGACGCCGACATCGCGGTGTTTGACGGCAACCCGTTTGACAGCATGAGCCTGTGCCGCCTTGTTATGATTGACGGCGAAGTGATGAAAAATACATTATAGGAGAGGAGTTTCCCAACATGATCGCAATTACCAACGGCAAGGTGGTTCCCGTTACCGCCCCAACCTATGAAAAAGCAACTGTTCTTGTAGAAAACGGCAAGATTGTCGCCGTCGGTCCCGACCTTTCTGTTCCGCAAGACGCGCAGATTATCGACGCCTCCGGCTGCTGGGTCACTCCCGGACTGATTGACTGCCACACCCATATCTCAAACTTTAACGAACCGCACACCAACCCCGGTCCAAACCTGGACGGCAACGAAATCACCGACCCGGTCACCCCGCAGGTGCGCGCAATTGACGCGGTAAATCCGCATGATTATGCGATTGACAAGGTAAGAAACGCAGGATTTACCACCGTTTGCATCCTGCCCGGCTCTGCCAATGTGGTTTGCGGAACCGGCGCGGTTATCAAACTGCGCGACGCTCAAACCGCCGACGAAATGCTGCTGCCCGGACACGAACAGATGAAATTTGCCATGGGTGAAAATCCCAAACGCTGCTACGGACAAAACGGCAAATCCCCAATGACCCGCATGGGCGTTGCGGCTGTGCTGCGCCAGACCCTGTTCCGCGCAAAGGTTTACTCCGACCGCTTAAAAGCTGCCGAAACCGACCCGACCAAAGCGCCCGAACCGGATTTTCAGTTAGAGGCTCTGGTTCCCGTTGTGCGCGGCGAAATGCGCTGCCGCTTCCATGCGCACCGCTCGGACGATATTGTCACCGTCATGCGCGTTGCAGAGGAATTTCATCTGGATTACACCATTGAACACTGCACCGAAGGCTTTTTGATTACCGACGCGCTCAAAGCCAAAAATCCGCCCTGCACCGTGGGACCGTACCTGTGGTCGCCTTCCAAGCAGGAAATCTGGAACAAAAAATTAGAAACCCCGGCTATCCTCGCTCAGGCAGGGCTTACCGTCAGCCTGACTGCCGACACCGGCTCGCAGACAGCGGTTCTTCCCGCTACCGTCGGCTTGCTGATGCGCCACGGGTTAAGCGAACAGGCAGCCTTTGAGGGCGTTACCATAAACCCCGCAAAAACGCTTGGTCTTGCCGACCGCTTAGGCTCGCTGGAACCGGGCAAAGATGCGGATATTGCTATTTTTGACGGACACCCGTTCAGCAGCCTTACCCTGTGCAGACTAACCATGATTGACGGCAAGGTGGTTTATAACAGCCTGTAATAAAAAGCTGTCACAGAAAAAAAGCTCTCACCCATCGGTGAGAGCTTCTCTTTTGCCCGTCATTTTTCGCTTAATACAGTTCGGTCAGCTTTTTCACAGTCCAGTAGGCTTTCATCGGCTGTTTGGGCATCGCTTTTCCTGCCGGAATCACAATCGTATTTTCGTTCCAGTACAGGGTCAGTCCCACATTTTTCCGTTCATACAAAGTCTGCATCACGCTTGCGGGCATATATTCCGCGCTTTGAACCACGCTGATTTTCAGCATTTTCCCGTCTTTGGCAGAGCGAATCTTCGCTTTTACCTCTTTCCAGAAGTTGTATGCTTCTACCGCTTTCTTGTCCGCAGGATCGGGTTTTTCCCGTTCCTCCATCTGCTGAACCGTGCTGCTGCCTCCGGTTGACGGATTGTTTGGCGTGGTTGGGGTGGAGGGGTCACTTGGAAGTTTTTTCCATTCAGCAATAAGTGTCATATCAGCTGTCAAGGTAATTTCTGTCCCTGCCTGATAAACCGTATTGCCATCTTTCCAAGCAACAAATTCATATCTTCCGTCTGTTCTCTCAGGCTTTGGAAGAACAACATTTCCGGAAACATCTGCAAGAAGCGCTACCTTTTTTCCGCTTCCATCATTAAAATCCAATGTTAATTGAAATGCTTTATCAACATCTACTGTATCATCGGTCGGAATAATGACAGAACCGGAGGGTGCATTTGAAACCGCTTCATCTATCGTTTGATAGTAACTGTATTGTCCCTGTACAGAAACCTCAAATTTAATCGACTCGTCTACATACTCTTTTGCAGAACAGTCAAAGGTTCCCCCATAAATAATAGGTTCCCTATAAGGTCTTCCTTTATCGTCCGTGCCTTCCAAAACCAATTTCTTTCCGTCAGTCTCAAAATTACCGCCTTTAATTTCGAGCTGTGTGTCCTCTGCTGCCATTCCTATGACTGCATTGTCTTTGGCTTTAAATGTTCCGCTTTCTATTTGAGCCTGACCACCGTTATCACACCAAACTGCATAATAATCCCTTGCTGTAATATCCACATTTCTTAAGATGACATTTTGGGAGTTATAAATATTAATGCCAGCATTTGCTGTAATGTTTTCAATTACAACATTACTTGTTGGACTATCTCCAATAAATAACGCGTAAGAACCTCCCAGAGAATCCATCTTACCATTTCGGATAGTAAAATCGGTTCCTTCAAAAATCAAAGTAAAGTTTTTTGCGGAAACAGTATTACCGTTAAGGTCGATTATTTTATCACTGACGTTTATTACATCTCCATCATTACCAGTCATATTTATATCATTCTTAACAAGAATGGTTTTTACTGCTTGATTGTTTGCTGCCTCTATAAATTCCTCTTTTGTAGAAACCTCAGCAATATCTCCGTTTATCGTAATATTAGTCAGAGATTCATCAATGTTTAAACTTTCCGTCACAACATCTTCCGGCGCGGTAACAGGGCGGTTTGCAAAGAAAAATTCCAGCTCGTCCAGCTTGTTCATCAGGTCGGCGGCGTCTTCGCAAAGCGCGGCTTTTTCTTCCTCGGTCAGCGCTTCTACCGCCGCTCTTGCTTCTTTCACCTGCGCAAGCAAAGCGTCTGCATCGGTCTGTTCGTTCAGGCTGCCCAACTCCGGCAAATCCTCCAACGCAGCAATCGCGGCTGTCACCGTTTCCGATACCCCGTACCCTTGGTCAATCTGTTGTAACTCGGGTTGGTTTTCCTCTGTTTCCCCCTCTGCAAATGCGATTAAGCCGCCGCTTGTGATGATTGCGGCGCACAGCATAACGGACAGGGCTTTTTTCCATCTTTGCGTCATTTGATAAACCTCCCTAATCAATATTTTCATGTTCTTTGGAACATGAAAAGGCTTAAGCCTTTTTCTCAATGATATTGTAAAAATCATATCACATTCTCATTTTGTTTTCAAGATATTTTGTGTCTTTGTTCTGCACAAAATTCCTTTTTCTGCCAAAAATCCCCGACCGCTTCCCAAAAAACGGTCGGGGATTCTGTTCTTAGCGATTCATTCCCGAATCAATTTTTATTGAATCAATGGCAGCGGAGCCAGGAAGATAATATCCTTGCGCTTTGCAGCGTCGCCCTCTGCCAAAACGGCTGCTCTGCCCGCAATCTCGCCGCCTGCCTTTTCGGTCAGCTTTTCCAATGCGCGCAGCGACTCGCCGGTGCTGATTACATCGTCTACCAGCAGCACCCGTTTTCCTTTGAGATATTCCATATCGTCGCCGGAAAGAAACAGCTTCTGCAAGCCGTTTGTGGTGATGGACTGTACATCCACCTCAACGGCATTTTTCATATACAGCTTTTTGCTCTTTCTTGCCAAGATATAGCGTTTTCCGCTTTGGCGGGACATTTCGTAAGCCAGCGGGATTCCTTTGGATTCCGCTGTCAGCAAAACATCATGCTCCGGCAGCAGCTTTAACAGCTCTGTGGCGCAGGCAACAGTCAGCTCCACATCGGAAAACATCACAAAACCTGCGATGGAAACCCCGTTGCCCAACGGACAAACCGGAAGATCCCGTTCCAGTCCCGCTACTTTTAAATGATAAGTATCCATTTTTTCTCTTTCCTTTCGTTTGATTTTAAAACGCAAAACTTACGCCTGCCAGCTCAGTTCTTTTCCGCCCAACACATGGAAATGCAGATGAGGAACGGTCTGTCCCGCGTCTGCCCCGCAGTTGGAGATTACCCGATAGCCGTTTTCGATGCCGGCTTGTTTGGCAAGCTGTCCGATTTTTTCAAAAATGTAAGCGATGATTTCGCTGTTGCTTTCGTTTACAGAGTCTGCGCTTTGGATATGCTCTTTGGGAATCACCAAAAAGTGAACCGGAGCAATCGGGGCAATATCGTAAAAGGCTAAAATCTTTTCGTCCTCATACAGCTTTTTCGAGGGAATTTCCCCATTGATAATTTTGCAAAATAAACAATCGGACATTAAAATACCTCCCCTGTTTGGCTCCGGCTGTTCTTCGGCTGCATTTTTTGCAAAAGAAGATGCCGGAGCTTTTCTTTGTTATTTTAACATTCCTTCCAGCATTGCAGGAACTGCGGACAGCACCTCCTGCGCTTTGGAAAGGTCTGCCGCGCCGCCCATTGCGCTGTCGGGGCGTCCGCCGCCTTTGCCGCCCAGCTGCGCGGTAATCTCTTTCACCAGCTTGCCTGCGTGAGCGCCCGCTTTCACTGCGTCTGCTCCGCAAACTGCCAGAACGCTTGCTTTGCCCTCATTGGAAGCTGCAAACACAGCAACCACATCGGCAGCGTCTGCCTTCACCTGGTCGCCCAGAGTGCGCAGGCTGTCCGGCGCGGTATCCTTCAATACGGCGCAGAGATAGCGCACGCCTTTGACCGAAACGGTGTTTTCAAACAGTTCTTTCATCTTGCTGTTGGCAATCTGCGACTGAAGCGATTCAATCTCTCTTGCCTGCGCCTTCAGCTCTTTGGCAACTGCCTGCGCCTTTGCCACAACCTCTGCCTGACCTGCCGCTTTCAGCTCTCCCGCAACCGAACCGATTACCGATTCCGCATTGTCAAGCAGTTCCAGCACGCCCATGCCGGTTGCCGCTTCGATTCTTCTGACGCCTGCCGCAACCGAGGACTCGGAAATAATCTTAAACACACCGATTTGCGCGGTGTTCGGCACATGGGTACCTCCGCAGAATTCTACCGAGTCGCCCATGGTGCAAACGCGGACAATATCGCCGTATTTTTCACCGAACAGCGCCATTGCTCCCTTGCCCTTTGCCTGTTCAATCGGCAGTTCTTCCACCTCTACCGGGTGTCCTTCCAAAATCATGCGGTTTACCAGATTCTGGGTTTTTTCAATCTCCTCGGCTGTCATCGCAGAGAAGTGGCTGAAGTCAAAGCGGCAGCGATGCTCGTCATAGTAAGAACCTGCCTGATGAACGTGTGTGCCCAAAACCTCGCGCAAAGCCAACTGTAACAGGTGGCAAACCGAGTGGTTGGACATAATTCTGCGGCGGCGCTGCGCGTCAACCTCTGCGGTAACGGTGTCCGCAGTGTTAAAGCTGCCTTTGGTAACGGTTCCGATGTGCATAAAGTGACCCTCATGGTCTTTTTTGGTATCCTCTACGGTAAAGCGGTTCTCACCGTTTACAATCACGCCGGTATCGCCTACCTGACCGCCCGATTCCCCGTAGAAGGAAGTTTTATTGAGAATCAGGGTCGCCTGCTGCCCCTCTTCCACACTGTCCGCAATGCTGCCGTCCCGAACGATTGCCACAACCGAAGCCTGCTGAGAAAGGGTCTGATAACCGGTAAATTCGGTTCCTTTGAGGGCGGTTAAGTCAATGCTGTCGGTGCTCCAACCGCTGACATCCTTTCTTGCTTCTCTTGCGCGAACCCGCTGTTCATTCATCAGTCTGGTAAACTCTTCTTCGTCGATTCCGATGTTCTGTTCTGCCAAAATTTCGCGGGTTAAATCAATCGGGAAACCGAAGGTATCGTACAGACGGAACGCATCTTCTCCGGAAAGGGTACCGCCTTTGCCGTCAAAGGAAGCCATCATCTGCTGAAGCTGTTCCATTCCCTGGTCGATGGTTTTCTGGAAGCGTTCTTCCTCCGCCTTGATTACCTTAACGATATATTCCTCGTTTTCACGCAGCTCGGGGTAAGCGCCCTCGTTTTCCTGAATTACGGTCTTTGCCACCTCGTGCAGGAAAGTGCCCTCAATGCCCAGCAATCTGCCGTGGCGGGCAGCGCGGCGCAGCAGTCTTCTCAAAACATAACCTCTGCCCTCGTTGGACGGCAAAACTCCGTCGCCAATCATAAAGGTGGTGGAACGAATGTGGTCGGTGATAACGCGCAGGGAAATGTCCTTTTTCTCGTCCTGCTTGTACTCTACCTTTGCAATCCGGCAGATGTGCTGCATAATATTCTGTACGGTATCCACCTCAAACAGGTTGCCTACATTCTGCATAACGCAGGCAAGGCGTTCCAGACCCATACCAGTGTCGATGTTCGGTTTTGGCATACGGGTGTAGTGTCCGTTTCCGTCCGAATCAAACTGGGAGAACACCAGGTTCCAAATTTCCATGTAGCGGTCGCAGTCACAGCCTACGGCGCATTCCGGCCTGCCGCAGCCTACCCCTTCGCCGCGGTCAAAATGGATTTCGGAACAAGGTCCGCACGGACCGGAACCATGCTCCCAGAAGTTATCCTTTTTGCCCAGACGAACGATGCGCTCTGCCGGTACGCCCACCTTTTTGGTCCAGATATCAAACGCTTCGTCGTCCTCTTCATAGATGCTGATCCACAGTCTGTCTGCCGGAATTTCCAAAACCTGTGTCAAAAATTCCCATGCCCATGCGGTCGCTTCTTCCTTAAAATAATCGCCGAACGAGAAGTTGCCCAGCATTTCAAAATAGGTGCCGTGTCTGTCATCGTGACCCACGCTGTCAATATCCGGTGTGCGGATACATTTCTGGCAGGTTGTCACGCGATGGTTCGGCGGGGTTTCCAATCCGAGGAAATATTTTTTCAGCGGAGCCATGCCGGAGTTAATCAGCAGCAGGCTTTTGTCGTTTTTCGGAACCAGCGATGCGCTTGCCATTCTGGTGTGCGCCTTGCTTTCAAAGAAAGAAAGGAACTGTTCGCGCAGTTCATTCAGTCCTGTCCATTTCATAGTCATCCATTCTCCTTTTTTGTTTGTCTGTTGTCTATGCTGTCCCGGAAATTTTCGGAAAAACAAAAAAGCCCCCGTCCCGATTGGGACGAGGGCTGAAAACTCCCGTGGTACCACCCAAATTGCAGAAAACAAACCTTTCTTTTCTGCCTCTTTGCCTTCCTTTAACGCAGGAAATACGTGCAGCTCCTCGCTGTCGGCTCCAAGATGGCGCTTCTGGCAACCGGCAAAACCCTTTCAGCCGCGGGGTTTCTCTCTGTCTGCCGTTTTGATACAGAATTGGTCTTTTCACTGCCTTTTTCTGCTTCTCATTATATCCCTCCTCCTCCCGCTTGTCAAGACCCGAGGTTTTGTGTTTTCTCCTCTATTCGGTGCATCAGCTCTAACAGGGCAAACCGCGGCTCGTATTTCGGTTTTGCCCGCAGCACCCGAAGCTGCGCCCGGGAAAACAGTTCTTCCTCTTCTTTGGGTGTTTCAAAGGCGGCGGGCAGACACATCTGCGGGAACAAAACGCACCACCAGTTATGCCCCTTTCCTTCCCCGATGGTAAATCTCACCGCCTGATAGGTTCCTGCCGGCATGGTAAAGGATTCGTATTCTCTGGTATCAAAATACATTTCGGTCACGCAGGCTGTCACCGTCCGGCTGCTTTTGTTTTGATACAATTCGTCCTGCGCCGCTTTTTGCAGCTGCGGCAGCATTTTCTGCGCCTGCGCTTTCATCTGCGCTACATTTTCGCACCCTTCCCCCAGGCAAAGCCGCTGCGCCTCTTTCAGCACACGGTCCCGCACCTTTAATTTTAACGCCTGGTCCTCGTCGCTGTCCGAATTTGCCAGAATGTGCAGCCGCAAAACCCCGTCATAAAGCTCGTCGCACCCTTTTGCAAACATTCCCCGGTCCCATACCGCCGCTGCAATCAACAAAACAAGGCACAGCGCCGCCGCTGCCGCATGAAAATTTCTTCTAAGCCAATTTGCCGCTTTTCTTCCGTTCATTTTGTCGTCCTCCCCGTTGTCTTTTTGATACTTTTATTATGCGGCAGCCGTTGTTTGTTTATTCCGTTTTTCCAAAAATTTCTTTTTCCTTTTTATTTTGGAAAAAACAGAAAAAGACAGGGGACAAAACGGCAAAAAGATGGTATACTGTTGTTAAGAAAACACAAAAAAGAATCAGATTGTAAAGGAGTGTGCATCAAGTGTACAGTAATCTTTTTGACAGCCATGTTCATTCGGACAATTCTCATGACGGAGAACATTCCGTCACCTTTCTGTGCGAAAACGCTCAGCAAAAAAATCTGATGGGCTTGTGCATCACCGACCATTATGAATTGGAACAAAACGAGGGTCAGGCGGATTTGTGCCTGCAAAATTCTTTTCTGGAAACCGGCAAAGCCCGCCAGGCGTTTGACCGGCGCCTTTTGGTGATGAACGGCATCGAAATGGGGCAGGCTACCAGAAACTTTCAAAAGGCAAGCTCGGTCTTAAACAGCTATCGTTTTGATTTTGTCCTGGGTTCGCTTCATTGTATCCGGGAAACGGACGATTTTGCCTATGTTGATTTTTCCGGTTTGGATATTGACCTTCTTTTGCAAAAATATTTTGAGGAGATGCTGGAGCTGTGCCGCTGGGGAGAGTTTGACTCGCTGGCTCACATGACCTATCCTTTGCGCTACATTGTCGGCAATTACGGCATTCCTGTGGATATGAAGCGGTACGATGAGGTGATTGACCAAATTCTTCGCACCCTTGCCGACAATCATCTGGGACTGGAAATCAACACCGCCGGTCTGCGTCGGGAAATCGGACAGACTTCGCCTACTTTGGAATATGTAAAACGCTTTCGCCAATTAGGCGGAGAAATTTTAACCTTCGGCTCGGACGCCCATCGCGCCGGGGATTTGGGAAAAGGAATCGAAACAGCGATGGATATGGCAAAGGAAGCGGGATTTTCCTACTTTGCCGTCTTTAAGAAAAGAATGCCGCGAATGCTGCGCTTAATTTAAGAAAAGGGGGAAATCCCATGAAAAAGATTACCGCTCACGCCCCTTGCAAAATCAACCTTTCGCTCGACATTGTTCGCCGGTTGGAAAACGGCTATCACGAGATGGACATGGTGATGCAGAGCGTGGATTTGTGCGACACCCTCACCCTCTCCCTGTCGGACGGGAACGGAACCGTTCACATGACCTGTGACTGTGAAAGCTACCTGCCACCCCTTGCCTGCGACGAATCGAACATCGCGGTAAAATGCGCCAACGCGTTTTTTGCTCACAGCGGCTGTTCCCTTGCCCGGCAAGCTCTTTCGATTCATCTTGTTAAACGCATTCCCCTCATGGCAGGCTTGGGCGGCGGCAGCGCGGACGGTGCGGCGGTTCTGTACGGATTAAACCGCTTGTTCCAAAATCCCTGCTCGCCCGAACAGTTAGAGCAAATCGGCGTAAGGTGCGGCGCGGACATTCCGTTTTGTTTAAAAGGCGGAACGCTGCGCGCCAAGGGAATCGGCGAGCAGTTTTCCCCGCTTCCCCCGATGCCGGACTGCTTTCTTGTCCTGATAAAACCCCGCTTTGGGGTCAGCACCTCCAAAGCCTTCGCCCGCTGCGATTCTTTTGATTATCCCCATGCCGACCCGCAAAAAACGGCAGACGCCCTGAGCCGCGGCTCTCTTGCCGAAATTGCCGCCTCGTTGTCCAATGTTTTTGAATCGGTCTGCTCTGAACAGGAGCATGAGCTTATCCTCAAAGCGCACCGGCTTTTGCGGCAAAACGGCGCGTTGGGCTCTCTGCTCAGCGGCAGCGGCAGCGCGCTGTTTGGCATCTTTTCCCGGGAAGAGCAGGCAAACAGTTGTTTAAAACAACTGTCCTCTCACCCTCTTTTGGAGGCGGCTTTTCTCTGCCGACCCATCTCTCACGGCGTTTTTTGCAGCGAGGGTTGATTTGCCCCCTGTCCGTTGCGCCGTTTTGCCTAAACTTTTGTACAGAAAGGATTTTTCTTTATGAATTCCGTCATTCGTCTTTGCTGCTGCGTCAACCGCGTCAGCAGCGGCAATCCTTCTTACTGCCGCGATTCCGTTCTTGATTTGCTGGAAGAAACCAAAGAATTTCACGCGGATCTTTCTCTGTTTCCCCGCCTTGCCCTTTGTCCCCCCTCTTCCGACGCTCTGCTGGAAAGCAGCGTTGTCTGCTCTTATTGCGAGGAAGGCTTGGATCAAATCCGTTTAAGCAATGCTCAAAACGGGGGCTGTGTGATTGTCGGTCTGGTCAAACGCTTTTTCGGACACCCGACCGATGTGGTTGCGGTCATTCAAAACGGGGAGATTGCCGCCTTTCTGCCCGCAGCGGGCTATGGCAGACTGCAATCGGTTGACCCGCTTACCGGATATTATTCCGCCCAATCCCTGCCCGATTCCCCTCTGCGCGGTTGGGATACGGTATTTTCCTGCGGAGATTTGTCCTTCTGTGTCTGCCCCTGTCCTGTCAACGAGCTGATTTTCCACCTGCCGCTCCTTGCCAAAACAGGCTGTCAGGCTGTGCTTGTTCCCTGCTACGAGCCTGTCACTGCCGAATCCGAACAGCGCGCTTTGGATACCGTTCGCGTTCTTTCCGAACAACTGGGAATTGCGGTCGCCTTTGTCAACGGCGGTCAGGGAGATACCTCCAGTCCGCTGTGTTTTGAGGGATTTGCCGCCGTTTATGAGTGCGGACAGCCGCTCGCTCACTGTAACGGAAGCGATGCCGGAGAGCAGATTCACGCCCTGGAGAGCTTTTTTGTCTGCCGCGATTTAGACTGCGACATCATTTCCTCCCAACAAAAATTCCGCGCCGCTGCCGTCCCTGCCTTCGCTTTCCCCGAAACAACCGGAAAAAAAGGCTTGATGCGCCGTGTTGCTCAGGACCCTTTCCTCCCGTCGGAATCATCGCAAGCGCAGCGCTATCTGCAAACGCTGTTCCGCTTGCAGGTGCAAAGTCTGGTTTCCCGCATCACCAACACCGGTCTGCATCATCTGGTGATTGGCGTATCCGGCGGACTGGATTCCACCCTTGCGCTTTTGGTCTGCCATCAGGCGTTAAAACAGCTTGAGCTTCCCTGTGAAAATCTGATTGCGGTGACAATGCCCGGATTCGGAACCAGCGACCGCACCTACTACAATGCGCTCAGCTTAATTTCCGCTTTGGGCGCGCAAAACCACGATATTTCCATCAAGGCGGCGGTCTTGCAGCATTTTGAGGACATCGGTCACGACCCTTCCTGCCACGATGTTACCTATGAAAACGCGCAGGCAAGAGAGCGCACCCAGATTTTATTTGATATTGCAAACAGCCGCCGCGGTCTTGTGGTCGGCACCGGAGATATGTCCGAGGACGCTCTGGGCTGGTGTACCTTCGGCGGGGACCATCTGGCAAGCTATAATGTCAATGTGTGCCTGACCAAAACCATGATTCGTAAAATGGTGGACTTTCTCTGCTCCCGCTTTGAACAGGATGTCGCCGAAATTCTGCGCGATATTGTGGATACGCCGGTCAGCCCCGAGCTGCTTCCTCCGGACCAAAGCGGCAAAATCCGGCAAAAAACCGAGGATATTCTGGGCAGCTACCGCCTGCACGATTTTTTCCTGTATTATCTGCTGAACTACCGTTTTCCGCCGCGCAAAATTTATTACTATGCCTGTTTTGCTTTTTCGGAAGAATTTTCCGCAAGCTATATTTTAGAAAAGCTGCGCATCTTTTTCAGCCGCTTCTTCGCCGGACAGTTTAAACGCAGCTGTTCCCCGGACGCCGCCGATTTAATTGATGTCTGCCTCTCCCGCTGCCCGATTCCTTCCGATTGCTCGGCGCAGGCTTTGCTTTGCGACCTTGACGATATTCGATAATTTATTCGCTTATTCGTCTTTCGGGACTGTTTTTCTTTATTCAGAAAGCAGTCCCGTTTTTATTTTGCCGCAAACCGTTTACAAGCCTTCCCCAAATGAGGTATAATAAAGGAGATTATTTTTGTACCACTCTGTTTGGAAGGAGGAATCGTTCTTGTCCTTTTTTTCTTCGTTGCGGCAGTTGTTTTCCTTGCTGCTTCGACGCATTGTCCCCGTTTCTCTGCTGTTATGCGCCGCCTGTTCGCTCAGCGGCTGTTCCCGCCTGCAAACCTCGATTGAAGATTTGATGAGCCCCCCTGTTTTAACGCAGGAACAGGCGCAAATCCGAAACGCGCTTGCCAGGGTTTCCGGCGAGGACGAACTGAAATATAAATATCCGCAAAACGGCGATTACCGTTCTTCGTTCATCTTTTATGATATTGATTCGGACGGCAGCGAAGAGGCTCTGGTTTTTTACCAGTGCGCTTCAAAGGGAGATTCCACCTGGATTAACATTCTTGACCGCTCTTCGGACGGCGAATGGATTTCGGTGTGTGAAACCCCCGCGCCCGACGCTTCTGCCGACATTGATTTTGTTTCCTTTGAACACCTCACCGATTCTCAAACAATCAGTCTGGTGATTGGCTGGGAAGATTCCCGAAGCAACAAAACAGTGCTTGCCTACCAATACCTCAATCATCGGCTGATTCCTGTTTTTGAGCGGGATTATACCGAAATCGCCATCACCGACCTTGATTCCAACGGTTACACCGACCTTGTTTTGTTTACCCGTCAGGCGCAGTCTACCCTTGTTTTTCTCGCCTGCAAAACGCCGGACGGGTTTGAAACGGTCGATTCCTTTCAGCTTTCTCGCGGTATCGTCAGCTTTGACAGCATTTTGGAAGGAAAGGTAAACGAAAACACCAACGCTCTGTTCTTGGACAGCACTGTGGACCTGTATGAAACGCCGGTTCAAATTACCGATGTTATCTCTGCGCAGCCGACGCCGGAAGGCACGCCCCGACTGGTGAATCTTCTGGATTCTGCCGCTGCTTCCCTTTCGGCAGATACGCTGCGTCCGGCGCAAAATTTGCTTTGCCGCGATGTAAACGGCGACGGTATTATTGAGATTCCAACTGTTTCTCCCCTTCCCGGCTACGAAAGCGTGTTTGACGATGACTGCATCTTTTTGACAACCTATCATCAGCTTTCTCAAAACGGGCTGATTCCTCAAAAAAGCGGCGTCATCAACACCCAGCACCGCTATATGCTGGTGTTCCCCGAGCGGTGGTTAAACCGTGTCAGCGCTGTTTTGCAGCCGGAAAACGGCGAGTGGACCTTTTTTGCCTATAACGGAACGCTGGACGACACCTCGATGCCGCTGCTGAAAATCCGCGTCTATTCCGCAAAGGATTATCACGATAAATTTGATGACAATTACTTCCGGCTGATTGGGCAAAAAGGCTTGTTTGAATACTACGCCTATCTTCCCACCTCGCAGGGAGAACTTGCCGTCACCCAAGAGGAACTGAGCGAAAGTATGTTTTTCTTATTGGAATAACCGATTTTTGTCACAATAGTTTATTCTGTTTATTTTTGAATTTTTTTAAACCGGAAAGAAGGGTGGTTTTTATGAAAAAAATACTTGTTGCCGAAGATGAAGATGTTATCCGTGACTTTGTGGTAATCAATCTCCGCCGCTCCGGCTATGATGTGGTGGATGTGCCCAACGGGGACGAAGCCATTCGCGTTTTTGACCAGAACAACGGCAATTTCGACATCTGCCTGCTGGATATTATGATGCCCGGCAAGGACGGTTTTACCGTCTGCAAGGAAATCCGCAAGCGTTCCTCCACTGTGGGGATTATCATGCTCTCTGCAAAAAGCCAGGAAATGGACAAGGTGGGCGCTTTGATGTTCGGCGCGGACGATTATGTTACCAAGCCGTTCGGACCTGCCGAACTGGTTGCCCGTGTGGACGCGCTGCACCGCCGGGTAAATATGGTATCCTCTAAACCCGTAGAGGACCCCAACGAGGTGCGCTCCGGTCCTTTTGTATTAAACGAACGCAGCAGAACCCTCACCAAAAACGGACAGAACATTGATTTAACCCAGGTTGAATTCCAGATTATGGAATGTTTCTTAAAAAATCCAAATGTCGCTTTGGAACGAAACACCGTCCTGTCCAAGGTATGGGGCGAAAATTACTTTGGCGATGTTAAGATTGTCGATGTCAATATCCGCCGCCTGCGCATGAAAATCGAGGACGAACCTTCCAATCCAAAATATCTCACCACCGTATGGGGATACGGATACAAATGGAGCGTCACCGAATAACTTTTATCAAATAACCTTCGGGAGGTATCAGGTTGCCTACCAAAAAAATTACCAAACGCTGGCTTTACAATAGCTTTCTGGTGATTCTGATTTTTCTTTCCGCGATTATCATCGCCTTTTCCCTTGCAATACGGAACTATTATTACAACAGCGTTTTAACCGTAATGAAAAATACTGCGGCAGTACAAAATGCCAGCCTAATCAACTATTCGGAGGATAATACCATCGACTTTTCTTCCTCTGTCCGCCAGATGGTGGAAGATTTCAGCGAAAAAGACCGCATGGAGCTGATGGCAATCGACAAAAGCGGAAAGGTCATCATCACTTCCAGCGGATTTTCCCCGTCCGAGGATATCCGAATGCCGGATTATTCCGCCGCTCTCACCAGTCCTTCCAGAGAAGCCTATGATTTCGACACCTTAAACGGAGAAAGCGTTCTCTGCTATACCCTGCTTGCCCCCAGTGTAGACGATTCCAATCTTTCTGCCCTGCGCTATGTGGTTTCGCTGACTGCGGTAAAACGGCAGATTTACATTCTGATTGCGGCTGCGGGCATTGTGGGCGCCGCCATTATCTTTTTTGTTATCCTTTCCAGTTCCTACTTTATCAATTCCATCATCAATCCGATTGACCAGGTGCGCAAGGTTGCCCTGCAAATTTCAAAGGGAGATTTTTCCGCGCATCTGAATAAAATCACCGATGACGAAATCGGCGAACTGTGCGAAGCCATCAACGCCATGGCGTTGGAGCTTCAGGAAAACGAAAAGATGAAAAATGACTTTATCTCCTCCGTTTCCCACGAACTGCGAACCCCCCTCACCGCCATCAAAGGCTGGGCAGAAACACTGATGGACGATTCGGTGGACCGGGAAACCACCAAAAAGGGAATCGGCGTTATCATCAAAGAAAGCGAGCGACTGTCCGGCATGGTCGAGGAACTTCTTGATTTCAGCCGTCTGCAAAGCGGCAGACTCAAGCTGAACCTGACAAAACTTGATTTGGTCGCAGAATTAAGCGACGCTGTCTTAATGTTCACCGAGCGGGCAAAACAGGAGGGAATCGAGCTTATCTATGATGAACCGATGGACATTCTCCCTATCATGGGAGACGCAAACCGCCTTCGGCAGGTGTTTGTCAATATTTTGGACAACGCCTTAAAATATTCCGATTCGGGCGACAGCGTTACCGTTCTGATTCAGCCGGCAGATACAAACGCCGTCATCTTTATCCGCGACACTGGCATCGGAATCGCTCAACAGGATTTGCCGAAGATTAAAACCCGCTTTTACAAGGCAAACGCAACCCGCCGCGGCTCCGGCATCGGTCTTGCCGTTTCCGATGAAATTGTTTCGATGCACGGCGGTTCGCTGGAACTGGACAGCCGCGAAGGAGTGGGAACCACTGTCCGCATCTCATTGCCTTTAAGTAAATAGCACAGCAAAAAGCGGGGCAACTCCAAAGAACTGTCCCGCTTTTCTTTTCTGTTTTTTCTTTTGGGAAAAGGTTGTTCATAAAAAGACACTTTATTTTTTCATGCCAAAATGGTACAATAAAGACTATAACAGCCTTTTCCTATTCATGGTCGCGAAAACCAAGCCGCGTTTCTGTGTTTTGGATTAAATTCAGCAATGCCTGCGACTGTTTCGGATAATTCTGCATCAGGTATTCGGTGGTAATTTTAAGTTCCCCGATATTTTTTACCTTTTCCGCATTTTTATCCAGTCCCTGCGCCAGCTGCTGCGCCTTTGCCTCGCTCACTGCCATTGAAGCGTTGCAATAACCGCCCACCAGCTCCTGCGGAACCGAAAACATCGTATCCTCGTTTTTGGGGTTTGCCGAATATAAAATCCGAAACGAGCGGTACACCGCCATCATCAAATAGTTTGAAATCTCGTTGTTGAGCTGTTTTGATTCGCTTTTTCCAATCAAATCAAATACAATGCTCATCGAGTTGGAAATCAGCTTTTTATTTAATACCGGCATAATGTTTCCTTTAAAAACAGTGTCCTTTGCGCTGTCCGGTTCCGGAATATCTTCCACCGTCAGCTGTCTGCCGTTTCGCTCCGGAGAAACCCCCAGCAGATAGTCGCAGGAAACGCCGTAAAATTTCGCGCACTTTACCAGGAAATCCAGACCGCATTCCCGAATCCCCTTTTCATAGTGGGACAGCAGCGCCTGCGAAATTCCAAATTCCGTTGCCGCCTGTTTCTGGCTGATTCCTTTTTCTTTCCTCAAAAGCGTAATAAGCCGTGGAAAGTCGGCATTCATACGCACATCCCCCTTATCTTTGCGTCATTGTCTACGTATCGTAAATTATATTACACTGAAAACTTTTTGTAAAGCATTTTTGACCTCAAAAAGATTTTTTTGGTTGAAAAACCAAAATCACGGCGAAAATCTTTACATTTTGTCCTTAAAACCGCAAATAAAACTTTTACTTTGGAAAGGAAGTCTTTTTTATGTTAACCTATAAAATTCATCTGTTCCGTCACGGAATCACCCGCGCAAATCTGGAGGGCAAATATGTCGGACTGACCGACTACCCGCTTTGTCAGGAAGGCATCGACGCGCTTAAAGAATTTGCCGACGGAAAGGACTATCCCCCGATAGAAAAAATCTACACCTCTCCCCTGCGCAGATGCCGCGAAACCGCAAAGATTCTCTATCCCGGATATAAAACATTCGATGTTCCCCAGCTGATGGAGATGGATTTCGGTACCTATGAGGGCAAAACGCTGGACGAATTGCAAAACGACGAAACCTTTATTGCGTGGAGCCGCGACAGTATGCACAACGCTCCGCCGGAGGGTGAGGACGGTCTTGCTTTCATTCGGCGCGTTATCAAAGGCTTGGACGATGTTTTTCAGGATATGATGGCAAACGATGTTCACAGCGCCGCTCTGGTCATTCCCGGCGGCATGATTATGTCCATGCTCACCCTGATGGCTTTTCCCCGCCATCCGATGGGAGAATGGGAGTGCGCTGCCGGAGCCGGATACACCATCGTTATGACCCCCGAACTTTGGAGCAGAGATAAGGTGTTTGAGGTACTCGCTTGTGTGCCGATGACACAGGAAGACTGGGATGACCACTGGAGTACCAAAAAGTACTATGAAGACGGTGAAGAAATGTTCTTTGAATAATTGCGCGCAACCGTTTCTGCATTTTGCCCGAATCTCAATGAAATAAAGGAGAAAAGCTACCATGACTTTGCGAAAACAAATCAAATATAATTCCAAACGCTGTCTGTGCAACAACTGGGGCAAGGCGGTTTCCATCACTTTGCTCAGCACCGCAATTTATCTGCTGTTTGTCATCATCGAAATGATTGCAAACTTTCTGCTTCAGATTCCAATCGGAACCACCGGTCTGATTCCCGGAATTTCGGACGGCTGGCTTCTTTCCCTTTTGCTCAGCATCATTATGGCGGTCGGCTCCTTTTTACTGCTTGTTCCGCTTAATTTGGGAATCACCTCTTGGTATCATTCGCTGTCCGAGGGCGTTTCGGAGGATATTTTAAACATCTTCGGCTGCTTTGCAAACCGTCGAATGTTCTTCCGCTCTTTGGCGCTGGCTTTTCGGATTGGGGTTCGCATCTTCTGCGCCGCCGTGTTGTATCTGATTCTCCCCGTCGCGGGCTTATCTTTCTCCGTTTGGATTCTAACCTCCGGCAGCTTTGTCGGTTCTGATTTTGTGGGCAGCTTGTCCTTTGTGCTTTCTGCGGGAATTTTCCTGCTTGCCTTCGGCTTTTTGATGGTGCGGGTACAAAAATATTTTCTTGCAAAATATTATCTGCTGGACGGCAAAACAACGGTCGGCGACGCAATCCGTTCTTCTGTCCATGCAACCAAAGGTATCCGCGATGAAATTCTTCTTTTTAAACTCTCCTTTATCGGCTGGGGCGTTATCTCCGTTCTTCTTCTGCCTCTTTTGTACTTTTCTGCTTATTACTCGATGAGTTCTTTGCTGTACGCGCGCTTTTTGATTGAGGATGATCGGCGCGCAAACCACCTTGCCGTCATTCCCGATGCGCAAACTCCCCCTCACACCGATTCTTGCGACCCGTCGGAAGGAGAAGATTCGGTATGCTGATTCGTCCTATGACTCCAAACGATTATGCTCACATTGACCCTTTGATGCAGCAGCTTCATCAGATTCATCTGCAAGCCCGACCCGATTTGTTTGTTCCGTTAGAACATCCTTATTCCCAAGAGGAATTTTGTCAGATGACCGTTTCTTCTCAAAAGATTTGTCTTGTTGCCGAACAAGACGAAGAGATTGCCGGACTTTGCATCGTTACCATGAAAGAAAAATCCGGCATGAAAGAAGGGACAACCGCCTATATTGACGATTTATTCGTAAACCCTGACTTTCGCAGACAGGGAATCGGTAAACTGCTCTTTCTTAAAGCGCAGACGCTGGCAAAACACAAAGGGGCTTCCCGCATTGATTTGATGGTGTGGGCTTTTAACCGATCCGCCCTTGATTTTTATCATTCTCTGGGTCTTTGTGAACAAAGATTTATCTTAGAAAAAAATCTGTAACCGCAAAAGAACATCTGTAATACGATCAGGTGTTCTTTTTTCTTCAAATTAAAAGGAAAAAGGCTGTTTTCTGCCCTTTCGATACTATCTTTATTCACAAATTCATGTTATACTGATTTTGTCAAAAATTGTTTTGTCTTATTTTATCTTTTGTTTAAAGGAGTTTTTATCCTATGTCAAAAACAAATCAACCGAAAACACTGAAAACTTCGATTGGCGGACAGGCTGTTATCGAAGGCGTTATGATGAGAGGTCCGAAAAAAACGGCTCTCTCGGTCCGTCTGCCCGACCAAAGTATCTCTACCGAGGAATGGGCAACCCCCGACGGCAACAAATGGTATAAAAAAACACCGTTTATCCGCGGCATCTTTAATTTTGTGGAATCACTGACCTGCGGTTATCAAAGCCTGATGAAAGCGGCGGAAAAAGCAGGACTTGATGACGAAGAGGAAGAACCTTCCGCTTTTGAACAAAAACTCAGAAAAATACTGGGCGACAAATTCATGCCGGTTCTGGAAGGCTGCATTCTCGTCTTTTCGCTGTTGATGGCGCTGTTCTTCTTTGCCTTTCTTCCTACAACCATCGTTAATCTTTTAAAGGGAAGCATTTCCCATCCCCTTGTACTGTCCGCTTTGGAAGGACTGACAAAAATTGCTATCTTAATTGTATATCTTGCTGCAATCTCCCATATGAGCGATATCAAACGGGTATTCATGTATCACGGCGCCGAACATAAAACCATCTTCTGCTATGAAAACGGGGAAGAATTGACCGTTGAAAATGTCCGCAAATATACCCGCTTTCACCCACGCTGCGGAACCAGCTTTTTGGTAATTGTCCTGCTTCTTTCCATTTTGGTTTCTTCCTTCGTTTCCTGGGACAATGTCTGGCTGCGTGTAGGCATGAAGGTTCTGACCCTGCCGATTATTATGTCCCTTTCTTACGAGTGTATTAAATATGCAGGTCGCCATGACAATCTGCTGACCCGTATCCTTTCTGCGCCCGGACTTTGGACACAGCGCCTGACCACCAAAGAACCCACCGACGATATGATTGAGGTAGCTATTGCTTCGATGAAGCGCGTTATTCCGGACGACCCGAACGAAGCGCTGTTTTAATCCGTTCTTCTCTTATTTTCTCCATGAAAGGAGCCGATTGCTGTATGACTTATCGGGATTTGTTTTCACAAGCCTGCAAAGAAGGGATTGCCCCGCACGAGGCGCAGATGATGTTAGAGCATCTGCTCTGTCTTTCACATACTTCCCTCCTCCTGCATTTTGATGACTTGTGCCGGGAAGAACTGCTCGCGCCGTTTGAACAGATGGTTTCCCGCCGCAAATCCGGCTATCCTCTCCAGTACCTGCTGGGTGAGTGGGAATTTTTCGGTTTGCCCTTCTTTGTCGGAGAAGGCGTTCTGATTCCCAGACAGGATACCGAAATCCTGGTGGAAACCGCCCTTGAGCTGTGCGACGGAATGTTTTCGGGTTCGGTCTGCGACCTGTGTTCCGGTTCCGGTTGTATTCCGATTGCGCTTGCGGAAAACCTGCCCTCATCGGTAAATTTTACTGCAACAGAGCTTTCCGACGATGCTCTTTTCTATCTTTATAAAAACAAAGAGCGGCATCATTGTGATAATCTCACCATAGTTCAGGCTGATGTGACAAGATGGACACCGCCGCAGCCGTTTGATGTGATTACCGCAAATCCTCCCTATATCACTGCTCAGGAAATGACCCAACTTCAGCCGGAAGTATTGTGTGAACCTCGTATGGCTTTGCAGGCTGAGGAAAACGGACTGTATTTTTATCGGGTGATTGCCCAACGGTACTACCCGTTTTTAAAGGAAAACGGCTGGCTTATCTTTGAGATTGGGTATCGTCAGGGGGAAGCTGTCTGCTCTTTACTCCGGCAAAATCATTTCCGAAATATCCGTCTCATCAACGATTATTCCGGGAATGACCGCGTTGTCATCGGGCAAAAATAAAACAGGCAATGCCATTTTTTCCGTTCTTATCTCTCCCCTTTTTTATCAATCAATATTATTCGGAGGTTGCTATGAATTCCCTGCGTTATAAAGCTGTCGTTTATGATTTAGACGGAACAGCTGTCAATTCTTATTACAATTTAGAAGCGCTTCAGCGCACCTGTGTCAGCGTTTTAGGGCATCCGATTACCGAGGAGGATTTAAAACTCACCTACTCGATGACGGCTCAAAATACCATTCGCTACCTCGGCGTTTCCGAATCTCTCCTTCCCGAATTTTACCGAAAATGGGTAGAAAACATCACAGAACTGTGTCAAACCGCCTCCCTGTTCGATGGCATTTATGAAGGAATGGTTCAAATGAAAGAGGCGGGAATCCTGTTGGGCATCAATACCTCCCGCCAAAGCACCGAGATGGGCGACCTTACTGCCTATATCAAACAGCCGTTTTTACAGATTTGTTCTCAAATCGTCACCTGTGATTTGGTGGAGCGTCCCAAACCCGCCCCCGATTCGCTTCTTTATTTTTGCAAACAAACAAACCTGCTCCCCTCGGAAGTTCTTTTTGTCGGAGACAGTGAATTTGATTCGACCTGCGCCTTTGAGGCAGGCTGTGACTTTGCTCTGGCTGTGTGGGGTTGTTTTTACCCCGAAAAAATAAAAGCCACTTACCGACCCCGGCGCCCCGATGAATTGCTTCAAATTGTCGGACTGAACCCCACAAAATCATAAAACAACCGGAAACACTTCTTCGCTTCTAAACATCGGAGGAGTGTTTTTTTATCTTTGTTTGCAAATATTCCCCCTCATTTTCGATCGTAATCCGAAAAATTCTGTCAGCGACCGTATTTTGCAAAACTGCCGTCAAACAGCGCGTTTTTCTGCTTTCTCCCTTAAATCCCGGAAAAATAATCCTCAACAATCCGCATAACAAAGCGGTTTTGTCGGGGATTTTTCTTTGCGGCGCAATACCTGCCGCGCCTGATTTCACTTCAAACGCAATTTAGGCATATTTACTAACAAACTCAACAAAAAATAATGAAAAACAGATATTTTTCTTCTCGCTATTGACTTTTTGTAAAGTCTATACTATCATTTGGTTATGCAAAATATTTACTGAGTTAAATTTACTTTTAGATAATTTTTCTGCTATTATAAACCGATAAATCTTAAAAATATATTTTATAAATTTGCAAAATATTTTAAAATTATCATGATATTAACTGATTTTTTGATAATTTTCGGAATATTATGAATATTTTATGATATATCATCAAATAAGAAAGCGGTCCGTTATTTTTACTGTAACAAAAATTCAGTTACAGTTGTGAGATGAAACAAAAAACAAAAATGAGGAGGAAACTATGAACTTAAAAGAACAAATTGAAGAATATCTTCAAAAAAACAAATTTGAAATTGTTTCCAGAACCTGCGATCTTGTAAAAATACCCAGCATTAACACGCAGGATGATTCCGGAAAACCTTACGGCTCAGAGTGCGCAAGAGCCCTTGATTTTTGCGATAGGCTGTGTAAACAAAAAGGTCTTGTCACCAAAAATTATGACTATCGCTGCCTTGAAGTAATGTGCGGCGAACACCAAAGCGGCAAGCGTTTGGTAATCGCCACCCACGCCGATGTTGTCCCCACCGAAGACGATAATCTTTACGCTCCCTTTGCCGGAGAAGTTTACGGAGATTATATCATCGGCAGAGGCGTTGTCGATGATAAAGGTCCGCTGATTGCTTCGCTGTACGCTTTGGCTTTCTTCCGGGAATATCATATCCCTTTAAAGAATGATATTCGTCTGGTATTCGGCAGCAACGAGGAATGCGGCATGGACGACCTTGCGTATTATCTTGAAAAAGCGGGTCAGCCCGACTGGGGATTATCGGTAGACGATGATTTCCCGACTGTAAACGGAGAAAAAGGCCTGGTTCATTTCAGCATCTGCGCGCCCAAAGCCGACTGTATCGAACAAATCAAATCCTACGGTTCCAAACAGCGTCTGGTACACGATTACTGTGAATCTGTAATAAGCGGTGAAAAAACAATCATAGGCAAAACAGAAAAAATCCCGAACCCCATTCTGCACCTCTTCACCCGCGAAGAACGGTTATTACAAAACGAACAGGACGAAAAACAAATCAGAGAACTGCTTGCCGACCCGGAAGGCTGCTGTATCGGCATCAACCATTCCGATGAAATGAGCGGCAAAACCTCCGTCAAGGTTTTTTCGGCAGAAACCAAAGGAGAAAATCTTATTCTTTCCTTTGACATCAGAACTCCCGTCACCTTAAATACAGATGAGGTTGTCGAAAAACTGATGAATTACGGAACAAAAACCGGTATACAGCTAATTGTCGAAAAGGTTAGCAAAGGATACTACAAAGACCCTGATGATAAAATGGTTTCGATGCTGACAGAATTGTATAACAACGAATTTCGTACAAACGAAAAGCCATATGTTATGGGCGCCTGCACCTATGCCCGCCTGTTTGAGAACGGCTGCGGATTCGGCGGCGGAAATCCGCACGAGGTAAAACCGTTCCCCAAAGGACACGGAGCTGCGCACGGAGCGGACGAAGCGCACAACATTTCCGTCCTTCTTGACGCTGTCAAAATGTTGATTCTGGGTATTCAAGCCATTGATAATCAATGGTCTGAGCAATAAATTTTTTCAGGAGGGTAACAGTATGTCAAACACAGCAACCGCTTTGGACAAAAAAGCCATAAGAAAAGAAATTCTTGTGCTGATTATTCCGATTATTCTGGAGGGTATTTTCGGATACCTTGCCGGTATTGTATCATCCGCGCTGGTCGGACGCCTTTCTCCGCTTGCCGTTTCCTCTCAGGGAGTTGTATTCCGAATTACAGACCTTCTGGCTGTCTTTTGGGGCAGTATCCGCATCGGCGCGATGGTTTACTTTGTAAAGCTCTACGGCGAAGGAAAATACAAAGAAATCATTCAGGCTTTTAAAAACATCTGTACGGTAACGCTGGGAATCGGCTTTCTCTGCATGGCAGTTTTGGTATTCTTCCCGATGCCGATTCTTTCCTTCTTCACAACCGATGCCGAAATTCTTGCTTCTGCCCGCACTTATATGAACATCGTTATGGTCGGCTTGCCGTTCTTTATCATGATGAAGATGAACGCTTCTCTGTTCTACTCTGTCGGGGACACCAAAACACCGATGTATATCCAGATTGCGGTGAATGTGGTAAACATTGTTTTGGGCTATCTCTTTATTTTCGTACTGAATTGGGATTTGGTGGGTGCAGGCTGGGCAACCGTTATCTCTCAGATTGTCGGCGGCGTTTCCGGATTGTATATGCTTTCCCGCAAACCTGTCTTTAAAAAGGTTGGAATCACTTCCTGGAAAATTCAGGATAAAGAGCCGATTAAGGTTACATTCAAAAAAGCAATTCCAATCGCTTTGGAATCCGGTTTCTGGCAGATGTCCGCAATCGTTATGACGAAAGTCATTCTTGTGTTCGGTACCGATGCTTATGCGGGCTACTCTCTGGCTTCCAGCGCCGAAACTTTGACAGAACTTCCGGTTATCGGCTTTACCGTTGCCGCTACCACCCTTGCCGGCAAAGCGCTCGGAGAGAAAAACGGTCCTCTGTTCCGCGAATATTACAGACAGCAGATGTGGATGAACTCCATTATCAGCGCAGTCGGTTCTGCTATTATGATTCTGCTTCCGGGCGTATTCATGTCTATTGTTACCGATAATCCCGCTTTAAAGGAAATCGGAACTGTATACCTGATGATTATGGGCTTGATTTTGATTCCGCAGAATGTACAGCGCACACAAAAAGGTATGCTTTACGGTCTTGGAAACACAAAAGTTCCGATGTACATTTCCGGTTTTGGAATCTGGATTATCCGCGTTCCGCTGGCTGCTCTCGCTGCGTGGGTATTCCATTGGCCGCTGGTCAGCATCTGGATTATTATTGCCGCAGACCAGATTATCCGCTACTTCCTCATGCACTTCTACATCAAACACATCAAGGCTTTGTACTGCGTCGAAGAACAGGAGAAAAAAGAACTCGAAGCGTCCAAAGCAAACTAAAATCGAAAAACACCCAAACAAAACGTTGTGGCAGACTTTCTTCCACAGCGTTTTGTATTTTCCCTCCGCAATTTCCGGAGCAATATTCAAAAAAGAAGGACTTTATATGAAGGAACTGTCACAAAACGAAAAGATTGGCAGATATATCCATGACCTGCGAATCAAAAATAAAATGACGCTCAAACAGCTGAGCGAAAAGGTAAACCTTTCCCCCGGTTTTTTATCCCAACTGGAACGGGGTTACACCACCTTCAGCCTAAATACACTGGCTGCGTTGGCAGAGGTTTTTTCTACCGATTTAAGCTGTTTCTTTGCGCAGCAATCCCCCTCCCCCGAGGAACGATGCGTTTTCAGAAGCTATAAGCGAAGCAATTTGAGAATCTCCAAAGGCTTTCAGCAGTACACCCTGTTTTCCGAAATGCACAGCAACCGGATAAACCCGGAAATTTATGAGATATATCCGGTCAACGAATATTCCGAAACGGTTGTCTTCTGCCATCGGGAAGAAGAATTTATGTTTCTGCTCAACGGCTGCCTGGAGATGACGCTTGGCAGTGATGTATTTATCTTAAACCCCCATGACGGTATCTATGTTCCCCCGAATACGCCCCACAGCTGGAAAAACATTACCGACAACACCGTCCTACTTTTGGGGGTCAGCGTTCGTTCCTAATCCTTAAATCATTCAAAGATAAAAAACGCCCCCGACAACACTCGCTTTGTTCTGCGGTTTGTCGGGGGCAATATCGTTTCCGTTGTTTTTCTATTCCTTTGCCGAAGCGTACAAATGACAGGCTACAAAATGTCCCGGTTCTGTTTCTGTCAGTTCCGGTCGAACTTTTTTGCAGATTTCACTGCACTTGCTGCACCGACCGCTGAATCGGCAGCCTTCGGGCGGGTCAATCGGACTTGGCACATCGCCCTTTAACATCGTTTTTTTGCGTTGGCGCGATACCTTTGGGTCCGCAACCGGAACCGCAGAAAGCAGAGCTTCGGTGTAAGGGTGAAGCGGATTTTTATAAAGAGCGGCAGAATCAGACAGCTCCACCAGATTTCCCAGATACATTACTGCGATTCTGTCCGAAATATGCTTTACCATCGAAAGGTCATGCGCAATAAAGAGCATTGTCAGATTTCGCTCCTTTTGCAGACGCATCAACAGATTGATAATCTGCGCCTGAATCGAAACGTCAAGGGCAGAAATCGGTTCATCACAAAACAGAAATTCCGGATTTACCGCAAGCGCCCGGGCAATTCCGATTCTCTGACGCTGACCGCCGGAAAATTCATGGACATTTCGCATTGCGTGTTCTGCGTTCAGTCCAACCATATCAAGCAGTTCCAGCACCATTTTTTCTTCTGCCGTTTTGTTTTCGGCAAGTTTATGGATTCGGATTCCCTCCGCGACAATATCATAAACCTTTTGATGCGGGTCCAGCGAAGCGTATGGGTCCTGAAAAATCATCTGAACCTTTCCGCTGAATTCAAACCGCTCCTTTTTACTCAGTTTATGTACATCTTTTCCCTGATAAAGCACCTGACCTCCGGTATTTTCAATCATACCGATACAGGTCTTTCCGCAGGTGGTTTTGCCGCATCCGGATTCCCCGACAATTCCCAATGTTTCTCCTTGATAAATTACAAAGGAAACATCGTCCACCGCTTTCAGGGTATGTTTTCTCCCTGCCGGATAATATTTTTTCAGATTTTTTACCTCCAGCTGTATCGGTCTGTTATTCATTTTCTGCACCTCCGGTTTGGAACGGAACCCCGCTGACATCGGCTCTCTGGTCGGTCAGCCAACAGGAAACACTGTGCCCTTCTCCTAAATCTGATTCTTCGGGCGGATATTCCGCGCAGATATTCATCGCATACGGACAGCGGCTGCAAAAAGCGCAGCCTTTGGGCGGATGAATCATATCGGGAATGGTCCCTTCTATTGTAACCAGTTCCTCTTTATTGTCCAAATCCAAGCGCGGAACCGAGTTCATCAACGCCCAGGTGTACGGGTGGCGCGGATGATAGAAAATCTCCTCATTGCTTCCCCGCTCCACAATCTTGCCGGCATACATAACAACAATCTCGTCCGCAATATCCGCTACCACACCCAAATCATGGGTAATCATGATAATCGCCATACCCAGCTTTTGCTGAAGCTGCTTCATCAGCTCCAGAATCTGCGCCTGAATGGTAACATCAAGCGCAGTAGTCGGCTCGTCGGCAATCAGCAGTTTCGGGTTGGTGATAAGCGCCGTTGCAATCATTACTCTCTGACGCATACCTCCCGAAAGCTCATGCGGATATTTTTTCAAACAAAGCTCGGCATCGGGAATGCCGACCAGCTCCAACATCTGCTGCGCCTTGTCCCGAATTTCTGTTTTGGAAAGTCCCGCTTCGTTGTGATTTTCCAGATTTTCCATAATTTGCTTGCCCACCGTTATGGTAGGATTGAGCGAAACCAAAGCGTCCTGGAAAATCATCGAACATTCTTTTCCCCGAAATTTCAGCCATTCCTTTTCCGTAAAGTCAAGGATGTTTTTTCCCTCATAGAAAATTTGGCTTCCCTCTTTTATTTTTCCCGGGCGTTCAATCAATCCCATCAGCGATTTAGAAGTTACCGATTTTCCGCAGCCGGACTCGCCGACCAATGCCGTTGTTTTTCCCTTTTCAATATCAAAGCTGATATTCCGCACCGACTGCACTTCTCCGGCATAAGTAAAATAAGAAACGGATAAATCTTTCACCTTCACCAGCGCGCTCATCTTTTCTCCTCCTTATTTTACAATTTTCGGTTCCAACGCGCTTCTCAGCACATCTCCCAGAATATTAAAGCTCAAAACGGTAAATAAAATCAGCATACCCGGATAAACTGCCAACATCGGCTTGTCCAGAATGTAAGCCTGCGCCGCTTGCAGCATACTGCCCCAGGAAGCGTGCGGAATGGAGATACCCAATCCCAAAAAGCTCAGGGAAGATTCCGTTAAAATCGCATTTGCAACGCCCAAGCTGGCTGCCACAATCAGCGGTCCTAAAATATTGGGGAGAATATGCTCAACCGCAATTAACATACTGTTTGCTCCGAGATTTTTGGAGGCAAGCACAAAATCACGCTCTTTTAAAGACATTGTTTCCGCTCGGGTAATCCTGGCAACCGAAGCCCAGCTGAACAGGCTCAAAACCAAAATCAGGGTGGTCATACCGGGTTTTAAAACAGTATTCAGCACAACCATCAGCAGCATACTGGGCAGCGCCAGAAAAATATCGGTAAATCGCATTAACAGCATATCCAGCTTTCCGCCGATATAACCCGAAAAGATACCAATCGCTGTTCCGATAAACACCGTCACCAGCATTGCCGCAAAACCTACCAACAGCGAAACCCTGCCTCCGTACAGAGAACGGGTCAGGTAATCCCGCCCAAATTCGTCGCAGCCAAACGGATGCTGCAAGGACGGTTCTGCAAATTTATTTGCAAGGTCCAGCTTGTTTGGGTCATACGGACTCAACGGAGCCAACAGCGCCGCCGTAATGATAAATACCAAAAAGAGAACGGAAAGAATTGCCGCAGGATTGCTCTTAATTTCCGAAACAATATCCTTCCACAGGCTTCGGTGATAGACGGTTCCCAAATCCCTTTCTTTCTTGTCCATTCTCTGAAAGGATTTTTCGTCAATAACAATTTTATTTTCCATTTGCTGTATCGATCCCCCTCTTGATTCTCGGGTCTGCAAAGGAATACAGAATATCCGCTGCAAAATTTCCGATGACTAAAATAAATCCGGAAAGCATAACATATGCCATAATAATCGGATAATCCCTTTTGCCGATTGCTTCCATCGCAAAACTGCCCACACCCGGCCAGCCGAAAACGCTTTCAATAATAAACGATCCGCATACCAACGACGCCATATTCATACCGATGATGGTAATAATCGGCAGCAAAGTATTTTTCAAAACGTGTTTGCGCAGAATTTTCCACGAAGAAGTTCCCTTTGCTTTGGCTGCCAAAACATATTCCTCGCTCAGCTGACCGATGGTATTTGCGCGCACATAACGGGTTTTGGACGCCATTGTACTCAGCGCCATTGTCATAACCGGCATAATCATATGTTTAAGCGTATCCAGCGGGGTATCCACACCGACCGTGTGCATACCGGAGGAGGGCAAAATGTGAAGAGTTGCGGTAAAAAGGATAATCATGAGCATTCCAAAATAGAAGGACGGAATACTCATTCCAAAATACGCAAATCCGCTGATAAGGTTGTCAATCCACGTGTTCTTTTTATATCCCGCTATCAACCCCAACGGAATAGAAAGCGCAAGGGACACCAGCAGCGAACAGCCCATCAGTAAAATTGTGGACGGCAAACGCTTGAGCAGCATCGGCGCTACCGGTGTCTTGTAAGAAAGCGAAACACCGAAATTTCCTTTGAGCGCCTCTTTCAGCCATTCCCAATACTGCTCGGGCATACTTTTGTTCAGTCCCAGTTTTTCAATAACAATCTGTTTTTCTTCTTCGCTCATATCCTCTGTCAGGTACATGGAGGAGATGTCGCCCGGAGCAAGATCAATTACGGCAAAGGAGAAGAAAGAAATCAGCAGCATTACAATCGCTACCTGACCCGCTTTTTTGAAACAGTACTTTAACATTTGTTTTTCCTTTCCCAGTAAAAAACCTGCTCCTTGGATTAAGAGCAGGTTCTTTGACTGCGATTCCTGTTATCCGTTGACAGAAATACCCATATAATCAATAAATTCCGGCACAATCGGACTGCAATCCAATCCGGTTACATTCTTCTGAGAAACCATAACATAGTTTGTATAGGTCAGCGGGTAGATGCGGTGCTGAGCAAGAGCAAGTTCCATCAGCTCGTCGGTCAGCTTCTGCGCTTCTTCCTTGTCGGTTGTGGTATTTACCTTCAGCGCAAGCTCTCCGCAGGTTGGAGTCAATCCCCATGCATTGTCTTCCTGATTCAAATAACTGTACGCCTGATTCAGCGTGTTGCCCTTCATCGAGTCCCAACCGTTGGTACCCAGGTCCCATGTTTTTTCCTGACCGTTCATACCGTAAGAGGAAGCTGCAAAAAATCTTGGGAAGAAAGAAGAAGAATCCATTCCTTCAATCTGTAATGTAACGCCGATTTGCGCTAATTGCTGCTGCAAAACAACCGCAACCGCTTCCATATTCGGACGGTCCGCATTGTAGATGTAGGTTAAAGTCATTCCTTCCAGACCGGAGGATTTTGCAAGTTCTTTGGCTTTTTCCAAATTGTATTCATAGTCCGGGGTATTTTCGTTGTAAAGGCTGATTTCAGGGGTCAGCAAAGAGTTCGGATTGGTCGCAAGCTTTTCGGAGCCGTAAGCGCCGTCAATTACCTCATCTCCGTTGATTGCATAAAACAGCGCTTCCCTCTGCTCGTCATTGAGGTTTGCAGGACCGAACGGATTGACCTGTAAGTAGTTCAGTCTTGCCTCCGGGAAGGAGTAAATGTTATATTTGTCGGTCTGCGCTTCATATTTTTCCAGCTCGTCTACGGTAGTCAATCTCATGTAGTCGATTTCCCCGTTTTCAAAAGCAATCGACTTTGTAGAACCGGAACCGATTACCTTCATCACAACCTTCTTAACCGAAGGGGTTCCTCTGTAATAATCGTCGCGAGCGGTGCAGACAAAGCTGTCGTCATTAATTTCGCTGACAACATAAGCTCCGGAAGTAACAAATCCCGGTGTGCTGTAATACTCGGTTGCAGCTTCAATCGCAGCCGGGTCTCCGTCAAAGATGTGAGCCGGATATACATTCATGCCGGACAGGGTAACAACCTCATAGTTATACGGCTCCGGCAGAACAAATTCGATGGTTTTGTCATCAATAATATTCATACTGCCGTCTACACCGTTTACACGGATATAACGGTTGTAACCGTATTTGTGAACCGAGTAATCGGCACAGAATTTGATGTCTGCGGTGGTAATCGGAGTTCCGTCCGACCAGGTTGCGTCATCTCGCAGATGAATTTTGTAGGTTAAACCGTCCTCGGAAATTTCCAGACTGTCTGCCAGATAGTAATCCAGACCGCCTGTGGTGTTTTCAACAAACAACTTGTCATAAAGGGGACGAGTCATCGAGGTGTAGTCATCGGAACCGCCGGAATGAGGAGCCAGCGTATCCGGCATATAACTGATCGCAACCGTAAAGGTGTCCTTTTCCTCTGCCGGCGCTTGCGCTTCTTTGTTCTCGGCAGATTCTTCCTTTTTCTCCTCGGCAGGTTGTTCCGTCTTTGCTTCTCCCGAGGTTTGTCCCTCTGTTTCCGGCGCAGAACCGCAAGCTGCCATAGACAGACTCATTGCCGCTGCCAGAATCAACGCCAATAATTTTTTCTTCATGTTTTTTCCTCCATATTCCTCTTTCTCTCATCCGTCTTTTTTTATAAAAGACAGAACGATACATTCTTTTTTATCGCTGCTTTCCTTCCGATAAAATCCAAAAATGTATCAACAGTTTAAGTTCCGCCATTTATTTTAATATTACTCAACTGTTTTTTCCAATCGTTTTTATCAATTTATTAACAAACAATTATCGACTTTTTCTTTCGTTCTGTCTTTTTATATATAAATTTATTTTTTTGTTACAAAAAAATCATCAGTATTATGAATGTACTGTCAATATATTTTTGTAATTTATCCAATTCTATTTATTTTTTCAATCGTTCTTCCCCCTTTCTTTTTGCTCAATGGCTCTTTTTTTATTTTTTTGCTCTTTGCCGGTACTCTCTGCCGTTTGTTTTCCGAACCGGACAAAAGTGCAAAAAATCCCCCGACCAACCGCAAAACAAAGCGATTGTTGGGGGATTCTGTTTCATTTTTCTTTATAAACTATAAATCTTACAAATTCAATTCTCTACATGAAATGGAGGAAAGCGCATGGAAAAACATCTGCATAAGCTGCAACCATAAAGCTGGGAGGAAAAACAATTTGTCAATTCAAATGACACCCAAGCAAAGGAGAAAAGCCAATGCGCTGATTCGCAAATCTTGCTGCAATTATGACGGCGGCAATTGTATTGCGCTGGATGATGGCGAGCCTTGTGTCTGTGTACAGAGCATCTCTTATTCTCTGTACTGCATCTGGTTCCGGGATTGGGTTCTGCCGGGCGCTCCAGCCTTACAAACTGAAATCACCAAACCCAAGGGGAAGCTCTGCACAGAATGTGGTACGCCGTTTCTGGCAAAATCCAATCGCACCAAGTATTGTCCCGATTGTGCCCGCAAGGTACACCGCCGTCAGAAAACAGCAAGTGACAGGAAACGGAGGTCGAATACGGACAAATAGAGCTTCCAAAAGCCGGATATATGCTCGGTTTCCAGCCTGGCAATCACAGAGGTGAATAACAACACCCCTTATCGCTCAGAAATCACATTCTAATTGTCCGCACGGAGGTACCTGTCATGGCCACAAAACCCTTTTATATTCATGAGAAGCCACCGGCCCAAAGTTTTATACGGTTGCCCAACTTTCTGTTTGAAGCGCCGAGTTTTTGTTCCTTGTCAAGCGAAGCCAAACTGTTGTATGCGATGATCTTGCGTCGAACGGACTTGTCCCGTAGAAACGGCTGGGCGGATAACTATGGAAAAATTTATCTGTACTACCCCATCAACGAGGTATGTGAACTGCTGCACTGCGGCCGCCAAAAGGCGGTGGACACACTGAGGGAGCTGCAATATGCGGATCTTGTATCCATCAAAAAGCAGGGGTGCGGAAAGCCCAACCGCATCTACCCAAAACGCTATGAAGCGGTTTCGAACACCGACTTTAAGAAATCCGGTTGCGGAACGCCAGAATACTGAAAAACGAGCCCTCTAAGTACGGTAATCCCATTTCTTGAAGTGCGAAAACCAGACGGTAGATAAAAAGAAAAAGATAGATATACTCAGTTTAATTCGATTCATTTCCTTCCTATCCAAGCTATTTTGTGCAGGATTTTCCGGTGAGACATCTGGATGGGAAGAAATGGGAAAGGAGCTCTATGAGAATTTTCTCAGGTTTTGAAATGATCGGTTTCCTTTCTCTATATGGGAACAATCTTTGGCAGCTGTGCATCGCCGGGAAGGAGTGTGAGATGGACTGAGTTGAGCCGGACAGGTTTTGCCATGGAAGTCATTCTCCATGGTCAACCAGAAAAGCGCCAAGAACAATATGACGTTGAGTTAGCACAGTCCATTATTGATTCCTTTGCTCGGTTTCTTGTGCCTGAGATTCAGAAATTATACGCCAGCGAAGAAGGGCGAAAGGAATTGGAAACATGGAAAAAGAAGTATTCTGATAAAAGTGAGGAATGAAGTAACGTTCAAAGATAATATGCAAAGGGGCGCCCTATTTCGGGGCGTCCCTTTTTGTCGCAGTAATGAGGAGGAACGGTTTGTTCCATGGGGGTATTTCTCACACCTGAGATGGATAGGCGTTTTACCTACCCGCTCATGTTCGGTGCGTCGCGTTTTGCGATGTACCAGATTGAATCGAGAGCGCAGTATCCTTACAGAGTAAAAATGCGGAATTCGAGCTCTCATTTGGAAGGATACTGCACCATAGCTATCGTTCTGAGTAAGGGGGGCGCTTTGAAAAGCCCTTTTGGTGAAAACCATACTGCTCAATGGGATGGTATATTGCCACCCCATCTTCCGAGGTAGGCCCTATTTCAGAGCGTACTACACCATACACAAGGGTGTAGTAATTCACGACGCCCTCTGCTCTAAAATAGACCATAGGGTGCAGACATGAAAGCATTCGATAAGGAACGGTTTGCCCACTCATTGACTAAGAGCTATGCCGCTTCACGACAACCCTTGAGATAATCAGGGTGCAACGATTCGTCACATCTCTGCAAAGGGGGCGGCATTTTAGCGTACCCTTCAAAAGTGTTTGCAGAACGCGCAGCCACAGAATAAATTCTGTGTCCAGCGGGGGTATAGCACCCAACAAGCAGAGGATGTGAGTGTATATGAACACTCGCATTACTTGCGATGATCTGTCTATTATGATTGGGGACTGAATCCCAATAGATCATAAGCATACAAAAAACCAGAGGGTCAAGGCACATTGTACCTTGACCCTCTGGTTCTGTTTTGACATACAGCCATACCCTTACGGCAAAGCCGCCTTTGAAAAAGTAGGTGTTCGTGTAATGTCCATCTGGTGGAGGCGAGGGGAATTGAACCCCTGTCCGAAAATCCATCCATACATCTTTCTCCGAGCGCAGTCTGCCGTTTTTGCCTTACGGCTGTTCCCTTACGGCTGCACCGACAAACAAGCGCAACCGCTCGGTATCCTTTGATTCATCGGCAGTACAAGAAAACTTCTGCCTGACGTTCACCACTTCATGATGCCCGAGCCGAAACCGTGGTCCTTTCCGGTCGGACAGCTGCTTTTAAACTAAGCAGCAACCGCCATTTCGTTGTTGAAATTTACGGTTGTAACGTTATTTTTAGCGTTTATATTTAATAAACATGGACTTTTATAGAGGTGTCCGCCTCTGCTCGCTTAACATACTTCAAAATCCCCGTCGAAAGCCTGTACGCCCCCATATTGACGGAAAGGAAAACAGCCTATCGAACCCTTTCCTTCATGGCGCGGTCGATGGTTCGTTTTGCGTCCCGCTTTGCCATATCGTTTCGCTTATCATACAGCTTTTTACCTTTGCACAAACCAAGTTCCACCTTTACTCTGGAGTTTTTAAAATACAGAGAAAGCGGAACCAAAGTCAAACCCTCCTGCTTTAATGTTCCGTACAGTTTGAGAATTTCCTTTTTGTGCATCAGCAGTTTTCTGGGACGAATCGGGTCGCGGTTAAAAATATTTCCTTTTTCATAAGGGGAGATGTGCATTTGTTTAATAAACAGCTCGCCATTTTGGATATCGCACCAGCTGTCTTTTAAGTTTACCTGCCCCAAACGCAGCGATTTTACCTCTGTGCCGAACAGTTCAATCCCAGCTTCATAAGTTTCCTGCACAAAATAATCATGTCTTGCCTTGCGGTTTACCGCTATTGTTTTGGTTCCCGGCTGTCGCACTGTCCGCACCTCCTGTCATCTGCGCTTTTTATCGGAAATATTCTCGTTTTATTATACCCCATTTTATCTCAAAATGCAAGAGAGAAGCCTCTCTTTTTCCGGTAAATTCCCAAGCCGTTTTTCCTATCCCGAAAATCGGTTGAAAAAACGGCTCGGAAATGCGGTTTCTTTTTACATTTTTATAAAAACAGCTCGTAGCTTGTCGAAACAGAATCATCTGTCAGCACCGTTGTGATTACATATTTTCCCGTTTCTTCCGGCAGCTGCGATTCGGTAATCTGAATCTGCTGCGCGGGAACAATCGCTCCGTCCACTATCGGAAGGAAATCCCCTTCCTCTGCCTGCTGTTCTGTCACAACAAAGGAAGTAACCACCGTGCAGCCTGTTTCTTCCGAAACATACCAATCAAGCAGCTGTCCCTGTTGAGAAAATTCGATTGTTTTCTCAGGATTGGCAAGGTCTTTCACCGAATATCCCTCTGTCCGAACGCTTCCCTGCTCGGAAACTGCCGCATAGATATGGTCTTGGTTGACAATAATCTGCGCCGACTGCGGCAGAGAAATCACGCTTGTCTGTTGTCCGTCCCGGTCATACAGAATTGCCTCACCGCTTTGCGCCGAATAGGAAACGCTTCCCGATGACAGCGGGTAGGAAACCTGCTGCGCCGCTTCGTCCTGCATCGCTGTCTGCGGCTGTGCAGAAAAGGCTGCCGCCTGAACCTGCTGCTCCGCTTCCTGCTGAGGCTGTTCGCCCAGAGCCGTTAAAATTTTCTGCTTTAATGCTTCCTCTGCGCTCTGTTTATCCTGACCTTCCTCGGCAGAACGAGCCGGCGCGGGAACGCTTTTTAAAACTGCCTGCTCCTGCTGCTCCGCCGAAGCCTGCGCGGGAGTATCGGAATCTTTTTCGACCGATTCGGTTTCCGCTACCGCAGCTTCTTCGATTTCCGGCGCCGATTCGGGTTCGGCTGCTGCGGATTCCTGCAAGGCTGCGCCAACCTGCGCTTCATTTTCTTCTGTATCGGCATCATCGGCTGCCTGCTCCGGCGTCGGCTGCGCTTCATTCTGCGGCATCTGCCGGGTTTGCGGCGCGTCTTGTTCGATATTTTGCGAAGCGGAATCCACCATAGATTCCGCTGTTTTCATCGGCTGCTGCATCACCGCAAAGGTTGCGGACAAACCCACTGCCAGCACCAGCGTGCAGGCTATCGCCCATCTGCGGCGGTTTTTACCGGAAAACACCGTTACTTTTTCCTTTTTTTCGCTCGATTGTTCTTTTGTTGCAGTCGGGAAGGCAATCACCTGTCCGACTTTATCGGATTTTACCGATTTTTCTTCCATCTCGGATGGGTCAACGGTAATTTCTCCGTCCCCTTCCCCCGCGCAGATTTTGTTCCAGATATTTTCTGCGCGCAAACTGTCGGGAAGCGGCGGGCAGGAAACCTGCGCAAACTGCGCCCGAAAATATTCCTGCTCCTCACGCAGTTCTGCCTGTTCTTTTTCTGTCAGCAAAACCGGTTCGTCCATAAAATCTTTCTCTGTCAACTCTGCTTCCCTCCTTCTAAGTATTTTCTCATCTTTTTTAAAGCCCGAAACAGTTTGGAACTGATTGTTCCCGGCGGGCTTTGCAAAATATCCGCAATCTCTTTGGTTGTATATCCCTCCGCCACCGAAAGACTTACAATTTGGCGCTCCTGCTCGCTTAAATTTTGCAGCGCCTGCATTAAATCGGTTCGGGTCAGAACCCCGTCCGCAAATTCTCCCTGCTCTCCGGGAAGATGAAGCATCTGGTCAATATCCACCTCGTTGCGGGCGCGGACATATTCCTTGATTTTTCGATTGCATCTGGCAGACAATATCCGATAAATCCACGGAGCAAATGCCTGCGGATCTCTGAGCGATGACAATCCTCGGTACGCCTCGATAAATGTTTCGGAAACAACGTCCTCCGCATCATGGCTGTTGCCCAGGGTATACAGCGCAGTACGGTACAGGGAAGGGGCGACTGCCTCATAAAGCCTGGTAAAGCCTTCCTGACCGCCCTTCTGGGCTTCCAGCACCAAAGCCGTATCTATTTTCACCTCTACACCACCCATCATAAAATTAGTGTCCTGCAAATCAAAATTTACTGCATCCTTTTTTAAATTTTTTTATTTTTTTGCAGGTTGTTGTAATATCGCTGTTGTTTATCTTGTTTTTTTGGGAATAAATTTCTGTTTGTAACACCATTATAAACCAACTTCACCCAAAAGACAACTATTCCGACTTTGATTTTTGACAAAATAAGCGGCAAAGAAAAAACAGCCTGCGTATTGCAGACTGCTTTTCCTTTTATATTTACTTTCATCCATCCGTGAAAAGGTAGATTTCTTTTTCCTATTCGCCTTTTCGTTTTAAAATTTCTTCTCTCATGCGTTCAAAGGCTTTCTCATATCTGGTGGAGTGCATATTCGGGAATGCCCGCAGCAAACGCCGACGCAAAAAGCTGTTTCTTGTTGCAAACTCCTTGATACGGGCTTCCAAACGCTCCGCCGCTTCTTTTTTGTCCGAAGCAATCTTGCTTGCCAGCTCTTTTCTGCGTTCGCTCAAACGCTCGATACGCTCGTTTGCACGCTCTTCCAGATAATCCCGCAGCTCCATCTTTCCCAGCTCAAAGTCGAGCTTATTCTGCTCCACCTTCTGCTGAAATTCCTGGTGGTTTTGCCGCAGATAATCTTCGGTATCCAGTTTTGCCTGTTCCACCATCTGCTGAAGCTGTTTGAGCGTTCCGTTGAGGTCCAGAATGGTGCGAACCGTTACTGCAAGGTCGCTGACTAAAATCACTGCCAGCACGCCGCTGAGCGTTGCCTGTCCCCAAAACGGCAGACGGTCAATCAAACCCTGAATCACAGGGTCCACATACCGCGCCGCCACCACTGCCAGTACGCCGAACATCAGCGAGTTTCTCAGGCACACCCTGCCGTGGATATTAAACCGATAGGTTGAATAATCCCACCACTTTGTGGCAAACAGCTTTTCCAAAAGATAACCGGTGATGTATTCAATCACACTGGTAACAATAACGCCCAAAACAAACAGTAAAATCAGATTATCCTTTACCGGACGCAGAAACAGCAGCACCGACATCGCGCCGAATCCGTATACCGGGCACAAAGGTCCGTTGAGAAAACCTCTGTTTACAAACTTTTTCTGACCGATGGAACAATAGATTGTTTCACACAGCCACCCCAAAAAGCTGTATGCCAAAAATGCCAAAAACAGCTTCAAAGCAAGACCTCCTTTATCTTCGGATTGTTGTTATCCGTTTTGCGCGGCTGCCTGCAGCACAGGCTCCTCCGACTGATTTTCCTTGCTGCGGCTTGCGGCAAATCCGCTGCGCGGCAAAGCATCTTCCGCTGCGGAAATATCGCTTACCGTTACCGACGGCGTTGTGTTTTCTTTTCTGCAGTCCTTTGGCGGATTATTATTTTTTGCCTGTTCCTGCGCTGCCATCAGCCTTGCGTTTGCAAGCATCAGCTTAATTCTGTTCTGCTGGTTTACCTTCGATGCGCTTGAGTCATAATCGACGGCGACAATGTTTGCCTGCGGATTTTTTTCTTTAATCACCCTCATCACGCCCTTGCCGCAGATATGGTTCGGCAGACAGCCGAACGGCTGTGTGCAAACGATGTTATTCACCTTGTAATGTTCAATCAGCTCTACCATTTCCGCTGTCAGCAACCAACCTTCGCCCATCTTCACCCCTTTGCCGATATAACCTTCGGCAGATTCTATCGTGCTTTCAAAGCGGCACGGGGGCTGAAAATCGCTGTTTTCCCTGATTAGTTCAATCATCTGCGTTTTACGGTTTCTCAAAAAGCGATTGACGCGGTGCATCAGCGCCGCTTTCGCCTTGCCAATTCCATACAGTTCATAGTCATATTCCGCATTGTGGGTACAGTACAACAAAAAGTCAAACAATCCGGGGCTTACCACCTCGCACCCTTCGGAAAGCAAAAATTCCTCCAAGTTGTTGTTGCCTAGCGGAGAATATTTGACGTAGATTTCTCCCACAACGCCCACCTTAATTTTTTCTTCCTTGGTTCTTGATACCCCGACAAAGCGACCGATGATTTTTTTCATCAGTTCGGACACTTCTTTCCAGCGCAGCAGTTTTTTGCAAAACAGCTGCTGCGCCCACAAAACGCTGTCATCCACTGCCCTTTGGCTTTCTCCCTGCTGCGTTTCATACGGCACACACTGGTTGTAAAGGCTCATAATCAAATCTCCGCACAGGCAGCCGTACAGCGCTTGCAGCAGCATGGTAACCGGCAAAGAAAAACCGCCCGACTGTTCGCTTTTCAAAAAGCTGGCGGAAATAACCGGAATCTCCCCGTAGCCGCAGTGATTCAGTGCCTTACGCAGCAGATAAATATAGTTGGAGGCGCGGCAGCCGCCCCCCGTCTGGGTAATTAAAAGCGCAACCTTATCCAGCGGCAGGTCGCAGTGTTCCAAAGCGTCAATCATCTGCCCGATAACCAACTGAGCCGGATAACAGGTATCGTTATGTACATTTTTCAGTCCCTGGTCGATAACGCCCTGTCCGAAATTATCCAAAATCCGAACATGATATCCGTAATTTTCCAATACGTTCCCTAATATTTTAAAATGAATCGGCAGCATTGTCGGAATTAAAATGGTGTGCGTCCGCTTCATCTCTTTGGTAAAAGGTACTTTTTTTATCTGTTCCATCTAAAACCATACCTTTCTCTTTGCATCGCTGTTTACTCTAAACATTTTTACTTTACCCGCGCGCAGCGCTTTGCGTCCCGCTCCTTCACCGCGCCGATTAACGAACGCAGACGAATTTTTACTGCGCCCAGATTGTTTATCTCATCAATCTTCAGCTGTGTATACAGCCGACCGCTCCGTGCCAAAATTGCCGCTACCTCGTCGGTTGTGATGGCGTCGATGCCGCAGCCGAACGAAACCAACTGCACCAGTTCGCAGTCCTCATGCTCGGTTACATATTTTGCCGCATGATACAGTCGGGAATGATAAGTCCACTGATTCAGCACGTCGGGATGAACCGGCTCTGCCAAATCCGCCACGCAGTCCTCGGTAACAATCACCAGTCCCAGCGAGGTTATCAGCTGATTGATTCCGTGGTTGATTTCCGGGTCGATGTGGTAGGGTCTGCCGCAAAGAACAATCGTTTTTAACCCATGCTCTCTTGCGTATTGCAGCGCTTTCTGCCCCTCCGCCTTTATTTCCTCCCGCTGCCTGTCATATCGACGATAGGCGCAGTCCGCCGCCTTTTTCACCTCTTTTAAGGTAAGGCTCGGATACTCTTTGCGCAGCGCTTCCCACGCCTTTTTCGGGAACTGCTTCTTTGCCGACAGGTTAAAATACGGATAAAGATAGCGAACCGATTTGAGCTTTTCCACATTGGAAGCAAGCAGCTCGGGATAATAGGCAACCACCGGACAGTTAAAATGGTTGTCGCTGCGATGTTCGTCAAAATTATAGCTCATACAGGGATAGAAAATCGTGTCGGCTCCCTTTTCCAGCAGATTTTCAATATGTCCGTGCATCAGCTTTGCCGGGTAGCAAGCGGTGTCGGAAGGCACCGAATACTGTCCCTTTGCGTACATCTTGCGGGACGAAGTATCGGAAATCATCACATCAAAGCCGAGTGTGTGAAAAAATTCAACCCAGAAAAACAGGTTTTCATACATATTCAGCCCCAACGGAATCCCGACAGTCCCCCTCGGCGCAGGATTTTCCGCTCTTCTGCGGTCACATTCTTCCCGAAGTTGTTCTATCTGCTGTAACTTATAACGGTATAAATCCGGCAGCTGCCGCTCTTTGCCGTGTCCCAACGGCTTTTCGCATCGGTTTCCCGAAATATATCGTTCCGAACCGGCAAAGGTATTGACGGTTAAATTGCAGTGATTGGTGCAGCCCTGGCAGACAATCGGCTTGGATTCATGCACAAACTGTTCAAGCTGTTCTTTGGTAAGCATTGAGGAGTCTTTTTTCTCTGCGCGCGCCTGATAAATTCCCTTGCCGTAGATTGCCGCGCCGTACGCTCCCATCAATCCCGCAATATCGGGGCGCACCACATTTCTTCCGATTTCCTGCTCAAAGCTGCGCAGAACCGCATCGTTTAAAAAGGTGCCGCCCTGCACAACAATATGTTCGCCCAGCTCGTCCACATTCCTTGCGCGGATTACTTTATATAATACATTTTTTACAACGCTCATCGAAAGTCCCGCCGAAATGTCCTCGACCGCCGCCCCGTCTTTCTGCGCCTGTTTCACCGAAGAATTCATAAATACCGTACAGCGGGAGCCCAAATCTACCGGGTATTTGGAAAACAGTCCCAATTTTGCAAATTCTTCCGCAGTATATCCCATCGACTTTGCAAAGGTTTCGATAAACGAACCGCACCCGGAGGAACACGCTTCATTGAGCATAATCGAATCAATCGCATCGTTTTTAATGCGGAAACATTTGATGTCCTGCCCGCCGATATCCAAAATAAAATCCACCTGCGGGTCAAAGTGCTGCGCGGCTTTAAAGTGGGCAATCGTTTCCACAATGCCGTCGTCTAAATGAAAAGCGTGCTGAATCAGCTCCTCGCCGTAACCGGTAGACACCGCATAACGAATTTTTATGCGCTCGCCGCACACTTCATAAATTTTTTGCAGCTGCTGTTTTACAATCTGCACCGGATTCCCCTGGTTTGAGCTGTAATAGCGGTACAGCGTTTCGTAATTATCGCTCATCAAAACCAGCTTCGTTGTGGTTGAGCCGCAGTCGATTCCCAAAAAAGCGTCCCCGGTGTATTCTTCCGCATTTCTCCATGGAACATTGGCTCTGCTGTGCCGCTGCACAAACTCATCGTGCTGCGCCTCGGTTTGAAACAGCGGCTTTAAATAGTGGGTTGTTTTGGAGCGCGAAGAAGCGTTTTCCAGTTTCGAGAAAAATTCCTCGTAGGTATATTCCCTGTCCAATCCTCTGGTAAAAATCGCCGTTCCCAAAGCTACCGCATACTGCGCCCATGCAGGGAACACCGCATTTTTTTCGGAAAGTTCCAGCGTCTGCGCAAATCTTTGCTGCAAACCCCGAAAGAAGAACAGCGGACCGCCCAAAAACAGAACCTTTCCCTCTATCCTTCTTCCCTGACTCAATCCCGTTACCGTCTGATCCACCACTGCCTGAAAGATGCTTGCCGCTACGTCTTCCTTGCGCGCGCCCTGATTGAGCAGCGGCTGAATGTCGGTTTTTGCAAACACGCCGCAGCGGGAAGCAATCGGGTAAATTCGCTCATGCTGTAAGCTCAGCCGGTCCAGCTCTTCCGGCGTCACATCAAGCAGCGTTGCCATCTGGTCGATAAACGCGCCGGTTCCTCCCGCGCAGCTGCCGTTCATCCTTTCCTCCAGACCTCCGGTGAGAAAGATAATCTTGGCGTCCTCGCCGCCCAGCTCAATCACCGCATCGGTGTCCGGCTCGTACTCCTGCACCGTCTTGTAGGTGGCAAATACCTCCTGAACAAAATCCACCCCTGCGTCCTCCGAAAATCCCAGTCCCGCAGAACCGGATATTGCCGCGCGAAAGGTTGTTCCCTCCAAAAACCGTTTTGCCCCCTCCAGCGCCTGCAAGGTTGCCTGACGCACCTGCGACATATGACGCTGATAAACCTGATACAAAACCTGTTTTCCTTCCATAACAACAACCTTAACGGTTGTCGAACCAATATCAATTCCTACGTTTCTACTCAATTTTCTCCCCTGCCGTTTCTAAAGCTCAAGGTTCTTTTGCCCCCTGTTTTCGGGAATGTGCGCTGTGGAACCTGTCTGCAAAAATGGATCTTTTTTTCAAGAGTTTCCTATTTATTAGATTACTTTTTTATCGTATTCTTATTATAAAACTTTGGCAAAAAAGTGTCAATTCTTACAAAAAATAATTCACATTCTATTTAAAATCGCCCTCTTTTTCGGCTCTAATTGTCATATTTCTACATTTTTTCAGTAGAACATTTGGTTAATTCGTTAATTTTTGCTTTAATGTGTAAAAGCACTTGACAGAATCCCCAAAGCGGCGTATATTTTTTATATCACAGTTGCTTTTTTCACTGTGTTTTATCTTTTATCGGGAGGATTTTTATGAATTGCAAAGCCTGCGTACCTTTTTATTTTGCATCGTTTTTTTGCTTTGGCTTTTTTAGCACAGAGCGATTTTGTCATGCAAAATAAAATACGAGCGCCAAAAGAAAACAGGCTGCAAAAAACGGAATCTCACGATATTTTTCCACCCAAACACGATTTGCCATCTGCCGACGCTTTTGAATGAAAAGTGTCGGCTTTTTTATTTGGTATCATCTTGCCATCATCAATGAAAGGATTGTTTTTCTATGATTATTGTATTAAAAAAAGGAACCTCCCCTCAGCAGGCGCAGTCGATGATTCGCCGCTTTGAAGAGTTAAATTTCCAGGTTCAGGAGATTCGCGGCGTCCATGAAACGGTACTTGGTTTAATCGGCGATACCTCCCGTTTGGATACCGATGACATCAAATCTTTGGATTGTGTTTCCGAAGTAAAACGGATTCAGGAACCGTATAAAAAAGCAAACCGGAAATTTCATCCCGAAGACAGCGTAGTTCATGTTGCCGGCAGAAAAATAGGCGGAGGGCATTTTCAGGTTATCGCAGGTCCTTGCTCGGTAGAAAGCAAAGAGCAGATGAACCGGGTTGCCGCAGCGGTTAAATCTTCCGGCGCAGGGTTGCTGCGCGGCGGCGCATTCAAGCCCAGAACCTCTCCTTACTCTTTTCAGGGTCTGCGTTCCGAAGGACTTGATTACCTCTTGGAAGCAAAAAAAACCTCCGGCTTGCCCGTTGTCACCGAGATTATGGACGCTTCTCACCTGCCGTTGTTTGAGGATGTCGATGTGATTCAGGTAGGCGCCAGAAATATGCAGAACTTCGAGCTGCTCAAACAACTGGGAAAAACAAACAAGCCAATCCTGTTAAAGCGCGGGCTTTCCAACACCATTGAGGAGCTGCTTATGAGCGCAGAATACATTCTTGCCGGAGGAAATCCAAATGTTATTCTCTGCGAGCGCGGAATCCGCACCTTTGAAACCGCTACCAGAAACACACTGGACATTTCTGCCGTTCCTCTGATTAAAAAACATTCCCATCTTCCGGTTATTATCGACCCCAGCCACGCTGCCGGCATCCGCTGGATGGTGTACCCGCTGTCAATGGCTGCGATTGCGGTCGGAGCGGACGGATTGATTATCGAAGTGCATAATCAGCCGGAAAAAGCGCTGTGCGACGGAGCGCAGTCCTTAACGCCGGAACAGTTTGACGCCGTTATGCAGGATGTAAAACGCACCGTCACCTTCTTTGGCAAGCAGCTTGGAGAATAATCGAAAGGAGCTTTCTTGATGAAAACTGTCTCGGTCAATACCGGTTCCCCTTATCGGGTTATCATTCAAAACGATTCCCTCTCCCTGTGCGGGGCTCGGATTCGTTCGGTTTTCCCCGATTGTTCCCGCGCTGCCGTCATCACCGACGATACCGTTGCCTCGCTTTACCTTCCGTGTGTCGTTTCTTCTTTGGAGCAGCAGGGATTTTCGGTCTGCGTTTTTACCTTTCCCCACGGCGAGGATTCCAAATCTGCCGCCGTCCTTATGGAAATTTACCGCTTCCTTGCCGAACATAATATCACCCGCGGTGATTTTCTGGTCGCTCTCGGGGGCGGCGTGGTCGGCGATTTGGCAGGATTTGCCGCCGCCACCTATCTGCGCGGAATCCCTTTTGTTCAAATTCCCACCACCTTTCTCGCCGCCATCGACTCCTCGGTAGGCGGAAAAACCGCCATCAATATCGAAGCGGGGAAAAATCTGGTCGGAGCCTTTCATCAGCCTGCCCTTGTTTTGTGTGACCCTCAGGTTTTTAAAACACTCTCCCCCGAAATCTTTGCCGACGGCTGCGCCGAAATGATTAAATATGCGATGATTTGGAGCGAAGATTTTTTCCGTTTTTTAGAACAGGGCAGCATACGGGAACATATGGAAGAGATTGTTGCCTACTGCGTGGATATTAAGCGCCAGGTTGTGGAGCAGGACGAACATGACTGCGGAATCCGCATGATTTTAAACTATGGTCACACCCTCGGTCATGCCATTGAAAAGGTAACAAACCACACCGTTACCCACGGTCAGGGGGTGGCGATGGGAATGATGCTGATTACCCGGCTTGCCGCCGGTCTTGACCGCTGTTCCCCCGAACTGCTTCCCCGATTGTCCGCCGTTTTAAAAAAATATCGCCTTCCCGACCGCTACTGCGGCTCTCTTTGCGAGCTTGCCGAAAGCTGTTTGGTTGATAAAAAACGGGCAGGCAGCAAAATCCGCCTGATTTTGGTTCCCGAAATCGGAAAAGCGGAGATTGTTCCCGTTGACGTTGACCGCTTCACCGCTCTTTTACAGGAGGAATCATCATGCTAACCTATTCTGTTCACGGTTCTCTTTCCGGGCAGGTTGCAGCCCCTATCTCCAAATCGGAGCTGCATCGCCTGCTTCTTGCCGCCGCCCTGTCAAGCGGCAGCACCTTGATTTCCCATTGTACCGTTTCGGAGGACATTCTCGCTACCGCCCGCGTTTTACAGGCTGCGGGCGCCTTTGTGGAGTTTCGGGAAGACAACATCTTTGTCAAAGGAATTTTTTCTTCCGATTTGCAGCAAAATTTTTCTTCCCCCGTTTCCTGCGATTGTTCCGAATCCGGCTCCACCCTGCGCTTTTTGATTCCGGTGTTTTCCGCTTTGGGAATCCCGGCTGTTTTCAGCGGAAAAGGTCGCCTTGCGCAGCGTCCCATGCAGCCGCTGCTCGACGAACTTTCTGCGCACGGAGCCGCCTTTTCCCTGCCTCGGGACGGGTTATTCCTTCCCCTTGGCATCAGCCAAAAATTGCAGAGCGGCGTCTTTTCCTTTTCGGGCAATATCAGCTCCCAGTACATCACCGGCTTGCTGTTTGCCCTTCCTCTGCTGCGCTGTAACAGTAAAATTATCCTTACCTCGCCACTGGAGTCCAAGGGTTATGTCGATATGAGCATCGACACCCTTTCCAAGTTCGGAATCCGAATCAATCCGATCCAAAACGGTTGGGAAATCCCCGGCAATCAACAGTATCGCACCCCCGGTCACATCACCGCTCGAGGTGACTGGAGCAACGCCGCTTTCTGGATTTGCGCGGGCGCTCTCTGCCCCGGCTCACAGATTACCGTAACCGGAACCGACCCACACTCCTTTCAGGGAGATAAGGCTGTCTGCGATGTTTTAAAACAGATGGGCGCAAAACTCACAATCACAGAAACCGGCGTCACCGTACAACACAGTCAACTGTCCGGCACCGTCATCGACGCTTCCCAAATCCCCGATATTATCCCGATTCTTTCGGTTGCCGCCGCCGTTGCCCGCGGAGAAACCAAAATAATACACGCTTCCCGCCTGCGCATCAAAGAAAGCGACCGTCTGCACGCCATGTATGACTGCCTGAGCAAAATCGGCACAGAGGTAACGGAACTGGAAGACGGCTTAATCATTCGCGGAAAACCGTCCCTCACCGGCGGCAGGGTTTCTTCCTTCGGGGATCATCGTATTGCCATGTCGATGGCAGTCGCTTCACTTGTCTGCAAACAACCGGTAGAGATTGAACAGCCGCTTTGCGTTTCCAAATCTTATCCCGATTTTTACCGCGCATTTCAATCGTTAGGAGGTATTGTCGATGTCATCAACATGGGGCAAACAGATTAAATTGTCTATCTTCGGCGAAAGCCACTCAAAAGGAATCGGCGTTGTGATAGACGGAATCCCCGCCGGAACAAAAATCAGCTTTTCCGAACTTCTGCGCTTTATGCAACGAAGAAGTTCCCGCGGCGGGCAGCTGGACACACCGCGCATCGAACAGGACTTCCCGCAGATTCAGTGCGGATTTCTCCCCGATTCCGAAAATCCCGATTTGCTGATTGCCTGCGGCACACCCGTCTGCGCTGTGATTGCCAACAGCAATACCCGCTCGCAGGATTATAATAAGCTCTCGGACACTGCCCGTCCGGGACACGCCGATTACACCGGTTTTGTCCGCTATCACGGCTGTAATGACCCACGCGGCGGCGGGCATTTCTCCGGCAGACTCACCGCTCCCTTATGCTTTGCCGGTGGGATTGCAAAACAAATTCTTCGATCTTACCGCATTGAAATCGGCGCTCACATCTCCCGCGTCGGTTCTGTGGCGGACGAACCGCTCGACCCTGTTTCGGTCGATTCCAAAACCCTGATTTCTTTGCAGCAATCCTTTTTTCCGGTGCTGAATCAAACAGCGGGAGAGGAAATGCAGCAGCTGATTTCTGCCGCCAAAGAGCGGCAGGATTCGCTGGGCGGCATCATCGAGTGCGCCGCTGTGGGGCTGCCCGCCGGCATTGGAGACCCCATCTTTGACGGAATAGAAAACAAAATCTCCTCCCTTGTTTTTGGAATCCCTGCGGTAAAGGGACTGGAATTTGGCTTAGGATTCGGCTTTTCCTCACGCTGTGGCAGCCAAACCAACGACCCGTTCTGTATTCGGGACAACAAGGTTCAAACTTCATCCAACCACAACGGCGGTATCCTCGGGGGCATTACCGACGGAATGCCCGTCCTTTTCCGCGTTGCGATAAAGCCGACTCCCTCCATTTCTCAAAAGCAAAAAACCGTTAACTTTAAAACCAACACCGAAACCGAGCTTGTCATCACCGGTCGGCATGACCCCTGTATTGTTCGTCGTGCCGTTCCCTGTGTGGAATCTGCCGCCGCCCTTGCCCTGCTGGATTCCTTGTTGGAACATCCTTTCCCGACGGAGGAAATCCAATGACTCAATTAGAACTAATGATTCGCAGCAACGAAGCTCTTCCGCTTTCTCCCTCGGTTCGCGTTGCCTGTCAGGGGGTAGCGGGCGCATTTTCTCATGCAGCCTGCCGCTCCCTGTTTTCCGAACCGGAAGCCTGTTTTTTTCCCTCCTTTGAGGAAGTTTTTGAGGCAGTCAGTTCGGAAAACTGCCGCTACGGCGTTGTTCCGATTGAAAATACCCTCGCAGGCTCCGTCACCGACAACTACGATCTGATGCTGCGCTATCAGCTTTCGATTGTGGGAACGGTCGCTTTAAAGATTGAGCATTCTCTGCTTGCTTTACCCCATGTAAAGCTGTCCGACCTAAAAGAGGTGTACTCGCACGAGCAGGCGCTGCACCAGTGTTCCGACTTTCTGAAGGCAAATCCGAACCTTTCCCTTCACCCTTATTCCAACACTGCAGCCTCGGCAAAATTTGTGGCTCAAACACAAAATCCTGCCCTTGCCGCCATCGGTTCGGAAGAATCCGCAGAACGCTATGGGTTAAGCGTTCTCAAAAAGGCAATTCAAAATCGGGACGATAATTTCACCCGCTTTGTGGTGCTTTCCCGCAATCCGATTTCTCATCCCGGCTGCAACCGTATCAGCATGGTTGTGCGCCTGCGTCATCAGGCGGGAGCATTATACCGCGCGCTCTCCTGCTTTGCAAGCCAAAACATCAACCTCTTAAAACTGGAATCTCGACCCATTCCCGAGCGTCCGTTTGAATTTCTGTTTTACTGGGATTTTTCCGGAAATCTTTCTTCTCCTAAGGTGCGGCTCGCTTTGGATATGCTGCAAAACGAGATTGAATATCAAAAGCTGTTGGGCAACTATCCTGATTTTCAGCAGCCCTCTCTTTCTGCTCCGATTCTCTGATTGCTGCAAATCCGCCTTCTTTTTCTCTTTATATTTGTGCATAATTCCTATATCCCCCTCAAAAAATTATAAGAAATAGAATAAAATTGCTCCGGTCGGTTGAAAAATATCCGCTTTTGCGGTATGATAGTAATATATTGATTTATGGTTTCAGATAAACTGTCCTCGGGGACAAATGAAAATTCTGTTTTGTAAGGGAAAGCTGCCTTTCCTTTGCAAAAAGAAAAACGGGAGGTATCCTATATGCATGAACCAACCATCTCTTTTTCTTTGCATGACGATAAGGAAAAGGAGATCAAAAAAACATTAACCGTTATCTATGATGCGCTCAGACAAAAAGGGTACAATCCGATCAATCAGATTGTCGGATACATCCTTTCCGAAGACCCCACCTATATCACCACCTACAACAACGCCCGCAGCCTGATTCGCCGCATCGACCGCGATGAGCTGCTGCAAATCCTTGTCAAATCCTATCTAAACGAATAGGAACTCTTTGTGTTGCAAAAAGACGGTGCGGATGGCTGATGCGGCTGTCCGCTTTTTTGTCAGAACGCGCCAAAACCGGATTAGAAGGGAGCTTGTGCCATGCCGCAGGAATTTTTAACTTATAAAGGAAAACCGCTGGTGCGCAGCGGAGATACGCTCTATTACGGAAGTATGGGGGACAAGTGCGTCGCTCATCTGCAAATCAAAAGTCAGCGGGAACAAAACGGGCTGCAACAGGCAAATAAGGTTGCGGTTCAGTTGATTTCCACCGATGAAACCCTCCCCTTAAAGGAGCGTATGCTAAACAAAGCCGAGCGCGACAGTCTGTACGAAGCGCTTGCGATTACAGACATCTGGATGGAACGCCACAATAAGAAAAACGATTGATTTTATCAAAAGCAAAGCCGAACCCCACGCAAAGGGTCCGGCTTTTTGTTTTCTTTTTTTGTTTTTTCAGGAAATCACCGGTTCGGAAAATTCCCCCATTCTGCGAAATCGTTGGTATCTTCGCTCTGTCAGTTCCTCCACACTCAGTTTTTTGCCCTGGGAAAAGGCGCTGTATAAATCTTTTTTCAGCTTTCGGTACACCCGGTCAAATCCTTTTTTACCGTCAAGCGGTTCACGGATAATTCGCTCGACAATCCTGCGCTCCAATAAATCTTCCGCTGTCAGCTTTAAACATTCCGCCGCTTCCTTTCGTTTGGAAGCGTCTTTCCATAGAATGCTCGCGCACCCCTCGGGGGAAATCACCGAATACACCGCGTTTTCCAGCATCCACACCTCGTCGGCAACAGCCAGTCCCAGCGCGCCGCCGCTTCCGCCCTCTCCGGTTAACACCGAGATAACGGGCGTTTTTAAGCTCATCATTTCCAGCAGATTTTCCGCAATCGCCTGTGCCTGTCCTCGTTCTTCCGCCTCAATTCCGCAATATGCGCCGGAAGTATCGATAAAACAGATAACCGGTCTGCCAAATTTTTCTGCCAACTTCATCTGACGCAGCGCCTTGCGGTAGCCCTCCGGGTGGGCGCAGCCAAAGTTACGCCCAACTTTGTCCTTGGTGTCCTTTCCGCGTTCAATGGCAATCACCGTCACCGGCATATCGTACAGCCTGCCGATGCCCGCTATCACAGCGCGGTCGTCCGCAAAACGGCGGTCTCCGTGCATCTCCAAAAAATCATCGAAGATGTTTTGGATAAAGTCGCTGCCGCTCGGGCGTCCTTTTGCCCTTGCCGCCTCCACTCGTTTGTAAGCGTCCATTCCTATCGCGCCTCCTCAAAAGCCGTTTTGCAATGCAAAGCCAACAGCCGGGTCAGATAATCCTTCTGTTCCTTTCGTTCCACCACTGCGTCCACAAAACCTTTTTCCTGCAAAAATTCCGCCCGTTGAAATCCCTCCGGCAGTTTTTGCCGAAGGGTCTGTTCAATCACTCTGGGACCTGCAAAGCCAACCAAAGCGTTCGGTTCGGCTAAGATAATATCTCCCTGCATCGCAAAGCTTGCGCTCACTCCTCCTGTGGTCGGGTCGGTTAATACCGTAATATACAGGTTTCCCGCATCGCTGTGTTTTTTTACCGCGCCGCTTGTCTTTGCCATCTGCATCAGCGATAAAATGCCTTCCTGCATCCTCGCTCCGCCCGAAACAGTGTAACCGATAACCGGCAGACTGTTCCGCGTCGCATATTCAAACAGGCGGGTAATTTTCTCACCCACTACCGAACCCATGCTCCCCATCATAAAGTTCGGTTCCATCACAAACAGGCAGGTCGGATAGGAGTTGACGGTACACTCCCCGCAAACCACGCTGTCCTTCTCCCTGCTGTCCAGAAACGCGTGCCTGAGCTTGCTTTCATATCCGGGAAAATCAAGCGGATTTACCGAACACATTCCCTCGTCATGCTCAACAAAGCTGCCCTCGTCCGCAATTATGCCGATTCTCTGACGCGAATTGATTCGGAACAAATGCCCGCACTTCGGACAGGTTCCGTACGCTTCGCTCAGCTGGCTGATAAACAAAATATTTTTGCATTTTGGGCAGGACAGACACAGTTCGTCCGGCACCGAGGGACAGCTCTCCTTAACAATTTTCTCGTAGTTTTCCAAATCATTCTTTGGTTTTTGAAACAATTTTTTTGAAAGCATCGCTCGTTCTCCTTTTTACAGATGCCTATCTGCTTCGCTTTGCGATAAAATCGGTATAGTAATCGCCCAGTTTAAAGTCCGCATCACTCAGCAGCTCCATGTGCATTCTGCTGTTATGCGCAACCCCCTCAATGACCAACTCGCATAACGCCGCCTGCAATTTCCGAATCGCTTCTTCTCTGGTTTTTGCAAACACCACCAGCTTGCCGATCATCGAATCATAATACGGCGGTATCACATAATCCTGATACAGCGCCGTATCAAATCGCACCCACGGACCGCCCGGAACATGAAGCAGCGTTACCTTGCCGCAGCTGGGCATAAAGCTGCGCTCCGGGTCCTCCGCATTGATGCGGCACTCGATTGCGTGTCCGTTTAAATGTACGTCCTTTTGGGTAAATCCCAGACGCTGTCCCGCCGCAATACGGATTTGCCATTTCACAAGGTCATATCCCGTCACCATTTCGGTCACGGTATGCTCTACCTGAAGTCTGGTGTTCATCTCCATAAAGTAAAAGTTTCCCTCTTTATCCACCAAAAACTCCACCGTGCCAGCATTTCGGTATTGCACCGCCTTTGCAGCCTTCACCGCCGCCCGCATCATCTTTTCTCTGCATTTTTTATCCAAAGAGGAGGAGGGACATTCTTCAATCAGCTTCTGGTTCTTTCTCTGAATCGAACATTCCCGCTCGCCCAGACAAACTGCCGCGCCAAAGTTATCGCACAAAATCTGCATCTCAATGTGCTTTGCCGGATACAAATATTTTTCCATATAAATGCCGCCGTCCCCAAATGCGTTCATCGCTTCCCGAGAAGCGCTCAGATAGGCGTTGTCCACCTCTTCCATGCTTTTCACCAGACGGATTCCCCGTCCGCCGCCGCCTGCCCGCGCCTTCATCAGCAGCGGGAAACCGATTTTTTTCGCCTGCTCTCTGGCTTCCTTTAAATCTGCCACCGCATCGCAGCCGGGAATCACCGGAACACCCGCCGCCTGCATGGTTTTTCTCGCGCTGTCCTTATCTCCCGCTTTTGCAATCGTCTGCGCTTCGGGTCCGATAAATGTGATGTGACATTCTTCGCAAAGAGCGGCAAACTGCGCGTTTTCAGACAGCAGCCCGTATCCCGGATGAATCGCCTGCGCTCCCGAACAGATGGCTGCGGAGATAATCGCCGCCATATTCAGATAGCTTTCTCCTGCGGGAGCGGGACCGATGCAGTAGCTTTCATCCGCAAGGCTGACGTGAAGCGCGTCGCGGTCTGCCTGAGAAAAAACCGCAACGGTGGAAATTCCCATCTCCTTGCAGGCGCGGATAATCCGAACCGCAATTTCCCCGCGGTTTGCAACTAAAATCTTTGAAAACATCTTTTCCCCTCCCACGCCTTTACTCTGCGGCGTCTTTCAGACACGCAAAGGAAAATTCCCCGCACACGCACAGTTTTCCGTTGACATATCCTTTGCCTTTCGCAAAATAAAACGGCTCTCTTACCTTTAACAGTTCACATTCCATCTCCAGTTTATCCCCCGGCAGCACCTTGTTGCGGAACTTCACCTTGTCCAAACTGGTAAAATATGGGGTCATTTTCTCGTTTTCCTTCGCTTGATTGGCAAGCAAAACGCAGCAGGTCTGCGCCATCATTTCGCACAGCACCACCCCCGGCACCACAGGATTTCCCGGGAAATGTCCCTTTAAAAACCATTCCTCGCCCGAAACAGTGTAATTTCCCCTGCATTTTACAATCTGCCCGTCCTCATTCGGCTCGTCATCGCACAGCCACGCCTCCTGCACCAGCAGCATATTATCCCGATGCGGAAGTATTTTTTTAATTTCTTCCTGTGTCATCTTTGCTCCCATCTCATCGCACCTCGAATAAAGTCTGTCCGTATTCTGCTACTTCACCGCTCTTGATACAAACCGCGGCAATTTCCCCGTCACATTCGGCTGTAATCTCGTTCATCAGCTTCATCGCTTCAATGATACACAGTACATCCCCTTTTTTTACCTTGCTGCCCACTCGGACAAACGGCGGTGCGTCCGGGGAAGGGGAATCGTAAAACACACCCACCATCGGGGAACAAACCGTTTTCAGCTCCTGATTTTCCGGCGGTTTTTCCAAAGGAATCTCCTGCTGCGCAGGCTCCTCCTGACGGGCGCTGTCCTGCTCTGCCTGTGCGTTGTTTTCGTCTGCGGCTTCCTCTTTGCCCCAAACGGTTCCCTCTTTTGCCGGACGCTCCAAATGAATATCCAGCACCCCTTCGGTCAGGTGCAGTGAGGTAAGCCCCGTTTCGCTCATAATCTTTGCCAGTTCTCTGATTTCCTGAATGTTCATCTTGTCTACTCCTTCACCGGACGAAATGCAAGACAGGCATTGTGCCCGCCGAATCCCAAAGAATCGGAAAGGGCAAGGCTGATGTTCGCCCGCACCGCCTTGTTTGGAACATAGTTTAAATCACAATCCTCATCCGGCTGTTCATAATGAATGGTGGGCGGAACAACCCCTGTACACAGCGTTAAAACGCAGGCGATTGCTTCCGCCGCGCCCGCTGCGCCCAGCATATGCCCCGTCATGGATTTTGTCGAACTTACCAACGCCTGTTCCGCCGCCTCTTTCAACGCAAGTCTGATTGCCTTGGTTTCACAGCGGTCATTTAGCGGTGTTCCGGTTCCGTGCGCATTGATATAAATCGTTTCGCCCGCAAGGTTTGTCGCGCCGGACTCCTGCAACGCCATACAAAATGCCCGCTTTGCTCCCTGAGCTTCCGGGTCGGGCGCTGTGATATGATAGGCATCGCAGGTATTTGCATATCCCACAATCTCCGCATAAATCTTCGCACCCCTCGCCTTTGCGTGTTCGTATTCCTCCAACACCAGGATTCCTCCGCCTTCCCCCATTACAAAACCGCTTCTGCGCTTGTCAAACGGGGTACAGGCAGATTCCGGGTCCTCACAGGTGGTCAGCGCCTTGCAGTTTGCAAATCCCGCAACCCCCACCGGATTGATTGCCGCTTCCGCCCCTCCGGTAATGATTGCGTCCGCATACCCGTGTTTAATGGCGCGAAACGCCTCTCCGATTGCGTGGGTCGAGGTTGCGCAGGCTGTTACAACCGGAAGATTTACTCCCTGGGCGTTAAATCGAATCGCAATGTTTCCCGAAGCGATGTTGCAAATCATCATCGGAATCAAAAACGGAGAAACATAGCGGGCTCCCTGCGAGAAAAATTTCTCACACTGTTCGCTGATGGTGTTGATGCCGCCCGTTCCCGAACCGACATAAACGCCCAAACGCTCCGCGTCAATGTTTTCCCCCGCTTTCAGTCCCGAATCCTCCATCGCCTGCACTGCCGCCGCCACAGCGTACTGCGCAAACAAATCGGTCTTTCTCACCTGCGCCTTTTCCATATAGCGGCAGGGGTCAAAATCTTTTACTTGCGCCGCCACCGTCACCTTCTGTCCGCTCAGATCAAAACGGGTAATGGTTCCGATTCCGCTTTTTCCTTCGGTCAGACTGTTCCAAAAGCTCTCTGTATCATTTCCTACCGGAGAGATAACTCCCATTCCGGTCACAACCACTCTGTTCATCTTTTCTTCTCCCTTACCGCTTGCCGTTTTTTGCTGCTGTTACATACTCAGTCCGCCGTCCACACAAAGTACCTGTCCGGTGATATATGCGGCGTCCTCCCCCGCTAAAAAGGCAACCGCCGCCGCAACATCTTCGCTCTGCCCCATCTTTTTCATCGGAATTTGGGCGCAGGCCCCTTCTTTCACCCGTTCGGAAAGAGCATCGGTCATCTCGGTCTTGATAAATCCCGGCGCAATCGCGTTGCAAGTCACATTTCTTCCCGCTAACTCCTTCGCCACCGATTTGGTCAGACCAATCATGCCCGCCTTTGCCGCAGCATAGTTTGCCTGCCCTGCGTTTCCCATTAAACCGGAAACCGAACTGATATTGATGATTCTCCCCGACTTTCTTTTCATAAACTGATGGTAGCAGTTTTTAATCATATAAAATGCGCCGCTGAGATTGGTTTGCAGCACTTCCTGAAATTCTTCTTCCTTCATCGACAAAACCAGGGCGTCCTTTACAATGCCCGCATTGTTGACTAAAATGTCGATTCCGCCCCACTCCTGGCACACAGTCTGCACCGCCTGCCTGCTCTGCTCGGGGTCGGCAACATCACAGCGGATACAAAGGCTCTTTCCTCCCGCTTCTTCCACCATTTGGCAGGTTTGTTCCGCTGCCTCCCGGTTTCCCGCATAGATTACCGCCACATCGCAGCCTTCTTTTGCCAGACGCTCCGCAATCGCTCTGCCGATTCCTCGGGATGCTCCGGTTACTAACGCCGTTCTTCTTTTTTCCATGACTGAATCCTCCGATTTTATGATGAACGCCTTGCCAAAGCCGTTATCGTTTCTTCCAAACTGCGGCGGTCCTCCACATGATAAACAGCCGCTTCCTTGCTGATTTTTTTCATAAACCCGCTCAGCGTTTTCCCCGGACCCACCTCAATAAAGGTGTCAAATCCGTCCGAAATCATCTGCATAATCGTTTCTTCCCAGCGCACCGGCGAATAAATCTGCGCAATCAGCATCTCCCTGTTTGTCTGCGCCTGCTGTGAATAAGGCTTTGCGGTCAAATTGGCATAAACGGGAATCTTAGGTGCTGTCAGTAAAATATCTTCCTGTTGCTCTTTTAGACTTTGTGCCGCGTCTTGCATAAACAGAGAGTGAAATCCGCCGCTCACCGCAAGCTCTGCCGCGCGTCCTTTTTCCTGCTGTACCCTGCTGCAAAATTCCGGCAATTCTTCCTTGCAGGCAGCAACCGCAATCTGTCCGGGGCAGTTGTAATTCACCGGGTACACCTGACGAAATTCCTTGCAAAGCTCCTCTGTTTTTTCTCGGCTCAGCTTCAGCACCGCAGCCATTCCTGCGGGATGCGCCTTTGCCGCCTCTTCCATTACCTGCGCTCTGCGGCAGATAAAATCCATTCCCGCTTCAAAACGAAATGCCCCCGCAAAGGTAAGCGCCGCTGTTTCTCCCAAAGAAAATCCTGCCGCTCCGTCCGCCCAAATTCCCGCTTCCTGCAACGCTGCCGCTGCCGCAAGGTCGGTGCAGTAAACGCACGGCTGTGTGTTTTTTGTCTGTGAAAGCTCTTCCTTCTCCCCGAAAAAGCACTGCGCCGAGGTGTTTTCCCGAATCGTATCGGCTGTATCAAAAATCTTTTTTGCCGCTGCGGAACAGTCGTACAGTTCCTTTCCCATTCCGGGGTACTGCGCCCCTTGTCCGGCAAATAAAAATGCTGTTTTCCCCATCTGCTTCTCCTTACCGACCAAACCCGATTTCTAAAGCGTTATAATCAGCAATCGCTTTCCTCTCTGCAAAATCGGCTTGCCCCGTTTAAAATATGCTCTGCCTGACAGAACATTTCCTCTATCATCTCCTGGGCGGTCTGTTCTTTGTGTACCATAGCTGCGCACTGTCCTGCCATAAAGCTGCCGTTTCTCTCGTCGCCTTCCTTCGCAGCCTTGCGCAGCGCGCCTGCTCCCATCTGTTCCAGCTCCTCATCGCTGACATTCGGATTATATTCCTGTTTAAAAAACGCTCTGCTGAACGGATTTTTCAAGCATCGAATCGGATGCCCCAAACGCTTTCCGGTAGAAATCGTATCAATATCCTTTGCCTTAATAATTTTATCCTTGTAATTTTGATGAACGGTACATTCCTTTGCCACTAAAAAACGCGTTCCGCATTGAACGCCGCAAGCTCCCAACATCAATGCCGCCGCAATTCCTCTGCCGTCGGCAATTCCTCCCGCCGCCAGCACCGGAATAGATACCGCATCGCACACCTGAGGAACCAGAGTCATTGTGGTCAACTCTCCGATATGTCCGCCCGATTCGCCGCCCTCTGCAATCACCGCAAATGCCCCGCTTCGCTCCGCTAATTTTGCCATACCGGTAGACGGCACCACAGGAATCACCTTAATGCCTGCTTCTACCCATTTTTTCATATATTTCCCCGGATTTCCCGCTCCGGTCACTACAATCGGAACCTTTTCATCAACCACTACCTGCGCCACCTCGTCGGCAAAGGGACTCATCAGCATGATGTTTACGCCAAAGGGGTTTTGGGTCAATTCCCTCACTTTATGAATTTCTTCTCTGAGCCACCGGGCGTCCGCATTCATCGCCGCAATAATGCCCAATCCTCCTGCGTTGCTCACCGCCGCCGCCAAAGAAGCGTCCGCAATCCAAGCCATTCCTCCCTGAAAAATCGGATACCGAATCCCCAACGCTTCGCACAATTTTGTCGTAATCATACTAAATCCCCTTTCTTTCCTGTTGATTAGAGAAAAGCCGCAGGACAAACTTTTTTCTTCCCCGTTATTTCCCGGGAAATGATTCCTTGTTTGTCCTCCCGCTTTCACCCAATCCCGGGCGGCTTTCCTGCCGCCCGTTTTGGATTGCAACTTCTTACTTTACTGCTGTGCTTCAATCGCCTTTGCAATATCGCCCACTGTCTTGATGTTTTCATTCATCTCCATCTGAATCCCGAACTCATCTTCAAAGGTCATCATCAGATCCACGGTGTCCAGGCTGTCCAGCTCCAGCTCGTCAAAGGTGGAGTCCGCATGGATTTCTGCCGCGTCACATTCCTTATACTCTGCTAAAATTGCAATTACTTTTTCCAATACCATTGTTGTTTTCCTCCTGTTATTTCCCCGGAAATATTTTTTGTTTGCCCCGAGAAACTCTGTTTTATTTTGATTTCCCGGGACATCATTTCTGCAAGGATTGCTTTATTCCCCGGGAAATTTTCTCCTACCATTCCAGCACGCAGGCTCCCGTTGTCAGTCCTGCGCCGAATGCGCTCAATCCCAGCAGGTCGCCTCGCTTCAGTTTTCCTTTTGCCGACGCATGGTCCAATACAACCGGAATACTTGCCGCCGAGGTATTGCCCAGATACTCGATTCCGGTCAACCACCGCTCCGTCGGAATTTTTAATTTTGCCGCCGCCGATTCGATAATCCGCAGATTTGCCTGATGAGGAACCAGCCAGTCCAGCTGCTGCGCCTCGACTCCCGCTTCCGTGCAAACTCTGCGAATATCCTTGCAGATGGAAGACACCGCAAAACGGTAAACCTCCTGCCCGTTCATCTGTAAAAACGGCGGTTTTGCCGCCTCCGGTTTCCCGAACGGGCTGTTGCCCTGCACATGGGGAATCTGTAAAAAATCGGTATTCCCGTTTGCGCTCAGGAAAAGAGAACGAACCGCATTTCCTTCAGTCAACACCGCGGCTCCCGCCGCATCTCCGAACAGTACGCAGGTAGAACGGTCCTGCCAGTTCACCAATTTGGACATGGCGTCCCCTGCCAAAATCAAAACATTTTTTACTTTTTTTCTGGCAAAATATCCTGCCGCCACATCAAGCGCGTATAAAAAACCGGTGCAGGCAGCTCCAATATCCATCGCCGGGCAGCTTGCGCCCAGTTCCTTTTGCACAACGCACGCCTGCGACGGGGTGATGTAATCCCCACGAATGGTGGCGCATAAAATTAAGTCTATCTGCTGCGCGCTCAGCTGCGCCCGGACAAGCGCTTCCTTTGCTGCCGCAACCAACAGCTCCGTCAGGCTCTCCTCTACGCAGACCGCCCTTTCCCGAATCCCGGTTCTTTGGCTAATCCACTCGTCGCTTGTATCCAAAAACAGCGACAGGTCATCGTTTGTTTTTCTTTGCTGCGGCAGAGCGCTTGCCACTGAAAGCAACCGAAACATTTTCTGTCACCTCCGTATCGTTTTTTATTCCTCCTCAATCTGTTCTTTTAAAAACCGATCGAGCTTCATAATGCCGCGATATAAAATTTGCTGTTCTTCCTCCGTCATGCCCTTAATGATGCTCCTCACCATACATTCATGAAAATATCGGTGGGCAGAGTCAATCTTTCTTCCCATTCTGGTTAAAGAAACATAAACAATTCTTCCGTCCTCCTCGGCGCGCACCTTTTCAACATAGCCTTTTTTCATCAGTTTGTTGATTGCCACCGTCACCGAAGGCAAAGTCACATCCAAATCCTCTGCCAGCTCGGAAATCGTTCTGCGGCGGTTCTTTCCTTTCCCCACCGATTCCAGAATATGCATTTCATTAATGGTCAAATCAATCTTATCCGAACGCTTTAAAACACTCTCCTCCACCTTTAAAATTGAGCGATAGGCATCGACAATCACTGCGTTTAATTCCTGTTCAAACGGCTTCATCTTTGACATCCTTTCAATCATTTGCCGCACATTAAAAGTAACATATGTTGCTTTTAATTAGATTGACAAACTAATTATAATCTCCTGTTTCTTTTTTGTCAAGCAAAATATTATGAATATTTTTTCAACATAAAGACGATAATACATAAAATTCCCGTATTCTCCGCATAGTTATGCGAAAAATACGGGAACAAACTTATCGAATAAAATTGGTTCTCTGCGCCGGTTCCTTTTCCGGGAATGTGATGTTATTCTCTTTTCCCAATTCAATGCAGCGCAGCAGCCACGCCATATTGTTGCCCAATGTGCGCATAATTTGCAGCCCTTCCAAATCCTGCATTACCTCCTGCGGCGTGTTTCCGTGTACCATGTTCCAATAACGGGAGGAAACAATCGGCATCCCGTTTATGGTAAAATATTTGTTCAGCTCGTCCAAAGAAGCGGTCGAACCCGCGCGCCGGCAGCTGACAACCGCCGCTCCCGGTTTTCCGGAAAAAGCGGCAGACCCGCAATAGAAAGCGCGATCCAAAAAAGAACGAATCTGCCCGGAAACATTGGCATAATAAACCGGCGAACCGAAAACAAAACCGTCCGCCTGCTTTGCCTTTTCCACAAATTCGTTTACTCCGTCCTTCATCACGCATTTCCCCGATGTCTTGCCCTCCGCAGGCAATACAGCCGGAAATCGGATCTGTGCCCAAATGAAAAATTTCGGTTTCAATCCCGTTTTTTTCAAGGCTTGCCGTAACTTCCCTCAGGGCGGTGTCGGTACAGCCTTCTTTGTGCGGGCTTCCGTTTAACATCAATACTTTCATCTTTTGATTCCCTCTTTCCGATTCCCTTTCGGGATTCCTCTTACAATATAAATTGATAAAAAACGCCGCGAAAAATCTCGCAGCGTTTTTTTGCCTAATACCGTTCAAAATGTATCTTTTCTTCGGGCAGTTCTTCTGTATTGTGCGGCTCCGGATGAGAAGCAATCACACCCACCGACAAAATTGCCTCCAGGCGGTACTGTTCCGGCACATGCAGCAGCTTTTTGCAGAAAGTTTCGGTTGTTGTTCCGTCCTCTGCCTCGCGCAGCCTTCCCTGAATCCAGCAGCTGCCCAATCCGAGGTTATCTGCCATCAGGTGCATATTGCTCATCGCAATCGAACAGTCCTCGGTCCAGACATCGGTTTTGTCGGGGTCTGCAAAAACCAGAATGGCGCAGCCTGCATTTTTAAGCATCTTGCTTGCCCCCACCCTGCAATGAGAAAGCTGTTCCAGCGTTTCTTTATTCTGCACTGCCACAAATTCCCACGGCTGACGGCTTCTGCCCGAAGGCGAAAGCAGTCCCGCTTGCAAAATCTGCCGCAGTTTTTCTTCCGGTATTGCCTCTCCGGTATATTCTCTGACACTTCTGCGGTGAAGCAGCAGCTCTGATAATTCCATCGTCACAAGCTCCCGACCTGTTTTTGTTCTTATTTTTTAGAAGCTCTGTGCAAAGGATTTTCCGTATTCTTTCGCCTGTTCCAAATCCTCCTCGGTCGGAACAAAGGTCACTTTAAATCCATCGCCGAACACATTCATCTTTAAGCCGTGCAGTCTTGCCTGAATGTTTCCGACCGCTTCTCCGGTCCAACCGAAGGAGCCGAATACCATCGCCGGTTTTCTTGCGGAATTGATTGCGTCAACCCCTGCCAGCAGGTTCCAAACCGGAGCAACGGCGTCTCTGTTTAAGGTCGGGCTGCCGACTGCAAAAGCGGTACAGCGGTTAATCAGCGCGTGCAGCTGCGCCATATCATGCTCGATAATGTCATAGGTTTCACACTCTGCGTACGGTTTTGCTTCCAAAATACCCTCTTTGATTTTTTCTGCAAGTTTTGCGGTATTGCCGTAGGCGGAAGTGTAGAATACCGGAATCACCGGAATCTTGTTGTCTGCCGGAGCGGACCATGCCTGATATTTTGCCAGAACTTCGTCCATCTTTCCGCCCTTGGTGAGAACCGGACCGTGGCTGGTGCAGATAAATTCGGGAGCGGTCGGCAAAGCCTGAATCTTTTCCAGACCCTTGCGAACAAAGGAAGCAAACGGACCGAAAATTGCCGCATAGTACAGCTCTAACGCCGCGTCATATGCCTTTGGATAAGCAACGCTGGTGTCAAAGGTGTACGGCTCGCAGTAGTGGCAGCCTAAAAAGTCACAGGTAAACAGAGTTTTTGCGTCCTCTGCCCAGGTAAACATCGAATCCGGCCAATGCAGGTTCGGCGCAAAGAAGAAGGTGAGGGTTCTGCCGCCCAAATCCAAAGTGTCGCCGTCCTTTACCTTCTGCACGTCCAGATTATCGATATTGGTGATGTTTTTCAGGTAGATGGAACCTGCCTGAGAAGCAATCAGCTTTGCCTTTGGCATCTGCGCCATCAGCTTCGCCAGGGAACCGGAATGGTCCGGCTCGTTGTGGTTCATGATGATGTAATCAATCTCTTCAAGCGGGCAAACCTCTTTGATATTTTCCAGATACTGCGGGAAAAAGTTTTCGTGGCAGGTTTCAATCAAAGCGGTTTTTTCGCTTCCTCTTACCAGATAAGAGTTGTAGCTGGTACCGGAATCGGTTTTCATGATAATGTCAAACACCCTCATATTCGGGTTGTTGATGCCTACGGAGTAGATGCCTTCTGTAATTTTAACTGCGGACATAATAAATCTTCCTTTCTTTGGTTCTGCCTGTTTCATGCTTATATTGTACCAAATGAGTATAACATTGTAAAGATACAAAATTAACAAATAATCGCTCGGCTGTTTTGCGCAGATGTCGCTTTTTTCTGTCAGAATGTTCTTTTTTTGATGTTTATTTTATCTGTTTTTGTTCAAGCATCTTCTTCAGATATTTTCCGGTGTAAGATTTTTCGCAGGCAGCTACCTGTTCGGGCGTTCCGCACACCACAATTTCGCCGCCGCGGTCGCCGCCTTCCGGTCCCAAGTCAATGATATAATCGGCAGTTTTAATCACGTCCAGATTATGCTCAATCACTACAACGGTGTTGCCGCTGTCCACCAGCGTTTGCAGCACGTCAATCAGCTTATGCACGTCTGCCGCGTGCAGACCGGTGGTCGGTTCGTCCAAAATATAGATGGTTTTTCCGGTCGCCTTTTTGGAAAGCTCGGTCGCAAGCTTTACCCTCTGCGCTTCGCCCCCCGAAAGGGTAGTTGCGGACTGCCCCAGCTTCACATAACCCAGCCCCACATCGCACAGCGTTTGAATCTTGCGGGCAATCTTCGGAATATTTTCAAAAAAGACGCTCGCTTCCTCTGCGGTCATCTCCAGCACATCGCTGATATTCTTGTCCTTATATTTTACTTCCAGCGTTTCCCTGTTATAGCGTTTTCCCTTGCACACCTCGCAGGGAACATAAATGTCCGGCAGAAAGTGCATCTCAATCTGCAAAATACCGTCGCCCTCGCAGGCCTCGCAGCGTCCGCCCTTAACGTTAAAGGAGAATCTTCCGCTGTCATATCCCCTCGTTTTTGCTTCGTTTGTCTGGGCAAACAGCTGACGAATATCGGTAAACACGCCGGTATAGGTGGCGGGATTGGAGCGCGGCGTTCTGCCAATCGGACTTTGGCTGATTTCAATTACCTTGTCCAGCTCCTCGATTCCCAAAATCTCCTTGTGCTTGCCCGGACGGGCTTTTGCGTGGTTGAGCTGCGATGCCAGACCCTTGTAAAGAATCTCGTTAATCAAAGAGGATTTGCCCGAACCGGAAACGCCTGTGACAGCCGTAAATGTTCCCAGAGGAACGGTAACGTTGATGTTTTTCAGGTTATTCTGAGAAGCGCCCTTTATCGTCAGCTTTTTCCCGTTGCCGCTTCTTCTTGTCTGAGGAACGGGAATCCTCTTTCTGCCGCTTAAATACTGTCCGGTAATCGACTGCTCGCAGTCCATAATCTGCTGCAAGCTGCCCGCGCAGACCACTTCTCCGCCGTGTACGCCTGCGCCCGGTCCGATGTCCACAATGTAATCGGACGCCAGCATGGTATCCTCGTCATGCTCCACCACAATGACGGTATTGCCCAAATCGCGCAGGTGCTGAAGGGTTCCGATCAGCTTGTCGTTATCTCTCTGGTGCAGACCGATGCTCGGCTCGTCCAGAATATACAGCACGCCCATCAAAGAAGAACCGATCTGCGTCGCAAGACGAATCCGCTGGCTTTCGCCGCCCGAAAGGGTTGCCGAAGCGCGGGAAAGGGTCAGGTAGTCTAAACCGACATTCTTTAAAAATTCCAGACGGGAACGGATTTCCTTAATAACCTGATGAGAAATCTTTTCCTGCTTTTCGGTCAGCTGAAGATTGTCAAAAAAATCAATCATCGCCGCTACCGACATTCGGCACAGCTGGCTGATGTTCATGCCGCCCACCAGTACCGAAAGACTTTCCGGCTTTAAGCGGTCGCCGTGACATTCCGGGCAGTCCACCGCATTCATCCAGGTGGTAATCTCCTCCCGCATCCAGTTGGAAGAAGTTTCCCGAAAACGCCGCTCCAGATTGTTTGCAATGCCCTCAAACTCGGTGTAGTAGGTGGATTTGATGTCCTCGGTATCCCGCACCATCTTGATTTTTTCACCCTTTGTGCCGTACAGCAGAATATCCACCGCCTCTTTTGGCAAATCCTGAATCGGGGTGTCCAACGAAAAATGATAGTGTTCGGCAAGGCTTTGATAGTACATCTGCGCAATTCCGCCCTCGGCATAGTACCAGCCGCTTGCCTTAATCGCTCCCTCCCGAACCGACTTTGTCTTATCGGGAATCACCAAATCCGGGTCGATGCTCATAAATGTTCCCAAACCGGTACATTTTTCACAGGCGCCGAACGGATTATTAAAGGAAAACATTCTCGGGCTTAATTCTTCGATGCTGATATTGTGTTCCGGACAGGAGTAGTTTTGGGAGAACATCATTTCTTCCCCGCCCACTACATCGACAATTACCAGTCCTCCGGTCAGCTCCAGCGCCGTTTCCAGCGAATCGCTCAACCGCGACTGCATATCGTCCCGAACCACCAGACGGTCTACCACCACTTCGATATTGTGCTTTTTATTTTTATCCAGCACAATTTCTTCGGAAAGTTCGTAAAGGTTTCCGTCTGCCCGAACGCGGACATAGCCGGATTTTTTCATACGCTCCAATTCTTTTTGGTGCATTCCCTTTTTGCCGCGGACAATCGGAGCCAAAATCTGAATCTTGGTCCGTTCCGGCAGCTGCATCACCTGGTCTACCATCTGATCTACCGTTTGCTGGCTGATTTCCCTGCCGCAGATGGGGCAGTGCGGGATTCCGATACGGGCATACAGCAGACGAAGATAATCGTAAATCTCGGTCACCGTTCCCACTGTGGAGCGCGGGTTTTTTGAGGTGGTTTTCTGGTCGATGGAAATTGCCGGAGAAAGCCCGCTGATTTCGTCCACGTCCGGCTTTTCCATCATGCCCAAAAACTGGCGGGCATAGGAAGAAAGGCTTTCCATATACCTTCTCTGCCCGTCTGCATAGATTGTATCAAAAGCAAGGGAGGATTTGCCCGAACCGGACAAACCGGTAAAAACAATCAGCTTGTCCCGCGGGATTTCCAAATCCACATTTTTCAGATTGTGTTCCCTTGCGCCGTGAATGATAATTTTATCGTTCATTCTGTTCTCCTTTATTTTTACTCACATATTTTTTCGTTTTGCGCTTAGTTTGTAAAAGATTCGGAGGGGAACGGATTTTTTTCGTTTTCCCGATTCCGTTTTAACCGGCTCTTTCAAAAATCCTCTTTCACCTATACCCCGAATTGAGCAAAAAATTGCATACAAAGGTGCAACTATCACACGATTGGATAAAATTTTTATTTTTTTCTTGATATAACTCCCGTTTTTTGATTCAAACGACTTTCCCAAGCAAGCGGAATTTACGGCACTATTGACTTACTACCGGTTTGCCGTCTTTATCAATCAACGGCGTAAATCCTGCTGCATTTCCGTTTCTATGAAAAACATAGTTCACACCTGTTTGTGTATCAACCCAAATTTCAACTACATCAATAGTCCCTTGCTGATAAATTTTTTTAAAACGATCCATAAGTATTCCTCCTTAACTTCCTATTTATCCTTTTATGATAAAACACAATGCCGCTGTTTTTTCAATCATACCGTATCTTTTTCAGCTTCAATCGGTCAAATCGTGCAAACAGGATATAGGAAACTGTCAATAAAAAACACAGAAAGTTTGTGTGGTTTTTTTGCTTTGCCTGCCGTTGTCCGTTAGATATTAAGCGTAAAAAAACAAAATTTTTCGTAACTGTGCGATTGTTGCATATTTCGGTGCAACTTTTTGGGCATTTCGGGGTATAGGTGAAAGAGAAGATTTTTTAAAAAACATTCCCGATAAACCGACATCTATAAAAGCTGTCAATTACACGATTACATAAAATTTTTACAATGTTTGCAGAAGTCGGCTGCACCAATCGAACAGCAAGCGAAAATCTTTTTCAAAATCAACTGCATAATCGGGATTTTTTAAGGACTGCGAAAGGGCAAGCACCTGCAAATCTTCCGGTTCCAGCAGATTTTCCAGTTCCTTTGCGCTCGGGGCATAACGGTTTTGTCTTAAAATGCCCAGAGCCTGCAAGAGATAAAAACTCATCTTGCCGCAGAAGCGAAGCGACTGCTCTGCTTGCTGTCTGTCCGCGTGGATATAGCGGTGACACAGCTCATGGTAAAGGTTGCCCAGATTGATTTTCAGATAATCTTTTATATCCTGCGCGGTATAAGTTGGGGCAAAATCACCGAGCCTGCCGTAGTAATCCTTGGTTTCGTGCAGCAGCAGACAGATTTCAAACCGATTCCAGTTTGCAAACTCCTTTCTGCCGCTGATAAATCCGCAGCTTTTTTCGCTGTTGCCCACCATCTGCAAAACTTTGCGGTAGCGGCCCATCTGCTCGGGAGTCAGCTCCTCCAAAAGAACCACCGCGTCAATGTCGCTGCTTTCGGTCGCTTCTCCCCGGCTGTAACTTCCCTGCAATCCCAGATAAAGCAGCTGCGAACCGAAAGCGTTCTGTAACTCCCTCAACAAAGTTTGCATATAGGTTTCAATCTGAAAATCCATCGTTTCTTCCCCCTTAATCTTTCTTATTTTATCATTCGTTATTTTTTTCTGCTCTGCCGTTTTTTCCGGTTCTTTTCTTCGGCATCCTGCATGATTTTCAAGTTTGGGTTGGCAGAGTACTGTTCCTTTAACTTTTTAATTTTATCACGCAGATATGCCGCGTGTTCAAATTCCAAAATCTGCGCGGCGCCCTTCATTTCTGCCGTCAGTTTTTCAATCGTCATGCGCAGTTCGGTTTGGCTCATTCGCTTTTTGCCCTTTCCGATCTTGTCGGTGTGTTCTCTGGTAGAAATTTCCAGGATTTCGCGGACATCTTTCTGAATGGTTTTCGGAACAATTCCGTGTTCCTCATTATATTTTAACTGCACCTCGCGGCGGCGGTAGGTTTCGCTGATGGCGCGCTCCATCGAATCGGTGACCGAATCGGCATACATGATAACCTTACCGTTGGCATTTCTTGCCGCCCTGCCGATTGTCTGAATCAGCGAGGTTTCGCTTCGCAAAAATCCTTCCTTATCCGCGTCCAAAATCGCCACCAGCGACACCTCGGGAATATCCAGACCCTCGCGCAGCAGGTTGATGCCGACCAAAACATCAAACTCGCCCAAACGCAGGTCACGGATAATCTCCATTCGCTCGATGGTGTCGATATCGTGGTGCATATACCGCACCCGAACCCCCATATTTTCAAAATAGGAGGTTAAATCTTCTGCCATCTTTTTGGTGAGGGTCGTCACCAAAACGCGCTCCCCTTTTTCCACGCGCAGGTTGATTTCGGAAAGCAGATCGTCAATCTGCCCGTCTATCGGGCGAACATCAATTTCCGGGTCAACCAGACCGGTCGGACGGATAACCTGCTCGACAATGCGGCTGCTTTTTTCTTTTTCAAAATTGCCGGGCGTTGCGCTGACAAAGATGACCTGATTGAGTTTTCCGTAAAATTCTTCAAAGGTCAGCGGGCGGTTATCATATGCGGACGGCAGGCGAAAACCGTAATCAATCAGATTTTTCTTTCTTGCCCGGTCGCCGCCGTACATTCCCCGCACCTGCGGCAGGGTGACATGGGATTCATCAACAAACAGCAAAAAATCTTCCGGGAAATAGTCCAGCAGCGTATAGGGGCAGCTGCCGGGCGCTCTGCCGGAAAGGACGCGGGAATAGTTTTCGATTCCTTTACAAAAACCGATTTCGGTGAGCATCTCCATATCGTAGTTGGTGCGCTCCATAATTCTCTGCGCTTCAATCAGTTTATCGTTTTGCTTAAAATAAGCGACGCGCTCCTCCATCTCGTCGCGAATCTCGCACAGCGCCTGCTGCATCTTATCCCGCGGCACAATATAGTGGGACGCCGGATAGATTGCCACATGGGAAACTACATTTTTCACCTCTCCGGTGACGGTGTTAATCTCCGAAATACGGTCGATTTCGTCCCCGAAAAATTCCACGCGAATTGCCGTATCGCTGCCGTAGGAGGGGAAAATTTCCACCACATCGCCCCGTACCCGAAACTTGTTGCGGGTAAAGTTGATGTCGTTGCGCTCGTACTGAAGTTCAACCAGTTTTTTGGTCAGCTCGTCACGCTCCTTCTCCATTCCCGTGCGCAGGGAAATTACCATGTTGCGGTAATCAATCGGGTCGCCCAACGAGTAGATACAGGATACGCTGGCAACGATAATCACATCGCGCCGCTCCGACAGCGCAGAGGTCGCCGAATGCCGCAGCTTTTCAATCTCATCGTTAATGGCGCTGTCCTTTTCGATATAGGTGTCGGTGTTTGCAATATACGCTTCCGGCTGATAATAATCGTAGTAGGACACAAAATACTCCACCGCGTTGTTTGGGAAAAACGCCTTAAACTCGGAGCAAAGCTGCGCCGCCAGCGTTTTGTTGTGCGCCAAAACCAGAGTGGGACGGTTGACCTCTTTGATAATATTTGCCATGGTAAAGGTTTTTCCCGAACCGGTTACGCCGAGCAGCGTCTGCTCCTTATCCCCGTTTATCACACCCTTTGCAAGCTGTTCAATCGCCTGCGGCTGGTCGCCGGTGGGCTGATAGGCGGACACCAATTCAAAACTTTTTTCCTGCTGCATAGTTTTCCCCTTTCTGATAAAGACGCTGTTTTCTGTTCTCCTTTGATTTTAGCACTGCGCAAATTAAATGTCAATTCCCTGTCGGCTTTCTTCCTTTGTTTTACAAACAAATGTTTTTGGGGACAAAAAGGCGGGGGCAAGTTTATCCGCCCCCGCTGATTTTAACATTTAAGATTGTTTAATATCTGTGGTAATGAACGTTGGTGCCGTAATGATAGTCGCCGTCGTCCGCATCGCCCATGTAGTAAACCTCGGTTTCGTAACCGTCTTTGGAGATGGTCAGTTTATCGTCCCAGTAGCGGGAAGAGCCGACGGTAAAGCTGTTGCTGCCGCGGTCGGTGGTGCCGATTTTCGAGCCGTTCCAGCGAATGGTAGCTCCGGAAACTTCACAGTAGAAGCTGATGGTTCTGCCGTTGTCGCGCACTCTGGAGATACCCAGATCGTCTTCGTCATATCTGTGATGATAATCTCTGTCATCATCGTCATCGTCATAATCGTAGTCATATACGCTTTCTACACGGGGAGCATCTTTATACGGTTTTACACGGTGGCTCAAAACGCCCTTTACGCTGTTTTCATTTTTGGCGTAAACGGTATCAATTTCACCGGTGCTGTTTTCAACCAGTCTTGCGCCGGCAGAAACAAGATATACATCATCTACCTCGCCGTCCACGCTGATTTTTGCATTGCCGCCGGAGAAAATCTGATCCACATTTGCCTTTTCGTCAATGGCAACGGTGTAATCTTTATCCAGCGTTTTGCTGATGCTCAGTTCGTCCAGCTCGCCGTATACGGTAACGGTTTTCTGGGTTCCCAGAGAAATCTTTCTGACGCCCTCGTCCTCCTCCACAAAGGATACGGTAATGCCGTCCTCTTTATTTTTGCTCAATGTGATGCGGGAATCTTCCAGCTGATAGGTGACAACCTTGTTGTCCTGTTTCATTTTCAGCTCGTCATCGTCCACATGGATGCTGTACTTGGGAGAAGCCGCCCCCACTGTTAAGCCCATTGACAGAATCATCGCTGCTGTCAGCATCATGGTCATTGTTTTTTTCATCATAAAATCTCCTCCTTTTTCCGCAAAAGCGGAATTTTTTTGAGAGCCGCGCAAAAATTTGCGCGTTCTGACTATCCTAAGCCTAAAACAGCTTATGGTCTTTCATCGAATAAAATTCCCTCTCTGTTATAACGAGATGATCCCGCAGCTGCACTCCAATTTCCCGCAAAAAATCCTGAAGTTTTCGTGTCATCACAATATCTTCGCGAGATGGGAGCGCCAGACCGCTGGGGTGATTGTGCGCCAAAACAACTGCGGACACATTGTTTCGCAGACAGCGCTGCGCCACCTCACGCACGGTGGTGGTGATACTGCCGACTGTGCCGCTGCCCAGCTTTTCACAGCAAATCGCACGGTTTTTCCCGTCCAGGCAAAGCATCAGCATCGTTTCGGTTTTTTGGTCGCACAGCCTGCGCGCCAAATATTCCCCCATGGAAAGAGGATTGTGGAATGTGGGCGCCTCCTGCTCCTTTTCCCTGCAAAAGTTCATCAGTTCCGGCACCAGACGAAGCAAGGTTGCGGTGTTTTCACCCACTCCGTCCACCTCGGTCAATTCCCGCATCGAAGCGGAAAATACGCCGGACAGGCTGCCGAAACGGTTAAGCAGGCGGTGCGCGATGGGGTTGGTATCCTGCCGCGGAACCGCATAAAAAAGCAACAGTTCCAAAGCGGTATGTTCTTCAAAATGCTGTAACCCCTCTGTATGAAACCGCCGCTTTAATCGCAGACGGTGTCCCTGATGGATATTCTGTCCGTTTTGTTCTGCCAAATTTCACTTCTCTCCTCTTTGTCCCGTATTGAGAATACCGCAAACGGTTTTCAAAATCCCATCGGTATGTTATAATCAAACTGTCTATTTTGTTATCCTGTAAGAAAGGTGCTGTATCTTATGAAATCCTTTGTGATAAATACCAACGACGCCGGTCAGCGCATCAGCAAATTTGTGGAAAAAACGGTTCCTGCCCTGCCGCGCTCCTTATTGTACAAATATTTTCGTTTAAAACGAATCAAGCGAAATCACAAACGCTGCGAGCCGCAGGACCGCCTGTCGGAAGGGGACCTTGTGGAACTTTACATCAACGATGAATTTTTCGGGGAAGACAGACAGGAACTTGCCTTTTTAACCGTTCCCGACAAAATCCAGGTGGTTTATGAGGACGAAAATATTCTGCTGGTGGATAAAAAGCCCGGGCTTGTTGTTCACGAAGACGATGACAACACTCCGGACACGCTGATTCACCGGATTCTCCACTACCTGTACAACAAGGGCGAATACCGCCCGGAAGAGGAAAACAGCTTTGTTCCCGCCTTGTGCAACCGCATCGACCGCAACACCGGCGGAATTGTGATTGCCGCCAAAAATGCCGCTGCCCTGCGGATTCTCAACCAGAAAATCAAGGACCGGGAACTTTCCAAAAAATATCTGTGCCTGGTTCACGGCGTTTTGCAGCCAAAAGCCGCTACCTTAAAAGATTATCTGGTCAAGGACGGCGAGCAAAACCGCGTTCGGGTCTTTCATCAGCCGGTGCCGAACGGCAAAACCATCATTACTTCCTATAAAACCTTAAAAACCAACGGTCAAATCAGCCTGTTGGAGGTGGATTTAAAAACGGGACGCACCCACCAAATCCGCGCGCACCTTGCCTTTTACGGTCATCCTTTGGTGGGGGACACCAAATACGGAACCAACGCCATGAACAAAGGAAACACCCACCGCTACCAGGCTCTTTACGCTTACAAGCTGCGCTTTGATTTTTCCACCGACGCCGGAATTTTATCCTACCTCAACGGAAAAGAATTTACCGTTGACCATGTTTCCTTTGCCGATGAAATTTAAATCGGTTTTACTCTTATAGGATACCCGTTCCCGCAAAAGAAATCAATAGGTTTTCAGAAAGTTAGGCATTGATGATAATTTTTTCTCATTCTTTTTATCACTTTACCGAATTTATTCTACAAAATCAGCACAAAAGTGCCCGCTGTAATCAACGCGCCGCCCAACAGGCTCTGCCATGTTATCTTTTCTCCCAAAACAACAAAGGCAAGAATCATGCTGATTACCACACTGGATTTGTCAATCGGAACAACGCGGCTGGCGTCCCCCAGCTGCAAGGCGCGGTAGTAAAACAGCCAGGACAAGCCGGTTGCCAAGCCGGAAAGGATTAAAAAAATCCAGGACCTTGTCCCAATATGCGGCAGCTGCTTTTGTACACCTGTCATAAAGACAATGCCCCAAGCCATAATCAGCACTACCACGGTGCGAATTGCGGTGGCAAGGTTCGAATCTATCCCGTTAATTCCCAGTTTTGCCAAAATCGAGGTGAGCGCGGCAAACACCGCAGACAGCAAGGCATATACAATCCACATTGAGTTTGTTGTTGTGTTCATCAAAAATTCCTTCTTTCTTTTTTTAGTCTTGTTCGGAACAAAAACATTCCGCAAAAAAGGCAGCCTTTTCCAAACCCTTACGATTTGAGAAAAGACTGCCTCCTTTTTTTAATTTTCTTTTGGTTTTACCTTACCGGTTGCGTTGCGCAAAGCCTGTCTGGTTTCCCGCACATTTTTCAGCGAATCGGACAGGTTTTCTTCTGTCTGACGCAAAACCGAGTCGGAAAATTCATGCGAAGCGCGGCGAATTTCTTTCGCTGCCATCTGCGCCTGAGCGATGATATCCGCAGCCTTTTCCTGCGCCTGCTTGACAATTTCTTCCTGCGCAATCAACATTCTTGCGCGCTCTTCCGCCTTGCGCACCGTCGCTTCTGCCTGACGCTCGGCGGTTTTGATAATGTCGTTGCGGTCTGCCACAATCATCTTCGCCTGTTTAATCTCGCCGGGAAGGTTTAAACGAATATCTTCCACACATTCCCGCACCCTCTGCGCGTCCACCACGCAGCGCCCGCCGGAAAACGGAAGTCCCCAAGCTTCTTCCAGCATATCGTCAATCATATTCAGGATTTCATCAACATTCATCTTTTTTCCTCCTATGCTGTTATTCTGCGTTGCGATGGCTTGGATTTAACCGCGCGGCGACCCTTTCGTGAATCTGTTCCGGCACAAAGGGGCGAATATTGCCGCCGAACGAAGCAATCTGCTTGACAACGCTGGAGCTGAGATACTGGTTTGCGGTGCTGGTGGTCAAAAAGACCGTTTCCACCCGGTCATACAGCTCCTTGTTCATCAAAGCCATCTGAAATTCATATTCAAAGTCGGAAACGGCGCGCAGCCCTTTGACAATGGCGCAGGCGCCCGCATCCCGAACATAATCCACCAACAGCCCCTCGTAGCTGTCCACCTCTACCCCGCTCAGTCCCTCAATCGAAGCTCGAATCAGTTCTACGCGCTCCTCCAAGGAAAAGCAGGGCTGTTTTTGGGCATTGATAACAACCAGAACAATCACCTTGTCAAACAGGCTTTGCGCCCTGCGGATAATGTCCATGTGTCCCTTTGTAATCGGGTCAAAGCTGCCCGGAACCACCGCAATTCTCTGCTTTTGCTGCATACGGTTATTCTTCCTCCTCCGGCTGTGCTTTTCGGTAAACCGTAACCTTTGCCTTTCCGTAAAGATAGGTTTTGGTTTCGGTGTATTCGCCGTATCCCTGCGGAAGCGTTTCGTTGCGCTCGGTTTCGCAGACAATGATTCCGCCTTCGCTGAGTTTTTCTGTTGCCAAAGGCAGCACCGCGTCGATGATTTGCTTTTGATACGGAGGGTCCAAAAAGATAATGTCAAATTTTTGCGAAGCGCTCTGCAAAAAGGCTTTTGCGTCCATCTGCGCCACCCTTGCCTGTTCCATCAGAGAACAGTGCTTGAGATTTGCTTTGATTACCTCGATTGCCTTTGCGGAACTGTCGATAAATACCGCCTGTTTTGCCCCGCGGCTGAGCGCCTCAATCCCCATCTGTCCGGAACCTGCAAACAGATCCAGAAAAACGCAGCCTTCCACATAATTTTGAATAATATTAAATACCGCCTGCTTTGTCATATCGGAAGAAGGGCGGGTATCCAGCCCCTGCGGAGCCTCCAGATTTCTTCCTCTTGCAAGACCTGTGGTAACTCTCATATCATTTTCCTTTCCTCGGAACTAAAAATTCCAACATTGTTTCCCCTTTATTATCTGCGTTTTCGGACAGTTTGTCAATGGTAGGGCAGATATTTTCTCATTTTCCTATAAAACCGCGGCAGATTTCGGTTATTCCTCCTGCAAATCCCCGTCGGGCTGTCCTCCCTCATGCAGCGCCCGATACAGGTTGCAGGCTGCCAGGTGGGTCATCGAAGGGGTTTCTTCCAGCTGCTCGATTGTTGCCGCTTCCATCGCCTTGAGGGTACGAAAACGCAGGAACAGATTTTTCGCTCTGGTTTCCCCGATTCCTTCCACCGAACGCAGCACCGAGTCCATCGCCTTGCTTTGATGCTTGGAACGGGAATAGGTGACAGAAAATCGGTGAACCTCGTCCTGAATATTGGTCAGCAAATCAAACGCCGCTCGGAAAGAAGACACCGAAAGCTCCCCGTCCTCCGTCGCAATCGTTCTGGTGCGGTGGCGGTCGTCCTTTGCCATGCCGAATACCGGAATATCAAATCCCATCTCCCGCACAATCGGCTTTACTGCCGCCACGTGCCCTCTGCCGCCGTCCAACAGGATTAAATCCGGCAGACGCCCAAACCCTACCCCCTCCTGTTTATGCTGCTCATATCGCTCCAGGCGGCGGGTAATCACCTCCCGCATCGAGGCGTAGTCATCGGTCTTTCCCACCACCGACCGAACCGAAAACTTGCGGTAAGCGCCCTTGAGCGGTCTGCCGCCCTCAAATACTGCCATGCCCGCTACGATTGTTTCGCTGCCGATGTTGGAAATATCGTACGCTTCGATATAATTGGGAATCCTGTGCAGTCCCAGCAGCCGCGCCAGCTCGTCCAGCGCAGACACTTCCCGACCGGTTCTTTTGGTCTGTTCGGCAATCTGCTGGCTTGCGTTTTCCTTCGCCATGGTCAACAGCTTCATCTGGTCGCCCTTTTGCGGAACAATCAGCTGCACGCTTCTTCCTGCCTTTTTGCAGAGATGTTCTTCCAATTCCTGTCGGCAGCTGCTTTCTCCGTCCAGCACAACCGCTTTGGGCACTGTGTCCTTCATCTGGTAGTAGCTCAATACAAACTGCGTTCTGAGTTCCTCCAGCACCGTCCGGCTTGTCTGCTGCTCCGTTTTGTTTGCTGCAAAACCCGCGTCCGAAAATTCAGCCATCTCGTCCAGCATAAAATATTCTTTGTCCACCAGACGGTAATCCCGGAACTGAAGCACCACCGCGCAGCACTTCACCGAGGACTGCACAATGGCAATTACATCTTCCTCCTCGTAGCGGATAGACACCACCTTCTGGTTTTCCCGCAAACCGTCAATGGCTCGGATTCGGTCGCGGTATCTTGCCGCCTTTTCAAACTGAAGATTTTCGGAAGCCTGCATCATCTTTTCGGTTAAAATCTTTTTAATCTGACTCCCCGAACCTTTCAGAAAGTTTACCGCTTCCTCCAATGCCTCCGCATATTCTTCCGGGCTGATTTTTCCGCTGCACGGAGCCATGCACTGCTTGATGTGATAATTTAAGCAGGGGCGCTGCTTGCCGATTTCCTGCGGAAATTTGCGGGTGCAGGTGGGCAGCAAAAAGGCTTTGTTCACCTCGTCCACCGTCTGATTGACCACATACCCGGACAGATACGGTCCCAGATAGCGCGCGCCGTCCTTCTGCGGCTGGTGGCTTGCGGTAATTTTCCCATACTCTCCCCCGCCGATTCGGATATAGTGGTATCCCTTATCGTCCTTTAAAAGGATATTGTATTTCGGGGAATATTGTTTAATAAAGCTGCACTCCAGCACCAACGCTTCAAACTCGCTGGAAGTGACGATATACTCAAAGTCCCATACATTTTCTACCATACGGTAGACCTTGGGCGTATGGTTTTCCACGCTTCGGAAATAGCTGCTCACACGGTTTTTCAGCGCCTTTGCCTTTCCGATGTAAATAATCTGCCCTTTTTTATCCTTCATCAGGTAAATTCCGGGGCTTAACGGAAGTTTTTTTACCTTATCTCTGAGGTAATCTAATCTCGGGTTATCCACAAAGTTCCTCCCTGAAAAAACAGAAAAAGGTGTATCAGCCAAAATAGACTAATACACCTTTCGGGTTCTTATGCGACTGATTCGTAAGCCGAAGCTCTTGGCAAAAGCTGACGATTATTCGGCAAAACCGGACTCTACCAGTTCTACCAGGCTTTCAACAGCTTCTTTTTCATCTGCTCCGTCAGCAATAATGCGGATGGTTGTACCGCCCACAATACCCAAAGACAAAACGCCCAGAAGGCTTTTTGCGTTTACTCTGCGGTCCTCTTTTTCAACCCAGATAGAAGCTTTATATTCATTTGCTTTCTGGATAAAGAATGTTGCCGGACGTGCGTGAAGACCAACCTGGTTTTGTACCACTACTTCTTTTACAAACATTTCAGTTACTCCCCTGTTCTAAGATGTTTCATTATTTCTGAATAATTAAGACATTTCTGCCTGTTTTTTAATACGAATTTATTATATCACAAAGGCACTTTTCGTCAACGCATATTTTGCTATTCTTTTACATACAATTACAAATTTCTGCTTCTTTTCTATATGGACGGTTAGAAAAGACATTGTCTTTGTTTGTATTCACTATAAAGTTTTCAACATAGCTGTCATTCTATACATTTTTATCCTGCTTTTTCCCGAAAAAATTCCGGTAATACAGCATATGCCCGAGCGGAAATATTTGCCCTCTTTGTTTTTTGAGCGATGAAATTATTCCTCCTGCTCTTTTTCGCTTAGCCAACGCCGTTCTTTTTCGGTCAGCTTTCCTTGTGCAATCGCCTTTTGCAGCAAATCCGGGCGTTTTTTTGCCGTTTCCAAAATGGACTGCTCCCGCTGCCACTTTAAAATATTGGCGTGATGCCCGCTTGCAAGCACCGGCGGCACCTCTTTTTCGTGCCAGACCGGCGGACGGGTGTACTGCGGATATTCAAGCAAGCCGTCATAGTGGCTTTCCTCGGTAAAGCACACCTCCTCCGACAGCACGCCCGGGCATAATCTGCCCACTGCGTCGGCAACCACCAGCGCGCCCAATTCCCCGCCGGTGAGAACATAATCCCCCAGCGAGATTTCTTCGTCCACAATTTCGTCCAGAACCCGCTGGTCTACCCCTTCATAATGCCCGCACAGAATAAAAATATGCGCAAACTCCCGCAATTCCCCCGCGCGTTTTTGGGTAAACGGCATTCCTTTCGGGGACATATAAACAGTATGCGGCTTCTCCCCTGTCATATCACACACCGCCTGCCAGCAGCGGTAAATCGGTTCGGTCTGCATCAACATTCCCTTGCCTCCGCCGTAGGGGGTATCGTCCACCCGGCGGTGCTTGTCAAGGGTATAATCCCGAATGTTGTGGCAATAAATCTCCAGCTTGCCCGCTCTGCGCGCTCTGCCGATGATGCTTTCGCTCAAAACCGTTTCGCACATTTCGGGAAACAGCGTTGCAATATCAATCCTCATCGTCAAACAGTCCTTCCAGCGGACGGATTTTCATAACGCCGCCCTCAAGGTCTACCTCTAAAACGACCTGCGGAATTGCCGGAATCAGCCGCTCTTTTCCATCGGCAAAAAGAATGTGGTAAACATCGTTTGCGCCGGTCGGGCTAACCTGTGTCAGTTTTCCGTACACCTTTCCGTCATCGGCGTCCACCACCTGCAATCCCATCAGGTCCTGAATCAGATATTCTCCCTCTTCCATCGGGATATCGTCCCTGTGGACATACACAATCTTGTCCCGCAGCTTTGCCGCTTCTTCCACGGTATCAATGCCCCGCAGCTTTAACAGCGGCATATTTTTTGCAAAGCGAACGCCGGTCAGCTCCATCGCTTTCGTTCCCTTTGCGTCCAGATAAATTGTATCCATATCGCAGAACATTTCCGGGTCATCGCACCACGGATACAGCTTTACTTCCCCTTTGATACCGTGCGTTGTTACAATCTTTCCTGCCTCAATATATTCTTTTCTCATCGCAGCATCCTCCTTTTCCTTTCTTTTAAATTGTTTTTATCAAAACTGCCAAGCGGATATAAAAAAAGGACGACAAAGGCTAATTGCCCTTGCGCCCTTTCGGATGATCCTTTTCAGACAGCGATTGCAGAAAACCTTAGTCGATTTCAACTGCAACCTTCTGCTCAACCTTTCCGGCAGCGGATCTTACGATTGTCCGAATTGCTTTTGCAATTCTGCCCTGTTTGCCGATTACTCTGCCCATATCGTCAGCTGCGACATGAAGGTGATACACAACGGTACCGTCCTCTTTTGGCTCGTCCACAGTCACACGAACTGCTTCCTTATCGTCCACAAGACCTTTCACAATAGTAACAATCAGTTCCTGCATTTGTAATTACCTCCTACAGGACACCGTTAGCTTTAAGCAGGGATCTAACTGTATCGGTTGGTTGTGCGCCGTTAGACATCCACTTCTTTGCTTTTTCAGCGTCAACTTTTACTGTTGCCGGAGTCTGTGCCGGGTCATAGTAACCGATTTCTTCGATAAATCTGCCGTTGCGCGGATAACGGGAATCAGCTACAACGATACGGTAGAAAGGAGCTTTTTTAGCGCCCATTCTACGAAGTCTAATTTTAACAGCCATTTCTGTCACCTCCTGAACCTTTCAAAACTCTATATCAAACCGGAGGAGTTTATATGCAATCTTTCCGGAGTTTGATAAACTTTCCTTTACATTGGGGGCATATTTTTCAGCATTGCCGGGTTAAACGGCATTCTTCTGCGCCGTTTTCCGTTTTTGCCTTTTCCGCCGAGCATCTTCATCATTTCTTTCATCTGCTTATACTGTTTGAGCACTCGGTTTACTCTCGGCACATCGGTGCCGCTGCCCGCCGCAATTCTTCGCTTGCGCGCCGGATTGATAATATCCGGGTTTGCCCTCTCCGCCTTTGTCATCGAGTTGATGATGGCTTCCAGATACTTGATTTCCTGTTCTCCTGCCTGCGCCGTTTCATCGGTGATTTTTCCGGACATTCCGGGGAACATTTCAAGAATCTTTCCGAGAGGACCCATATTTCTGACCTGCTTGATCTGCTCTAACAGGTCTTCCATATCAAATGAATTTTCTTTGAGCTTTTTGGCAACTTCCATCGCCTTTTGCTCGTCAACCTCGTCCTGCGCCTTTTCAATCAGGGTCAGCACGTCGCCCATTCCCAAAATTCGGGACGCCATACGATCCGGGTGGAACACTTCAAGGTCGTCTAACTTTTCGCCCATACCGGCAAACTTAATTGGCTTTCCGGTTACTGCTCTGACAGACAGCGCCGCGCCTCCGCGGGTGTCGCCGTCCAATTTGGTGAGGATTACGCCGTCGATTCCCAGCGCATCGTTAAAGCTCTGCGCCACGTTTACCGCGTCCTGACCGGTCATCGCGTCGATTACCAACAGGATTTCATTCGGCTGTACCTCCGACTTAATGTCCTGTAACTCCTGCATCAGCTGTTCGTCAATGTGCAGACGACCCGCCGTATCCAGGATAACAACATCGTTGCCGTAGTCTTTTGCATGGCGGATTGCGTTTTTTGCAATCTCCACCGGGCTGATGGTTCCCATCTCAAAGACGGGGGTTTCCACCTGCTGTCCCACAACTTTCAGCTGCTCGATTGCAGCCGGACGGTAAATGTCGCAGGCTACCAGCAGCGGGCGTTTGCCCTGCTTGCGGAACATTTTGGCAAGCTTTGCGGAATGGGTGGTTTTACCGGAACCCTGCAAGCCGCACATCATAATAACGGTAGGGATTTTAGAAGAAAAGTTAATCCTGCTGTCGGTCGAACCCATCAGCTCGGTCAGCTCGTCCCGCACAATTTTAATAACCTGCTGCGCCGGGGTCAGGCTGGAAAGCACTTCCTCACCCACCGCTTTTTCGGTGACGCTTTTTACAAAGTCCTTTGCAACCTTGTAGTTTACGTCCGCTTCCAACAGCGCCAGGCGCACCTCCCGCATCGCTTCTTTTACATCGTTCTCAGAGAGTTTTCCCTTCGATTTGAGTTTTTTAAAGGCTTGGTTTAATTTTTCCGCAAGTCCCTCGAATGCCATCGGTGTTCCCCCTTTGTTTCTGCCTCAAGCAGTCATTTTGGTTATTCTTCAATCTTCTGCGCCAGCTGCGCTATCTTTTCCGCGTTTTCCTGTATCTTGTATGCGTTGGGATAACGCTGCGCCTCAAACGAAATTTCCTTTGCGCAGGCGGTAATTTCTTCCAACGCTTGCTGATAAACCCGAAACTTTTTTGCCAGCCCCATTCGTTCTTCCATCTCCAGCAAGGTGGCTTCGGCTCGCTTTAAGCTGTCGCGCACCCCCTGACGGGTGATGTTGGCAAATTGGGCAATCTCTGCAAGGGAAAGGTCCTCGTTGTAATAAAACTGCGCAACCTCCAGCTGTTTTTCGGTCAGCATCTGACCGTAATAATCCAGCAAAATCGAGATTTCCAAGTTTTTTGCCATACGCAGCTCCCTTTCCTGCCCAGGTATTTTCTTCAAGCTGTAAAGGCAATTCCCTTTACTGAACTTACCTTTGATATTATAACCGAGCATCGTCCTTCTGTCAAGGCTTTTTCCTTTACACTTCCGAAAAAAGTTTTCTGCAAAAACCGCCCTGTTTTCGTTGCTTTCCACCAAAGCAGGCTGAGCCTGCACCCTGTTTCGCGAATTTGCCCTCACTTTAAATCCCAAACTTCCCTGCCCGCGCCGTTCGTCCGTCCTCCCAACGGACTCGTTTCTTCTTAGACGATACACTCTTTCCAAATCTTGGCTGAGCCTGC
>CAJJZS010000009.1 GCA_905197685.1 uncultured Oscillospiraceae bacterium | reverse complement strand
GCCGCGCGCCTTGCGTCTGCGGCGGCATGGGTACGGAATTTGTTGTGGTTTTTTCAGCTTGTCTTAAGCAAAACCAAAAGATATTATACTGTCATTTTGATGTACCCTATGCCCGACCGTTCATCTTTCTTCCCCTGTCAACCTCGGCGTCTGTCCTTTCGGGTTCCGAAAACAGAAAAGATTCTGAGATTTACAAAAACAAATCGGAAAAGAAAATCGGTCGGTCGCCGCGCGCCTTGCGTCTGCGGCGGCATGGGTACGGAATTTGTTGTGGTTTTTTCAGCTTGTTCTTTCCAAGCAAAACCAAAAGATATTATACTGTCATTTTGATGTACCCTATGCCCCGACCGTTTATCTTTCCTACCCCTCTGTCAACCTCAACGGCTGACCTTGCAGGCAAAGAATCCGGTCGGAGATTTCCTGCGCCTGCGCCCTGTCATGTGTTACAAAAAAGGCAAGGCTGCCGCTTGTTTCTTCCCGAATCAGCTTCAGCATCTCTTTTGCCGCCTGTTCGTCCAGACCTTTTAACGGCTCGTCCAACAGAAAAAACACCGACTCTCGGTGCTGCTTTGCGTAAGCGAACGCCCGCGCAAGCGATGCCCTGCGCAGCATTCCGCCCGAAAGTTCCTCGGGAAAGGCGTCCTTCCAATCCGACAATCCCACCTTATCAAGGTATTCCTGCGCAGTTTTTTTCTGCCCTTTGTCCAGTACAAGCTCCACATTCTGCCTGATCGTCATCGAGGGAACCAGGCGATCCTCCTGAAAAACGGCGGCAATCTTTTTTCCCTCTAAGCCTGTAATTTTCCCGGCAGTCGGCGCAATCAGTCCTGCCAACAGACGCAGCAGCGTTGTTTTTCCGCTGCCGGAAGGCGCAAACAGGCAGATAATTCCTCGGTCGGGCAGCTCCAACGAAAAATTTTCAAAAAGATTGCGCCCGTCATATCCTGCCGTAATCCGTTCTAATTTCATCTTATCTTTCGCACCTGCCTTTTTCCTATTTTATCTGCCAAAATCAACACCGATTTTTCCAGCAAAAAGGAAGAGAGAATCACAACCAAAGTCCATGCAAACAGGTCGGTCGTTTCCAGATAAACCTTTGCGTCATAAATCTGTTTGCCGACTGCGATTGCCGGTCTGCCCAGCACCTCCGCCGCAATCCCCGCTTTCCACGCAAACCCCAACCCGCTTGTTACTGCGGAAAGGAAAAACGGGCGAACTGCCGGAAGATAACAGGCGCGAATTGTTTTGACGTGGGAAAGGGAAAACACCTTTGCCATCTCCAACAGCTGAACATCTGCCGAATCCAATCCCTCTTTTATATTGTGGTAAACCAGCGGCAGCACCATAATCATGGAAATCACTGTTGCCAGATATTCGGTGCGAATCCACACCAAAGCCAAAATGATAAAGGAAGCGACCGGCGTTGTTTTCAGCACTCCGACCAACGGACGAATCATCGCCTGCGCAAAGTCGGAATACCACGCCAACACCGCAAACAGACTGCCTAACAGAAGCCCCCCTAAAAATCCTGCCAAAATGCGGACAAGCGACAGCCCCACCGTTTGCCAGAACAGCAAAGTTGCTCCAAGTTCCCACAATCGTCTAAGCACATCGGCGGGAGAGGGCAGCAGCAAAGGCAGATTTACTGCCCATGCCGCCACCTGCCACAAAATCAGCCACAGCAAAACTGCTGCGCAGGAAAGCCAAATTCTTCTGCTTTTCCTGCTATCTCTGGTAGTAGAAGTCTTCATCCGGGAGCGCTCCTCCTACCGATTTTGGATTTGCTTCAAACAACACCTGCAAAAATCCCTGCGCGGTCTGCTTCATCTCTTCCCCTTCTTTGTAAACCAGGTTACATTCCGGGATTGCCTGTTTTGCAACCGCCGCTTTCATAATGTCATACTGTTCTGCCAACTGCGCTGCGTGGTCTAAACCTTCTTCGCTGTTTACCGTCTGAACAGACTGCTTATATTCATCCAGAAAACGGTTCATCGCTTCTTTATTCTGTTCGGCAAACTCTTTGCGAACCACAATGCAGCCCATGGTCAGTCCGCTTTCTCCGTTTGTCGCCTTATCCCATTCTTCGGTGAGGTCCAACGCCACCCGAACTTTCTCGTTCTGGTTGAGAACTGCGGTTACAAACGGCTGCGGCAGCAGGGCAATCTGCGCTTCTCCCGATGCCAGCAGCGGGGCAATTTCGGCGTGTTCTTCCTTATAAACAACGGTAACATCTTCGCCTACCGTCAGTCCGTTTTTTTCCAGCACCAGATTCAGCGCATATTCCGGTGTTGAGCCTTGTCCGGTCGCATAGATTGTTTTTCCTTTCAGGTCGGCAACCGAATGAATCGTATCTCCGGTTTCCAAAAGATACAGCACACCCATTGTATTTAATGCGGCAATCTGTACCCCGCCTTTTGTTTTTTGGTAAAGGGTTGCTGCAAGGTTGGTCGGCACCGCCGCAATATCCAGTTCTCCCGAAACAATCTTGCCCACCAGCTCGTCGGGCGCTCCGGCAAGGGTGATTTCATAGTGGTTTGCCGCCTTGTCCTGCTCATTTTTTTCGAGCAAATCAAGCATTCCTAACGCAGTCGGACCTTTCAGCGCCGCTAAATTGACATTGGTCTTTTCCTCGGTTTGCTCTGTTTTTTCTGGATTTTCCGAGGAAATCTCCGAGGAAATCCCCTCTTCTTGCTTCTCTTCGCTTTGCTGCGGAACAGGGGTTTCTTTCTCCTGCTCTTTTTGAGCCGAACATCCTGCAAAAGAAAAACTCATACTCCATGCAAGCAGTATGGGCATCGCATATTTGGTCAGATATTTTGTAAAATGCTTCATCGTTTTACTTCTCCTTTTTATTGATTTCCCGGGAAATCTTTCCCTGTCAGCAGAGTGAGCCTCTTTCCCTCTTTCTTTATCTTCCCCTGTTTTTCCAACTGTCCGACCGCCCGATAAAGGGAAGTTCTTCCTATATTCAGGGTTTCTGCCAGCTTTGCCATCGCCGTGCCGTCGCTGCATCGGTTCGGCTGCTGCTCTAAATAAGACAGCAGCGCCTGCTGCGCATCGTCTGCGGTAAAGCTGTCTATTCTCCGATTTAAAAATCGAATCCTGTCAGAAAGAAAGCGAATATAATTGATTGCGATTTTCGGACTTTGCTCCACAATCTTCTGCACTGCGCTGTCGGATAAAAATAAAATCCTGCAATCCTGCTGCGCCAAAATGGTGGCAACATATTCTTCCTGCTGAGAAAACAGCGCCGCCGCTCCGAAACAATCCCCGGCGCTCATGCGGTTTAAAATCACGCCGTTTTCTTTCTGCGCAACCACCCTGCCCTGGCATAAAATCCCCAGCGAGCGTTTAAAATCCTGCGGGGAGTAGATAACCTCCCCCTTTGCAAACTCTTTTTGCTGCGCAAGCTCATCCAGCAGCAGTCGAACCTCCTCTTTGGGAATCCCTCGGAACAAAACGCAATCCAATTCTGATTTTTTGATTCTTCCTCACTCCTTTCAACCAAAAACTGTTCCAAACAGAACAGTTTTTCCCTTTTATTTTATCTTTCTTTCAAAGAAAAGTCAATTCTTTTTAGCATTTTCACGGTTTTTCTCCGCCCGGTTTCCTTCGTATCATGCAAAAGTCGGATAACAAAAAATCCGCCGATTGCTCGGCGGATTTTTGATTCTTCCTTTTATTATCTCCCGTAAAACGGGGCGTCCTCCTCTGCCTTTTCCCGCAAATCAAACTCCTTATCAATCTCTGCAAAGATGTACCGATACATTTCCTTTGCCATGCGATAAAAGTTTTTTACCATCTTATAGGTATACTCGGTTTCGATGTCGGCAGGGTATCTGGTTTCGATATAGCACTGGTTCAGGTCCGCGCTTTCATCAAACCACTGATGAAAACCCTTGTCATACTTTTTTGCCTGGCGGCACAGCCAGGTTAAGTTGTGTCCGTCCACCAAAACATCGGACTTGAGCAGAATATAGGCTTTGAGCGCCTTTTCAATTGCCTGTTGGCAATGAAAGGCTGCCAGGGGATAGCACCTGTCATCCTCCGAAAGGATTTTTGCCGCAATCAAATCCTGACTGGAATGTTCCAGCCAATCGTAATAACGGCGGCTGTCCTGCGCGTTGTGCCTTCTTGACCTATTTCCCATAGCGAACCCTGCCCCTCCGGTTAATGCGAGACGCAAAAGCATCACTGCTGTTTTTCAATTCTTCAAACTGCTCGTCGGTGTACAGCAAAACATCATACGGAATCTCGCTGTCCACCTCGTCAAAGATTCTGGTGAGCATCTTTCGCTTATCCGCAATTTTGCCGACAATACACAGCTTAAAGGAGCTTACCTTTCCTTCCATATCATATTTGGTATTGTACTCGATTACCTTGCTGGGAGAAAACAGCTCCACAATCTTGTTTACGGTCTGTTCAATCACGCGTTCTGTCCGTTCCTCCATCTTCTGTCCCGCCTTTCTTTTTCTGTTTACAGATAATCATTCGGGTCAATATCGTCTAAGGTATCCACCACAATGTTGTCCTTCTTCACCGGTTTGGGAGGCAAGCCTCTGCGCTTTCTCCATCGGTTTTCCTTTTCTTCCTCGCTGAGTCCTTTATCCATGCACAGCACGAATAAAATCAGGCTGATTAAAAAGACAATGCCGCTTATCGTTGTCACCTGTTCAAAGTCAATCGGACCGTAGCGGGTGAAATCGGAATAACTCAGCTTTGCGTCCACTCCCAGCACCGCCGTCACCTCGCCCCGGGCATCTTTAAGCGGCAGATAGGAAACGATGTAATCCCCGTCCAAAATTTCCGGTACATAGGCAGCCTGCTTTCTTCCGGCAAACTGTTCGCTTAAAAGGGAAAAGCACTTTTTGCCGTATCGCTCGCCGCCGTATTCCCTGCCGATGGGCTGATAGCTTTCTTCCTGCCGTTCATTTAAAATATAGTCTGCGTCCGCAAGATAGCAAAACTGATTTTGCTCGTTTTGATACAACAGGTAGGCTTTATCATACCCCATTTCCTGCTTTGCCTGCGCAAGAAAGGCGCACAGGCTTTGATAGTACGCCGTTTCCCCCGGATAATCAATGAGAGATTGTAATCTGGGACCGTTATAATATTCCACAGCCATCGCCAAAGACCCCGCCTGGGAAAGCGACTGATCTCCCAGCGAGCTGATTGCCTGCTGCTTTCGGTTGAGCGGAAGAGCCACCGAAATTGCCGCCGCAACTGCCGACAAAATCAAAAGGCTGAGCAAAAACCCCCTTACCTTTCTGGATGTCATCAGACGGTTTAACATATTGATTACTCCTTACTGCGCCGCATCCCGGCGCAAGGTTTTTTGTTTATGCGTTTGATTTGCTTTCTGCTTTGCCCTTATTATATCATCTTTATCCCGATTACTCAATCAAAACCCGCATTTTCCTTTGAGAAATCCTGCCCTTTGAGATTGCGCGCCATCGCTTTTTTTGGTACAATAGGGTTGAAATTGCATTTTGTCTTATTTTATTTCTTTTTATCATCTTTATTAAATAGAAAGGTATGATCCATTCCATGAGCGTAAATTCCCAACTGCTGCGAAAAATCCCGAAGGTGGACGAGCTGCTCCGTCACGAAAAGCTGTCCGACCTTTCCTGCCAGCACACCGTTCTTACCGAAACGGTGCGCGAGGTGATTGACGCCCTGCGCCGGGCAATCCTTGCGGGAGAAGAACCGTCTTTAGAGCCTCAAATCATCTGCGAACAGGTGATTGACGCCGTTCGCAAAAAGACAACGATGAACCTGCGTCCCGTTATCAATGCAACCGGCATTGTCCTGCACACCAACCTCGGACGCGCAAAATTAAGCTCTGCCGCCGTTGCCGCCATTCAAAGCGTCGCTCAGGATTATAATACCTTAGAGTACAATCTGGAAAAGGGCAGCCGCGGCAGCCGCTACGCCCATGTTGAACAGCTTATCTCCAAGCTGACCGGCGCAGAGGACGCGATGGTTGTCAACAACAACGCGGCAGCCGTTATGCTGGTGCTGAGCACCATGGCAAAAGGCAAAGAGGTGGTAACCTCCCGCGGAGAGCTGGTGGAAATCGGCGGCGCGTTCCGCGTTCCGGAAATTATGTCCCAAAGCGGCGGCACTTTAATCGAGGTGGGAACCACCAACAAAACCCACCCCTCCGACTATGTAAACGCAGTCACTGAAAACACCGGCGCATTCCTCAAAGTACATACCAGCAACTTTAAAATTGTAGGATTTTCCGAAGAGGTTTCCCTGGAGGAAATGGTTCGCATCGGACACGAGCGCAATATCCCCGTTATCTACGACTTGGGTTCGGGAGCGATGATTCGCCTGGAGGATTACGGCATTTTGGACGAGCCGAATGTATTGGATGCGATGAAATCCGGAGCGGATATCATCAGCTTTTCCGGTGACAAGCTGTTGGGCGGTCCGCAGGCAGGCATCATCATCGGAAAACGGGAATATATCGAAGCGATGAAGAAAAATCCGCTTACCCGCGCGTTCCGTATTGACAAACTGACCCTTGCCGCTTTAGAAGCAACCCTGAGGGAATATATGGACCCGCAGCAGGCGCTGCAAAACAACCCGACCCTGCGCATGATTACCGCAAAGATGGATACCCTGGAACCAAAGGGCAGACAGCTGCTTGCCTGCATGGAACAGGTTTGCGACGGCAGCTTCAGCGTTCAGCTGACCGAAGACTTCGGACAGGTGGGGGGCGGCTCGGTTCCGACCCAGATGATTCGCAGCTCGGTGGTTACCGTAGAGCCAAAACGCGTTTCTCTCGACCTGCTTGAAAAACGCCTGCGCGAGCTTTCCCTGCCGATTATCGCCCGTATCTCAAAAGAAAGACTGCTGTTGGACGTGCGCACCATTGAGGAACACCACTTCTCCTACGTGGCGCAGAGCATCAAAGACTGCTGCCAATAACGCATTGACAGAACAAAGAAGGATTGAGCATGAAAAATATTATTATCGGAACTGCCGGTCACGTTGACCACGGAAAAACCGCCCTGATTAAAGCGTTGACCGGAATCGAAACCGACCGCATTAAAGAGGAAAAAAAGCGCGGCATCACCATTGAGCTGGGCTTTGCTTACCTCGACCTGCCCGACGGGGAAAAAGCCGGCATCATCGACGTGCCGGGACATGAGAAATTTGTAAAAAATATGCTTGCCGGAGCAGGCGGTATTGACCTTGCCCTGCTGGTTGTGGCGGCAGACGAAGGCTTTATGCCGCAGACCAAAGAGCATTTGGGTATCCTTTCGCTGCTGGATATTCCCGAAGGCATTATCGTCATCACCAAAAAGGACATGGTGGACGAGGATTGGCTGGAAATCGTTAAAGAAGACGTGCGCAGCGAAGTTGCGGGAACCTTTTTGGAAAACGCCCCCATCATCGCCGTTTCTTCCTATACCGGCGAAGGAATTGAGGAGCTGAAATCCGAAATTTTCAAATTGATTGACAAAAACACCCAGCTGAAAAATTTGGACATTCCGTTTCGTATTCCGGTTGACCGTATCTTCTCGGTAGAAGGATTCGGCACCGTTATCACCGGAACGCTGATTGAAGGTACAATGAAGGTGGGCGACCCTGTTACCGTCTATCCTTCCCGTCTGGAAAGCCGTATCCGCAATTTGCAGGTACACTCGAAGGACGTGCAGCAGGCGTTTGCCGGACAGCGCGTTGCCGTCAATCTTGCCGGACTGAAAAAAAGCGACCTGAACAAGGGCGATGTTGTTGCCGCGCCGAACTCGATGCACACCACCATGATGATTGACATCAAGCTCACCATCTTAAAAGACTGTGAGAGAGAAATCTTAAACGCAACCCGCCTGCACCTGTATCACGGGGCAAGGGATATTTTGTGCAAGGTGGTTTTACTGGACCGCGACAGCATCTCTGCCGGAGAAAGCTGTTACGCTCAGCTGCGTCTGGAAGAAGAAATCGCCGTAAAGACCGGCGACCGCTTTGTGCTGCGCTTTTATTCCCCGCTGGAAACCATCGGCGGCGGCGTAATTCTGGACTCCAACCCGTTTAAGCACAAACGCAACGATCCTGCCGTTCTGCAATCGCTGAATATCAAAGAAAACGGTTCGGAAAAAGAAAAAATCAGCGCAGCTTTACGGGATTACTCCTCCCGATTTGAGTCGCTGGATTTTCTTCAGGTACAGACTGCCATTCCGAAAGAGCAGTTTGACCAGCAGATTCAAAAACTGATTAAGGACAAAACAGCCTTTAAAATCAACGATAATATTGTCATTCACACCGATTATCTCAACCACCTCAAAGATGCTGCCGTTAAACTGCTGACCGCTTACCATCAGGAAAATCCGCTGCGGGACGGCATGAAACGGGACGAATTCCGCAGCAAGTTCTTAAAGTATGAGGATTTATCGGTTGTTGATAAAATTACCGACTCCTTAGTTAACCGCAAAGTATTAAAACTTGTGAACGGCTGTGTTGCCCTGTATGACTTTGAGGCGCAGACCGACAATAATCAGGAACTGGTGGAGCAGGCGTTTGCCGAGGGCGGTTTTTCTCCGGAATCTCCCGACCAGATTGCCGCGCGCTTTCCGAAAATGAAGAACTTTAAGCAGGTTTTGGAATCTTTAATCAACAACGGCAGATTGGTGCGTGTGGAGGACAAGATTGTTCTTCATGTTGATTACTACCAAAAAGCGTTGGAGATGGCAAAGGAACACATCGCCAAAAACGGACAGATTACCTTAGCCGAAATGCGTGACTTGATGGGCGCGTCCAGAAAATTCGCCGTAGCGGTGCTGGAATACTGGGACCGCCGCAACATCACCAAAAAGGTCGGGGACGCCCGCGTATTAAAATAACTTTGACCGCTTTTTTATTCCGAGGAAATTCGTTTTCGGTATTTCCTCGGAATTTCCTTTTCCCTAAGTACTGTCTTGCGAGCAGTTCTCTCAAAAAAGGGCGGGGAAATTCTGACCTCTTGTGCAAAGTTACAATCCTGATTTGTTTTCCTTTTTGGTACTTGTCAAACGACGCGCTTTATGATATAATAAATTTCGCATTTGGGAGCGGATGGGTGCTGGTGTGCCCTCTGGTCTTCAAAACCAGTAATTGCAGTTAGTAGCTGCATAGGTGGGTTCAATTCCCACACGTTCCCGCCAAAGCCTCATTCCGTTTGGAATGAGGCTTTTTACTTTATTACATCAGCAAAATTTATAAAGAAAGCAGCTACCCGAAAAGATAGCTGCTTAAACAATTGTTTTCGATAAATATTTACAATTTTTTCAAACTGTGATATAGTACTTCTATCAGAAGGACAGCACGGTTATTCCCTCTGCACGAAAGTGTATAAAAAGGGGGGTGACCGTCTATGTCAACTTTAGAAGTAATTGCACTTTTAGATTTGATTGTAACGGTTGTCTTTGGTATTTTAAATTACTTAAAGCACCAATAAAGAAATAACCACCCCTGTGTAAGGGGCGGCGTTTCCTCAAGTAACAATGACAATTGGGAACGACCGCCGCCTCACATGCGGAGCCGTCCTTCTGATACCATTATACAACCAAAGCTACTTTGCGTCAAGAGTAGCTTTGGTTGTTTTTTTATTGCTTAAAATAAAGGTTCATCTATGTTTAAAATCTTATTGTACAGCTTATACCCAACTATTTTCTCTATCCTATAAAAATCAAACCACAGCATAGATTTTTGAGCGACAGTACTCAAACTATATTCTGCTTAAAACTGTCGCTTCTTCTTTAGATATACTTTCCGAAACCTTTTTCAAAAACAATTCTTTTTCTTGATTTTCTTTCCGCCCTGTAATAGAATGAAAGAAAACTGTCTTTTTGGGGGAGGTTCTATCTATGAAGCGAATTTTAATTACAGGCGGTACTGTTTTTGTCAGTCGCTTTGCCGCGACATGGTTTTCCGAACGGGGATACGATGTTTTTGTCCTCAATCGAGGCATTCGACCTCAGGTAAAAAATGTTACCCTGATTCAAGCCGACCGCCACTGTTTGGGAGACTGTTTAAAATCCCTTTCTTTTGACGCAGTTTTGGACATTACTGCCTATACTGCGCAGGATATTCGGGATTTGCTTGACGCTTTGGGGGAATTTCACGATTACATCCTGATTAGCTCCGGCGCCGTTTATCCCGAAACTTTTCCCCGCCCTTTTCGGGAAACGCAGCCGGTTGGGGAGAACCGTTTATGGGGAAAATACGGAACCGATAAAATTGCCGCCGAAAACCTCCTGCTTTCCGCTGTACCCAACGCTTATATCCTCCGTCCGCCTTATCTTTACGGTCCGATGCAAAATCTGTATCGAGAACCGTTTGTATTTGACTGCGCTATGCAGGAACGCGCGTTTTGTATTCCGGGCGACGGGACAATGCCGCTGCAATTTTTTCATGTAGAGGATTTATGCCGCTTGATGGAAATTCTTCTTGAAACTCATCCGAAAGACCGCATTTTTAATGTAGGAAACCGGGAAATTGTCACTGTCAACACCTTTATCGAGCTTTGTTATCGCGCGGCAAATGTTCCGCTTTCTGTTCGCAACATTATTTCTCACCCCAATCAACGGGACTATTTTCCGTTTCATAATTATTTTTATACCCTTGATGTATCGCGTCAAGATACTGTTTTTCCTGTGCAAAAGGATCTTTTCATCGGTTTAAAAGAATCTTTTGAGTGGCATTGCGCCCACCCTGAGGACGCTCCGAAGCGAAACTATCTTAACTTTATTGACGAAAATTTCTAACAGGATATTTGTGGCTGTGCCCCACACCCTCTTTTTTATTATGGGGTTGTGCGCCCCATACCCTCTATAACGGGCTTATGCAGCCCGAACCGGTCGTGGATAAGAAACCAAAGATTCATTAGGGGAAGTTTCCCCTAATACCCCTCTGCCACCGGACAGACTTCCGAAAAATCGAACATCTGTGAGATTGGGCGGCGGTCACTGATTGTAGGATTTCGCTGTTACTTCAACCGCCGCTTCTCAACATATCCATTCAAAAAATCTCCCGAAAAATCAAGCGGCAGCGTTGATTTTTGAGCGACAGTACTCAAACTATGTCCTGCTTAAAACTGTCGCTTCTCGACATCCCCCATATGCTATGATAGAAGAAAAAAGCGAAAAGGAGAAAGAAAATGAACTTTCTGAAAAGGTGTCTGCTTATCGCCGTAGGATTATTCTGCGCTGCGGCGATCGGAACTTTAATATGGGCGGGCGCCGTTGAGCCAAACCTCCTTTCGGTAAAGCGGATTGAGTATTCCCTGCCCGTAACACATCGGGTACGGGTTGCATTTTTCAGCGATACTCATTTCGGAAAATGGTATTCCGAGGAAAATCTTTCCCGAATTGCCGAAAAAATAAACGAACAAAATCCCGATCTTGTGCTGTTTGGCGGCGATTTTTTTGACATTTATCGTCGGGATTGCGGGCAGCTTTCCCTTGACGGGATTGCAGACGCCTTGCAATCTATCAAAGCGCCGCTTGGGAAATATGCAGTTTGGGGCAACCATGACTACGGCGGAGGAGCGCAGAAAATTTATCCGTCGGTTATGGAACGTGGCGGATTTGAAATTTTAAAAAACGAGGGTGTTACCTTTCCCCAACAAAACCTGATTTTATACGGTCTTGACGACCTGATTTTCGGGAATCCGCAAAAAGAAACTCCCGACAGCTCCGGCAGCAGCGCAAGGCTTTTATTCTGTCACGAACCGGATACCGCCGACATTTTGCCGGTGGATCGGGCAGATTTGATATTGTCGGGACATTCCCACGGGGGACAGATTTTTCTTCCCTTTTTCACTCAGAAAATTCTTCCGCCCGGCGCCAAAAATTACCGAAAGGGACTGTATCCGCGGGAAGGTGGTTCTGTTTTTGTCAGCAGCGGAATCGGCATGACCAAGCTGCCCCTTCGATTGTTTAACCTACCGGAAATTGTTGTGATTGACCTTATTCCGTCTTTTTAAAAGAGAGATTGTCAAAACTCTTCGCTTGCGGTATACTAAGGAGCGGAAAGGGTGGAGAAAATGCAAAAATTAAAACTTTTTTGGAAAAAGGAACCGGTATTTTTGATTGCGCTGTTCTGCGCGATTTTTTCTATGATATTTGTTCCTCCGTCGCAAGCCTATTTGGGTTACATTGATTTTCGGGTGCTGGAACTGCTGTTTTGCCTGATGGCTGCGGTGGCAGGAATGCAGCAGGAGGGCGTCTTTCTGGTGCTGGCGCAGAAAATTTTATCGGGTAAAAAAAGCCTGCGCCTATTGATACTGACCCTTGTGATGCTCCCGTTTTTTTCCTCGATGCTGATTACCAACGATGTGGCTTTGATTACCTTTGTTCCGTTTGCGGTACTGGTATTGGAGCTTGTCGGACAGCAAAAACACCTTGCGTGGGTTGTTACTCTGCAAACGATTGGCGCCAACATCGGCAGTATGCTGACCCCGGTGGGAAATCCGCAAAACCTGTATCTCAGCAGTTTTTACCGGCTGACTGCGGGGGACTTTTTTTCGGTAACGGTTCCGGTTGTCCTGCTCAGTCTGATTCTGCTTAGCATCTGCTGCATTTCCGGAAAAAATCAAACGATCGAGGTGCAGTTTCAACGCAGGGAAGAGATTCGGGACAAGCGGCAGCTCTCTTTATTTCTTTTGCTGTTTGGTTTGAGTTTGCTTTCTGTTTTTCATCTGCTAAACAGCCATCTTCTGCTTTTGATTACCGTGATTGCTTTGTTTATTTTTTCTCCGAAGGTACTGAAACGGGTGGACTACTGGCTGCTTGCAACCTTTGTCTGCTTTTTTATCTTTGCGGGAAACATCGGGGCATTAGAACAGGTAAAACAATTTTTAGGAAAGATTATGCAGCAAAATACTCTGCTGTGTTCGACCCTTTGCAGTCAGGTAATCAGCAATGTTCCGGCTGCGGTGCTGCTTTCCAACTTCACACAGGACGCAAAAGGAATGCTGCTTGGGACAAACATCGGGGGACTGGGTACATTGGTCGCTTCGCTTGCAAGCTTAATCTCCTTTAAACTTTACATAAAAACGCCGAATGCACAGACCGCGTGCTACCTGGGGATTTTTACAGCGGCAAATATCGGAATGTTGGTTGTTCTGTATTTGTTTGCGTCGGTCTGCTTATCATAAACCGTTATGAAGAAAGGAAGTAACAAGATGGAAAAAAGCAAAGTTTGGGAAGCTGCCCAAAAACACAAAGACGGTTATAACTGCTGTCAGGCAGTTGTCTGCACCTACTGCGAGCGGTTAGGATTAGACGAAAAAACCGCTTTTCGCGCAGCCGAGGCGTATGGCTTGGGAATCGCGGGAATGTTTCAGACCTGCGGCAGCGTGTGCGGTATGATGATGCTTGCGGGGCTAAAAAACTCCGATGCCAATTTACAGCAGCCTGCATCGAAATTCTCTACCTTTGACCTGGGAAAAGAGATGGCAAAACGGTTTGAGCAGAAAAATACCAGTATGATCTGTTCAGATTTGCGCGGAACAGACGGAAAAACAGACCGTTTGCGCTCCTGTCGCGGCTGCGTGATGGACTGCGCGCAGATTGTGGAAGAGGTGCTGTTTCCCGGCGAATTTGAACCGTATGACGGTCCGAGCGAACTGTAAGACATATAAAAAAGCAGGAACGGTTTCGTTCCTGCTTTTTTACAGCCGAAAATTAAAAATTGTTCTTTTCCAAACATCATAATGCTGAGATTTTAAAGAGAAACATACTCCCAAAACAGGGAAAGTAGCTGCTGTTCGCAAAGATTTGCCGCCTGTTCCAGCGAAAAACGGCTGCATAAAAACTGAACAAAGCGATTTCCCAGAAAATATCCGACGTCGCTGCGCCCCTGATAGCTGCACCAATCCCCGAAAAAGTCCTTCACGCTTTCTTTGTTTTGGATACGGGAAGCGTATTCCGATTTGATTTGATTTTCTTTTTGAACGCACCAGTCCAGCCAACCGTCTTTATCCTGATGATAATAGGATAAATCCCCGCAAATCAGCTGTTCAAAACGCATCGCCATTCCTTCTTGATAAAGTTGTTCCAACTGCTTTGTTTGCATGGGAGGCTGATTTCTCTTTGAAAAATGCCACAAATGCCCAATTTCGTGATAAATCAAAGCCTGCATTTCTTGTTCGCTTTGCCAATTCAATTCGATGATCTTTTCTATTCCCAGCAAAACCGTCGGTTTTCCTTCCAAATCCGTTGCCCAACCGGCTCCGCTGCAAAGTCCCAAATACAAAATAACGGTACAGTCTAAAGTTCCAAATTGCTCTTCTATCTTTTTCTCCAATCGGCCTGTGACCTTTTGAAAAGAGCAGCGGGCTTCTTGTATTTTTTGGGGGTGTTGAAGGGCAGACTGCACTACCGGCAATACCTGTGTTTTAAAATCATATTCCCGGCAATCCTCTTCTATCATCTGCTTCATCTCTTGAGGAAAATGAGCCATATATTTTTCCCATGATTTCCATGAAAATTGATTTTCCTCAAAACACTCCGGAATCCATGTACATCCGTCTATAATTTTCATTATTTTTCCTTTCTGTTTCTTATACCAGCCAAATACACTTTCGGAATCGACCTTCCCCGGAAAAAAAGAGGGGCGGCGATACTATTTTTCTTCTCACCAATTCCTCATTTATCATTCCGAAGAGAATGTGATAGGTCTCGTTTGCCGCTTCTTCAACAGACGCTCCGTACCGAATACAGGAAAGTGCCCGGGAAGCTGCTGTTACCGAATCTATCATCTCCTCAAGCAACAAGGAAGAAACGAGGTTGGTCAGTTTTTCCACTGTTTGCTTTGCATCTTCGCGAAAAACAGGAACACAAATCCCTTGCCGATTGCAGTAGCCGAATTGTTTCAACAAGCTTTGCACCTGTTGTGGAATCCTTTTTCCCTCCGCTAAATTCTGAACCTGATCGAGCAGATACTCCCGAACATTTTTATGTTGGGATTCTATCTGCCGAATCCATTCTTCTTCCTGACAGGAAGAGAGGATACCCTGTTCTCTCAGGCGGAAAAAACGATAAAAATCTCTGCGATTTCCGTTCGCATCTCCAAAGGATTCTAATGACCGTTTTCCGTCGGTAAAGCGATTATAGGAGCAAAGTAACTGCTCCGAAAAACTCTGACATTCCGCGCAGTCTTCATAAACGGTAATAAGGTAATCCAACCCGCTTTTATGCTGTTTGGAGGTACAGACTGCCTGTTCCCGCTCCAAACAATCAAACAGACTTCCGTCAAACACTGCCCCGCACAACAAATGATACAGATTTTCCTGCTCAGAAAAACCGTTTTGCTGTTCTTTGGTTAATCGGTACAAATCCGCAGTGTGTTGTTCCAACTTTTCAACAAGAAGTTTAACAATCGTTGAAAACTCCCGCCGAATCACCGGAATATCCTCCCGGCAAATCACCGGACAATCCAAGTATATTTTTTCGTTTTCTTCCCGGAAGAATCCTACTTTAATCCGCTGTTTTATCTGTTGTTCTGAAAGTCCCGCTTGACTGCATTGCTGAAAAAACAGTTCGACATTCGCTCCGACAGGAAGGGAAAAAAGCTGTGCGATAGCGCAATCAGTCTTTTCATCAAAAAATTTGCGCGGATTTTTCGGATGCTCCGCAAGAGCTTGCGCATCAAAATTTTCAAACAAAAAATAACTGTATTTTTTCATCTTTTCCTTCTTTCTTCCTTTTTTACAAATCATCATTCTTTAACGATAGGGCTGCGTTTCTTTTGAATCGGTAAGGAAAATCATTTTTTGGACATAGTCGGTCAACCGCAGTTCTTCCTCTCCCGAATGAAACGGACTGTTCTCTTTGTCCAAGGCAAGAAAGGTATCCTGTCCGACACAGTTGCGGAACAGTTCGACAGGCAACCAGGAATATTGCGGGTTTACAAATTCTGCTTTCTCCCCTTTTCCTTCTGCCGATACACAAAGAATAGAGCAAACCTCTTCTTTGGAAAGGATTTCTTCGGTCAGAATCGTTGCAAATCGTTGTGTTTTTTCCCCGGTTTCCGACTGCTCGAATACGCTTTGGAAAGAGCGGACATACAAAAACTGTCCGAAATATTTTGCGTCCTGCGGCAGCCGGTCAAAAAAGTAAGAAAAATTATTTGCAATCGCTCTTTCTCTGATATTGTTAATCTGCGCAGGTGTTTTGCCCATCTGCTTTCCGTTTCGATATTGATAGCAAATATCGATATTTCCCATCAACCGCAAAAGCAGATTAAAATTCTCTGCAAACAGCGGCTGCATTTGCTCAGGATACTGGGAAATCAAGCGGGATAGTTCCGAAAATCCCCTGCTAATTGCCTTTAAATCGTCAGAAGTAAAATCGCCCCACCACTGATGTAAACCATACGGTGCCTGCGCGCCTTCCTTCAGCAGCAGTCTCGCCGCTACCGCTTCACCCTCCCAGTTGCTTTCAATATCCAAACCTATCACATGAATCTTTTTTTGCTCGGGCTGCTCCAGATTATATTCGTACAGCCATTTCCAAAACTCGGCGTCCTCTTTTGTATTGCCGTGCTGTTCCTTTTTTGCCCTCATCATAAAGTGCAGCAGCTCTTCATCTCCTGTTTTCAGATACTCCTCTGCCAGAATACCCGCGCCGATGCTTTCTTCCAACAGCAGATAGTTGACCCCGCAATTTTGATGCAGATAGGAAAGCAGCATCTTTTTTGCCTGATAGTTTTTGTCTTGAAAGTAGGTTTCCCCTGCAAGAAAGACGCGCGCGTTTTTCGCTTCTCCAAAATCGGAATCGCTGAGTCCCTGTTTCCAATCAATCGGCTTTGCATACTGCTCTAAATACGGTTGCACCTCTGCAAGATATTTCTCCACTCTGGGGTCGGGGGGAAGAGGTTCCTTTGCGCAGCTGCACAAAAGCATGGAAACGGCAAGCAGAAATACCGACAGTCTAAGCGTTCCCCTTTTTTCTTTCAAACGAAACACCGATTTTTTCATCTTTTTTCCTCCTGACTGCTGCTGTGAAATTAAGGCAAGTATAACACTGCTCCCACCGCAAAGCAACCGTATTCTATTAAAATCTAAAAGATTGTGCAACTCCCCCTTTTTTTGCAGATATTTTGCAACAACTTCCCCTATATTTCTTTTCATAAAACTTCCCGCCGCTGCCGATTTTTGGGCAGCGGCGGGAAGTTTTATCTTCTCTGATTTTAATTTTTAAGAAAACTGAGAGCGATATAAGTTTGCATAAACGCCGCCCTTGCGCATTAACTGCTCATGGTTGCCCTGTTCTACAATATCTCCGTCCCTCACCACCAAAATCACATCGGCATTTTGAATGGTGGAAAGGCGGTGAGCAATTACAAAACAGGTCTTATCCTTCATCAGATTGCGCATCGCTGTTTGAATCTGCATTTCGGTGCGGGTATCGACATTGGAAGTTGCTTCGTCCAAAATCAGCATCTTTGCATCGGAAAGCATTGCGCGGGCAATGGTCAGCATCTGCTTTTGCCCCTGAGAAATGTTCATGCCGTCCTCGTTAATCATGGTGTCATAACCGTCCGGCAGGCTCATAATATAGTTGTGAATCTTGACAGCTTTTGCCGCTTCTATCACTTCCTGCGGGGTTGCATCGGGTCGGCTGAACGCGATATTATCATAAATCGAGCCATAGAACAGCCAGGTATCCTGCAAGACCATCGTATATGCCGCACGCAAACTCTTGCGGGTAATCTCTTTGCTGTCCCTGCCTTCCATCCGAATTTTACCGGACTGCGGGTCATAAAAGCGCATGAGCAGGTTGATAATGGTTGTTTTTCCGGCTCCGGTCGGTCCGACAATCGCCACCAGATTGCCCGGGTGCGCCTGAAGATTAAGGTCATGGATAATCGTTTTTTCCGGTTCATATCCAAAGTGAATATGCTCCATCTCCACTTCTCCCGAAACCTCGTCCAATGCTGTTGCCGATGCAAGGTCGGGCGCTTCGGGTTGTTCGTCCATCACGCGGAACACACGCTCCGCCGCCGAACAAGCCGATTGCAGTTCGCTGATAATGTTGGCAAGCTCGTTGATAGGACCGGAAAATTTACGGGAATACAGCACAAAAGACGAAAGATTTCCCAGGGAAATGCTGCCGCCCAAAAACAGCAGCGCGCCGAACACACTGATTAAAGTAAGCGAAAGGTTGTTAATAAAGCTGACCGACGGACCGACAATCGTTCCGTAATAATCTGCCATGTAGTAAGCCTGTACCGCTTCTTCATTTTTGTTGTCAAAGCGTCCGATTACCGTTTGTTCCTGATGATAGGATTTTGTTGTTTTCTGTCCGGAGATAATTTCCTCCACAAATCCGTTTAACTCGCCCAGTTTTGCCGAACGCTTGCGAAACAGCGGGCGAACCGTTCTGGTACGGTACAAAATAAATATCACCGAAATCGGAATCGTAACCAAAAAGACAAGAATCAGCTTTGGAGAGATGCTGAGCATCATTAAAAACGAACCGATAATCATAATCGCGCTTGCCGCAATCTGAAGCAGGTCGTTGCTCAACGAAGCGTTTACCGTATCAATATCATAGGAAAATCGGCTGATGATGTCGCCGGTCTGGTGATTATCAAAGTAGCGAACCGGCAGCTCCACCAGTTTATCAAACAAATCCTTACGCATTTGAAAGACAACCTTCTGCCCCATCTTCACCATTACAACCGAAAGCAGATAGGACAGCGCCGAAGAAACAAAGTAAAACAGCAGCATTAAGCCGCAGTAAAAAAACACCTTCGGAAAGTTTGCCTGACCCGCTTTGGTTCCGATTGCGTCAATCGCATAACCGGAAAGCATCGGTCCCAGCAGGGCAAGCAGATTGCCGACAACAGTCAGCGTAATTGCGCCGAACAATAATCCTTTATAGCGAAGCAGATATTTCCCCAGTCGCAAAATCACCTGTTTTTTGCTGCCGGATTTTTTTTGCGTTTGCGTTTCTTTTGGTATCATCCAAAATCCCCTCCCATCTGCGATTCACTGATTTGGCGGTAAAGTTCGCATCGCTGCATCAGTTCCTCGTGGGTTCCGTAGTCCACCTCTTTGCCCTCCTCCAACACCAGAATGTGGTCGGCATGGAGAATGGAGCTGATTCGCTGCGCAATAACAATCGTGGTAATTCCGGAATATTCTTCCCGCAGCGATTTTCTCAGCAAGGAGTCGGTTTTATAATCGAGCGCGCTGGAAGAATCGTCTAAGATTAAAATCTCGGAATTTCCTGCCAAAGCGCGGGAAAGCAGCACCCTTTGCTTTTGCCCGCCGCTTAAATTAGTTCCGCGTGAGGTAACCTGGTGTTCAAATCCGTCGGGCAGGCTTTCGATAAACTCCATCGCCTGCGCGCAGCGAGCCGCCTTTTGAATCTGCTGTTCCGGCAGATTTCTGCCAAAATCAATGTTGCCGCGAATGGTATCCGCAAACAAAACATCGTTTTGGAAAACCAAACCGAACTTGGTGTGCAACTCCTGCGGAGGAATGGAAGACACCGAACGCCCATTGATGCGAATACTGCCGGAATCCCGCTCATACAAGCGCATCAGCAGATTGATAATCGTTGTTTTTCCCGAGCCGGTTGCGCCGATAATTCCCAGTGTTTCCCCTTTCTTTAAGCGAAAAGAGATGTGGGAAAGGTTATCTGTTTTACCTTTGTAAGAAAAACAAACATCATCAAACACAATATGTTCTTCTTCCTGAACCTGCGGTTCCTGCTTTACGGTTAAATCTTCGGGCGCGTTTAATACCTCATAAATTCGGTCTGCGGAGGCGCTTGCGCGGGAATACATGATAAAGATTCTGGTAACGGAAAGCATCGCGTTGAGAATAATTGTAAAATAGGAAAGAAAGGCAATAATTGTTCCCGGCTGGGTTTTGCCTGCGTTAATCCGAAAGGCGCCGACGATGATAACCAAAGTAAGACCCGTATTTAAAAAGAGATTCATCATCGGGTTGGTAATCCCCATTGTCAGCGAAGCCTTTGTTTCTCTGCGGACAACGTCGCTGTTTACATCGGAAAAATGTTCCTTTTCTTCCTCGGTTTTGGAAAGCGCTTTTATCACGCGGATTCCGGTGATATTTTCACGCACGGTGCGCACCATTCCGTCCACCCCGCGCTGCAAATCTCGGTACATCGGGATTCCCTTGCGGGAAACCAACCAGACAACCAGGGTGATAAAGGGCAGAACGGTAATCATCGTTAAGGTAAGCACCGGCTCCAGGGTCATGGTGATAACAATCCCGCCAATGAGCAAAATCGGCGCGCGGATTCCCAAACGCTGCATCATGCCGATTACCTGATTGATATTATAAGTGTCGGTGGTAAGGCGGGACTCCAACGAAGGGATAGAAAAGTAATCAATCTGGCGGGCAGAAAGATAGGAAATTTTTTCAAACAAATCGTGACGCAGGGTGCGGGTGGTTTCCCTTGCCACTGCTGCGGAAATGCGGTTTGCCAAAATATTTCCCACCAAAGCTGCCACCGCGCTTATCATCATCAGTAATCCCCAGAACAAAACAAGCCTTGTGTTTTTCTGCGGGACAACATAGTCGAGAATGTAGGATAAAATCCACGGAATCATCAGCTCCATGACAGTTCCCACAAACTTAAATCCGATGCCGACACCCATCTTGGGCAGGTGCGGCTTTAGATATCCAAAGATTGGTTTCACGCTTGTTTTTCCCTCCCGGACAGTGTTTCCTGCGCTGCCAGATTTGCCCGTTCACTGACCTTTTCCAACAGGGCAATCAGCGTTTGCTGCTCCTGTTCGCTCAGCGGCGCAAGGATATATTCATTCCATTCCCGCATAACCTTTCGCACACAGGGCAGCAGCTCCTGCATGGTTTGGGTCGGGTAAACCCGCCAAATCCGCCGGTCCTGTTCGTCCTGTTTGCGGGTAATCAGCGCCTTTTCCTCCAAGGCGGCAAGCTGGCGGGTCACATTGCTTTTGTTGACGCAGATTTCCTTTGCCAGCTTTTCCTGGGAAATACCCGGCTCGCGGCAAATCAGCAAAATGTACGGGTGCTGGCACTGGGCAATCCCGTAATCTCTCAGCTTGCTGTTATAAACCACACCGCCCATTCGATGGATACGGTTGATATATTTCATTATTCCGTTCATCGTTTGCTCCTTTCTGTTTGATTCTCCTCTTTTTTAACCGCGCATTTCGTTGGCACGCATTTCGTTGGCGCGCATATCGTTGCGCTCACAACCGTTGCGTCTGCAACATTATTTTACGCCTTTTTGCGATAAAAAGTCAATCGGCAATTTTTCCATAAAATGATAAGCGTTTTTGGCAGAGGTGACAGAAATTTTTATATATAAAAAGAAGCCGGCAAAATTGAATTTCATTTTGCCGGCTTCTTTTTTAAATGGATAAATAATTGGATGCCCTTATCTTAGCTAATAATTTTGTAAACGGCTCACAAGATGTTAATGTTCCTGTTTCAGAAAACACAATACCTGGGCATCTGTCACAAAAGTCCCTGTACTCACACTCCGCACACTCTTTTAAATCAGTGTTTTTTATGCTTTGTATCAATTTTAGACCTTGTGAATTGTTCCAAATATCAGTTAATGTATTTTCAAAAACATTTCCTATTTTATATCGAAGTGAACTGCAAGGGTAAACATCCCCTTTTGCGTCGATTGATATTGTATAGAATAAAGCAGCACATGGATAATCATAACGATACAGACGCTCTTTTCCTTTTCGGTCTGCTTCATCTGTTTCTTTCAATACTTCACACAGCTTATCGTCAGAAACTCTTAATTTTACGGGAGAATCGTCGCCGTCCGTTTTGGAGAAAATAATCGGGGAAGTCATAAACAGAAAACCATTCTCTTTACAATATTCCTTGATTTCTCTGTATGCAAAGGCATTTACATCTAAAAGAGGAGTTTTTACCTTTACTGTGATATTATATTTCTTCAAAAGCTGCAAATTCTCCAACAGCATATCCAAAGAACCTTGCTGACACGTAATAAAATCGTGTACTTTCGGGTCCAATGAAAACATCGTTGTAGAAAACTCGGAGACGTGCATTTCTGCCAGAGATTTTACAATTTCCTCATTCAATAAAGTTCCGTTACTTAACAGAAACACTCTCATATGAAGTTTACGCGCTAACGCAATAATCTCCATAATGTGCGGATGTAAAAAGATTTCTCCGCCTGTTAGGGTAAGTGTCAGCACTCCCATACTTCTGAGTTCATACAGAATATCTTCGATTTTTTCAAAATCCAAGCCTTGATTGGTATGAGAAGGAATGTAACAATGCTGACATCTTAAATTGCATTGAGTTAAAAGCTCAATCATCGCACTGACAGGTTTCTTTTCATGGTATGCTATATTGTAAAAATAGTCAAAACTTAATGATTGATTCATAATTACCTCCGAATAAGCAGCTGTTGATTTTCTAATTGTTGAATCGCCTGCAATAAATCTTCCTGCAATTCGTTCTTTTCAACATCATACTTACTAAAAATTTTTTCAACGACTTCTTCAAAGTCATTACTGGATTCTAAAGTCAGCCACAGCTCCTTTAAAACACCTTCAAACTTAAAAAAAGTACCGGTAACCTCGTTAAAGATAAAAACGAAATCCCCTAACTCTGTCCATGAAATCGTGTCTGAATGAAATATTTTCATATCTTACCGCTCCTACCTTTTCAATGTTACCACTTCATCGAAATATTTAAGGTTTTCTTCCGATACATCATGAGTGATAAAAAGAATCGTTTTATCCAATTCCAACAATTTTTCTTGCAGCTGCTTTGCATTTGCTGCATCCACTGCGGAAAAAGATTCGTCCATTAAGATGATTTGCTTTTCTGCCGCTATTGCACGAATCAGCTGCATCATCTGGTTTTCACCGCCGCTTAAATCTTGGGCATTTTGTTTATCTGTCAGGCTGTTAACCTTGTTGTTATCAAAATAATGCAGTGTATTTTGCACTGCTTCTTTCGGGTAAGTCCCGAATATCGTTGTATTTTCATCAAAAGATGCGTGGAAGATATGCTCAAACTGATTCACGCAAATCATAATCTTGCTGGTATCCTTTCCGCTGATTGGTTTCCCATCAATCAGAATTTTTCCTTCTTGAGGAATCAGATACTGCATTAACAGATTAAAAATGGTTGATTTACCCGTTCCGCTTGCTCCCACAATGGCATATTTTTTTCCTTTTTCAAATGTATGAGAAAAATGAGAAAATGTAAAATCGCCTAATGTTACCGAAACATCCTGAAATTCAATCGCAGACTCAAAATCTTTCACAGAAGGAAGCTGCGGAACTTTTTCTTCAATCAACGGTATCATTTTTTCTGTTGCAGAACGGCAAGCATTAACATTGTTAATTTCCTTTAAGATATAAGCAACAGGATAACAGAAAGATTGTATATATCCCAAAGCTGCGCTTGCAATACCGACAGTAATTTCTCCTTGAAAAAGTAAAACACCAATTACAGCAAACACAATCCATTCCAGAAAATACATACTGCTTCCTGTTACAACATTGGTTAGGGTATTAAACTTACCGAAATTATATTGTTTCTTTTCCGTCGATACCAAAACTTCTTTGTGGCGTTCGGAAATGTTCTCTCTGGTTTCATTATTGACAAATCGAAATCCCGACAATAAATCGCGGATTGAATCTGTATAAGCTGCCATTCCTGACAAATGCGCTTTCTTCCGTTTTCCAAGCTCTTTTCCTGTCAATTTTGGGACAATCAAGCTCAAAAAAGAGATTAAAATAATGACAAGCGCAAGACGATAGTCGAGATTAAAAAGGAAGAATCCGTAAACAAACAGTTGAAGCACTGTCTGAATAATTCCAACAATACTTTCAACATATTGCTCGCATACACGCACATCATTACTAAAAATTGAGATGTAATCGGATACATCATATTTTTTAAAAGAGGTATAATTTTTTGAAAGCAAAGAATCAAATAAATCTTTTTTCATTAAAATATTAAATTCTTTTTCTATCTTCCATGCGTGGCGTTGGCTGATATATTCAAAAATCATACCGACCGCAATCGCTAAAATATACAGCAGAACAATAAAAGCTGCTCCTTTGATTCCTTTAGAAAAATCATAATCAAACAGCATCTTTGTAATATACGGCATTGCCGCAATTCCGATGATGGAAATAAATGCTGTTATGATTTTGATTGCGATAGTTTTCCATATTTTTAGAACATAATATTTCATTTTCTGCCTTCCTCTTTTTCATGTAATATTATAAATCATACTATGGTAAAAATATATTTTATAAATTACCATAGTATGATTTATATATCGACTATTTAGTAAATGGTCTACTTCCCATTACATGCACCCTGATTACCACATCCACTGTCATCATTACGCTGTAATTTGATAGAATCAAAAGCGAAAGAAGATTTGGTATAAGTCTCTTTTTTCATGGCATTTTCTCTCCTTTCTGTAATAAAGACCATAGCAGATAAAATGAAAAAACAAATTTCAAATGAAAATTTTCTATTTTTAAATCTTTGATTTTTTCGTTTTAAGCTTGCCATATCTTTTTTATTTTTCAACAGCAGCCTTTTGTTTTTACCTGTGCTGTTGTTGTGGCTTTATTATATTCCCTTTTTTCACTGGTGTACATATCGCTTTTTGAAAAAATAATTATCTGAAAGCGATACCCACAATTATACAAATTATACTAAATTATCTTAAATTAAAATAATTTTATGTCATTATTGACTTATTATTCAAAAAGTGATAAAATTATATTATAAAATTTAAGTCTGTATTACATTTATAATTACAAACACATTTTTATTGAACTGAGGGAGGTTCTTTTATGAAAATTGATTTGCTCGGAGAAGTTATCAGAGAAAAGCGTATTGCATTGGGACTGACCCAATCAAAACTTTCCGATGGGATTTGCGAACCCATCACCATTTCCCGTCTGGAAAACGGAACACAGGTTCCCTCCTTTTCCAAGCTGCGGCGCATCTTTCAAAAACTGGATTTACCCGAATCCCGCTACCATGCGCTGCTTACTACGGAAGAAATTGAAATTGAAGAGCTGCAAAAGCGGATTGTTTCCTGCAATGTCCGCAAAGACCCGCAGGAAGGCATTGAACTGCTGAACCAATTAAAGAAGTTGGATGTTTCCAAAGAAGCGTACATCCAACATTTATCCTGCGCTCCCGCGTCATTTTGGGAGAAGCAGAGCCGGACGGAACCATTCACCCCTATCCGCTGCCGCAGCAGTTGGAAATGCTTATGAATGCCCTCCGCTTAACCTCGCCGGAGATTGATTTGGAGGAACTGAACAAATACCGCTGTACCGTAGATGAGGCAAAGATAATCAACCAGATTGCCAATGTTTACTCCAATATGGGAGAATATAAAAAAGCAGCCGATATCTACTATCAGCTGCTGAAATATGTGAAGAAAAACTTCCAAAATATTACCCAATCGGGCGGCTTGCTTCCTTTGGTTTCCTTTAATTACTCCCGCACCCTTGACCTGCTCGGGCACTACCAAGATGCGATTGAGCTTGCCAAAGAGGGACAGGATGCCTGTATCAAATTCGGAAGTTACTCTACCTTACCGGGAGATTTGGGCATCATTGCAGAATGTTATCACCGTCTAGGCGATAACGAACAAAGCTGTGAATATTATCGACAAGCTTATTATGCTCACTTAGTCTTAAAACAATTTTATGAGGCAGAAAAAACTAAAAAAGAAGCAAAAGAATATTTAAATCTTGACCTTTAAAAATCGTCATCACGACTATCTTCTGTAAACGGTTTTCCGTCCTGCTCTTCCGTTTGTGTCGGCTGTTTGTCCGGCTCATCGGCTTGGCAGACGGAAATCGGAGCAGTGAACACCATCGCTGCGCACAGCATTGCGGATAACAGGGATGTCATTTTCTTTTTCATTGATCATTCCTACTTTCTGTTTAATTTAATGTAATTTGTTTTGACACCCCTATCATATTCTTTTTTTGATAAAATGTACATATCGTTTTCTGATAATTTATTTTTCTTAAAACGATATATCATACTTGATATCTCATACTTGATATCTCATACTTGATATATTGTCCTCCTTTCAGATAAATGTAAAAAGTCCCCTGTCTATTCCGGCAGGGGACTTTTCTTTGCATTGTTTTACAAACAGATTAGAATTTCAGCTTTTTGATGATGTAGTGGGTCAAATCCTTCATCGGGATTCTTTCCTGCTGCATGGTGTCGCGGTCACGAACGGTGACGCAGCCGTCCTCTTTCGATTCAAAGTCATAGGTAATGCAGAACGGTGTGCCGATTTCATCCTGGCGGCGGTAACGCTTACCGATGGAACCTGCCTCATCATAATCTACCATGAAATGCTCGGAAAGCTCGGAATACAGCGCGGTCGCTTCTTCGGAGAGCTTTTTAGAAAGCGGCAGAACGCAAGCCTTAAACGGAGCCAACGCAGGATGCAGGCGCATTACAACGCGGGTATCGTTTTTCTCTACGTCCACAACTTCCTCGTCATAAGCGTCGCACAAAAAGGCAAGCACAACGCGGTCTGCGCCCAAAGAAGGCTCGATAACATATGGGATATAATGTTCGTTGGTTTCCTGGTCAAAGTATTCCAGCGGCTTGCCCGAATGTTCCGCATGGCGGGACAGGTCATAATTGGTGCGGTCTGCAATTCCCCACAGCTCGCCCCAACCGAACGGGAACAAAAATTCAAAGTCGGTGGTTGCTTTGGAATAGAAGGAAAGCTCTTCCGGATCGTGATCTCTCAGGCGCAGATTTTCGTCATGCAGCCCCAAATCAAGCAGCCATTTGTGGCAGAAATCCTTCCAGTATTGGAACCATTCCAAATCGGTGTCCGGTTTGCAGAAAAATTCCAGCTCCATTTGTTCAAATTCTCTGGTGCGGAAGGTGAAGTTTCCGGGGGTAATCTCGTTGCGGAACGATTTACCGATCTGCGCAATACCGAAAGGCAGTTTCTTTCTGGTGGTACGCTGAACGTTTGCGAAGTTTACAAAGATACCCTGCGCAGTTTCCGGACGCAGGTAAATCTGGCTTTTTGCGTCTTCGGTAACGCCCTGGAAGGTTTTAAACATCAGGTTAAACTGACGAATATCGGTGAAGTTTGTGCTGCCGCAGTTCGGGCATTTGATTCCGTTTTCTTTGATGAAGTTCATCATCTCTTCGTTGCTCCAACCGTCTGCGGATTTTCCGGTAAAATCTTCAATCAGTTTGTCGGCGCGGTGACGGGTTTTGCAGTCTTTGCAGTCCATCAGCGGGTCGGAGAATCCGCCGACGTGTCCGGTAGCAACCCAAACTTCCGGATTCATCAAAATTGCGCTGTCCAGTCCGACATTGTACGGATTCTGCTGAACAAAGCGTTTCCACCATGCGCGTTTTACATTGTTTTTCAGCTCTACGCCCAGCGGACCGTAGTCCCATGTATTAGAAAGGCCGCCGTAAATTTCGGAACCTGCAAAAACAAAGCCCCTGCCCTTGCACAAGGCAACAACCTTTTCCATTGTTTTTTCCGTGTTGTTCATCATATATTCCTCCCTGCGGATAAAATTAAGCCAAAAGCCCTCATAGATAACCTGCCCTTATATAAATAGGAAGTAACGAGGAAATCTTTTCCTCCGTATTGTTTAATGATAAACAATTTTCAAAAGGAAGTCAAGGGAACAGGCGGGGAAAAGCGGCTGTTTCCCGCGAATTCTTTGCGGCAAAATCACGGTAAAACAACAAAAACGAAAAAAGCAAAAAAACTTGAAAAAAGGTGTTGACAAAGCTCGATAAATAAGATATAATAAGTTTCGTGCTCAACGAGGCGTAGCTCAGTTTGGTAGAGTGCTTGGTTTGGGACCAAGATGCCGCAGGTTCAAGTCCTGTCGCCTCGACCAAAAAAATTTAGTGAAAGCTATTGACAAACAGCAAAACCTTTGATATAATAAAGAAGCTGTTTTACACACAATACGCTGGTGTAGCTCAGTTGGTAGAGCAGCTGATTTGTAATCAGCAGGTCGGGGGTTCAAGTCCGTCCACCAGCTCCACTAAATTTTAAAAATTTCATATGGGCGAGTTCCCGAGTGGCCAAAGGGGGCAGACTGTAAATCTGTTGTCAGTGACTTCGGTGGTCCGAATCCACCCTCGCCCACCAAAAAGTCTGAATGTAAATTACATTCAGACTTTTTTCTTTGTCCGAAAACAATTTCAAAAATAAGAGGGAAGAAAGTTGCAAATCAAATATCTTTCTTCCCTTTTGTTTTTTATACCCCCTGCAAGGAAAAATCGGGGGTGTATTCTTCTTTTGCGGAGCTTAATTCCTGCACAAACCCGTTTTCAATCCCCATACAGTCCATCCAATCAAGAACGCGGTCATATTCCTTTTGATTGAGCCTGCGGTTGATTTCGGGATAGTTCTCACTTTGATAAAACGGAGTGTACTGGCTCATCACGCTTACCAAAATGTCATCCAGCGGCAGATTTTCAGCAATCCATGTCAGAATGTCCATGCTGTCCTCCGCGCCGTCCGGCATCACCATATGTCGGACAATCATTCCTTTTTGCAACATTCCGTTGCTGTCAAAGCGAACCGCTCCCACCTGAGAAAACATCTCCCGAATCGCTTGCGACGCAACCGCAAAATAATCGGGCGCGTGGGAATATCGTTCGGAACGCGCAGAAGAAAAATATTTTAAATCCGGCAGATAAATATCGACATATCCTTTCAGCAAGCGCAGCGTCTGCACCGTTTCATATCCGCTGCTGTTATAAACAACCGGAATGGTGAGCTTATCACGAACCAAATCCAATGCCTGTACAATTTGCGGAACAAAATGCCCGCCTGTTACAAGGTTAATGTTGTTTGCTCCCTGTTCTTGAAGTTCCAGAAAAATTTCGGACAAGCGTTCAATGCTGACCTCTTTTCCAAAGCCCTGCGCGCTGATTGGGTAGTTCTGGCAAAAAACACAACCGAGCGAACAACCGGAAAAAAACACCGTTCCCGAGCCGCTTTCCCCGCTTATGCAAGGTTCTTCCCAAAAGTGCAGGGCAGCTCGCGCCAGTTTTACCCGACTGCCAACCTTGCACCTTCCAACAAACCTGCTGCGGTCCACACCGCACTGTCTGGGACAGAGGGTACAACCGTTCTTCTGCTGTAAATCATCTTGTTTACAATCTTGTTCTGTCATATAAACTCCCCTTTTACAGCAAAGGTTCGGGCAGTTTGCCCGAACCTTTGCTGTTTTTAATTACTTTCTACATTAAAATTTTTCGGATACTGCGGAACAAAATCGGCTTCATGCAGTCGATGGGTGCAGGCTGATTGTGAATAATGGAGGTATAGCTGATAGAACCGACCATCTCCACAATGACAAACATCATCCGATATGCCTCTTCCATTGTGTAACGGCTCAAATACGGGCTGCAAAAGCATTGTTCCAACATCTGCCAAAGGGTGTTGTCCTCTGCCTGCTGCATTTGACGAAACAGCATCGGCCAGGAAAAATTGCGCTGTACCATACACAGCACATCGGTATGGGCGCGAAAATATTCGATGATATAATCTGCCACAAACAAAATGCGGTCCACCATATCGGGAATATTTTTCTGTTCCAGCTCCTTTTTCGCCTTTGTAAGAACTCCGTTGCTGATTTGCATCACAACCGCTTCCCACGCTTGCAGCTTGTCCCGAAAATAAAGGTAAAAGGTTCCTTTGGCTGTTCCTGCCCGTTTGGCAATATCGTCCACGCTTGTTTTGGAAACGCCTTTTTCCAAAAACAGCTCATATGCCGAGCGAAGCAGGTGTTCCCTCTTTTCTTCCTGCTGCCGACGGAGCATCTGTTCCATATCGTTCCTCCTCAGCGTTTTCCCGGTCAATTACTGAAACAACACATCATGATTGATGGTGGTGTAGAACATCGCCTTAATCTTCTGCGGGTCATTGGTTTGGGACATAATCCACATCAGCTTGGTTACGGTCGCTTCCAGTGTCATATCGTAGGATTCAATCAAACCATAGCGTTCCTTTGCAACGTGTCCGACCTCATACACCGCCATATCGCTGCCTTCGTACATAACCTGGGTGGTCATCACCACAATTTTGCCGTTGGCAATCAGGCGATCCACCTCTTTTAAAAAGTTGCGGTGTTCATCGCTTGGAATACCGCCCACACCGTAACTTTCCATAATCACCGCATCATAATGCTCCCCAATCCACGGCAGCAAACCGGGATCCATTCCCGGAATCAGTTTGAGCAAAAAGACTTTCGGATTCAGGTCAATATAAAAAGATGGATAGGAGCAAGGGCAATTTTCCTTTACATAGTGTACGATTTTATCGTCACGAATGGTCGCCAACACCGGAAAATTGATGCTGTCGAAAGCATTAAAACTCTTGGAATGTACCTTTCTGGCACGGGTTCCCGCGATGACCTTGCCGTTAAACACAATGCTGACCCCGTGCGCATCGTCGCAGGCGGCAAAACGCAGCGAATCCAAAAGGTTGGTTTTGGCATCGGTAATCTCCATCGAAATCGGTTTCTGCGCGCCGGTAATGATAACCGGTTTCGGTGAATTTTGAATCAGATAGGACAGAGCCGCCGAGGTATATGCCATAGTGTCGGTACCGTGGCAGATAACAAATCCGTCATATTTATCGTAGTTTTCCTGCACGGTTTTTGCCATCAGCAGCCAGTGCTCCGGCTGAATATTGGTGCTGTCGATATTTAAAATCTGGATTGCGTCGATGGTGCAGAAGGTTCTTGCCGCCGGCACATAGTCGAGCAATTCCTCCGAAGAAATCTGCGGAGCCAATCCGTTTTCGGTGGTTTTGGAGGCGATGGTTCCGCCCGTTGCGATGAGCAGGATATGTTTCATAATCTTTCTTCCCTTTCCCTTTTAATGCGATATTCCTTTTGAGAAATCTCTTGTTTCTGTTTCCATTATATGCAATTTTTCTTTCAGAAACAAGTCCTTTTTTTACAGGATTTGCAGTTTCTCTTTCAGCACAAGGGTTCTGTCCTTCTTTTCATATCGTTAAGAAGTCGGAAAACAGATTTTTGAGAGCAGACTTCCCATCTTCGTTTGTTTTTTCGATGACAGAAAACGGGGTATTGCGAAAGGAAAGAAAAAAGGGTATAATACAATCAGCGGATGCTACCGCAAATCATTTTAGGAGATGAAGAAAATGAGTGAATCATCCGGCTGCTCCGGCAACTGTTCTTCCTGTCAGAGCAAAGGCTCCTGCTCCAAACCGCAGAGCCTTCTGGAACCCGCCAACAGCCTTAGCCATATTAAAAAAGTAATCGGCGTTGTCAGCGGAAAAGGCGGCGTAGGAAAATCTATGGTAACCGCTTCTTTGGCAACCATGATGCAGCGCCGCGGCTTTGCCACCGCAATTCTGGACGCGGACATCACCGGTCCTTCCATTCCAAAAATGTTCGGCATTACCGGACGCGCTCAGGGAACCGAACTCGGCATTGACCCTCGCCTTACCGCAAACGGTATGGAAGTGATGTCGGTAAACCTGCTTTTGGAACACACCGATGACCCGGTTGTCTGGAGAGGTCCCGTTATTGCAGGAACCGTAAAACAGTTCTGGAGCGATGTTGTTTGGGGCGAAGTAGACTATATGTTTATTGATATGCCGCCGGGAACCGGAGATGTTCCGTTGACTGTGTTCCAGTCGATTCCGGTAGACGGCATTGTTATCGTAACCTCCCCGCAGGATCTGGTATCCATGATTGTAAAGAAAGCCTGCAAAATGGCTCAGCTGATGAACATTCCTGTTGTGGGCATTGTAGAGAACATGAGCTACCTGGTTTGTCCGGACTGCGGAAAGAAGATTAACATCTTCGGTCAGAGCAAACTGGAAGAGGTTGCAAAAGAAACCGGTCTGGAAGTTTTGGGCAGAATTCCGATTGACCCGAACCTTGCTGCTTTGTGCGATGCAGGAAAGATCGACCAGATGCCGGTAGAATATCTGGAAGGCGCAGCAGAACGTTTGATTGCGTTGGAAAACCGCAAATTTGAGGAATAAAGCATTTCCCGAATCCAATAACCACTCGGACAAGTTTTGTTCGGGTGGTTTTGTTTTGGATAAAGTGAAAAATGAGCGGTTAACATACTACTCCTAAAGGAACATAGGAAATCTTATCAAAGCGTTGTGCTGCGATGTTTGGGATTTAATGGAAAAGATAAACTAAAAAGGAAGGCATTTTAAAATGCCTTCCTTTTTTATCCGAATTTTATCCGAATTTTTTATGCGTGCAGCTTTTGCCCCATTCTGGAATAAACGGTCTGAATCGGGCGATAGAGCCATACCGACAGAGCAAAGTCAAACATACTGTGAATGACAGAGCCAACGCCGACCAACAAGAAGATAGAAACAAAGAATCCTTTGTCATAGTTTGCCTGCGGCATTGAACCGTTGATGTAAAACGGCAGAACAACCAAAACTTCACAGGTTGCATGAAGCAAACCGATTACAAACGAAAACGGCAGAGATTTTTTTACCGAATCAATCAGCTGATAATCGTTTTTCTTTAAGTAGAGCGCGCCTGCAAGGGCAAAAATAACATGGGTCAACGCGCGCAGAACAACAGTAAGCGGAAATCCTCCGAGGAAAAATCCCAATGTTGTTCCCAAAGAAACCGCAACACCCATCGCCGGGGAGATAAACATCGCCAGAAAGACCGGAACATGGCTTGCCAGCGTAAAGGAAGCCGGCTCAATGATAATCTTAATAGGGGAAAATGTCGGAATAATAATTCCTACGGCAATCAACATTCCTGCCAAAGCAAGCTGATAAGTTTTTGTTCGTTTCATAAAATAACGTCCTCCTCAAAGTATGCACCTGCCGCAAGCAGGTGTCTTGACACATATCTTCACCTATTATAGCATCCCTTTTTTATCTGTCAAGGTTTTTTACCAATCTTTGTCACTTTTGACGAAAATTGATTTTCCATCTAAAACTACTGCGGTCGTGTGTTGACAGTTTTATAAGACTGCGGTAGTGTATAGACAGACAAACTACCACAGTCTTACAGAAAGGAGGATAAAAATGGAAAGCAAATTATTTGATTCGGAACTGAAGGTAATGGATGTTCTTTGGAAACATGGGGACTGCACTGCCAAGTATATCTCCGATGTGCTAAAGGAATCGGTCGGTTGGAATATGAACACAACCTACACCCTCATCAAACGCTGCATTAAAAAAGGTGCGATTCTTCGCTCCGAGCCTCATTTTATGTGCCATGCTTTAGTAGCAAAGGAGGAAATACAACAGGAGCAGACCGACGAACTGATTAACAAAATCTATGACGGCTCTGCCGATAAGCTGTTCGCCGCTTTGCTCGGCAGAAAAAAACTGAGCGCAGAACAGATTGAAAATCTGAAAAAAATTGTCGGCAGTTTTGAAGAATAAGACTTGCCGAAGAAAGGCAGGTGATTGCATGAATTTATTGCAGATGAGCCTATCCGCCGCTTTAATGATTGTCGCTATCCTTTTCGTTCGTGTGTTGACGCTGGAACGCCTTCCCAGAAAAACTTTTTCGGTTTTGTGGGCAGTGGTAATGATTCGCTTAATCGTTCCTTTTTCGATTCCGTCCGAGCTGAGCATCTACTCCTTACTGCCGAATACGGAACTTTCCGCGCCGAGCGAACAGATTTCTTCTCCGTCCTATAAGGATTTTCCCTTATCCGATGCGCCGATCATCTTAAAACAGCAAAATACTCCCCCTATTCAAGGTTCTGTTCCCAATCAACAGGAAACAAACGCTCTGACGCAATCGGAAAATACCCCGGCACAGAAATTTTCCGATTCCGTTTTCCAGATTTCCCCGTTTTCTCTGATTTGGGGTGCTGGATTTTTAATCTGCGCTGCCTTTTTTGGCATAGGGTATCTGCACTGTATCCGGGAATTTCAGATGTCGCTTCCCGTTGAACAAAAGGCTGTTCTGCGTTGGGCAGATTCTTTGCCGCTGCGCAGACGGGTACAGATTCGCCAACATGACCGAATCCATACACCGCTTACCTACGGTATCTTTTCTCCGGTCATTCTGCTGCCGAAAAATCTGTTGGAACAGGAGAGCGACAAGCTGCCCTATGTTCTCACCCATGAGTACAGCCACATTCGCCATTGGGACAATCTAACAAAGCAAATCCTGACTTTCGCTGTCTGCTTACACTGGTTTAATCCCCTTGTTTGGGTAATGTATCTGTTTGCAAACCGCGATTTGGAGCTTGCCTGTGACGAAGATGTTTTGCTCCGAATGGGCGAACAAAATCGGCGCCCTTATGCGCTTGCTCTGATCGAGTTGGAAGAAAAGAAACACCGTTTCGCTTCTCTGTACAGCAACTTCAGCAGAAACGGAATGGAAGAAAGGATTGTGTCGATTATGAAGATGAAAAAAGCATCGTTTGCCGGAATCGCCGCCGCTTTAATGATTGTCGGCAGCCTGACCACCGTCTTTGCAACCTCTCAAAAACCGGATGAAAAACCGGTTGTATCCGCTCCGGTTTCGGAAAAATCGGAAAATAAAAAAGCAACTGCAAACTCACCGACAAAACCGATGATTCCTTTTCCCGAAAAGCAGTTTGGAAATGCCGAACAAACTATGAAGCAAATCGCTCAAACCTATTCTAAATGGAAGATTACCTATAACGAGAAAGATAAATGTCTGATGTATGACGGCAAGCGAATCAAGGTTTTGATTGACAATTGGTGTCATCTACTGTATTATCAGGATAATCTGGGAGAAATTAATGTCTGGACTACGGGAAGCCGTTTGGATGACTCTTTATTGAAAACACACATCATCAACGATAATTATAAAGATGAACTTGTCGGTCAATTTTTAAATTCTTCTTCCGATTTTTATAAGGAACTGTTTGCCTCCGACCACGCTTTTGCGCGGACAGGCAATTTGGATTTTCAAAAATATTTTGCACAATTTAAAGATTACGGTCTTCATTTTTATCCCGACAACAACGGAGTTGATGGTAAACTCGTCTACAACAATCGAAGCGTTTTTCAGTTCCGTGGGGAGGATCACCCTTTTTCCGCTTTGTTTCAAGATATTTACGGAACGTTATCATTAGAAGAAAAATCCAATGGTAAAAATCCGGTAGGAATCAAACAAAACGGTGTAGCTATTTCTTCTATGCTTTCTTTTAAAGATTACGGGTTCCGATATGATTATCAGAACTGTGAGTGGCTGTTCCAAAACCAAACGGTAAGAACCGTGTTGGACGGAAAATTTGTCATCTCTCCAAATCCGTCCGGCAAAATCAGCACCCGCATTATCCGAAATGAAGCCGGCATGATTTCCCGGGTAGAAGTGATTTCCAACGAAGAAGCGGACAAACAGATGGCTGCCCTGCTAAAGCCCGAAAGTTTTATACCGCCTGTTAAAAATCCAACCTCTGTGGAAAGTATGAAAAATATTCCGGATATGCGAGCCTACTGCGCCCCGGAAGGGAGCTCCGTCAGCTGCTCCGTGCCGGGAGAGGTTATCTTCTGCGGATTTCTCCCGACCTATGGCGACACTGTACAGGTCTTTGACGAAAAAGGCGTTACTTGGACCTATACCCAATTAAAAGATATTGCGGTACAGACCGGACAAACTCTTGCCGCAGGAGATCTGATCGGCAGTGTGGGAAAAACAGGAAATGCGCAAAAAACCTCTTTGGGATTGATCGCCTATCACTGGGATCAGCCGTTAAAGATTGAACAGATGATTCCGTAAATTGAAACAGCTTGCTGTCTTGAATCCCCGGTCGGACTGTGTTATCATAAAAACAGAATCTGACATACGAACAGGAGTGTTTTTAATGAACTCGGAACAGAGAAGGGAGCAGGTGCTTCATCTGCTGAAAGAAAAAAGCCAGCCGCTGAGCGCAAGCGCGATTGCAAAAGAATTCGGCGTCAGCCGACAGATTATTGTGGGGGATGTCGCTTTATTGCGCGCTTCGGGACACGATATTGCCGCCACCCCCCGCGGATATATCTTGCAGAAAAGCCAAAACAGACGAATGTGCCGAACCATCGCCTGCCGCCATCGGGACGAACAAATGGCTCGGGAGCTGTACACAGTGGTGGACAACGGCTGCGCTGTTTTAGATGTTACGGTAGAACACCCGGTTTACGGACAAATTTCGGGACAGCTGCAAATTTTTTCTCGATTTGATGCCGACCAGTTTATTCAAAAGCTGGGCAGCAGCAATGCCCCGCCGCTGTGCGCTTTGACAAACGGAATCCATCTGCACACCATCGCCTTTGAGCATGAGGAGGATTTCAACCGGGTGCTGAACTGCTTAAAACAGCAGGGAATTTTATTTTCCGAATCGGAAAACCTGCCGCACAAAACTTTTTAAACAATTTGCCGCATTTTGAAGGCTTTTCCCTTTCTTCCCCGTTATATAACAGGAAAGGGAAAACACGCTCCCTTTCTCAAAACTCCATCCCTCTTTTCTAAATAAATTCACCATGCAAAAAACACAGTCTGCGTCTTTTTTCTTGTGCGGCGCGCCTGTGTTTTTTGTTTTCCTTTTTTGTGAAAAATCGGGGCAATTTGTCATTTTGACGCAATTTTTTTGGAAAACTTTGTTTTTCTCTGCATTTTTTGTCTATTTTGTACAGGTGCGTTCCTCTTAATTCTACACTCTGAATCGTGCAAAATTGATACTTTTATATTGAAAATCCGCAAAGAATTTGTTATACTTGAATAGTGATACCACCGCAGAGTGGCAACTTGAAAGGGGCGATACTCTATGAGACAATATCTCGCAGGAAGGATTCGTAACATTGCTTTAACCGGTCACAGTGATTCCGGTAAAACTTCATTAGCAGAGGCTCTGCTGTTTAAGGCAGGCGCCAGCGATAGATTGGGAAAGGTTGCAGAGGGCAACACCGTCAGTGATTATGACCCTGAGGAAATCAAACGTCAGGTATCCGTTTCCACCTCGATTGCTCCGTTTGCGTGGGGCAGCACCAAGATTAACTTAATCGACACTCCCGGATTGTTTGACTTTGCCGGCGAAACCGCAGAGGGCGCGCGCGCAGCAGAAAGCCTGCTGATTACCGTTTCGGGCAAATCCGGTGTAGGCGTAGGCACTGAAAAAGCATACAAGATGGCGAAAGACGCTTCCAAAGCTACCATGTTCTTTGTCAGCAAGCTGGATGCGGAACACGCTGATTTTTATAAAGTATTTGAGGAACTCAAGGCGACCTTCGGTCCTACCGTATGTCCTATCGTTGTTCCTTATGTAGAAGAAAACGAAGTAAAATCCTACATCAACCTCATTGATATGAAGGCATACGCATACAACGAAAAGGGCGAACCGCACGAGGTTGAGATGCCCGATTTCGGACATCGTCTGGACGGTCTTACCGCAGCTGTTTCCGAAGCGGTTGCAGAAACCGACGAGGCTCTGTTTGAAAAATACTTCTCCGGCGAGCAGTTTACCCGCGACGAAATTATCCGCGGCGTACACACCGGCGTAACCAACGGCTCGATTTCCCCTGTTCTGTGCGGCTGTTCGACCAACCTCCAGGCGATTGATATGCTGTTGGACTGCCTGGTTGACCTGCTGCCTTCCCCATGGGAAAAAGGCTCCGAGCTTGCAACCGACGCCGAAGGCGAACCGATTGAAGTTCCCTGCACCGACGAGGCTCCTTTGGCAGCTTATGTCTTTAAAACCATTGCAGACCCGTTTATCGGTAAACTGTCCTATGTGAAGGTTATCTCCGGTAAACTGTCCGCCGATACGGCTCCTGTCAACTCCAGAACCGGTCAGCCGGAAAGACTGGGTAAAATCATCTATGTCCGCGGCAAAAAGCAGGAAGATACCGCTTACATCACCGCAGGTGATATCGGCGCCGTTACCAAACTTGCCGCTACCGAAACCGGCGATGCTTTGTGCGACCCGAAAAAGGTGCTGACCTTTGAGCCAATCAACTTCCCAAGACCTTGCCTTACCATGGCAATCAAAACCGAAGCAAAAGGGGACGAATCCAAGATTGCCGCCGCTTTGCAGCGTCTGATGGAAGAGGACCCGACCATCGCATATGAAAACAACGCGGAAACACATCAGCAGCTGATTTCCGGTCTGGGCGAACAGCATCTGGATGTTCTGGTTTCCAAACTGAAAAATAAGTTCGGCGTTAATGTTTCTCTGGAAGCTCCGAGAGTCGCTTACCGTGAAACCATTCGCAAAAAAGTAAAAGTACAGGGCAAACATAAGAAACAGTCCGGCGGTCATGGTCAGTTCGGCGATGTTTGGATTGAATTTGAGCCGACAGTCGGCGACGGACTTGTCTTTGAAGAAAAGGTATTCGGCGGCGCTGTTCCGAAGTCCTTCTTCCCGGCAGTTGAAAAAGGCTTGCAGGACTGCGTAAAACACGGTATTCTTGCAGGTTATCCGGTAGTTGGATTAAAAGCTACCTTGGTGGACGGTTCTTACCATCCGGTTGACTCTTCCGAAATGTCCTTTAAGATGGCAGCCTCCATCGCATATAAAAACGGTATGCCGGAGGCTTCCCCTGTCCTTTTGGAACCAATCGGTAATCTGAAGGTTTATGTTCCGGATTCCAACACCGGCGACATCATCGGCGATTTGAACAAACGCCGCGGTCGCGTATTGGGCATGAATCCTTCCGACGACAACCTTCAGGAAATTGAAGCGGACGTTCCGATGAGCGAAATGAGCGATTTTGCAACTGCAATCCGTTCCATGACACAAGGTCGCGGCTACTTCACCCTCGACTTTGCCCGCTATGAACAGCTTCCTTCCAACTTGGAAGCAAAGGTTATCGAAGAAGCAAAAGCATTTAATCAGGAATAATCCTACTCACACCTCTTTTTTTAAAGTTAAGGAATCTCTGTTCCCTTTATGGGGCAGGGATTCCTTTTTTACTTTTTGATAAAGTTCACAAAATTCCCTGTTTATTTTCTACTCTCACCTCTCTATAAACAACTTGCCTTTTGTAAAGAAAAATGTTAAGCTCAAATTAGAAAGAAGACTTTCCTCTCGCATTTTTATTTTGGCAGACAAGATTCTTCTTTTTCTCTAAAAATAATATTCGGAGGTACACAATGTCAATTTTAAAACCGGTTCTCCCCCTTCTTCTCTTAGTATTTTTTCTGGTAGCTTTGTTTTGCGGTTGGATTCCAATCGCCTTTGCTTCTTTGGTTTCGGGATTTTTATTTTTGTCTTGTTTTCTGCTCGACCTAAAGCGTTTTAAAGAGAAAAAAGAAAATAAAAGCGGATTTTCTCTTTTTCTTTTCATCGCACAGCCTGTTGCAGCTATCGCCTGCTTTTACAATTTTTGGATCATGCTTCATCAGTAAGCTGTTCTGTTCTTGACAGAGGGGTGCAAACCACCCTTCCTTTTTGTATCGGAAAGGAGTGTTGTCATGTCGCTAAAAATTTTTCTCATCACTTTTTCCCCCTTTTTATCTTAATCTGGATGTTTCTGTTTTGGTTCGGGTTTATCTCTTACCGATTGTTTTTGCTTCCCCTTCTGTTGCTCTATCCATTTCTGATTGCAGACAGTTATCAAAACTGGCACAACAAACACCAAAAATTCTCCCTCCTTACATTGTTTATCAATGTTTTGATTTTGATTGGTGGGGTTATACTGCTTTTTTCCGCTGATGTCTATTCCTCTCCTTTCTGTAACCCATGGCAATGCCTGATTTATCTGCAAGTGATTCTCAGCGAAGTTCAACAGCTAATTTTAAACAAACCTACCGGAAAGCAAAAATACAGCAAAATACTGTTCCTTATTTTATTATGTATTTGTTTCCTACTTCAACTGTGGACTCCGTAATTTTCTCCCCGCACAGTTTGTGCGGGGATTTTTTTATTGCAACTCCTCCTAACTGCTTATTCTACCGCGGCGCGCACCCGACGGATTCGGCAAGCCGCTACCGTAATATCATCATCATGGTTATCGTTGCGGCGCAGACGGGCGGTAGAGGCAATATCATCACACAATGCCTGAAGGTTTCCGTCCTGCGGAAAATGTTCCACCACCGCCTTAATCCAATCGCCGCCGCTGGCAGTCGCCCCGTCCGATACCATTACCACCAAATCTCCGTCCGACAGCTTCACACTGCTTTGTTCAAACTCAACTGCGGTTAAAATACCTGCCGGCAACGAGGTAGACTCCACAATTCCTGCCCGTTTTCCTCTGCGAATGTAAGTTGGAGCTGCGCCCGCCTTATAAAATTTTGCCTGACCGGTGTACAGATTAACTGCGGTAATGTCAATTGTAGAAAGCGACTCCTCCCCCGATTTTACCAGCAGTGCAGAATTAACAATCTTTAACGCCGCCTGATACCCTACGCCCGCATCAATCAATTTTGTAATCAGCGAAACGGTCATATTGGAATCCACCGCTGCCGCCGAACCGCTGCCCATTCCGTCCGACAGGATAATATGAGCAATCGAGCGGCGGTCGGTAAAGGTACGGCAGGCATCTCCGCACATTCGATATCCCTGGCAGATATGCTGCGAGTTTGCATATTCCGCTTGATACTCTGCCTTTTCCCGAAAAACAAACCGGGTAACGCGCTGTTCTCCCTGTTCGGTATGTAAGGTCATTTCGGTCTTTTGAGGAATGTCTATCTCACAGTCGCATACACGGGAAAGCTCGTCGCTGAGCGTTTCTGTCTTCAATCCGGCGCAGCGGTACGGTTCTAAATCCATGTGGATAAAGCTGCGCCCCTCCCGGTCCCGATAACAGCTCAGCCGCTTTACCGGAAGTCGAATCTGCTCCAGATAATCACTGACTCTGGCTGTTATCTGCTCCTCCCCCTGCGAGATTCCGCACATTTCCCGGGCAAGGTCGCCTAACAATCCAGCAAGTCCTTCAAACTGGTCTGTTACTACCGAGCGAACCCGCGCCACCTTTCGGCTCATGCCCTCTTTGGCAGTCAGCTCGCGGTATCCTGCGTTAATTTGTTTTGCAAGCTGATCCCGCCTTGTACAGCGCGCCGAAAGCGGATAGATAAAGTCCTCCTCACACACGCTTCCGTTCTGCCGCAGAACCGGCGTCAGATGAGAAAACACATTGATGCTGTCGCTGTATTCCTGCTGCCAGCAGCGGGTTTTCAGTCCGCACCGCATACAAACCCGATCCACCGCATCATCATAAACCTGTTCCAAGCTGCCTGCCTGAGTTCGGTCTATTCTGCGGGAAATTTCCTGTGTGGTATATGCAATTTCCCGCAGCGCGCAGGAAGATTCTTCCAGCCGTTCCAGCATCAGTCGGCGCACCGTTTGCTCTCCCTGAGAAACCGCGCATCGGAACAGCTGATTTTGCAACGATTGCAGTCGGTTTTTCGGACAAAGCATCAAGGCGACCGTAGCAATCAGCGTTTCATACAAAAGCGGCAGCGGGTCCATCGGAACAGTCATAACGCTCATCGCGCCAAAGGTCATGGCAAATACCCCTGCGCAGCCAAATTTTCCCAAGCTGCAAAACGCCCCCGCTGCCAGCCCTGCCAAAGCGTACACCCCCAGCAGCTGCATTTTGGGAAACATGGCAAAACTGACTGCCGCGCCGCATAAAATTCCTGCCGTTGCCCCCCAGCGTTCCTTTCCCAACAAAGCGCACAGCAGCACCAAAAAGGACGCTGTCAGTCTGCCCAGTGAGATTCCCGCAACGGTTATATTGCTCAGAGATACAATCAGTACGCAGGCTGTCAGCGCAACACTGACAAAATCCGCCCGCTTTAGGGCGAACAACCCCTGTCCCAACGAAAACACCCGCAGGCTTTTTCCCAAAAAGTAGGAGCAGGCGCCCGCCAACACCGCCTCTGCCAGAGAAATCATCAGCGAATATCCGTTGATTCCCACCGCAAAATCCACTGCCAGAGAGGGCAGTACCATTCCCGTAAAGGCAAGAATCGGGGTTCCCAATGCAGAATGTTCCAAAGCCTGCGCAATTTTCCCGTCCGAATGTTTTTTTGCAGACAAACGCACGATGCAGATAAGCAAAACGGCAGCTGCATACTGAAAGGTGATGGTATGTACGCCGCCCAACGCCGTTAAATCGGCAAGCAATAAACTTCCCGACGCGCTTCCCAACGCTGCGGGCAGCAGATATTTTTGCGGAGCCGCCGCGCACAATGCCGCCCCAAAGGGAGAGATTTCCAACATCATATTGCCCAGTCCCACAACAAAACCCAACAGCGCCCAAAGAACTGCCCTGACAATCCCGATTTGATTTTTTGCCTGCTGGCAAAGCTGTTCCTTTACACCGACATTGATAAAATCTGTTCTGTTTGTCATACCGCTTTCCTCCTGTTTTAGCAATCTTACAAAAATGCTTACTTGATGAATAACATCATAACAGCTTGCATAGAAATAGATTGTCGTTTGGTATGCCGTAACTTTATCGAATTCTTTGTATTCTTGTGTTCTGCGGACAGGCTTTTCCTTTCCCTTACAGCGTTTGCGAAAAGATTTGTTTCTTTCCCGTTTTCCCCGTCGGTTTTGCTTTGTCTGCCTGTTTTTTCCTTCCCGCAACAGCAGTCGAGCCTCTGCGGGAAGTGTTGACATTTTCCTTTGTTTGGAGTATGATTAAGAAAATTTCATCTAACCCAAACCGATGAGTAAGAGTAGTAAAAACACAGGAGCTGTTCCCCAGAGAGCTGCGCGCCCGGTGAAAGCGCAGCGTCGGCGGCTGTTTTGAATGGACTTACGAGGGCGGTCCGAACCGAGCTGAAACGGCTTTAGTAGGCACCGACGGCGCTGCACCGTTACCTGAGCAGAACATCTATAAAAGCGGGTTTTTTATAAAACCAATTTGGGTGGCACCGCAGGAGGAAGCTCTTGTCCCTGTTTTCCGGCAGAATACTGCTTGGGAAACGGGGATTTTTTGTTTTAGTCAGCCAAACCCGCTTTGTTGTGAAAATACATTCTTATCAATCTCAAATTTATTTTTCAGGAGGTCATTTTATGGAAAACATCAATACCGCACCAAAGCTGGAACGCAAACCGGTTATCTTTTCGGGAATCCAGCCGACCAGCGGCGCATTTACCTTAGGTAACTATCTGGGCGCCGTAAAAAACTGGGGCAAACTTCAGGACGAATATAACTGCGCCTACTGCATTGTCAATCAGCACGCAATCACTGTCCGCCAAAATCCGCAGGAGTTAAAGAAAAACACACTTTCCGCCTATGCGCTGATGCTTGCCTGCGGTATCGACCCGAAAAAGAGTATCGCCTTTATCCAAAGCCATGTAAAAACACACGCGGAACTGGCTTGGGTGCTAAACTGCTATACCCAGTTTGGTGAGCTGTCCCGCATGACCCAGTTTAAAGATAAGTCTGCCAAACACGCAGACAACATCAATGCCGGACTGTTTACCTATCCTTCGCTGATGGCTGCGGATATCCTGCTGTACCAAACCGACCTTGTTCCCGTCGGCGCAGACCAGAAACAGCATCTGGAACTGACCCGCGATATTGCAATCCGCTTTAACGGTTTGTACGGAAATGTATTCCGCATCCCGGAAGCGTACATTCCGAAAACCTCGGCAAAAATTATGTCTCTTGCCGACCCGACCAAAAAAATGTCCAAATCCGATGAAAATGTAAAGGCAACCGTTTTCCTGCTGGACCCGCCGGAAACTATCGTAAAGAAATTTAAAAGCGCCGTTACCGACTCGGAGTCTGAGGTTGTTTACCGCGAAGGCAAAGACGGCATTAACAATCTGATTTCCATTTACAGCTCCGTTACCGGAAAATCTTTTGATGCGATTGCACAGGAGTTTGCCGGCAAAGGCTACGGCGACTTTAAAGCGGCGGTCGGTGAAGCGGTTGCAGAGGAACTTCGTCCCATTCGCGAGGAATACAACCGCCTGATGGACGATAAGTCCTATTTGGAAGATTGCTACCGCGAAGGCGCGCAGAAAGCGCTTGCTATCTCCCAACGCACACTGGATAAGGTTTACAAAAAAATCGGCTTTTTGCCCGCTGCCCTGTAAAGGAGGAAAAAACCGGTGACAACCAAAAAATCATATGATTTAGACAGCTATCTCAAAGAATGTTCGGCAAAGGTTATTTCCTGCGAAACTGTTCAAAAAAACGGGCTCGAGGGATTTGCCGTGGAACTGGACCAAACCTGCTTTTTCCCCGAAGGCGGCGGACAGCCTGCCGATATCGGTCAAATAATCTGCGGTGAAGAAGCGATTCCCGTCCTCTATACCTATGAGCAAGGGGAACAAATCTTCCACCTGTGCAGCCGCGAGATACAACCGGGTTTGCAGGTAACCGCCCGCATCGACTTTGTCCCCCGCTTTGCCAATATGCAGATTCACAGCGGCGAGCATATTCTGTCCGGAACCATCCTCAAAGAAATGGGGCTGCACAATGTGGGATTTCATATGGGACACGATTTTAACACGATTGACCTGGACGGAGAAATCACACCGGAACAGTCTGCCGAATTGGAAGCAAAGGTAAACGCGATTGTCTGCGAAAATCGCCCTGTCTTTGTCAGTTACCCAAGCGCAGAAGAACTGCCGCAAATCCCCCTGCGCAAAAAGCCTGAGGTAGAAAACCTTCGCGTTGTTGAAATTGAAAACTGCGACTGGTGCGGCTGCTGCGGAACCCATGTTTCCCGCACCGGAGAAATCGGTCTGATTAAAATTATCGATACCCAACGCTATAAAGGCGGCACCCGCCTGAGCTTTCTCTGTGGAGCGGCAGCGCTTGCCGACTGTGCAGAGAAGTGCCGCAGCTTAAAAAACATCTGTGTTTCCCTTTCCTGCAAACCACAGGAAGCCTTTTCCAATGTAGAAAAGTTAAAGGCGGAACTGAGTGAGAAAAAACAGGCTCTTGCCGCCAAAAACAAACAGCTGTTCTCGCTGCTTGCAAAACAGCTCTGCGAATCTGCCGAGCCGTTCGGAACGGATCGCCTTGTGTTTGTTTGCGACAATTCTCTTTCTGCCGATGAGCTGAAAACCTTCGCCGCGCAGATTTCCTCAAACGAAAAAACAGTCGGAGCGCTGTTCAGCTGTCAAAACGGCGTTGTTTCTTACGCGCTGTGCCGCTCCAAAGACGCTGCCGTTGATTTAAAAGCTCTCGGCAAACATCTCAATCAATCCTTAAACGGAAAAGGCGGCGGCAGCAACGAGCTGTGCTGCGGCAGATTACCCGCTTGTAAAGAAGAGGAGATTCGTTCCGCTCTTCGCGCTTTTTAAAAGGAGAAATTTTATTATGCAATATCAGTCCTATCCTATTTTGGAATTTGACCCGGCACCTTTAGGAAAACTAACTGCCTGCGCCGCGCTTTCTCCGCAGGCTCCAAAGCTCCCCGAATTGTGCGTCATCACCTTTTTCCGAGATTCCCTGACACAAATTTCCCAAGACCCAAACTTCCGTCTGTTGGGGCATCTGCACTCCGAGATTGTTGACCTTCCCATCTATGCTGCAAAAGTTCACGGAAAAGAGGTCTGCATTACCCTTGCTTTTCCCGGTTCTGCCGGTGCAGCCGCTACCTTGGAGGAATTGCGCGCGATGGGCGCCAAACGCTTCGTCATCTGCGGCGGCGCGGGATGCCTTGCTCCCGACCTTACGGTAGGGAATCTGCTTCTTCCAACCTGCGCGGTGCGGGATGAAGGCGCTTCTTACCACTATCTTTCCCCGTCCAGAGAGGTTGCCTGCTGTCCCGACGCAGTGCGCAAGGCTGCCGCATTTTTAAAAGAAAAGAATGTTTCTTTTTTAGAGTGCAAAACCTGGACCACCGATGCAATCTATCGGGAAACTCCCGACAAAATAGTGCTGCGCAGAAATGAAGGCTGCATGACGGTTGAGATGGAATCTGCCGCATTTTTTGCCGTTTCTCAATTTTATTCTTTGCCTTTGGTTCAGCTCCTTTATGCCGGAGATGACCTGAGCGGAGAAAAATGGGATTTGAGAGGCTGGACTTCCCGCCATGATGTTCGGGAAAATTTAATCCTTCTTTCTTTAGAGCTGGTGACTTTACTGTAAATCAAAAAGAGAGCCAAATGGCTCTCTTTTTTGATTATATAACTATTTTGTTTGCCGAACTACACCCAGCAAAACCATATCCCACAGTTCTCCCGCCGTTTCCATCATAGAATGGACATCCGAAACCAGTTTTTTGCTTAAATACTGGTCCACTAACTTCCAAAAAACGGATTCCATCGCCTCTAAATAAATAGAAGCATTTTCTTTTTTCAGATTTTCTCTCAGCTCGATTTTGCCGAGTGTTTCATGCAAAAAACGGCGGTTTAAACTCTCAATCGGGCGGCGAATCTCCGCTATCTTTTCGCTTAGATGTTCCGGTATCCTCAGCAACGCATTTTCAAAAATGTTTTTTTGTTCGGGATGCTGTTCAAAAAAAGATTCTCTGAGTGTCCAAAATCCTTTTAACGCTTCCAACGCTTCCTTTTTCTTCAACTCGGAAATGCGTTCCTCAATATACGCCTGCATCATGGTGTACATTTCCTGCACACACAACAAAAACAAATCATCCTTTCCGGAATAATAATGATACATCATTCCTTTGGAAATTTTATGCTTGGCACAGATACTGTCCATCGTCACCTTTTCATATCCAAATTGGGAAAATTCCTCCATTGATGCCTGTAAAATTTTTTCTTTACTGTTCTTTTGACGTTCTTGCTGTTTCATTCTCTTTTCCTTCCTGCCTGATGCAGCTCTCCTGCCCATTCAAACCCTTTCTTTGCCATAAATACAGCGATTACCTCATTGATTACCGCTGCGGCTGCAATGGTTCCCTGAATAATCTGCGCACATTCCGGGGCTGCCGGCATCAGTGTTGAAACCGCAATACCGGTAAACACCAGGGAAACGCCCGAATGGGGCAAAAGGGTAAAACCAAGATATTTTTTAACCGTTTCCGGCGTGTGGGTCAGGCTTGCCCCCACATAAGCACCGCTGTATTTTCCGATTGCGCGGGAAATAATATAAACCGCGGTGTACAGCCCTGCGCCGAGAATTAAATGATAGTCAAGCGGAGAGCCGATATTTAAAATACAAACAATCAAAGCAAAACCGATGATCGGGTTCATCGCTTTCATAATTTCTCCCAGCTGTTCTTCGCTGATTAGGTTTGCAAAAACACAGGAAAATCCCATACCCAACAACATAAAGTTAACGGTTGGGGAAGGGAGAACCACATTGTTAAGCAGCAAACCCACTGCGGATGAAACAAGGATCATTCCGATTACAATCAGCACCGAGCTTCCCTGTGAAGACGCTTTTTGCAGCATTTTTCCGGTAAAAAATCCAATAAACGCGCCCACCAAAACCGGCAAAAATACCATAATCAAAATCAAAGCGATTGAAATTTCTTCGGTGGAAACGCGCGCCGTAACCAACGCAATTACAGTAAAGAAGATAAGCGCTCCAACCAAATCGTCCAACGCTGCCATCGGGATTAAGGTATCCGTAACCGGTCCTGCGGTTTTCATATCGCTGACAATCGAAAGGGACGGTGCCGGAGCGGTTGCCAAAGCAATTCCTCCGAAGATAAACGCAAGGTAAACAGGAAGTCCTTCTATCCAGAAAATCACACCGAACACAACACTTACTACAAGGAATGTTCCGACCGATTCGGTAAGAGTTGTCACAACAATCTGTTTACCCGCTCGTTTCATTTTCCCCCAAAGCAATTCGGTACCAATCATCAAACCGACTGCGCACTCCAATGTGCTTTCAACAACATGATACCATTCTGCGTCCAAAACGCTCGCATCCAAAAGCCCCACCGCATGGGGACCTAAAATCATTCCGACAATCAGCCAACCTAAAATGGCAGGCAATCTCAGCTTTGAAATCAGTTTTCCCGCAATAAAAGCAATGATAATTGCAATCAATAATCGTAAAACACCCAACATAACTATCGTTCCTTCTTCTCATAAAATATTATAGACGAAATCGTCTGTTTTTATTATAACAAAACAAGACGGAATCGTCTATATTATTTTGTAAACTTTCAAAGAAGGACAATATTTCTTATGCAAGCAGACAGCGGCGCAGTTCCTCCACCGTCTGTACCACAAAGGTTGCTCCCGATTCTTCCAGTTCTCCCTCTGTGGCATATCCGTAAGCAACACCGATACTGTCTATTCCGTTTTCCTTCGCTCCCTGTATGTCAAAGCAACGGTCGCCTACCATCACAACAGCGGCGCGGTCGATTGGATTTTTTTCCTCCAAACGGCGCAGTGCTTCGGCAACAACCTCTGCTTTTTCAACCCTTGCTCCGTTTAATTCGCTGCCTACCACTATATCAAAACAATCCGCTATCTCAAAATGCTGCAAAATCCGTTCGACAAAAACAGTCGGCTTGCTCGACGCAACCGCCAAACAACATCCTGTTGCCTTCAGTTCTCTTAATAGGTCGGGAACTCCTTCATAAACCTCATTTTCATATAAACCTACCGTCGAAAAACGCTCGCGGTATTTTTCTACCGCCTTTTTTGCCGTTTCTTTTTCCATCTGATAAAATTTCATAAAACTGTCCTGAAGCGGAGGACCGATAAACGACACCAACTTTGTGTTGTCCGGTTCATGAATTCCGAAATGCTCCAAAGCATACTGAACGCAGGTTGTAATTCCGACCTTTGGGTCGGTCAGCGTTCCGTCCAAATCAAATAAAATATTACGGTATTTCATATTCTTCCTCCTGTATTTTTAAAAAAGCGGCACCTTATCAAGATGCCGCAAAGAATCAGATTTTTCTCTTTTCCAGTAAGGTGGACGCCATCAATTCGGTCATTTTATCCAATGCAGAAGCACCTTTTTGGTCGGAAATTCCAAACAAAACATAGTCATAATCTTCTGCATGAAGAATGATGCAGCGTTCTGCGGTTTCTTCGTCGGAATATCCGATCTCAATTCCACCCATTTTAGAATTTTCGGTATAACTGGTTGCGTAAGAACCCTGTTGCTCTGTCACCTCTTTCAGCATCGTGACAACCTCTCTGCGGATTTCTTCGCTGCCGATTCCCTTCGCTGCCTCCGATGCGGGACGGTCCATAGAGGACACCTCCAAAAATCCCGAATACATCGCGTACATCAGTCCGTTTTCGTCTATAATCTCCTGCTGCTGCGCGGTTGTATGGTCAAAAGCGCGCAGACGAACTACTGCAAACTCCTCCCCGTCTTTATCCTGCAAACTCAGGTCGCAGGCAGAAGAATCTGCCTTTTCTAACAGCGCATTTTGCGGATAGTCAAAGCTGCCGTAACTGAATTTCGCTGTCTTTTGTAAAACGGAAACACCTCCGTTATCTTTTTTAGGCTGAGCCTTTTCCTCTGTTTTTTCCTGCTTTGTAATTACCTTTCGCTTGGAACGGTTTTGCGGCTGCTCCTGCTGAGTTTGCAGATTCGCCGCCGAACGCACTGTTTTTTCCGATGCGGCAAAGGCAGTCACAGAGATACCCAAAATCATCAGCGCTGCCAACAGTACAGACAAAATTTTCTTCATGATAACCTCTCCTTTCCCTCATTGGGAAGCATTTGTTCCGAGTTTCGTTATTCAGTATACTACAAATCCGCCCAAAAACGCAAGCCGCAGGATAACCCAACTAAAAAACAGGGGCAAGACAAGCCTTTTTCAAGACTTATCCCGCTCCTGTTTTTTAAAACGAATCACTCTTTATTTGGTGTAGTTGTCAAAATATCCCTGAACCAGAATAATCGGAGTTCCCTTATCGCCCGAACCGGAGGTAAGGTCTGCCAGAGAACCGATCAGGTCGGTTAATCTTCTTGGGGTGGTTCCCTGAGATACCATCTGACCTTTGAGATCCTCGTCCTTGTTGCGGATATAATCGGAAATTGCATTTTTCAAAGCATCTCCGCTCAAATCCGCAAAGTTGTTGTCTGCCAGGTATTTCAGTTTTACCTCGTTCGGTGTGCCCTCCAGTCCCGGGGTGTATGCCGGAGAAACAACCGGGTCTGCAAGCTCCCAAATCTTTCCGACCGGGTCTTTGAACGCACCGTCGCCATATACCATCACTTCGATATTTTTACCGGTTTTTTCCTTCATCATGGTCGCTACGCGTGCAACAAACTCGTCGCAGTCTTTCGGGAAAAGTTTTACGGTTTCTTCGGTTGCCTTGTTGGAACCCAGCAGACCGTAGTTTGGATTAAAGCCGCTGCCGTTTACCGATTCTGTCATAATATCATCAAGTCCCAAAACAATCGAAGCGCCTGCATTTTTGAGAATTCTCTTGGTTCTCTTTCTGCTGTGAATATCGCAGCAAAGCACCTTGTCGGTGTAATTCAAAATGGTTTTCGGATTGTTGGAAAGCACGATTTCAACCTCTGCGCCGCTTTCGCGAATCAGTTCGGAATAGAACTCGATATAATCCACTCCGGTAAACGGGTGCAAAACGCGTCCGAACAGCTTGCGGTATTCCGCTTCGGTAAGAACATCGCTCCACGGATTTACACCCTTCTCATCGAGAAGATCTTCATCAATCAGATGGTTGCCCACCTCGTCTGCCGGAAAGCTGAGCATCAAAACAATCTTTTTTGCACCTCTTGCAATACCCTTTAAGCAGACAGAAAAACGGTTTCTGCTCAGGATTGGGAAGATAACGCCGATGGTTTCTCCTCCGAGCTTTGCCTTTACATCTGCCGCAATATCATTGATGTGCGCATAGTTTCCCTGCGCGCGGGCAACAACTGCCTCGGTTACTGCAACAACATCTCTGTCATGGAAGGAAAAGCCTTCGCTTTCTCCCGCTGCCAAAACAGAATCTACCACGATTTTTGCCAGATCATCGCCTTCACGAATAATCGGGGCGCGAACACCTCTGGATACGGTACCAACTAATCTTTCCATGATTTGATATCCCCTTTGATAAAACTTTTTATTCTAAAGCGTTTGGGGCAAAATTCCCCTTGCTTTGCTTTCTTACCTTTATTATAATAGAAATATAAGCATAAGTAAAATAAATATATTCTATTATATTTATAAGTTTTATTGATAAATTGCTGTTTTTTGTCCGAATCCCTGCTTTTTAGCGGAAAGGAGAGGTTTTTGATGAACGGAAAATTGGAAAATTACCGCGTTTTCTGCATGGTGGCAAAGCATAAGAGCTTTTCCAAAGCGGCGCAGGAGCTGTTTCTCTCTCAGCCGGCAGTCAGCCAGTCAATTCGCCAGCTGGAAGAACAGTTGGGCGCGCAGCTTTTTTTCAGAAGCACCAAAAAGGTGGAGCTGACAGCTCAGGGACAGCTGTTGTACGAATACGCAAGCTCCGCTTTGGGTTTGCTGGAATCTGCCGAACATCAACTGAGCGGATTACAGACGCTCAGGGTCGGTCAGCTGCGGCTGGGCGCAGGCGACAATACTGCCCGTCATCTTCTGCTTCCTTGTTTAGAACGCTTTCATCAGCTGTATCCGCAGGTTCATATCAGCATCTACAACCGAACCAGCAGCGGCAGCCTGGAGCTGCTGCGCGCAGGAAGGATTGACGCTGCCTTTGTCAATCTTCCCATTGATGACGACCGCATCACCGTTCACTGGGAATGTCCGATTCAGGACATCTTTGTAGCGGGTCAAAAATTTTCCTCGCTCAAGGGCAAGCGCCTTTCCGCAAAGGAGCTTGCCGCCCAACCGCTGATTTTGCTGGAACAAAAGGCAAACAGCCGCGTTTATGTTCAACGCTTCTTTTTGCGAAAAGGCGTGGAACTGAATCCGGAAATCGAGCTTGCCTCCTATGAGCTGATGGGCGAGCTTGCCCGTATCAATCTGGGGATCTCCTGCATGGTTCGGCAGTTTTGTCGCCGGGAGTTAAGCGAAGGAAAAATCTTTGAAGTGCAGCTTGCCGACCCGATTCCCCCCCGCAGCATCGGCATGGTCAGTTTAAAAGGGGTCAGTCTCCCTCCCTCCGTTTCCCGCTTTTTGGAACTGTTGGAACCCTGTGAAAATGCTTCGGAATAACCCCCCTTTATCAAAGTGACCTGTATTGGGCAAATGAAAATCCGCCCCGCTTTTCCCATCAAAAAATCCTCGCTATTCCGGATAATTTATGCTATAATATTTGTAATTGTACTGTCTTTACCAAAAATCAAAAAACATCACCGAAAGGAAGGAATATAACGCCATGAAATGGGGAATTATCGGCGCAATGCCGTCTGAAGTAGAATTATTAAAACAGAAAATGGAGGACCTCTGCGAGGTTTCTGTCGGCAGACAGCTCTTTTGGGAGGGTATCCTCTGCGGACAGGAAGCGGTTATCTGTTGCTGCGGAATCGGTAAGGTAAATGCCGCCGTCACCACTCAGATGATGATTGACCGCTTCGATGTGCAGCGCATCATCAACACCGGAATTGCCGGAGCCATTCACCACGATTTAAAGGTTTTGGATGTGGTTATCTCCCGCGAGCTGTGCTATCACGATGCAGATGCTCAATTTTTAAAAGATTATCCGCCGTACATCGACGGCATCTTTGCAAGCGAGCTGATGGTAGAAGCTGCGGTAGAAGCATTTGAAGCCATCGACCACGGTTCTTCCTGTTGCTTTGTCGGCAAAATTGCTACCGGCGACCAGTTTATCGAATCTTCCGAGGTGAAAAACCGTATCATAGAACAGCACCACCCAATGTGCGTTGAGATGGAAGGCGCCGCAATCGGTCACACCGCTACTGTAAACGATGTCCCGTTTGTTATCATCCGCACCATGAGCGATAACGCCGACGAAAACGCTGCCGACTCCGCTACCAACTTTGAAGAGGTTGCCGCAAAACATTCCTCCGACATTGTTCTTCAGATGCTCGGTCAACATAAGGCGTAATCTGTTTGCAGGAAAGGAAGAAACCCGATGAAACGAATTGAGAGCTTTTGTGTCAACCATGACACCCTTACTCCGGGAATGTATCTCTCCCGCACCGACGGCGACACCGTCACCTATGATATTCGCATGGTGGTTCCCAATGCGGGAACTTATCTGGAAAACGATGGGATTCACACTTTTGAACATTTGTTCGCTACCTATGTTCGTAACAGCGCAGATTCGGACAAAATCATCTATGTCGGTCCGATGGGCTGCCGCACCGGTTTTTATTTTATTACCCGCGACACCCTTTCCAAACAGCGCGCTGTTGAACTGGTGCAAAAAACCTGTGACTTTATCAAAAATTTTGAAGGTCAAATTCCCGGCAGTTCCCGCATAGAGTGCGGAAATTATCTGGATCACAGCCTTCCGAAAGCCAAACAATACGCGCAAAATCTGTCCGCTGTCCTTTGCGGATGGACAGCAGAGCAAATGGTCTACCCCCAATAATCCCCTTTCTTTGTAACACTATTATAATATGAAAGAATCCTATCCCCCTTTTTTCGTCTTTTTGCAGATTTTATCTCGGTATTTTGACAAAACCCTGAAATATTCATTGACAAAAAAGGCAAAATATTATATATTTAATTTGTATGGGATACAATAGTTACGAGGTTCCATGCAGATATTTTCTGACCACCCCAAAGCGGACTCCTTTCCGGAAAAAAGTCTGCTTTTCGTAATGTGGGTTAAGGTATGCGGACAGCCGGGTCAACTGCCGAATTGATTGAGTTAAAAGCTCGAATTTTATGAGTTGGTTACTTTACAACCAGTGCGTGGATGCGTACATCAACTTGTGAAACGGTCAATAGGAGTAGTAAAAGTGAGTATTTGCTATATAGACTCTGAACTTCGTGATCCCGCTTTTGTCCTTCCTTTCTCGCATGGGGACATTTGCCGTAAAACATTTTGCGGCAAAATCAATGGGATTTACAAACGCAAGTAATGTGCAGCGCAGCAGCATATTACTTGCGTTTTTTTTATTGGCTCTAAAAAACAGCATCAATTTTGTGAAGGAGTTGCGGATATGGGCGACAAATTAAAGCTGTATGGCTTTAACAATCTGACAAAGGCGCTGAGCTTCAATATTTACGACGTCTGTTACGCCAAAACGCCGCGGGAACAGCGCGACTATATCTCGTATATCGACGAGCAGTATAACTCAGAGCGTTTAACCAACATTCTTACTACCCTGACCGATATGATTGGGGCTCAGGTTTTAAATATTGCCCGACAGGACTATGACCCGCAAGGGGCTTCTGTCACAATCCTGATTGCGGAAGGTTCGATGGTTCCTGCCGGAGAAACACAGCTGGCTCATCTGGACAAAAGTCATGTTACCGTCCACACCTACCCGGAATATCATCCGGAAACCTGCCTTGCTACCTTCCGCGTGGATATTGATGTTGCCACCTGCGGAGCAATCACCCCGCTTTCTACCTTAGATTATTTAATCAGCTCCTTTGACTCCGATATCATCACCATGGACTACCGGGTGCGCGGATTTACCCGCGATGTCAACGGTCAAAAGCTGTTTATGGACCATAAGGTCACTTCCATTCAGGATTATATCAATCCCGATACCTTAAAGCGTTATGATGCGGTTGACATCAACGTTTATGACGCAAACCTGTTCCACACCAAAATGATGCTCAAGGAAATCGACCTGCAAAACTATCTGTTTAAGACCGACGCCTATGAGCTTCCTCCAAAAACACGCTTGGAAATCACCAACAATCTCCGCCGAGAGATGATTGAAATATTCAGCGAACGCAATATCTATTAGTTTTTATTTGATTTTTTAGATTCGATTGAAGGGGGTCACAGAATGAATCATCTTGACCAGAGCCGCGCTCCCATCTACGAGGCTCTTGAAAATTTTCGAAAAATGAGGGTTGTTCCGTTCGACGTACCCGGGCACAAACGCGGCAGAGGAAATCCGGAATTGGTCGCGCTGTTAGGCGAAAAATGCGTCGGCATGGATGTAAACTCGATGAAGCCTCTTGATAACCTGTGCCATCCGGTTTCTGTTATCAAAGAAGCCGAGGAGCTGACCGCGCAAGCATTCGGCGCTGCCCACGCCTTTTTGATGGTGGGCGGAACCACCTCCGCCGTTCAGGCGATGGTGCTTTCGGTTGCAAAACGCGGCGAAAAGATTATCCTTCCCCGCAATGTCCACCGCAGCGTTATGGGCGCGATGGTTTTGTGCGGCGCCGTTCCGGTTTATGTGAACCCCGAATGTGACTCCCGTCTGGGTATCCCTCTTGGCATGAAGGTGTCCGAAGTAAAAAAAGCAATCCTTGCCAATCCCGATGCCAAAGCAATTCTGGTAAACAACCCCACCTACTACGGCATCTGCTCCGATTTGAAAGAGATTGTAAAGCTCGCCCATGAACACGGTATGCTGTGCCTTGCGGACGAAGCGCACGGAACACACTTCTATTTCGGAGAAAATCTGCCCGTTTCCGCTATGGCGGCAGGAGCGGATATGGCTGCGGTTTCAATGCACAAATCGGGCGGCAGCCTGACCCAAAGCTCGATTCTGCTCACCGGTCCCGCCATGCACGAAGGTTATGTCCGCCAAATTATCAACCTTACGCAAACCACCAGCGGCTCCTATCTGTTGCTGTCCAGCCTGGATATTTCCCGCCGTAATCTTGCCCTGCGCGGCAAAGAGGCGTTTGCCGGGGTTGTGGAACTTGCCGAATATGCCAGAAAAGAAATCAACGCAATCGGCGGCTATTACGCTTACTCCAAAGAACTGATTAACGGCGACAGCATCTATGATTTTGATGTTACCAAGTTAGCGGTCAACACCCTTGACATCGGGCTTGCCGGCATCGAGGTATATGACCTTCTGCGCGACGAATATGATATTCAGATTGAGTTCGGCGATTTGGGCAACCTGCTCGCCTACCTTTCCATCGGCGACCGCAAACGGGACGTCGAGCGTTTGGTCGGCGCGCTGTCCGAGGTTCGCCGCCGCTTCGGCAAAAAGGATAAAGCCGATTTGATGAAGCAGGAATACATCGACCCCGAGGTTACCGTTTCCCCGCAGGACGCCTTCTATGCCGAAAAAGAATCTCTGCCGCTGCGGGAAACCGAAGGCAGAATTTGCAGCGAATTTGTTATGTGCTATCCGCCGGGAATCCCGATTCTTGCCCCGGGCGAACGAATTACCGGCGATATTTTGGACTATATTGAATATGCAAAGCTCAAGGGATGCTCGATGACCGGTCCCGAAGACGCGCAAATCCAAAGACTGAATGTTCTGAAAGGAGTTTAAGACAAGATGGAATATTGGTTTTCCGAATTACAAACCCCAAATGTAAAGCTCTCGATTCGGGTAGATCGTCAGCTGTACAGCGGAAAAAGCGAATTTCAGCGAATCGATGTCTTTGATTCTCCCGAATTCGGACGCTTTCTTACTTTGGACGGTTATATGATGTTGACCGAAAAGGACGAGTTTATCTACCATGAAATGATTACCCATGTGCCGATGGCAGTGCATCCCTGTGTAAAAAATGTGCTGGTAATCGGAGCCGGCGACGGCGGCGTCATTCGAGAGCTGACCCGTTATCCCGAAATCGAGCATATCGACTTGGTCGAGATTGACGAGCTGGTTGTGGAGGTCTGCAAAAAATATCTGCCGCAAACCGCCTGTCGCTTTGATGACCCAAGAGTTTCTATTCACTATGAGGACGGACTGAAATTTGTCCGCACCTGCGAAGATTATTACGATTTAATCATCGTCGATTCCACCGACCCGTTCGGTCCGGGCGAAGGATTATTCACCCGCGAGTTTTACGGAAACTGCTACAAGGCGCTCAAAGAGGACGGCATTATGGTCAATCAGCATGAAAGTCCGTTCTATGATGAGGACGCAACCGCTTGTCAGCGGGCGCATAAACGCATTGTAGAATCCTTCCCCATCAGCCGCGTTTATCAAGCGCACATTCCTACCTATCCGTCGGGACATTGGCTGTTCGGCTTTGCCTCCAAAAAATATCACCCGCTGAAAGACTTGCAGGAAGCCAAATGGAATCTGCGCGGTCTTTCCTGTCAGTACTACACAACCACATTACACAAGGGAGCGTTTTATCTGCCCGCCTATGTTGAGGAGCTTTTGAAAAATGTTGAATAAAAATGTTGAAGTTTTCATGGGGTGCGATACCGGCTGGCACTTCGCTTCCACCGTACTGTTCGGCGCACCTTTCGATTCTACCACCTCTTACCGCCCGGGAACCCGCTTCGGCAGCGGGGCAATCCGCAGAGAATCCTACGGTATTGAAAGTTACAGTCCGTATCAGGACCGCGACCTGTTTGACGGCGATGTTGTCGATGTCGGCGATTTAGAACTGTGCTTTGGCGATACCAATGCCGCTTTAGATGCAATCACCGAGCAAACCCGTCAAATCCTGTCCTCTCACAAACGCCCCTTTATGCTGGGCGGAGAACACCTTGTCACTCTGGGCGCATTTCGCGCGGTTGCCGAAAAATTCCCCGATGTGCATATCATTCACTTTGACGCTCATGCCGATCTGCGCAACGATTATCTTGGCGCGCAGCTCTCCCACGCCTGTGTTCTTCACCGCTGCTGGGATATTGTCGGTGATAACCGCATCTTCCAGTTCGGAATCCGCTCCGGCGACCGGGAAGAGTTTGAATGGGGCAGAGGTCACGTCAAAACAAACCGCTTTGACTTTGCCACCCTGCCGCAGGTCATCGAACAGTTAAAAGGAAAACCGGTTTATTTCACCCTTGATTTGGATGTGTTGGACCCGTCTGTTTTCCCCGGAACCGGAACTCCCGAACCGGGAGGCGTCAGCTTCGACGAGCTGCGCCGCGCAGCAACTGCCGTTTGCTCCGAGCTGCGCATTGTGGGCTGCGATGTCAACGAACTCAGCCCACACTATGACCAAAGCGGCGTTTCTACTATCGTCGCTTGTAAAATCGTAAGAGAAATGCTTCTTGCATTTCAAAAATAAATTTCTTGTCAGGAGGTCCTTGTTATGGGAAAAGTATTGATTATCGGCTGCGGCGGCGTAGCCTCCGTTGCAATTCACAAATGCTGTCAGAACAGCGAAGTTTTTGAGGAAGTTTGCATTGCCAGCCGCACCAAATCCAAATGCGATGCCTTAAAAGAAAAGCTGGAAGGCACCACCAAAACCAAAATCACCACCGCTCAGGTAGATGCGGACAATGTTGACGAGCTGATTGCTTTAATCAACGAGGTAAAACCGGACGTTGTGTTAAACCTTGCTCTGCCTTATCAGGATTTAACCATCATGGACGCTTGCCTTGCTACCAAAACACACTATGTCGATACCGCAAACTATGAGCCGGAAGATACCGCAAAATTTGAATACAGCTGGCAGTGGGCTTACCGCGAACGCTTTGAAAAAGCAGGCATCACCGCTCTGCTTGGCAGCGGCTTTGACCCCGGCGTTACCAGCGTATTCTCCGCTTACGCGCTCAAACACGAATTTGATGAAATCAACTACATTGATATCCTCGACTGCAACGGCGGCGACCACGGCTATCCGTTCGCTACCAACTTTAACCCTGAAATCAATATCCGTGAAGTTTCCGCAAACGGCTCCTACTGGGAAGACGGTCATTGGGTAGAAACCGAACCGATGGAAATCAAACGCGAATATAACTTCGATGGCGTGGGTCAGAAAGATATGTACCTGCTGCACCATGAAGAGATTGAAAGCCTTGCTTTAAATATCCCGGGCATCAAGCGCATCCGCTTCTTCATGACCTTTGGTCAGAGCTACCTCACCCACTTAAAATGTCTGGAAAATGTCGGCATGACCTCCATCGAACCAATCATGTATGAAGGTAAGGAAATCATTCCGCTCCAGTTCCTCAAAGCGGTTCTGCCGGACCCGGCTTCCTTAGGTCCGAGAACAAAGGGCAAAACCAACATCGGCTGTATCTTCCGCGGCAAAAAAGACGGAAAAGAAAAGACCTACTACCTCTACAACATCTGCGACCATGAAGAATGTTACAAAGAGGTCGGCTCTCAGGCTGTTTCCTACACTACAGGCGTTCCTGCCATGATCGGCGCTATGCTGGTTATGAACGGCAAATGGAACAAACCGGGCGTTCACAATATGGAAGAGTTTGATCCGGACCCGTTCATGGATGCTCTGAATAAATGGGGACTGCCGTGGAAAGAAAACCGTGACCCGGTACTGGTAGACTAATGGAAAAAATCTGCTTAGAATCATTTGAAACACCCTATTTTCTGGTGGACGAAACCCGCCTGCGCCGCAACCTTTCTGTTTTAAAATCGGTTTGCGACCGCACCGGCTGCAAGATTCTGCTGGCGCAAAAGGCTTTTTCGATGTACTCGGTTTATCCTGTCATTCGGGAATATCTTGCGGGAACCACTGCCAGCGGACTGTATGAAGCAAAGCTCGGTCACGATTACTTTGGGGGAGAAACCCATGTTTTCTCTCCTGCCTATCGTGAAAACGAGTTTGAAGAGCTGCTCAAGGTTGCCGACGACTTTGTGTTTAACTCGCCCAATCAGCTCAGAAAATATGCGCAGCGCGCAAAAGCTGCCGGAAAATCGGTTGGACTGCGTGTTAACCCCGAACACTCCACCCAGGACGGTCATGCCATGTATGACCCCTGTTCGCCCGGCTCCCGACTGGGAACCACCCTTGCAAACTTTGACGAATCCCTGCTCCCCCTGCTGGACGGTCTGCACTTCCACACTCTGTGCGAACAAAACTCGGACGATTTGCAGACAACCGCAGCAGCCTTTGAGGAAAAATTCGGAAAGTATCTGCATGGTTTAAAATGGGTTAATTTCGGCGGAGGACATCACATCACCCGCCCCGACTACGATATCGAACGCTTAATCGGTGTCATCACCCATTTTCAGGATACCTATGGCGTACAGGTTTATCTGGAACCGGGAGAAGCGGTGGTTTATCATGCCGGATTTATGGTAACAAGCGTTCTGGAAACACTGCGCAACGGCATGGATATCGCTCTTGTGGATACCTCCGCCGCCTGCCATATGCCGGATGTTTTGGAAATGCCCTATCGCCCCCCGCTGATGCACAGCGCCCAAGCCGGAGAAAAGGCGTACACCTATCGTCTGGGCGGTCCTACCTGCCTTGCGGGCGATGTCATCGGCGATTACTCCTTTGACAAACCGCTCACAGAGGGCGACAAACTCGTTTTTGAGGATATGGCTTTATATACAATGGTAAAAACCAACACCTTTAATGGAATGCCTCTGCCCTCCATCCTTTGGCGGGATAAAGACGGTCAAGGCTGGTTGGTAAAACAATTTGGCTACGAAGATTTTCAGTCCAGATTATAAACAAAAAAAGAACCGGAATATTTCCGGTTCTTTTTTGTTTTTGCGTTTTATTCGTTTGTGGGGATTAAGCCTTCCCGGTAAGCGGTCAGCAAATCCTCCAAATCGGCAATCTGTTCCTTTAGCTTTACTCCGGTGTCGGTATCCGCTACCATGCACCGATGCTTTAAGGTCACAATCTGCTCGGAGCGTGAATCAATGTCCAGATTCTCCGACAGCGCCGCCTCCATTCCCTGAAACGGCTGATGGGATTTTAACCTCATTCCGTGTGAATTAAAAATCAAAGTATATCCGGCGATTCCCGTTGTCTTTTGGTAGGCTTTGCAGAATCCCCCGTCAATCACAATCAGCCTGCCGTTTGCTTTCAGCGGATTTTCCCCCTGCTTCACATGAACCGGCGTGTGACCGTTGATAATGTGGGATTCTTCCGAATACAGCCCAAACTCCCGCAAAAGCATCCGGCACACCGGCTCCGAATCCTGATAGCGATAATACGGATTTTTCGGCTCCTTCCAAGTGCTTTCGTCCTCGATAAATGTCCGTTCAAAGGTCTTTACAACTCTGCCCGAAAGCGGGGAGTTGCTGCCGCACCACAAATACCACATAAAGTCTATGCACTCCTGAGAGCGGTGATTGGAAAAATAGGCTTTTCTTGCCATGCTGTCCGCATAATCCATATAACTTTTTCCCTGATAAACCCTGCCGTCAAAGCAAAGCGCCTTTAAGTTTCCGTCTTCGTCCAACGGCACACAGCCGTGGAACAGCAGATTTGAGTTAAAGCATCGGTACATACTGCCGTGATGGTACAAAAAGGTCACATGGCGGTTAAGCTGCTCGCTTTCGCAGAACAGCCGCTCCAGTTCATCCATAATCTGCCGTTCCTCCGAGCTGAGCGCGTAAGGGTCAATCCGGTTGACCGTCGGAAATTTCTTCTCTTTCAGCGGATACACTGTTGAGTCAATCTCTATTGTCGCATTGTCATAATCCACCTTATCCAGCAGCAGCCGGCTTTCCATTCCGTAATCCGGGTTGCGGCGAATAATCTGCCCCTCCAGCTTAAACAAAATGATTGAGATTGCTTTTTTCGCCGCTTTGGTCGGGTCGGGCTCATCATAGGTTTTCTCTGCAAACAGCACCAACGGACGCAGACTGATTCCGTACCCCTGTTCCAGCACCGAAATGTTGTTGTAGGACAGGCAGTTTTTCACCACCGCCGCAATACAGGCCTGGCTGCCGCAGGCGGCTCCCATCCACAGAATATCGTGATTTCCCCACTCAATATCAATCGAATGATGCTCTGTCAGCATATTCAAAATTGCGTCCGGACGCTCACCGCGGTCAAAAATATCCCCCACAATATGCAGATGGTCCACCGCCAGCCGTTTAATCAAACTGGAAAGCGCGATAATAAAATCGTCCCCTTCCCCCAAACGCAGCAGGGTGTCGATAATCTTCTGGTGATACACAAACTGGTTGTTGTCCTCGTCTGCCTGAGCGTGCAGCAGTTCATCTAAAATATAGCTGTACTCGGAAGGCATCGCTTTTCTCACCTTGGAGCGGGTATATTTTGAGGAGAGCATTTTGGCAAGGTCGATCAGCCTCTGCAAGGTAAAGCGATACCAGTCCTCGGTGCATCGCCCCTCCTCCTTCACCTTTTCCAGTTTTTCCTGCGGATAGTAAATCAGCGTACACAGACCGGAACGCTCCTTCGCAGTAAGAATATCCTCAAAAAGCAGATCCACCTTCTCCCGAATCACCCCTGCCGAATTATTGAGAATATGATAAAACGCTTCGTATTCCCCGTGCAGGTCGCTCATAAAATGTTCGGTGCCTTTGGGCAGATTTAAAATTGCCTGAAGATTGATGATTTCCGTACACACCTGCTGCCTGGTTCGGTATTTTTCCGAAAGCAGCTTTAAAAACTTGATGCGGTCATCTGTGATATTCATTGTTCTGCATCACACCTCCGATATTGGATTATTTTTATCAGTCCCCAAAGGGGGAACGATGATACAAAAACAAAAGACCGGAAGCAATACAAGACTACATGGGATAGACTTCTTCACTTCCGGTCATTTTTATCTGATGCGCAGATTACTGTCTGCCGCAGCAGTTTTTATATTTCTTTCCGCTGCCGCACGGACATGGGTCATTTCTGCCCACCTTTTTGCCCTGACGCTTGATGGTTGCCGGAGCCACGGTTCCGTCGGAGCTGGTCGCAGTCGGTTTTGCAACCTGTTCGCGCTTCGGCGCTTCCTGTACCTGACCGGCAGCCGGTTTGCGGAACGGAGCCAACAGCAGAATCTTCACTGTTTCCTCACGGATTCCCGCAATCATTTCATCAAACATATCAAAGCCTTCGATACGGTATTCCACAACAGGGTCTTTCTGACCGTAAGAACGCAGATAGATGCCTTTCTTCAGTTCATCCATCGCGTCGATATGGTCCATCCACTTGGTATCAACCTCTTTAAGCAGAACAACGCGCTCCAGTTCGCGGGTAATATTTTCGCCCAGCTCTTCCTCGCGTTTTGCGTACACCTCGTGTACCTTTTCTTTCATCTGCTCTGCCAGAGCTTTTTTATCCAAATCCTTGAGGTCTTTTTCTTCCACCTCAAGCAGGTCGCCTGCAATAATACCGATAAAGTAGTTGCGGAAGCCTTCCATGTTCCAGTGTTCCGGCTCCACGCCCTCCGGCATATACATCGCGATTGCAGAATCAACGGTTTCGTCCATCATGGAAAGAACAGAATCTTTCAGGTTTTCCCCGTCCAGAACCTTGTTTCGCTGCGCGTAGATAATCTCACGCTGCTTGTTCATAACGTCGTCAAACTGCAATACGTTTTTACGAATACCAAAGTTTCTGCCCTCAATCTTGCTCTGGGCATTTTCAATGGTATTGGTCAAAATTTTATTTTCAATCGGCATATCCTCGTCAATTTTCAGAGAATCCATCATCGCATTGATGCGGTCGCCGCCGAACAATCTCATCAAATCGTCTTCCAGAGAGAGATAGAATCTCGAACAGCCCGGGTCGCCCTGACGGCCGGAACGTCCGCGCAGCTGGTTGTCGATACGTCTGGATTCATGACGCTCGGTACCGACGATGAACAAGCCGCCCGCTTCCTTTACCTTTTCCGCTTCCGGACGCAGCTTTTCTTTAAACTCTTTGGAAAGCTCGGTAAAGCGTTTGCGCGCTTCGATAATCTCTTCGTTGTCGGTATCGCCGAAACCGGTCGCTTCTACAATCAGTTCCTCGTAATATCCTTCTTTTCTCATCTGGTTCTTCGCCAGATACTCCGCATTACCGCCCAGCATAATGTCGGTGCCTCGACCTGCCATGTTGGTTGCGATGGTAACCGCTCCGTACTGACCCGCCTGTGCGACAATCTCCGCCTCTTTTTCGTGGTATTTTGCGTTCAGTACCTGATGCTTGATTCCGTGGCGTTTGAGCAATGCGCTCAAGCGTTCGGAAGTTTCAATCGAAACGGTACCTACCAGGACAGGCTGTCCCTTTTCATGACATTCCTTTACCTGTTCCACAACCGCGTTAAATTTACCGTTTTCGGTTTTGTATACAACGTCCGGCATATCTTTACGGATAACCGGCTTGTTGGTCGGGATTTCGATAACGTCCATACCGTAAATTTCACGGAATTCCTGCTCCTCGGTCATCGCGGTACCGGTCATACCGGACAGCTTTTCATACATACGGAACAGGTTCTGGTAGGTGATGGTAGCAAGTGTCTTGGATTCGCGTTTTACCTCAACGCCTTCCTTTGCCTCAATTGCCTGGTGCAGACCTTCGCTGTAACGGCGTCCGTTCATAATACGTCCGGTAAACTCGTCAACGATCATAACCTCGTTGTCCTTTACCACGTAGTTAATATCGCGCTGCATGGTTCCGTGGGCTTTAATTGCCTGATTGATGTGGTGCTGAATGGTGGAGTTTTCCATATCCATCAGGTTTTCCAGACCGAAATATTCCTCGGCTTTCTTTACGCCGGATTTGGTCAGGGTTGCGGTTTTTGCCTTTTCGTCTACGATATAGTCGGCGTCAATGACGTCGTCATGTTCTTCCTTATCGTCCAGCTCTTTTACCTTGTACATCTTCAGGGTTCTTGCAAAGCGGTCGGCAATCTTGTACAGGTCAGTGGACTTGTCGCCTCTGCCGGAAATGATAAGCGGGGTTCTCGCCTCGTCGATTAAGATGGAGTCAACCTCGTCCACTACTGCATAATAATGTCCGCGCTGTACTCTGTTTTCTTTGTAAATCTGCATATTGTCGCGCAGATAGTCAAAACCGAATTCGTTGTTGGTTCCGTAGGTAATGTCCGCCTGATATGCTTTCTGACGGTCGGAAGGCTCGATATCGTGGATTACCAGACCCACGGTAAGTCCCAGCCAGCGGTACACCTTGCCCATCTCTTCCGAGTCACGCTTTGCAAGGTAATCGTTGACGGTAACAACATGAACGCCCTTTCCGGTCAGCGCGTTTAAGTACACCGGCAGAGTTGCAACCAGGGTTTTACCTTCACCGGTTTTCATCTCTGCAATTCGTCCCTGATGCAGCACGATACCGCCGATAATCTGTACCGGGAAGTGCTTTAAGCCCAAAACACGCCATGCAGCTTCGCGGCAGGTAGCAAATGCTTCCGGCAGAATATCGTCCAGCGTTTCCCCGTTAGCAAGGCGCTCCTTGAGCTTTGGGGTCATCGCTTTCAGTTCCTGGTCGCTCATTTTGGTAAATTGTTCGTCCAAAGCCAAAACCTTATCCCGAATCGGGTAGATTCTCTTTAATTCTCTTTCGGAATAGGTTCCGAAAATTTTATCCATCAATCCCATGTTACTTTACACCTCATTTTATTAAAAACAGTTTGCCCTGCGGCATTCCTTGGGAAATTATCTCTTTATTTTTGAAAAATCGAATACCCTGTCTGAAGGCTGCTGACAGCGCCTATATTTTTATAAGAAAAAAACAAACAGTATATCTATGTTATTGTACATCGGCAAACACGGTTTTGTCAAACCTTATGCGGCTCTTTCTTTAAATAAATTATGTCTATTTTAAAAATTCTCTCATTCTCCTGTCAATCTTTGGAGAAATCGGGCGAGATAAAAAACAAAACAGAAAAACGGCGGGAAACGTTTCCCCGCCGCCCGAACTATTTCAGTTCAATGGTGTACTCAAAACCGTATTCTTGCTGCAAGGCTTTTACCTTATCCTCATTGTCCTCAATGAAGGTAGGGGTGTAAACCGATTTGCCCTGCTTTTTATACTCTTCCAGAATCGCTTCCAGCTTTTCCCAGCACTCGTCGCGTCTTTCCTCGGCGGTTTTTTCCAAATTGATGACAAATTCTCTGTGTTTCGGAATTCTTACTTTCATAATTTCCCAATATCCTTTCTGTCTTTTCAAACTTTTCGGGGTTCCTTTTCATTTTACTATTCAAACGCAGCTGAGTCAAGTCAAACAGGATAAATTTATCCCCCGCTCTCCAAAATTGCTTATTCCTCCGGGAAAAGCCGATTTACCGCATGAAAAAGCGTTTTCCCGATGCTGTCCCGAATCACCAGCGAGGCGCGCCTGTCATACGGGGTCTGCGTTTTATTAATCAGCGCAAGCTCCCGCCCCGAATAGTATTGCAGCAGTCCCGCCGCGGGATAAACCGCAAGCGAGGTTCCCCCCACAATCATAAAATCTGCGCTCTCTATGCTGCGGATTGCCTTTTGCAGCACCTGCGCGTCCAGGCTTTCCTCATACAGTACCACGTCCGGTTTGATGATTCCTCCGCAGGCGCAGCGCGGAATCCCTTCTCCTTTTTTCTCAAGCATCTGCTGTAAGGTGTATCGTTTCCCGCACTTCATACAGGTGTTGCGGTGTACGCTTCCGTGCAGCTCATACACCCGCTTGCTGCCCGCCAACTGATGCAGCCCGTCAATATTCTGGGTGATTACCGCCGCCAGCTTTCCCATTTGCTCCAGCTTTGCCAGCGCAAAATGCGCGGGGTTCGGCTTTGCCTGCGGATAAACCATCTTGTCAAAGTAATACGCAAAAAACTGCTCGGTGTGCCTTTGAAAAAAGGTGTGGCTGAGCATCGTTTCGGGCGGATACGGATATTTTTTCTCCTCCTGCTCCCCGTACAACCCGTCGTCGCTGCGAAAATCCTTCAGTCCCGATTCGGTGCTGCACCCTGCCCCGCCGAAAAAAACAATGCGGCTGCTTTGTTCCATCAGCTCGGATAATCTGTTTTCCTGCTCGGTCATCTTGCTGTCCCTCTTTTCCTGTTTTAAGGTCGGTCTTTTTCTTAAATATAACACAAAATTCCTTTTCTTTCCATTCTTTTTCCGTCATGAAAGCAAATCCCGAACCGAAATTCGGTTCGGGATTTAAAAAACCGTTATTTGCTTTCTTTTTCTTCGGTGAAAAGGTTGAGCAGCGTTACATTTCGCTCAATAAAGCGGGACATCTGCTCCGCGCTGAGCGGCTTGTGCGCCATGAAAGCCAAATCGTAAATGTGTTCGCAAACCAGCTTCTGTTCCTCTTCCTTTAAATTCGGAATATTGCGGATAATCGGGTTTTCGCTGTTCAGCACCAGCGTCATCTGGGTCTGGTCGGCAAAGCTCTCGCCCAGCACGCGGCTCATATCCTGGATTCTGCGGGCATATTCGGACAGTAAAATGACAGCGGGCGTGCCCTGCGCTTTCAGGCTTTCTACCTGGTACTGCAATTTATCCTGATTAAGGTTCTTTTTAAAACATTCAATCAGCGCTTCGTTCTGCGTCTTGTCCGCTTCCTTCGCTTCTTCGGACTGCGCCACCTTCAGCGCTTCTCCCAAATCCGAGTCAATGCGCAAAAACTTCATCTGTTCCGGATTTTTATATTCCAGCAGGCTGATAAAATGCGGGTCAATCACATGGGTCAGCACCGCCGCAGTCAAGCCGTTTTCACGGAACATCGAGATATACTGCGCCTGAAGATTTTCATCGGTAACATAGTAAATCTTGTTATCCTCGCCCTTTGGATATTCTTCCAATGTTTTATATTCGCCGTCGATGGTTTTCAGCAGAATAATGTCCTTCATGCGGTCATAGAACTTTTCGTCCTTTACGCAGCCGAATTTGATAAACGCAGAAATATCGTTCCAATATTTCTCATAGGTTTCCCGCTCGTTTTTAAAAATCTGATGCAGTTTATCCGAAACCTTCTTGGTGATGTGCTGGGCAATCTTCTGCACTTCCCCGTCATTCTGCAAAAAGCTGCGCGATACATTCAGCGGCATATCCGGGCAGTCAATTACGCCTTTGAGCAGCAGCAGAAATTCCGGGATAATCTCCTTGATATTGTCCGCAACAAATACCTGATTGCTGAACAGTTTCACCTGACCGGGAACAACCTCCAGTTTGTTTACCTGTTTGGGGAAATACAGAATACCCTTGAGGTTAAACGGATAATCCACATTCAGGTGAATCCAGAACAGCGGCTCGTTAAAGTCCATAAATACCTTCTGATAAAACGCCTTGTACTCCTCGTCGGTGCAGTCTTTGGGCGCTTTCAGCCACAAAGGTTGGGTATCGTTGACCGGCATCGGTTTTACAATGCGTTTTTTCTCGGTGCCGTCCTCGTTCTTTTCAACATTTCCGTCCTTGTCATAAACCGGACGCTCCTCGTCATGCGGGTTGAGATAAATCTCATAAGGCATAAACTGGCAGTATTTATGCAAAATCTCGCGGATGCGGCTTTCCTGCAAAAATTCTTCTTCCTCCGCCGTGATGTTCATGATGATGGTGGTTCCGTGTTCGGTGCGCACGCCGTCGCTGATTTCATAACTTTCTTCTCCCGAAGAAACCCAGTGAACCGGCTGCGCGCCCGGCTGATAGGACAGTGTTTCAATCTCTACACTGTCGGATACCATGAAGGCAGAGTAAAATCCCAGACCGAAATGTCCGATGATTCCCGCGCTTTCTTCGGTTTTTTCCTTATATTTTTCCAAAAATTCTTCCGCTCCGGAAAAGGCAATCTGGGTGATATAACGCTCCACCTCGTCCTCGGTCATGCCGATTCCGTTATCGGATACGATTAACTGCTTCTTCTCACTGTCAATCGTTACAATAACCTTTGGGCAGTACCCTTCCTCCTGCTGAGCTTCTCCGATTCCGCGCAGGCTTTCCAGCTTTTTAATCGCGTCGCAGCCGTTGGAAACAATCTCTCTTAAAAAAATGTCCTTGTCCGAATACAGCCACTTTTTTATAATCGGAAACATATTCTTTGAATTTACACTGATTTGTCCTTCACGTTTCATAAAAAATAACCTCCCGAATCCTATAAAAAATCAATCGGTTTTGTTGAAACCTAAAACTCGCAGCAAATGTTCTATATAGCTCTTTGCGAAATTATATTAAATCTACAAAAATATTGTACTCTTTTCTACTTAAATGTCAATAACATACCGAAAAACTTTTACAATTTTTCTTCCGTTTCTTTTTTCTTCCTCTTTCTCCGGCAGTTTTTTCAACAAAAAGTTTCCAACATTTTTTATAATCGCTGTGTAAAACCCTCTGTTCTTCCCATAATACAGGCAGCAAAGTCAGCCTTCCTCCCCGATTTTGTCTGTATTCTTTCGAAATATTACTGTTTGTAAATTTAATATCCCACTTATCAACATCTTTTTCAAAGAATAAAATTCCTTTATTTATCGTTTCTTTCCACATTTTCAACGAAGTTTTAAACAATTTATTCTGTTTCTCCGTTTAATCCGTCGAATTTTGTTATACAATTCGGATAATTACGCTGTTTTTTAATATTTTCAACATTATCAACATAGTTTTCAACACTTCAATTCAACTTCTCACAAAAAAGAAAGGCGGGAAAAGATGGTACGCGGAACAAACAAAAGAATTATCGAAATCAACGATACCCAAAACCCTTATTTTGAGCGCGCAGTACTGTATGTCAAGGATAATCATGCCGATTCCGGCGGAAAAATACTGGAAAATCAGGCGCAGAACTTTTTAAACACAATCCGTTCGCCGCTGCTGCATGGGGCAAAGCCGAAATTTTTGTATTCCCGCAAAGGCAGATTCTGGTTTTCTGCCCTGGTTTTGCTGCTTTCTGCCGCTGCCGGTTCCGGCTTCACCCTGCTTTTGATTCACTGATTCTCTCCGAAAGGTACGGGTATGGTGATTTTGTACGCTTTGAAAACAGAAAAACTTTTTTCTCAATCCCCCATATTTGTCATGGAAATCCTTGTAAAATATGGTATAATATTTTTATATCCTTTCCCTCTGCCCGGCTGCTCCCTTTTTTTAAAGAGGAACCGTCGGGCAGGACGGATTCATTTTTTATTTTGACATATTTTTTCGGAGGAATCACAAGTGCCCAAAGATTTTACATTTGAAAACAAAAATACCGAAAGTTCGGTCATCGCCGGAAGAAACGCAGTAACCGAAGCGCTCAAAAAAGGACGCCCGATTGACTGCATCTACATTTTAAAGGGAGCCGAGCGCGGCAGCATGGGGAAAATCATCGCCCTTGCCAAAGAAAACGGAATCCCGATTAAAGACGCCGCCCAGCAGAAGCTGGACACCCTGTGCGACGGCGTGGTACATCAGGGAGTGGCTGCGATGGCTGCCTGCCACGACTTTTCCACAATGGAAGACATCTTTGCAAAAGCCGGAGATCAGCCGCCTTTTATCATCATCTGCGACAACATCGAGGACCCGCACAATTTAGGCGCCATCATCCGTACCGCCGAGGCTGCGGGCGCGCACGGCGTTATCATTCCGAAACGCCGCGGCGTAGGACTGACCGCTACCGTTGCCAAAACCTCTGCGGGCGCGGTGGAATATATGCCGGTTGTCCGCGTGCCGAATATCGTTTCTGCCATTGAGGAGCTCAAGCAGAAAGGTCTGTGGATTTTCTGTGCGGATATGGACGGTCAGCCGTGGTGTTCTGCCGACATGGGCGGACCCATCGGCGTTGTAGTGGGCGCGGAAGGCAGCGGCGTCAGCCGTTTAACCAAAGAACACTGCGACTTTGTTGTTTCCCTGCCGATGAACGGTCAGGTCAACTCTCTAAACGCTTCGGTTGCCGCTGCAATCGTTATCTACGAAGCGGTTCGTCAGCGCGGCAATTTACCCTCTTTCTGCAAGAAGAAATAACATCTCCTGTCGGAAAAATAAAAATGTAAGGAGAAGATACGATGAGCAAGCAATATAATGTGGACGACATTTTAAGCGAAATCAAGTCCAAAAAAGCGCAGCAAAACGCACCGCGCCAAACCTCTTCCAAAAGCGCAGCCCCCGCAAGACCCGCGCGGCGTGTTGTTTCCGAAAACATAGAAGATTTTTCCTTTCCTTCCCCGCCGCCCGCGCCGCAAAAACAGCCCGCCGCAAAAAGCGAATCCCGCCCCGAGGAAAATCCCGAGGAATCCTTTGCGGCTCGGTCGATTTCTTTTGACACGCTGCGGGCAGCGGAAGTAAAAGAGGCAAAAAGGGAATCCGCCCCGCAGGAGCAAAAACGCTCTGCCCCGTCCTCGATGGACAATACCGGCGTTTTCTTTTCCTCCCTTTCCAACCATTATCAAACGGTAAAAACCCGCGAGGAAGAGCAGCTCGAGCTGCTGCGCCGCCAACAGGAAGAGCAAAGGCGCGCCGAACAGAAAAAGGCGGAAGAAATTGCCGCACAGCCGGACTTTACTTCGGACGAGATTACCGAATCTTTCTTTTTAGACCAACAGCCTGCGGATTTGCCGCAGCAGAAGGCTGACACCCCGTTTGGCGACATTGAACCCACCACCCCGCCGGAAGCCGATTCCAAAAAGCAGAAATCCGAGCCGCAAAAAAACTTTTCCCTGTTCGGAAAAGGAAAAAAGGAAAAAGAAAGACCTGCCCCTCAACCGGATTTTGAACCCGCTGCCGTTTCGCAGCAGGCTGCCAAAGCAAAGCAGGACGGATTTTTCTCCGACGATTCCATCTCCGATGTCACCGAGGAGTTTGCCGCGACCCCTCTGTTTGCTTCCGAATTAAACCGGGAATCCGATAAAAAGAACGATTTCCGAGTTCATATCCCCGAAGAGGATAACCCGCAGCCTGCCCGTCAAGAGTCGGAACGCGCTGCCCAAGCGCCGGAAGAAAAACCTCAAAAACCGGGCAAAAGCGCAAAGAAATCGGGACTGTTTCAAAAGCACCCGGAACTGAACCCCGACGACGAGGACAGCGACGAGCCGGTTTCCCGTCTGACCTCTGCCGAAATTCCGATTCCGGAAGATTTTCCGGAGGAAGAAAGCGAGGAAGAATTAGAAGATTATTCCTCCCCCAAGGATAAAGAAGCCATCTTGCATGACATGAAAAGCATCAAAACGGGACTGCTGATTCGTATTGTTGTGATGGTTGTCCTGTTCGGCGTTTCGCTCTACCTTGCCCTTGCCGCAAGAGATATTCAGATTGCGGGCGAACTGCTCCCGCTGCCTACCCTGATTCAGCCGGAACGCAATATGCGCGCTTACATGATTACCTCCTGCGCAGTCTGCGCTGTCGGCGCGCTTGTCTGCTCCAACACAGTGGGCGGCGGACTGCTTGCGATGTTAAAGTTCCGCGCCAACACCGACACCCTTCCGATGCTCGCCCTGCTGGGCGCCTTTGCGCAGGGAATCTGTTACATTGTAAAGCCGGACCTGTTCAGCGCGGACAAAGCGGACTTTGGCAGCAACCTGTACCTGTTTTTCCCGGTTGCGCTGTTTGTCCTTCTGTTTAACCTTCTGGGAAAAATGCTGGTAATTTTAAGGATTCAAAATAACTTTAAACTGGTGGCTTCCGAAAAGCTCAAACACGCCGCCGTCTTCCTTACCGACCGCTCCCTGCTGCGGGAAATGTCCAAAGGGCTGTCGATGGAGGAATACACCATCGCCTACCCGGAAACCAGCCGTTTCCTTTCGGGCTTTTTGGACAACTCCTACTCCGAGGACCATGCGGAAAACATGAGCCGTGTGCTTGCGCCGATTTGTCTGCTGGCGGGCGTGATTCTTTCGGTGCTTTCCTACCTGTTTAACAAGGATATTGCCGTTGCGGTTTCCACCTTTACCGCGGTTATGTGCGTCAGCGCGCCGCTTACCTCTACGATTGCGGCAAATCTCCCGCTTTACCGCCTTTCCAAGCGTCTGATTCCTTCCGGAGCGATGGTTTCCGGCTACTCTGCCATCGAAGCCTTTTCCCGCACCGAAGCGGTTGTTCTGGACGCAAAAGACCTGTTCCGTCCGTCCGACATCATCCTGCACGGAATTAAACCCTTTGACCAGAGCAAGATTGATTCGGTGATTCTGGACGCTGCCAGCGTGGTCTGCAACACCGACGGTATGCTGACCGACGTATTTAACAAGATTATCGGCTCCAACAAAGCGATGCTGCGCCCTGTGGAAAATGTGACTTATGAAGATTCGATGGGACTTTCCGCTTGGGTGGACGGAAAACGGGTGCTGATCGGCAACCGCGAACTGATGGTAAACCACGGCATCGAAGTGCCGAGCAAAGATTATGAAATGCGCTTTGTCAAGGACAGAAAAAACATTGTTTACCTTGCAAATTCCGGACAGCTGTCCGCGATGTTTGTCATCAGCTACCGCCCGAACAACCCGACCAAGGAACAGCTGGAAGAACTTGCGGCGCGCGGAATGTACCTGATTATCAATACATCCGACCCGAACATTACCGCGGAAAAAATCCACGCTGCCTACAACTTCCCGTTGGAGCTTGTCAAGTTAATGCCTGCCAAATTCCACGAAGCTTATGCGGAGCTGACCGCTGAAAAGGACCGTTCCCCCGCAAAAATCGGATTTATCGGTTCTGCCCGCATGATGGTAACCGCTATATTAGATTGTATGACTGCAAAAACTGCCATCGATCAGGCTGTTTTAATCCAGATGATTTCCCTGGTTGTCGGCTACGCCTTGGTTGCTTTGTTCTCTCTGATGGGAAATCTTTCCTATCTGAGTATTCTGCACTTGATTTTATTCCATTGCATCTGGGCGCTGATCGGCATCATTGTGCCAAACTTAAAGAAATATTAGCGGTTTGCGCCAAAAGAGAGGTTCTCCGGAGCCTCTCTTTTTTTATTGCGGGCATCTCGGTTAAGAACTTCGTCTTCCTTTGGCTGTTTTAAAAAATATCCTTTTCACCTATACCCCGTTTTGCCCCAAAAGTTGCACAGAAATGTGCAACAATCACACAGCTCCTTAAAATTTTTATTTTTTTCGCTTTTTTCTTGGGAGTTCAGGATTCTAATCGGTTCTTTTTGCTTCCGGTTTATTTTGGCTGTTTTAAAAAATATCTTTTTCACCTATACCCCGTTTTGCCCCAAAAGTTGCACAGAAATGTGCAACAATCACACAGTTTCTTAAAATTTTTATTTTTCTGCGCGTTTTTTACCGAGAAAACCGGAAATTCGCAGTAAAATTTGCAAGAAAAAATAACAGGCGAAGAAATCATTCGGATTTCTTCGCCTGTTATTTTTAGCCGTTCTTCTTTTCTTCGAGCCACTGAGAAAGTTCGTCAATGTCCTGTTCTGTCAGGTCATTGTTGTCATAGAGAGTGTTTACCAAACTCATAAAAGAATTCTTGTGCAATTTCTTGATGAAGTTTTTGGTTTCATACTCCATGTACTCCTCGCGCTCTACCTGAGGATAGTAGATTCTTTCTCTGCCGCGCTTTTCGGAAGCCAAGAAACCTCTGTCAATCAAGCGGGAGAGCAAGGTCAGCAGGGTGGAAATGTTCCAGTTTTTTTCGTTGCTGACAACTTTCATTACATCGTTGGTTGACATCGGCGGGGTGTTATCCCAAATCGCCTTCATTACTTCCAGTTCTGCATCCGGCAGTCTTCTCATTTTGTCGAACATGGTTTTCACCGACCCTCTTCGTCTGTAAATTTGTAGAAACATCCACATCTATAATTATTACCAATGTAACATAGATTGTCAATAGGGTTTTACAGATTTTTCAATTTTATTCTGTTTTAACCAAAAATCAGCCCTGATTCTTGGTTACTTCTCCCCCTTTTTCCAAAGACTTTGGATTCCTGTTTGATTTCGTTGACAGCGTTCTTTGCAAAATGCTACACTATAAAACAATCGTCATTCATTCGTATTTTAAGAAACAATATCCAGAAAGGAATTTTATGAATCCAATTTTATTTGACCACCTCCCCTTAACCGAGCAAATCCGACGCGCCGTAAAGGAAATGGGCTTTCATGAGCCGACCCCCATTCAGGCGCAGAGTATTCCGTTTATCTTAGAAGGTTTTGATGTTGTCGGCCGCTCACAGACCGGAACGGGAAAAACAGCCGCGTTCGGGATTCCTGCCATTCAGATGATTGACCCGCAGACAGACCGCCGCATGGCGCAGGTGCTTCTGCTTTGCCCCACCCGCGAGCTTGCCGTACAAGCCTGCGAAGAGCTGAAAAAACTTGCCCGCTACACCCACGGCGTCCATGTGTGCGCGGTGTACGGCGGCGCGCCGATTGAGCGCCAGATCGTGCAGTTAAAGGACGCAAACATCGTTGTGGGAACCCCCGGCAGAGTGATGGACCATCTGCGCCGGCACACCTTAAAGTTATCGGAGCTGAAGATGGTAATTCTGGACGAAGCGGACGAAATGCTGAGCATGGGCTTTCGCGAGGACATCGAAACGATATTGACCCAGGCTCCGCAGCAGCGCCAGACTGTCCTGTTTTCCGCGACCATGCCGCAGGAAATCATGAACCTGATCAGCAGCTATCAGCATGACCCGAAGCTGGTGGAAATCAACAAATCCCAGGTTGCGTTAAACAGCATCGAGCAGTCCTATTACGATATTCCGACCGGACGCAAAAACGACGCGCTCTCGCTGCTGCTGCACTACTACAATCCTTCCCGCTCCATCATCTTCTGCAACACCAAACGAATGGTGGAGGAACTGAGCGCATGGTTAATCGACCACGGTTTTCGCGCCGAGGGGCTGCACGGAGATTTAAAACAATCTCAGCGCACCTCTGTCATGGATTCGTTTAAGGCAGGAAGAACCTCTGTTTTGGTTGCCACCGACGTTGCTGCCCGCGGCATCGACATCGACGACATCAACTGCGTGTTTAACTACGATATTCCGCAAAATGCCGAATACTATGTTCACCGCATCGGCAGAACCGGACGCGCCGGAAAGACAGGACGCGCCTTTACCCTGTGCTGCGGACGCTTCCAGCTGCGCCAGATGGAGCAGATTTCCCGCATCGCAAAAGCCGAGGCAACGCTTTGCCCTGTGCCGATGCCGGAGCAAATCCTGCAAAAGCAGCAGGAGGAGAGCGTCGAACAGCTGCGCAATTTACTGCTTGAAAAAACCGACTTCCCGTATTTGGAATCGGTTCGCTCGCTGAGCTGCCCCAAAGAGGATTTCCCCGCTTTTTCTGCCGAACAGATTGCGGCAGCCGCGCTGGAGCTGCTTTACGGCTCTAAAATGAAGCATCTGCCGGACGGCAAGGGACTTAACCGAGAAAACAAACGCCGCTCCCCGAAAGATTATGTCAAACTGCTGATTGACGCCGGATATAATGCCCGCATGGTTCCGAACTTTATCGTGGGGGCGATTGCCGAACGCACCTCCCTGTCCGGCAGAGATATTGGAAAGATTGAAATCTTTGAGGACAGCACCGTGGTGGAAATCCCGCAGGAACAGGCGGAGGACGTTTTGTTTGCCATGCAGGACTGCCGCATCAACGGCAAAAAGGTTCATGTGAGCGTGTTAAAATCCAAAAATCAAAACAACGAACGAAAAGGCGGAAAAAAAGCGGGCGGAAAGGGAAACGATTCTTTCCGCGAGCGTCGCCCAATGTCCAACGCTTCCCGCAAAAAGCAGTCCTACTCGGAACGATTTGAATCCTATCTGCCCAAAGAGGAGCGCAAAAACTCCTTCAAAGGCGAAAAAGGAGAAAAAAACAGCCAGAAAAACAACACAAAATATCATGATAAAAACAACCGCAAAAAGTTTGAGAAAAAAGGAAAGAGTTCCTATCAAAAAGGCGGAAAGAAAAACAACAGCCGCTTTCGTTAGTCTTTCCCGTTAAGGAGGTTTTTTCATGCCGCTGCATCTTACCCAATTAGACTGCGGGCTGCTTGTCGAGGGGGGTTACAACCTTTCCTTAGAGCAGACCTTAGACTGCGGACAATGCTTTACCTTTTCTGAATGTCCGACCGCCGACTGTCTGCCCGAAATCGAGCAAACCTGGCGGGGAATTTCCGGACGGCACCCGCTCACCGTTTCCCAGAGAAAGGACGGCGCGCTGCTGTTTCACAACACCTCCCGACAAACCTTTGAGCAGGTGTGGAAGCCGTTTTTTGATTTGGACACTGACTACGCTCAAATTCAGGCTGAGCTGTCTCGGGACGATATTTTAAAGCAGGCTGTCCTTTATGCCCCGGGCATCCGTATTCTGCGCCAAAACGGCTGGGAGGCGCTGTGCTGCTTTATCATCAGCCAGAACAACAACATTAAGCGAATCAAAGGGATTGTCGAGCGGCTGTGCCAAAATTTTGGGCAGCCGCTGGGGGAAGGGTGTTTTTCCTTTCCTTCTCCCGACGCGCTTGCCGGCTTATCCCCCGAAGATTTGGCGGTGCTGCGCTGCGGATTTCGCGCAAAATATTTAATCGACGCTGCCCGCAAGGTAAGCCTGCGGGAGATTGATTTTGAAAATCTCGGCACTTTGCCGCTTGAACAGGCAAAAAAAGAGCTGATGAAAATTTACGGGGTGGGTCCGAAGGTTGCGGACTGCGCGCTGCTTTACGGATTTTACCGTTTGGAATGCTGCCCGACGGACGTTTGGATGAAGCGGGTTTTTTCTGCCCTTTATCCGAACGGTCTGCCAAAATGCGCCGAAAATTATATCGGCATCGCGCAGCAGTACCTGTTTCACTACGCGCGCAGCTGCCCACAGATTTTGGAAGAAACGCCTCCCCAAAGACAGGAGGCGGCAGTATGATAAGACGACTGCTCCCTTTGATTTTAGCGATACTTACCCTTTGTTCCTGTTCTTCCGTTTATAAAAAAGAAGAACCCGTGCCCAAACGGACAACCGTTCTTTCCGACGCACAGCAGCCCGACGAACAAGAAAAACAGCTTCCTGCCCCAACCGATTCTCAGCCGGACGCCGAATTTTGCGCAGCTCTCTGCTCTTACCTGCCGGTCGGCTCTGCGCCCGACTTATCGGAGGAATATCTGCCGCTGATAAAACAGCTGGATTATCTGATTTTAAACACCGGCGTCTACTGGAACGCGGAGGGAAATCTTGAGATTTCCCCCGAGCTGGATTCCTGTTACAACCGGTTAAAGGGTGTTACCGATTTGTGGTGTACCGTAAATCCGAAAGGGGAGCTGATTCGCTCCGACACCGCCGGAGCGTCGATTGACACACCGGAGGAGCGAGCCGTTTTAGTACAAAATATCGTTTCTTTTGCCACAGAGTATAAGCTGAGCGGAATTGACATTGACTGGGAATTTCCTCTGCCCGAGGAATGGGAGGATTTTTCCGCGTTATTATCCGAACTGAAACAGGGCTTGGGAGAAATCTCGCTTTCTGTTGCCCTTTACCCCAACCGTTCTGCCCTTTCCGAACAAGCTGTCGAGGCTATTGACCGCGTACATATCATGGCATATGACCAATTTGACCAAAACGGTTTTCACAGCACCATGCAGACGGCAGCCGATGCGCTTAACTCCTTTGTTGCTTTGGGATTTTCTCCCTCTGACCTTTCTTTGGGGATTCCCGCCTACGGGCGACCGACCGACGCTTCTGCCCAATGGATTTTTTATCGGGACATCGACCCGCAAACCTGCGACCCGCAAAATCCCAACCTTTGCGGAAACGTTTTCTTTAACTCTCCGCAGCTTGCCGAACAAAAGGCGGAATATGTAAAGAAAAACGGCTTTGGCGGCGTAATGGTTTACCATCTGCTTTGCGACCGCACCGACGAACTTTCGCTGATTGAAGCGGTTAAAAATACCATATCTTAAAAACACCACGAGCCTGCGCCGAAATCGGTGCAGGCTCGTGGTGTAAGTTTACGAGGATTATTATAAATAAGAGATAAGGAATTGTCTGAAATTAAAATGCTTCTTCCTGTTCTGCCAGAGGGTCGCCGTAAACAACCTGTGTTTTCGGCGCATTTTTGCGTTTTTCCAATGCGCTGAATACAGTGCCGCCGACATAACCCGCTGCCAGACCGCCGATTGCTGCCAAAACCAGAGCCAGAATGACCTTGCCTGCCGGATTAAAGCCGAACGGAGCGATCATACCCGGGATTGGGGACGCAGTACCCGGAGCGTTGTTGACAATGCCCAGAGCTGCTGCTGCCAAACCTGCCAAGCCGCCGCCGAAGAAGTTGGAGGCAAAAATCGGAATCGGGTGCGCCGTTACGATGTGCGCCTGGGTGAGCGGCTCGAGCATAACTGCGATGATGTTGCTCTTGTCGCCGTAACCCATCTTGTGGAATACCATACCGTTGGTGAACGAACCGCCGAAGCAGGCAATCGCTGCAATACCCATCGGTAAGCCGGTTAAACCGAGCATTGCGGTTAAAGCCATCGAGCTTAACGGAGAGGTACAAATCATCTTCATGATACCGCCAAGCAGAAATCCCATAACCAGAGGGGACTGGTCTGCCGCTGCGGAGATGGTGCCGCCGATTAAATTTAATACCGAGTTGACTGCCGGGTCAACTGCGAAGGCAATCAGTCTTGCCAGAGGAGCGATTGTCAGGGAGCCGAGAATCAAATCCAAACCGGTGGGCAGATATTTTTCAATGTAAGGAGCAACCAAACCAATCAGGTAACCTGCGATAAAGCCGGGCAGGATTCCGTATCCGCCGCAGGCAAGACCGCCTACCACCGCAAACACCGGATTGACGCCCATGCTCAGCGGAACCATGATGCCTGCCGCAACGCCGCTCAGGCTGCCCGCTGTCGCGCCGACCTGACCCAAGAAAGCAATTCCCAGCAAATCGCCGGTGATGTATTTATGCACCGCTTCAATCAAAAAGGAAGCGACTGCCGCATTTGCAAGTCCGGACATTGCCTGACTGCCTTTTGGAAATTTTAAGCTGAACAGGGAAAATACCGCGAGTGTTAAGAGCAGGAACCCCATTCCGGAAAGAATAGTCAACATAATCGAAACCTCCATAAAAACTTACTTTTTCGGATATGCCCGTATCGCATATCCCCTCGACTGATGATGACTTTATTATAGGCGCGGGGTTTATAAAACTACAAAAAGTTACAAAAAGAATTTTGTCAAAAAAGAGGAAAAACGCAACTTTGTTAAAGTTGTTTAGTTATAAAGCATAATACCTGACGCTATGTACAAAGAATTTCGCTTTTTCCTTGTCTTTTCCGGATAGGCACCTATACAATATGCATAAAAAATCTTAACTTTTATTGGCAGTTAAGTTTTGTTTCCTCTGCCTTTCCCGAGCTTTTTTCCCTTTTCCCGAATGATTCCTGCAACTTTTTTCTGTTCTTTTTCTCTTTCCTTTGTCTTTTCGGTACAAAAAGGAGCTTATTTTATCCCGTTTGGCTCGTCCGACTTGTTTTTCGGTTTTAAGTATTCTTTAGAAACCATTACCTTGCCCTTTTCGTCTACAAGGGGCGTCATACCGCTGAGCCCCATACCGCCGGAAATCAGATAGTTGACACCGGTTTGTGTGTCGATGACAACCCACAGCGTTCCGCCCGGAAAGCTCTGCCTGTCCTGAATAACAAAACGCTGTTCCTTTCTTTGTTCTGTTTCTTCCTCTGTTCTTTTTGCTTTTTTCTGTTCCATAAAATTCTCCCTTTCGATTGTTTTTATTTAATTTCCGCAGTAAAAAATCAACGAATTTAAAAAGTTTTTCAACGAAACCTTGCCGTGCGTCATTGATTTACCCCGAATATAGTCCATCTCTTTGCGAATCTGCTCGAAGCTGTAAATGGAACCGGCAAAATCATGAAAGGTATCGTTGGAATAATCTTCAATTCCCATATTGGCGAGATTCAGCAGCCCCGCATTGACTGCGCGGCGGATTCTTTGCTCCATCGACTTTGGATTTGCGGGGCTAAACTTGCTGCAAAGCTGAGAAACCGTCACCTTGCCCGATTCTGCCCCTTGTTCTATCATATAATCCACCAAAGTGATGATATCGCTGCTTCCGCTTTCTCCGAGTATGCCCAAGCGTTGCAGCACCGCGCGCACCCTCTTGATGTGCGGTTTTTCTTCTGCCGGTTCTTCCCGCAGACGCAGCTCGGGCAAAACGGGCGCATCCGACGAAGGATTGGGGTTGTCCTTTAAAAACAGCGACTGCATCTGCTGAAAGGTATTGCGCATCTGGATAGAGTCAATCACGTTGGTCAGCACCCGCACCACTTCCATTCCGTTGACCGGCTTTTGAATGAAAAAGGTAACGCCGCACTCGTACGCCTGACTGATCATATCCTTACTGCTGACCTGCGACAGCATAACATAGCTGATGTCGGGGTACTGTTCCTTTGCCTTTTTTACAAAGTTAATCCCGTCCATAATCGGCATGAGCAAATCCACAATGATAATATCCGGCGTGACATAGTTTAAGTCCTCCAACGCGTCCACCCCGTTGGACGCCATTCCGCACACTTCACCCAGCTTTTTTTGCTGAATGATTATTTTCAGCACATTACATACGCTTGCGTCATCGTCAATCAAGTAAAACTTCATTTTACCGCTACCTCCAAATTTTTCTTTGGGATTGTCAGGATAAAGTCGGTGCAGCCGTTTTGCGAGCGAACCTCGATTTTTCCTCCCAGCTCCGATTCTACAATATCTTTTACCAGGCTCAGCCCCAAACCGCGGCTGACCTTTCCCGTTTCATAATCAATCTTTGTCGAAAATCCCGGCATAAAGATGGTGGGCAGATATTCCGGGTCGATACCGCCGCAGTCATCGTGTACGGTAATCTCAACATTTTCGCCCGATTCTTTTTGCTTGAGCAGCAGATGGGTGTGTTTTTCTCCAGCCGCCTCTGCCGCGTTGTTAATCAGATTGCGCAACACCGACATCAGGTAATAGTGGCGGTCGGTATAAAAATTCTTTTCCAGCTCGGTGGAAATTTCCATATTCTTCCCGTAACCCTCAAAGACGTAGCTGACGCTTTCTTGCAGCACCTGGAAAATATTTTTCAGCCACATTCCGTTCTCTTCCCGGTCGATATTGAGCGCGGCGCTGATTCCGTTCATAATCAGATAGTATTCTTTTTTAATTTCGTGAATATCCTTCGCTACCGTTAACGCCTTCTGCGCGCTTTGCGCGCTGCCCGCTGCGTTAAGTTCATTGAATAAGCTGTAAGAAACCGCCATCGTTTCCTCAATGCGAGAGGTGTTTTTATTCATCCATATCATCTCGCTTTTGAGCTGCGCAGTTAAAAGCAGCAGCTTGCGGTAACGGATTCGGTCATCGTTTTTTAAAATGAAGATGCCGTAAGCATCGAATGCTGCCAAAAAGATGGCTGCCAGGGCGGTTCTTCCCACCGCTACGGTAAGCAGACGCAGCAGCACCTGCGTATCGAACGCCGCGCTTCCCACACGCAGCAGCATCTCCGCCAGGTTGGAAACAATATCAATCCCAATCAGCGGCAGCAATCGGACGAGCTTAAAGCTGTCAAACTTTATCCTGCTTAGATAAAGCGCAAACAATCCTCCATAACACAGATAGAACAGCATCTCCGGCGAATAGGAACCAAACGCCTCCTGCCAGCTGCCGTCATTGAGCCATTCCACCACGCTTCTGACCAGAAAAATACCGGGCGCAGCGATCAGCGTAACCGGAAACACCGGAAATTTTTCTAACAGCAGCGCAAAAATCGGCAGACAGATTACTGCCAACGAAATTTTAAATCCGTTGATAATCAGATTGATATTCAGCTGCGCCACGAAAATCATAATCGCCGCCGCCAGCAAAATCAGATACAAGCGTTCCTTTTTTTCTTCCTGTATTTTTTGCATTGTGCTTTCCCCCCTGCTCTTTATCATAGAAATTGCAGATTGATCCATTTTTAGATTGACATAAAAAAATCACTCTGTCAATCATTCTTTTCCTCTCTCCCAAAAAGCTGTATGTTTTCACGAAAAAAAGAAATATTTTATAGCAAAACAGCACAAGAGAATCCTGCTTCTCCTGCGCTGTTTTGCTTTTATTTAATGAACCGAAACGATAATCTGAACCTCGTCGGTGTTTGCCTGCCCGATAACATAAACGGTATTCATCACACCTCGTGACGCCCGCAAAGCAAAAGACGCCACCGGCTCTACCTCGCCGTATCCCGGCAGATACCGCTCGCTGATGCGATACTCGCCGTCGTCCATCTCAACATCCTCAATCCTCGGCTGAATCAGATTCGGCGTGTTTACTACATAAAAATAGTATCTGCCGGGACGCAGCCGACGGGCAATCGTGCTTTCCTTATACCGCACATCGGAAAACAGCGTTCTGCCGTCCCCCATCAGCAAATCCAATGCCGTATCGCCCAGCAACAGATTTACCATCTTTAAGCAGCCAAATCCCCCCATCTGCCCGGAGCAGGAAGTATCGTAAATCGGAACCAGCTCCAACGCCCCGGTGGTCGCATTGTTGACAACCGCGTAGGTTATCGTTTCTCCCGCATGGAAGGGGAGCGTTTTTTGCAGCAGCATGATGCGGTTGTTGCGGGCGTTAACAATGCTGATTCTGCGAAAGCCTTCTCCGAAGCAATAATAAGAAGAAAAATTGCCAAAAGAAAGGTTTGAGGCTACTCGCTGCGTACCCACACTGATATGTACCGGACCTGTTTGGGGCGCTGCGTGGAAAAATCGAATCCGGCAGCACCTTCTCTGCGGAGAAGCGTCCGGTTGGTAGACCGGAGGAATCGGCTGGGGATAGACCGGCGTTCCTCCCTCCAAATGAGGGAAACTGGGCAAAGTCTGCGGGGTATCCTCGTTTGGATAAACCGGTTCGCCGCCTTCCATATCCGGAAAAGCGGGCAGCGTTTGCGGAATGTTTGCGCCCATATCCTCGCTGTCGGGAAAGCTCGGCAGGATTTGCGGCAAGTCTTCTGCGTTTCTGTTTCGCTCGTTCATTCAAAATCATCCTTTCATTGTTCCGAAAGAGGTTTGCTCTCCTTTCAGAATATGAAAGCCGCCCGATTTCTGTTCCCCGATTATTTCTGCCTTGGCTCTACCCAAATTACGCTGTCCGCTACATTGTCGCAAAAACGGCGGTCATGCTCCACAAACAACATCGCTGCCTGTGACTGCTTTAGCAGCTGCTCTATCTGGATTCTTGAAAAAATATCAATATAATTCAGCGGCTCGTCCCAGAGGTAAAGATGCGCCTGCTGCGAAAGACTTTTTGCAATCAGCACCTTCTTTTTCTGCCCCATGCTGTACTGCTCTGTCGGTATCTCAAACTGCGACCGCTCAAATCCCAAATTGCGCAGAATAGAAAGGCATTTTGTGATGTCCGCTCCCTGTTCTTCCAAATATTCCTGAAGATTTCCGTACAAACCCGAGGTATCCTGCGAAACATAGGAAATTTTTACCCCCGAAGCAATCCGAAACACCCCGCTGTATTCCATCTTTTCGCCGTAAATCAGGCGGAGCAGGCTTGTTTTTCCGCTTCCGTTTCTTCCTTGCAGGCAAACCTTTTTCCCCTGTTCCAAAGAAAAGGTCAGCGGCTCAAAGATTTCCTGGTTATCATAGCAGATACTCAGCTGATAACACTCTGCCAGTTTTCCGGAAAAATGCTGCTCCGTTTGTATCTTCAGTCCGCCGACATTTTCCACATTTTTCAGCAATTCTTTCTTTTGCTGCGCTGTGTCCAGCTGCCGCTTTTCAATCGCTTTGGAGCGCTTCATCATCTTTGCCGCCTTATGCCCGATTGCTCCCCTGTCGCAGGGTCCCTGCCCGATTTTTGTTGCCTCTACCTTGTCGGACCATTGCGCGGTGCGCCTTGCTGCCGATTCAAGCCGCCGGATTTCCTTTTTCAGCTTTTCATTCTGTTGGGTTTCCGACTGTGTTCTGGTCAGGTAATCCTGATACCAGCCGCTGAAATCGCCCTTTCTCACCTCAATATCGCTTCGATTTAAGCTGATGATATGATCGACACATTGATCTAAAAAATCCCTGTCATGAGATACCAGCAAAAATCCGCTTTGTTTTTTTAAATAATTTGCCGCTGTTTCTCTGCCCTGCGCATCCAGATGATTGGTCAGTTCGTCAATTAAGGCAAACGCCCCCTCCCGCAAAAAGAGCGCAGCAAGCTGCATCTTTGTTTTTTCTCCGCCGGACAGCGTTTCAAAACTGCGCCATAAAGCGTCCTCCCGTATCCCAAGCAGTTCCAGTTCCCGTCGGATTTTCCAGTCCTCGCATCCCAGACACAGCTCCTGCATCACTTCCATCGCAAGATAATCGGGATGTTTTACCGGCATCGGAAAATAGACAAATTCCGTTTTGGAAACAATGCTTCCCAGATAGTCGCATAAACCGTATTCTTTTTTCTGCGAACCCAGCAGCAGACGCAGCAGAGTAGTCTTTCCTCTTCCGTTTCGCCCGGTCAATCCCAGACGCCAGTCGGTGTCAAAGGTGACCGAACAGTTTTCAAAAACCGGCTGATAGCTGCCGGGATAAGAAAAAGTAAGATTGGATAAAGAAATCATAGACATTTGCATTTCCCCCTTTTATCGGTTGCAAGATTTTTCTTTTTTTAAACTGCAAAAAAGCACGACGGAAAAAATCCGCCGTGCTTTTTCAGAAAATGCGCTGCCGCAAGGCAAAACAGCCCTTTCCGGTAATCCCGTAAAGTCTGTTTGCCTAAAACTTTATCCGAAAAATATACGCAAAGCTCTTTTTTCCCGCCGCAGGGTAAACGCAACTGACAGGACAATATCGCTTGTCCCGTTCATTTTGTTTTCCCTTTCTGTTGTTAGCAGGAAAAATTGCGCATATTTTTTCACTTCCCTTTGATGTTATTCCGCATAAACGCGGTTTCGGTATCAATACCACCGACAGTATAGCAGGTCTTTCCCCCGCTGTCAAGCCGCGCCGTATCGGAAAACGCTGCGTTTTGCCGGTTTTGTCCTGTTTGCAAAGCAAGCCGCTTGCATCTTTCCCTTTTTTATACTATAATATCTTGACGCAATACTTTTGACGCGAGTCGGCTGTTGTTTGCCGTTTGAGGCAACAGCGGCTCTATTTTGTTTTGAAAGGAATTATTATGAACGCAATCAAACAATTTTTTCAAAAACATCTTTCCCGCGCGGAAATTCGTCTGGCGGTTTTGATGTTTGTTACCCCGCTCACTGCTTTTTATCTCATGCAGTTTGCGTACAGCGGCGGGCTGCCGTGGGAATATTCCCTCAATGTTCTGCTTGCAAATTATCTGTGCATCGGGCTTGTCCACTTTACCCTGTGCGCTATAACCAACTATATTGCGCTGTGCAGCTTTATCACCCACCTGCTTGCCTGCCTTTGGGGAATTGCCAACCATTATGTTTCTTTGTTTCGGGGAACGCCGATTCTTCCGTGGGATTTTAAGGCATTGGGAACTGCCATGGCTGTTGCGGACAGCTACCGATTTTCCCTTGACCTGCCGATGGTTCTGTCACTGGTAATTTTGGCAGCGATGGCTTTCCTGCTTTTTCCCAAAATCAAAACAGGGCGCTTTCGCTCCTCCAAAAACCGAACCCGCGCGCGGATTGCCTACCTTTGTACCATTCTGCTTTGTTCCTATCCGGTCCTTCAACCTAACGCATTAAGTTATCTCGGCATTGAAACCGATGTGTGGGACCCTTCCAAATCCTACTCGCAGGACGGTGCGCTTGCCGTTTTTCTGCGCAACACCCAGTTTATGTCGGTGGAGGAGCCCGACGATATTTCCCGGGAAAATATCGAGCGTATTTCCTCTGAGATTTCCCCGCATACTCCCGCCGTTTCCCCCGATACCCGCCCGAATATCGTTGCTATCATGAACGAATCCTGGGCAGACTTTGAGGAATTCGGCAATCTGTCGCTGAGCGAAAGCGTCACCGATTATATTCGTTCGCTGGACAACTGCATCTTCGGTCACAGCTACACCTCGGTGTTCGGCGCGGGAACCAGCGCGAGCGAATTTGAATTTCTGACCGGAAACTCGATGGCGTTTCTCCCCTCGGGCAGCATCCCGTATCAGCAATATATTTTAGAGCCTGCCGATTCTCTGGCTTCTCTGCTCAAAGAAAACGGCTACCGCACCCTTGCCGTTCACCCCGGCGAGCGCACCTCTTGGCAGCGCAACCGAGCTTATCCTCTGCTTGGTTTTGACGAATTTAAGTGCGAAGAGGATATGGACGTTCCGTTGACCTATGAGCATGGCTATGTCAGCGACCGCTCCTCCTTTGACCAGATTATCTATGAATTTGAGCATAAATCCCCCGACGAGCGTCTGTTCCTCTTTAATGTCACCATTCAAAATCACGGCAGTTATACTGTGGAGGATTATCCCGCTGAAGTTACCTTGACCGACGAACCCGGAAAATATCCGAAAGCGGAGCAATACCTCACCCTTGCCAACAAAACCGATCAAGAATTTCGGCGTTTGGTGGAATATTTCAGCCAACAGGAAGAGCCCACAATTATTTTGATGTTCGGTGACCATCAGCCCACCTTGGAACAGGAGTTTTTGGACAAAGCCTACGGCTTTACGCAGGATAACATGAGCATGGAACAGTATATGCAGAAATTTAAAACGCCGTTTCTGTTCTGGGCAAACTATGACCTGCCTGATGAAGAAATTCCCACCAGCAGCTTAAACTTTTTGGGGCAGTATCTGCTCTCTTATGCCGGAATCCCCAACAGCCGCTACGGCGATTTTCTGTCCGAACTGCAAAAAGAGCTGCCTGCCCTCACCTTTGTGGGTTACATCGACCAAAGCGGCAAGGCGTACAGCCACCTGGAAACCAACGGGTATGCCGCTATGATTGAGGATTACCGCTCCCTTGCATACAATAATCTGTTTGGAGAGCAAAACCGCGTTGACGAATTGTTTCGCTCTCCCCGGTAGCAAAAAATTCCCCGAAAGCGATTGCTTTCGGGGAATTTTTGTTTCTAAATATACTCTCCCCGTTTCCCTTAGTTAAAGATATTGTTGGGTATCTCAAGATGTGTCATTCGATTTTGCCGATAAAGCGGTAGAAGATTTCCACTTCCTGTTCCCGGCTTCCGTCCTCACTTTTGACCGCTTCATGGACAAGGATTTTTTCAATCAGCGTATTCAGAAGTTCAGCCGTCAATTCTGTGGGATTGACATACTGTTTCATCAGACCTATCCACTTTTCAGCGTCAACCGCTGTCTGGGCGGCGGTCTCCATCGCTTCGTGAAGCCGTTCAATTTTTACGTCCAATTCTCGCTGTTCGCCCTGATACTTTTCGGACAGCATATTGAAATTGTATTCTGTAATGCGTCCGGCAGACCAGTCCTCATACATTTTTGCAAACAGGGTGTCTACTTCTGCTTTGCGCTTTTCCGCCTTTTTCAGTTCGGCTGTCTGCCGCTTCCTTGCAGTATTGCGTTCCTTGTCGCTGGCGTTAAGTAGCCGTTTCAGAAGTTTGTCCCCATCCTGCTGTGCCAGCACAGACCAGTATTGCAGACGGGAAAGGACATAGGCGTAAAGCACATCATAGCGGATATAGTGCATGGAACACTGGTGCAATCCTTGCCCGTACTTGCTACAATGGTAGTGGGCATAGGGATTTTTGTTCTGGCTGTTCATACCATAGGCCAGCGACCAGCCGCAGTCCGCACATTTTACCAGCCCGGAAAATATCTGTGTTGTGCCGTTCTTCTGCCGTCTGCGCCTGTTGCAAATCTGCTCCTGTACTTGACGGAACACATCTTCGGAAATAATCGCTTCGTGGGTGTTCTCCACACGATACCATTCCTCTTTTGGCTTGCGTACTTTCTTCTTGTTTTTGAATGAAATGTTGGTCTGCTTATTGTGGACGCTGTGTCCGATATAGGTTTCCTCTTTCAGAATACTTTTCACCTGCGCTATCGTCCACGCATAGGCTTTTTCCTCCGGCGCTCCGGCATAGATATTTGCGAAAGTGCCGTATCTCTGGAAATTCAGCCAGCCGGGAGTAGGTACTTTTTCTTCGACCAAAATCCGTGTAATGCTGGCGGCTCCCCGGCCATGAACGGCAAGGTCAAAAATCTTTTCGATAATCCACCTTGTTTCCGGGTCAATCAGAAGATGGCCTTTCTTATCTGGGTCTTTGACATAGCCAAGCGGAGCATAGGCTCCATAGTGTGCGCCATTTGCGAACCGTGTCCGCATGGCCGCCTTTACCTTTTTGCTGGTCTGGCGGGCGTGCATTTCATTCAGAATGTTGAGGAATGGGGCAAGCTCATTCTCTCCGTTGATGGTGTCCACATTGTCATTGACAGCGATATAGCGGACGCCTTTGCTGGGAAAGTAGATTTCCGTGTACTGGCCGGTCAGAATGTAGTTTCTGCCTAAGCGGGATAAATCCTTCGTAACAACGCAGTTGATTTTCCCGTCCTCAATGTCATCAATCATTCTCTGAAAATCCGGCCTGTCAAAGTTCGTTCCAGACCATCCATCGTCGATATATTCATCTATGACATTCAGGCCATGCTCGGCGGCATATTGCCGGAGCATCATGCGTTGTGTCTGAATACTCCCGCTTTCTCCTTGCAGTTCATCGTCCCGGCTCAATCTCATATAAAGCGCCGTGTTGTAAATCGTAGTATTGTAAGGTTGTTTCACCGTTAAAAATCCTCCTTCTAAAGAAACAACCCACGCTTACAATACTTTTGCTCTATGGCAATTATATCATAAGCGTGGGCGTGTTATCAATGATGGGCTATCAGGTTGAAGCGGCTTTTTCTGCGGTATGCCGCACCACATCTACAATCAGATCACCGAGGGGCTTCCCGCCTGCGGCGAAGTGTTCGGAGATTTTTATACGGTTGTTCCCACATACAAAATACTGCGTGCCGTTCTCTGCTTGTATGACCTGCCCTGTCCGGGGTGTAAAAATATCGCTTTCGCTTTTTGCCATCCAGTGTCCTCCATATTCAGTTTTCAAGGTACAATGCCGCACAGGAGCGGCGAAAATTTCTGCTTATACTATCACCTTTCCTTTACCGTGTGCCGCTGCTGCCGTTTCAGTTCCGCCAGTATATCCGGCGGGATACGGTCAA
>CAJJZS010000008.1 GCA_905197685.1 uncultured Oscillospiraceae bacterium | reverse complement strand
CTATACCCCAAAACAGCCAAAAAGTTGCATAGAAATATGCAACAATCACACAGTTAAGAAAAATTTTTTAGTTTTTTCGCATTTTGGGGCGGAATGAAAGAGAAAATTCTGCCGGTTTTATTCTAGGCAATCCTTTTTTAGACATACAAAAAAGAGCAGCCCATAGCGGGCTGCCCTCTTCCTCGAATGAAACCGAATCAAACGGTATCAATCCAAAATATAAATATTCACATTTCTTCTGCCGTTTAAGCAGCTTTCCAGATAGGTGTCATAGTACAGGTCAACATCAATCACATCCCCCAACAGGCTGATGCCGGTATCTGCCGCAATCGCAAAACCGTACACAAAACTGTTATCGGGGCTTGTGATATACATTCTTGTCCCGTAGGGAATTTCTCCCGGATGCACCGCCACATAGCCTGCGGACAGGCTCTGCCCCGATGCGCCCCACGCGCCCTCTCCGGCATGGTAGCCTGTCGCCACCTGATTGGTAAGCACGCGGCTGTACTGCACGGGAATCCCATTCTCGTCCAGTTCAACACCAAAATCCAGCGGCGAAATTGCCGCCTGTTGTCCGCTTGCGCCCACCAGAGCTACCTCTTTGACCGGCTCCCGGTGAATCTGCTCGGACACAACCTCGGTTTTTTTCGCTTCTCCGTCAACCAAATGCTGTTCATAGGTGACAGTTTTACAACCGTCCGCTCCGTTTTGCAGCACCTTTCTCTCTCCCGGTTTGAGCAGAGAAGTTGCTTTTTCCTCAACCGGATGTTCGATTACCTGTTCCTGCTCAAAAATCTTTTCTTCCCTTACTGTATCGTCAAAAGCGCCCAGTGACGGTTTTCTTTCTTCAAGCGGTTCCTCCCGCTGCGCAAGGGTATCCGGTTCTTCTTTATCTTCGGCGCGTTCTTCCCGTCCCAGATAGCTTTCACTGAGCTGCTTTGCCACCTCGTTGACTTTCAGCGACTGTTCCGCCGCCCGGGAAAACGAGCTTGTCAGGTTTGAGCTTCCGGTAAACTTGTTGGGGTCTGCCGAGGCGGTCAGCACATCTCCCGCCATGCGCATCTGCTGCGCAAGAGTAGGCTGCTGCGCCGAAACGCTTTGTTGTTTGTTTTGATGATTTGGGTTTCCTTCCCAAAAGATAACCGCCGCTATCGCAACAGAAATCACACAAATTGCCGCGCGTTCCATAGCGTGGAATCCGCAGCGTGTTTTTCTTCCGGTGTTTTGCATAAAGTTCTCCTTTGTTCTGATTTGCAAAATAAGATTGCTTTTCCTTTGTATTTTAGCAAGTCAGTTGCCATTATATTCATCCGTTCTGCCTCTGTCAAGAAATTTTCTTTTGTAAAAAGTTGCCCTAAAATTCCGGCTTTCTCTGTTTTCCCCTTTTTTCTTTATCTATATTGCCGATAACTCATCTTAATTTTAGCTATTTTTTGTAGATTTTATTCTAAAATTCCTTATTGAAAAGACTTTTTCCTCTTTTACCAAAAAACAACTTGCTATCCTATATGAAATTGTTTGTATTTTACGATTTTTTTTGCAAGTTTTGCCCTTGCTTTCCTGCATTTTTCTTTTCTCTTTGGTTCTTTTCCCTCCTTTTTTCCGTAAAAAAAGCGTTCGGCAAGATTCTGCCAAACGCTTTTTTATCTCATTTTTCTGTTTTTTTCAGAGAGAATACTCTTATTTTATAATTGCAAAATATCCTAAAACCACAATGCCCAAAACGATGCGATACCAGCCGAAGGCTTTGAAATCGTGCTTTCTGATATAGCTCATCAGGAACTTTATCACCAGTACCGAAACAAGGAAAGCGGTCAGCATACCGACCAATAAGATGACCAACTCGGCGGCGCTGAATGCCAAACCGAATTTGATCAGTTTTAAGAAACTCATTCCAATCATAACCGGCACTGCCAAAAAGAAGGTAAATTCTGCCGCTGCCACACGGGACACACCCAACAGTAGGGCGCCGACAATAGTCGCCCCCGAACGAGAAGTGCCCGGAATAATCGACAAAACCTGAAACAGACCGATGAAGAGGGCAGTTTGGTAGGTAATATCCGACAGCTTTTTGATTTTGGGAGCGCGGTTTTTGTTCCAATTTTCGATGAGCAAAAAGGCGACGCCGTATACAATCAGCGCAAGCGCAATCACTGTGGGCGTATGCAGATGCGCTTCGATGTAATCGTCAAACAACAGAGTTACCACAGCGCCCGGGATACAGGCAACCACAACCTTAAACCACAGGGAGAAAATATCCTTGCGAACTAAAATCAGCGGGCGTTTGTTTGGGCGAATTTCAAACGGGAACATTTTTTTCCAAAACAGCAAAATAACTGCCAGAATTGCCCCCAACTGAATCAAATAGAAAAACATTTCCTTAAAGGCATCGCTTGCATTGAGCTGAATAAATTCATCCACCAACAGCATATGACCTGTGCTGCTGATCGGCAGCCATTCGGTAATCCCCTCCACAATGCCCAAAAAAACAGTCTTTAAGACCTCAATCCAATGAAACTCCATCGGTTTTCATCCTTTCCTCTTGTCTTTGTTCTATCCTTATGCCGTCAAGCCGTTAAACTTTCCTTTTTGCTGAGAAATCTCGGCGGCATCTTGCCACACCTCGGCAGTTTTGGCAGCATAAAATCTGCCGCTTTCCTATTATATCAAAATTACAGGATAAAAACCAACCTTTTTTCTGCTTTTTTCCGATATTTCCGGGGAAATATTTCGGGAAATAATACCGCAATATTCCCTCTTTCTTAGTTTTATCGAAAAACTCCCGGTAAAACGACCTGTTTTTCTTTCTTTTTTGCCGAACAAACAATGATTTCCCGGGAAATGACAGAAATTAACAAGTTTTATCGTAAAGAGAAGGCAACTTGTCTTAAAATTTCTTCCGGAATATTTCCCGGGAAATAAGTAAAGCCAAAGGCAGAACAATAGCGTTTATTCCCCGATGGTTTCCAAACGCAAAGTAATCGCATAGTCGCTGTGGGAAGCGGGCAGTTGTTCCGGATTTTCCATCTTTCCGTAAGCAATCGGAGAAACTCCGTTTCCTATATCAAGGTTTCCTCCTAAAATCAGATAGCTTTGATTTGGCTGCAAACTTTCTTTTTCTTCTAAAGAGGAATAAGCGACAGCTTTAAGCGGAGTTGGAAAAGAAATTGTCTGCGGCTCCGGAGTGATGAGCGTTCCTAATTCCGGCTGCTGAACTGCAAGTCGGTAAGTTATACCGTCCCACTTTTTGTCTTCCGCCTGAGATAAGGTTGTCACAACTGCCATCTGCTCTGTTTTATCTGTTTCGCCGTCCAGCAGAAGAACCGTTTTTGTTTTTTTATCCTGAACCCATTCTTCCAGATAAATTTTTCGCTCCTTGATTTCATCGGAATACTGAAAATGAAAAATTGAGCTTCTTCCTTCGACCGCACTTGCGATAAGGTTTTCCTGCTCGGTCGGTTTGACAGGGATTATGCAGGGACCGCTTTCTTTCTGCTGTACAGAGCAGCCCGATACCAACATACAGAGCGCAAAGGTGAGAGCGATTCCAAGCTGTTTCATTTTCCTTTTCATAAAACGATCTTCCTTTCTTGTTTTCTTCATTTTCTTTAAGATTTACATCAGTAAATTCTTATTATTGTCATTTTACCATATCTTTCCTTTAATTACAACTGTCTATCTTCACAAAAAACAACCCTGTCTTTTGCCAATATTCCCTAAGAAATATTGTATTTCCCGGGAAATATTGTGGAGAAAAGAATTGATATATCATCCTCCAATCCGGGAAATATTCCCATCAAAAAAGCTGCAAGCGTTGCTTGCAGCTTTTTTTCAAATGTTTTATCAAAGTTATGATACATCAATGCATTTTTTATCCTTCAATCAACAGCTCGCGCAACATTCTCTGCTGATATTTCACGGCGGCAAGCGAACCGATTTGTTTAAGCAGCGCGCCGTTGCGAAATCCGCCGTATACCCCGACAATCGGCATACCTTGCACCATCTTTCCTCCAAGGGCTGCGCTGCACAGCGCTTTTGAAGCGCGGGATTTCGCTTCTTCCACAGTAACAGCGGGAAGCAATCCCAACCGAATCTGTACTGCGGCGCAATCCGCATCCTGCCCGGCGCGGCGGCGTTCTTCCTCGTCCGAAGCAACCGCGGCGCAGATGAGCAAAAGCTGATATACCTTTTCGGGTGGGGTATCATACAGGTAGCCGAAGCTGAGCGAAATCTCAAACAGCGTTTTAAAAACCGCCGCTAAAAAAATCGGCACATCGGGCAGCCCAATTCCCAGCGCGCCCATTACACCGCCCTGCACGGAAGAAAACGCCATCGTTGCCGAAGCTCGCAGGGCAACCTCGCAGCCTAATCGGGAAAGCTCCCAAGAAGAAAGCGGCTTTTGCGCAAATTGTTCGTATCGGTTCAGCCGCTTTTCGGCGGAACACAGCTTGCCGATGAGCGAACTGCCCTTTTCCCAGACTAGATCAAAGCTCTTTTCAAAGGCTTTTTCCAGTAAATTTGCAGACTGTTCCAGCGCTTTGGGCGGAATCTTTTCCAGTACTTTTTCCTTTGCCGGAGCAGTGAGCTGCTGCGCCTTGCGGGCAACAAAAGAGGGAGAATCGGGCGCAAGCAGCCGCTCTTCCTTTTTTCCCAAACGGTTGAGCCGTCTGTTTTTCACACGGGTTTGTCTGCGCTGAGAAAAGTTCATGCGACTGCTCCTTTCCGATTAGTCCTCGTTAAAAAGAATATAGTCCTGAACGCGGTGACAGATTTTTAAATCTACATTGGCATCCAAATAGGTTCCGGTTTCGCGGTATTCCTCGGTATAAATTTTCCCGTTTTGGCGGATTTCTCCCACCAGTCCGCTTTTATCATAAGGAATCAACAGATGAAGGCGTTGATGCGTCTGGGGAAGGTTCAAAACAATTTTTTCCAGCAGTTTATCCAAACCTTCTCCGCTTTTTGCAGAGATTGCCGCTGTCGATTTATTCAAGGTGAGCGGCTCGCCCTGCGGCAGTTTATCACACTTGTTCAGCACGGTAAGCACCGGAACCTGCTCTGCGCCCAATTCGGCAAGCAAGCCGGTGGTAACGCGAAGCTGTTCGTCAAATTCCGGAGAGGACACATCGCACACATTCAGCACTAAATCTGCCTGAGCCGCCTCCTCCAAGGTGGAATGAAACGCCTGCACCAGCTGATGCGGCAGGCGGCTGACCAGACCTACCGTATCAATCAGCATAACCTTGCGTCCGTCCGGCAGGGTAAGCGCGCGGGAGGTCGGGTCAAGGGTGGCAAAGAGCATATCTTTTGCCAGAACGCCGGCATCGGTGAGCGTATTCAGCAGGGTGGATTTGCCGACATTGGTGTATCCGACGATTGCCACACTGATTACATCATCTTTTTTACGGCGGCGGCGCAGAAGATCGCGTCGTTTTTCCAGTTCGACCAGTTCCTCTTCCAAAGCGTGGATTCTGCGGCGAATGTGGCGGCGGTCGCTTTCCAGCTTGCTTTCACCCGGTCCGCGGGTACCGATTCCGCCGCCCAGACGGGAAAGCTCGGTGCCCAATCCTCCCAAGCGAGGCAGGCGGTACTTCAGCTGAGCCAATTCGACCTGAAGTCTGCCCTCGGCGGTTCTTGCACGCTGCGCAAAAATATCCAAAATCAAAGTGGTTCGGTCTATGACGGTAGTATCTACCGCTTTTTCGATATTTTTTAATTGAGCGGGGGCAAGCTCGTGGTCGAAAATCAGCAAATCAATCTGCTGCGCGCGGATTAACTGCGCCGCTTCTTCCAATCTGCCCGCACCCATCAGGGTGGCAGGGTCGGGTTTATCCTTCTTTTGAATGATTTTGCCTACAACCTTTGCGCCTGCGGATTTTGCGAGTTCTTCCAGCTCGTCAATCGAACGCTGTACATCAAACTCTCCGGTATCCACCGCCGCAAGCAAGGCAGTTTGTTGTTTCTCTTTATTTTCGTACATAGTTTTTTCCTTTCCCAAACGGGGGATATTATTTTTTCTGTAATCGCTTTTATGAGGTGACAAGCTCCGTCTTTTTATAAGCCTCCTCCTTAGAAAAGGCTTTCCCAAAGAGGGTAGTTTATCAGCCGTCCGTCTACATAAAAATACAGTTTTGGCAAGTTTTCTTCCTTATTATATATAGCGCATTTTTCTTTGTTTATGCAAAGCCTATTTTACCGCCTTGTCCATCGCTTTGGCAAGCTGCGAGGACAACTCGGAGGAAGCCTGACGCACCGAGGAGATAATCGAATATAATCCGCTTTCCACATCCTGCGCCACACTGAGTCCAAAGTGATTTCTGCCCTTTGCTTTGGAGTAACGGCGAATCATCTTCTTTACTTCCTCTCCCTGCGCTTCGCTCAGGCTCTGTCCGCTTTGCAGACCTTGTGTGAGCTGAGCAAGCACCTGCGCGCAATCGTTTTTCAGCTCGGAAAGCTCTGCCAAAGCCTGCGCGCGGAAACGGGATACCATCTCTTTTTCATCTCGCGGGTCGATAAACTTCATCTCCACGATGGAAGCCTCGCCCCCCATTTCGGTAATTTTTGCCGAAAGATATTTGAATTTGCTGTAGCTTTGGCGGTTGTAGGGCAGCAGAGCAACGCCTTGTTTAAAGTATTCCGCTCCGTACTCCTTTAATTTTCGCCAAACATAAACGCGGTTTTTTGACGGATTCACCGGGACACTGTATCCCAGCGCAAGCCAACGAATTGGGTCTGCCATCAGTCCGACCTCCCTGAAACATCTATTACATTTATTTTACCCGTTCCGCGCGAGAAGGTCAATAGGAAAGCGAGCTTCAAATCATCTTTTCCTTGACAGAATGAGGGTATCTGCTTTTTCGCTTTTTTTAAACGCCAAAAATCCCCCGTTCTGTTTGGAACGAGGGATTTTCAGAAACAATATCTTTTTTATTTTATGCGAACTGTGCCGGAAACGCTGTTTACATTAGCGATGATAACATTTTCTGTTTCGTTGGCAAACGGCATCTCGTACAGGTCGCTTTCCATTCTCATGCTGCCCGAAAGGGTCTTGCCGGAAATGTAGCGTTTTTTGCCGCGGGTATCAATGCAAACATTGATGTCGCCGCTGGTGGTTCGCGCCGAGATATTGTTGGAAAACAATTCTGCGTCAATATCTCCGCTGCTGCTGGAAATGTTGCACTCCTGCGTCATCTCAACTTTGCGCAGATGCATATCGCCGCTTGCCGAGTGCATTTTCGCCCGTTCGGTTTTTACTTCGTTTAAGTCCATATCTCCGCTTGCGCTGGAAAAGCTACATTCTTTTGCAATCTCGACACCATGCAGGTTCATATCTCCGCTTGCGCTTTGCAGCACCGCTTCCTCTCCGGTCACATCTTCCAGATTGATGTCGCCGCTGGTGGTTTTTAAGAGGGAGGTTTCGGATTTGCAGTTTTGCAGTTCAATATCGCCGCTGACTGTTTCCAAATTCAGCGCCTTACAGGAAAGGGCGTTTAATTCCACATCTCCGCTGATGGTTTTTGTTTTTACCGAATCCAAAGCCGAAGGAACCTTTAAAATTAAGGTTTGGCTTTGATTGTTCATGTTACCCAGAATCATTCTCAAAAGACCTCTGCCGTTGGCATCGTTTTTGTAGTTGTGGGTAATTTCGCTTGCATAGTATCTGCCGTACGAAACGGTTTCATTGAGATATTTGGAGAGTTCCTCTCCGCTTTTCAGCTCTGCGTGGAATTTTCCGTCAGAGGACGGGGAGATTTCAACATCCATCGAAACCAGAGCAAGCTCAATACGGCGGATTTCATCATACTGCGCCTGATGCGGCTGAACAGCGGTAAAGAGGTCCGGCTGGTGAGTGCGGATGTCCATATCACCCAGCATTTCCTCAATATCCTTAACCAGATTTTCTACTGCGCCCAGTTCTTCACAGATTTCCTGTTCGGTTCTGTCGCTGCGGATTCCCGCGCCGAAATGTTCTTCATAGTTATCCAAAATCTCGTCTACAAATTCTTTATCATAAGCCTGTAACGCATTTCTTAACCGCTGCATATATTCTTCTTTTGTCATAATCGTTTCCTCCTTATTCCTCAATCAGGCGATCAATCGCCTGAATAAATTCCTGCCACTCCTGTTTTAGATTCTGCTGATACGCAAATCCTTTTTCGGTGAGATGATAATATTTCCTTGCCGGTCTGTTTTCCGATTCTACCGAGTAGGTTTCGACATAATCCTCGTCCTTGAGTCTTTTTAAAATCAGATAGAGGGTTCCGGTTGCCAAATCTATTTCCCGGGAAATTGTTTCGGTCAATTCATATCCGTATTTATCGTCTTTTTTCAACTGAGATAATACGCACAGTTCCAGCGCGCCTTTTTTAAACTGTGTGTTCATCCAGATTCCTCCTTTCATCGTCGGTTTTGTTTTTTTATTTTCTCTTTCTTTGTTGTATATATAATACCGCTTTTTATTATATAATGCAATATATATTTTAAACAAATATAAATAATTTTTTTAAGCAGATTATCAAAAAAGCCGCCTATCAGGCGGCTTTTTAATCGACAGACTTCAACAAATCTTTACAAGTTATACAATTTATGGTAAAATACAATTATCGGAAGGACGGCACGGTTATTCCCTCTGCACAAAAGTGCATAAAAAGGGGGTGGCTACTATGACAACTTCCGAAGTTTTACAACTTTTAGAATTGTTAGCAGTGGTTATCTTTGGTATTTTAAATTACTTAAAGCACCGATAAAGAAATAACCACCCCTATGTAAGGGGCGGCGTTTCCTCAAATAAAAACAAGAATTGGGAACGACCGCCGCCTGCAACGCGGAGCCGTCCTTCTGATACCATTATACAACCAAAGTTTCTTTCCGTCAAGTGGGAGGGAACTTTGGTTGTTTTTTTATTACTGTGGGGCTGTGCCCCACACCCCCTTTTTATGGGGCTATGCGCCCCAAACCCGCAGGAGCTTTCTTATGCCAAAAGCCATATTGTGGGGCTGTGCCCCACTCCCCCTTTTTTATGGGGCTATGCGCCCCAAACCCGCAGGAGCTTTCTTATGCGAAGAAAGCTGGAGTTAAACCAAGTTTAACTCCGCAAAGAACGAAACCTCTGGTTTCAAGACTTCCGGCAGAGAGGGGGAAGACCCCTTCCCCCTCTCGACTCCCCCGACTTCTGCTCCCATAGGTGTACTTTACTACAAGATAGAAAACCAGTAAAGTTTCCTCTTTGGATATGCTTTCCGAAAGTCTTTTCCAAAGAGGAAGCTTATAAAACTACCGATTCTCCACTTAGGAACACCGATGGCAGCACAAAAGCAGAAGGGTATTAGGGGAAACTTCCCCTAATGAATCTTTGCCTACTTTCTTTTCATAAGAAAGTAGGTGCAGGTGCGGGCTGCATAAGCCCGTTACAGGGTTTGGGGCGCACAGCCCCAAAAAAGGTTGGCTTATAGGCAGCAGTTACGAATTGTACAAAAAATTTTATAAAAAACACAACGCCCCTTTCCCGAATGGGAAAGGGGCGTTTATCGGTTAAGCTATTTTGTTAGTTTAAACGATTGTGATTAAAACAAGTTAAACTTATTAAAATAAGTTAGACTTATTTTTTGAGAGCCAGTGCGCCAGCAGCTGCTACAGAAACTACTGCCAGGGAAACTGCCAGACCAACGAAATCGTTAGCGCCGGTGTTCGGGTTTGGTTTTTCAGTCTGTACTGGAGTTTCTGGTTCTGGAGTAACGGTGTTTTCGTCAGCATCAGTACCATCTTCTACTGGAGCTTCATCTTCTACTTCGCCCAGTTCTTCAGTGGACAGAACGTAGTTGCCCAGCTGTTTGGTGTTGAATACGAAACCGTTTACTTTGCTGTTGGTGTGAGCGATTGCGTAATCTTTTACGTATTCAGCGTCAACTGCAACAAAGTTGCCGTCTTCGTCGATTTCGTAAGGAACCAGAGTTTCGTCATCGGAAACGATTACCAGTTCGCCTGCGCGAGAGAAGGAAGAGTTGCTCTTGTCGAATTTGTAGAAGGAGTCAGCGTCAGCGTCCATTTCGCCAGCGATTGCTTTGTCGTAAGCAGTTTCGAGGTCGAGGAACATGGTTTCGCCTTTGTACATTTTAACGGTGAAGAATGCTTTGTCAGCGAAATCGAATACAGCTACGCCGGATTCTTTTGCTTCCCACAGAGCAGGTTCGTTAGCGTTGTTGGTCCAAGTGAAGTCAACAGTCTTGGTTGTCGGAGCGTATTTACCGGAAACCCAAACTTCGTTGGTCTTCTGGCTGTTGTTGTTGTTAGCAACATATACGTAGTATTTCATTGTTTCGTCAGAAGCGGTCTTCCACTCTTTCTTCAGAGTAACTTTGAGGTATACTGCGTTTGGCATGATTTCATCGGTGTATTTGCTGTAAGAAGCGTAGTCTTTAGCGGTAGCTTTGTACAGCTCAGCTTTTTCTACGAGTTCAGCAACACCGGTGGATTTTTCAATCAGGTTGATGGACCAGTTCTTGTCGATGTTGCCGGTGTAGTGACCGTAACCAACTTTTACGCCACCATTTTCTACTTCATCGATGTGTGGTTTACCGATAACATCATCAGTACCATCAACTTTTGCAAGGTTAACAGTTACAGTTACATCTTTAGCTGTCAGAACTTTACCTGCATCGTATGCTTTCTGTAATTCATTATTGATTTTAGCTTCCAGTTCTGCAAAATCTGCATCCTGTTTCAGGGTTGCAGAGAATGTTTTTCCGTTTACAACTGCTTTAGCGGATTCAACATCTCTCTTAACGGTATCGCCGTCACCATTAGTAACTTCTACTACAGTAGGAACTTCTTTAATCTGAAGAACTTCACCAACTGTACCGTTGTTCGCATTTTCAGTTACTGTACCAATAACAACAGAACCAACATTAACATTAGCAGTTTCATCGGTATTATCAAAAGAGGTTGTTACAGGAATTTTTACAGTAACAGCAACTGCTTCATAAGTATTTGGTGCTTTGTCACCAAACAGGGTTTCGTAATCAGATTTGCTAACCTTAAAGGAAACAGTAGCTTCTGTTTTGTCTGCATTGTAAGAAATAGAAGTATTTTTTGCTTTTGTAGAAGTACCCAAAAGTACTTCTGGGGCAGTAGTAGTACCAGCATCAGCTTTAAGTGTAACTTCTACAGTACCCAGATCTTTAACATGATCTTTCTTAACGCCAACAGAAGGAGCACTACCTTCTTTACCGCCAACAAAGTAGCTTTCATCCAGTTTCAGAGAGCTTACTGCATCCAGTTCATCTTTGCCTTCAGTCCAAGTGTTGCTATAAGCATACTGATCATCAGCGTACAGAGGCATCCAGATAACGTCGCCCGGCTGGAAGTCAACTGCTTCGTTGTCGTTGATGTCGGTGGTTGCATCGGTAACGATTTTGTCATCTTTGTCTGTTACAAACAGAGCACCATCAAATTTGAAGTTGTCCGGCCAATCAGCCTTGTCATTGGAACCTGTGTTGTACTGGATAGCGAAAGCGTTTGCGCCCATGCCCAGTACCATAGCAGATGCCAGAGCTACGGAAAGTACTTTTTTCATAGTCTTTTTTCCTCCTAAAATTTGTTTGGCTGCGCGGTTAAATATACATCGCGTGCCATTGATTTTTGACTGTCAAAAACGGGAGGCACGATCTCCACAACCGCAATCTCCTGTTTTGTGTCTGAATATATTGTATCTCAAATCGGTTAAAGAAACAATACCAGTTAGTCAACAGTTTGTTTCTTTTTTGTCGCACTTCTCGAAAATATTTACATTTTTATGAAAAATGCCGGGCGGAAAGGGCGGTTTTCGGGGTGTTTGCGGGCAAATTCCCCTATAAAAGTTACAAAAAGGCTACAATCGGAAATTTGTTTATAAAATCCCGAATTGCAGCCTAAATTAAGCGACAGAAAGTAATTATTTTGTTTTTTATCATTTTATATTACGGTAGTTTGTTGAATAATATTCCGATTTATCGGTTATTTATACAGAAAAGGGTAAAATAAATACAGAGGCTTCCGACGCCTGATGTCATGTGGCGATTGTTTGTCGGAAATTTCTCTGTCAGAATGTTTTCTTCCTATTTATATATCACAATCTGAAATGCGGTCTGTTTTGTTTATCTTTGCAAGGAAATGCCCATCATCTTTTCGATAATGTCCGCAACCTCGCTGGGCGGCAATCTCATTCCGTCCTCAATCCATGTTGTTACCACGCCCTGAACCCCCGAGGAGCAAAACCGTGTGCCGTAACGCAGCTGCTCGCCAAACAGGTCGGACTCCATGCACCGCACGCTTAACGCTTCGCACAGCTGCGCCATCAACTGCGGCGACCCGGTGGAGCTTGCAAGCATTTTCGCCAAATCCCTGTTTTCATCAAAATAGTTCAGCACCCGCAAAATCAACGCGCGCGAGCCGTTTGCCGGAGCATTGAGCAAATCAGAAAGCTCCTGTTCAATCTCCCGATCGACCTGCGCTTTCAGCTCGAATGCGTCCTTGTAATGATGGTAAAAGGTTCCGCGGTGAACATCGGCGGCATCGGTGAGTTCGGTGACGGTGATTTCTGCGATGCTTTTTTTGCTGAGCAGGCGCAGGAGCGCATCTCGCAGCAGTTTTTTGGTTTTTCGGATTCTTCTGTCTTCGTTTTTGTCCTCACAATTCAGATTCATCATGAACAAAACTACCTCTTTTCTGTCGCATATTCAACTATTCTTTTGTTTATGTTGAATATCACTAAAATTTCCGTATAATAATACGGTAAATTTATTATAAATGGTAGGGTGTGTTTTGTCAACGCTTTTTCTTATTTTGTAGATTATTTTTTCTCAAAGAATAAAAAAACAACCAAAGCTACCTACTTGACGCAAAGTAACTTTGGTTGTATAATAAGTATCAGAAGGACGGCTTCCCGTTGCAGCGGGAAACGGTCAACTAAATCAATTTAGAGTTGAAATTAACCGCTTCTCGCTTATGTGAGGGCGGTTATTTTCTTGTGCTTACAATATTGTACACAAGGAGGAGATACTTTTAGTTTCTCAAAAAAATTGGCTAAGCGTTGTATCTCCCGGAAAATCGAATTTCATTCGATTTTCGAGCGACAGAACGCAAAAGAAGGACAAGCGCAGAACTACAACTGTCGCTTCCCTTCCGATAAAAGTACTATATCACAGTTTGTGTAATTTGTAAAGATTTGTCGAAGATTACGGCAACAAAAAACAACCAAAGCCTCCCACTTGACGCAAGGCAACTTTGGTTGTATAATTGGTATCAGAAGGACGGCTTCCCGTTGCAGCGGGCGGTCATTCCCCAATCGTATATGTTTGAAGAAATGCCGCTCTCACTTACAGGGTGGCTATTTCTTTATGTATGTTAAAATACCAAAGATAACCACTGCCAACAATTCTAAAAGTTGTAAAACTTCAGATGTCGTCATAGCGGTCACCCCCTTTTTATACACTTTCGTGCAGAGGGAATAACCGCGCCGCCCTTCCGATAAAGATACTATATCACAATTTGTGTAATTTGTAAAGATTTGTCGAGGATTACGGCAATAAAAACAAGTCCATACTTCATACAAACAACAAAAAGCAGTTCAATGATGAACTGCTTTTTGTATTTAATAATTTCTTCTGTTATCCTCTGCTCTGGCGGCGGAAATCATTTTCATCTCAATCCAACGCTCCTTGGTAATCAAAACCTGGCGGGGTTTACTGCCCTCAAACGGTCCGATAATTCCTTTTTCCTCCATCGAATCCATTAGGCGGGCAGCGCGGGCATAGCCGAGTTTTAATTTCCGTTGCAGCATGGAAGTGGATGCCTGTCCGCTTTCAACCACAATCTCAATGGCGCTGGGCAGCATCTCGTCCTCCTCGTCAAAGCCGCCGCCATCGTCCTTATTTCCTTTTTTCTTATTATCGGAAACGGCATGGCGGTCGATTTCCTCTAAAATCCGCTCATCATAGGTAAGCTGCTGACCGGACTGTTTGATAAACTCGACAATGCGCTCCACCTCGCCGTCGGTGACAAAGCACCCCTGAACGCGGGTCGGTTTTGATGCGCCGATTGGGGAGAAGAGCATATCGCCCCTGCCAAGCAGTTTTTCTGCTCCGCTGCTGTCCAAAATGGTGCGGGAATCAATCTGAGAAGAAACCGCAAACGCGATACGGGAGGGGATATTGGCTTTGATAACGCCGGTGATGACATCGACCGACGGACGCTGTGTTGCAATAACAAGGTGCATTCCCGCAGCACGCGCCATCTGAGCCAATCGACAGATGGAATCCTCCACCTCGCCGGGAGCTGCCATCATCAAATCGGCAAGCTCGTCGATAATAATGACAATCTGGGGCATCGGTTTAATGCCGTTTTTTTCTGCTGCCCGGTTAAATCCTGCCATATCGCGGACACTGTACTCTTTAAACAGCTGATAGCGGTTGAGCATCTCATTTACCGCCCAGGACAGCGCGCCCGCCGCTTTTTTCGGGTCGGTGACAACCGGAATCAGCAGATGGGGAATCCCGTTATAGATGCCGAGTTCCACCATTTTGGGGTCAATCAGCACCAGCTTTACCTCCTGCGGGGTAGAGTGGTACAAAATGCTGACAATCAGCGAGTTGATACAAACCGACTTACCGGAACCGGTGGAGCCTGCAATCAGGGTATGGGGCATCTTTGCAAGGTCCGCTACGGTGATTTTACCGGCAATATCCCGTCCCAACGCAACGGCAAGCGGACTTTTGGCTTTTTCAAACTCGGCAGAGTCGATAATCTCCCGAATGGAAACGGTGCTGACCACCTTATTTGGAACTTCGATTCCAACCGCGGGTTTATTGGGAATCGGCGCTTCGATTCGCACGCCCGACGCGGCAAGATTAAGAGCAATATCGTCGGCAAGGTTGGTAATCTTGCTGATTTTGACTCCGGCAGAGGGCTGAAGCTCATAGCGGGTAACGGCAGGACCGCGGGCAATATCAATAATGCGGGTCTGCACGCCGAAGCTCTGCAAGGTAGACACCAGTTTTTCCGCATTGGAGCGCAGCTCTTCCTGGAGGTTTGCCTCCTCCGGCTTTTCAATTTCATTTAAAATATCAATCGGCGGTTTGATGTATTCCGGTTCTTCTATTTCCGGTTCGGGTTGGTCCGCACAATGGGAAGCTCCCTGTAAATCCATACCCTGTGCCCGTGCTTCGTCGGGGGAAATCTCTATAATTTCGTGGGAAACATCGTGTCGGGAAGGCTTTTGCGGCTGCTCCGACATTATGTTTTCGGTATCAAAAACAGGAACCTCTTCCGGCGGCAATTCGTCCGGAATATGCTGCGATTCCTTATTTTCTGCCTGTTCAAACACCGGTTCAAAAAAGTCGGACGGTATTTCTTCTGTGTGAATCGGGGCAGATTCCGTTTCATCGGTTTCTACTGCGCTTGCTGCCGACACATCAAAATGAATCTTGTCCGGAGTGATAAAATCATCATCCAAATCTGCCGGAGCATCCTCCCAGGAAAGTCCTGTTTGCTGCGGGTCGGGAGATTCTTCCTCCAAAAACTTAATTCCCTGACGGGCATAGTCCGAATCGGCAACTGCGCGTACCTGTGGCGACGCCATATTTGATTTTAAGGTATTCAGCACATCGCGATCCTGCTTTGCAAGGGGGGGCGCCGGGTTGGTAACGCGGTGAATCAAGTCATCTAAAAACGGAGAATCAATCGAGGAGTTGTCCTCATCTTCTGCCGGAGGTGCCCAAAACTCCGCTTCTTCCTCTTCGCGCTCGCTGCGGGGAATTTGCAGCTCTTTGGCGCGCTGTTCTTCTTTCTGTTTTTGTTCGGCTCGCTCGCGGGAGAGCTTTTCTCTCCAACTTGCGCGGTCCTTCTGGGTTTGCTGTTGCTGCTGTTGACGCAGCTGCTCCAATTCCTCTTCTTTTTTGCGTTTGGCATTCAAAAATCTGTCGGCAGAAAAGGGGGAATCTTCTTCCGTGGGGGATTGCTGCCCACTGAGCGGAATATTGATATTAAAGCGCGGGCGGCTTTGCCCTTCCTGCTCCATCTGTTCCATGCGTTCCTGCCGCTGTTGATTTCGGATTTCGGAGTGAGCGACGTACACTTCCTCCATTTTCTTCATCGGTTTTTTTGCAGACTGATACAGCCCAATGAGAGTTCCGCCTGTGAGAACCATTGTCACAACAAAAATCAACAGAACCATTGTCACCTTCGCGCCTGTCGGACCAAACCAGTACAGCAGCGGCAAACCGAAGATACCCGAAACCGCCCCGCCTCCGTGTCCGTCAATCCCGTTTTGAAACAGAAAAAGGAACTTTTCAATTAAATTTCCGTTCGGTATTCCGCTGCCAAACACCTGCGTTGCTCCGCTGAGCAGACAGATGAGCAGCATGGTTTGCCAAACTTTATGTCCGACCAAGCCGACCGGCTTGTCCAGTGCGGTCATCACCGAAATGTAAAACAAAAGCGGAGCAATCAGATAACAACTCCAACCAAACATACCCAAAAAGAAGTTATGAATCCATTCCCACACATTTTGTCCGCGAATCAGGGTTGTTGCCATAATAAACACTGCAACGGCAAAGACAACGATTGCCCAAAACTGCTGTCGGGAATGTTCTTCTCGTTTTTTCCTTTCTCTCTCGGCAGCGGCTGCGGATTTCGGTTTGCTGCGCGAGGTTGTTTTTTTGGTAGCCATAGGATTCCTCCAATCTTTTGTGTCATTTTTTGTCTATTCTGTATCTATGTAGCGCGGCTGTCTGCCGCGAAAAAAACTATTCTTCGGATAACTGCGCCAAAGGCAGCTGCGCGCCCGGAAAAATGCGTGGGTCTAAAAATGCGTGGGGATCGGTGGAGAAAAAGCGCTCCACCGTAACGGCAGAACCCGTTATCCTTCCCTCTATCCTTCCGCTGTACCCAAAACCGCTTAACGAGAAGGAACGAAGCGGCAAAACAGGTTCAGCCAAAGACTGCTGCAAAGCAAATTGTGTGAGCAGCAAATCAGTCGGAACAATGCTGTGCAGAATCACTGCTGTTCTCCCCTTTCTCATGCTGCGCTTCAATCATTTCATACAGGCAGGCAATCGCTTCGTTTAATCCACCCAGATGGTCGATTAAGCCTTCCTCCACCGCCTTTTCTCCGTCCAAAACGGTACCGACATCCATTACCAGTTCGCCGGTATTCATCATCAAACGGCGGAAATCTTCGGAAGAAATACGGGAATTGTCGGTGACAAAGCGGACAATTCGCTCCTGCATCCGATCAAAGTAAGACAGAGTTTGCGGAACACCCAGCACCAAACCGTTCATCCGAACCGGGTGTACGGTCATGGTGGCAGAAGGCGCGATAAACGATTGCCGCGCGCTGCACGCAAGCGGTACACCGATGGAATGTCCTCCTCCAAGCACCAGCGATACCGTCGGCTTTTTCATGCCGGAAATCAGCTCGGCAATCGCAAGTCCCGCTTCCACATCTCCGCCTACGGTGTTGAGAATAATCATCAGTCCTTCAATAGAAGGGTCCTGCTCGATAGCGACCAACTGCGGAATGACATGTTCGTACTTGGTAGTTTTATTTTGCGGAGGGAGAATATAATGTCCCTCAATCTGACCCACAATTGTCAGACAGTGAATTACATGTTTTGCTTTGCTTGTTGTGACCGAACCGGTCTGAATAATCTGTTCGTTCTGCTGTGTTTCCTCTTCTTCCGAAGAATCCTCCGATTGCTCGGCGCGGCAGTCGGACAACGCAAGGGATTTTTTCTTTTTGGATTTTTGTGTTTGACTCATGCCCATACCTCCCTGAATATCATACAAAGGTAGGGTATGCAGAACAAACGGTATTATACCCGTAAAAGAGGGCTTCTTTTTATTATAACCCGATTTTGAATCGGGCGCAACAAAAGAAAGGCAGATGTTGTCGTTTTTGATTTTGCGTGTTTTAAAACAAGATTCTTCAGATAATCAGGATACTCTTTAAAGCAGCCCAAACAAATATAAAATCTGCTAAAAATACGAGCGCTTCTGTTTTTCCACATACTCCATATACCACAAAAGCCAACATCTTATCTTTTATCAGATAAGATGTTGGCTTGTTTTATTTGGTTAAAACGCCGTTTGGAGTATTGAGCAAAATCAAAATCTGTTCCTCCGCACCGGTGTCGGCGTTGACATAACAAAGCACTTTATCTCCTGTGGGGGAACTGCACAAAAACTCATAAACAAACACTTCGTTCTGTCCCGAAGTGGGAATTAGAGCAAGACGGGTATTTTCTACCGTCAGATTCTCGCTCAACGATTCCTGAGCCTTTCGCTCGGTAAGGGTTGGCTTGCTCAAATCGCGTTCCTGATGGTTTACCAAGTATCCGCGGGCATCGAAACCAAGAATCGAGCCGTCCTGAAGAGAAACCTCCACCTTAATCAAATCGGTATAACACAGCGTCTGTGTGTTCGGCTCATAGTAAGCAAAGTTAATGGTCATCACTCCGCGGTCGGTTTCGTAGTAAGTGTCCTTCATCGAAGAATACCCATTGGCGGCAAGGTACTCCTGCGCTTTCTGTACCGCCTGTTCATAGGATAGGGTTTCGTTTAATTCGTCTGCCTTTGCCGTAACCAGATAACAGAGATAGCCGCCGTTTTTAGTGACAGCCACCGAACAGCTTTGTCCGTCATGGAATACATAGCAGGGTAAATCCGAATTTTCTTCTCTCATTTCGGGAATTTCCCGTTTGCAGGCTTTTTGTGCAGCAGCGCGCGCGGTATCTACCGGTACTTCGGCTTTTCCTTTGGTCATCATCGGCGTTTTTTCGAGCAGATGGTCGGAGAACGGTCCGTCATAAATGAGGGTCGGATAACCCATAAAGCTGTCTTCCACCTGTTTTAAGGTCGGCAAATCACCGACTTCCTGTGGTTCTTCCTGATTGATTTGCTCTTCCGCTGCGGTAAGCTCGTCCATTCTCAGCGTACCGTCCGAAAGCGAGGTAGCAATCGAGTCCATCTGCTCGCCCAAGCGGTCGGCATATTCCCGCAATTCGGAAAACTGCTGACGTTCTTCTGCGGTAAGTTCCTCTCCTCTTGCGGATTTTCGGGAGAGATACATCGCATAATCCCCCGCCTGAGAGAGAAAACGGTTTGTTTTTTCCAAACTCAACTCTGAAATCGGGAGGGAAGAAAGGGCAGATTTTGCTGCCGCAGATTCCTTCCACAAACGGGAGGAAACCATCGACAGCTGTCCCGACGTACCGGTGTACATTCCCTTCACCAAGTCCGAGGAAAGATTGGAAAGGTTATCGGCGGCAAGGTCGGCAGCTCTGAGATAGGTATCCTGAAGTGCGGAACGGTAGGTGTTCATTCTGATATAACTATATCCTGCCCAGACAGAAAGTCCGGCAGACAGCGCGACCAAAAAACCGATGATAATTTTTACGGCAAGTGGGGAAAGCGGTTCCCCCGAAGAATTCGGCTCGTTATGACTCATAAAACATTCCTGCCTTTCTGATTTGATCAATTCTATCATAGTGTTCCCAAAGGCAGGCAGTTTATGCTAATTTCATCAACAAGAGTTATAAAGAAACGCGTGTTTAGATAAAAAGAAAAAATGCTCCGACCTTTCGGTCGAAGCATTTTCCGTGGTGCGGATAGCAGGACTTGAACCTGTATGAGTTTAACCTCACTAGAACCTGAATCTAGCGCGTCTGCCAATTCCGCCATATCCGCAAATCACGAGTATTATTATAGCATCGCGATTTGGATTTGTCAACACCTTTTTTCAAATTTTTTCTCTTTTTTTGAAAAAAATTTTTAGCGCTCTTTTTCCTGTTATTTCTTACGGTTGAATTTCTTTTTCTTCTTGCCCGATTCTGATTTTTGGGACTGTTTCTCAACGGACTTCTGCTTTGCCCGCTTGCGCACACTGTAACCAAAACTGCCCACTTTCTTGCCCGGCGCAAAATATTCCCCGTGCATATAAGAAGCCAGTCCACACTGTTCCATATGCAGTTTTCCGTCTGCGTCCAAATACTCCTCGTTAATATCAACGCCTACGATTTCCGCTAAAAACATATCATGACTGCCCAGAGGGGTCACGCTTTTTACTCTACATTCCAGATTGATGGGACATTCTTCAATCAGCGGGGCAGAAACCTGATTCGCCATAGAGGGGGTGAGGTGACATTCCTCAAATTTATTATACTCTCTGCCGGATTTTACTCCGCACCAGTCTGCCTGGCGAACCAGCTTAGAAGGGGTGAGGTTAATTACAAATTCTCCGGTTTCCTTGAGCAAATCGTAAGAATAACGGCTGGGACGAACCGAAATATAGGTCATCGGCGGGTTAGAATTAACAATTCCTGTCCACGCAATTGTAATAATATTCGGCTTTTCCATTGTTCCGCAGCTTACCATAGTTGGGGACACGGGAGCCAACAGGGTGGAACCTTTCCAAAATACTTTTGACATTCTTTTTTCTCCTTTTCTTATTCCTGCGTTTTTGGGGTTAGGTAATATTCCATGCCGATTTCATCCCCGTCCCGCACTCCGTTTAAAGTAAAACCGAGTTTGGTATACAGCGTTTCAGCAGCAATATCGCCCTCTACATAACATAAAATTACCTTTTGGTATTTACCGTCCTCCCTCATCTGCTGCATCAACGCCTGCATAGACTGCCTGCCGTAGCCTCTTCTCTGATATTTTTCATCAATAAATAGCTGGCTCAGGCAGTACGCCTGCATCGGCTCGCAATCATAATACATAGCCATGCCCACCGGAACGGCTTGTTCAGACGCGCTGTCATAAATCACCAAAGCGCGGCTGCGACTGTTTCGATAAGCATATGCCCGAGCCAACAGGCGAAACGGTTCGGAGACAAATTTCTTTTGGTCCGGGGCAACCTGCAACGGCAGCCGCCAGTTTGTTTCATCTACTTCACGCAGATCAATCATCGCTTAAATTCTCTCTTTCTTTTGTTGATATTTATTGATGTATATTTACCATACGAATCCCAAGCAGACCGGTTCTTTGGCACAAGCGAAGCGGCGTATTCTCCTGCCATGCCTGATATTCCTTCTGCTGTACATAAATCTCTGTTTCCTTTCCGTCCTGTAAACGCACGGTGAGCAGATAATCGGTATCATCCTCATCGGAAACAATCTCCCCGCCTGTAATTTCTGCGGGAAAGTGCCGGACATCGCGACAAAAAGAAACTTGTAATCCGTAGGTAAGCGAAAAACTCAAAACTGCTGCCATGATAACGGCAGAAATCGCAGAATTCCCCTCTTTGGGCTGTTTGGGACGGCGTAACAACAAAATTAAGCCAAGAGCTGCCGCCACCATAAAATAAAGCAAAACCATTCGTCCTTTATCCGCTGTCGCAAAAGCATTCTGCTCCAAAACCGTGATATTCGGAAACATCCACAGCTCCTCAAACAGCGTTAAGGTAAACGGAATGGAAAGATAGTGTTTTTTCCATCCTTTGCTTGCATTTTCAGGTTTTTCAAAAACAAACACATCACGAAATATTGCCCAATATAAATAAGGAAGCAGCGGAGAAAACATCAAAATCTGAACCGAAAGAATCAGATCATCGACCAGACTCATCATTGGAAAAAATAAGAAAACACCCAAAACAGAAAGCAGACAGACAAAATAAAAACCGAGCCGAATCGGCTTGAGAAAAGGATGAAGCGAGGTTTCATTCTCCTCGCTCCAATCAATCGAACAATTTTGCTGCAAGGCATCCTGAACCGCTTCTTCAGACAAAAGCTCCTCCTCTTCCTCCTGCTCTAACTTTTCCCAATCAATTTTATCCGCCTGTTTGAGCAGCTGAGTCGGCAGAGTTTCCTCCCCTGTCGAAAGCATATGGAAAGAAATCTCATGTTTTTCCAGCCAATCAAGCAGTAAACCGGCAGTTTCTGTCTGCAAAGAGATAGGAAACCACCGTTTCTTTGTTCCAAGATTCAATCGGACATCGCCGTTTGGGGATAACAGCAAAAGTAGCGGAGTATCCTTTGAAAATTCTACGGTACTTGTTCTTCCTATCCAGCTTATCACCTCTATTCTTCCGTCCCCGTAAAGACAAATCTTCGCTGTCCGAAAGAGAAGCAGCTGACGCAAAGAGCAAAATAAAAAAAATATTCCGATAATTCCAAATACTGCGCACACACCCAAGCTGTCCACAGTCAGCACGCAGGAAGCGCAGAACAGCATGGTCACTGCGATAACTGCGCAGCTTACCCCCAGCCAAAAACTCTTTTTTCCGCTTTCCAATATCACTTCTTCGTTATTTTCTCTTTTTCTGTTTCTGCCAAATATCGCAAGCAAGCCGCCAACCAACGGCAAAAGATTGATTGCCGTTCCAATTAAGCATTGATAAAACGGCTCCCCAATCAAAAGTCCTCCGGCAAAGAACAGCGTCATCAAAAATCCATACAGCGAAATCAAAATGCCAACAACCACAACTCCCGCTTTTCCTCTGCATGGATTGTGTTCTTGCGGAAATGCAGAAAGATTCGACTCCTGTTCTTTTTCCAGATAATGTCCGCAGTAAGGACATTGTGCAACATACTTTACTGCGCGGCGTCTTCCCTGAGAAACCGGAAGTCCCGTTTTACAGGAAGGACAAACCCAATTCCGTGAAATACAGCGAGAGGTCTGCTTCATCAGCAAAAAAGGAGTAAACAGGGACAACGAAAACAAGAAAAGAAGAAATATGACCTGCGATGCTATCCCCTCAAAGGAGACACCCAGACATAAAAGCGCAGCAGGAATCAATAAAAACGGCAGACTTCCCAGAAAAATCTTTCTTTGCAAGCGGGCATAGGTCGGATTTCTGCGTTTCTTTTCCCGCTCCGAAAGCAAAAGCCGGCTTTGTTTTTGGCGGTCACTCATCAAAATTTCCTCCTGTTTTTGCATTTTGGAGTTTCTTATCTTCATTATACACAATCACACCTTTCTCTACAACAAAATCTTATGGAATTTTACAGAAGTTTTTTTATCCGCAAAAGAAACATTGAGTTTTTCCCAATCTGTGATATAATAAAACGATGTGATTTTAAAAAGGGCAGGGAATCTGCTCCTGCCCGCAGTAAATAAGAGAAAATCAGAAAGGATGTTTTTATGCAAGAAAATCAAATGCGAGAACCGTCGCAAAACAAAATGGGAACCATGCCCATCGGCAAGCTGCTGATTTCCATGTCGCTGCCCGCCATGTTTTCCATGTTAATCCAGGCGTTATACAACGTCGTTGACAGCATCTATGTTGCCCAAATCGGGGAACACGCTTTGACTGCGGTATCTCTGGCTTTTCCAATCCAGAACTTTTTAATTGCAGTCAGCGTCGGTACCTGCATCGGTCTGAACTCGCTGATTTCCCGTCGTTTAGGTGAACAGCGTCACCATGAAGCCGGTCTTGCCGCTACACACGGAGTTGTGATTGCCATAGCGGAATGGCTGGTTTTTTTAATTTTCGGACTGTTTTTCTGCGAAATCTTTTTTAAAGCTTTCACCGATGACCCGACCGTTATCCAAATGGGTATTGATTACACTTCGATTGTCACCATCTACTCTTTCGGCTTGTTCCTGGAAATTACATTGGAAAAAACCTTGCAGGCAACCGGAAACATGGTGTACCCGATGCTGTTTCAGTTAGTGGGCGCGGTGTCCAACATTATTTTGGACCCTATCTTTATCTTCGGCTGGTTTGGTTTACCGGCGATGGGCGTAAAAGGCGCCGCAATCGCTACCGTTGCCGGACAAATCCTGTCGATGTTCTTTGCCATCTACATTATTATCCGCAAAGAACACGCAGTAGAAATCCATTTTAAAGGATTTCGTTTCTCCATGCAGATTATCAAGGATATTTTTGCCGTTGGCTTCCCTTCCATTATTATGCAGTCCATCGGTTCTGTCATGGTAATGGCTTTAAACAATATCCTGATTATCTTTTCTCAGGCGGCAGTTGCGGTATTGGGCGTTTACTTTAAGCTGCAATCCTTTATCTTTATGCCTGTTTTTGGCTTGGGACACGGTTCCATGCCGATTATGGGGTACAACTACGGTGCAAAAAACAAAAAGCGTCTGGTGCATACCTTAAAGTTGTCCTCCGTTATCTCTCTGGTCATTATGATTGTGGGACTGCTTATCTTCCAGTTCGGCGCAAAATACCTGCTGATGATGTTTAATGCAAGCGAAGAGATGATGTCTATCGGCGTTTCCGCGCTGCGCACTATCAGTTTGTGCTTCCCTGCTGCCGCGTTGGGTATCGCTTTCTCCAACTTTTTCCAGGCAATCGGCGAGGGAAACAACAGTCTTTTCGTTTCCCTGCTGCGTCAGTTGATTATCCTGCTGCCGTGCGCGTGGATTATTTCCCGAATCGGCACACTTAACCAGGTTTGGTTGGCTTTTCCAATCGCAGAAATCTTTTCTTTCCTCGTCAGCTGTGTTCTTCTTAAAAGAACCTATCAGCGCAAGGTGGAAGTTTTGGAATAACAAACCCAAACAGTACAAAACCGGATTTTGCATAAGCAAAATCCGGTTTCTTTTTTATCGTATTTTTTATAATGCCATACGAATGAAACCCAAAACAAGAAGATGAACGGGATAGAACCAGTAGAAAAACCACTTGGAAAACTTTGTTTTCGTCGCGCATTTTCCCTGATAAAATCCGACAATGCAGATTCCTGACAAAGCGATTCCCGCCATCGCGCCCAAAGAATACAGAATGTTTTGCATCGCGGAAAATCTGCCGATGCCTCCAATCAGATTGACTGCGCCAAACAGCGCCGCGCTTGCTGCAAATGCGATTGCCTGCCTGTATTTGGAAGAACCCGCCCATGCAAACAACAGGGTAAAAATCGGAGCCATAAATGACCAATCCGAAAAGAGACTGAGGGAAAAGAGAAAGAAAACAGCTCCCGCCTTCAGCAGCGGGCTTGCCAGATTTTCACGAATCCACAGCAGTAAAAGACACAGCGCAAGGCTGAACATCATATTCATTCCGTGAAACGAAATTTCTTTTCCCTGCGAAAACAACATACAATAAGGAATCTCTGAAATAGCTGCAAAGACAAGCAGCCTTGCAAGATACCGCCTTCTGGAACGGGTATAATGATATCCCTCTACCAGAAAAAAGCACATCGAAACTGCTGTAAAGTAGCCGATATCCATCATTACCTCGGACAGCAGCTTACCCGGTGTAAGAAATGCTACCGAAATATGGTTGAGCAGCATGGTAAACATGGCGATATACTTTATGGTTTCTCTGCTGAGTGAAAACCGGGTGGGAATTTGTACAGAATTCATAGGGTGTTCCTTCTTTCTTACCGGATTGCGTTTACAGGTGCAGGCGTTTTTTCAGTTCGGAAACGGTATCTCTGCCGATAAACAGCAGCAATCCCGCCAGATAAATAATACTTGCCGCCGCTGTAAAAACAGTGGGCCATAACACATCGGTCCAATGAAATAATACAAATAAAATCGGAACAATTCCAAACACCGCCGACAGTACCATGTAAATAATGTAGTTAGAAACCATTCGATGTCCCGTGACAGCAATCGCCGCAATCACCAACATGGTCAGGGTACACATCAAAGGAATCACATAGTTAAATGACCAGCGGTGAAATCCTGTCATCAAATCAAACAGGACAACTACCAGACCGACTGTAACCACCTGATATAAAATATGCTTACAAAATGAGCTTCTTCTGCGGATTGCCTGCGCTGTCGCCGCCCACGCGGCTCCCACCCCTGCCAGAACAAACAGAGACCACCAGTTATCATTCCAGAACAAAAAGTTTACCGCAACGCACAATACACACACCGCAACCGAGAGGAAGATTGCAATGCGAATCAGCAAACTGTGTTTTCGGTACATAGTAGGAATGTAGGGGAAAATTTCCGCATCATATCCTGTTGCATCGCTTTCTACCAGCACTCTTTGGCAAAGCGGGCATCGTTCTCTGGAAGAGGGGACGATTACCCCACATTTTTCACAGCATTTCATTGTATATCATCCTCCAGCCTGTTCGATTGAATCTCTACCTGTATTCCCGCCTGAGTAAGTTGACGGAAAAAATCCTTCTGCACATTGGTGCTGACAAAGGCAGAGGTAAAGCTGACTGTCAGCTCCGAGCCAAACGAGCAGACACACGCCTGCAACTTATCGGTGCTGACAAAAACATCAAAGCGATGTACAAACGGTTTTGCCGCCCGGGGCAGATCAATCTTTCCGATATTGGAGATAGAACCCGCCATATAAGATTCGTTATAGGTGTCTGCCGCCCACAAGATCATATCTTTAAAAATTAACGGAACTGCGCGGGCAACAAAGTTATGTTCCGCTTTGGAAAGAGCAGTCATCCTTGCGCTGAGCTGCTCGGCAGTCAGCTCCCGCTCAAATTCCTCTTTGACATGAGCAATCACATCCTCCAACGTTCCGGAACCTGTCGAAAAATTATATCCCACCTTGATAACGCCGAAAAAGTTGCGCGCAGTGTCGGAATCAAAATAATTTCTGAGATTAACCGGAACATCCAAAACAACCGGGCGTTTTCTCTTTCGCAGCGGTATTTCCCGGGAAAAGGCAATCAGCATCATGGAGGTGAGCAGCACAGTAAGCGTCGTTTGATAGGACTTTGCCAAATTTAAAACGTCCTTAACCGGCATGATTCCTTCAATAATTTTCAGCCTGCCTTCCGGTACGCGCGCCCCTTTCAGCTGACAGGAACGGCTGAGCTTGGTGCGCTTGGTGCATTTGTGCGGGTCATAGTATTTTAAAAAGCTGTCTTCGTCCCGTTGGCTAACCGAAGCGTCATACTCAATTTCGGGAAGAAGGTCCGAACGCAGCTCGGGATATTTTAAACTCAGATAGTTGCAGACCAGTGTTTTTAAAAACTGAAGAGCGCCTGTGCCATCGGTCAGCGAATGATAAACCTCCAGGTTAATTCGATTGCGATAGCAGGTCACTTCAAACAGCAGGTTACGGCTGGCAGGGTCATAAATCTGACCGCAGGGCGGGCGATATTCCGGTTCGACAATCGGCACCAAATCTGTCTTTTCCAGATAATACCAAAACAATCCATGTTTTAACACGCTGCGAAAGATTGGAAAAACTTCCAGCGTTTTTTCGGTTGCCTGCTGTAAAATTCCCTGCTCCACCTCTTCCGTAAGCTGGCAGGTAAAGCGAAACACTTTGGTGTCCTGCTTGTTGCTGGTGGGCGGAAAAATTTTTGCTGCATTATCCAGTCTGCTCCATTCCGCTGATTTATGGTTCAAGACCGTTCACCTCTTTATTTTCAGTTTGGTTTTCGGGTTGTACGCTTTCTTTTTCCAGCTGTCCTTTTGCCCCCTCGGTTTGGGCAATAACCTCGCCGAAGGAATCGCAGGGCGCATTAAGGAAAGCGTTGATATAACGATAGGTTTTTTTGACGTGTTTAAAGCTCGGGTTCAGCGACATAAAGCCATGCAGCGCATCATGAATTCGGTGAATTTCCACCGAATTGCCCGCCTGCGCCAATCTCTGCCCATAGGCTTCCCCCTCATCCCGCAGCGGGTCAAATTCTGCTGTGATAATCAATGTTTTTGGTTGATTTTTAAAATCCTTTGCCAAGATGGGCGCGTAGTAAGGGTTATTCAAATCCTCATCGCAAGAGCGGTACAAAGCCATATAATCCACCATTCGTTTGGAAGTAAGCAGATACCCTTTTCCGTTTGTCCGCACCGACTCGAACGGGGAATTTTCGGTGTGGTCATTGTTGGTGGCAGGATACAGCAGAATCTGCCGTTCGGGCAAAAATTCTCCCCTGTCCCTTGCCATCTGGGAAACTACCGCCGCTAAGTTTCCCCCTGCGCTGTCGCCGATTAACGTAATTTGCGACGGGGTAATGCCAAGCAGGTCACTGTGTAAAAACAGTTCCCTTGCCACCAGATAACAATCTTCCGGAGCTGCCGGAAAACGATGCTCGGGCGCCAGCTGATAATCGACCGAAACCACTGTGTGACGGGTAATTCTTGCCATATCTGTGCATACCTTATCGTAAGAATCAATATTTCCCGTTACCCATCCGCCGCCGTGGAAAAACAAAAGCACCGGAAACACACCGGAAACCTCGGGAGAAAAAATTCGCACCGGAATGGTGTGGTCCTCTGCGCAGATTTCCCTATCCCAAATCTTATAAAAGGGACGCAGCATATGCGGATGCGCGGCGTTTACCATCGTGCGCTGAAGGCGATAGCCGTTTTTCTTATCCAACAATTCCGGGTAGGAAAGCGCCTTGAGAGTTGCTCTCATAAATTGATTGATTGCCATATAACTTGATTCAACATCCTTTTTATTTTTGACTTTACTGTTTTGTTTGTGTTCTTTCCTTTCCTATTATACCAGAAAGCGGGATAAAAATTTTGCCTATTTTGCAAATTTTTCGCCTTGTTGTAAAAAATCACCAACTCCCTTCCCAAAAAGTCTAAAAAATCCGCTGTAAAAATACTGTTAAAAAGTCCCCGAACATTTGAAACTGAAGCCGGAATGCAGTATAATAAAAGGGTATGTATCTTTTTATTATCCGAACCAAAACCAATGATTGATTAAAAGGAAGTGTGCGCCCTTGCCGGACGAAATTTATTATGATAACAGCGCGACGACCAAAACCAGAAAAGAAGCCGCCGAATTAGTGTACGAGATGCTCACCGAATGTTACGGAAACCCCTCATCCCTGCACCGAAAGGGATTTGAAGCGCAAAAACGTCTGGATACCGCCCGGGCGCAGATTGCCGACTCGCTGGGATGCCAAAGCTCGGAAATTTATTTTACCGCCGGCGGAACAGAAGCGGACAACCTTGCCATCTTGGGAGCGGCAAGAGCGCAGAAACGCCGCGGAAACAAGATTGTAACAACCGCGTTTGAACATGACGCCGTCTTGCACACCGTTGATTTTTTAGAAAGCGAAGGCTGGGAAATTGTTCGACTAAAGCCGGACAGCAACGGACAGATTACCCCGGAACAAGTGCTGGAAGCGGTGGACAAAAATACTGTTTTATTCTCTATGATGGCGGTCAATAACGAGGTAGGCAGCATCTTGCCGGTAGGCAGCGTCAGCCGAATGTTAAAGCGGCGCTATCCGCAGCTTTTAATTCATTGTGATGCGGTTCAGGCATACTGTAAAGAACCAATCCGTCTGCAAAAAATGCCGGAAATTGATTTTCTGTCGGTAAGCGGTCACAAGATTTACGCCCCCAAAGGATGCGGCGCGCTTTATATCAAAAAATCAAGCCGTTGGCGTCCCGTTACTTTTGGCGGCGGACAAGAAAAAAATGTCCGCCCCGGTACCGAAGCGATTGCCAATCACTGCGCTATGGGACTTGCCGCCTCGCTGCTGATGCAGGAACGGGAGGAAAATCATCGAAAAATTGCCCAAATTCGAGACGCTCTTTTAGAAGGTCTTACAAAATTGCCGAACATTTGCATCAATTCTCCCGCCGATGCGACACCTTATATTTTGAACTTCTCTGCTTTGGGGGTTCGTTCGGAAATTATGCTGCACTTTTTGGAAGAAAAAGGAATTTATGTTTCCAGCGGCTCTGCCTGCGCAAAGGGCGGCGCCAGCCATGTGCTTGCCTCGATGGGGCTTTCCCACGAACGCGCCGACAGCGCGATCCGTCTCAGCTTCGGACGGTATAACACCCCGGACGAAGTCCCCGTCTTTCTTGCCGCTTTGGAGGAAGGATTAAATCGATTCCGAAGATAACGGACCGATTCTTATATTATTATTTCCCACACCAATAAAAAGGAGTTTACCATGAAAGAAGTCATTCTCTTAAAAAACGGCGAGATCGCCTTAAAAGGACTGAATCGTCATGCCTTTGAGGACCGCCTGATTAAAAATGCCCGCCGCAAGCTGATGCCGGTCGGTTCGTTCCATTTCAGAAAGGCGCAGTCCACCATCTATGTGGAACCGGACGAAGAAGGATATGACCTGGATGAAGCAACCGAACGCCTGCAAAAGGTATTCGGCATCGCCGCGCTCACCAGAGCCTGCGTTGTGGAAAAGGATTTTGAGCAGATTAAAACAACCGCCGCCGAATACTTAAAGGAAGAATTGGAAAATGCCGTTACCTTTAAAGTAGAGGCAAAGCGTTCGGATAAGAGTTTCCCCTTAAAATCTCCGCAAATCTGCGCGGGTGTCGGAGAATATCTGTTAGAAAAATTTCCGCACCTTCAGGTAGATGTCCACAATCCCGATGTTGTTGTAATGGTGGAGGTTCGTGACTACGCCGCTTATATTCACGGCAGTCAGATTAAGGGGGCAGGCGGTATTCCGGTGGGAACCGGCGGCAAAGCGATGCTTTTAATCTCGGGCGGCATCGACAGTCCGGTTGCCGGATATATGATGGCAAAACGCGGATTGGAAATCAGCGCAATCCATTTTGTCTCCCCTCCGTACACTTCCGAACGCGCAAAGCAGAAGGTGATTGACCTTGCGCACAAAATGTGTTCTTATTGCGGACGCATTAAAATGTACATCGTTCCGTTTACCGAAATTCAGGAAGCAATTCGCGACGAATGTCCGGAAGATTTGTTTACCATCATCATGCGCCGCTATATGATGAAAATTGCCTGCCGGGTTGCCCGCGCCAATGAGTGCGAGGCTTTGATTACGGGCGAAAGCGTGGGACAGGTAGCAAGCCAGACCATTCAGGCGATTGCCTGCACCGACGAGTCGGCAGATATGCCGGTTCTGCGCCCGGTAATCGGTATGGACAAGGACGAAATTGTAATCATCTCCAGAAAGATTGACACCTTTGAAACCTCCATTCTTCCTTATGAGGACTGCTGCACTGTATTTACACCAAAACATCCGAGAACCAAACCTCAGCTGAAATTTGTAAAATTTGCGGAAGAGCAGATGAAGATGGAAGAACTGATTGATCGCGCGATTGCCGGAATTGAGGAACTGAGCATCTCAAATTCTTAATTGCAGGCAATCCAACAGAATTTACCGCTTGAAACCGCCCGCTGTTTCGTTTATCATAGTATTAAATGGTTCGTGTTAAAACAGCACTCCAAAACCGCAGCCTGCACCCGTATTTTGCAGACTGCACGGGCGGAATTGTAATCGAGGTGGAAAAATTGAAAGTTTATATCATCGGGGCGGATACCGACGGCTCAGGGCAGCTGTTAGCCTCCCCTTACATGGAAAAGGAACTGCGCACTTTTGGCTTTGAGCTTGAAAAAATCCCTGCTGCGGACGCCCATGCTTTGCGCCGCGCTTTTATCGCCTGCGCTCAGCCTCAAACGCTGTTGTTATGCCCGTTAAGCGGAAATCTCAATGCAGACACTGCCTGTATCCGCGCCGCTGCCGAGGTATGCCAAAAAGAGCTGGAACCAAACGAGCAGCTCATGCAGCACCTGATAAAGCGCGGACATCTGTCCGAACAGGAAGCTGCCGACGCTGCCGTCTTGCCGCAGGGCGCGCGCGCCTTTTCTTGCCGGCAGTCCCTTTTTCCCGGCTTTGAGCTGATGGGAGAGGAGAATTTCCATATTCTGGTTCTTCCTGCCAATCCGGAGGAACAAACCAGTCTGTTTTTCAGCTATCTGTTTCAGGTATTCAATAAGATTTGCCCTACCCCGTGCCAGAGCCGCGTTTTGCGCATCATGGAAATGAGCTTTGAACAGGTGCAGGAAGCATTGAGCGACCTGCTTGAGCAGACGCTTCCCTGTGTGGCAATCTATGAAAAGCGTTCCGAGGTGATTATCCGCATTTCGGATAACAATCAAAACCGTCAGCAAGCAGCCGAACGATGTGCCGGCGTTATGCGCGAGATCGCAAGCCGTTTGGGCGATCATGTTTACGGAATTGATGTAAACGGAATTGAACACGCGCTGGCGTTAAAGTGCGCAAAGAAAAATATTCGTCTGGCGTTTGCCGAATCCGGTTCTGCGGGACTTGCTGCCAAACGCTTTCACGCTGTGGACAAGGACGGACAGCTGGTTTATTCGGTCTATCAGTGTCAACCGGAAGAAATGGAATTGGAACGCTTAGGCATCAACGATAAAATCTGCAAAAAGTTTGGTCCTGTCAGCGCAAACGTCGCAGCGGCGATGGCTCTGGGGGTTTCCAAGCAGGAAGAACAGGATTTATTGGGACTGAGCATTACCCTGCCGAACGCCGCCTTTAAAACCAGAAAGGCTTATATTTGCGCGGTTTTGGGCGGAGTGTGCCTGATGCAGGAACTGGATGCGGGAAATTACCGCTCGCTGTCCCAGATGACTTCCGATGCGGTGGTGCGCCTGTTTAACCTTGCCCGCCGTCTGGTGGACAGCTACCCGCAGCCACCGCAGGACAGCTGCGACGCCGAAGACGCTGTTTTAGAAGGAATGGGCGTTGTACCGCAGCCTGCCATGCCTGCCGTTACTGCCCCAATCGAAGAAAAAGGCAAACGCGGCAAAAAGAAAAAAGGAGAAAAACAAACTCCCGAACCAAAAACAAACGCTTCCAAAGCGCCAAAAGGAGTGAAAGGCATTTTTTACCGCATTTTCCCTAACAAAGATGACAGCGGCTTTGACAAAGTACGCAAAATTTTAATTTGGATTTGTTTGATTGTCTTTGTCGGCTCAATCACCTATCTGGTTGATTTCGGAGCGCAGAACAAAAAGTCACAGGAAAATATCACAAACCTGCAAAGTCAGATGGAGCAGGCAGAGAAAGAAGCGGCAGAAGGAAAGCTCTCCAATATCGAGGGTTATCCAAACGATTATCTGCCGAAATTCTACCCGTTCTATCAGCGCAACGAAGATATCAAAGGTTGGATTAAGATTGACGGAACCAATGTCAACTTCCCGGTAGTTCAGACTTCTGACAATGATTTTTATCATCGCCTGAGCTTTGATAAAGAGTATGATTTTTACGGAACCCCGTACATCGACTATGAGGTTGATGTCAAAAAACCAAGCGACAATATCATCATTTACGGTCACAATATCCGTAATGACGGACAGATGTTTAATGACCTAACCAAATACAAACAGCTTTCTTTCTATAAAGAGCATCCTACCATCAGCTTTGACAGTGTATATAAAGCCGGAACCTATAAAATTATCGGTGCGTTTATTACCAATACCGAACCTTCTCATGATAACGGCAACGTATTCGATTATAACCACTTTGTCAATGCAAAGGACGAAAAAGAATTCAACGAATTTGTGGACGAAGTAAAACGCCGCAGCATCTTCGACGCTCCGGTCGATGTGGAATACGGAGATGAACTGCTCACCCTTTCCACCTGTACCTATGAGTTTAAAGAAGCCCGCTTCGTTGTTGTGGCAAGAAGAGTTCGCGACGGCGAAGATGAAAAGGTTGATGTAGAAAAAGCTGTTGTTAATGACGACGCATACTATCCGGCTGTTTATGCAGGGGCTGCCGAATATGCAAAAAAACTAGGCAAGGTAAAAAGCATTACCATTGACGGCAAGCGTGAAATCAGCCTGAATGTAGGCGAAACCGCAACCCTGACCGCAAAAGTAAGCCCTGCCGACGCTCCGATTCAAACCTGCACCTGGGATTCCAGCAACACCTCGGTTGCTACCGTTGACAAAAACAGCGGCGTTGTAACCGCTGTGGGCGCAGGCACGGCTCAGATTACCGCAGCAGCCGATGACGGCGGATTTGTTGATAACATCACCGTAACAGTCAAAGGAAATGGCAAAGAACTGACTGGTATCTCGTTAAGTTCCTCTTCCCTCCAGCTGAAACCGGAAGAAAAAGCTACTTTGACCGCTTCGTTTGAACCAAAGGAAGCGCAAGCAAGCCTCAGCTGGAAGAGCAGTGATGAAAGCATTATTCGTGTAACCGGAAACGGAACAAGCGCAGAACTGACCGCTGTAAACCCCGGCTCTGCACAGGTCACTGTTACCTCTTCGGACGGAAAAATCAGTGCTGTATGCAGCATTACCGTTGCTGCCGCAGCAGATAAGGATCATCCAAGCGTTACCTTTGCACAAAGCAGCATGAACCTGACTGTAGGACAGGCGCAGAACTTAAAATTAGCTGTTACCCCTGCCGGAACCGATGTGGGAGCCGTTACCTGGAGTTCCAGCAATGATAATGTTATTCTGCAAAATCAGGGCAACGGATTGGAAGCGATGGTCGTCGGTCAAAAAGCAGGAGAAGCTGTTATCACAGCAACTACTGCGGACGGACTACAAGCTTCCTGCACCATCACCGTAAAGGAAGAAGGCAGCGCAGACAACAGTGCCGTAAAACTGAGCGTCAACTCGATTGTGCTGAACCCCGGTGAAGAAGCGCAACTGCAATATGCGGTTGACCCTGCCGGAACTGCCGTTGTGTGGTCCTCCGACAATCCAAGAATTGCAGATGTTGACCAAAACGGTTATGTTACCACCATTGTTTCTTTGGAACAAACCACCGATGTCACCATTACTTTGGCAACTGCGGACGGAAAACACTCCACCACCGCAACCATTACCGTAACTGGCACCGGCGGCGGCTCGCCAAACAACGGACAGAATAATCAGAATGGTCAAAACAACCAGAATAATAATCAGGGCAACAAAGCCGATTTAGGACTTTACTCGGAGGATTCCGAATACTCGGTAGAAGCAGGATATACAAAGCTCCTGCGTTTAGGCATCAATCTGCCGGAAAACGAGGTTACGATTGAATGTTCCTCCAGTGACAGAAGTATTCTGGAAGTAGATAATGAAGGAATGGTAACCGGCATCAGCAGCGGTACTGCAATCGTTACTGTAACCGCAACTAAAAACGATACCGGAGAATATCAGACCATTTCTGTTCCTGTTACCGTAACAGGCGGAGGCGGCTTCGGATACGGGTCAAGCGACGAATATGTTCCCGATGAAGACGATGAATATTCAGATGAGGATCAAGGCGGCAGCTTCGGCAGCTCCGACCAACGCGGATAACGCTTCTTCCTCAACAATAAAAAACAAAAAAGAAGGAAAAACCAATCGGTTTTTCCTTCTTTTTTTATTGCTTGTTAATGAAGCTGTGTATTCGGATAATAATGATTTAAAATTTCTTCGTAGGTCCAACCCTGCTGCGCATAATAGTCTGCGCCTTGCTGACTCATACCTACTCCGTGACCGTATCCGTAGGTAGTAAAGGTAAACTCACCGTCATACTCTATCTCAAAAGCTGCCGAGTTAATCTGCAAATCCAACAGTTCTTCCCGAACCTCTCGACCGGAAATGCGTTCGCCGCACACCTCGATGCTGTCCACATACTGCCCGTTGATATATTCGGGGTCGGAGAACCAATCCTCCGGGTCGGAATAATCATAAGGGTCTGTTCCCAGATGTTCCTCAATCGCCTGCGCAATCTCATCCTCTGAAAAGGTTTTTGTCGCGCCGTATGCTTTAAGGTTTGTGTCTCCCGGGCTGTCTACGCTGACTAAGTATGGCAGAGCTGTTCCCCAAACATGTTCGGAATCCATCGACTGCCCTGCATTGGAAGCGCAATAGGTTGAATTGATGTATTCTCCCTCATAATAAATTGCCTGTCCGATTACCTGCTCCACTGCGTCCTCTACCTTTTGAGAAACGGTGTTTTTTGCCACAACGGAAGGGATTGTTCCATGCTGATTATGGTACTTTACATAGGTGTACGCCGCTACTGCCTGAGCTTTGAGCGCTTCTTCCTCAAAGCTTGCGCCCATTTCGGCTTCTACCATTCTTCCGACAATTTCCTGCGCATCGCCTCGGACTGTCTTTCCGTTTACCTTGACGGCAAAACTGCCCTGAGAAACAGAACCGCCCTCATCTTCGCGCTCGGAACTGCTTTTGCGTTTAATTACCTTACGTTTTTTTCCGCTCGTCTGAGAAGATTCTCTGTCATTCTCTAATCTTCCCAAAGCAAGGTAATCTTCCAGCTGACTGTAAAGCTCGGCTGTTTGACCGCTTTTGGGCGGCTGCGGAGCGGGTTGCATCTGCATCATATTATTTTCCTCCTTAAAATCCGTTATTGATTTCTTCTGATTTTTTTGTTCCCTTTTTTATCAATGGGGAAGGTTCGCCTTCAGCTGCGCTTTATCCGGCTTTGTTCCGCCAAACAACTGATACCATACATCGGGATAAAGCGGGGTCGGATTCATCTGCGCTTTGGAGGTATCCACCTCGGCGCTTTCTCCCTTTCGCACCTTGCGCGCTACCACAACATATCTTGCGTCCTTAAACTCATAGGAGCAGGTAGAGAGGGTCAACAGCTCGTCGGACGGCTGAATGTCCACTCCGGTATTGATAATGCTGCGTATCAGAATATCGTCAATAAATGCCTGTTTTTCCTCTGCACTTTGTGCGTTGATAAACTCGTGGTAAGGAAAAACCTCTCCGTGTTGCTCTAAAGTATTGGCGTAGAAAACCGAAACAATCTTATATTTTCCCTTATGATATACGCTGTCAAATTCAACCACCGGATGCTGCTGATAAAATTCCAGTTCGGTATATCCTTTTAGAATATTAAACATCTGTCCGTCTGTGCGGATATTATGTCCATAGATGATGATATTGTCGCTCGGCTTTTTTAAATCAACCTGCGTATCGACAAAGGGAACAGCGTGTTCGCTGTATTCTCCCTCAAAATTGGTGCGGTAATATTTGGTGTTGTCGGTAGTCTGCACAACCGGATAATCCAAATCGGTTCCGTTAATGCTCAACCACCCTACTGTATCGGGGTTTATCTGCCAAAGAGCCGCAAAATCCTTATCGTACCCGCTGGGATAACCCGGGGGAGCAATCAGGGTTGTCTGATTGTAAACATCCTTTAAACTCTCATAGGCAGTGCGGTTCTGCGCCGACTTCCAATAGTAATATCCCAAATATCCAACCGAACCGATAAAAATCAGAATAAAAACAACCAACAAAAATGAGATAATCGGGGAACGGCGTTCTGCCGCTGCCTCTCCGTCCGAAACATTCTGCGCTTTTCTGCTTTGTTTTTCTATCTTTCTCTCTGCTTTTCTTTGTCTGTGGCTTTTGGAAGAAACTATATTGTCCTCCTCATAGTCCGAATCATCCTCATCTTCGTCATCTAAAAAAACATCCTGCTCCAAAAGATAACCGTCCGAAGATGCGCTACTGCTTAAACTGTAAGCGGACGAAGCATATTTTCCGGTAAAATCAAGGGTTGACTCTTCCTTTTGCTGCCGCTTTTGTACAGCGCGAGTTCCTCTCATTCCCACACCGGAAACAGTGGTTAGGTTCCCGCACTCGGTAACCATATCCTCCAAAAAGCTGTCGCAGCAGCTGCGGGACTGTTTCTCGGTTTCTTTCACAGCAATCAGACGAAGAACCGGACTTTCTCTTGTTCCGCCCAACATCGGCAAAAAGTCAGGGTTTCTCTTTTTTATCCGTTCCAAGTATTCTGCCGCTGTCTGCGCCTGCTCCTCACGCATGGGAATATCTACCATCACTGCCCCCGGATAAAGCTGCCGCAACAAAAGCGGGTAAAGCTGATTGACAATCATACGAACTGCCGCGCTTCCCGTGCCGGGAATCAGCGCGATACAGCAGGTTGCATACAGCATCACAAAGCCCGGCTGCGCAAGCCCCTGCTCTGTCATAACAACCGCATCCTGCGGAATCTGCCCCGATACTCCCTGCGGACGATAGAGCGGCTTATGAAATCCCTGCGCTAAAATTTCCCTTGCCCGCAGCTCGGGCGCATTATCCAAAATCAAAATCAAGCGATTGTCTTTCACCGATCGACTGATTTGGTCGATAAACTGATTGCTGTCCGTTACAGCAATCTCCTGCCGACAATCCATTCCCAAAAGTCCGAACTGAGCGTTTAGGTTCGGATTGTTTTGCAGCAGGCTGCAAAGGGAATATTCGGCATTTAATGACAATATTTTATACTTCACCGAGTCATTCCTTCCTGATGATTGAAACCGGCGAATGTTTTGTCGGTTCCGTTTCGGCAAAAAGCCGAAACTTTTTACAAAGTAAGTCTGATTCCTATTATAGAGGAATTTGTAGTTTAGTGCAAGAAAAGTTTTATGAATTTCAGAGTGTTTTCTGACAGAGAAAACGATAAAAAAGACCTTCGTTTTAGAAAACGAAGGTCTTTTAAAAAACAGATTAGTCGTTTTTCGGTTCAATAACAGAAACAGAGGTCTGCTTGGTGCGGATTTCTTCCTGAATCAGGGCAATAAAGTCATCTAAGGACATTACGCCGCCATTGCCTTCTTTACGGGTACGGACTGCAACAGTCTGCTCCGCCGCTTCTTTTTCACCGACAACCAGCATATACGGAATCTTTTTCAGCTGTGCTTCGCGAATCTTGTATCCCATCTTTTCGGAACGCCAGTCTGCCTCTGCGCGGATTCCTGCCGCTTTGAGTTTTTGCAGTACCTGCTGCGCATAATCGTGGTGTTTTTCGCTGATTGGCACAATCATCGCCTGAGTCGGCATTAGCCAGGTCGGCAAAGCTCCTGCATATTTTTCAAGCAGCAGAGCCAAAGTACGCTCATAGCAGCCGATAGAGGTGCGGTGAATAATGTACGGATAATGCTCCTTACCGTCCTCTCCGATATAAGTCATACCGAATTTCTGAGCCAGCAGCATATCAATCTGAATGGTGATCAGGGTATCTTCCTTGCCGAATACATTTTTAATCTGAATATCCAGTTTTGGTCCGTAGAAGGCAGCTTCATCAATACCAACCTTATAGTCCAATTCCAAGTGGTCCAGAATCTTCTTCATCGCTCCCTGTGCTTCTTCCCACTGTTCCGCAGTACCTTCATACTTATCGGTGCGGTTCGGATCCCACTGGCTGAAGCGATAGCTGACATCTTCGGCAAGCCCTACTGTTTCCAGACAGTATTTTGCAAGTTCCAGACAGCCGCGGAATTCTTCTTCCAACTGATCCGGGCGAAGAATCAGATGTCCTTCAGAAATGGTGAACTGACGAACACGAATTAAGCCGTGCATCTCGCCGGAATCCTCGTTGCGGAAGAGGGTCGAAGTTTCACCCAGACGCATCGGAAGATCGCGGTAGGAACGGGCGCGGTTTAAAAACACCTGATACTGGAATGGACAGGTCATTGGACGCAGCGCAAAACATTCTTTGGTTTCATCATGCGGGTCACCCAAAACAAACATTCCGTCCAGATAGTGGTCCCAGTGTCCGCTAATCTTATATAGTTCTCTCTTTGCCATATATGGGGTTTTTGTCAGCTGATAGCCGCGCTGTTCTTCGGTATCTTCAATCCAGCGCTGAAGCTGCTGAATTACCTTTGCACCGTTTGGCAGGATGATCGGAAGCCCCTGTCCGACCACATCGACGGTGGTAAAGTATTCCAGCTCGCGTCCAATCTTATTGTGGTCGCGGCGGCGCGCTTCTTCCTGCTGCTGCAAATATGCTTCCAGTTCGCTTGCTTTTGGATAAGCAGTTCCGTACATACGGCACATCGAATCGCGGGAAGCGTCCCCTCTCCAGTAAGCGCTGGTTGCCTGTGTCAGCTTCACTGCTTTAATCGGAGCGGTGCTCATCAGGTGCGGACCTGCGCACAGGTCGGTAAAATCGCCCTGAGTATATACACTCAGTTCCCAGCCTTTTGCCGCATATTCCTCAAGCAGCTCCAGTTTATAATCCTGACCCGCAAACAGGGTTCTGCCCTCTTCTGCGGTGATGATGCGTTTTTCTACCGGCAGGTCTGCCTTTACAATTTTTTTCATCTCGGCTTCAATCGAAGCAAACTGATCGGGAGTAAACGGTTTTACCCCACCGATATCGTAGTACCAACCGTTTTCCAAAGCAGGTCCGATACCGAATTTTGCCTGCGGGAACAGGTGCTGAACAGCCTGCGCCATAACATGAGCTGCTGTATGCCAAAATGCTTTCTTGCCTTCCTCGTCCGAGAAAGTACAAATTTCCAAATTGCAGTCTTTTGTAATCGAAGTTCTTAAATCAACAACTTCCCCGTCAATTTTTCCGCAGCAGGCAGCCTTTGCCAGTCCTGCTCCCAGGCTTCTTGCAACGTCGATTACCGATACGCCCGCTTCAAATTCTTTTACGCTTTGATCTTTTAATGTAACTCGAATCATATCTCATACCTCCTGATTTTATTTCTTATCTTATCGCCTTATATCTTCTTTTTGCGTCTGCGCTCCTCTAAAAAACGAACCACATCGAAAAATTCGGGATAGCGGTAAAACTCCCGCCTGCCTGCCATCTGTTTAAGCTGAGAAACCGTCACCCACTGAATCTGGCTGACCTCCTCCTGCTGCAAAACAGCATCGTTTACATCAAAATCCTGTTCTACCACAAAATTTTCCGAAAGCAGCTTGCCGCGCAGTTTGCGGTTTAATTTATGAATCTGGTGCGGCTGAATGTGAATCCCGATTTCTTCTCCCGGTTCTCGAATACACGCCTGTTGCGCAGTTTCCCCTGCAAGCACACAGCCGCTATGCGTCGCCCATGTTCCGGGCAGGTCTTTTTTATACAGGGAGCGCTTTTGAATTAAAATTTCGTCCCGACTGTTGACAATCCACACATCCACTACCATTACATATTGTCCGTCCGACAGCGGCTCTCCCCGAACAAATGTTTTTCCGGTACGATTTCCGTAAACATCATAAATATCGCAAATCTCGTCCTGTCCGCTTTCCCGCCGAACAGCGGTGTCATGCGTCTGCGTTTCTTCCATCGGCGCTCCTCCCTTCGGATTGTTGATAAAAAATAAAAAGCTTCATCCCAATCTCTGGGATGAAGCTTTATTATCAGCTCCACGGTTCCACCCGCATAATGCGCCGTAATTTTAATCGGGCGCATCTCTCATTGTTCGGCAATAACGCTGCCGTCGCGTCGCACTTGTATCAAATATACCGCTATCCTGCGTTATTTGTTTCGCGCGCTCTCCGGGGTGGTAACTTTTTTTCCTGTTTTGCGCCAGGCGCTTCCAGCAAAACGCGCCTGTTCTCTGGTCTGCAAAATGATGAAAAATCATCCGGTAAAAAAGCGTCCCCATCTTCGATTTGGGATTATTCCTTTTATTTTTATCTCCATGTTACCACCACCGACCCTAATTGTCAACACAAATTTCTTGACAACTTCTGTTATAACAGATAAAATGGATATATGCCCGTTCTGTTCTTCAATAGATTCGGGAAATATTTATCATAAAAGTGCAGATTTTTTGTATTCCCCTGCGGCAAAACAAGGTTATCCCTTGTTCGCGCGGGAATCCCGCTTTTTTCGTTACAGTACTTTTTCGGAGCTTTTCTCAAATTATTTGAGATTGATATATTATTTGAAATGACCATTCTTTCATAAAAAACATAATAGAGCAAAAAGGTCACTTCGATTCTTTCTTCTGTATTTTGGGGGATTTCTCTGAGCGGCGCGTGACAGGCAAGCCGATTCGGATTTTTTGTTATGCCCCGATTCGGTGCTGCAACAGGTTTTTCAATTTCCACGGGCGGAGTTTTTTAACTTTGACCCTAAAATCTTTGCACAAAATCAGTAAAGGAGGAATCCATCTTCATGGAACCTATCATGGGTTATGTCGTTTGCGTCCTGCTCTCTCTGGCGGCAGGCGGCGCGATTGCTTTTCCGTTTGGTATCCACTACCGCAAAAAGGTTGCCGAAACCGAGCTTGGAACCGCAGAGGAAGAGGCAAAACGCATTGTAAGCGACGCAATCAAAGACGCAGAAGTTAAGAAAAAAGAGGCTTTGGTAGAAGCAAAAGACGAAATTCACAAACAGAGAACCGAGGCGGAAAAAGAAGTAAAAGAACGCCGCAACGAGGTTCAGCGTTTAGAGCGCCGTGTTCAGCAAAAGGAAGAATCCATCGACCGTAAACTGGACAATTTAGAGAAAAAAGAAGAAACTCTGCAAAATAAAATCAAAGAAGCAGATGTTAAATTAAAAGAAGCCGAAACCATTAAATCCAGCCAGTTTGAAGTGCTGGAAAAAATTTCCGGTTATACCGCCGAACAGGCGAAGGAATACCTGCTTTCCAGTTTGGAAAATGAACTGGTACACGAAAAAGCGCTGAAAATTAACCTTTACGAACAGAAATTCAAAGATGAATCGGAACAGCGCGCCAAAGAAATTATCGCTACCGCCATCCAGAAATGCGCCTCCGACTATGTGGGCGAGGTAACGGTATCGGTGGTATCTCTGCCGAACGATGAAATGAAAGGAAGAATCATCGGACGAGAAGGCAGAAATATCCGCACTCTGGAAACATTGACCGGAGTTGATTTGATTATTGACGACACCCCGGAAGCAATCACCCTTTCCAGCCATGACGCTGTGAAACGCGAGATTGCGCGCACCGCTTTGGAACGCCTGATTCAGGACGGAAGAATCCATCCGGCAAGAATCGAAGAAATGGTAGAAAAAGCGCAGCGTGAAATTGAAATAAAAATCAAACAGGACGGAGAACGCGCTGTTCTGGAAACCAATGTACACGGCATGCACCCGGATTTAATCCGTCTTTTGGGTCGCATGAGATACCGCTCCAGCTACGGACAAAATGTACTCCAGCACTCGATTGAGGTGGCAAACCTTGCGGGCGTAATGGCAGCCGAGCTGGGCGCAGATGTTGCCACTGCAAAACGCGCAGGCTTAATCCACGATATCGGCAAGGCATTGACCCATGAAATTGAAGGCAGCCATGTAAAAATCGGCGTTGACCTTGCAAGAAAATATAAGGAAAATGCTGCCGTCATCCACGCGATTGAAGCGCATCACGGCGATGTGGAGCCGAAAACACTGGTTGCCTGCATTGTACAGGCTGCGGACGCTATCAGCGCAGCAAGACCGGGCGCAAGACGCGAAAATGTGGAAAATTACATCAAACGTCTGGAAAAACTTGAGGAAATTGCAAACTCCTTTGACGGCGTAGAAAAATGCTTCGCTGTTCAGGCAGGACGCGAAATTCGTATTATGGTTCGTCCGGAAGTAATTACCGATGACAAGATGACTATTATTGCAAGAGAGATTGTCAACAAGATTGAATCCGAGATGGAATATCCGGGTCAAATCAAGGTAAATATCATCCGCGAAAACAGAGCGGTCGATTACGCAAAATAAAGAAAAGTTCCCTTTCAAAAAGAAAGGGAACTTTTTTGTTGCCTAAGCTTTGTTTTATCTACGCAAGCTCCGCCTGCTTTTGCAGGGCGATTTTCTGATTTTGCAAAGCCGCCTGAGCATACCAATACTTTGCCCGTTCCATGTCGCGCTGTGTTCCTACACCATCTTCATAAAAGGATGCCAGATTACACTGCGCGTCACGATCTCCATGCTGTGCAGAACGCTGTGTCCAGTAAAACGCCTGTTCAAAATTCTGCTCGACACCCAAGCCTTTCAGATAAAAATATCCCACCTGACACTCCGCCAGAGGATAGCCTTGCCGAGCCAATTCTAGGTGCCCTGCAAAACATTTGTCATACTGTTTTGTATTCCAGTATTGTTCGATTAACCGATTGCATTTTTCCAGCTCGGGACACGGTTTATAGTATTCTGTTGCCATATTGCTCATCCGTTCTTTCTTCTGCAAAATTTCAAAATCTTCCCTGTAAACGGAAAAGATTATTCTTCTTTTAAGCGATACTGCCCAATCAGCTCTTTCATGTGATCTGCGCCGTTTACCAGAATTACATCTTCATCAATCACAAGGCATGGAATTCCTGCGCGGTGCTGTTCGCGAACTTCCTGCATTTCCGGCGCGGTATCACGAATTTTTAAAAAGCTCTTAAGCTTGCCAACGCCCTCACAGATATCAACATACAGATACTTAATGTTATTCTCGGAAAGAACCTCTTTCACCGGTGGGCAGCCGCCTCATGTTCCCGTTCCGTATAAAACGATTTTTCTCATACAAATTCTCCTTTTCTGATTGTTATCAAGCCGTTTCCTTAACTTTGATCGGATATTCCGATTTATCTTTATTATACTTAGCTTACAAAGACAGGTCAAGGGCAAGTTTTTCTGCAAAACACCAAAAAACATCCGATAATTTGTGTGATTTTGACGAAGAATAAAGAATTGACAGAAGGCAGAAATTCCGATAAACTGTTTTCAAGGAGGGATTTCCTATGTTTTGTAAAAATTGCGGGCAACCGATGGATGAACATGACAATGTATGCCCAAACTGCGGTGCTGTTCAAAATCAAACACCGCCTGTTGTAGATAACGGCGGAATCGGCTGGGGATTGCTGGGTTGTTGTATCCCCGTTGTCGGCTTAGTTCTGTTTTTGGTATGGAAGGATACCAAACCAAAAACTGCGAAAGCTGCCGGTATCGGCGCATTAGTATCGGTCATTTTGGTGGTATTATATTATATTTTTATCTTTACAACTGCCATCACCTTTGGCGTTCTTTCCTAACCGATGCTAAACTGGATGTATCGCTGGCTTCCCATCATCTTTGGGTGTCATTGTCGAAGTGACCGCTCTTTTTTCTTAAAAGGGAGGCAATTCCCTTTATGCGCCCGCTGCACCGGGGAACTGTTCGGTATTCTGTTTTCCCCTGTTTTATTTTTTGCGTTCGGCGTGTGCCGATGGTATATTGCGGTAATTTTAATGCTGCCGATGATTGCGGACGGCTTATTACAGCTTATAACCAAATATGAAAGCAAAAATATACGCAGAGCAATCACCGGATTTCTGTTCGGTATCGGTTTGACTGCTCTGTTTGTTTTGTCTACCCGGGCAACGCTTCGCCTTGGGTATCAATTCGGACAACAGATAAAACCCACTTTCTTTTAAAAAGAAAGTGGGTTTTTTAATGTCAAAACAATCAAACTGACAGAACGCTTCGGTTTCCCTGCCTTTTCAGTTCTATCACTTCATCAAAGTCTTTTAAATGCTCGGGTGAAACATCGTGCGTTACAAACAAAATTGTCTTATCCATCGACAACAGTTTTTCCTGAAGCTGCTTTGTATTTTTAGCATCCACCGCCGAAAAGGATTCGTCCATCAAAATAATCGGTTTGTCTGCTGTAACTGCGCGAATCAGCTGCATCATTTGGTTTTCACCGCCGCTGAGCTCCTGCGCGTTTTCTTTGTGTAAAAGGCTCTGTATCTTTTCATTGTTAAAGTAACTTAAAACTTCCCCCATCTTTTCTTGCGGGTAGCTTTGGAACAGCGTCACATTCTCTGTAAAGGAGGCGTGAAAGATATGCTCGAACTGGTTAATGCAGGTCATCACTTCTCCGGTATCTTTTCCTGCAATCGGGATACCGTCTATCCTGATTTCTCCCTCGTCCGGTCGGATATACTGCATCAACAGATTTAAAACCGTAGATTTTCCCGTACCGCTCGGACCGATGAGCGCGTACTTCTTCCCCTTTTGAAAGGTATAATTAAAATGAGAAAAGCAAAAATCTCCCAACTGCACCGATACATTCTGAAATTCTATGCTTTTCTTGAACTGACTGATCCTCTCGCTCGGCGCTGCTTTTTCTTCCTCCGACAATAATTTCAGTATCTTTTCCTTTCCTGCCCGGGATGCGTTTACATTGTTTATATCTTTTAAAATATAAGAAACCGGATAGCAAAAATCCTGAATATATCCCAGCGCTGCGCTTGCTGTTCCCACCGTAATCTGTCTTTGGAACAGCAAATATCCCAAAACCGCAAAAACAATGCTTTGCAGAAAGTACATACTGCTTCCTGTCACCACATTCGTCAGCGTCTTACACTTGCCGAATTCATACTCTTTTTGTTCTGTTTCTTCCACGCTTTCCCGATGTCTTTGAGAAATTGCCTGTCGGGTTTCCCGGTTTACCATACGAAAACCGGACAGTAAATCTCGAATCGTATCTGTGTAGGCTGCCATCGCGTTTAAATGAATCGCCTTTTTCTCAGAAATCTGTTTCCCTGTCAGCTTTGGCACAATCAGACTTGCAAACGAACTTAAAATAATAACTACTGCCAAACGCCAATCTAACGAAAAAAGGAAAAATCCATAAACAAACAGCTGAAGAACCGTTTGGAAAATAGCAATACAAGCCTCCAAATATTGACGAAATACATCAATATCGTTTTGGAAAAAAGAAAGATATTCGGACAAGTCATGCTTTTTAAAATCAACATACTGTTTTTTGAGCAGAGCGTCAAACAAATCTTGACGCACCAAGCAGTAAAAACGCTGTCGAAATTTCCATACCGTTCTCTGGCTGCAATATTCAAAAAACATTCCCACCGCAATTGAAAGCAGATACAGAAAAACAATCCAAATCATTCCGCCTGCTCCTTTGGAAAAGTCATAATCAAACAGCAGCTTTACTACATACGGCATACTTGCAATACCGACAATGGATATCAACGCTGTTATTACCTGAAATGCGATGATATATTTTAGCCGAAACAGATATTTTTTCATAAAAAACTCCTTACCCGTCAATTCAAATATTGTCTGTTTTAAAAAAATGGGATTTCAGGTTCTGAAGATGAGATTCTACCGGTATCTTAGCATATTTTTATCAAAAATTCCAGACGGCAGTCTCATTATTTTCGGCAGAAAACAAAACACCTCAGAACCATAAACGGTTCTGAGGTGTTTAACTTTGATAAAATACCCTGTCGAAAAAATTCCAAACGGAAAATTATCTCTTGGAGAACTGCGGAGCGCGACGAGCTGCTTTGAGACCGTATTTCTTACGCTCTTTCATTCTTGGGTCACGGGTCAGCAGACCTGCTTTTTTCAGTTCCGGACGCATTTCGTCGCCGTTCTGGAGCAGAGCGCGAGCAATACCGTGACGGATTGCGCCTGCCTGACCGGAAACGCCGCCGCCGCGAACGGTGCAGACAACGTCGAATTTACCTGCTGTGTTGGTAACTTCAAATGGCTGACGAACGATAACTTTCAGAGTATCCAGACCGAAGTAATCGTCGATATCTCTGTCGTTGATGGTAACTTTACCGGTACCCGGGTAGAGTCTTACTCTGGAAACAGAGTGTTTTCTTCTGCCGGTTCCGTAGAAATATGCTTTAGATTCGTACATAATTCATTGTCCTCCTTCCGAATTAGAGCTGTTCCGGTTTCTGTGCAGCATGGTTGTGCTCGCTGCCTCTGTAAATTCTGCAACGGGTCAGAGCCTGTCTGCCGATGGTGGTGTCAGGAATCATACCTTTAACAGCCAGCATCATTGCTTTTTCCGGATTTTCCTGCATGAGTTTGTCGTAACGGATTGCTTTCATGCCGCCAATCCAGCCGGAGTGATGGTAATGAACTTTCTGAACCAGTTTTTTACCGGTGAGAACTGCTTTCTCAGCGTTGATGATGATAACATGGTCGCCACAGTCAACGTGTGGAGCAAAGGTTGGTTTATGTTTGCCGCGCAGCAGGTCAGCAGCTTTTGCAGCGGTGCGGCCCAGCGGCTTGTTTGCAGCGTCAATAACATACCATTTACGGGTGATGGTCTGTGCGTTTGGCATTGTTGTAGACATAATTGGTACCTCCTGTTTTTTTGATATCGAACACAATTTATATCATCGGTTTTCCGTAAAAATCCCAATGATGACAAATCAACGTTCTCTATTATAATCAATCCGTCTGCGGTTGTCAAGGTCTTTTTATCCGAATTTTTAATTTATATCCCGCTTTCTCTTAAAATCTCTCGTTTTTTCTCGTTTTCTCTCCCTAACTTGCTTGCCGTTTCATTTTTTACACGAAATTTTGTCGGTTTTTCTGCCGGTTTGTTGTTCAGATTGCCTTTGAGTTTTCAACAATCGCATCCTTTCCTCCGGTTTGACCTTGTTTTTCCGACCGTTCTCGCTCGACATTCCTCCCCTTTGGGAGTATAATTAAGGTATCTTTGGCTTTTCTAAATTCCACAGAAAGGAAGATTTGATATGAACGACAGACTGAACTCTTTTTACCGGAGTTTAAATCATAAAAAAGTATCCTTTATCGGGCTGGGACGCAGCCACCGCGAGCTGCTGCCGATGTTTGCTTCCAAAGGGGCAAGCGTCACCCTGCGCGACAAACGCACCCGCGAACAAATCGGGGAAGAAGCCGATAAATTAGAAGCACTCGGAATCCAATTAACCTTAGGCGAACACTATCTGGAGGGGCTTTGCGAGGAAGATATAATCCTTCGCACCCCGGGCATGAACTACCTGACGCCGGCTTTGCAGCAGGCAAGAGAAAGCGGCTGTGCTGTCACCAGCGAGATGGAACTGTTCTTCGACCTTTGTCCCTGCAAAATCTATGCCGTCACCGGCTCGGACGGCAAAACAACCACAACTTCTGTTATCGCCGAATTTTTAAAAGCACAGGGATTTTCCGTCTTTCTTGGCGGCAACATCGGATTCCCGCTTCTTCCGCGCATCGAGCAGATTGGTCCCGATGACCGCGCCGTTGTGGAGTTATCCAGCTTTCAGCTGATTTCTATGAGAAAATCCCCCGATGTGGCTGTTATTACTAATGTTGCGCCCAACCATTTGGACGTACACAAGGATATGCAGGAATATATTGACGCCAAACGCAATATTTATCTGCACCAGGGCGGCATCAGCCGCACCGTTATCAATGCGGACAATCAAATTACCGCATCCTTCCTGCCGGAAATTCGCGGAGAAGCGATGCAGTTCAGCCGTAAAATCGCCCCAAAACTGGGTTGTTATCTTACCGAGGACGGAATGCTTACTATGGCAGACCGTCACAGCATTACTCCGGTGCTGCATATGGACGAAATCAGAATCCCGGGTATCCATAATGTAGAAAACTATCTGGCGGCAATCAGCGCAGTGTGGGGTGAGGTTTACAAAGAAAAGATTGTTTCGGTTGCCCAAAACTTTGCCGGTGTAGAGCATCGCATTGAATTTGTACGGGAATTTGACGGTGTAAAATGGTACAATGACTCGATTGCTTCCAGCCCGACAAGAACCATCGCAGGACTCAATTCCTTCAAGCAGAAACTGATACTGATTGCGGGAGGTTATGATAAAAAAATTCCGTTTGAACCTCTTGCCCCTAAAATAATCGAAAAGGTCAAAGTTTTAATTTTAATGGGTGTCACCGCCGATAAAATTGAAGCCGCTGTCACCTCCTGCGAAGGATATGACCCCAAAGAATTGTCTGTTATTCGTGTTTCTTCCATGCAAGAAGCCGTCAATAAGGCGCGTGAAGCTGCCAACCCCGGAGATATTGTTTCCCTCTCTCCTGCTTGCGCCAGCTTCGATCTCTATCCTGACTTTGAAGCAAGAGGCAGACATTTTAAGGCATTAGTAAATGCACTGTAATTTTGTTTTTTTAAGAGGAGGAAATTCCCGATGAAGATTACATTAGGAGAGCGTACCATCGACCATGTTCGCATCTACTTTGAAAAAACACAAAACGATACCATCCGCCGGATGCTGCCTTCCGATGTAACCTGTATCGAGCAGGCGATTACAAACTTTGAGCAAAGCCTTCTTCCCGATGCTACAAGCTACGGCAGAACCGTCTGCTGCGACGGACAATACATCGGGGACATCTGGTGCTACTGCATCAACCCACAAGAAACACCAAATGCCATGCTCAGTTACTGTATCTTTGAGCAGGAGTTTTGGAATCGTGGGATTGCCTGTGAAGCGGTATCTTTATTTTTAAAACAGCTGTGCCAAAAATACACCCTGCAAACGGTCGGAGCATTCACCTTTGCGGATAATCTCGCTTCGATTCGCGTTTTGGAAAAGAATGGTTTTACCGTTCGGGAACGCTTTACCGAAAACGGCAGAGAATCCTTCTATCTGGAACGCTCCCTTTAAATGAAATCAGAAAAGGTGATTTTTATGAAAAAATTTGAATACAAGGTTATCCCTGTCCCAGTATCCTTTTCTGTCAGCTCGAAACAGCATGAACAAATTGCCCAGAATTTTGAAAAACAGTTAAACCAACTCGGAATACAAGGGTGGGAACTGGTTCAGCGAACCGACAGGTTCTTTTTCTTAAAGCGAGAATCAGAGAATCAAAATCAATCCCCCTCTTCCCCCAAATAAGGAGAATGGATATGGAACAAATAAAAATCCGAAATGCCGTCTGCGGAGATGCAGAAATTTTTGCAGTCATTCAAACCGAATCCTGGAAAACAGCTTTTGATACCATTCTTTCTGCCGAAGAACTGAATCGTCACCTTGATGTGCCGTCTAACACGCAGATGTACCGGCGCGTACTGGCAGACAGCCGCTACCACGGACTTCTTTTGTCCGTTAATGAAAAACCGCACTGTATTGCCTGCTGGAGTGCATACCGCGCAGAAAACTGCCCCAAGGATCTGGCAGAGCTTATCTGTATTCACAGTCTGAAAGAAAACCGCAGAAAAGGATACGGCTCTTTGATGATGGAACAAGTTTGCAGCGACATCAAGGCTGCCGGTTATACAAAGGTCTGTCTGTGGGTTTTCGAGCAAAACCACCCGGCAAGAAAATTTTATGAAAAACACGGTTTTACTTTAACTGAAGAACGAAACCGGGCTTTCGGCGCAGATGAGGTTTTGTATCAAAAGATTTTGTAATCAAAAATAGAAACTTTTTAATTTTTTATCTATCATCAACCATTGGTTGAGAGGAGATTCTCTGTTTAATTGAGAAAACCCAAGTAAAATCAACCGATAGTCTGTTCCTTTCAAAACAGACGCATGTTATACTAAAAACACCAACAGAAAGGAGAATCACTCTATGGAAAACACATTAGGAAAACGAATCGCCGCACTCCGCCGCCAGAAAGAATTGACCCAGGACAATCTCGCTCAGATTCTGGATGTCAGCTCTCAGGCTGTCAGCAAATGGGAAAATGACCAGACCTGCCCGGATATCAGTCTGCTTCCGCAGTTAGCTCAGACACTTGGCGTCAGTGTGGATGAGCTGCTGTCCGGAAAGTCGGAACATCCCCCTGTTGTACAGATGCTTCCAAAGGAAAAACAGAAGGATATCAATGACATGATGTTGCGTATTATTGTTGATTCTGCTGACGGAGATAAGGTTCGTCTTAATTTCCCTCTGGCACTGGCGCAGGTTGCGCTTGATATGGGAGTAGAGCTTCCGAATATTTCGGGAAGTTCTGTTATGAAAAATATTGATTTAAAACAGATTATGGATCTGATTGAACGCGGTGTCATAGGAAATCTGATAGACGTAGAATCTGCTGACGGAGATACCGTCCACATTCTGGTGGAGTAAATCATGAAAATTACTGTAAAAGATGGAAAAAATTTCAATATTTACCTTTGTTTTCCAACTAGAATTGCCCTAAACCGCTTCACCGCATTGTTTCTTTCCCCTGTTTTAAAGAAACAAAATATACATATTACAACAGAACAGATTCTCACTTTTTCTAAAGCACTACGCAAGTATAAGCGCAAACATCCTGACTGGAAGCTGGTGGAAGTGTCCACTGCTAAAGGAGAGTATATCAAAATCAAGATGTAAATTTCATTTTTTGAAACAAGATATCTTCGTAATATGCTCTAGATACCCCCCTTCGTTTTACTGAACCTTTCAAGATAAAGGAGGTTTTCTTATTTTCGGGAAGTATTCTGGGTTCCTTATGAGGACAGCAGCGTCTATCCTGATCTGATTAAAACGATAGACTCCATCTCCAAATACTGCGAACAAAACGGGGCTTCCTGCACCTTTACCGCAGATGATGAAGCGGAGATTAACGGTAAAAAATACGAAATCTCTAGAAAGTATCAACCCGGCAGCAGAGGAAACTACAGTATTAAATGCACGGAAAAAGAATAACAACACAACAAAAAGGACGCCTTTCGGCGTCCTTTTTCTTAGGAATTAACCTTTGCTTTTCATATCCTGATACATCGCGTACATTGGGGACGGCAAACCGAAGCCGCCCGCTACCGGAAGAGTTTCTCCTGTAATGAAAGAGGACATATCGCTTGCCAAAAACAATACTGCATTCGCAATATCTTCCGGCTGTCCCGGTCGATTGAGCGGAACATTCTTTAAAAACATCTTTAAGAAATCCTCCGACATATTCTGCATTGCAGCGTCGGTCGCGATAAATCCCGGAAGAACCGCGTTGCAGCGAACTCCCTGTCTTGCGTACTGAACCGCGATATTCTGAGTCAGATAGTTAATTGCAGATTTTGCAACACCGTATCCCATTCTGGACATATCCGGATATTTTCCGCCTACCGAAGAAATGTTGACAATAGAACCTCCTCCGTTTTGAATCATTGACTGAACTGCCCGTTTAGACGGAATATAAACGCTTTTTAAATTGTTCTCGACAATGCGGAAGAATCCGTCGGTATCTCCGTTTACCAAATCAAAATCCACTTTGACATCGGTAGAACCGTAGTTGTTGACCAAAATGTCGATTCTACCCTCTTTTGCAACAACCTCATCCACCATAGAGGTAAATGTTTCTTCTTTTTGTGCGTCAAAATAAACCACATCTGCCTGTCCGCCCGCCGCTGCAATTTCTTCGGCTATCTTTTTTCCTGCATCTAACCTTCTGACCGCCAAGTAAACCTTTGCCCCGTTTTCTGCCAGTTTTTTGGCGCAGGCAAGCCCGATTCCTCTGGTTGCGGAAGTAATCAAAGCAACCTTATTCTCACAAAGTTTCATAAAAATCATTCCTTTCCTGTTTTTATTTTCTTTTATCTTATCACTGCAATATGTCTGATTTTACCTTTCTTTTTGTCAAATTCTAAAACTTTACCGTTCGGACAGCTGTTTTCCGTTCATTTCTTCGGTAAGCAGCTTTAAAAAACGCTCGGAAGCAAAAGAAAGCGGATGTGCCGGGTGACTCACTGCGCAGATTTGTCTTTTTGGCAAATCAACTGCAAGTTTTACCCGAACTATCGTTTTCTGCTGCAAGTCCTGGAGCGCAAAATTTTCCGGTACAATACCGATTCCCAGATTTTGCCGTACTACCGGAACAATCAAATCTGTTGTGGGCAGCTCAATATCGGGATAAAGCAATTCCCCGTGCCGTTCAAAAAAATCGTCCAGATATTGCCTGCTCCCCGTTCCCTGCTGCAAACAAATGAGCGGATAATCGGAAAGCTCGCTCAACCGAATTTCCGGCGGAATTGTTTTTGCAAACTCACTTCCCGCAACGGCAATATCCGAAAAATCCAACAGCTTGGTTACCCGGTACTCTCCCGACTGCGGAAACGGGGAAATCAAAACAGCAAAATCAATCTCTCCCTTTTTTAACGCCTCTAACGCTGCCGGCGTATGATACCCTGAAATGCGAAGCCTGATTTCAGGGTATTGCTCTCGAAATTCTCCCAAAAACGGAAGCAGGCAGTGATGAAGGCTCATCTCGCTTGCCCCGATTCGGATAAGACCTTCCTTTAAATTTTTCTGACGGGCAAGCTGCTGCTCTGCCAAAAAGATCTCTTCACAAGCGGCAGAAATATGGCGGTAAAGCAGCTGCGCCTCCGGCGTGAGGCTGACCCCCTTTTTCGAGCGAACAAACAGCCGACACCCCAGCTGCGCCTCCAAACCGGAAATACAGCGGCTGACCGTCGGCTGAGTTTGAAACAGCGCTTTTGCCGCATGGGTGATATTTCGATATTTTGCCACATAATAAAAGGTTTTATACGATTCAAAATTCACTGCCACAACAATCGCCTCCTTTTTTTATCATCTATTTCTTTTATGTATGGATCATGCTAAAAATATGTATTTGAAAAATAGTATGATAGTAGTATAATACACATGAGTTTTGACTGCAAGCATCGTGATAAAACAGGAGGAAATAAAACGGATGGAAAAAAACACCGAAGAATATTTAGAGTGCGAACGCCACTGGGTATTTGCCCTGCTGATTTTTGTGGGCGGATATTACGGAGTATACACTTTTTTGATGAGGGGCGGCGTATTCTGCAACGCGCAGACGGCAAACTTTGTTTTGTTTGCCATCGAACTGGGAAATATGAACTGGTCCAAAGCAGCTTATTATTTAATTCCGATGTTTGCTTATTTAGCCGGAGCTTTTGTTTCGGAGGCAATTCCCACAAAGCTGATAAAGATAAAATTTTTGAGATGGGATACCCTTTTGATTGCAACAGAGCTTTTGTTTATCCTTGCTTTGGGATTTGTGCCGGATTCCGCTCCATACCAAATTTCTCAAATTGCCATCAATTTTATCTGCTCGATGCAATACAATACCTTTCGGCAGGCGGAAGGAATCCCGATGGCAACCACTTTTTGTACCAACCATGTCCGACAGGTAGGAATCCATCTGCACAAGTTCCTTTCCGGAAAAAATATCGCTTCTTTCAAACGATCCCTTCGCCATTTGGGAATGTTGGCGATGTTTGTTTTAGGCGGCGTATTCGGTGTAATCGGCTGTAATTTATGGAAAGGTCGGGCAATCTGGGGCGCTGCGCTGCCCATGCTGATTTTATTCTTTGATTTTCTTCATGCAGACCTTACAAACGAAAAAGACCGTCTGGGAACTCTTCCTCACGGGCATTAAAAAATGCGTGCATATTAAATATGCACGCATTTTTTTATTGTTTTATTATCGGTCAAACAATTCCTTTGCTTTTTGAGCGATACGGGTTCCGAAAATTTCAATTTTCGCTTCCTGCTGCTCCATCGGAATCTCTTTTAAACTGGTAACGCCGATATGAGTATACGGCTGTCCCTGAGAAGACCCTGCGGAATAAACCAACATTCCTTTTACCAAAATTTGATTGATCAGAGTCAGCATCGCCGTTTCCGAACCGCCGCCCATTACATTTGCGGTGGCAAAAACTGCGCCCAGTTTGCCTGCCATATTGATGCCGCCTTCGTCAATAAACTTTTTCAGCTGCCAACAGATATTTGCGTAATAGGTCGGGCTGCCGAAAATAACAGCGTCCGAAGCCTCGATATACTCTTTGTCAATCGGATTTTCCGCCTGCTCATCGACATTCATAATGTGATACTCGCAGCCCTCTACCTTTTCGATTCCATGACCGATAATCTGCGCTGCCTGCTGTGTTCTTCCGGTTTTACTGTAAATAATGATTGAAATTTTCACTTTTTTCCCTTCCTCTCATTGAATAACATAACCGTTTTTGACTGTTGACATTTTATTGGTTTTGCCGCTTCTTTATTCTTGCGGCTCCTGAGCGCGCTGCAAAAGAGCGTCAATCTGTTCGCCGTGCTGCTGCGTCTCAAGCTCTTCCGAGCCTTCTTCGGATTCCTGCGTGTCCTCTTCCTTCTCTACTGCGGAGATGCCGATAATGTTGGTCTGTTCATCAACACGCATTACCTTAACACCGCCCGCATAACGGGACTGCTTGGAAATCTGCTCTGCCGGAATTCGGATGATAATACCGCTGTCGGTAATCAGGATAATATCGTTTTGGTCATCTACATTATCAAATCCGGCAACCGGACCGTTCTTGTCGCAGTAGTAGTTGCGCAGCCCTTTGCCGCCTCTGTTTTGCAGACGATATTCGGAAACATCGGTTCTGCGTCCCAGACCGGATTGAGAAACGGTAAGAACATCCTTGCCCTCATTTGCCACAACCATTCCGACAACCTTATCGTCGCCCTCCAGCGCAATCGCCTTAACGCCGCGGGCGGTTCTGCCCATAGAACGCGCGTCTTCTTCCTTAAAGCGGATGCTCATGCCGTTTTGTGTTGCCAGAATAATCTCGTCATCTCCGTTTGTAATCTTAACCCAGGCAAGCTCATCGCCCTCGTCCAGGTTAATCGCAATCAAGCCGCTCTTGCGGACATTGATATAAGCGTTATATTCGGTACGCTTGATAATACCGTTTCTGGTTACCATGACATAGTATTTATCCTCTGCCGCAATATCCGAGGTTTTAATCACACAGGTAATCTTTTCCCCTTGCTCTAACGGCAGAATATTGACAACATTGGTTCCGCGGGAAGTCCTGGAACCTTCCGGAATTTCATACCCCTTAATGCGGTAAACCTTGCCCTTATTGGTAAAGAACATCAGATAATCATGGGTGGAACAGGTGTATATATCGCTGACAAAATCTTCGTCTCGTCTGGTCATACCGCTGATTCCTCTGCCGCCTCTGCGCTGTGTTTTATAAGCGTCCAAAGGCTGACGCTTGAGGTAGCCAAAGTGTGTAAGGGTAATCACACAGGATTCCTCCGGAATCAAATCCTCAATATCCACTTCACCCTCTACCGATGCAATTTCGGTTCTTCTCGGGTCACTGAATTTTTGTTTGATTTCCAGAAGCTCTTCTTTGACAATCTCACGAATCTTCTGCTCATCGGCAAGAATTGCGTTATATTCGGCAATCTTTGCATGAAGTTCATCCACTTCGCTCTGAATCTTTTCCCGTTCCAATCCTGCCAGTCTGCCCAACTGCATCTGAACGATTGCCTGCGACTGAATATCGTCCAGACCAAAACGCTCTGCCAAAGCAGCTTTGCCTTCTTGAACGGTGTAATGGGAACGAATAATGGAAATTACCTCGTCAATATCGTCCAGCGCAATCAGCAAACCTTCTAAGATATGGGCGCGTTCTTTGGCTTTTCTTAAATCGAAGATGGTTCTTCTGGTAATAATCTCTTCCTGGAACTTAATGTACTCTTCCAGCATCTGACGCAGCGTGAGTGTTTTTGGCTCTCTGTTGACCAAAGCCAGCATAATAACACCCACTGTATCCTGAAGCTGCGTGTAGGAATACAGCTGATTTAAAACAATCTGCGCATTGGCATCTCGCTTTAATTCAATGACAATCTTCATTCCCTTACGGTTGGATTCATCGCGGATATAGCTGATTTGATCAATCTTTTTCTCTTTAACCAAATCCGCAATCTTCTCAATCAAACGCGCCTTGTTGACCATGTACGGAATTTCGGTAACGATAATTCGCTCTCTGCCGTTTTTAAATTCCTCAATGTGTGTTTTTGCTCGCAGGGTAATCTTTCCGCGTCCGGTCGCATATGCGGCGCGAATCCCCGAACGTCCCATAATAATGCCCCCGGTCGGGAAATCGGGTCCTTTGATATGCTCCATCAGCTCATCTAAGGTTGCGTCGGGATGGTCAATCAAACAGCATACGCCGTCGATAACTTCTCCGAGGTTGTGGGGTGGAATATTGGTCGCCATACCGACCGCAATACCGGTGGAACCGTTTACCAAAAGGTTCGGAAAACGGCTCGGCAGCACAACAGGCTCCTGTAAACGGTCATCGTAGTTCGGCTGAAAATCTACCGTTTCCTTATCAATATCGGTGAGCATTCTCATTGATATTTTGCTCATCTTGGATTCGGTATATCGGTAAGCTGCCGGAGGGTCGCCGTCCACCGAACCGAAGTTTCCGTGTCCGTGAACCAACGGATAACGCAGAGAAAAATCCTGCGCCATACGAACCAGCGCGTCATATACCGAAGCATCGCCGTGCGGATGATACTGACCCAGCACATTACCGACAGTATCCGCACATTTACGAAACGCTTTTTCAGGATACAGTCCGTTTCCGTACATTGTATACAGAATTCTTCTGTGAACCGGCTTTAAGCCGTCGCGAACATCAGGAAGCGCTCGGCTGGCGATTACAGACATCGAGTAGTCCAGATAGGCATCCTTCATTTCCGCCTCAATGTCCTTCAGAATCAGGTTTTCACCCGATGTATTCATCTCATTCATTCCTTTCCGTTTAAAAAGCGGATTCTACTTTTTCAGCATATTCCGATAAGCAGTTTCTGCTTTTTCCTTTACCGCTGCTACAAATTCCTCTGTCTGCGCTTCATCCAGCACATTTTTCGGAATGATATATACATGGTTGCCCTGATAGATAATTGAAAAACAGCGTTTTAATTCATATACTTTGGACACTTCGGAATACGGAACTGTCTTTTCATTAAGCTTTAACGAATCCTCTTCAAAAATAACAGTCTGTTTTCCTTCGTCCTCAAACGCTTTTGCAATTTCTTTATTAAAACGCTGGCTTCTCTTTTTCAGCAGCAAAGCCAACGCTCCCATCACCACCGCAAAAATCAGGGCAAATCCGCTGCCGCTGTATGCAAACCATACAATCTGAAACAGCATTAAAATGGTGATAATCAGGTACATGGTTCTGGTTTTCTTATTGGTTCCGTCTGCCGTATCGGTTGCGTCCAAACCGTCGAAAATGTCGTCGTATCGTGCATCAAAAGAAAAATGTACGCCGTTTATTGTTTCACGGGAAACATTTTCTGTCGATTCTTCCGGTATCTTTTCGCAATCCGGTTCTTCCTGATGAGCAATCTTCTCCTGCTGTTCCATAATCTTAACCTTCTTTTTTGATAAAATCGTTTCTTATCCCTGTTTTCTCAAAGAATCAATCTGCTGTACAATGACGGGGTCCGCTCCTTGCAGCGTTTCTTTTGGAAAAATGACCCTGCGTCCGCTTTTTATCTGAAGAATCATGGTATCCTGCGTTTCTTCCACTCCGGAAATATCCTCTGTCAGAATGGTATTTCGGTGCTTGCCTTCCAAAAAGCAAACAATCTTATCCGGTTCAAAAGCGTATTCCATCGGTGCCAAAAGGCTGGGGTCTTTTTTCAGTTCCTTTAAAATCGAGCGCTTCAACGCAATCGGAAACATTACAAAATTATAAAACAGGTTAAAAATCTGGAAAACGATGAATAAAACACCCATCGTCAGATAAATATCGGACCATTTGCTGCCGGAAACCGAGCCTTTGTACAAGGCAATCAGTCCCAAAACGGTGAACAGCACTGCCCAAAGCACCGCCCTTTTCTTCCCTTTTTGAATCTGTTCTTTTGAGTGGGAAAGCGCATAATCAATGTAATGATTTTCTTTGAGCTGAACGGTTATTCGATGTTCAAAATCTTCCAGAGAGCGTTTTTCCTGCTTTGTCTGACTTTTTTCGTTCTTCATCAATTCATGCTCCCTTTTTAAATATCGAGATTATTGACAAATTTTGCATTCTGCTCGATAAACTCTCTTCTCGGCGCTACCTTATCGCCCATCAGAATGGTAAAGATTTCATCTGCGCGCTCTGCATCTTCCATTGTCACCTGAATCATGGTGCGGTGTTCCGGATCCATAGTGGTTTCCCAAAGCTGTTCGGCGTCCATCTCACCAAGACCTTTATAACGCTGAATTTCCGGTTTTGTTCCGCCCACGGTCATTTCCTCAATCAGCTGGTCTCTCTGTGCGTCGGAGTATGCGTACTGTACCTTTTTCCCGCGATACACCTTAAACAGCGGCGGCTGTGCAAGATAGATGTGTCCCTGTTCAATCAGCGGACGCATAAAGCGGAAGAAAAAGGTAAGCAGAAGCGTTCTGATATGAGAACCGTCCACATCGGCATCCGCCATAATAATAATCTTGCCGTAACGCAGCTTTTCCAAATCAATCTCATCGCCGACGCCGCAGCCCAGCGCAGTAATAACAGGCAGCAGTTTTTCATTGGTATAAACCTTATCCAAGCGCGCCCTCTCTACATTAAGCATTTTACCCCAGAGCGGCAGAATCGCCTGAAAAGAGCTGTCCCTTCCCTGTTTTGCAGAACCGCCCGCAGAGTCACCCTCAACGATGTAAATTTCGGTTCTAACATTGTCATGGTCGGAGCAATCCGCCAGTTTTCCCGGCAGGCTGACGCCTTCTAACGCCGATTTTCTTTCTCTGGTTCGATCCCTCGCCAGGCGGGCAGCCTCCCTCGCCTGTGCTGCCATCAGGGTTTTTTCTATAATCAGCTTGGCTGTTGCCGGATTTTCTTCAAAGTAGGTACTGAGCTTATCATAGGTAATACGATAGGTCAAGGAACGGATTTCGGTATTTCCCAGTTTTGTTTTGGTTTGTCCCTCAAACTGCGCTTCTTCCAGTTTTACTGAAATAATCGCCGTCAGACCCTCCAAAACGTCCTCTACCGTAAATTTATCGGTTTCCTTCTTAAATACCCCTGTCTTTTTTGCATAGTCGTTAAAGGCTTTCAGAAGGGCTGTACGGAAACCAATCTCATGGGTTCCTCCATCGGGCGTGTGAATATTGTTTGCAAAGGACAGAATGTTTGTGTTGTAGCTGTCATTGTATTGCAGCGCCACCTCAACGGTGGATTTTTCCCCGTCGCCCGAGTAGTAGATAACATCTTCGTGCAGGACATCCCAGATATTTTTCTTTTTCTCATGGATATAGCTGACAAAGCTGCGGATACCGCCCTCATAATGCAGCACTTCGCTGACCGGTTCTTCTCCTCGCTCATCACTGAAGGTGATATTGACGCCGCCGTTTAAGAATGCCTGTTCTCTCAAACGCTTTAGCAAAACCCCATAATCATAGCTGGTGGTTTCTGTAAAGATTTCCGGATCCGCCTTAAACGCAACCTGTGTTCCGCGCTCGGTGGTGGGCTCTACCTTTTTCAGGTCGCAAACTGCTTTTCCGTGTTCAAAGCGCTGATAATAGCGGTATTGTCCGTCGCATACCTCTACCTCCAACCATTCGGACAGCGCATTTACAACCGAAGCACCCACGCCGTGCAGACCGCCGGATACCTTGTAACCGCCGCCGCCGAATTTGCCTCCCGCATGAAGGACGGTAAAGACAACGGTGACTGCCGGAATTCCCAGCTTTGGCTGGATTCCGACCGGAATTCCTCGTCCGTTATCTTTTACGCGGACAATATCCCCGGGAAGCAGGTCAACCAAAATTTTTGTGCAGTTACCCGCTAAAACCTCGTCAATCGAGTTGTCCACAATTTCATATACCAGATGATGCAATCCCTGCGGACCGGTGGAACCAATATACATACCCGGACGTTTACGAACTGCGTCCAAACCTTCCAGAACCTGGATGTCATTGGCGTCGTAGTTTTCAATCATTTCCGGATTTTTTTCTGGTGTATTTTCCAAAATGATTCCCTCCATCATTTTTTTGATCGTTAAACACAGCCGCACATTCAAAGAACAGCTGCCGTATTTTGGATTTCGGAGCTTTTATCAAAAGGTCCGAAATCTTCGGTTTTTATACCTGTCTATTATAACACAAAAACGGCTTTCTGTACAATGTTTTTCCAAAGATTCTTTTCTTCTTTAATGGGAATTTTTCTTTGCTGCTCAAATGCTTTTATTATGCGGTTTTTTCCCATTTTTAAGGAAAGAAAAAAGCAGCTGTTTTTACAGCTGCTTTTAAACCTGTTTTGAAGGGCGGTTTTCAGAAAAAATCAAATTCCTAGACGGTCGATAAAACCGCTGCGCTTTTTAAGAGTCGCGCAGGAAATCTGCGAGATGTAAACCGTAATTTTCCCTTTGCTTCCCTTTTTGGAGTCACCGCATACAATAAAAGATTTGGGAAGGTCTAAAGAAACATTGACAACACAATGCTCCTTCTCCTGCACGCTTAAATATTCTTTGGTAATTTTAGAAACAGAGGTGTTTTCAATATCAAAAATCCCGATAATATCGCAGCTTCTTACAACAATATCCTGCCCTAAATGTAAATACACTGATTTTCTCTCCCCACCGTTTATTTTTCAAAATTAAAACAGTTTGGTATCAACCAAATTTCCCGACTGAATCAAAAAACTTTTCCCCGATTTTAAGCCATAGAAGCTCTCATCATCACAGCAGGTCACAAAAACCTGTCTGTTTTCCAGATGATTCAGCAGATAATCCCGCCGTCCGGCATCCAATTCGCTCATAACATCATCTAGTAAAACAATCGGCGTTTCCCCCGTTACTTCTTCCACCATAGCGCACTCTGCCATTTTTAAAGCAAGCACACCGCTTCTCTGCTGCCCCTGAGAGCCGTATAACCTCATCGGCATCTCATTTACCAAAAGCTCCAAATCGTCCCTGTGAGGACCGCACAGCGTCGCTCCTCGCTCTATATCTGCATTTCTGGTTCGTTGAAACTCTTTCAAAAAGAATTTTCTGATTTCATCTTTCGGCTGCTCTTCCGCTTTCTCCATTCCACACAGATATCGCAATGTAAACCGTTCTTTTCCCGCAGAAATTCCTTCATAAACCTGCGCTGCCTGCGGAAGAATTCTTGCAACATATCTTGCTCTGCAAAAAACAACTGCTGCTGCTGCCTTTGCAAGATGTTCTTCCCACACTTCCATTGTATCGATCAGTTGCGGAAATCTGGCAAGATCCTTTAACAGGGTATTCCGCTGCAACAAAATTTTCTGATATTCCCGCAGATAGTGTTCGTAGCGCGGAAGAATTTGACCGATCGCCGTATCTAAAAATTTTCGCCGAAAAGCGGGACCCTCCCGAACTAGGGACAGATGTGCCGGAGAAAATACTACAGAGTAAAACTGACCTGCCAACTCGGAAGTGCTTTCTAAAGGAATATCGTTTAAAAAAATCTCCTTTGCCTTTGTTCCTGCCGTTTCTTTTACAGAAAGAATAATTTCTGCCGTTTGACTGCGCAGCGCAGAAGAAAAACAGATTTTACTTTTGCAGCTGTCCGTTCCAAATCGAATCAGTTCGCGGTCTTTTGCTCCGCGAAAACTTTTGGCTCCCGTAAATAACCATATTGCCTCAGTTAGGTTTGTTTTACCCTGTGCATTTTCGCCGTGGATTACATTGACTCCTGGAATCGCTTCTAATTCCATAGATTCAATATTTCTAAAGTTTGTCAGTTCGATTCTTTCGAGTTTCATGGGATAATCCCCCTAAAATTCGGATTCTACCGCTTCAAAACAGCGTCCCAGCGCTTCTACCGTGTCTCCCGGACGAATTTTCTTCCCTCTCATTGTACAGATTTCGCCGTTTACCTTTACCTGTCCTTCCAACACCAGCTCCTTTGCCTGTCCTCCGGTATCGGTTAAACCTGCAAATTTCAAAAAGGAATCCAACTTAATAAATTCGGTACTGATTTCTACTTTTTCTGTATTAGTCATCGTTCTTCACCCTTACCGGCAGCACTAAGAATAAAAAGCTGTCGCCTTCTAACGGAATCATTCTCATCGGGGAAAGCGCCCCGTTAATTTCCAGTTTAATCATATCACAATCGGAAGCCTTTAACGCGTCCAATAAATATTTATTGTTAAATCCCATATGAACTGTTTCACCGGAAACCTCACATTCTACCTCATCATGCGCTTTTCCCATCGTGGTCGAACAGCTCAGCTGCACCTTATTTTCGGTCACTGCAAGGCGAATCGGGCTTCTCAAACGGTCGGAAATCAGCAAAGAGGTTCTCTCAACCGATTCTGTCAAACTGCGGGTATTCACCTTTACGCTCGTCTTACTTGTTTTTGGAATTGCCGCATTATAATCCAAAAATTCTCCTTCCAGCAATCGGGAAACAACATAATATCCCCCGATTCGGAAAACAATATGTTTTTGAGAGATTACCAAATGCGCTTCTTCCTCTTCTTTGAGCAATTTTGCAATTTCAGACAATGTTTTTCCCGGAACAATAAACTGTGTGGTTAAATCGGATACAATCGGTTCTCTTCTTAAAGCCAGTCGATATCCGTCCACCGATACCAATGTCACGCAGGAATCTTTAATATCAAATAAAGATCCGGTGTGAACCGGTTTGGAATCTGTAGTTGCAATTGCAAACAATGTTTGCAGAATCATTGATTTCAGCGTTCCTTGCTGAATTACAAAATCAGATTTTTGCTCTACATTTGGAAGTTCCGGATATTCTTCTGCAGAAAGCCCCGGAATGGTAAATTCAGAAGCTCCGCCCCGAATCGTTGCCAGATATTTATCATCTGTACTGCAAGAAACCGTTTCTCCGGGAATTCTGCGGATAATATCCAACAACAATCTTGCAGAAAGCACAATTTCTCCGGGTTGTTCTATTTTTGCTTCTATTGTTGTTACAATTCCCAGCTCCAGATCATATCCGGTCAGTTGTAATTGATTCTCTTCTGCTTTCAATAAAATTCCTTCCAATGCCGGAATTGGGGATTTTGCGCAGACAGCGCGAGAAACATTAGAAACTGCTTCTACCAATAATGCTTTTGAGCAAATAATTTTCATAAGTAGCATCCTTTCTCATATCATTCGTGTGACAATCCTTTTATAAATCATATGATACCATACTTTTTTTAAAAGAAAAAGAGTTTTTCTGAATTGAAGAAGAAGTGTACTTTACACAGGGACAATAGATTTAAATTTCGGAAAAAGAGTTCCGACCTTTGAATCCGTATTGTTTTGTTATATAAAACAATACTTTTTATTTTCTTTGTTTTTGGTTTTCCGCTTATGGCAGGAAATACAAAATAAAATTCATTCTTAAAAGAAGAACAGAATAAAAGTAAAAGAATAGTAGTAGTAGTAGTAACTGTTGATTTGTGGAAAACAAGAAAGATTGGCGTATTTATCACAAAAATCAACAATAGATTTCTGGGAAAATCTGTTTTAACTTTTGTGGAATAATGGAAAAATAAATTTGGAAAGTTAAAACAGTGGAAAACTACGTTGAAAATGTTGAAAAGTCAGTTGAGATTTCAAAGGATTTCAAGAAGAAAATCTTCAAACCAATTATCTTGTGGATTTAGTGGAAATATCGATGTGAAAAACAGCTAAAATAGATGGAAGAAAAAGCAACAAAGAAATTTTTTTAACATTAATTTCTCTGTTGCTTTTTTCTTTTTATCCTGTTTTAAGCATCCCGAATATTTTTAATAATATCCTCCACCGTTTCTTTATATTTGGTATCTTGTTTCATATTTTTAGATACTTGTCCAGTAGCGTAGACAACAGTAGAATGATCTCGCCCGCCAAATTCATTGCCGATTGCAGCCATAGACATTTGAGTAATTTCGCGGATAACATACATGGCAATTTGTCTGGCATTTGAAATTTGAGAAGAGCGTTTTGCGGAGCGAATATCTTCTGCGCTGACGCCGAAAGTTCTTCCAACCTCGGAAATAATTCGTTCTACCGTTACCGGAATCGGCTGATTGTCGGTTAAAATTTCGCGAATTGCGCTTTGAGCCAACAAAATGGAAGGCGGGGTTTGCGCAAGTTTATTATAGGCATTGAGTTTTTTCACAACACCTTCTAATTGACGGATGTTATTTTTGACATGATTTGCAATATATTCTTCTACCATACTTGGAATTTCCAGATTTAAAAGTTCTGCTTTTCGTTTGATAATTGCGATTCTTGTTTCAAAATCCGGTGGTTGAATATCTGCGATCAGTCCCCATTCAAAGCGTGTTCTTAACCGTTCTTCCAATGTTTTAATTTCTTTTGGAGGACGGTCGGAGGTTAAAACAATCTGTTTTCCGGACTGATAGAGAGAATTAAAGGTATGGAAAAATTCTTCCTGAGTACTTTCTTTACCGCCGATAAACTGAATATCGTCAACAAGCAGAACATCTGCCTGACGATATTTATCATGAAATTCCTTGGTTGATTCTGCGCCGATCGCAGCAATCAGCTCATTCGTAAATTCTTCGCCTTTTACGTAAATAACATTCGTTTTAGGGCGGCTTTCCTTAATTTCGCTGGAAATAGCGTAAAGAAGATGTGTCTTACCCAATCCGGAACCGCCGTAAATGAATAGGGGGTTATAAGCGTTAGCGGGGTTTTGAGCAACCGCTCGGCAGGCAGCCTGGGCAAATTTGTTGGAGCTTCCGACAATAAAAGTAGAAAAGGTATATTCGTATTCTCCGCCCTGGCTGTTCATATCAATTTCTTCCTGGCTGTAAGAGGGAAGAACAGGGGAGGGAGCGGAGGTTTGAACACAGGCAGGGGTAAACTCTTTTTTATCGGAACGTTCGGAGGTTTCACATAGAATTTCCACTTTAACCGGAAATCCGACTACAGCTTCAAAGGCCTGTGTCAGCAAGCCGAGGTATTTTTCTTCTACAATTTTTTTCATAAACTCAGCTTTGATGTATAATACGGCGGTATTTCCGTCAAAGCTGACGGGTTCTAAGCTTTTAATCCATACTTGATAGGCAATCTCAGAAAGTTCTTTGGAGTCCATCACATATTGACGGGTATACTCTTTGACCATCTGAAAGAGCTCTTTAAACGATTCCATAATTTCAAATTCCCTTCTTTTGATGTGCGTTTATCTTTTCAGAAGCCCTAATCAACGGAAAAGACAGGAAAACCCCCGCTTTGTACCGGTCGGTAAAAATGCAAGCAGGGGATGAATAAATATACGTTTTGTTTTACGGTTTTTAATACAGATTCCACCTTGATTTTCACAGGGTACCAACGAAAAATAAACAACAGAAAACAGGGTTTGGAAAACAACAGGAAAATCCGTGGAATCATAGTGGAAAATAATCTTTCAACAAATTTTACACCAAATATTTTAACATAAACCGAATGCAGTTTTCAAGAGCTTTCAACACTTTTTAACGGGTAATGGTGTACAGATTATCGAAAAAAAGTACAGCATTTTTTATATCTTTTTTTGGAGAAGAAAAAACAGGCAAAAAAGATAAGGTAAAATCGGTGTCATATTTGTATAAAGGAAGGGCAAATTTTCGCTAATTTCTGATATAATACAGAAAATAAAAGAAGAAGAAAGCCGGATGTGTATTGACTTTTTTGCGATTTTTGTCTATAATTTTATTCTGTAAGGTTTCGCCTTGAAGGGAGGTTAAGAATTATGGTAAGAACATATCAGCCAAAGAAGCTTCAGAGAAAGAAAGAGCATGGCTTCAGAAAGAGAATGGCTACCAAAAACGGTCGCAAAGTTCTCGCACGCAGAAGAGCAAAAGGCAGAAAACAGCTGACCTACTAATTGGGAGGAACGGCTGTGAAACGGCTTTCAAATCCGTTTTATATTCATGCGGTTTCCTTTTATAAGGGAAAATACCGGGAGGAAACAGGGAATAGGCTCTGTTTATTCTGCCTTCCATGTTTCATTCCAGAATAAGCAGGCCACTTATCCTGATAAGTGGTCTTTCTTTTTATCTTAATTGAGATGAGGGGTGTCAGACTTATGAACAAAAAAACAACCTTAAAGCTGAATAAGGAGTTTAAGCGTCTGTACTTTAAAGGAAACAGCGCTGTCCACCCGCTCATTGTTACCTATGCGATGAAAAACCGTTTGGGATATAATCGGATTGGGATTACCGTAACAAAAAAGGTAGGAAAAGCGTTTAGCAGAAATCGCTGCAAACGGATTATTCGAGCTGCATTCTACCAGGTAGAACCCTGTATCAGCAAAGGATGGGATTTTGTTTTTGTTGCAAGAACGAAAACACCTCAGGCAAAGTCAACCGATCTTGTGCCGGTTTTGAAAAAACAAATTCTAAACCTTACCGACCCGGCAAAAAACAAAAAAGGATCGGGCTTCAAAAAACAGCACAAATAAGCGGTCCGGAAAGACAAAGGGGACAATCTGTCATAAAAACAAGAAACACCCAAAAACGAGCCATAAGGAAGATCCGATTTCGTCATTCGTAAAAGGAGCCGTAATAAGAAATGAAGCATCTGATGCTTGCACTCATTCGTTTTTATCAAAAGGTGATTTCACCGTGTTTTCCGCCGCGGTGTCGTTTTTATCCGACCTGTTCCGCTTACGCATTTACTGCGATTGAGCGGTTTGGCGCAATTAAGGGAGGATATCTTGCACTGCGCCGTATTTTAAAGTGCCACCCGTTTCATCCGGGAGGCTATGATCCGGTGCCCGAAAAACCGGAAAAGAACAGATAACCACAGCCTGAAAACGGGCGGCAGCTTGGCTGCTTTTACCAGAAATGTTCTTGTCGGGCGAGTTCTTTTTAAATTGAATATGGATTTTATCCAACGCACAAAAGGTGCAGATGTATCGGGAGAAAAAAGAGCTGCCCGATACAGAATGGAGGTTTTCAATGTATATTCTTGGTTATCCGCTTGGTTTAATCATGCGGCTGCTGTATAATGTTTTGCACAGCTACGGTTGGTCATTGATCATCTTTACCCTGCTGGTAAAACTGGCAATGGTGCCGCTGTCCATTAAACAGCAGAAAGCATCTGCGAAGATGGCAGCAATTCAGCCGCAGTTGATGGAAATCCAAAAGATGTACGCAAAAAATCAGCAGAAGATGAATGAGGAGATGCAGCGCCTTTATACAAGGGAAAATTATAATCCTGCCGGCGGCTGTCTGCCGATGATCATTACCATGCTGGTTCTGTTCGGTTTGATTGACGTTATTTACAATCCTCTGCGTCACATTTTAGGTTTTGACAAGGCAATTATTGCGCAGGCAACCGAAATCATGCAGGGTTTGGGCGTAGCAATCAGCCAGTATTCACCGCAGGCAAGTATCATTACCTCTCTTCAGGCAAATCCGGAAGCGTATGCGGCTTTAGGGCAGGAATTTGTCAGCAAGGTGCAGGCATTTGACTTAAACTTTTTGGGAATCAATCTGGGCGCAACACCGACCTTCTCCTTTGATTTGCTGCTGTTGATTCCTATTTTATCCGGTTTAACATCTTTCCTGATGTCATGGATTTCCATGAAAAACAATCCGGCAGCGATGGAAGGTCCGGGCGCAGCATCTATGAAATTTATGATGCTTTTCTCTCCGTTGATGTCATTGTGGATTGCCTTTAAGGTTCCGGTCGGCGTAGGTATGTACTGGATTTTATCCAACCTGTTTATGGTAGTACAGACCATGCTGCTCAATAAGTTCTATAACCCGAAAGAAATGGCGGAAAAAGCGCGCAGAGAAGCGGAAGAACGGCGGGAAAAAGAGCGTCAGGAACGCATCGAAGCCAAAAAGATGGCTCGTCAGGGAGATGCTCAGGCAAAAGCGAAAGCTAAAAGTCAGAAGGAAATCAATCGTCTGAAACTGGCAGAGGCAAGAAAACGGGATGCCGAAAAATACGGCGATGTTTATACCGAAGTTACCGACGACGATTTAGAATAATGTTGTGACTTTTCACTGATTATCAGAGGAGGTATCAGCGTGAAAGAGATCATTACTACTGGAAAAACGGTGGACCAGGCAATTGAAGATGCTTGCAGCCAACTGAATGTATCCAGAGAAGAAGCGGAATTTGAAATTATCGATTTACCGAAAAAAGGACTGTTCGGTTTAAAAACCTATCCTGCAAAGGTTCGCGTTTTTGTAAAAGAAAGCAAGGAAGAAACCGCAGTAGAGTATGTAACTTCCATCCTCAAAGCAATGGGAGCAAAAGACTTTACAACCGAGGTAAAAAAAGAGGGCGACAGCCTCAACATTACCTTGCAGGGGGATGATTTGGGCTTTGTCATCGGACGCCGCGGCGAAACTATCGATGCGATTCAGTATCTTGCAAGCCTTGCGATTAACCGCCTGGACGGGGATTATATGAGAATCACCATCGACAGCGGCAATTTCCGTGAGAAAAGAGAAAAAACTCTGGAATCCCTTGCAAGACGTTTGGCGCGCAATGTTGTAAAAACAGGACGCAGCGTGACGCTGGAACCGATGAACCCGTATGAAAGAAGAATCATTCACTCCACAGTGTCCACAGTGGAGGGCGCGCTTTCTTCGTCTGTCGGGGAGGAACCGAACAGACGGGTTGTTATCAGCTCGGCAAATCCGGTTAAGAGATATAACAACAACTATAAAGGCAGAAAGAAGCCGTACCACACCCAGGGCGGCTATCGTCCGAACAACCGCAGACCTCAAAGGGAGGAAAACGGTTCGGAGGGACAGGATTCCGAAAAGAAACCGTATGTTTTCCGTCCGAATACCAACACCAAAGAGGATGTGGAAAATCGCAAACGCGCAGCAAAACAGAACAATTACCGCAATGAACGCAAGTTTGAAGAAAAACCTGTATTCAACGATGCGGAAAAGACAGCGATGCCGCGCAGCGCTGCTCCTAAAGAAGCAGAGGACAAGCCGTTATACGCAAAAATTGATTTGGACTAATCTGTAAAATAAGCCGACAGCTTTATGCTGTCGGCTTATTTTTTATCAAAGCGTTTTTTAAAAAGGAAAAAGGGGAAGAATTGACAGAAAGATAAGGGAAGAAAGACCGGTTTTCCTGTTTGCATTGTCTGTTTTTTTTGCTATAATAGAAATAGTTGTAAAAGAAGGAATTGCGGTGAGAGAAAGGAAGATGAAGTCAGTGGACAGTATGATTTTCGCAGATACCATAGCTGCTGTTTCCACTCCGGTTGCGCCCGGTGGAATCGGTATGATAAGAATGTCGGGAAGCGACGCTTTTTTGATAGCGGACAGGGTTTTTACCTCGGTGTCCGGTAAAAAAATATCGGAAACGGAAGGCTACCGCGGACTGTTCGGCAGGGTGCATGATGCCGACGGAGAGATAGACGAGGCGGTTGTTTTTGTTTATCATAATCCCAAAAGTTATACTGGAGAAAATGTGGTGGAAATCTGCTGTCACGGAGGCATCTACTTGGTACAGCGTACCCTTCGGGCGTGTATTCAGGCAGGGGCAAGACCGGCAACTTCGGGAGAATTTACCAAACGCGCTTTTTTAAACGGAAAGATGAACCTGACACAGGCAGAAGCGGTTGCGGATTTGATTGAAGCGCAGGGACAGCAAAGCGCACAGGCGGCGTTAAATGCAAAGGACGGCGCGGTATTTGAAAAGATTCACAAGGTGATAGAAAAGCTTCTGGAGGTGTCCTCTGCGCTGGCTGCGTGGGTGGATTATCCCGACGAGGACATTGAAGAGGTGTCCGATGAAAACCTGAAAAAAAGCGTGGAACAGGTGTGCGGCGATTTAAATCGGATTTTAAACGAGTACGATAACGGCAAGATTTTAAAAGAAGGGGTCAGCACCGTCATTGTAGGGCGACCGAATGTCGGAAAATCAACCCTGATGAACCTGTTGTCGGGGGAAGAAAAGAGCATCGTTACCCAGATTCCGGGTACCACCCGAGATGTGGTGGAGGACACGGTTCGTTTAGGTGAAATCGTGCTTCGGATTGCAGATACAGCCGGATTAAGGGAAACCGATGACCCGGTAGAAAAGGTGGGCGTTGAGCTGGCGCGCAAAAAGCTCAGCAGCAGCTACCTGATTTTAGCAGTGTTTGACAGCTCGGAAGAACTGTCGAACGAAGAAGCCGAATTGATTGAAAGAATTAAGGACAGACCGGTGATTGCGGTAATCAATAAAACGGACCTTCCCAGAAAGATTGACGTGGAACAAATTCGGAAAAAAATCCCGCATATTGCGGAGCTTTCCGCCGGTACAGGAGAGGGAATCCGTCTGCTGGAACAGCAGGTTCGGGAGGTTTTAAAGCTCTCAAATCTGGATTCTTCTTCGGGGCTGATAGCCAATGAGCGTCAGAAGGCTTGCGTAGAACAGGCAGATAAGACAATGCTGCAAGCGTTGCACGCGTTGCAAAGCGGAGAAACGCTGGACGCTGTCAATGTCTGCATTGATTCGGCAATCGACAGTCTGTTGGAACTGACCGGGGAAAGAGCTTCCGAAGCGGTTATTGATAAGGTCTTTGAGCGTTTTTGCGTCGGAAAATAGCAAAAATAAAGCGGCAGAAAAAACCGTTGCCGTAATTTGGGAAGAAAATAAAAGGAGAACATCAAAATATGGAATATCAAATGGGGGAATATGAGGTTGCGGTTATCGGCGCAGGTCATGCAGGTATCGAAGCAGCTTTGGCAGCGGCAAGACTGGGAGCCAAAACCGCAATCTTTACCATGTCCCTCGATGCAATCGGAAATATGCCGTGCAACCCCTCCATCGGGGGAACGGCAAAGGGACATTTGGTTCGTGAAATTGATGCGCTGGGCGGCGAGATGGGAAAGGCGGCGGATGCCACCTTCCTGCAAAGCCGGATGTTAAACCGCGGAAAAGGACCGGCGGTTCACAGCCTTCGGGTACAGTCCGACCGGGACGAATACCATCTGGAGATGAAGCATCGTCTGGAGCTTCAGAAAAATCTGGACATCATACAGGCAGAAATCTGCGATATCCGGGTCGATGAAACGGGAAAAATCAAAGAGCTGGCAACAAAGCTCGGGGCAGTGTATCAGGTTCAAACAGCGATTATCTGTTCGGGAACCTTTCTGCACGGCAGAATTTATGTGGGAGATATTTCCTATGAAAGCGGTCCGGACGGGCTGCACGCCGCAGTCGGACTCAGCGAAGCGTTGGAGCGGCTGGGAATTCATTTAAGACGCTTTAAAACAGGAACTCCCGCCCGCGTCAGAAGGGACAGCATTGATTACTCCAAGCTGGAGGTTCAGGCAGGGGACGAACCGATTATTCCGTTTTCCTTTGAAACGCCCAGAGAGGGGTTAAAAAATCAGGTGGTCTGCCATATCGCCTACACCAACGAAAAAACCCATCAAATTATCCGCGACAATATCCATCGTTCTCCGCTGTACGGCGGAATGATAGAAGGGGTCGGACCCAGATATTGCCCAAGCATCGAGGATAAGGTCATGCGTTTTTCCGAAAAACCAAGGCACCAGTCCTTTGTCGAGCCGGTTGGCAAACATACCGAGGAGATGTATTTGCAGGGTCTTTCTTCCTCTTTGCCGGAGGATGTACAGGAGCAGATTTATCATTCCATCGTCGGTTTTGAACAGGTTAAAATTATGCGAAACGCCTACGCGATTGAATATGACTGCATCGACCCGTTGGATTTAAGACCTTCTTTGGAATTTATCAAGGTAGAGGGACTGTACGGCGCAGGGCAGTTTAACGGAACTTCCGGTTATGAAGAGGCGGCGGCGCAGGGACTGATTGCCGGCATCAATGCGGCAAGAAAGACACAGGGAAAAGAGCCGTTGATTTTAGACCGGGCGTCCGGTTATATCGGAACCTTGATTGACGACCTTGTCACCAAGGGCTGCTCCGACCCGTACCGCATGATGACCAGCCGCTCGGAGTATCGCCTGCTGCTGCGTCAGGATAATGCGGATCAGCGTTTAACGCCGATTGGTTATGAGATTGGTTTAATTTCCGAAGAGCGTTGGCAAAACTTTCTCCACAAGCAGGAGTTAATAGAAACGGAACGAAAACGAATCGAAAAGCTGACTTTCGGACCGTCGGAAGATTTAAACCGGATGTTGGTGGAAAAAGGAACCGCAGCGATGGAAACAGGCGCTCACGCTTCCGATTTAATCCGCCGTCCGCAGATTACCTATCGGGATCTGGAACCGTTTGACACGCAGCGTCCGCAGCTTCCCGACGAAGTAACCGAACAGGTAGAGATACAGATTAAGTATGAAGGTTACATTCAAAAGCAGTTGGCTCAGGTGGAGCAGATGCGAAAACTTGAAAGCAGAAAGCTGCCGGAAGATATCGACTATCAAAAGGTCAGAGGGTTGAGATTGGAAGCGATAGAAAAATTGCAAAGAATCAAGCCGTACAGCATCGGTCAGGCATCCAGAATTTCCGGTGTCAGTCCGGCAGACATCTCCGTTTTGTTGATTTATCTGGAAAGCTGTAAAATGCAGAAGAACGGATGACGTTTCACATGAAACATTTTGTCGCAGCAAGGCTGAAAAACGGTTTTGCCGCAGGAAGGACAGGAATATGATTGATAAACAGCTGCTTTTGGAAAGCTGTGAAGCATTTGGCATCACCCTGCCGGAAGGCGCCGCAGACAAGTTTGATACTTACGCGCAGCTTCTGGTAGAGTGGAACCAAAAAATGAATCTGACAGCGATTACAGAGCCGGAAGAGATTGTGTTAAAGCATTTTGTGGACAGCCTGCTTTTGTTGAAAGCAGTATGCCTTCCTCAAAATGCGTCGCTGATTGATGTCGGTACCGGCGCGGGTTTTCCCTCTATGCCGGTTAAGATTGTAAGGGAAGATATGAAGGTAACGATGCTCGACAGCCTGCAAAAAAGGCTGACCTTTTTGCAGGAGGTAAACAGCAGCCTGAATTTGGACTGCGCCTTTATCCATTCCCGCGCAGAGGACGGCGGAAAGCAGAAAAATTTAAGAGAAAAATTTGACTTTGCAACAGCCCGGGCTGTCGCAAATTTAAGGGATTTGGCAGAGTATTGTCTGCCCTATGTTCGGGTCGGCGGATATTTTGTTTCCTTAAAGGGTCCGGAAATCGAGCAGGAAGTCAGAGAAGCCAAAAACGCGATTGCAACCATGGGCGGCAAGGTGGAGCAGATTCATCAGTTTACCCTGCCGGATAACAGCGGAAGAAGCATTGTTGTGATAAAGAAAATATCGCAAACTCCGCCGCAATTCCCCAGAACAGCCGCAAAGATGGCAAAAAAACCGATTATTTAAACAGAACTTTGTATCAGGGAGTCGAATCAGGGCGAACGATTCTTCTGGAAATTCGGAATAACTTGTGCTATGATAGAACTCGTGGACATCAACCGGAAACGGTTCGAGGTTCATGCCTTTTCTATTCCTATTTTCCTTTCTTTTGCTCGGCGGGCTTCAGTGTCCCTAACACTGCAACGCCTGCAAACATTTCTGCTCCCATCAATATCTCAAAACGCTCTGCCCTCCGGTAGGGCAGAGCCGCTTTTGGGAATCAAACAGAATGAGGAGGCGAATCTCTGTTATGAAAGCGCTGCTTGCAAAACAGAAAATGATTAACAAAGTAATTTTAATTCCGGAATATAAGATTGTTCCAAACCCATATCAACCAAGAAAAATTTTTGATGATGAAAAGATAGACCAGCTTGCTACCAGTATTGCTCAGTACGGCTTATTGCAGCCGATTACCGTTTTGCAGCTGGAGGACGGCAATTATCAGCTGGTAGCGGGAGAAAGACGACTGCTCGCTTGCAGAAAGCTGAAGATGCAGGAGGTGCCTGCAATATTGACCAGTATGGATGAAGAAAGAAGCAGCGCGTTGGCGCTGATTGAAAATATTCAACGCTGCGACCTGAACTTCTTTGAGGAAGCGCTCGCCATTCAAAAACTGATGAAGATGGTGGGACACACTCAACAGGCAGTTGCGAAAAAGTTGGGGAAAACACAGTCTACCGTTGCCAATAAGCTCAGACTGCTTCAGTTTTCCCAGCCGGTTCAGGAAGCGATTTTGCAGGCAAATTTAACCGAACGCCATGCAAGAGCGCTGCTCAATCTCAATGAGCAAGGCGACGAGGTTCTTCTCAAAGCAATTCAGGTGATTGCCGAAAAAGAGATGAACGTATCTCAGACAGAAAAATACATCGCTCAGCTCATGGGCAAAGAAACAAAGCCAAAAGAAAAAGGCTTGTTTGTGGTAAAAGACCTCAAAATTTTCTTAAATACCATTGATAAAGCGTTGGAAACAATGAAGCTTTCCGGTATTCAGGCAAACACACAGATGCAGGAAAACGAAGACGAGGTTGTATACACCATTCATATCCCGAAAGAAAGCGCCTACGGCAAGAAAAAATAAGGCCATGATGAAATAAAATAATAAATCGGGGGTTCGCTGATAACAGCGAACCCCCGATTTATTATTGTGTGTAAAGCGGTTATTTGGTTGGATTATAAACGGTTCCGATAAATAACGGAGCATCGTCCTGCGATTGAATGGTAAAGAGGAACGGACGATCCAGCGAGAAGGTATATTTTTCGGTATCCTGCGGCAGCATCGCCATCGCGCGAATGTCCATCTTGGTGTAAGCGGCAGCCTTGCAGCCGTTTTCATCAATTTCTACATGGCTTTCCTGCATAATGTCCGATACATAAACGCCTAAGTCGGTAATGCCGGAAAAGTCGCCGGTTCCGTCCAATAATTCTTCCAATCCCAATTTTTCACAGGTTCCGGTCAGGTTCATAGCGGTGTCAAAGCTGAATTTTGGAAGCTTTAAGGTAACTTCCGCATCTTTTCTGGCAGTTTCCTGCGGCTCTGCGGTGATTTGTTCCAAGATGTCCTGTTTTAACAGGCTGTCCAAGGCAGCCTCATTGTTTGGAAGGGCAAACCGCATTTCCTGTCCGCCTGTAAATGGAAGGATAAACATGGTGTAATCTTCGGTTACATAGTAAGAAGCATTTTCAAAAACCTGATTCATATAAACGGTGTCAATTTCTGTTCCGTCGGACAGGGTAAATTTTTCTTTGGTATTGTTTTCTGCGCGGAATGCGTCGGACCATGCGCCCTCGAAGTACAGGGTATTGATGATGGAAAGCACCTGCATCGGGTCGGGGGAGAAGGTCGGGTTTAATAATCCTCCGGTGTTGTCGGAAATCCATTTTTCCATCTTGTCTGCGGTGGACTGCTTGGAAAAATCAACCGAATAAGAGGAAGCGTAAAAATCTTTTGCCGCGCCCTTTGCAAAGGAAGCCTTTAACGGGTATTTTTCGGAAAGCCACAAAGAGTTTGCAAGGGTCAGGGTGTTTCCTTCTTCGGTGCGGTAGTTTGCTTCATAAAATTTGGTAAATCCTTCAACTGCGGATTTCATATCGGCAGCCTCTAAAGCGGAAGCGATTTCTTTGGAGGTGTTCCCCTTTGTCCCGCTTCCCAACATTCCCAAAGCGTAGGCGTAACTGATTGGGGAATATGCCTGGTTTTTCTCTTCGGTCAGCACCATCGGCGCAGTTTTCGCTCCGAATTTTTGCATACTCCGGATAAAAGCTTCGGGAGTTTGATGTTCCTGTACATATTTATAATACGCTTCGTCATCAACAGCGGGAACAGCCGGCAGAGTAACCGGATAAAGGGCTTCTCCTTTTTTCGCAGGCTTTTTGGCAGTTCCCTGAGCTGCCTGAGAAAGGGTCGGAGGCGGGGTCGGACTGTCGGCGCTGTAAGAAACAGCAGCCATAGAAATCAGCAGGGCGGCGCATAAAGCGATGGAGATGATTTTTTTCATAGTTTATTCCTCCTGTTTTTATAAAAATCAATCGACTTACCGAGGGTCTTTGTTCAAAATCTTTCTGTAACATAAGTGCCGTAAAAGCAAAATTTTATTGCACCGTTTTACAAAAAAAGTTTTTTTAAAATTTCGGGAAGTTTCGAGCGTTTGGCGTTTCACATGAAACAATTAACCCAATCGTTTGACAAAAAGCAAGGCAAATAATCAGATAATTTGGGAAAAAAGAGGCTTTTTTCTTTTCATTCTGTGGGAAATATGCTATAATGAAAGAAAATTCCGATATTTTTGTATAAAATTTGTCCGAAACAAAAAAATCACAGCGAAAGGAGCAGTGATTGGTATGGGTAAAATCATTGCCGTTGCAAACCAGAAAGGCGGAGTCGGAAAAACAACGTCGGTTATCAACCTGACTGCCGCTTTGGGAAAATCCGGAAAAAAATGTTTGTTGGTTGATATAGACTCACAGGGAAACTCCACCAGCGGTCTGGGAATCAATAAAAGAGAGGTAGAAAATTCGACCTACGACCTGTTGACAGGGGAAGAAAGAGCGTCGGATGTTATAGAAAAAACAGAATTTAAAAATGTAGATTTAATTCCGTCCAGCATTGATTTGGCTGCTGCGGAAATTGAACTGGTAGAACTTGAAGAAAGAACCTTAAAATTAAGACAGGCCCTGGCAGCGATTCGCGACGATTACGATTATATCCTGATTGACTGTCCGCCGTCGATGGGGTTGGTAACGCTCAATGCTTTTTCTGCCTGCGATAGCGTGATTGTCCCCATTCAGTGCGAATATTATGCGCTGGAAGGTCTGTCCCAGCTGATGGCTACCGTTCGCCAGGTAAAAAGGCTGTACAATCCGGCAATCGAGCTGGAAGGAATTTTGCTGACCATGTATGACGGAAGATTAAAATTGACCGAACAGGTTCGCGAAGAGGTAAAAAGCCATTTTCCGGACAAGGTGTATGAAACGGTCATTCCCAGAAATGTCCGCCTGTCCGAAGCGCCCAGCTTCGGAATGCCTGCAATTTATTTTGACAAAAACTCAAGAGGGGCAAAGGCTTATATTGAGTTAGCCAAGGAATTTTTAAAGAAAAACCGTATCAAACAGTAAGAGGTGATTGTGGTGACAAAGATGAAAAAAGGCGGACTGGGAAAAGGTTTGGACGCTCTTTTTATGGATAATCAGACAGCCGATTCCGGCATTGTAACCCTGCGCCTGAGCGAGATTGAACCGAACAAGGAACAGCCCCGAAAGGTTTTTTCGGAAGAAAGCCTCAACGAGCTGGCAGATTCGATTAAAGAACACGGGGTTCTTCAGCCTTTGCTGGTGCGTCCTCTTTCCACAGGCGGTTATCAGTTGGTTGCCGGCGAACGCCGCTGGAGAGCAAGCCGCATGGCAGGCTTGCGGGAGGTTCCGGTTGTGATTCGCGATATGGGCGAAGAAGAAGCGATGGAAATTGCCCTGATTGAAAACCTGCAAAGGGAGGATTTGAACGCGATAGAAGAAGCCTCCGGCTACAAACTGTTGATGGAGCGTTACGGCATGACCCAGGAGCAGGTAGCAAAGCGCGTGGGCAAATCAAGACCGGCGGTTGCAAATGCGCTGCGTCTGCTGCACCTTCCGGAAAAGGTGATGCAGATGGTGGAAGAAGGGGAAGTTTCTGCCGGACACGCCAGAGCCCTGCTTTCCTTTACCGATAAAGAACGGATGGAAGAGGTGGCGCAGAAGGTAAAAACCGGCAGATATTCGGTAAGGGATATCGAAAAGATGAGTAAGGAAGAGCCGGAACAGGTGCAAACCCAACAGCAGCAGGAAGATGTTTGGGGCGCGCAGGCTGCCTTTTTTACCGAGATGGAGCTGGCTTTGGGCAACGAGCTGGGACGCAAGGTAAGGATTGCCCGAAACGGAAACAGCGGCGTTTTGCAGATTCACTTTTATAATGAGGACGACTTAAAACAGTTGGCGGATAAGCTGACAAAGTAACCGGAAAATCTCTGACAGACCCGTCAGAGATTTTTTTAAAAAAGAAACAAGCGAAAAAGCAAAAAAATGCGGTAAAAAACATCAATCGGAAAATTTCCTGCAACGAACAGACAGAAAAGAGGACAAAAGATGAAAGAGATAGACACCTATCGAGAATCGTTTATCGTGGGTCAGTATGAATGTGACTGCAACGGAAGGATGAAACCGGGCGCTGTTATGTCGCAGTGTCAGGCAATCAGCACTAATCACTGCAATCAATTTGGTTTGACTATCGACGTGTATCGAAAAACGCACACAATATTTTTACTGGCGAAGGTGTCGCTGGAAATTTACGGCGAAATCAAGGTGGGGGACAAAATTGAGATGGTAACAAAGCCGTCCAGTCCAAACCGCGCAGTGTACAGCCGATATACCCGCTTTATCAATGAAAAAGGGGAAGAGGTAGCTTCTCAGGATTCCAAGTGGGTGCTGGTTGATACCGATACCAGAAAGATTTTGAGAACGCCGCCGGAAGAGCTGCATTTTCCGTTCCATCTTGCCGCCGAACAGGAGCATGATTTTTCCATTCCGAAGGTGCGGGACGCGCAGCCCTCCGGAACGGAAAGGGTGACCTACTCCAGAACGGACGATAACGGGCATCTCAACAACACACAGTATGCCGATATTATTTTGGATCACATTCCCTTTGCTTCCACTGTGCAAAAAAGGCTGAAAAAGCTGGTAATCAACTATCACAGCGAAGCTAAAATGGGGGAAGAACTCGCCATTTTTATGAAACAGACAAACGATGAGACAGCGGGGCAAAATAAAAGCGAATACTATGTCAGCGGTGAAAACGAATCGGGGAAAAAATGCTTTGAATCGTTTGCCGCATTTGAATAAAGAAAATATGAAAAACAGCTGCTTTGCCTTTCTGTCTTTTGAAAAATTACGGGGAGAAGAGCGGCTGTTTTTCTTTTTTAAAAATCCGCAGGTTTTTTAACTGCAAAAAAATAGGGACGAATTTTGGAACAGCAATACATTGATCCCGATTGGTTAGGAAGATTGAACCCGATTTTTGACCGGTTTAATGAAAAGCTGCCCGAGCAGGACAGGGTTCGGCATGAGTGGGTGAAAACGGAGTTGCAGGATTCCCTATGAGGGGGATTGTATGGACAGAGATACTGCCGCTCAAAATATTCAGAAGTATCTCTTGCCGAATAATCAAATCCTCCGGGATCCGGATTTGCTCGAGGAAAAGATGCTCGCTTTTTGCGTGAAATCTATTTTACAATGGGAAGAGTCGGAACGGCAGCTTGGCAAAGACAAGGTTGCATATTATTTTGCGTCGGTGCGGGGAAAATCTCCATATTTAAGATGGAGATGAGATTTAAAAGAGCGGATTGTCAGGGCAGGATTTTAAAAACCGTCTTTCACCTATACCCCGTTTTGCCTCAAAAGTTGCATACCAATGTGCAACAATCACACATCGGAGCAAAATTTTATCTTTTTTGAGGATAGGGCGGGTTAAAAAAGAACTTTATCAGGGAATCGGAGGAATTTTTCCAAGAAATTGTTTTTGGTGGCTTCTGTTCGGGAATGAGGGTAAAAAAAGTCCTTATAATGCCCCGAAAAGCGGGAATAGTTGTATAGAAAGGTGCAACAAACACACAGATTGCAAAAATAATTTTCTCGGAAAGTTGAAAAAAGAAAAAACAGGTTTTCGGAAAGAGGGCTTCGGAGTGAATAAAGAGGAAAAAAAGCGTTTATTAAAAAATTGGAAAGACAGCGAAAAACAAAAATTTGAGGACAGCCTGCCGATGTCAAGGGAACAGTTTCGGGAGCTTTTTGATTATCTGGACGAACAGTTGGAAAGCAACGGCTGCAATCGCGATTTTACATGGACAACGAAGTTTTTAAACGCGCATCAGATTCCGCCGGCTCCTGTGATTGCGTTTCTTAAAGAAAACGGGGGATATTGCGACTGCGAAGCGCTGATGAATGTGGAGGATAGGCTAGAACACTGTTTGTTTTAAAAGGAACGGACGCAATAGGCTGTGGTTTGGCAGTTAAGGAACAACGAATCTGCAAGGGCGAAAAGATAAAACGGAACAGTATCATAATTGAAAAGGAGCGAGGTTATGGAACTAAAATTTCAATGTCCGGAGTGCGGAACACCGTTAGGGTTTGAAGGATTATGCTGGAAATGCAGAGCAAAACAGCATCGGGAAGAGGTGAACGGGTGGAACGAGCGGGAAATCGAAGAAAAAAAGAAACAGGTAACAGAAAAGCTGAAAACCACATCGGAAGATGAGTTTTATTCTACCGATGAGTGCGAGCTTTTCCATGACCTGATGACGAGGGGAATTGACTGCAAAGAGATTGCAAGGGCAGCCTGCGAGAGGGAAATTTATTATCCGAGCGAGCTGTATTATCAAGCCGACCCGGAGGTGAGGGACAGACTGATTGAAAAGCTGATGGCAACCGACTCGAGGGACGAGGGAAGCTGTCTGTTAGGGTGTCTTGCCATGGTAGGGGACAAAAAATCGCAGGATGTTTTGTATGAGTTAAAGCAGAATCCGAGACCGTGGAGAAAAAGGTTATACGTCGATTCCGATATTTATGCCGAGCAGGGCGGGTGGAGCTTTAACGAGAAAAACGAACGGATTTATTTAAACTATGAGAGCTGTTTTTCGTTTGAACAGGGAGAAGCGAAAGACAAAAACGGAACGAGGATTGCCGAAAAAAGAGGGGAAAAATGTCCGCATTGCGGCTGTGAACTGCTGGATATTCTTGTGATAGACGCAAGGGATGAGCGGTTCTCATTTTTGGGACTTGACGGAATGATTACCGCAAGCTGCTGCCCGAACTGCGTTACATTATCCGAGGGGATTTCAAGCAAATTTACCCTTGACGGAAACAGTGAGATTTTAGAGTATGACGGTATCACTGAAAACTATTACACCGACGAGCATTTAAACGCGATGACAGAAAACAGGCTTGTTGTTTCAGAAAAAGAAAGACCACTGTTTTACGGAGCGTTTTGTGATGACATAAACACTGTCGGAGGATTTGCAAACTGGGTGCAAGACTGGGAATATCGAGAATGTCCCGAATGCGGAAAGAAAATGAAGTATCTTGCGCAAATTCACTGGGACACGATTGAAGATTGCGCGGAGGGGACGCTGTTTTTTGAAATCTGCCCGGACTGCAAAATTATCACCATGTTCCATCAGCAAACCTAAACGCGACCGATTAAACCGGGCAGAAAAGACCGCAGAGCCAAACGGCGGCGGTCTTTTCTGCCGCTTTTCCGAATACTGCCCAAGCGCATGACAGCGCGCCTTTTGGGGAAAATAACAGGGAGGGAGATAGGAAAATCATTCGCCCGAAAACCGATTCTGAAAAAGAAAAAACTTTTTTTAAAAAAGGTATTGACAAAGAAAAAAAGATAAGCTATAATTAAGTTCGTCGATTGCGGAAGAATACTGCAATCCTCACATATGGCGGCATAGCTCAGTTGGCTAGAGCATTCGGTTCATACCCGAAGTGTCGATGGTTCAAGTCCATTTGCCGCTACCATATTCGGCCCGTTGGTCAAGCGGTTAAGACACCGCCCTTTCACGGCGGTATCGCGAGTTCGATTCTCGCACGGGTCACCAAAACGGATTCTTGCCGAATCCGTTTTTATTTCCGGCCCGTTGGTCAAGCGGTTAAGACACCGCCCTTTCACGGCGGTATCGCGAGTTCGATTCTCGCACGGGTCACCAAGACGGATTCCAAACCGGAATCCGTCTTTTTTGTGCAATCAAAGGCTTCGCCGGACGGCGGAGCCTTTTTCATATTTATTTGACACAATCGGCTTTCTTTTTTAAAAAAGGGGAAAAACTTTAAAAATTTACCAATATTTTTTTAAACCTATTTTGTGGGGAATCCTGTACACTATAAAAGGAATAAAACCAAAGGAGGAGTTTTTTTGCTTGAGGTTAGAAATTTAAGCAAGCGTTACGGCGAAAAACAGGCGTTGGATTCCATCAGCTTTTGTATAGAGGGAAAAGAAGCGGTCGGCTTTTTGGGAATAAACGGAGCGGGAAAAAGCACGACGATGAATATCCTGACGGGTTATCTTTCGGCTTCGGACGGGGACGTGCTGGTGGACGGATATGATATTTTGACGCAGCCGCTGAAGGCGAAGGAAAAGATAGGCTATCTTCCCGAGCAGCCGCCCTTATATTTGGATATGACCGTTCGGGAATATCTGAATTTTATCTACTGTTTAAAAAAGGGAAAGAAAAATAAAAACATTACCAAGGAAAAATCGCAGTATATCCGGGAAATTATGAATCTGGTAGGGATTGCCGAAGAGGAAAAGAGGGTCATCCGCAACCTTTCCAAAGGCTATCGTCAAAGGGTAGGACTGGCGCAGGCATTGATCGGCGAGCCGGATATTTTGATTTTGGACGAGCCGACGGTTGGTCTGGACCCGGCGCAGATGATAGAAATCCGCACCCTGATTCGGCATCTGGCAAAGACAAAAACCGTTTTGCTTTCCTCCCATATTCTGTCCGAGGTGCAGGCGGTTTGCGACCGCATTATTATTTTGCATCAGGGAAAGATTGTGGCGGACGGAAAAACGCAGGAGCTGGCAGACCGCATTTCCGGGCAGCTGCAAATTACCATGGAAATAGAAGGAAACGAAAAAACGATTTTGGAAATCTTAAAGAAAACGCCTTCTGTTGAACGGGCATATCACCGGGAAGGGATTTGTTACCACATCTTTTTAAACCGGGAATGTATCGACAGTACCCAGGTACGGCGCAGCCTGTTTCGTTCGCTGAGCCAGGCGGGGTGTGTGATTTTGTCGATGAGCAAGAAAATTTTGAGTCTGGAGGATATTTTTCTTCAGTTAACTTCGGGGAAAGAACCGGAAATACCGGAGCAGGGAGGGAAAGAAAATGACGGCAATCTATAAAAGGGAGATGGCTTCTTACTTAACCTCTCCGGTCGGATATGTTTTTTTGGCAGTGTTTTTTGCCATTTCGGGATATTATTTTTTTGCGACCTCTTTGGTCAGCAATACCACCGATATGAGTTATGTGTTTTCCAATTTATTTTCCATCGCTATTTTTTTGGTTCCTATTTTAACAATGAGGCTGTTCAGTGAGGAGAGAAAGCAAAAAACGGAACAGCTTTTGTTTACCGCTCCGGTTCGATTTACCGGGGTGGTGATGGGAAAATTTTTAGCAAGCCTTACCATGTATCTTTTGGGAATGTCGGTTACATTGTTATATCTGATTGTTGTTTGCTTTTTCCGCGTTCCGGATTTGGCAGTATTTTTCGGAAACTTTTTCGGACTGTTTTTGTTGGGAGCCGCTTTGTGTGCCATCGGCATTTTTATCTCGTCTTTGACAGAAAGCCAGGTGATAGCGGCAATCGGTTCGCTGGCGGTGGGAATGTTTTTATTGTTTGTCAACAGCTTTACGCCGGTTATCTCCAGCGAGTGGGTGAAAAAGCTGATGGACAGCATCTCTTTTTACGGGCATTATCTGGATTTTACCAGAGGGCTGCTAAACCTTTCGGACATTATTTTCTTTTTGAGTGTGACGGCGCTGTTTTTGTTTTTAACTGTCCGTCATATGGAAAGAAGAAGGGTATCTTAACAGAAAGGAAGGTGTTTTGAATGGAAGAAAATCGTTCCCCAAAAAAGAAAAGAACCCGTCGGCAGACCTTTTTGATTCTTTCCGGAGCGACCACCGCAGTGGTGGTTGTCGCTTTATTTTTGCTGAATGTTTTGGCGGCGGTGATTACCGAGCGTTATCCGATTACGATTGATTTAACCCCGCAAAAAGCGTTTGAACTGACCGAACAATCCAAAAAATATATTTCCGAATTGGAGCAGCCGGTGACAATACAGGTTATGACAACCGAAGAAAATTTTATGTCGGGCGGGGAATATTTTGTACAGGCTCATTCGGTTTTGGAACAGTATGAAAAATATTCGGACAAGATTTCGGTAGAATATATTGACCTTTTGGCAAATCCTTCGCTGGCATCGCAGTATGAGGATGTGCAGATTGGGGACATTATTATTTCCGGGGAAATGAGGAATCAAACCCTGACGGCATACGATTTGTTTGAGGTGCAATCCGGTTCGTATTACGGGGATTATATCACCGCATCCAAAGCCGAGCAGGCGATGACTTCGGCAATTTTAAATGTTACCTCACAATCTCAGGTGAAAGTCGCGGTGCTGGAAGGGCACGGGGAACAGTACCCCGAAGGATTTGTCCGGCTGCTGACCGCCAATAATTTTGAGGTAACACAGCTGAATCCGGCAACGCAGGAAATTCCCGAAGATACAGAGGTTTTAATTTGGGTGGCTCCCAACCGGGACCCCGACCGGGCGGTTTTGGATAAGCTGAACGGCTTTTTGTCGGCAAAAAGCGGCAGAAATCTGTTGTATTTTGCGGACACTACCCAGCCGCAGCTGCCGCGTCTGGAAGCATTTTTAAAGCAGTGGGGCGTTTCGGTGCAGGCAAGCTCGCTGCTGGAAACGGACAACAGCCGCATTATCAATGCAAACCCTTATTTTGCAACCGCCCAACTGAGCAGCGAGGAATTGACCGATACCATGACGGATTTATCGGTTCCGATGACACTGCCGTTTGCCCGTCCCTTAGAGCGTGTTTTTGAAACAAATATGGATCTCAGCACAACGGTGCTGTTTGAGTCGTCCGAAACCTCGACGCAGATTCCGTACGGATTGAGCGAAGAACAGTTGGAAAACTGGGAGCCGACGGAATATTCCTCCTATCCTCTGGCAATCCTTTGTAAAAAGAGCTTTGAGGACGGAAACAGCAGCCAAATTTTAGTCAGCGGCTCCTCGGTTTCGCTGAGCGATTCGCTGCTGTCCAGCGGTTCTTTTTCTAATGCGGATTATTATTTATCGGCGCTAAACACGCTGACTCACAGGGAAAACATTGTTTCCATCCAGTCCAAAACATTGGGTGGGAAGGAGCTGGGGTTAAATACGGCTCAGGTTTTTGTAATCGGCGTATGCTTTATGATTGTGTTGCCGATTGTCACTCTGGTTTGCGGAATGTATCTTTGGTTAAAGCGCAGAAACGCCTAAGACCCGATTCGGAAAGGAAGTTTGCTGATGAAAAAACAGACGACAGCGCTGCTGGTCAGTTTGCTGATTGTTTTGCTGATGACGGGACTGCTTGTTTTTTTGCTGATACGCTTTCAGGGAAAGGAAGAAAGCCAAACGCAGACGCAGCAGGAGCAGCAGGAAATTCAGCTGCTGTCCGTATCGCAGGAGCAGATTAACACCATCGTCATTCAAAACAAAGAGGACAGCTTCACCTTAGTCAATCAGGGCGAACAGTTTGCGGTGGAAGGATTGGAGGAAGCGCCTGCTTCTTCTTTAAAAATCAATCAGCTGACTGCGGTTCTGCAAAATTTTAAGGCGCAGCGGCAGCTGATTGATCTGTCCGAATCGCCGCAGCCGGGCAGTTCCGAATCGCTGACCGAATACGGATTGCAGATGCCGTCCTGTCAGATGAAAGTGACCATGACCGACGGCAGCGTTGAAGAGCTGGCATTTGGGAATACTGCGCCTGACGGAGAAAGCGTTTATCTGCTGTACGGGCAGAAAGTATACCTTGCGGACGATGCCGTATTGGACAGTATCTCACAGGACCGATATTCTTTTTTGGATAATCAGATTACCGAAATTGAGCCGGAATATGAGCAGGCGACGGTTATTTTGTCCGGGGAGGTTCGACCTTCCCCGATTACGCTTGAAATAAAAACAACAGAACAGCCGGAAAGCGAAAGCGCGCAGGAGGGGGTGTCGGCAAAGCAACAAAAGGAATATACCCTGACAACGCCGCTGACGCAAACGATTACCGAAGCGTCCGCTTCGCAGGCGACGGAGGGATTGTTTGGATTGTATGCAAATGCGGTGGAAGCGGTGTCCCCGACGCCGGACGAAATGATTAACTTTGGGTTGGAAAATCCGTATTCGGTGGTTTCATTCCGAACAGACACGGGAGACGGATTTACACTGAAAACCTCAAGACCCGACCGGCACAACTATGTGTATTTGATGAAGGACGGTTCCCCTACAGTATATCTGGTTTCGGCAAGCCGGTTGTCCTGGCTGACCGTTCAGACCGAGCAACTGACCCAGAGCATCTATGTTCCGGCTCAGGCAAAAGAGGTGGCACAGCTTCGGGTTTATTCCCCGCAGGAAAGCTATGACTTTGTTGCCGAGGAACAGGACGGAGAATTGCAGGTAAGCTGTAACGGACAGAAGATAGACGGGAAAGCGTTTGAAAAGCTGTATCAGACAATTACGGCAATCCCGCCGGAAGAATGGACCTCGCGGCAGTCCTCGCTGGAACCGGTGTTGGAGATGAGAGTTTCCTATCGGGATAAAGAGAGGGAAGCGGATCGCTTTTCATTTATTCCGTTGGGGGACGGTTCGGTTTTGGTATCGTTAAACGGGGAAAGCCGATATGCGGTGAATCAAAGTATCGTTTATCAGATTTTGGAAAACTGCAGAAATGCGCTGGAAGGCAAGGAAATCTCGCTTTTGGCATAGAACGGAGAACAGAGAGGCAAAGTATGGATTTTGTCGCTCTGTTTTTCTGTTAAATGGGGTATTTTGTAATATAATATTTTAATATTACAAAAAGGATAATAAAAACATTTGCAAATAGTATATTTAATATCAATAAAACAAATAGGATAAAATAAAAGACGGTTTTTCGCTGAGGGAATCTGTGTTATAATAAAGATATGAAAAAAGAGAAAGGGTGTTTTTCGGTGGATATGATACAAATTCTGGCAAAGGAATTAGGGATAGCGGAGCAGCAGACAGAAAGCGCGGTTCGTCTGATTGACGAGGGAAATACCATTCCGTTTATTGCGCGTTACCGAAAAGAGGTGACAGGCGGTTTGGACGATACTGTTTTAAGGGCTTTGGACGAGCGGTTAAACTATCTGCGCAGTCTGCAAAAGCGCAGGGAAGAGGTTGCTGCGCTGATAGAGAACAGCGGCAAACTGGATGAAAAGCAGATGCGGCAGATGAGGGAACAGCTGGACAAGGCGCAGCAACTGTCTGAAATTGAAGATTTATATCGTCCGTACAAGCAGAAAAAGAGAACCCGCGCTTCGATTGCAAAGGAAAAGGGATTGGAACCGCTGGCGCAGATGATATGGGAGCAAAACTGCTCGGAACAACAGTTGCAGAGCAAGGTATCGGAATATGTCGGCGAAGGAAAGGCAGAAACGGCGCAGGCGGCTTTGGACGGAGCCGGTGATATTATTGCCGAGCAAATCAGCGATTCGGCAGAAATCCGCAGCGATTTGCGAAAGTATCTGCAAAAAAATGCGGTTATTTTAACAACAAAAGGTACAAAAGAAAATGAAGTATACTCAATGTATTATGAATACAGCGAGTCAATTCAAAAAATTGCGCCGCACCGCATTCTTGCGATTAACCGAGGGGAAAAGGAAGAAGCGCTTCGGGTAACGCTGAGCGCAGAGCCTCAGCCCTGTTTTGCGATGATGGAACGGCGGGTTATCCGACACAATTCTCCGCTTACACAAAGGCTGTCCGAAATCTGCGAGGACAGCTATAAACGGCTGATTTTTCCGTCTTTGGAACGGGAGCTGCGGGCAGAGCTGACAGAAAAAGCGGACGCGCAGGCGATCGGTGTCTTTTCGGAAAACTTAAAAAATCTGCTGATGCAGCCGCCGATGAAGGGAAGTGTAACGATGGGATTTGACCCGGCGTACCGAACCGGGTGCAAAATTGCCGTAGTGGACCGTACCGGAAAGGTTTTGGATACTACGGTGGTTTATCCGACTCCGCCGCAGAGCAAGACCGAGCAGGCAAAGCGTGTGCTGACCGAGCTGATTGAAAAACATGGGGTTGAGGTTATTGCAATTGGAAACGGGACGGCAAGCAAGGAATCGGAAATTTTTGTCGCAGAGCTTTTGGGAGAACTGAATGGAAAAAGGACGAATAAGATTTCCTATATGGTAGTCAGCGAGGCGGGCGCTTCGGTTTATTCCGCATCGGAGCTGGGCGCCCGGGAATTTCCGCAGTTTGATGTTTCGCTCAGAAGCGCGGTTTCCATCGCAAGAAGATTGCAGGACCCGCTGGCAGAGCTTGTAAAGATTGACCCGAAGGCAATCGGCGTGGGGCAGTATCAGCACGATATGCCCGCAAAAGAGATGGACAGCGCGTTGGGTGGTGTTGTGGAGGACTGCGTGAACAAGGTTGGAGTGGATTTAAATACGGCAAGTCAATCGCTGCTTTCCTATGTAGCGGGAATCAACCGCACCGTCGCAAAAAATATTGTAGATTACCGGGAAGAAAACGGCAGTTTTGCAGAGCGAAAAGAGCTGATGAAGGTGCCGAAGCTCGGTAAAAAAGCGTTTGAGCAGTGCGCAGGATTTTTAAGAATATCCGAGGGCGAAAATCCGCTGGACAGAACGGCGGTACACCCCGAAAGCTATGAGCCGGCGAAAAAACTGTTGACCCTGTGCGGATATACGATGCAGGATATTTTGGATAAAAAAGTAACTTCTTTACCGCAGAGGGTTCAGGAGCTTGGCGGAACCGCTTTGGCGGCGCAGAGAATCGGCATCGGGGAACCGACACTGAAAGATATGATAGAAGAACTGATAAAACCCGGCAGAGACCCCAGGGACGAACTGCCAAAACCGCTGCTGCGAACCGATGTGATGGAATTAAAGGATTTAAAACCGGAGATGGTTTTAACGGGAACGGTAAGAAACGTAACCGATTTTGGGGCGTTTGTGGATATTGCGGTTCATGAGGACGGACTGGTACATATTTCTCAAATCTGCGACCGATATATCAAACATCCTTCCGAGGTTTTAAAGGTGGGGGATATTGTGAAGGTAAAGGTTTTAGAGGTGGATTTAAACCGCAAGAGAATCTCTTTGACAATGAAGGGGATTTCGTAACGCTTGCCGGCAGTACGGTATAAAAAGGAGGTGTCCGATTGGCGGCGCAGCATCTTCCCTCCAGGGCGCTGAGCTACTGGAGAATCCGTTTATTGTTGTTCCATATTGCCCCGGCAGTGTTGGGAGGATTTTTTTACTTTACATCGGCAAGGCTGTTTACTGTTTTTACCTTTTTGTGGATGTCGGAATTTTTGCTGATGTGCTTTGTTTATTACCCGATGTATTATCATGCGTACCGCTATTCGGTGAGCGGGATGCTGGTTCGGGTCAGCAAGGGGATTATTTATCATCAAATGGACGCGGTGTATATCCGAAATCTGCAATATACAACGCTGAGCCAGACCCCAATCCAAAAGCTGCTGCATCTGGCGACGCTGCGTCTGTATGCGGCGGGGGGGATTGTCCGCATTTCCTGTTTAAATTATGAGGAAGCCAGATTGCTTCGGGTTCAGCTTGGAAAAAGGATGGAGGCAGAGCATGAGGAAATCAACGGCAATTAAACGGTTTCGTCCCCATCCTCTTTATATTTTGGGGAATCTTTGGAGGTATCTGTTCCTGTTATTGATTCCTGTTTTCAGGGGACTGTACTATGTATTGATTAACAGCTTTTCTTTGCAGAGCGGATTTCAGTTTGTGGTAAATCTTTCCAACTGGATTCAGGGCGTATGGGTTGATATTCTGTTTTCTGCCTTGTTTTTATCGGTGGGCGTTTTGCTGTGGTTGACCTTTACCGTAGAGGTATCGGAAGACGGGCTGCTGGTGCGCAGAGGAATTTTAAAAAGAGAGACAACCTTTCTTCCCGCATCTCGATACCGCTGCGTTTCTGTTCTGGCTCCGGTAAGGCTGCGCATTTTCGGGGCAGCTTATTTAAGGGTGGACACGCCGGGCGGAGGACTGGAAAAAGCGGACCTTTTGATTATGCTTGGGAAAAAGGACTGCCTTCAAATTGTGCAGATGCTCAAAGAACCGCAGGCTCTCAGCGGAAATTTATCGGAACGGGAGTATATTCCGCGCAACCGATATGTTTTTGTGCTGGCAATGATTACCTCCAATTCGTTTGCGGGAATTTTGCTGATTTCTACATTTATTACCCAGGTGGGTGATATTTTGGGCAGACAGTTTTCTGAGATGATTTACGGAACCTTTGAAAATATCGCGCGGACACTGGCATTTGGAATCCCTCCGGCGGCATTTGCATTTGCTTGTATTTTGTTTTTCGGCTATCTGTGCGCATTTACGGCAAGTCTTGCCCGCCACGCCAATTTCCATGTTATCAGAAAGCGGAATGTTTTGGAGATTGATGCCGGTTTTTTAACCAAGCGTTCCTATCGGGTAGATGCGCAAAAAATAGGATACCTGGACATCAGACGATCGCTGCTGACCTTTCTTTTGCGGGTGTATTCCGTTTTTTTATCCACAGTCGGTTACGGGAAGTTTAAGGACGATGTGTCCGCATTGATCCCCTGTGTGAGGAAGAAGAAGCTGGAAGAAAGCCTGCGGTTGTTGCTGCCCGAGTACCATCTTTCCGAACGGACGGTTTGTCCGCGGAGAATCCGCTCTTTATTCCGATATACCTGGCGTTCGGGCGCGCTGCTGATTTTGGTGTGGGTTTGCAGGTGGGCGCTGTGCCGCATTTTTCCGAATTGGGCAGAGCTGATTGCATGGATTGGATTTATGGCAAATTTTCCGCTGGTGTGGCTGTTGATTGTGAAGGTGATTGATTTAAACACAGCGGGGATTTCCTATGAGCAAGGGTGTTATACGCTCCGATATTCCAAAGGGTTTTCTTTGCATCAGGTGATTATACAGCCGGAAAGGATTGCAAAAATAAAACTGGTGCAGAGCGTTTTTCAAAAGCGGGCAAAACGCTGCGATGTGTTTCTTTCCTCTTATTCGGAAGGAAGGCAGCTTCATCATATTCGGGATTTAAAAGAAGAGGAAGCAAAGCGGTTGTTCGGAATAATAGAAGAAACAAATTTATAAAAAGCGAAGCTGAACGAAAAATCAGCTTCGCTTTTTTGTTAAGAGCAGAACAGATGCTGCCCGATGCGGGTGATGACCGGTCGGGAACGAATCCACTTGTTTGAGGTTTTGTCCGGATTATAATAGTATAATGCGCCTCCGGTAGGGTCGGAACCGTTTAATGCTTCTCTGGCGGCGCGGCGGGCAGATTCGGTGACGGCTTCTTTAATCTGACCGTCGGTGATTGCCGTAAAAGCGCCGGGCTGATAGACAACGCCGGAGATGCTGTCGGGGAAGGAGGAGGACTCTACACGGTTTAACACAACTGCTCCTACGGCAACCTGTCCGATATACGGTTCTCCGCGCGCTTCTGCCGAGATAATTCTGGCAAGCAGTTCAAAATCGGAGTTGGAGGAAGATGAAGCAGGGACAGAAGAGGAAATTCCGATTAAAGAGAGCGTTTTTTGGTCGGCAACGCCGGTAGCGGAAAGCCCGTGCTTTTTCTGGAATTTCTTGACTGCTTCGGTTGTTTGCGAACCGTAATATCCGGTGACAGGTCCGGAAAAATATCCCCACGATTTTAATCTGGTTTGAATTTTGGTAACTTCGCTGCTTTTGGAACCGTATTGGGATACCGTTTCCATCACAGCGGGCGTTTGCTCGGGAATTTGATAAAAGGCAAAAAAGATAATACAAAGGTTAATCAGGATTAAAACAGCCAGCTTTATCAGATTGGAAGTCTGTTCTTTGGAAATCATGCAATCGCTCCTTCACAGGATTTTTATCGGTAATTACAGTTTTACCGTTTTTTCTGTTTTTATCCATCAAAAGAAATTTTATTTTTTGAGGGGTACACACAAACAAGCGGGCAATCATATTCTGATAAGAGGAAAGGAGAGCGGACAGATGGAACTGATATGGATGATATTGATTTTATTGACTGCGATAGTCTGCGCGGTTGTGTTTGGAAAGACAGAAACGAAAAAGAGTTTGGAGGAGTTGGAAACAAGAGCGATTCAATTCGGAGAGGAGTGTTATATTCAGGGAATGATTCCCATTCAAAAGGTAAAACAGTTTGCTCAGTTTTATTTGGTTCAGGAATCAAACGGAAGAGTAAGTTGGGAGGAATCGGTACAGCGAATCGAAAAAAGATTGGAAGAAATTCAAAAATAAATTTGCTTAAAATGAGTAAAAATCCCCCGACACTGGCTTGTATCGGGGGATTTTTGCAGAAAGCGCGGGTTGTAAACCCGCATAGAAAGGGGAAAAAAGAGGATTTTTCCTCTTTTTTTCAAAAAAATTGTATTTTTTTGAAAAAAGGTGTTGACAAAAGAGTTTAGGCATGATATTATATATGA
>CAJJZS010000007.1 GCA_905197685.1 uncultured Oscillospiraceae bacterium | reverse complement strand
ATAATGATGTGGTCTCCGGGATTTACAATTCCTTTGATTGCCGTGTTGATAGCTTCGGTACAGTTTTTGGTAAATACAACCTGTTCCGCCTCGCAGTCAAACAGTTTCGCTGCCTTGCAGCGGGTTCGATATACCATCTCCGCTGTTTTCAGCGACAGGTCATGCCCCGCCCTGCCCGGATTTGCTCCGTAATAAATCATTGCCTGCTGTACTGCCCGATGCACGCAGGTCGGCTTTGGAAAGGTGGTCGCCGCATTGTCAAGGTAAATCAACTCCGACCACCTCCCGAATCTCTGCTTTCTTTTAGCTTGATTCCGTTTTCCCGCAAAATTTCAAAGGCTCGCTCTGCCTGCTGTTCGTCTTTGCATTTTACGCTTATCTGATAACCGCAGCCGCTGCTTCTTTGGTGATCTCTGCTCGCCCACGCTATATATCCGTATCGTTCTAAAAGATGCTGCCCTTTGATTGCATAGGTCAGCGAACTTACCGCAATATCAATCTGCTGTGTCATATGATTCATGGCGATTCCTCCTTGATGAATCTCTCCACATCCTATGCCAACCGCCGAAAATTTGCGATTTTTTTACCGACTGCCCGTCCTATCTTGTTATGATACATACGCTGTGCGCGCTGATTCCCTCTTCGGAACCGGTAAAGCCTAATTTTTCTTCGGTTGTCGCCTTAACATTAACCTGTTCCTGCGCAATCCGGCAAGCCTCTGCGATTCTTTTTCTCATCTGCGGAATATAATCCTTGAGCTTTGGTCTTTGCGCAATCACGGTGCAGTCGATGTTGGAAATACGGTATCCTTCCCGAACAATCAACTCCCATACCCGTTCCAACAGCATAATACTGTCTGCCCCCGCATAATCGGGGTCCGTATCCGGAAAATGCCGCCCAATATCTCCAAGTCCCGCTGCGCCCAGCAAAGAATCCATCACCGCATGGACCAACACGTCTGCGTCCGAATGTCCGAGCAAGCCCCGTTCCCAGGGAATCAAAACTCCTCCCAAAATCAGTTTTCTTCCCTCAACCAGCCGATGGACGTCATATCCGTGTCCTGTTCTGATTTCCATCTGTTTCTCCTCCTGTTTTCTCTCTTTCTCAATTCCGCCCTGTTTTGCCAAAGCCTGCGCAACCGCGATGTCCTCCGGCGTTGTAATTTTAATGTTGCGGTAGTCGCCCTGCGCCAGCCACACCGGATATCCTGCCGCCTCTGCCAGCTGGCAGTCGTCGGTGTATTCCTTTCCCTGTTCCTTTGCCAGCAAAGCCGCTTTTCGGTACAAATCCGCACGGAAAATCTGTGGGGTTTGGGTTAAGTACAGCATATCTCTGTTCGGGGTATCGGCAATCGAACCGTCCTCTGCCGCTACCTTGATTGTATCCTTTGTCTTAACCGCAGCGGTCGCCGCTCCGTGCTGCTTTGCCGCATCAAGACAGCGTAAAATCATCTCTTTTTCTGCAAAAGGTCTTGCTCCGTCATGAATCACAAAGTATTCTACATTCTGCGATAATTTGTCAATTCCGTTTTGTACCGAAGCCTGTCGGCTCTCCCCTGCCGCAGCCGATAAAAAATCGGGAAGCGAATAGGTCTGCTTCCAACCTTGTATCTCGTCAAACATCTCCGGACGGGCAACTACGACAATCTCCCGAATCTCCTCCACTGCCGCAATCGCCAAAATCGAACGAACCAAAACCGGAACTCCGTCAATTTCCAATCTCTGTTTATTGATTCCTTCCATTCGCTGCGAAAGTCCTCCCGCTGCAATCACAGCTCCCGCGTAAACTGTTTTCATCTTTTGTCCTTCCTTTCCCTGTTCTTACTTATTTTATGTTAAAATTACGATTCGATTCTCTGTCCTTTTCTTCCTTTCCTCTTTAAAAAAAATAAATTTTATACAGATGTGTGATTGTTGCACACTTCGGTGCAACTTTTCCGGCGTTTCGGGGTATTAGTGAAAAGGCGTTTTTCACTTCGGATGATTTCACCGAATATCAAAAACAGCCCCGGTTTCCCCGAGGCTGAAAACACCGCTTATCCGAACAATCGGTCCTTTCCGCTGTGAACATAAACGCTCAACACCACGCCGATTCCCAGATACAATGTTCCGGTTGAGGTTCCTCCCGCGGACAAAAACGGAAGCGTAACGCCGATAACCGGCAACATGGACAGGCACATTCCGATATTGATGATAATTTGAATTGCCATCATTGCAAACACGCCCACACAGATATAAGTACCCAAATCGTCCTGCGCCCGCTTTGCATTGTGTAAAATTTTAATGCATAAAAAAGCAAGCGCCGCCAATACTGCAATGCAGCCGATAAACCCTACCGTTTCCCCGATATAGGTAAAGATAAAGTCATTGTAAACTTCCGGCACATAGCGAAACTGTCCGGTTTCCATAAAGATGCCGTTGCCCCATACGCCGCCGTTTCCGATTGCTATCAAGCCTCTTTGCTGCTGCCATGTAATCGCCGGGTCGGCAAGCGCCGGATTCAGCACTGCCAAAATCCTCGCTTTTTTATCGTCATCCAATAAAAACTGCCACGCAACCACCGCCGCCGGAGGAATTGCTGCCAACACCGGCAGGATATATTTCCAGGAAAGTCCCGCCACAAACAGCATACTTGCAAAGATAACCGCCATAACCAGCGCCGTTCCGTCATCTCCCTGAAAGTGAATAATCGCGCAGGGGATTGCCCCGTGCAGACACAGCAGCGCCAGCTGCTTGATGTTGTTCATCCGATCCTTCACCTTGGAAAGATGGTAGGCAAAGGTGATGATAAACGAAATTTTTAACAGCTCCGACGGCTGAAAACTCAGGCTGGTAAACGGAATTTGCAGCCACGCCTTGTCATCAACCCATTCCACACGCTGCACCCCGAACGGAAAAACCAGCAAGGACAGTCCGTAGCAAAAAACGGTGTGCCACTTCCACATCTTCGCCATCGAGTGGTAGTCGATTTTGGAAAGCACAACAGCGGCAGCCATACCGCACAGCGCCATCGCAGGCTGCACTAAGAGGGTGTTCAGTCTCCCGATTTCCCCGTTTCTATAAAGGCTGTAAATCAGCAGCGTACTGAATCCGGACAGCGAGGCGCAGCACAGCATAAGCAGCCAGTCCGTTTCCCGGATATATCTGCCGACAGCAGAAAAAATTGTTTTCATATTCGATACCCTTTCTCTTGTTAAGGGAACTGCCTTGCGCAATTCCCTGTTTCAGCTTCTTAATTATATTATGAATTTTCCCCCGATTCAACCTAAAATCCGTAAATATTGTCACAGATTTTCTCTTTCCTCTTTTCCCGCTCACAAAATTATGGTATACTGAGAAGTACCAAATGTATGTAACAGTCTGATTCGATGCGCTGACATATACTTGCGGCAGCACCCGCCCCCGATTTTTCGGCGGCACCCGATCGACCTGACATACCGTTTTTCTCACTGACAGTACTTGTCGGGAAAATCCTTTTTTCTCTGTTTTTTCCCTTTTGCGCAACATCAAACAGAACGAAAAAACCGTGCTGCAAACTTCAATTCTTACTTACTTTTTATCTTTAAGGAGGAATCACCATGTTTACAGACATCGAAATCGCACAGCAGTGCAAAATGAAACCAATCATCGAGGTCGCTTCCGAGCTTGGCATCAAACCCGAGGAAGTGGAACCGTACGGTCACTACAAGGCAAAGCTCTCCGATGACCTTGCCAAACGCCTTTCCGACCGTCCGGACGGAAAACTCATTCTTGTCACTGCAATCAATCCAACCCCTGCCGGAGAAGGAAAAACCACAACAACCGTCGGTTTGGGTCAGGCGATGAGCAAGATCGGCAAAAAAGCGATCATCGCCCTGCGCGAGCCTTCTCTAGGTCCGGTATTCGGCATTAAGGGCGGCGCTGCCGGCGGCGGTTACGCTCAGGTTGTTCCGATGGAGGACATCAACCTGCATTTCACCGGCGATATGCACGCCATCACCGCCGCAAACAATCTGCTCTGCGCTATTTTGGACAATTCCCTCCAGCAGGGCAACCCGCTGAACATCGACCCGCGTCGCGTCCTGTTTAAACGCTGCATGGATATGAATGACCGCGCTCTGCGCTTTGTCAACGTCGGTTTGGGCGGTAAAGCAAACGGTGTTCCGCGTGAGGACGGATTCCAGATTACCGTTGCCAGCGAAGTTATGGCAATTTTGTGTCTGGCTGCCGATATGGACGATTTAAAAGAGCGTCTGGGCAACATTCTGGTCGCTTACACCTATGACAACAAGCCTGTTTACGCCAAAGACCTTCAGGTAAACGGCTCGATGGCAGTTCTCTTAAAGGACGCAATCAAACCAAACCTTGTTCAGACTTTGGAAAACACCCCTGCCCTGATGCACGGCGGACCTTTTGCAAACATCGCGCACGGCTGCAACTCGGTCAGAGCAACCAAACTTGCTTTAAAACTGGCGGATTACACCATCACCGAAGCCGGATTCGGTTCCGACCTGGGCGCCGAAAAATTCCTTGATATCAAATGCCGCTATGCCGGTCTTGCTCCTTCCGCCATCGTTGTTGTCGCTACCCTGCGCGCGCTGAAATATAACGGCGGTGTACCAAAGGCAGATACTGCAAAACCAAACGTAGAAGCAGTAAAAGCCGGTCTTTGCAACCTTGCCGCTCATGTTGAGAACATGAAGAAATTCGGCGTTCCGGTTGTTGTTGCCATCAACCACTTCCTCACCGATTCCGACGAAGAGGTTGAGGTTCTGGAAAATTATTGTCGGGAAAACGATGTAGAATTTGCCCTCTCCGATGTTTTTGCAAAGGGCGGCGAAGGCGGCATCGAGCTTGCGCAGAAGGTTGTAAAAGCCTGTGAAAAACCGGCAAACTTTGCTCCGATTTACGACGTCAATCTGCCGATTAAAGAAAAGATTGAAACCATCGCCAAGGTAATTTACGGCGCAGACGGCGTAACCTACTCTTCCGAAGCAAACAAAGCGATTGCGGAGATTGAAAAGCTCGGCAAAGACAAACTGCCAATCTGTATGGCAAAAACACAGTATTCTCTGTCCGACGATGCTTCCAAACTGGGTCGTCCGACCGGATTTAAAATCAATATCCGCGATGTGAAACTTTCCGCAGGCGCAGGATTTATCGTTGCTCTCTCCGGCGCAATCATGACCATGCCGGGACTCGGCAAAGAGCCTGCCGCTTATCGAATCGACATTGATTCCGACGGTCACATCCACGGCTTATTCTAAACAACTGCTTTTTGGGGGAGGTTTCTTATTTGAAACCTCCCTTGCCATGAAAGGAAAAAAGGGGGACTGAACATTTGAAACACTATCTGAGCCACAGCGCCCGGGAAACCGAGCAGATTGCCGCCGATTTTGCCGCTACCCTGCACAGCGGCGATGTGATTGCCTATCGCGGCGAAATGGGAGCCGGAAAAACCGCCTTCACCAGAGGACTTTGCCGCGGACTGGGACTTTCCGACCATGTGTCCAGCCCCACCTTCGCCTTAGTACATCAATACGGAAACGGCGCGCACGCGCTGTACCATTTTGATATGTACCGCGTTGAAACCTTTGAAGACTTATATTCTACCGGTTTCTTCGATTATCTGGACTACGGCGGAATCCTTGCCATTGAATGGAGCGAAAACATCGAAGCGGTGCTACCCGAAAACGCCATTACCGTAGAACTGAAAAAGGTGGAAAATGACCCGCAGCAGCGCGAAATTTTTATTTCCCGATAAGGAGGTTTTGTCTTTGATTATCTTTGCGATGGACACATCGGCAGCAGCAGCCTCCTGCGCTTTGTTGGAGGATGACCGCCCGATTGCCCAATTTTACACCGACGCGCACCTGACGCACAGCCAGACCATCATGCCGATGGCGGAAGCGATGCTTTCATGCAGCCATATGTCGATAAAAGACGTCGATTTGTTCGCCGTTTCGGTCGGTCCCGGCTCCTTCACCGGACTGCGTATCGGCGTTGCTGCCGTAAAGGGAATGGCTCAGGTATTGGAAAAACCCTGCGTTGCCGTTTCTTCTTTGGAAGGACTTACATATAATCTTTATGACCGCAGCGGCATTATCTGCCCCGCTCTGGACGCGCGATGCGGTCAGGTTTACACCGCATGGTTTGATGCGGACCGCCGGATGCAGCGTCTGCATGAGGACTGCGCCATGATGACAGACGAACTTTGCGCAGAGCTTGCAAAGCTGCCGGAAGAGCTTCCGCTGACCCTGTTAGGCGATGGGGCGCAGATGGTAAAGGAGAAGCTGCAAAGCATTGCCCCGCAGCGGCGCTGTAACCTTCCCGGCAATCATCTTTTGCTTCAGCACGCGCACGGCGTAGGACTTGCCGCCTATGAAGGAGTGCGCAGCGGACACATACAGACCGTTTCCCCGCAGCAGCTTGTCCCTGTTTATTTAAAACTGCCCCAGGCCCAGCGGGAACTTCAGCTCAAGCTGAAAAAACAGCCTTAAAGCAAATTTTTTGCTGTTTTTATTTTAATATCCAGATTGATTTTTGAGAGGAGAACAACTATGCTCGTAATCGGAAGCGACCACGGCGGTTTCCTGCTTAAGCAGGAAATCAAAAAACATTTGGAAGAACGCGGCATTGATTTTATTGATGTCGGCTGTTATGACGAAAACTCGGTGGATTATCCCGACATTGCCAAAGCTGCCTGCGACAAGATTGTCAGCGGCGAATGTGAACAGGGAATTTTAATCTGCGGAACCGGCATCGGCATCTCGATGGCTGCCAACAAGGTAAAAGGAATCCGCGCTGCCTGCTGCTCCGACTGCTTCAGCGCAAAATATACCAAACTGCATAACAACGCAAACGTCCTTTGCTTCGGCGGCAGAGTTGTCGGCGCAGGACTTGCCTGCATGATGGTAGACGCTTTCCTCGACGCCGAGTTTGAGGGCGGACGCCACCAGAGAAGAGTGGACAAGATTCTGGCTTTGGAAGAAAATTTCGGCAAATAAACTAAATTCCGGCTGATATTTCAGTAAATTGCCGATTTTTGCCGTTTCAAATAAAAATATGCCAAAAAGCATTTTCTTATTCCTCCGTTTGTTGTAAAATAGAGGTAGGGCTTGATTCTTTTGAAACAAGCCTTAGTAAAAATGAATTTAAGTAATGAAAGGGTTCGATTGATATGACTCCTATGATTTTTGATCATCCGCTGATTCAGCACAAAATTTCCCTGCTCCGCAACAAAAACACCGGCTCTAAAGAATTCCGTGAACTGGTAAGCGAAGTTTCCATGCTGATGTGCTACGAAGCAACCCGCGACCTGCCGTTAAAAGAGATTGAAATTGAAACTCCGGTTGCTCTGGCTAAAACCAAAGTAATCGCAGGCAGAAAACTGGCTTTCGTTCCGATTCTGCGCGCAGGTATCGGTATGCTTGACGGCGTTTTGTCCATGGTTCCTGCTGCAAAAGTAGGTCATATCGGCTTATACCGCGACCCGCAGACCTTGCAGCCGGTAAAATACTACTGCAAACTGCCTTCCGATATCAATGAACGCGAAGTTGTTGTTCTGGATCCGATGCTTGCTACCGGCGGTTCTGCTGTTGCAGCAATCCAGATGCTCAAAGAAAGCGGAGCAACCAACATCAAATTTATGTGCATCATCGCTGCTCCGGAAGGCTTAAACGCTCTGACCGACGCTCATCCTGATGTTCAGGTATTCTGCGCTGCTCTGGACGAAAAGCTCAACGAAGACAAGTACATTGTTCCGGGTCTGGGCGACTGCGGCGACCGTATCTTCGGCACCAAATAGCAGATTGAATCTGCTCGCCGTTTCGCGAAAGCAGAAACGGTGACAACGAAACTTTTTCTGCCCGCGGCAGACCGAATCTAAATATTTTTCGTATTCGGTGATAAAAAGCAAACAAATTTTTTGCCCTATATCGTAAAAAAACTCCGACTTTTTTAAAAAAGTCGGAGTTTTTTTGGCAGATTAAATCTAAACACCGCTTTATGAAATTAACTTTTGAAGAAAAGGAAGATAGTCTATGGATAAAATATTGGTTATCGGTTGTCCGGGAAGCGGAAAGACAACTCTTTCTTGTACTTTGTCCGAAAAACTGCATCTTCCTATTTCCATATAAAATATTTGCACAAAAAGAGAGCCGAATAGTATCGACTCTCTTTTTGTGCATTTCTATTGAAGGAGGGAAGTAATCTAATTTTTATCAAAAATAAAAGCTAAAATCAAAATTCAACCCCTAAAAAATCTGTAATGACAGCGCAGTATGTTTTGGCACAATTAAGAATGTCTTGAATATCTGCACATTCATTATATCCATGCACCCCATCAATATTAGCCGGACCATACTGAATTGTGGGGATTCCTGCATAACGATAATATTTTCCATCACTGGTAGCCCACTGATAAACAGGTATTACTTCTTTGTTCCAAATATAGTTTGCGTTTTCTAATGCAGTTTGTACAATTTCCTCTTTAGCCGGAGTGTATGTCGGCTCTGCAATACGAACATACTCAATCTCAACATTTGATAAATTCATCGCTTTAATCAGTTGTTCAAATGATTCTTTTACATCATTTGCTCTAATTCCTACCGGAACGCCATATCCTACTCTTGCTTCACAATATTCCGATGATGCAGACTGCTCGGAGTTTCCTGTTTTAATATAACTTACATTACAGGTAACATGGTCTATCGCTTCTCCGACACCTTTAACCTTTAAAATTGTTTCTGCAATTTTTTTAGAATTTGCAACAACCGGAAGTTGATGCTCCTCATAAATAGCCTGCATTGTTCTTAATTCCTCTACTCTGCTGAGAATACGAATCATTTTGGCTATTGCATTATCTCCAACAAAGCTGCAAACACTTCCGTGTGCCTGTGTTCCATAACACTTGATGATTGCTGTCACACTTCCTTTAGAACCGCTTTCCACATTATTATAAGAAGTGGGTTCCGGGAGCATAACTGCATCAATTTCCTTTGCATATCCATTTTCCACTAACCATTTACTGCAATATTGTCCTCCGCTTTCTTCATCAGAAACCAGATGTAAAACTAATTTTCCTTTTATTTTAATTTTGTTTTTCACGATCAATTTTGCAATATGCAACGCAAGTGCAACACCACACAACATATCGGAAGCTCCTCTTCCCCGTACTTGCGTTTCTGTAATTGTTCCACAATGCGGATCAAACTCCCATTTGCTCAAATCTCCGGGTGGAACAATATCTGTATGTCCGTTGATACACAATGTTTTTCCTTCCGAATTTCCTACTGTTGCAATAATAATCGGCATATTAGGTTTATTATAAACCAATTCATACGGTATTTCATTTTCTTTTAAATAATTTACAATATAATTTGTAATTTCATCAGCATTGATTGGTGGATTGATGCTGGGTCTTTGCAAAAGCTGAGAACATAAATCTAAAAGTTCATCTTTTGTTTCATCAATCATTTTCCACCATGTCTGTTTCAGGGTCAAATTTTTCACTTTTTATCAACTCCTTGCTACAACTGAAAACCGATTAAGTCTTCCAGGATACCAAAATAAGTTTTTGCACAGTTTACAACATCTTCTATATCCACATTCTCATTGTAGGCATGAATTCCTTCTGTGTTTGCCGGACCGTATTGAATCGTCGGAATTCCCCGATATCTAAAAAACTTTGCGTCGCTGGTCGCCCACTGATATGCCGGAACTACTTTTTTATTCCATACTGTTTGTGCATTATGAACAGCAGATTTTACTAAATCCGTATTAACATCAGTGCATGCCCCATCTTTGCAACGCGGGTATTCTACCTTTACTCCCGTCATTCCTTCTTCTTTAATAATTTGAGCTAATTTATCTTTTACCGCTTGTGTCGAAATTCCTACCGGAACTAAAGTTCCTACCATAGCTTCACACATTTCCGGTGTCATACTGTTGCTTAAACCACCATCTACCTTCATAATATTTACATTAACATGGTCTATGGCATTTTCTACTCCGGGAACTCCAAAGCAATCCATAATTACCTGTTTGGAATCTTTCAAAACTTGTTGTTGGTCTTCCCGATAATCCCCTTCCAATTTTGATATTTCATCCATTCGACTTAATATTTTTACCATTTTATGTACTGCATTCTCACCAACATAGTTGATAATGCTTCCGTTCACCGGTGTTCCATATGTGGTTATTTTTATCCTCATACTTCCCTTTTGTCCAACTTCTACATTATTGTAAGATGTTGGTTCCGGAATTAAGCAAAAATCCACATCATCTGCATATCCGTTATCAACCAACCACATAGAACCTTTTTCTCCTCCGGATTCTTCATCGTGGACAATTTGAATTTTTAATTTTCCTTTTAAATTTAACTGATGTTTCTTTATCATTTTTATTAAGAACAACGCAATTCCTACACCGCATTTCATGTCAGAAGTGCCTCTTCCTAAAATATGTTTATCTGTAATTGTTCCGCAATAAGGAGAATAATTCCATCTGCTCAAATCCCCTACGGGCACAACATCATTATGCCCGTTAATCAACGCCGTTTTTCCGTTTTCATCTCCTATTTGTGCTAAAATACTGGGCATATTTTCCGGTCCCCGCACAACTTTATTTTCTACTCCGGCTGCCGTTAAGTATGATGTTACAAAATCAACAATCGATTCATTCTGCTCTTTTGTTACGCTTGGAATCTTTATCAAATCTGAGCAAATCTCTAACAATTCTGATTTTTCTTCTTCTACCAACTTCCATAATCTCTGTTTTGTATCCATAAAAAACACCTCTACTTTTAATCAATTTTCGTATCTAAAACAAGCTACTTGGTGCTCTCCATCCACTGATTTTAATTGGGGAATCTCCTGTTTACAGCGTTCTGTACAATATTGACATCTTGCTGCAAAAGCACATCCCTTTGGAAGATTAAGCGGACTTGGAATTTCTCCTATCAGCTTTACTCTCTTTTTCTCTTCCATAGGACTTGCCGGAGGAATTGCAGAAAATAATGCCTCTGTATACGGATGTTTCGGGTTTTGGTAAATTTCTTTTGCTCCTCCGATTTCTACAATTCTTCCCAGATACATAATTACAACTCTATCGCTGATATATTTTACAACGCTTAAATCATGGGAAATAAACAAATATGTCAATTTTAATTTTTCTTTTAATTCTTTCATCAAGTTAATAACTTGCGCTTGAACAGAAACATCCAATGCCGAAACAGGTTCATCACAAACAATCAGCTTCGGATTTAACGCCAATGCTCTCGCTATATTGATCCTCTGTCTTTGTCCTCCCGAAAATTCATGTGGATAGCGAATTGCATGATAATAGTCCAAACCAACTAATTTCAAAAGTTCGTCTACCCTCTTTTTTCGTTCCTCCGGCGTCCCTATATTATGAATCACCATCGGTTCTTCAATTAAATAGCCAGCCGTTTTTCTTGGATCTAAGGAAGAATATGGATCTTGAAAAACAATTCCCATTTCTTTTCTCAACGACTTCATTTCATTGCTGGATTGTTCTAAAACTTCAATCCCGTTATAATTTACCTTACCCGAAGTCGGCTCTATCAATCTTAAAATACTTTTTCCTAAAGTAGATTTTCCACAACCCGATTCTCCGATAATTCCTAACGTTTCCCCTTCTTTTACTTCAAAGGAAACATCATTTACTGCCTTTAAATATCCCGGTTTTTCAAATAAATGAGGACTTTTTACTTTAAATGTTTTGCTTAAATGCTCTACTTTTAGAATTGTTTTTGTATTTTCCATTTTTAATCCTCCCTTCTCTGCATTTGTTTTTCTTTTGTTTGAAAATGACAAGCGACAAAATGTCCCGGCTCAATCTCTACCAATTCCGGTACTTTCTCTTTACAAATTTGCTGACAGTATTTACAACGGTTATGAAAATTACAGCTGTTTCCCGTCAATTTTAAATCGGGCGGTGTTCCCGGAATAGATGCAAGAGGTTTGTTTGGATCATCATCTAACTTTGGCATTGAATTTAACAATCCCCATGTATACGGATGTTTTGCATTTTGATACAATGTCTTTGCATCTGCATACTCTACTGTTTTACCTGCATACATTACCATTACAGTATCACACATACTCCATACAACGCCCAAATTATGTGTGACTAAAATGACCGATGTTCCCATTTTCTTTTGTAAATCTTTTAAAAGATCCAAAACCTGGAACTGTACTGTTACATCCAATGCTGTGGTCGGTTCATCCGCAATAATCAACTTTGGTTCCAAAGCAATCGCCATTGCAATCATAACTCTCTGGCGCATACCGCCTGAAAACTCATGTGGATAGGACTCCATTCTCTTTTCTGCCTGCGAAATTCCAACCATCTCAAGCGCCTTAATTGCCATCTTTCTTGCTTCTTCTTTGGGCATTTTATGGTGCGCAAGAATAACCTCCATAACTTGATCTCCAATTCTAAAAACCGGATCAAGCGCAGTCATCGGATCCTGGAAAATCATTGATATTTCCTGACCTCTGATTTTCAGCATATCTTTTTCTTTTAACTTTGCAATATCTTTTCCTTCAAAAAGAATTTCTCCGTTCACTACTTTTCCGTTTTTAGGTAAAAGACGCATAATTGTGTTGGAGGTTACACTTTTTCCTGAACCTGATTCTCCTACAATTCCTAATGTTTTTCCTTTATCGAGAGAAAAGCTAACTCCATCCACCGCTTTTACAACACCGGTTGCTGTATAAAAATATGATTGTAAATTATTTACTTTTAATAGTACGTCGCTCATATCTTATCTCCATTCCAGCTCAAAAAATTGCTATTTTTTCATCTTTGGATCTAAAACATCTCGAATTCCATCACCTAAGAGGTTAAACCCTAAAACAGTAATAAGAATGGCAAGTCCCGAATACAGCGCAATATGCGGAGCTGTTGTCAGACAATCCTGCCCTGCTTTTAAAATGCTTCCCCACGATGCTGTTGGAGGTACAATTCCCAATCCTAAAAAACTAAGAGATGATTCTGTTAAAATTGCACCTGCTACATTCAAAGTCGCATATACAATTACTTCAGAAACAATATTAGGAAGAATGTGTTTAAAAATCAGTCTTCCGTTTGACGCTCCCAGAGCGCTTACCGCTTTAACATATTCTTCATTTTTAACAATTAAAACTTGTCCTCTTACAATACGGGCATATCCGGGAATATTTGCAATTCCGATTGCCAGTATTACGTTTTGCATACCCTCTCCCAACGCTGTCAAAAGCAACAGCGCCAACAAAATAAACGGAAATGCAAACATACCATCCATTATTCTCATCAGTACATTATCAATCCATCCGCCTTTAAATCCGGAGAACAAACCGATAATAACACCTAAAATTGCTCCTACACTCATTCCGCCAACAGAAACAATGATAGAAACCCTTGCGCCATAAATAATTCGGGTAAATAAATCCCGTCCGTATTCATCTCCGCCTAATATCATTCCATTCTGTCCCGGCTTTGCATACATATTGATAAAATCCATTTGATACGGATCTTTCGCAGTCAGCATAGGACCAAATATTGCTACAAACACCACAATGCCTACAATAACTAAACCTACCATCGCAGATTTGTTTCTTAATAATTTATGCCATGCATTGTTGGCTTTTCGTTCTTTTAAAATAATCTCCTGTTGGTTGTTTAATCCCAATTTTTCTGTTTTTTCCATTAGTGTCCACCACCCTCATTTTCGTAGCTTACTTTTGGATTCAGATATGTATAAATAATATCTACAATCAGGTTAATCAGCACATAGAAAATTGCCATAAATAAAACACAGCCCTGAATTACGGCATAATCCTTGTTACCGATAGCATCTACTATCAATCTTCCCATTCCCGGCCATGTAAAAATCGTTTCAACTAAAATTGCACCGCCCATCAAGAATGAAAATCTCATACCGATTACGGTAATGATCGGTGGCATTGCATTCTTTAAAGCGTGTTTAATAATTACCTTATTTTCCTTAATTCCTTTTGCTCTTACCGCTTTAATGTAATCTTGATTGATTACTTCCAACATACTGGAACGAGTAATTCTTGCAAATTCAGCCATACTACCTGTCGATAAACAAAATGCCGGAAGAATTAAGTGCTTTAGCATATCTCCTATTCCGTTACTCATCTCACCCATACCGATAGAAGGCAGCCATCCCAGATTTACACTGAAAACTAATACCAACATCAAACCTAACCAAAATGACGGTATTGATACACCGATCAGCGCCCCAAACATTGCTGTATAATCAAATATTGAATATTGCTTTACTGCCGATATAATTCCTACCGGAATTCCTATTAATAAAGCAATAATAATGCTCGCAATTGTCAAATAAAGTGTATTGGGAAGTTTTTCTAACAAAAGTTCTAATACCGGTTGATTGTAACGATATGACGTTCCAAAATCCCCTTTTAAAATTCCTCCCAAATACATCGCGAATTGTTTTGGAATACTTTCATTTAATCCCAACTCTTCTGTTAATTTATCTACCGCCTCCACAGAAGCCTGAGGACCTAAAATAATCATCGCCGGATTACCCGGGATTAACCTGGTAACTGTAAATACAATAGCAACTACAATAAACAATACCGGGATCAGTTGTAAAATTCTTTTTAGTATAATCTTTAACATCGCACTGCTCCTATTCCGGTTGACAATAAATATGTTCCCCAGAATAAAAGCTTTAGGTTATATTGTGTTCTGCGTTTTCTGAAAAATCATAGTAACGCAGAACACAATATTCTGGTGAAACCTTATGTCAACATAAACTTAGAACGATTTCCAAAACTAACATGATTCTTTCTTATTTCATCAACCATGTGTTAACTTCCGGAGAACAAATTACAATATGTCTGTCCGCATAGCTGTCATAACCCTGTACTTTATTGGAAAGTCCGTCAATAATCTTCATATTACTATAGTTAATCTGTGCATTAGACTCTACAATAATCTTCAGAGCTTGTTTATACAATTTCGCTCTTTCTTCCTGATCAGAGATTTTAACCGCTTCATCTAACAATTTATCTACTTCCGGATTACTGAATCCCTGACCGTTACCAAGAGAACCTATTGCACTGCTGTGGAACATCTGATTCAGATAGAAGTACGGATCCGGGTCCCATGTCCAGCTCATACCGTAAATCGGTGCTTTACCGGATGCTCCCATTGCACTGAATGTTCCCCACTGAGCTGTTTTAATCTGTACATCAATATTTAAATTTTGCTTCATATACTGTTGGAAGATAGTTGCAACTTTCATTGCAGATGCAGAGTCAGAGGTATAATATTCCATTGTAAAACCATCCGGATAACCCGCTTCCGCTAATAACTTTTTAGCTGCTTCCGGATCATATTTCGGAACAGAATCTTCCAATGTTTCATCATATCCCCATGAAATCGGAGGTAATGGCATATATGCTCTTTCTGCTTCTCCATATTGATAGAGCGCCTTATTCATCTGTTCAATATCCAGTGCTTGAATAATTGCTGTTCTAACGCGGATATCCGCTGTAGGTCCCTCTTTCATATTCATATACATATAGTTGACCTGCATGCCGGGAACTTCGTTGGTTTTTAAATTTTCATCTTCTCTGACAATTTTAATGCTTTCATCTTTCAAATCATTTGCAATCTGAACTTCTCCGGAACGCAAAGCATTACTTCTCATATTAACATCAGTAATGAATCTGAAAATTACCCCATCCAAATACGGTTTCGGACCCCAATAATTATCATTTCTTACTACTTCGCAGCTCTGGTCTGTAATCATTTCTTTCATTGCGAAAGGACCTGTACCAACAAGATGTGCGCCAAAATCTTCGCCCCATCCCTCTACTTCTTCTTTTGGTACAATAATATTACCACCGTTGTTTAAAGCTGCCAAAAATGCAGAGTTTGGTGTTTTCAAATAACAATCAATTTCAAAATCATTGATTACTTCTACATGATCCAACATATCCAAACGATTTAATGCAGATTCCTTTGCAGAACGCTCTAAAGAATATTTAACATCTTCCGCTGTCATCTGTCTTCCGTCTTGATATTTACCTTTTTGAAAATAAACATCATCCCTGAGTTTAAAATGATAAACATCTCCGGCTTCGTTAGCACTCCATTCTGTTGCAAGGGCGCCTACAAGTTCTGTCATATCGTGATTATAAGTAACCAACGTATCTCCGATTGTTCTGATAATCTGATCTTCATAGGTACCTGTAAACTTTACCGGGTCCAAATTGCTTGCAACCGCCGAAAGTGCCATTGTTAAAACACCGCCGTATTTTTCCTCTTCCGGAACATTTGCAGCTTCCTGTTCTGTGTTATCTTCTGATTTTTCTTCTTTATTTTCTTCTGTTGCCTGAGAAGTTTCCTCCTTTGGCGTTTCTTCTTGACTTTCTCCCGATGAACATCCTGTCATCATTGATACTGTCATACACAATGCCATCGCTATTGCTAATAGTTTCTTCACCTTCATGGTTATGCCTCCTGTCCTGTTTTATATTAGATTAATTTTTGCATATGCTTCATAGAACCATATTTTGCTACCAATTTTTCAAATTCTTCCGCATCATAAAAATTACATCTCTTACTGCCGAAAGCTTTTGCCACTTCAATTACAAATCGTCCTGCTTGCTCTAAATCATTAACATTAGTTGCTCCTGTTGCGCATCCTGCAACCATTGTTTCTGTTGTAATAGCTACCCCTACAACCGGAACATCTGTTGCTGTTGCAGGCTGAAGAATACTATTGATATGGAATAAATCATTTCCATATGGGGTAATATCCTGATTGGACAAAGCAAAAACTTTTGGAAGCTGACCTGTTGTAATCTGCATAATATCAAGCAAATCTTCGCTTACTTTTAAAATATATCCTTCTTTTACTGTTGGAGAAATTGCAAATCCTCTGTGATTGATAATACGATTTCCTTTGGTTGTATCAACAGATAAAATCGCATCCATTTCTTGGTCTATTTCTTCTTCATTCATTTGCTGCATATTTACCGGAGATCCCATAAACGGAACCGGATTATGAGGGCTTGTCGGAGCATCCGGACAGATATGTGTGCATACAATTACATCTCCCGGTAAATGATCCCCTCTTTGTTTCATTTCTAATAATTTCGCCGCCGCTGATAAAGCTACCAATGCTCCATCGCCGTCTGAAACAAATCCTATTATTTCGGGTCTTGCTCCCAGTCCTCCCAATCTTCCTACAATACCTGTTGTCGGAGATACTCCTCCTACTGTTTTTCCGGATACCCCAGGTATTTTTATTTTTATAAAATCTGTAACTCCCTTCTTTCCCTGCATTTTTGTTACTTTTACATTTCGTTCTTCTGCTCCTAAAGAAAGCATATAATTTTTTACATTTTCTCCGGAAGCATCCGGTCCGTCCAAAATATCAAAAAGCTCTACTACCTGCTTAATCAGCACAAAAATCATCTCCCCATGATATTTTACCTCAACAAAATCGAATATAAATCCTGAGTATATTCTTTACTTCCAAGCAATTGCACCAATATGCTTTTTGCCCATATTCGACAGATTCTCCTTTCATTTTTTATTTTTAACTCAGAAAAAGATTATTCAATATTGTTGTTATTTTAACTAATTTATTTCTTAATTTATCAAAATTACTGTCCATAGTATATCATTTACTCGGTTTCCTGTCACTGTTCAGCTCAAACAAAAATGCACCGCAAGAAAGTGCAATAAGCACATTCTTGCGGTGCATTCTTTAAAAATAAGGATGAATCATCATCGCAAAACCTAATTTTAATAAATTTTCATCACGAGAAAGATCATACCCTGTTAAAGATTCTATCTTACGAATTCGATATAAAAGCGTATTTCTGTGTAAAAACAGGGCTTCTGCTGTTTTTGTTCTCACTCCCATATTCCGAACCAATTCCCGTAAAATACTTAATAAATCCGTATTGTTTTCTTTATCATATTGTTCTAACTTATGAATTGTTTCCGTTACATAACGTTTAAAATACGGATTATCTATACTGTGCATCAAAGCCTGTTCCAATCTGAAATCTTCAATACAAGCCACTTGGCGATAATCTGTACTTTTTCTGCATATCTTAATTGCATCTGTTGCATCATTGTGCCCCTCCCATAAACCTGTATAAGTATCAATCTCTTTTGTATATCCCACCGTTACGCTCAATCCTAATTGTTTTTTTAATCTCTTTACCGTTCCCTTTAATACATCTTCTAAAAGCGGCAGATATTTATTGCTGCAAATACAAAAGAAACGATCGCTCTTTGATATTACCTTACAAATAATTCCTGCATTTTCCATGCTGTCACTGATATATAATGTAATTTCTTTTTTTAATTCTAAGACCTCTAATTCTGTTCGGTTTTGAATACATTCTTCAAACGAATCTATATCAAATAAAGTTAATACTAACGGCGGTTTTGGCCATTCCAAATATCTTGCTCGATATTCCGCTTCCTCCTCACTTTTAATATTTTTCATTACAATATCCACTAAAAAGTTATCATCCATTAATCTTTGATGCTGAGCCATACTTTCTAACTTTGTAAATTCGAGCGCTACCGTTGTAATTGCATGATCCAAAATAATGCGGTTCATTTCATCAAAATCATTTTCTCTATAAAGCACAAAAATATATCCACAAATATTTTGTTTTGCCCTTGCCTTTCTGACTAATACATTGATATGATTTTCTTCATCCTGCATAGTTATCTCACTTAAATCCGAGTTTAAAAAATCTTTCATTTTTGATTTTGGAAACAAATTTCTGAGATATTCCTGCGTTTTGATATTTTGATTAGAACGGATTGCAATCATACGAAAATCATGATCTGCAATTACAATCGGCATTTCTAAAAAGCGAAATAACATTTCTGTAATTTCATCAAATCCACCGCCACTCAATTCTAGCTCTGTAAATTTCTCATGGATTTTCTCTGAAAACTCTAATCGATCTGTTTGTTCGTTTACTATTGCTTTAATAATACTGTTGCTTAACTCCGCAATAGAAACATCGTTTGGCGCTTCAATAACCGGTACTCCCAAATCATCTGCGCGTTTTAATGCTTCTTGGGGAATTTCTCCGATAAATCTTGCTGTTTTGATTACGATTCCTGCTGCTTCTACCTTATGTAAATTTTCTATCAGCATAATTAATGCTTTTGGATTATTCTTTATGGAATATCCTGTTGTTATCATCAATTCTCTCTTTTTTAACCACGGAGAAATATCCGGTACTTCCATACTGTCAACATACTGTATGGTTTGATTAACCCCGGAAACTCCTGCCACTAATTTACAACATTCCATTTCTTTTAATTTTAGTGCCTTCGCAATCGTAATAGCCATTTTTCTTCTCCTTTCTTTTTTAATGCTATCTACACATTGATATTATATCACAAATAATCATAAATTTCGTTTTATTTATCTAATATACTATTCATTTTGTATAAACAGTCTCTTTTTTTGTCTACTTGTAGGGAGTTTTCTCCAAAAAAAGAGAGCCGAATGATATCGACTCTCTCTTTTTTTACATCACCGGTATTTCCAAAAGCATCTGTTCTACTGCTGTACTGATAATTTCTTCGTTGCTTACCACAAGGTCGGAAACCGAGAGATAGCGTTCTCTGCGCCGGTTAAAAATTTCCCGCAGTTCCTCTTTGGCATGATTGCGAACCAGAGGGCGGTCGCTGGTTTGGATTCTCCGATAGCAGGTTTCAAAGGAACAGTCCAACATAACAATCGACTCAAAGCCGCCGCTGCTTTCCCGAAAGCTTTTCACCGTTTCTTCCTGCATTAAAAAGCCGCCTCCGGTAGAGATAACCGTATTTTTTCTTTTACCCAACTGGGCTGCAAGTTCCCGTTCCATTCTGCGAAATTCTTCTTCCCCAAGCCGGTCAAAAATTTGCGGAATTGTCATCCCGCTTCGTTTTTCTATCATGGTATCGGTATCTAAAAAATTCCACTTTAGGCGAAATGCCAATGCCTGTCCCACGCTGCTTTTTCCGCATCCCATAAATCCGCACAGCAAAATACGCTGCGCCGCTTTTTTTACCATCTTCCTTCCCCCTTATTTTTCTTCTATCCTTTGCGCAAGCAGCTGTTTTTCCACCTGATGCAGCTGCGCTTCTTGAAAAGAAATATCCAGCCAAATTTCTTGAGCTGCCGCTGCCTGCCAACACAACATTCCCAATCCGTTTACCGTTTTACACCCCATTCGCTCTGCCTGCGCCAAAATCATCGTCTGCTGAGGGTTATAGATACAATCAAACACCGCCGTTACATTCTGCAAAAATTCGGGTTTCACCGGCATTTCTTTGATATGCGGAAACATTCCGCACGGGGTTGCGTTAATCAGCAGGTCAAAGGAACCCTTTAACGTTTCAATTTCCGTTACCGCTACCTCAGACTGCGGAAAAGCGCAAACCAGCTCTTCTCTCAGCTTCTGAGCGGTCGAAAGAGAACTTTTCCGCACTGCTATCGTAACATTGCACCCTCTGCCGACACATTCGGTTGCAAACATTCTCCCGACGCCTCCTGCTCCCAGCACGCAGACAGAACCTTTGAGCGGAATCTGATTTTCCTCCATACTTTTTACAAATCCGATACAATCGGTATTATATCCTATCCATTTTCCGTCTTTTTTTAAAACGGTATTTACTGCCCCGTGAAGTTTCGCGCTCCGGTCCAATTCGTCCAGACGTTCTCTCACCTTCATTTTATAGGGAATGGTAACATTAAATCCATCCAGTTCATCCTGCATTTGAGTTAGTTTTTCTTCCCACTCCTGCGGCTCAAGCTCAAACAGAGTATATTCCATCTTCTCCGTATGCTGCTCTGCCAACAGACGATGCAGAGCCGGCGACAAACTATGTCCTAACGGATATCCCAGCAATCCGAATTTTTTCACTTTTTTTCCTCCTCTGCCCTCTCATTATTTCTATATATTAAATATAAAAAACCTCTGAATTTCCCGTAAAATCAGCATAAATCACAACAACCAACTGTAATCCAAAAGATTTTACCAAATCACAAACTTTCTTTTTTACACAGCACGAAAAATCGCTTCATATCGGCGGTTCATTTTTTCACTAAGCATTTCCTAAATTCAGACAACTGTTTTTGTAAAAAAATCAAAAATAAAACACAAAAAATTCTGATTTTTGCAAGCCTCTGCTTCCAAATAAAAGAAACTCTTTCCTCTTTATTTATTTTTTTGCCTAAAATTTTTTGTTATCAAGATTTGAAAATCAAATAAACCGCGTTTCGTTTTCTGTCGGTTTTTATTTTTATTCTTTCTGAAAATACTATACCACACTAAAATAAAGATGACAAGTTTTCGGGAGAAACCGCCAAAACTCTGCCCGATTGTTTGAACAGTTTTGAAAATCTCTCCATATATCTCCGAATAGATATTGACATCGTTCTCATAACGTGTTATAAAAAATAGGCTAGTCTTTATTAACTGCATCCGTTTTACTCAAGATAGACATTTGAACGGAAAACTATTTTTTGTACGGAAGAAAGGAGGGAGAAGAATGGACATTTTTGAACAGGTTAAAAAAATCCTCTGCGACCAGTTGGATTTAGACGATGAACAGGTAACAGAAGATTCCGAGGTAATTGACGATTTGGGTGCTGACTCCCTTGATATTGTTGACCTCGTAATGACTCTGGAAGAAGAATTCGATACTGAAATTCCGGATGAAGATATTGAAAATCTCAGAACTGTCGGCGATATTGTAAAATATATCGAGGACCGCGTTGCCGAATAATTTTGGTACCAACCGTAAAGCGCAAAAAGGAATCGGAATTTCCGATTCCTTTTTCTTTTTCTCCTGCAACTGCCTTTTCTATTGAATTTCCTGTCGGAAGGTAATATAATAAAAGGGTACTGCTCGACGCAGCGGCTTTTTGCGCGTTCGGGCTGATTTGTGAGAGCTTGCAGGAGCTGCGTTTCCCCCTGATACAGCGTCCTGTGAATCAAAATAAGGAGGATTTTCAATGGCAAACAATAAAAAGATGGTTGACGACATCACCTCGATGGAAGTTGACTTTGCAAAATGGTATACCGATATTGTAAAAAAAGCGGAACTGTGCGATTATTCCTCGGTAAAGGGCTGCATGATTGTTCGCCCTTACGGATATGCAATCTGGGAAAATATCCAGAGCATCTTAGACGCCGAATTTAAGAAAACCGGTCATCAGAACGTGGCTATGCCGATGTTTATTCCGGAAAGCCTGCTGCAAAAGGAAAAGGACCATGTTGAGGGCTTTGCTCCCGAAGTTGCATGGGTTACTCACGGAGGCAACGATGAACTGGAAGAGCGTCTGTGCGTTCGTCCTACTTCTGAAACTTTGTTCTGCGACCACTACAAAAATATTATTAAATCCTACCGCGACCTGCCAAAACTTTATAACCAGTGGTGCAGCGTTGTTCGTTGGGAAAAAACCACCCGTCCGTTCCTGCGTACCCGTGAATTTTTGTGGCAGGAAGGTCACACCATGCATGAAACCGCTCAGGACGCAATCGAAGAAACCGAGCGTATCTTAAATATCTATGCCGATTTCTGCGAGAAAAAACTGGCTATGCCGGTAGTACGCGGCAAAAAGACCGATTCCGAAAAATTCTCGGGAGCGGAAGCTACCTACACTATTGAAGCGATGATGCACGACGGCAAGAGCCTTCAGGCAGGAACCTCCCATTACTTTGGAGACGCTTTTGCAAAGGCGTTTGAAATTGAGTTCCAGAACCGTGAAAACAAACCGCAGACCCCGCACCAGACTTCCTGGGGCGTTTCCACCCGTTTAATCGGCGGTATCATCATGACACACGGCGATGACAACGGTTTGGTTCTCCCGCCTGCTATCGCTCCGATTCAGGTTGTTGTGATTCCTATCGCACAGCACAAGGAAGGCGTTATCGAAAAAGCTCAGGAAATCAAAGAGCGTCTCTCCAAACAATTCCGCGCAAACATCGACATTTCGGACAACTCTCCGGGTTGGAAATTTGCTCAGTACGAAATGAAAGGCGTTCCGCTGCGTTTGGAAATCGGTCCGAAGGACATCGAACAGAACCAGTGCGTTATCGTTCGCCGCGATAACCGTGAAAAAACTTTTGTTTCTCTGAACGAGTTGGAAAGCAAGATTCCTGAGTTGCTCCAGGCTGTTCATGACGGTCTGTATGAAAAAGCGCTCCAGAACCGCGAAAACCGCACCTGGGCTGCTTTAAACTTAGACGAGCTGATTCAAATTGCAAACGAAAAATCCGGCTTTATCAAGGCAATGTGGTGCGGTGACGCCGAGTGTGAAGCAAAACTCAAAGAAGTTGCCGGCGTTTCTTCCCGCTGTATGCCGTTTGCGCAGGAACATCTGTGCGACACCTGCGTATGCTGCGGAAAACCTGCCAAAACAATGGTTATCTGGGGTAAAGCATACTAATTTTTCTGTTTTTAAAACAAGCTGTTTTCAAAGAAAGCAGCTTGTTTTTTCTATTCCGCCCGTTTCCTTTGCTTTCTTCTGATTATCCAAAAAATGACAGGCTGTTTGTAGAAAAATCAAGCGGCGAATCACGAATCCTGCGTGAAAAAGAAAGAAATTATTTTTGTCTTAACATTTATGATAAAAATGTGTGTTATACTAAAAAACAGAATCGGAAAGAAAAGGCTCGAACACTGTCGGGAAGCCGATTTTTTCGTATCAATCATTTGTTTTTTATCTTTACATTTTCTTCCGCGGAGGATTTTTTATGACTCATTATCAAAAAACAACCGATCCCACCTGCTACCGCGCAGGAGATCCCAACTGCTATACCTATGTAGACGGATACGGCTTTACTCCGCCGCCGCCCATTGTTACCGAGCGCCGTATGCTTCAACGCTACTCCAACGGTTTGGGCTTTGCCACCCTGCTTTATTTCCTTTTGGCTGCCGTTGTTCCCTTTTTATTGCTGTGGGGCGTTTCTTTCTTTCGCCCGGCAATCAGAATCTACGGCAATCAGGTGATGGCGTCGGGAAGCGTCATTCAACTGGTTAATCTGCTTTCTTCGGCAATCTGTTTATTCCTTCCCTTTTTTCTGTTTATCTTGCTTTCCCATATTCCGATGAGGGTAGCCTTCCCTTTAAAAAAGTTTTCCGCTTCATTGTGTGTTCCCTGCGTCTTTTTGGCTTTGGCGGTCAGCGTAATCGGCGTTACTTCCTCCTCCCTGATCGGAGGATTGCTCTCCTTTGCAGGCTTACAGCCGCACACCAGCCTGTATCTTCCGCAAACCGCCGCAGCGCGCGTTCTGTTCGGACTTCAACTGTGCATTGTCACTCCCATTGTAGAAGAATTCGTATTTCGAGGAATGATTTTCCAGTCGATGCGGCGTTTTGGCGACAGCTTTGCGCTGATTATCTCCGCTACTTTGTTTGCGCTGTTCCACGGAAATCTGGTTCAGGCTCCCAACGCCTTTTTGATGGGATTGGTAATCGGTTATTTTGTTTTGTATTCCGGTTCCCTTTGGGTCGGGGTGATTATCCATGCAGTCAATAACACACTGAGCTTTGGCATGGATTTTGTGTGCAGCTCGCTGTCCGAGCAATATCAGAACCTTTTCATGCTGGCTGTATTTGCCTTTTATCTGATTGCCGGAATTGCCGCTTTGCTGATTCTGGTTCGCAAGTATCCGAATATGTTTATGTTTATTCGCTCCACCACTCTTTCCACCGAGCGAATCAAATACCGTGTTGCCTTTACCTCGGTAACGATGGTTTTCGCACTAATTTTGCTGCTGATTATCATTGTGCAGAATATGTTTTAACCAACGACAATTCGATAAAGGAAGAATATCATGCAAACAACCGTTCCCTCTTACCTGCTGCGGGACACCCGCTGGATGCAGGAGGCTCTCAAAGAAGCAAAAAAAGCTGCCGACCTCGGCGAAATTCCGGTAGGGGCTGTGATTGTGCGGGGAGAAACTGTAATTGCCCGCGCTCATAACCGCCGTGAGCTGGACTGTGACGCGTTGGCGCACGCTGAATGTCTGTGTATCCGTCAGGCTTGTCAAACGCTGAACAGCTGGCGGCTGAGCGGCTGTGAGCTGTATGTTACCTTAGAGCCTTGCCCGATGTGCAGCGGCGCTATTATTAACTCCCGTTTAGACCGTGTGGTGTACGGGGCAAAGGACGAAAAAGCCGGGTGCGCCGGTTCGGTCGCAGATTTATTTGTAATGCCCTTTAACCATATTCCGGTCATTCGTTCCGGTATTTTGGAAACCGAATGTTCCGATCTTTTAAGTTCCTTTTTTGAAACGCTGCGATAGCTGTTGAAAAGAAACCTGACTTTGTAAAAACAAAGTCAGGTTTCTTTTTGTTTCGACTTACTTTGCACATTTTCACCAAGAATCAACGATTTGTATTGTGGAAAACTTAGTGGAAACTGTTTAAACATTGATATTTTACCTGATTTTTACATATGGTAATTGTTTTTCCACTGTTTCAACAGCTTGATTGTTGAAAATTGATTTTTTCTCTTTTTTACAAGCGTTTTTTTACCTTGCAGTTGCAGAACAACAATAGTATAATAGAATCAAACGAGCTTTATTTGCATTTTATTTTGTTTCCTGATTTTTGGAAAATAAAAATTGTTTTATCGCAATTTGAATCAAAGCGCAATTATTTTTATAAAGAGGTGATAACTGTGGCGCGCGCTGTAATTTGTATTACTTCTCCTTTCGGAAAGATAAAACCGCTCTCCGACCTTGTGATATTCTCCGATGTAAAATCCTATGTTCCCGAATGGGATACGCCGGATTATCTGAACGCCTGCCGCAAATATGCTGTTGAAAATAAGGTTTATCTTGTTCCCAGCCGCTTTGTGGTCAACAATATTTTATATCTCTGTCTGTTTTCTCCCAAAGGAGAAGTTTTAGGGATTCAGGGAGCTACCCACCGCAACCTGTATAATCAGTCTGAATTTGTTCAATATGATCGGATTGAACCGATTGCCACCCCGCTCGGAACGGTCTTTTTGTGTGTCGATGTCGATATCTACCATCCGCAGGTAACGCGGATTGCCCGCATGAAAGGCGCCCAGATTATCATTTCCTCCCAGTTTATCGACTCCTATCAGCTCAGCCGCAATATGCTCACAACCGGTATATGGAACGCCGCGCAGTCCAACGGCGTGTATGTTGTTGGGTGCTGCAACTGTTTTTCCGCCGTTGCCGCCCCTTGCAGCCTGACTTCCGATGAAAGCGGTTATCTGATTGCTCCGGCAAGCTCTCATTCCCTTTTTGCAAAACTGTATCTGAACAAGTTACAGCGCAGCGAATTCGGGGGCAACTTTCCGGAAAAACTGGATTTGAGAATGTATGAAAAAGGAGGTTTGCTCTGATGTCGCTGAAAACAATCGCCGCAGCAAAAATGCTGCTTTCCAACTGGAGTCCTGCCCGATTGGATAAAGCAATCGAACAGGCGGACCTTCCCATGTCTCAGGCTTTGGATTATGTAATGCCCAACAATATCAAGGTTTCCTGCGTTCAGCTTGCCTTGCGGGCAGAAATGCCGATGAAAGACTGTCTTGAACTGATTTTCTCCAATGTAAAAAGCGCAGTTTCCTCCGGCAGTCAGCTGATTGTATTTCCGGAGTATCTCGGCTTGCTTCCTTTGCTCAGTTCCGATTCTCTGTTTGACACCGCATATCAATTTTCCGAAGATTTGGTAAACAAAAATACCGAACAACTCAGAGAAGGAATGCTGTTTTTCGGAAAATACTTAGCGCAGCCTCTGTTGGAAAGTTATACCCACTTTTTCTCTTCCCTTGCATTAAAAACTTCGGTTTATATCTTAGCAGGAACTGCCATTGTGCGTACAAGGGACGGATTTGTCAACCGCGCTTTTTTGTTTGACCCGGACGGAAATCTCGTTTTGCGTCAGGACAAGCTACATCTATCCCCTTATGAAAAACTGTGCGGCATCTGTGCAGGCAACAGCATTTCTTCGGTACAAACCAAGCTGTGCCGCATCTCCGTTCTCACCGGAACCGATCAGAGGGTATACGAAGCTGCGGCAGCTGCCCATTTGATGGGGGCTCAACTGCTTTTGTGTCCTTCCGCTTTCAGTCCAAGCCGCAGCAGCGCTTATTTTCAAAGCTGCGCTTTCATGCGCTGCCAAGAGCAGCCCGTCTTTGCCGTTTCTGCCTGGCTTACCGGAGAATTTATGGATCTTCCTTTCCGCGCCATCAGCGGCATTTACGGTCCGTTCACAGCAACAAAAATGGGCAACGGAATCATTATGCAGACCGAACGCCCCTCTGCAAATGCCTGCCTGACCTCTCGAATTGACTTGGAACGGCTGACACAAGACCCCGACCTTTATATTTCCGATATCAATCCCGTGATTGAGCAGCTTGCCCGAGAGGAATACAGACTCGCCCGCTCCACCGAGTGCGCTCCCGATGACGGAGAGGAAGAAAGTACGGAGGACTGGGCAGAGGAACTCTCTGCTGCCGCTTCCAAAGAAAACACCCCCGACATTGCCTAAAAGAAAGAAGGTATTCCCCAGATGAAACATTTGCTCTCGCTTGCCCTGTTGGGCGCAGGAGGTATGGCTGCAAGCGTCATGCCCTCCTTTCAGCAGCACCCGCTGAAGGCGAAATTTGCCCGCCGCTGCTTTGCGCACCGCGGCTTATTCGATAACGAATCCTGCTGCGAAAACACTCTGTCCGCCTTTGCTGCCGCCGCTGATGCAGGCTATGGCATTGAACTGGATTTACAGATGACTGTCGACGGACAAATTGTTGTCTTTCACGATGAAGATTTAAGCAGAATGTGTTCCGTTCCGATTTCGATTGAGGGTTCTGCATATTCTCAGCTGAAAAATTACTTTCTCAAAAACACACAGGAAACCATCCCTCTTTTCTCTGAGGTTTTAAAGTTGGTAAACGGCAGAGTTCCTCTGATTGTAGAAATCAAATCAACCGAAAAAATAGACCTTGTCTGTCTGAAAGTTTATGACCTGCTGCGCCGATATCGCGGCGATTACTGCATTGAATCCATGAACCCTTTGATTGTCGGCTGGTTTGCCAAAAATGCTCCCCAAATTATGCGCGGACAGCTCTCTACGAAATTTAAAGAAAAACCGGCTGCGATGATTCCTGCGGCGGCTTTGAGCAACATGATGTTTAACTGCCTTTCCAAACCTCATTTCATCGCTTACGATGTACGCTATGCGCAGGACAGCCGCGCTTTTCGTTTTTGCAAAAACTGCGGCGCATTAACTGTCGGTTGGACCGTTCGGGAAAGCGACTATCTACGCGCAACACAACAATTTGACGCAATTATCTTTGAAGGCTTCCTTCCCCCGGTTACTTATTGATTTTCTTTTTAATATCACATGAAACAGAAAACTTTGTCTGCAAAAACAAAATTTTATTTTTGCGGACAGAGTTTTTTATTTTATTCTATTGACAAGTATCTTTGTCAATGCTATACTGTAACCAAGATAAATGACAAATATATATGTCATTTTGAAATAAATTCTTGTCATTGAAAGGAGGAATGAAAAATGCCTTTGCTCAATCATCTGAAAGAGTACCGCGCCCGATATCACCTGAGTCAAACAGAACTTGGCAACCTTGCCAATGTATCCCGCCAAACCATCAGCCTGATTGAACGCGGAGATTACAATCCGTCGGTCACGCTTGCCCTCAAATTATCCAAAATATTAAACGCTACCGTAGAAGAATTGTTTTCTTATTCCGAAGACGAAATTTAACATCATCTTTCTCTGTGAGGAGGTACTTTTTATGAAAAAACGCCCTGTTATAAAATTCAGCTTGATTATGATTATTTCCGCAGCTTTCGGCGCATTGTGTTCTTCTTTGCTGAGCAATCACACAGACAGCATCACCGGCGCTGTGGGCGCTTTTAACCGTTGGTTTGGCGCTCAAACGGCAACTCTGCATATTTCTGTATGCCTTTTCCTATCCCTTATGGCAGCCTACTCCACCCACAAAATAAAGAACAAACTCAAAAATATCACCCCTGAAAATGAGGAAGAAATTTATGAATGGGCAGAAACCCAAAGCAATCCGGTCATGATGATTTGCACCTTATGCGTTATTCTGAACTTCTTCTTTTTAGGCGCTTCTATCTGTTACCAAATTCCGAAAAATATTTTAATCAGTGCAGTAGCAGGTTCAGTTTTTATCGGTATCACTACTTGGTTGGAAGTCAGCCAGGTCAACCTGATGAAACAGCTCAATCCAAAATTAAAAGAAATTGACCCCTTGTCCGTTTCCTTTATGAAACAGATAGAAAAGCAAAACGATGAAGCAGAAACCTTCGAGATGTATCGCGCCGCATATCACAGCTTTAAAAATTTAAAATATGCTTTTGGCTTTGCTTTTTTGGTTTGCTGCATGATTCAATTATTCTACCCCATCGGTTTGATTCCGTTTATCCTGATAGCCGTATTTTGGGGAATCCACAGCCTGAGCTTTGTCAACGCTTTCGGAAAGAAATCAAAATAATAATAGATTGACGGGGGTCTTTATTGATGCCATTTTTCGGTTTAAATCCAAATATGACTTTGCTGATCTATTCCTTTCTGCTTTATTTCATGATCCGTATGGGCGTAAAACATGGGATTTTATCCGCACAGAAAGCCACAAAGAAATTACAGGAAGATTCTTTGAATCAAAACAAAGAGTAACAAAAAAGCTCCCATTGTTGGGAGCTTTTTTATATGAGTGAAAAACAGTTCTTAGCTTCAAGCCGGTGCTGTCGAAAACTTTTTCTCTTGCAGAAAAGTGGATTGAAAACAAGTTTTCAACTAACAAAAACTTCAGTCTCGCTCTGTCGAAACTTTCTTGCTTCAACTTCCCGTCTTTGCGGCGAAGCCAGGCAGCTCTTGTACTTTCTCAGAAAGTACAAAAGGCTCCCGAAAATTCGGGAGCCTTTTTGTAAAGCTTATGACAACTAGGAAATATATCCGGCTGCTTTGAGGATCTCAACAGCTTTGTCATGGTTTGCTTCGGACATCATAACCAGAGGTCCGGTGCAGCCCATTCCGCTTTCTGCGTAGATCTTTGCTTTCCACAGAGCCTGTACAGCGTCTTCCAGGTCCATAACCTCAATACCTGCAACGGAAGCGGTTACGATTTCCTTCGGTGGGCACTCTACTACTTCTTCGGAAGCTTCTTTCTTAACCGGTTTGCGAGCAGCGATTACCTTCTCCAGACCGGCTTTCTTAGCAGCTGCATATTCTTTTGCAGCAATTTCTTTGTAATTGCCTTTTACCAGCTGTGCAGCGTATTCCATAGCGTTAGCCAGAACCGGAGCGCCGGAAGCACGGGATACGATCAGAACCAGTCTGTCATAGCCTTCGCCGATACCGGGACCGTAACCGTAGCCAACGGCCTCGTAGCTGCCGCCTGTGCAGTAAGAAGACATCATCTTCATCAAGATGTTACCTGTCAGAGAGTCTGTTACCATAATGTCGCAAGCGCCAACGAGAAGGTCGTTACCTCTCATAACGCAGCCGCCGTCTGCACGGGAAGATTCTGCAAAGTGGATGTCATATCCGTTAGCCTGAAGTTCTTTCAGAGCGCCTTCGCACTGTCTTGCGCCGTCTACATTCAGGATACCAACGGTTGGGTTTTTGATACCGCATGCTTTTGCAGTAATGATGCCGGCGATAGTGTTGCGGATCATTGCTTCAATTCTTTCAGCAGCGGAAGTACCGGTTGTGTTAGCGATGAACATCTGTTTGCCTTTACCCGGGGTAACAACGCGGCCAACAGTAGAAACGCCGATTGGGAATGGATAGTGCATGGTTATACAGCCGTCGATATCGCCGCTGTCCAGCATTTTTTCCATTTCTTTGTACATTTCGTCTTCATCAGAAACCTTAACGGTATTGAATTTTTCGTTTTCAGCAGTGCCGATGAGGGTAACATCAACACCTCTGTCAGCAGCCAGAACAGCCGCTTCCACAGAGTTTGCTTCGCCATGTTCACTTCCCAGACCTGTTACAGCGATTCTTGGTCTAGCGCCAAAGGAGCCAGTTTCAAGACCGGTAGCAATATCCATGAAAGTTTTGGCAATCATTTTTTCGATCTGTGCCATAATGATCTCCTCATTCCTTTCCGAATTTACAGACTTTGAATCTGCAAGATTATTCTTCTTCAGCAGCAGCCAGCAGGGTGGTAGCAAATTCTTTCATTGCTTTACCGATGAGGCCTTTGATGTGCTCTTCAGAAACTGCAGCTTCTTCTGTCTTACCGGAGTTCTTGGTGATCATAACAGAAACACCGTCGAACAGGTTGGTCATACGGCCGAGGAACAGAGAACCTTTACCGATAATCATAGCTCTGTTTACTTTGCCTTCGAGAATATCATCGCGGCAAACACCAACATAAGGAACACCGGATGGAATGTGACCCTGTGTCGGAGCCCAACCAACCATACCATGCTCAACCGGGAAGGTAGCGAGGTCTTTCTTCTCGAGTTCGCCTCTCTTAACACCCAGAGCAGCAATCATCTTGTAGTTAGCAAGCGGAACGTCACCGGCACCGGCAGGTTTGGTGATATCCGGGTTCTGCATTTCAGCAGAGTATTTGTCAACGTCGGTAATCTTCAGACCGGCAGCATCCAGAGGATTGGTTACCAGAGAAGAGATTACGTTCTGTGGAGCGGAGCCGGTACCAACGGTATGTTTACCGGTGTGTTCGGTATCAACTTCCGGGTTAACGCCGTCGTTTTCGCTTAACAGGATAGCGAAACCGCCGATCATATCTTCCAGGATCGGAAGACCTTTCTTAACATGGTCTTTACCGTTCATACCCAGTTTAGCAGTACAACCACCTGCAACAACGATTACGTTCTTGTGGGTGCCTGCTTTTACCAGGGAAGCAGCGTTGATGAATGCATGGGTAGGACCAGCACAGAAGCCACGAACGTCACAACCTGTTGCATTAACCAGACCTGCAATTTCAGCGGAAGCTTTTGCAAAGTTGCCGCCGCCACGCTGGTTCATATCACCGCAAGCCTCTTCGCAGCAGTCGATAACATAGTCGATATCTTCTTTGTTAACGCCTGTTACGCGGATCAGGTGCAGCAGGGACAGAACAGCGGATGCTTTGGAAACCATGTTTTCCAGCATGGTGTGAGCGGAAAGGTTTTCGTCAACGTCATGAGCTCTCTTAACGAAACCAACGGTTTTGCCACCGAATACCAGTGGTTCTGCGTGTTCTTCGTTTACGAAATGCTCAACTTCGGAAGCGTCAACACCTTCATGGATTCTTGCAGCGATGGTTTCATCAATAACCGGGTTAGCGATGAATCTTTCTTTTACATCAGCTACGAAGCTCTTTTCCAGCATAACCAGCTCGAAAACGTCTACGCACTGCATCAGCATATAGAATTCATCTTCCGGCATGATTTCGCCGTATTTACCAACTCTCTGGTTCATACCTTCTACTGTGGTATCAACCCATGGCTGTGGATGCTGACCCAGTTCATCTGGATGCATATTGCCGATATAGGTCTGGTTTGGCAGATAAGCCAGAGCCTGCTCATAAGTTCTGATGTGGTTTGGCAGTTCTTTGAGGTACTCAGAATTTGGGTTTACAATTCTCTCAGTTGTCTGAGTTGTACCGTTTTCCATTACCATGTCCGGTGTATGGGCAAGAATGTAGCTTGCGCCTTTGATTACACTATTCATTGCAGTCACGCCTCTCATTCATTTTTACGAATTTTTACCTTTTGTTTTGTCCTGATTATCAAACACAAAACAACGAGAAAGGTCATATGAATATGACAATCCCCATAAAAACAGTATACACTATTTTCTTCTGCTTGTCATGGGGGTTTTCGGTAAATTTTCTATTTTATACAAGAAAATTTACGAAACATAGCTAAAATAGCAGGGTGGTTCGGACTTATTTTGCAGAATTAAGAAGGAAACTGAAAAAACAAGTCCACCCTTTTGCTAAAATCTCAAAAAAAAGGGGTGCGGAATGCGGTGATATATCACCACATCACCGCACCGCCTTAATTTGGCTTAGAGGTATTTGCAGTATTCGTTACGGATAGAGCTCATCTCGGAGATGATATCATCAACATCCATAACCATTTCCATCATGCCAACCTGTTCATCGTAAACAGTCGGATCAACTTCGTTTTTGATTTCTGGTTCGCAAACATGGTATACTGTGAGTCCTAACTGAACTCCTGTCAATGGACCTGCAAAAGTTGGGTCTCCAGCGGTTACTGTTTCAGCAGCCAGACCGGAAGCTTCGCCTTCAGCAGCACCCAGAACAACAACGATGTTCTCAGCACCATACTGTTCAGCGAAATCTTTAACTCTCTTCTGATTTTCCAAATCCATTGCGCCAGCGGCAGTTCAGACAAAGCATTCGGTAGAGGAGTACACTACTTCAGCACCAGCAGTCTTAACACATTCTTCGATAGCTGGGCCCGGAACGCCGTCTCTGTCGCCAATGATGATAACTTTTTTACCATTCAAAAGGCTCATGACTTATCCTCCTTAATTCTTTCTTTGATGATCAATTTCATCTGATTTTATTAAAACAGTCGCATCAAGATGCGTCTATTTTTGATAAATTTACGTTCATAAACCGAGCGGACATCTCAAATTTATGAAACGGTTTGCGCAAAGAAAAATCTTTGCGCGGTCAAAAACTACATATTAACGTATTTTTCAACCAGAGCGGTGATGGAATCCTGTGTGCAGTCTTCTTTAACCAGCTCTTCAACTTTAGCGCCATCTTTGTAGATAGCCATTACAGGCAGACCCATAATGCCCTGTTTGATAGCAAGACGTCTAGCTTTGGTGGTGTTCATGCAGCAGAATTTCAGTTTGCTGTCTGCATATTTGTCAGCCAGAGCATGAACGTGTGGCATCAGAGCAGCGCATGGAACGCAGCCGTCGCCGAAGAAGTCTACAAATACATAGCCTTCTGCCTGAAGAACTTCAGGTTCAAATGTGTCTTTTGTTACTTCTAACATAATTACATAATCTCCTTTTGTTCAAAGAGGGACAAAATCGCAGGGGCAGAACCCATACAGATTAACACCCATCTTCTTTCGATTGTATATTACGGAACTATCGAAAAGCCGTCGGCTTAAACTCTCACATAAAAACCGAACTTTCTGGAGTTCCCTTAGATTCGAAAGTGAACTTCCTAACTGAAATTAGTCAGCCAGGTTTTCTACGTAGTGCTGAGCTTCGGTAGCTGCAACAGCGCCGTCGCCGCAAGCAGTTACTACCTGACGCAGATGTTTAACGATAACGTCACCAGCTGCGAATACGCCAGGAACAGAAGTGTGCATATATTTGTCGGTAACGATGTATCTGTTTTCCATTTCGAGTTTGCCCTCGAACAGCTGGGATTTAGGATCGAAACCTACGAATACGAAGATACCAAATGTTCCGTCTTCCTCATCAGCCTCAATCTCTCTGGTCTCTCCGGTTTTGGTGTCTTTAACGATCATAGATGTTACAACGCCGTCGCCTTTGATCTCTTCGATTGTGGTGTTCCACATGAATGCCATCTTCGGATTAGCAAATGCTTTTTCCTGGATGGATTTAGCAGCTCTGAGTTCGTCACGTCTGTGAACGAGAGTTACTTTTCTTGCGAACTTGGTGAGGTACATAGCTTCTTCAACAGCAGAGTCGCCGCCGCCAACTACGTATACTTCAAAATCTTCAAAGAAGTTAGCGTCGCAGGTTGCACAGTAAGAAACACCTTTACCGGTGAATTCTTTTTCGCCTGGGCAGCCAATCGGACGTGGGGAAGCACCGGTAGCGATAACTACAGCTTTTGCATAGTAGTCGCCGTGGTTGCCTTTGAGGTGTTTTACTTTACCTTCAAGCTCAACGTCAACGATTGTGTCTGTAACGCGGTCAGCACCGAATTTTTCTACCTGTTTTGTCATTCTGGCAATCAGGGACGGGCCGGATTCTTCTTCCAGGGAGCCCGGATAGTTCTCGATTTCGTTGGTGATAACGATTTGTCCGCCGTCTTTTGTTCCTTCAATAAGAAGTGTGTCCATTCTTGCACGGCCAGCATAAGAAGCAGCAGCCAAACCTGCAGGACCTGCACCTAATACGATAATGTCATAAACTTTATCCATGGTTCTCGTCTCCCTAAATTTATTTTTAAAAGGCAATTAGGGGAGGGGAGAGCCTCCCCTAATCATTCCTTTTAAAGCAGATTAATATTTAACGTCGAAGATTGTCTGATCGTCAACTTCGGTCTCGAGAGCTTCGAGAGCGGTTTCAACGATCTTTCTTCTGATAACTTTTTCCTCTTCCATTGTCAGAGCTGGGTTACCCAGTGGGTGAGGAATAGCGATAGCCGGAACGATTCTGTTAGCACCAACTGTCATAGAAATTGGAGTTACAGTACAAATGTGAACTACCGGCAGACCTGCACGTTCGATTTCTTTAACCATCGTTGCGCCGCAACGTGTGCAGGTTCCTCACGTGGAGGTCATGATTACGCAGTCAACACCGTCAGCTTTGAGCTTCTGAGCGTATTCAGCAGCGAATGCTTTAGAGGAAGCAACAGCAGTACCGTTACCAACAGTGGTGTAGAAGTATCTGTGCAGCTTGCCGATTCTGCCGGATTTTTCCATCTCACGCAGAATGTCTACCGGCAGAACGCGGTCAGAGTCTTCGTTAGCGTATACCGGGTCGTAACCGCCGTGAGCAGTTTCCCATTCGCCTTCTTTGAGGTCCATAACGCCTTCGATATCGTACTCGCCGTATTTGGAAGCAGAAGAAGACTCAATGTGATCCGGGTTGCCGTGTGGAACGATACCACCGGAAGTACACAGAGCAACAGTTGCATGAGCCATATCTTTAACAGCCGGGTTTGGAGCAACACGGTCGAAAGATGGCATCGGGAACTCTGTGGTGTATGGTTTGTTGTTCAGTTTTGCAATCAGCATCTTAACAGCACGTGCAGAACCTCTTTCTTTTTCAAACAGGTTTACACGGATGCCGTTTGGCATGTAGCCTTCTTCGCAGGATGCGCCGATAGCTTCATGTCTAGCAAGTTTGAGAGCCAGAGGAGCCATTGTCTTAACAGCATCTCTCATACCAGCTGCGCTGTTCTTTGTGGAAACGATGTAAACATCTTTCTTGAACATATCAGCGCCTGGGTTCTCAACGTACATACCGGTCAGAACCGGGATGTTCAGGTTGTCCTGAACTGCTTTTGCGATAGTACCGCAAGCTACGCCGTAACGACCAGCGTTGAATGCAGGACCAGCGATGAACAGGTCTGGGTTCTGGGATTTAACCATCTCAAGAACTTCAGCCTGAGCTTTTTCGAGGTTTTCGTTGAAGTAAGAGTCGCCGCAGATGATGGTTGCAACAACTTCTGCTTCTTCGCCCCAAGCTGTGTTGAATGCAAGACCCGGACCTACCGGACCTTCACGCAGTTCAGCCGGGATATCAGCTTTTTCTTCGCCACCGATCTGAGCGAAGAACTGGTTAATATACTGTACTACTCTGATTTTGCTCATCGTAATTCTTCCCCTTCCTATTATCTAGCGGACAGGTAGTTGAAGCCTGTTTCATTGGTAGCACCGGTGATTGCCTGGATCTCAACAGTGATGTTGCCGTGAGCATCAATGTTGTTAGCAGAACCACCAGCGATGGTGTCTACGAATTCGAGATGACCGTATACAGTCTCCATTGGAGGCAGAACGATTACCTGGTTAGCGTTACCACCGGTTACAACTGCGTCAGCAGACGGGTCAGCGTCAGCCAGAGACTGGGATTTACCGTCGCGGCCAGCGTATTCGTCGGTAATGATAACGGTCTTGATGCCTTCAGCTTCGATCTTCTTGGTGTTCATGATCAGGTCGGTATCCGGGTTGCCGAAGCCTTCCTGGGAGATGATAACACCGTCGCAGCCGAGGTATTTAGCCAGTTTAGCGGACCAGTTGGAGGAACGCTCTTTATCTGCGAGGTATACGTTTTCGTTAGTGATGATCATACCAACGAAGTTCAGAGTTTTACCGTGCTGTTCAAACAGGTCGGTAACAACCGGGTTGTTCATGTGAACATAAGTTGGGTTCTTGTCACAAGAAGATACGCAGTTACCGGAAACGATAGCACCGTCCATAACTTCGGTTGGGGTGATGATTGTTGTCAGAGTTTTCTTAGCGTCAACGCCGTATACATAAGTATCGTGCAGCAGACCCTGAGACTGGAGCATCTGAACGTATGCAACTCTTGGCAGGTTTGGATATTTAGCAGCGGACTCAACGATGTTGTCAAACTCGTAAGTTTTAACTTCATCAGGAGTTACGTTTCTGCCCAGTTCGCCCAGGAAGCAAGCAATCTTGAAGCCTGCGATTCTCAGTGCGTACTCATGTTCGTGCTGTTTGAGGCCTTCTACCGGCTCCATCTTTACAACAATGTTGTTTGTTTTGGAGAATGGAGTGTAGTCTGCGCCAGGACCGGACATATCGATGATACCTTCCTGGAAACCAACGATTTTACCGGTGGTAACTACTGCTGCGCCTTTGAGAACGTGAGTTCTGCCTTCGCCTACAGTGTCAACTTTAGCAATCCATCCTGGGAAAATGCCGCCCTTGCCTTCAACTTTTACGCGAGGCTCGATAACGTCTTTAACCGGGGTGATTCTTACGCTTTCGCCCGGACGAGCGAGGAAAACTTCGCAGGATGCGATGTTTTCATCTTCGAGAGCGATTTTGCAGATTTCTTCTTTGTTAACGTACAAAACGCCGTTTTCTACTTTTGAACCTTCGTTTGAAAACTGAACATCGTGAATGAGAATATTACCGAGTTCCAACTTTTTCAAAGCGAACACCTCCTTGTTAATATAAAACCCTTATATCTTCCTTAAATGAAATCTTTTCAGACTTCATGTAAGCCGCTTAAAAAATCTCCGGAATACTCATGAGTGCGCTTTTGATAAGCGTGGTGTCGATCAGCTGAAAGTCCTCTCTCACGCTGTCCGGCATTTCCGGAAATTTTACGCTGAACTTGTCCGCCGTGATAATGCTATTTTCCATAATGGAAGCATCCTGCAAATCCATCTTGCCGACTTTTTTGCCGACCAGAATGGATTTATACGGCGTCTCGTTCGGCTTTACGCTGCCCGAAAGCGGATGAGTCAGCAGCTTATGACCGCTGTACACCATATCCCGGACTTTGCAAAGCACTTCGCGGTATGTAATATCCGCAAAGTCTACTTCAAATTCTTTTCCAAGTTCATCTCTGACTCTTGGATTGTTGGTTACAATCACAAATTTCATACTCTCTGTCCCCGCAATCTTTCCTTTAACATTTTCGTCGTACAAAAAAAGAGCAAAAAACATTGATTCTGCCCTTTGCTCTGTTTTCCCCCGAAGTTTTTCGTGGTGCTTACGCTTCCAGAGATTTGTCAAACCACAGTGCTGAGCCTGAGATTTTTACAATCGGTTTGGCAGCCGACTGCTTATTCCCTACGGCAGCTTGTCTTCATTTCTGATTTCAAGCATTCTCCCATGATTCTCATCCAAAAACTATTTGATTGTCTTTTTCCTCTGAAATCGGTTTATTGAGTTTATCTATCGACTGTTTTATCCGCAATAGATATTTCCAATCTCATTAGCCTTATTATATACGATTTCTCCAGATTTTGCAAGGGGTTTTGGGTTGAGCAAAGAGTAAGTTTTCTGTCGATTTTTTTGTGCATTTTGTACACTATCCCAGACCAAATTATACTGTATCATACAATTTTTTGTCCTTTGAGAGGCGTTTTTTGCAGCATGTCATTAAATTAACAAAAAAACACATTATTTTTGGAGAATTTCCTTAATTGCCTGCACGGCACAGTCAACATCCTGTCGGGTATTTTGAAAACCGAATGCGAATCGAACCGTTCCCTGCGGATAGGTTCCCAGCGTTTTGTGCGCATTCGGAGCGCAGTGCATTCCGCAGCGTGTGCTGATACCATACTCGCTGTCCAGTAAAAACGAAACTTCCGCATTATCTTTGCCTTCAAAATCCAAGGAAACCACCGGACCGCGCTTTTTCATATCCTGTGTTCCCACAACCCGAATCTTCGGATTGCCCAACTCATTGATTTTTTCGATGAACAAGCGGCACAGTTCCATCTCATGCGCGTGGATTTTATCAATCCCGGTCTGCTCCAGATAGGTAAGCGCTGCGTGCAGCCCGTAAATGCCCGGAATATTCTGGGTTCCCGATTCAAATTTATCCGGCATAAATTCCGGCTGAATCTCCGAGTCGGAAACGCTTCCCGTTCCTCCGGTAATCAGCGGAGTCATTTCCTTTGCCACCTCATCGCTGACCAAGAATCCGCCGATTCCCTGCGGACCCAGCAGGCTCTTGTGACCGGTGAAGGCAAGCACATCAATATTCATTTTTTCCATATCAATCGGGAAAGAACCGGCTGTCTGCGCTGCGTCCACAATAAATTTGATTCCGTGCTTTTTGCAGATTTCCCCCACCTGTTCCAGCGGCATCAATGTTCCGCATACATTGGAAGCGTGAAGCATCATAATCGCCTTGGTATTGGGCAGAATCATTTCCTCTATTTTATCGGTCATCAATTCTCCGTCGCGGGTACACGGAATCCGGTCAAAGGTCACACCCTGTTCTGTCATTTGAGTCAGCGGGCGCATCATCGCATTATGCTCCATCGCGGACACCAGTACATGATCCCCCGATTTCAGCCATCCCTTTATGATATAGTTGAGCGAATAGGTGATGCTTGGGGTAAAGATAACATTGCGCAGCTTATCAAAATGAAACAGCCGACACAGTTTTTCTCTTGTTTCGATAATGACATCCTCCGCAGCATAAGCCGCCTCATATCCCCCGCGGTTTACATTGGTCCCGATATTCTCGATAAAATCGGAAACTGCCTTGCCCACTCCCGGCGCTTTCGGGTAAGAGGTACTGCCGTTATCCAGATAAATTCGCTTCATAAATTCTGATTCCTTTCTTTTGCTGCTTTGCTTTTTCTTTATTATATCACCTTCATCATCTTCTTGCAGTATTATCTTGATAGAATTTATCTATTCTTTTTTTTGAATTGATAGATAATAACAATTTCATATTTTCCTTCACTGGGTGTACACTTCTATATAGTGAGGGAAATCGGTCGATTTTCAAAAAAAGCAGGGGAATCCGGATATTATCCGCTTCCCGAAAAAAGAAAGAGAGATGTGTTATGAAGGACAAAAAATCTTATGCCGGCATTATCGCTACCGGCGCTGTTATCGGCGCGATTGCGGTAATCCTGGTCATGTTGGGCAACCCGAAAAATATGGGCTTTTGTATCGCCTGCTTTCTGCGTGATATTGCAGGCGCAACTAAAATGCACTCCGCCGAAATTGTTCAGTACTTCCGTCCCGAAGTAGTCGGACTGGTTGCCGGTGCGATGGCGATGGCTTTAATCGGAAAAGAATTTTCTCCAAAAGGCGGTTCTGCCCCGGTTACCCGCTTTTTCCTGGGCGCTTTTGTTATGATCGGCGCTCTGGTATTCCTGGGTTGTCCGCTGAGAATGGTACTGCGTTTGGGCGGCGGCGACCTGAACGCACTGGTTGGCTTAGGCGGCTTTGCAGTCGGCATCTTAGTCGGCATTTTCTTCTTAAACAAAGGTTTTTCTCTGAAACGAACCTATAAACTGCCGACTTCCGAAGGATTTGCTTTTCCGGTCGGACTGGCTTTATTGTTTGTACTGTTCTTAATTGTTCCTACCCTGTTTGCATTCAGTGAAAAAGGACCCGGCTCGATGCACGCTCCAATCATCATCGCCCTGATTGCAGGTCTGGTTGTCGGCGCACTGTGCCAAAAATCCCGTATGTGCATGGTAGCAGGTATCCGCGATTTAGTTTTGTTTAAGGACTGGAAATTGCTGCTCGGATTTGTTACAATTATTCTCACAGCTCTGATTGGCAACCTGCTCACCGGAAACTTCCATCTTGGCTTCTCCGGTCAGCCGGTCGCTCACTCTGCTCATCTGTGGAACTTTATGGGTATGCTGATTGTCGGTCTTGGCTCTGTTCTTCTGGGCGGCTGCCCGCTTCGCCAGCTCATCCTCACCGGCGAGGGCAACACCGATTCGGCTGTTACCGTTCTGGGATACATTGTCGGCGCAGCGTTTGCACATAACTTCGGTCTTGCAGGCGCAGCAGCTTCTGCCGAAGCTGCCGGCGGTCCTTCCATCAACGGCAAAATCGCTGTTATTATCGGTTTGGTCGTTATGCTTGTGATTGCTGCAATGAATACCGCAAAAGCAAAGAAGAATGCCTAACCCTGTTTTAATCAAGAAAAGGAGCTGAACCAATCATGGCAAACAGAGAAATTGTGGACGCTCGCGGTCTTTCCTGCCCGCAGCCGGTTTTAATGACCAAAAAGGCTTTGGAAAACAACAAAAGCGGCGAGATTGAAGTACTGGTAGACAACGCAACCGCAAAGGAAAACATAACCCGTTTTGCATCCAATGCAGGTTACCAGGTTAGCGTAAGCGAAGAAAACGAAGATTATCGCCTTACTTTAAGCAAATAGCGGCTGTCCGCGCTTCTCATCAAAGAAAAAACACCAAAGAAAAGGATGGTAACATTGACTTATATCGCAACTTTTTTCACCCACTTTGCAGCGGTGAATTTTCAAAGGCAGCTCAAAGGAACCGAAAAAAAACCGATGCTGATGCCTGTTCCACGAAAGCTGAGTTCCTCCTGCGGAACCTGCGTTAAATTCGTTTTGGATTCGGATATCCAAGAATTTGTTCATTCGGGAATTTTTGATGAGGATGTCGATACCGTTTATCTTGTTCAAGATGAAGAATATGTCAGCGTGTATGAAAATCACCTGAGATAATCCAAGACCCGACCGTATTTTCCCCTTTTATCACAAAGCCTCAAAAAAGCCTGCGACAATTTAAGTTTGCCGCAGGCTTTTCCCTTTTTCAAATGTTGTTTTGTATCAATTACAGATTTTTGATTTTTCGGTTTTTCTTTTTAACGCTGGCTGATTTGATATTCCGAATCGTAAAAGATAAAATCGTCCACATCGCCCTCGGTTTCCATCCATTTCCGGCAGGATTCATAAACCGACTCGGGCTTTGGCTGCTGCTGTTTTTTCTTTTCGGCGTACTGTGTCATATAAATCCTCCTCTCTGTCGTAAAGTCACCAAACTATTATATGCGTTTCCCGTCAAAATAATTCTCGAATCTTCGCTTTCTTTTTTGTCAAAAAGAAACTTCTTTTGCCGCCGATTTTCTTTTAAACAAAATCCCTTCTAAAAAACGCTTGTTTTTGGCAATAGAATCAGTTATAATGTGATTCGGGGAATTTTTTTAGAATTCTTTTCCAAAAATTCATCAGCAATACGGAGGAAACGCTTTATGGAAGACCATAGATCGACATGGAAACTGGAAGACATATACTCTTGTGAGCAGGACTGGTACCGGGATCTTGAAACTGCCAAACAGCTTGCGCAAAAGCTGTGCGCAATGCAAGGTAAACTCACCCAAAACGGTCACAACCTGCTGGAAGGACTGGATTTATATATTCAGTGCAGCAAATATTTCTCCAAGCTGTTTACCTATGCAGCCTGTCATTATGACGCTCAGATGACCGACCCCAACTACAAAAAACTGTATGAAACCGTATTTGGTGAAAGCACAGCCGTAGATGAAAGCATCGCTTTTGTTATGCCGGAACTGATGCAGCTTTCCCGTGAACAGTTTGACGCTTTCTGCGCTCAGGTTCCCGAACTTTCCCTGTACAGCCATCTGATGGATGACCTGTTCAGCCGCAAAGAACATATTTTAGATGAAAAATCCGAACAGATGTTGGTTCGGATGCAGGATATGCACTCCTCCTACACCAAAATTTACAATGACCTGTTAGTCAGCGACACGAAATATGACGAACTGACAAACTCCGCCGGAGAAACTGTCACCGTCAACGATTCCACCTACGGCGGCGCGATGGAGGACCCCGACCGCAACTTCCGAAAAGCTTTCTTTGAAAAACTGTTCGGCGTTTACGGCGGATACATCAACACGCTGTCTTCCAACTATTATGCGTTGGTAAAAGCAAATGTTGCGATTGCAAAAACAAGAAATTATCCTTCTGCCCGCAATCAGTCCCTTTCCCAGAACTTTATTCCGGAAGAGGTTTATGATAATCTGCTTTCCACCGTGCGCGCAAACACAGAACCGTTCCAGAGATACATTCAGCTGCGCAACCGTGTTTTGGGACTGGAAAAGAGCTATATGTACGATTTATTCGTTCCTATCGTTCCCGATGTGGATAAAAAATACAGCTTTGACGAAGCATACGATTTGATGCTAAAAGCAACCGCCATTCTGGGAGAAGATTACACCGAACTGGTAAAACGCTCCCGCGAAGAATGTTGGTGCGATGTTTACCCGAAAAAAGGCAAGGTAAGCGGCGCATACTCCACCAGTGTTTATGATGTTCATCCATATATGCTGCTTAACTACAACGGCACATTGGAAGATGTCTTTACCCTTCTGCACGAAACCGGACACTCCATGCACAGCTGGTACTCCAACCAATCCCAGCCGTTTGTTTATGCCGATTACACCCTGTTCTGCGCCGAGGTTGCTTCCACAACCAACGAAATGATTCTCTATCACTATCTGCTTGACCATGCCCAAAGCAAAGAAGAAAAAGCGCTGCTGCTTTCCAAGCACTTAAACGATATTCGTTCTACCTTCTATCGTCAGACCATGTTTGCCGACTTTGAAAATCAAACTCACAAACTGGTGGAAAGCGGCAAACCTCTGCTGCCCGATGTTCTGTGTGAAATTCACCGCAAAATCAACGAGGATTACTACGGTCCAGGCTTTGTTGCCGACCAAAATATTTCCTATGAGTGGGCAAGAATTCCGCACTTCTACCGCGCATTCTATGTTTACCAGTATGCAACCGGCATCTCTGCCGCTGTCGCTATTGCAAACCGAATCAGAAAACTGGGTCAACCTGCAATCGAGGATTACAAAAAATTCCTGCGCGCCGGTTCCAGCGATCACCCGATTGAGCTGCTCAAACTGGCAGGAGTCGATATGGCTTCTCCGCAGCCGATTCTGGACATCATCGCCGACTTTGACGAAACGCTCAAACAGTTGGAAGAACTGTTGTAAAATAACCAAAACAGGAAAGGGAGGGGAGCTTTTATGCTCTCCTCCCTTTCCTGTTTATAACTGCTTTTTGCATAAATTAAAAATACCCTCTAAGGTGCGAAACTCATTTCGATCCACCTGAGTTGGCTGAATTACAATTCCGATATCTTCCAAACCGTCCAGAAGGGAAATCAGTCCCAGACTGTCCAACAGTCCGCTGTCCAGCAGATCAATTCCTTGCTGCAAAACTTCTTCACTGCCGCAGGCATCAACCAAAATGCGGCGAACCTTCTGTTCCAGTTCTTTTTCATTCATTCCGCAACATCCTTTCCAATGCGTGAAGATCGCGTTTGCCGCGCTCGTTCATTGGGATTTTCTCCACCGTTTTCCATTGTTTTGGCTGCATATACGGCGGCAGACAGCGTAACAGACGCTCTTTGCAAACCGAGACGGGCAGCGGCTCTCCGTCCCATTCAACAACTGCTGTCAAAAAGCGAACTTCTCCCTGTTTTACAACCGGCAGCACCGCCGCTGCGCGCACCTCTTTCCAGGAAAGAATCGTCTCTTCTATTTCTCCCGGTTCTATGCGATATCCCTTATACTTAATTTGTCGGTCCATTCTGTCAAGATACCACAGTAATCCGTTCCGAATCATGCCCAAATCTCCGGTGCGATAAATCCGCTTTCCCTGCCGCTCTCCAAATCCGCCGGAAAGATTTCCGACATATCCGTTTCCAACACTTTCTCCGACAATGACAATCTCCCCTGCTGTTCCGTCCTGCTCCTGCTTTCCGTCTTGACTGCATATCAGTATCTCGGACGCCGCGCTTTTGATTTCCCCTACCGGGATTTGCTGCGCACCGGGCGGTATTTCCGCTGCGCAGACGGCACAGGCAGCTTCGGTCGGACCGTAGGCGTTAATGACCCGCAATCCTGCAAATCGTTCATGCAAGGTCTGCACCGTATTTGCGTTGAGTGTTTCCCCGCAAAAAAAGATTGTTTTTAAGTTTGGCAGCAATTCCCGACAAAACTGCCTGTCGCACAGACAAAACCTGGCAAAGGATGGGGTACAGGTCAACCGCTGCGCTGCACTTTGCCGCATTGCAGCATATAAGGACAAAAAATCCCGCTGTTCTTCCCATTCCAAAGCGCGCACCGTTCCCCCCGCCGCAAAACAGGGCCACAAATCCGCTACCGACAAATCAAAGGAAAACTGCGCCTGATTGAGCGTCACCCCTTCGATACAATCTCCGACCGCACGAACCGATAATATCCAACGGACAAAGTTTTCCAACGCTTCCATAGAAATGCGAACCCCTTTCGGAGTACCGCTGCTGCCCGAGGTAAACAACCAGTAAACATCCCGATTCGGATTATTATCCGCTGCTTTTGTCTGTTTTCGTTCTATTTGACAAAGAGAATCTATCTCTGTTGCGCCCATCTGCCTTGCCGATTGGTACTCCCCGCAGCAAATGATTGTCTTTGCGCCTGCCTGATGCTGAATCTGCTCAATGCGTTCCTGAGGCTGTTTCGGGTCAATCGGAAGATAGGGTCTGCCTGCAATCATACAGGCTAAAAAGGCAATCGGCATCTGAACCTGTTTTTCCCCGAATATCATAACCGGTCCGATTTCTTTTTCCAGATAAGCTGCCAGCCGGTTCGCCTTTTCCCAAAGTTCTCCGTAACACAGCGCTTGTGTTCTGTTCCGGTACGCTGTTTTGTTCGGCTGCCGTTTTGCATGACGCGCAATTTCTTCTAACAGCACCCGTTATCCCCCCGCTTCTTTCAATTTTTGCGGATTTGTTCCGGCGGAATCAGTGCCGGGTCATACATCACCCGGGAATGGTTATCCAACACCGGTTCCTTCGCAATTTCCTTTCCGCTTTCTCGTTCAATCACCCTGCGGTACACCTTGCTCACCCGATACCAACCGTCGTCCTCCCGAACAAAGCAACTGTTCTCCTCCACAATTCGATAACGGTAAGGGAACGGCTTGGTTGTTCTTAACTCTCCGCACAGGTCGGTGTCGCTCAGCCAAAACAATAGTTGAACCGGTTGATTTGTCGTATTTTTAAATTGATAATCCACATTTTTATAAAAAACAGAAGTTCCTGTCCCAAACGGAACGGTTCTGCGCTCGTCCGGAAACAGAGCATCCGAATGGTGGTGCAGCTCGGTGACAGTCAATGGACTGTTCAGCACCAACCAATGCGCCATATTGGCAAGCTGACATAATCCGCCTGCAATTCCCGGTTTCATCTGCGTTCCTGCAATCACCAAACCTTCGGTATATCCTTTCTTTGCAGTCGGGTGTCCCACCAATCCCCAAAATGAGAAAGTTTCGCCCGGACGAATGATAATTCCGTTTAACTTTTGCGCAGCTATCCGAAGATTTTGTATCTTTCCCTGCTGCAGCTGCATCTCTACTCCATTCAGGCGTCGGAGCAATAGGGAGGTGTGCCCCTTTACCAGACACGGCAACGGAGTAAGATTCCGCTCCTTTGCATATTTTTCTCCGCTCAAAAGCGTTTTGATATCTCGCAGCAGATATTCTTTATGCAGAGAAATCCAATATCCGATGCGCCCTGTTTGACAAAGCAATTTTCGATGAGCCATTCCCGTTTTCCCTCCCCGTTGCAAGCAATATTTTTCGATAAAATTCCTGTTTTTTCTTATATTATAGCACAGTCCTATCTTCTTTTCCAGATATTTGTAGAAAATACAAATCCGGCATAATATACAAATATTTCCTCTTATTTTTTCTTTTCTACCTTTACTGTCGGGGAAAATTGTTTGCTTTTCTGTTAAATTACTGTTGAAAGCGGTGAAAAGCGCTTTTTATACAAAAATTTTCCTGCTTTTCGAGCGATTTCCTGCAAAAAACAGCTTGCAATTTTGACTTTGATGTGGTACTATTTATTTTGTTATTTTATGTATTTCCAGAAAGAGGTGACTATCTAAGATGAAACAGGGAATCCATCCACAGTATGAGCCAACCGTTATCAAATGTGCATGCGGTGCAGAATTTGAAACTCGTTCTACAAAAAAGGATCTGCGCGTTGAAATTTGTTCAAAGTGTCATCCTTTCTTCACAGGCAGACAGAAACTGGTTGATACCGGCGGTCGTGTAGATCGTTTCAACAAGCGTTTCGGTCTCAACAACAAATAAGTTTAGACTTTACAGCAAGCAAGGCAATGCGTCAGCATTGCCTTTTGTTGTATCCACGCCCAAAATATGCCGAGGGGGAAAATTATGCTGGAGTACACTACCATTCATGACCGCGCCGAAGATGAATTTACCGAGCGAAAATCCCGCTTTATCGGATTCATCGCCCCGGTAGAAACCGAACAGCAGGCGTTGGATTTTATCAATGAAATCAAACAAAAACACCGTGATGCCACCCACAACACCTACGCCTATCTCCTCAAAAACGGGGTTAAGCGATATTCCGATGACGGAGAACCTCAGGGGACTGCCGGCGTTCCGATGCTGGACTGCCTTGAAAAGGAAGGTTTAACCGATGTTGCCGTTGTGGTAACCCGCTACTTCGGCGGTATTCTGTTAGGTGCGGGAGGACTGGTCAGAGCCTATTCCCACGGAGCAAAGATTGCCGTAGACGCCGCGCAGCGCAAGTTGATGACTACCTGCGTTTTACTGAATATGGATTTGGATTATTCCTTTTACGGAAAAATCAACTATATCCTGCCTAATTATATCTGTCGGGTAGAGTCCAGCGACTTTGGCGTAACGGTCAACCTAAAGGTTCTGTTTAAAGCTGACCAGTGCGAACGCTTTATCAAGGAAGTCACCGAATTAAGCGCTGCTTTGGTCGTTCCTCAAAAAATAGAAGAACGTTTTGATTTCTTTTAACTCCGATAACTCCAAAAGGCGGCAGCTGCCGCCTTTTTTCATGAAATATTTTCCTGTTTTCCCCTTTCTTTGTAATTTCTTTTTCTTAAGTGGCAAACTTAATATTGCAATCAATCCGGTTTATGATATAATAAGACTGTTATAAAGAAACGCTTGAGCTTGCTGCGCCCTTTTTTGGGGACTTGCGGCAACCCGAAACGGTCGATTCTTTATTTCAAATTCCACAAACAAGATGGTAAGAGGTGAGTATTTTTGAAGCCTGACCCGTTAGGCTGTTCCGTTACACAGCAACAAAACAAAAATGGGGCTGCGCTTCTCGCTGTGCTGCCCTAATGCAACAGGAGGGAGCCGGTGATGCTCAATTTTTATAAAACAATGGATAACCGTGTCAGACAGATTCATGCAGTAGAAGACGGCTGCTGGGTGTGCGCAATCTGCCCGACCGAACAGGAAGTACGTTATCTGGTAGATATTCTGGGACTGGAACAGGATTTTGTCCGCGCCGCGCTGGACGAGGAGGAAAGCTCCCGTGTCGAATCGGAGGACAACCAAACGCTGGTTATCGTTGACGTTCCGACCGCAGAAAAACAGGACGAGGAAAAAACCGTTGTCTATTCTACCATGCCTATGGCAATTATTTCCAACAATCGCTTTATCACAACGGTTTGTCTGCGGGAAAACGCAGTGATTACCGAAATCAGTCAGGGTCTTGTCAAAAATATTCAGACTCATATGCGCACACACTTTTTATTGAGCATTTTGCTGCGAATTGCAACTCGATTCCTGCAATATTTAAAACAGATAGACAAAATTTCATATACAACGGAGAATCTTTTGCATAAAACCATGCGAAATAAGGAACTGGTACAGATATTGGGACTGGAAAAATCATTGGTTTATTTTTCCACTTCCCTAAAGTCCAACGAAGTGACGCTGGAAAAAATCCTGCGCGGACGAATCATCAAGCTGTATGACGAGGACGAAGAACTGCTTGAGGACGTCATCATCGAAGTAAAGCAGGCTATTGAGATGTGTTCCATCTACTCCAACGTCCTTTCCAACACGATGGACGCCTTTTCCTCCATTATCTCCAACAATCTGAATATTATCATGAAGGTCTTGACCGCGCTTACTATCGTACTGGAACTGCCAAACATGGTGTTCGGTTTATACGGAATGAATGTGGACGGTTTGCCGCTGCCCCATTTCTGGTTTACTATGGTGTTGGCAGCCATCATGGTTATTGTTTGTGTGCTTATTTTATGGAAAAAAGATATGTTTAAATAATTTTTTTGTTTTGGAAACGATTCAGCGTTATGAAGTGCTTGGATGAATCTTCTTTCCTGCGGCGCGTTTGCCGCAAAAATCTGGGAAAGAAACACGGCAGGTAGTATTTCTTCATCTTTGAGGTTATACTATCTCTGCCGGGGAAAAAAGAAAATAAGGGGAGTCAGCCTTGGAAAAATATATCGTTAACGGCGGAAATCCGCTTCATGGGGAAGTGGAAATCAGTGGAGCTAAAAATGCTGCGGTTGCCATCATTCCTGCAACCGTATTGGCACAGGATGTCTGTGTCATTGAAAATGTACCAAATATCAGCGATGTTACTATCCTGTTTCAGATATTAACCGACTTGGGCGCAAAGGTTCGTTACCTTGCCAAAAACACAGTCGAAATCGACACCAGAAATATCACCGAACCGGTTGTCCCGTATGAATCTGCACGGCATCTTCGCGCGTCCTATTATTTTCTCGGAGCTTTTCTGGGACGCTTCGGCGAGGCGCATGTTTCCCCCCCGGGCGGCTGTAATTTCGGCGTTCGTCCGATTGACCAGCACATCAAAGGCTTTGAGGCTCTGGGAGCCTCTGTCACCACAGATTACGGCTTTATCAACGCGCAAAGCGAAGAACTTTTCGGCGCGCATATCTATCTGGACGTGGTGTCTGTGGGCGCTACCGTCAACATTATGTTGGCAGCCGTTCGCGCAAAAGGACTGACCATTTTAGAAAATGCCGCAAAGGAACCGCATATCGTAGACCTTGCAAACTTCTTAAACTCGATGGGCGCAGATATCCGCGGAGCCGGAACCGATGTAATTAAAATCCACGGTGTAGACATTATGCACGGCGCTACCTATCCGATTATCCCCGACCAGATTGAAGCGGGAACCTATATGACCATCACCGCCGCAACCGGAGGAGAGGTCCTGATTAAAAATGTTATTCCAAAACACCTGGAGTCCATCACCGACAAGCTCGTTCAGGCGGGCTGCGACATTCAGGAATTTGATGATGCGATCTTGATTCGCAGAACCGGCGATTTAAACAAGACGAATGTAAAGACGCTGCCGCACCCCGGTTTCCCCACCGATATGCAGCCGCAGATGACTACCCTCCTCTCGATTGCAAAAGGTACCAGTATCGTAACCGAAGGAGTGTGGGACAGCCGCTTTAAATATGTAGATGAACTGCGCCGCATGGGGGCTAAAATCCAGGTAGACGGCAAGGTTGCCGTTGTGGAAGGCGTTGAACAACTCAGCGGCGCTCAGGTAAAAGCGTTGGATTTGCGCGCCGGAATCGCAATGGTGCAGGCTGCATTAAGCGCAAAAGGAACCTCCGAAATTGAGGATATCCATTGGGTTGAACGCGGCTATGAGGATCTCATCGGTAAATTGCGAAATTTAGGCGCCGACATTAAAAAAGTAAATATCCCCGATGCTGTTTTTGCAAAAAACGCATAAAATAAAAAACGCAAACGGGAGGCAAAATTGCCTCCCGTTATTTATTTGCTTTAACAGGGAGGCAAAAAGCGAGGATTTTTTCCTAAATCCTCCCATTTTACCAATCATTCTCCACAATAATCTCGATTTATTTTCGATAAACTTGTCAAGTTTTCCGAAATTTTAAATTTCTTGCAGGAAAAATCAATCTTTTTGAGTATATAATAAATAGAATGAAGAAAGGAGGGTTTTTCCCGTGATTTCGGACGCTTTTATTCAACAGCTCAAACAATACAGCGACATTGAACAAATTGTTTCTTCCTACGTTTCTTTAAAGAAAAAAGGGCGGTATTTTACCGGACTTTGCCCTTTTCACTCCGAAAAATCACCCTCTTTCTTTGTTTATCCGCAGACCCAGTCCTTCTATTGCTTTGGCTGCGGAGCCGGCGGAGATGTTATTACCTTTATCAGAAAAATTGAAAATTTAGAGTATATGGAAGCGGTTCGCCTGCTTGCTCAAAAATGCGGTATGACTGTTCCCGAAGATTCCGATTCGGACGATCGTTCTGCTTTGCGCAAGCGGATTTTGGAAATCAATCGGGAAACTGCCCGCTTTTTTCATAGTTGTCTCATGTCGGAACAGGGAAAAACTGCGTATGAGTATCTGATTCGCCGCGGACGCGACCGCAAAACTATCCGACATTTCGGTTTGGGGTATTCCCCCGCCGGTTGGCATGACCTGTGCAATTTTTTAAAATCCAAAGGCTTTTCGGAACAGGAGATGGTCGCCGCCAATGTTGCCTCCGAAAGCAAAAAGGGCGGCGTGTTTGACCGCTTCCGCAACCGCGTTATGTTCCCCATTATTGACCTGCGCGGAAATGTCGTCGCATTCGGAGGAAGAGCGTTGGATGACAGCAGCGCAAAATATCTGAATACCAGCGACACTCCGGTTTTTAAAAAGAGTAAAAATCTGTTCGCTTTAAATTTTGCAAAAACCTCCAAATTGCCCGGCTTAATTTTAGCCGAGGGATATATGGATGTGATCGCTCTACATCAGGCGGGATTTGACAATGCAGTCGCCACCCTGGGCACTGCGCTGACCGAAGAGCAGGCACGGTTGATTTCCCAATATGCCGATCGCATTATTCTTGCCTATGACTCGGACGGTCCGGGACAGGCTGCTACCAAGCGAGCCCTTAACATCTTCGATGAAGTTGGCGTAAAGGTGGGGGTTTTGTCGATGAGCGGAGCAAAAGATCCAGACGAATTTTTGCAAAAATATGGCAGAGAACGCTTTGCCATGCTGCTGGACAGCAGCCGCAACGCCGTTGAGTTTGAACTGAACAAACTGCGGCAAAACTATGACATTCGTTCTGCCGACGGTAAGGTTGGCTTTTTAAAAGAAGCCTGCAAACTGTTTGCCGGAATCCGCAACCCGGTGGAGCGTGAGGTTTACCTCTCTCAAACCGCCAATGAGCTTAAAATTTCCCCGCAGGCAATCCACGCGCAGATTCAATCGCTGGATAAACGGGAACGCTATAAGGAAAACCGCCGCCAAAGGGCGGACACCAACATCTATATCGGCAATATGGCTGCTGCCAAAAATGACCTTCAGCGCCGCGGAAATCTGCGCTATGCGATGGCAGAAGAAGGTATTTTATATTGTCTGATGAAAAATCCCGATTTCTTTCATACGCTCAGTTCCGAAATTCGGGAGGAGGATTTTGTAACCGACATCAACCGCGAGCTGTACCATGTATTTGCTCAGCGGCTTTCTGCCGGGCTTTCGGTAGAGATGCTGGATCTTTCCTCCGAACTTTCCGAGCAGGCGATGGGCAGGGTATCCGCTATCCTTGCCACCGCGCCTTCTCAACGCTGCGATGAGGCGGCAATTCGTGATTACATCGCGATTTTGATAGAGCACAGAAATGTAAAAACAGAAAAGGAAGTTGCCCAAATGTCTGATGACGATTTAGGAGCGTACATCAAACAGTTGGCAGCGAAAAAAAACAGGAGGAGTTAGTTTGGCAGTAAAAGACAAAAAATCAGTTATCCGCAGTCTGATTGAAAACGGAAAAGCAAACGGCAAGGTCACTACCCGTGAAATCAACGATGCGCTGGAACAGCTTGATTTTGATGTAGAAAAGGTAGATAAACTGTACGATACATTGGAATCGCTGAACATCGACATTGTGGACGACATCGACCTTTCCGACTTTGACAGTAAGGATTTAGATGCAGACAAAGATGACGAAACCTTGCTGTCGGTAGACGGCATCAGTATTGATGACCCTGTCAAGGTGTATCTGAAAGAGATTGGCAGAGTACCGCTGCTGACTCCGGAAGAGGAAATTGAACTGGCAGAGCGCATGGCGCAGGGCGACCCGTATGCAAGAAAGCGCCTTTCCGAGGCAAACCTTCGTCTGGTTGTCAGCATCGCAAAACGCTATGTCGGACGCGGAATGCAGTTCCTAGATTTGATTCAGGAAGGCAACCTCGGCTTAATCAAAGCGGTGGAAAAATTTGACCACACCAAGGGATTTAAATTTTCCACCTATGCAACCTGGTGGATTCGTCAGGCAATTACCCGTGCAATCGCCGATCAGGCAAGAACCATTCGTATTCCGGTGCATATGGTAGAAACCATCAACAAGGTAAAAAAGGTTTCCAGCCAGTTGCTGCATAAAAACGGACACGATCCGACAGCGGAAGAAATTGCCGAAGAACTGGATATGCCAATCGACAAAGTTCGTGAAATCATGCGCGTTGCGCAGGAACCTGTTTCTCTGGAAACCCCAATCGGTGAAGAGGAGGACAGCCACCTCGGTGACTTTATCGAAGATTCCGATGCGCCCGCTCCGGCAGACGCCGCTTCCCACACTTTGCTAAAAGAACAGTTGGAAGATGTGCTTTCCACCCTTACTCCAAGGGAAAAGAAAGTACTGGAACTCCGTTTCGGTCTGGAAGATGGCAGAAACCGCACTTTGGAAGAGGTCGGAAAAGAGTTTAACGTTACCCGCGAGCGTATCCGTCAGATTGAAGCAAAGGCGCTGCGCAAGCTGCGTCACCCAAGCAGAAGCAAACGCTTGAAAGACTTTTTAGACTAAACTGTTTTTGAACTGCCCTTAAAGATTTTGACAATCTTTAAGGGCAGTTTTATTTTTCGGCTTTTTTCCTTGTCAAAAACAATACTTGACAATCGACAAAGTATATCGTATACTAAAAAGGTAATTTTAGTGTATATTCTCTTTGGGTAAAATAAATGGATGTGGTAAGAGGTGAGAAAATGTATTTTACTTTAGAGACTGATTATGCAATCCGCATTGTAGATACTTTAGCGCGCAGCCAAAAACGCCTGGACGCCAAAACCATTTCCGAAATGACAGGGGTTACCCTGCGTTTTTCGCTGAAAATTTTACGCAAACTGGTAGCCGCCGGTATCATCAAATCCTTTAAAGGAACACAGGGCGGTTATGAAATCGGACGTCCTTTAGAGGAAATTACTTTGGGCGAGGTCATTGAAACGATTGAAGGTAAATTTACTCTCAGCCGCTGTGTATCCAGCGAATATGCTTGTACCAGACACAAAGACCGCTGCTGCCGCTTTCAGAAAATTTTTCGTGAAATTTCCAATGATGTACGCGAAAAACTTTATTCTTATAACTTTGCCGAACTGACCAAATAATTCCGTTTTTAAACAGGGATTGGGAGAAAAAATTCTCCCAATCCCTGTTTTTATGTTGACAACAGTAAAATATTTTGTTACAATACAACTATACTATTAAAACTAATACACTTAATACGGTTACTGCGGAGGTAATTTTGTGATAACATTAGATTTGCAAAGCCGTACCCCGATTTATGAACAATTAGCCGAACAGATTCTTCATCTGTCCCTGTTAGGGGTTTTGCAGGAAAACCAACAGCTGCCCTCGGTGCGTACTTTGGCGCGTCAGGTGGGCGTCAACCCCAATACCGTTGCAAAAGCCTACCAGGAATTGGAGCGTCAGGGAATTATCTATACTGTTGTCGGCAAAGGCAGCTTTGTTTCCCCCAACCTGCTTTCTTTGGAAATTCCGCGAAAATCCGCTTTAAACGAACTATTTGCCTCAGTGGACAAAGCGTTATCCCGCGGATTTTCCGCTCCTCAGATTTTGGAAGAAATCAACCGCTACCTGCAAACCCTGCCCCCCGAAAGGAAGGAACCGCTATGATTCAAACAGAACATCTCACCAAATATTTCGGAGAAACCCTCGCCCTGGATTCACTCAGTTCCACCATTGAGGAAGGAAAAATCTACGGATTGGTTGGCTCAAACGGCGCAGGAAAATCCACCTTTCTCCACCTGATTTCCGGCATTTATCAACCGACCTCGGGCAGTGTTTTGGTAGACGGGGAACCTATTTTTGATAACTGCTCTGTAAAACAACGCATCTTTTTTATTCCCGATGAGATTTACCAACTCCCCGGCGCTTCTATGGACTCTCTGGCAAAAATTTATTCCAATATCTATCCCGACTGGTCGGTAGAACGTTATACCAAATTGGTAAAGCTGTTCCCCATCGCTCCGGAGCGCAGGCTCTCTTCCTGTTCTAAGGGAATGAGAAGACAAATTGCAATTATTCTTGCGCTCAGCTGTATGCCGAAATATCTTCTGTTGGACGAAGCATTTGACGGTCTGGACCCTGTTGTCCGCGTAGCTGTGCGTAAAATTATTGCAGATGATCTTTCCGAGCGAGGAACTACAGTAGTAATTGCTTCACACAATCTGCGTGAGCTGGAGGATATGTGCGATCATGTAGGGCTGCTGCACAGAGGAAAAATTCTGTTTCAAAGAGAGCTTTGTCAGCTTCGTCAGGATTTTTCTAAAATTCAGCTTGTATTAACCCCATTGCCAGAACGCCGTATATTGGAAAATCTGGTTCCTCTCATCTCCTGCCAAACCAGAGGCAGCGTAGCGGAACTGATCGTTCGGGAAAACCGAAAACAGGCTTTGGAACATCTTTCGGTTCTTCATCCTCTTCTTTGCGAAAGCGTTCCGCTTACTTTAGAAGAAATTTTTATCACAGAAATGGAGGCGGTCGGTTATGACTACAACAATGTTATCTTCTAATCCATCATCTTCTCCTTCTCCGATGCGCTCACCAACTCAAAAACTGTTTGATACCTGCTTTACCCATCTGTATCTGGATACGATTCGGCAAAATATCGGAATCGCTGCCATTTACACCACCATCTTAGCGCTCACCGTCATTCTTCCTGCTTTTCAAAAGGCTTTGGAAGTTGACGCTTCCTTTGCTGCGGAATCTTCTTTTCATATTTCTGCTCCTCCGCTCTTTTTTATCGGCTTAATTGCTCCGATTTTGCTGTCTGTCACCTTGTTTCATTATCTGCATAATCGACTTGCGGTGGATTTTTACCACTCTATGCCCGTTTCCCGTATTCAACTGTTTTTATCAAGGTATCTGGCAGGACTTAGCTTGTTGCTGATTCCCATCATCCTTTGTCTGTCGATTGTTTTCGTTATTTATACTGCTTTTTTATATCCTGCTGTTTCTTTTTCTTTTCTTCTGTACAACATTCTGTTTGACTTGATATTCTGGTGTTGTTCTTATTTGATTATCTTCACTTTTTCCTGTCTGGTTGCCGTTACCTGTTCCAATGTGGCAGAAAGTATCATTTATGCGATAGGATTAAACGCAGCCGGCAGTTTTCTGCAAATGATTTTCTATATCATTATATCTTCTATTCCTACATTAAATTTTTCCGAAGAACTGACGGCATTATTCTCCCCTTACGGATTGATTTTTGATTACACTGTCAACTATACTTACCAAAACAATCCTCCTGCAAAATATCTGATTTTTGCTGCCGTCTGGCTGCTGGCTGCTGCCGCCGCGCTGTTTCTTTCTTTAAGATTTTATCTGCATTTTCAAAGTGAGTGGGCGCAACAATGGGGCAGACAAACCGCTCTTTCCCAAATTATGAAAATCGGCGCAGGATTGTTCGGCGTTTTTCTGGTCTTTTATTTCCAATTTTTAGGATATGACAACAACCTTTCCAACGCTTTACTCGCTGTCTTTGTCGGCGCGCCTTTGGGATTTCTGATTGTGGAGAGCGCGACTGCAAAAGGCTTTTCCCACCTTTACCAAAACGCCAAATATATTGCGGTTACTCTTTGTATTGCACTGATTATGCCGCTTTGCTTTGTGACCGACGGATTTGGAGCTGTCGGTCGAATCCCTAACCGCAGCAGAATTGAGGAAATTAACTTTTCTTTTGAAAATGAATTTCGTCCGTTTATCACTTACTACGATAAGCAGGGTTCTATGCGTTCCCTTCACTCCTTCCCCGTTACGCTAACCTCTGAAACGGCAATGGACCTTGTTCAACAAATCCATCAGCGCGGTATTGAGGAAACAAACCATATCAATTCAAACAGCGTTCCCGTTGACCTCAATTACCGGCTTGCGCCTTTCGGCACCTCCATGAACCGAACTTACCATTTTTATTATCCCGATTTTCCGCTGCTCACACAGTTGGCTTGTTTGCCGGAATATGTCCGGCAAAATGAACCTGTCTTTTATTACTCGCCAGAAACGCTTGGACAGATTGAATCGTACGACAAAAGCGGAAAACTGGTCGCAAGTATTCCGTCCGACTCCTTTTCTGAATTGCTGGAGGCAGTAAAAACCGACCTCACTTCCATTGACTCGGAAGAAATCAGTGATTTTCAAAATAATCCTGTCTGTGGTTATCTTTCTTTCAAGATAGACGACCCTGATTTGCGTGTTACATCAATCTCAAAAGAGGATTTGGAAAAGATGAAATTCGGGTCTTCTTCCCTTCCTCTGCGTGATTCTTACCATAATACGCTCCGAGTTCTCTCCTCCTTGCAGGCTCTCCCACAAAATACCGTTCCTGACAAAGCAGATAAAATTTTCATCGCTCTGCCGGACAGCTCCGATGTTTATGGGATTCCCGATTTTTCTTTCGGCGTCAACCCGATTTCAAACTATTCCCTGACCAACAAAGGGCAAACGCTTTTTACGGTGTCCGACCCTGAACTGATGCAGCAAATTTTTTCGGCAGCTTCTCTAAAAAACAGGGGAACTTTCTGCAATCAAGTTTATGTTCCTTCCGAGCAAAACTCCTACTATTCCAAACTGTATATTGATAATCAAACCCTGCTTTCCATCTTAAAAGACAGCACTGTAGAAATTCCCTATCTACTTTCCCCTTCGGAATTAAACGATGTGGAACAACTGCAAAATGCCGATATACTTCCTCCGGTACGGCAATATCGTTCCTATAAAGACGAACTGGAAAATTGGGAGCTGCGTGATAACTCTTCTACTGTCAGCGTAGCCGAGTTTGCCCGTGAGTATCAAACAGACTGGTTGGAAAACAAAACACCGGAACAATTGGAAGCGATGGAGCGAACCGCTTTTTTGCTTCCCGATAACAGTCTGTTATTCTATGACCTGTTGTTATATGAAAATTAACCGGCACTAAAAAAATCCCTTTTTCGTCTTGAAAAAGGGATTTTTTATCTTTCTTTTCTTTTAAGAGCGGGCTGCTCCGTCTACCGAAAGGATTTCGCCTGTCACGTAGCTTGCCATATCACTTGCAAGGAACAAAAATGCGTTGGCAACATCTTCCGGTTCTCCAATGCGGCGCAGCGGAATGGTTGCAATCAACGGCTGAATCATTTTTTCCGGTAAAGCCGCTACCATATCTGTTTTGGTAACGCCCGGCGCCACTGCATTCACACGGATATTGCTGGGACCCAGTTCCCTTGCCAGCGAAACGGTCATACCGTTTACCGCAAATTTGCTGGTCGGATATCCTACACCGGACGGCTGACCGGAAATACTGACCATCGAGCTTGTATTTAAAATACAGCCGCTGCCTTGCGCGCGCATAATCTTGACTGCCGGCTGAATGGCATTGAACAATGCTTTTACATTTAAATCCATAATATTTGCAAAATCTGCCGGATCATAGTTTTCCAGCTTTGTACTTTGGGAAATACCCGCATTATTCACTAAAATATCCAGTCTGCCGTATTTTTGACCGATTTTTTCAATTTCCTGCGCAACCTGTTCTGCATCGGTCAAGTCGGGATATGCTCCCTCCACTTCCCAGTTTGGATTTTCCTGCTTTAAGGAATCCAACGCTTTTTCCACCGATTCCTTTTTAGAACCGAACAGCACAACCTTTGCTCCGTTTTCCAAATATTTTTTTACGATTGCATAACCGATTCCTCTGGTGCCTCCGGTAACAACCGCCACTTTGTCTTTTAACAACATCCTGTCATTCTCCTTTTCCCGTCTTATTTGTTATTGTTTTAACTATATCATACCGAGAACCGATTTTAAAGTCAAGACAGAATTCTAAAAATCGTGATTGATGTTAAAATTTTATCATTTCTTTGTGTAGTTTGCCGCAGAATTTCAAAGAATCTCAAAGATTTTGAAAATTCATTTTTTATTCATTCTTTCTGCCGCCGCTCATGATATACTTTCCATTACATTTATTATGATTATCGGAATAGAAAAGAGGATTATCGTGACTTTTTATCAAGAGCTTCAACTGAATCAGGCAGGCTCCAAACAACTGTTAAAATCAAGCAAAACACCGCAGGAGCGCCGTCGCCACCTTGCCGTCTATCTGTTTAAGGTTGTACTGACCCTTCTCTTCTGCGTTGCATTTGTCGGTGTATTCAGTTCCCTATTCGGTGAGGACAACGCGATTGCCGGTGTGGTATCTCTGCTGTTTGTCCTGGTATTTCGCCAAGCCGGACTGGGGGTGCGCCCCTCTCATGGCGTTTTGTCCCTGCTGCTTATCTTCGGGGTTTTGATTGTTTCCCCCCACCTTGCAAACCTTTTACCGCCGTTTGGCAGCTTTCTCGTTCATCTGCTCTCGCTGTTCTTTGTTATCTGTATCGGCTGCCATGATGTGAGAATGTCCAACCAATCTACTATCGTACTATGTTATCTGCTCTTATACGGATATGATGTCAGCGGACAAACCTTTGCTATGCGGGCAATCGGACTTGCCTGTACAGGACTTCTTACCGCGCTCATCTATTACCGCAACCAGCGCAAAAGTGATTGCAGCATCGGTCTGCTTCAGGCAATCAAGGAGTTCCATCTTTCTTCTCCTCGTTCTCGCTGGCAGCTTCAGCTCACCCTGTCGGTTTCCACCGCGATGCTTTTCTCTACCCTGCTCGGCTTACCTCGTTCAATGTGGGTCGGTTTTGCCGTGCTTTCTGTTACTCAATTTTCTACAAGGGATTACCTGCACCGCGCCAAATACCGACTTGCAGGAATGTTGGGTGGCAGCGCGCTGTTTCTCATCGCTTATTCTTTGATTCCTGCCCAATATCACAGCCTGTTTGGTATCTTCGGGGGACTGTGTGTCGGATTTTCCGCCACTTACGGCTGGCAGACCACCTTCAACTGTTTAGGCGCGCTTACAACCGCTGCCGGATTGATGGGCGCTCCAAAAGCTATTTTTTATCGTCTTCTCAACACCGCTTTCGGTGTGGTATATGCTTTTTTGTTTCGCGCTTTATTTCAAAAATTGCTGCATCGCTTGCACCCTGCGGATACAAACAAATAACAATTGTATCATTGTATAAAAGTAAAGACCTGTGCTAACGCACAGGTCTTTACTTTTATTTATTCCAAACCGTTTGGATTTTTTGAGATAAAGTTCCAGCTGCTTTGGCACATATCCTCAATGGTTCTTGTCGCTTCCCAACCAAGCAACTCTTTCGCTTTGGAAGCGTCCGCATAGCAGGAAGCAATATCTCCCGCTCTGCGAGGAGCAATCTTATAGTTAATGCTGTGTCCGCACGCTTTTTCAAAAGCGTGCACAATTTGCAGTACACTGGTTCCGTTTCCTGTTCCGAGGTTAATTGCCTCAACACCGCTGTGTGACAGGCTGTAATCAATCGCTTTCAAATGACCGAGCGCCAAGTCCACAACATGGATGTAGTCGCGTACACCGGTTCCGTCCACAGTATCATAATCATCGCCGAATACGCTCAAACACTCCAGTTTTCCGATTGCTACCTGAGAAACATATGGCAGCAGATTATTCGGAATACCGTTAGGGTCCTCGCCGATTAAGCCGCTTTGATGCGCGCCGATTGGGTTAAAGTAACGCAGCAAAACAACGCTCCACTCTTTGTCCGCAACATACAAATCGGACAGAATCTGTTCAATCATAACCTTTGTATATCCGTACGGATTGGTTGCCGAGGTCGGCATGCCCTCTTTAAACGGCACCGGATTGTTCATGCCGTAAACAGTAGCCGAAGAGGAAAATACAATCTTCTTGCAGCCGTGTTCCTTCATACTCTGGCAAAGCAGCAGTGTTCCGGTAATGTTATTATGATAATATTCCAGCGGTTTATATACCGACTCTCCTACCGCTTTCAAGCCCGCAAAATGAATAACCGCTTCAATTTTCTGTTCTTCAAAAATGCGGTCGATTGCCGGTTTATCCAACAAATCTGCTTCATAGAAAACAGGACGTTTGCCGGTAATGGTCTGAATCCGATTTAAAACCTCCGGCTTCGAGTTGGAAAAGTTATCTACAATCACAACTTCTTTGCCTGCGTTAATCAGCTCCACAACGGTGTGGCTGCCGATAAATCCGGTTCCTCCGGTTACTAAAATAGCCATAAAAACACTCCTTTGATACTGATTGGGGCTTCTGCTTTGATTACAGTATACCCCCTCCGCTATCCCTGTGTCAACGGAATTTGAAGATGTTTTCACAAAGAATTTTCATCTTTCCCCTTTGTCTGAAAAACTTAAAGTTACTTTTCCACATCCTGTCAACAAAATGTGGATAACTCTTCCTTCCTTGCTACAAGATTGCAGAAAGACCCCTTTTAAAAAAGTTATAAATATTTCACTTTTTCTATTGACAACCCGTATTCCATGTGATATATTTATAACACAGCAAAGTTATAAATATTTCACTTTGGAGGTTTGTCTTATGAAAAACAAAACAACAAAAATCAATCTTACCGTCTGGATGTTTTTAAAAACCGTCCCTGCCGCATTGCTGTTCGCATACTATTGGATGTGTACCGTAGAAGGCTATCATTCGGTTTTTCGTTATATTCATGCGGTAACCATTGTCTTTGCCGGCGTTCTTGTTTTTTCGCAGATTGCCTATCAAAAAAAGCAGCAGTTATTTGATGAATTTGCGCGGGAAAATCTGAAAGTAACCGATTCCTTCTGCCTAAAAATTGCCTATACTCTGATGGTAATCGCTGCACTCGCCTGCGTGTTTGCCGATTTTTCCGGCATTGTCGCAGGATACTTCGTGGTTGGAGGAATTCTGTTATTGAGCTTTGTTCGTGCTGCTGTTTTTGCCTTGATTGACAGGAAAGGACTGTAAACCATGTTGAAAACAAAAATCAAAGAATATCGCGAAAAAACAGGACTGAAACAAAGCGAGCTTGCCGAACTGGTTTCTTCCCGTCGGGAAACCATTGTACACCTGGAAAACGGAAGATATAATCCTTCTTTAAAATTAGCGATGGATATTGCAAAGGTGTTCCGTGTTTCCGTTGAAGATTTGTTTGAATTTACAGACGATGAGAAATAATCGGCTTTGTGCAACAACTCTTTTATTCTTGCTGTCTTCTCTGTAAAAAAGGCTTTGGACAGAAATTGTCCAAAGCCTTTTCCTTTTATTTCCCGTACGCCTGCGGATATGCCGCCTGCGCCATTTTAGAAATTTCTTCCAACATCGGCATTCCCTGTAACCGGACAGCCGAAAAATCCACTGCGACCAGCGCGTTGGAACGCACTGCTTGAGAATTTGCATAAATCTCGCTTTGAGAAATACTTTCCGGCGAAAGCGTTTCATCATAAAAGATAATATCCGGATCTAATTGCTCCAATTCCTCCTCCGGATAATTCCAACGGGAACCGAAATCCCCGATGTTGCGCAGTCCCATCTGTGACAGCAAGCGTCCTTCAAAGGTTTCTCCTGTTGCCATTGTATAATCCGGTTTTGCTAAATAAATTGCCGATTTAGATTGTCCCAATCGCGCATACTCTGCTGCCGGTTTTAAAATTGCGTCCAATTTTTCCCGGTAGTTTTTCAAAAAGTCCTCCGCTTTTTTGTTTCCGTCCAAACCGTAGCATAAGGTAAACAGCTGCCGATAACGCTCCTGTATTTCCTCCAAATCATTTGGTCTGGAAAAGGTGATTACTTCGATATTCTGTGATTTTAATTCTTCTTTTTGGCTTTTCCTCATTTGAGAAGATACCAAAACCCAGTCCGGATTTGCCTGCACAATCTGCTCGATATCGGCATCTAAAGCCGTTCCGCACACCTTTGCCCCCGAAACTGCCGCATCTTTCGGCGCATCTGCGCTAACTCCCGATATTAAGCTCGCCGCCCCGATATCCTCCAAAGCCTGTACTAAATCTGCCGACAGCACAACCAGACGCCGCGGCTTTGTCTGAATAATATATTCCTCGTCCAACTCCATCTTAACCGGAAAGGACTCTGTTTGGGTCAATTCCGAATAATTTTGAATTTCTTCCCCCTGATTTTCCTGCTTAGAACACCCGGTCAGGAAAACTGCCGCCACACACAGGCAAAGCAGAAGGCTTATCATCGTTTTGATTGCAGCGTTCATTGTGACTAACCCTTTCTGTTTTTCAGCGTTTATTTTTCATCCTCTTTCATTGTATCTTTTGTATCGGGTAATGTCAACTTTCCTGCGCCTTTTCCGGATTTCTTTTGTTACATCAACGGAGCAAAAGCGCGCAGCAGCGTTCTTAAAATGCGAACCGGCGCCCGAACTGACTGTTCCTTTTCTTCGGTAATTTCTTCACAGATGTTCTGAGTACGCAAAAAGTCCTCTTTTACCTGAGACACAATCGGGGAAAGGTAAAACGCCGCCCCACATTCAAAATGAAGATAAAAGCTGCGAAAATCCACATTGGTTGTTCCCACCACTGCGGTGTCATCGTCCGAAACAAACATTTTGGAGTGGATAAATCCCGGTGTGTATTCAAAGATACGCACCCCTGCCCGCAGCAGCTGCGGATAATAAGAACGAGTTACCATATGCACATACCACTTGTCCGGAACATGCGGCGTCATGATGCGCACATCCACTCCGCTCTGCGCTGCAAGGCAAAGCGCAGTAATCATCTCATTGTCCAGAATAAGATACGGCGTTGTGATATATACATAATTCTGCGCATGGTTTAAAATTTGCATATAAACATTTTCTGCAACATTGAAGGAATCCAACGGACTGTCCCCGTACGGCTGCACAAATCCTGCGCAACTGTGCCGTACTGTCGGCAAAAAATCGTTGAGTTCCAGCGTTTCCCGACAGGTGAACTGCCACAGTTCCAAAAACATTTCGGTCAGACTCTGTACAGCATCTCCCCGCAGTAAAACGGCAGTATCTTTCCAGTGTCCGTGCTTTTCTTTTGCATTGATATATTCGTCGGCAAGGTTAATGCCTCCGGTAAAACCGACATTTCCGTCAATCACACAAATTTTTCGGTGGTCCCGGTAATTTGCCGCCGCACTCAAGCGGGGACGAAACGGATTAAACACGCCTACCCGAAACCCTTTTTCTTTCAGATAATCGCTGTACAACGCCGGCAGAGTCATTACACAGCCCATATCGTCATACAGCAGGTAAATTTCGACTCCCTGTTTCTGCTTTTGTTCCAGTATTTTTAAAATACTGTCCCACATCACGCCGTGCTGCACAATAAAATACTCCATAAAGATAAATTTCTTTGCCTTGCGCAGCTCTTCCAGCACGCGGGCATAAAATTTCTCTCCGATAGGGAAATATTCGGTTTCGGTGTTCTGGTACAGCTCAAACCCGGATGAACGGTAAATATAATTCGCCTGTCTGGCAAGAGCCGGATGATGCTGCGCCAAACGCTCTATGATTTTCTTTGCATTTTTCTGTTTTTCCTCGCTGCTTACAGCGTCTGTTCCGTGGGTCTTGTGCAGTAGAGAATCGGTATAACTTTCAATCTGCCGCGCCATTCTTTTTCCATTGTGTTTCATTCCAAACATCAGATAAAAAATACCGCCTAACAACGGCACGGTCATAATCAGAATAATCCAGGAAATTTTATAGGACGGATTATCCTCACGCGGCAGAATACACAACACCATCAAAAAGCTGAGAATCTGAAAGGCAACGCTGACCCAGTATCGCATGGTTCCCAGCTTGATTAAAACAAACAAAAGCAGCGCAAGCTGAAGCAAAATCAGCACTCCAATGATAAATAATCGGCTGGTAAGAATTTTAAACAATCGTTTCTTTTTAGATCTCTTTTTCGGAACTGCATTTGGCTGAATATGGGCTTTCACCGATTTTCACCTTCTCAATCTGTTTTATTTTTTCCCGTCTTTCTGTTAATATTGCTAAAAAACGCGGAACAGCACCAAGCCGTCCCGCGCTTTCAGAGCTATCGTTATTTTCTCGGAATTTTACGAAAATATTTTATCCTGTTTTTTTCCTGTCGTTGGCTCCACTGTTTGAGCGTGTCCAGCTGTTCCTGATTGATTTCGTAAAATTTCACCACAAAATCCTTGCCTCTCCCGCTTTTTGCCGGACGGCTGCGGCTGGTTACTTTAATCAGTCTTTCCTGCGAACGATACACCCAGACCTTTTTATGGTTGCGGTAAAAACCGGAAAGCATCATAATCACCGGATTTTTCATCTGCCGAACAAGCTCCGGTTCAAAGCAGGACTGAATCTGTCCGATATCGGTAATTTCAACAAAGGTTTTTTCAAAGAAGAGTGTACCGTCTTCTGATTCGGCTGCCTGCTTTTTCCGGTTTTGCTCAATCAGTCGAGGTTGATTTTTGCGGATAAATTCTCTGCCGCCCAGAACACGAAAAATTGCCGCCGCATTGACTGCGTCCGAAAGAGCAGAATGATACTGTCCATAAGGGACCAGGCGAAGTGCGGTCAATGCCGACGCCAATGCAGTCTGCTGAGAGCTTTCAAACATCGCCAATCCAAACAAAGCCTGAAGGTCATACAATATCAAAGATTCCCCATCGGAAAACCCATAGTATAATAAATTGGATAACAGCACCGAGCGGTCGCAATTACCCCAAAAGACAATCTCCTGCTCCGAGCCTTTCCAACGGCAAAATTCTTCCCATACCTTCGCAAAGCCGCTTTTGCCTTTTAATCTCTGTGCGGTGATTCCTGTTAATTCAACCACCTTCTGCTTCATCTCGGTATGGATTTGCGGCGCGATCAGATGTTCAAAGGTTTTGATGATTTTTCCCCTGTCATCGACCATCGCAGCCCCGATTTGGATAATTTCAAATTTCAGTGTTTTCCCCTGACGAAGGGCTTCCTCATCGGCGGTTCCGTAATTCCATTCCAAGTCCATGACAATCACAAGAATCCCCCCTTTGTCGGTATCGCCTTTCGATTGCATGATGCTTTTGTTTATTATCTCATAAAACAGACAAAAACACAACTGCACACCGCAATTACAGTAAAATCGGAATGCTCGGCTCACTGCGTTTTGCTACCTGCAATGTAAAATCTTTTTCCGCTACCAAGCCTGCTTGGGTCAGCGCCTGCTGCGCTGCCTGCTGTGCCAAAAGTCCCATATTGTTGTTTTGACTTAAATGTCCCAGTACAAAATGCTTGGTTCCGCTCTGCGCCAATGCCGGCAAAGCGGTGGAGCAATCGTTGTTGGAAAGATGTCCCTTTGCCGACTGGATTCTTCTCTTGAGGTAATACGGATAGTCCGATGCCAAAATCATGCCGTCATCGTAGTTGGACTCCAACATCACAACACCGCAGCCTTCCAATCCTTGTTTTACCTCATCGGTATAAACGCCGAGGTCGGTGGCAATTCCAACCTGCTGCCCGTCCTCTAAAGTAATGCGGTATCCCAAACTTCCTACACTGTCATGGCTTGTCTGAAACGGTTTTACCTCAATCTCTCCGACCGAGAATCCTTCTTCCTTTGCTTCCACTAAGGGCAGCTCTTCCGGCAGCTTTACATTTTCTTTTAAATAATCAAGCACTGCTTTTGAGCCAAAAAGCGGAACCGGATACTTCTTTAAAAAAACGGACAATCCCTTAATATGGTCGGAATGTTCGTGCGTAATCAAAATTCCTTTCAACTTGCTTAAATCTGCGTCCAGTGCTTTCAGCGCGTTCACCGCCGCCCGGCAGCTGACTCCCAAATCAATCAGCAGCGAGCTTTCTCCCGCATCCAAATACACGCTGTTTCCGCTGCTTCCGCTGTAAAGCGGGCAAAATACCGCCATCTTTTTTCTCCTTCCTGTCGATTCCTTCTTCCTTTTGTCTGCATTGAATTTTATCACAACTTCCCACAAAAAGCAATCTTCTTTCTTTTTTCCCGGTTTTCCCCTTATTCTGTTTAAAACCGTTAAAATATACAAATCCGGGCGATTCTTTCTTCAGAGAATCTTGATTTCTCCAAAAAAATCCCTGTTACTTTGTCTCTTTCGGATAATGCTTTGTTATATTTAGTGGAAAATAGCGTTGAAAACCGTGGAAAGTTTTATCTGTAAAAGCAGATTGAAGTACTATGATTTTTCCCCGCAATATGATATAATAAAGTTGCCGGGAAAAATCGGTGACTTAGAACAACAAAAAAGAAACAGAACACCATATAAAACCCACACGAAAAAAGGTCCTGTTAATAAGCAGGACCTTTTTTCTGTCTGTTTTTTGTCATGAAAAGAAAATCTGTCAGAAAATCCGTTGCTTTTTTTATCGCTTTGTGCTAAAATCTTTGACAAGAGCCGCACCTTTTTTATAGGGTTCCGCTTTTCATTTTTCTTACAAAAATAGATTAAAAAAGGAGTTTTGTAAATGTTTTTCTTCTCTGTAAGCAGTCTGATTCAACTGGCTATTTATGTTGTTTCCGCCTTTGCCTTTTACAAACTGGCAAAAATCCGCTGTGTTCCCAACCCGTGGCTTGCATTTATCCCGTTTTTCAGCCTCTACATCACCGGTTATATCGGAGATACCCTAAAATATAACAATCCTCCTTTTAACCGTTATCTCTGCGATATTCCGCTTGCATACGGATTGCCTCTGCTCTCCATCTTTTCTTCGGTTGCATGGGCAGTACCGATGCTTGGCAGCTTGATTTCAAGTTTAATCAGCCTTGTGCTGTATCTCGCTCAGGTTATGATTTACCTGTTTGTATTCCATCAATATGCTCCGAAAAACAAGTTTCTTTTCACCCTGCTTTCCTTTATTCCTGTGGTAGGACCTTTCCTGATTCTTTATTCTATTCGTGATTATCGCTAAACTTTCCCCGGCAGCATTGGAATTTTTATTCTAAATGCCACTTTTCTCTTGTTTTTTTGCTGACAATTTGTTATGATATTGATCAAGGAGAAATCATTTTTATTTCTCACGCATGATTCTCAATTTTAAGGAGGATATTTATTATGGAAAAGGCAAGATTAAGAAAATACGCTCAACTGATTGCCCGCATGGGTGTCAATGTCAAAGAAGGACAGGATGTTTTTGTTACTGCCGGACTGGACCAGCCCGAATTTGTAGAAATGGTCACCGAAGAACTCTACCTTTGCGGCGCACGCAAGGTATTTGTTGAGTTCACCTACTCTCCTTTAAGCAAATATCATTATCAGTACCGTTCTTTGGAAGCAGCATCAACCGTTGAAAATTTTGAAGAAGCAAAATTAAGCTATATGGCAGACCATCTTCCATGCCGTCTGTTCTTGGATTCTGCCGACCCGGACGCTTTGCAGGGAGTAGATACCGAAAAGATGAGCGCAGCGCAGAAAGCGCGTTTCCCAATCACCCGTAAATACCGCGACAGCATTGACGGCAGACATCAGTGGTGTATTGCAGCCGTTCCCGGACCGAAATGGGCGCAGAAGGTTTTCCCGAACGAAACCGCAGAAGTTGCAGTGGAAAAACTTTGGGAAGCAATCCTTTCCACCTCTCGCGTCAACGATGACCCAATCGCCGCATGGGAAGCACACAACAAAGATATTCATGACCGCTGCCGTTACCTCAATGAGCTTCAGATTGAATCTCTGGAATACCGTTCCTCCAACGGAACCGATTTCCGTGTCGGCTTAATCGACGGCGCACGCTTCTGCGGAGGTGCGGAAACCACCGACACCGGCACTGTATTTAACCCGAACATTCCGTCCGAGGAATGTTTTACCTCCCCGAAAAAAGGCGTTGCCGAAGGAATCGTTTATTCCACAAAACCGCTGTGCTATCAAAGTCAGCTGATTGAGGATTTCTGGATTCGCTTTGAAAACGGAAAAGCAGTAGAAGCTCACGCAGAAAAGAACGATGACCTTCTGCACAAAATGCTTTCGATGGACGAGGGTGCAAGCTATCTGGGCGAATGTGCGTTGGTTCCGTTTAACAGCCCTATCAACCAAACCGGTCTGCTGTTCTACAACACCTTGTTCGATGAAAACGCTTGCTGCCACCTTGCTTTGGGCAGAGGCTTTATTGATGTTATCGAAGACTGCCACAACAAGAGCAAAGATGAACTGCATCAGATGGGTATCAACGATTCGATGATTCATCAGGACTTCATGATTGGCAGCGCAGACCTGGAAATTACCGCTCATTGTAAAGACGGCAAATCCGTCGCTATCTTTAAAAACGGCACTTGGGCATTTTAATCCAAACCATTGATTTTATCAGGACAGCAACCCGAAAGGATTGCTGTCCTTTTTGTTTGTATCTAACCTGCTGTTCTGCCTTTTTCTGACAAAATCATGCAAAAATCCGCTCGTATTTTCACGAAAAGTGTGGTATAATCAAAGAAAAATCGGAGGAATCGCACCATGTACAGCTGTATCAGAAGTTACGGAATCAACGGTATCGACGCTTATGCCGTTACAGTGGAAGTCACGCTCAATCGTTCCCTTCCCTCATTCGATATTGTCGGTCTGCCCGATGCGGCGGTGAAAGAATCCCGTTCGCGGGTTCAGTCGGCTGTTACACACAGCGGCTATCAACTGCCTGTTGCAAAAATCACCGTCAATCTCGCCCCTGCCAGTCAGAAAAAATCGGGACCTGTGTTCGACCTTGCCATCTTTCTTGCAGTGATGGCTGCTGCCGAACAACTTCCCCAACCACAGGAGGACACCGCCTTTTTAGGGGAACTCAGCCTTTCCGGAGAACTTCGCCCGATTCACGGGGCGCTGTCTATGGCAATTCAGGCAAAGCAAGATGGAGTTCGCGCGCTCTATCTTCCCGAACAAAATGCCCGCGAAGCATCAATCGTGGACGGCTTGCAGGTTTATCCCGTTCGGGATGTGATCCAACTGATGCAGCACCTGCAAAGCAACGAATCGTTGATTGAACCTCTTCCTTTCGACCCGATGCTGATTTTGGAGGGTTCCAATCACTTTGACGCAGACCTCAAAGATGTTCGGGGACAGGCTTTTGCCAAACGAGCATTGGAAATTGCCGCAGCAGGCGGACATAATCTTCTCCTCATCGGACCTCCCGGAACCGGAAAAAGTATGTTAGCAAAGCGCTTGCCCTCCATTTTACCGAAACTCAGCTTCCAAGAAGCGATAGAAACTACCCGAATCTACTCGGTGGCAGGCTTGCTTCCGGATGAAAAACCGATGATGAACAGCCGACCTTTCCGTTCCCCGCATCACACCGTTTCTCCTGCGGGATTGACCGGCGGAGGCTCCAGTCCGATGCCGGGCGAAATCTCTTTAGCGCACAACGGCGTCCTCTTTTTGGACGAACTGCCCGAATTTTCCCGTCAGGCTTTGGAGGTGCTTCGTCAACCGATTGAGGACAGCTGCGTTACTATCTCCCGCGCATCTTCCCGCGTTACCTATCCCTGCTCAATTATGTTGGTTGCCGCCATGAACCCCTGTCCCTGCGGTTATCGCGGACATCCGAAAATCCCTTGCAGCTGCTCTCCAAAAGAGGTTCAGCGATATATGTCTAAAATTTCAGGTCCCCTTTTAGACCGCATCGACCTTCATGTTGAGGTGATGCCGGTAGAATTTTCCGACCTGACGCAGGAAAACCAAGAAGAAAGCTCTGCCCAGGTTCGCCGTCGGGTGGAAGCCGCCCGCAAAAAGCAGCATCAGCGTTTCGGTGACAGCGGGATTTTTTGCAACGCTGCCATTCCTTCCGGCAAACTGCGTGAATTTTGTCCCATGCAGCCGCAGGCGGCAGAATTTTTAAAACGCTCTTTTGAGAAAATGGGAATGTCTGCCCGCGCTTATGACCGTGTTGTTAAAGTTGCCCGCACCGTCGCCGATTTGGAAAACAGTGATTTGATTCTCAAATCTCATATCGCGCAGGCGCTTGCCTATCGCTCGCTTGACCAAAAATATTGGGGCAGATAATCCCCTGTCAGAACGGAGAAAAATTATGTTGAAAATAGACCTTATCGTTGTCGGAAAGCTCAAAGAAGATTACCTTCGCGCCGCCTGTGAGGAATATCTCAAACGCCTGAACTCCTATGCAAAGGTTCAGGTAATTGAACTGCCGGAATATAAAGTTCCGCAAAATCCTTCCGATTCCCAGATTGAAACCTGCTTAAAACAGGAAGGGCAAGCAATCCTCTCCAAAATTCCTGCGCAAAGTTTCGTTGCTGCCATGTGCATCGAGGGCAAACTGCTCTCTTCCGAACAACTTGCTCAAACGGTGCTTGATGTGCAGAATCAGGGAAACAGCCGCCTTGTCTTTGTCATCGGCGGCTCCTGGGGATTGGACCCCGCAGTAAAACAACGCGCCGATCTGCGTCTTTCGATGTCCAAAATGACCTTTCCCCATCAACTGGCTCGCGTAATGTTGTTGGAGCAAATTTATCGTGCCTGTTCCATTAACCATAACAGCCGCTATCATAAATAATTTCTGCCCGAACCTAACAAACGGTTCGGGTCTTTTATTCTCTGTCGGTTTTCTTTTTGATTGGGTTTTGCGGTAAAAATGTCCCGCAACCGGGTTGCAACCCAAAATATCGGGATAGTTTCTGGTCGCAACCGCCCGAATCTGTTATCCTGTTCTCCAGAAAAGAGGTGAAACCATGTTGCTTGGAACCATTATCTTCGGATTTGTCCTTTTGATTGGACTTGCTGTCCTGATTACTTTTATTGTGCTGGGCATTTTTCTGATAAAGGCATTGATCCGCTATTTAAAATCAGGAGAAATCCGAAAAGAAAAATCTTTGATGAAAAAATCGCTCGGTGAAGTTTTAAAACAACATCGTGAGGAATGTAAAATGACACAGGAATTTGTGGCAGAAACAATCGGCGTCAGCCGTCAAGCTGTTTCCAAGTGGGAAAACGGAACTTCCGACCCCAGTACTTCTAACCTGATTGCTCTTGCCAAGCTGTTCCAAATCTCCGTTCAGGAGCTTTTGCGGGAAGCAGAGTAACTTTTCGCAATCCCACAACAGTGAAAGGAAACCGACTTATGAAACAACATCTCAAATCTCAAAAGAAATTTCTTTTTGTTCTTTGCCTCTCCTTTGTCTGTGTCGCTTTGTTTTTTCTGCGATTCGGCGGATTTTCCACCGGAAAGTCCGCCGACCCCGATGAACTTGCAAAATATGCGCAGCCAATAAAAGAACTTACCATTCCGTCCGGCGCCAAAATTATCGCTCTCGGAGAAGCAACTCACGGAAATTCGGAATTTCAATCTTTAAAGCTCGATGTATTTCGACAATTAGTGGAAAATTATGGGGTCAAAGCCTTCGCAATAGAAGGCGACTTCGGCGGCTGCGAACAGGTAAACCGATATATCCACGGCGGCTGCGGTTCGGCAGAGCAAGCAGCAGAAGCGATTGGATTTTCTATCTACCAAACCCGTGAGATCGCGCAGCTGATTTCTTATCTGCGAAACTATAACGAAACTGCCGCTCCGGGGCAAGACATTCGATTTTATGGTTTTGATATGCAGCGGATTTCAAACACGCTTTCTCTTTTAATTGAAGATTGCAAAAAATTTGGTGTGAACCCTTCTCCTTTGCAGAATCTTGCGTGCGGGGAAGATTGGAACAACGAGATTGACTATGACACCCGTCTTGCAATTATTACTCAAATTCGGGAAAAATTACAAGCAAAACAGGCGCCGGAACAAACTGTCCGTTATGCGGATATGTTGCTCCAACTCTGTCAGCTTCAATCGCTTCCCACCTCACAAGGCAGTGAGCTTCGGGACCGTTTTCTTGCCGAAAATGCACAGTGGATTTTTAATCGGGAACAAGCTCTCGGACATCAGCGTATTTTCCTTACCGGGCATAACTGCCATGTCGCAAAATGGGGCAGTTATGATTCTATGGGAAAACTGCTTTCTATGCAGGAAGAAAACGGATATTATGTAATCGGCACAGACTTTTATAAAACCCGCTGCAACCTTCCAACCCGTTTTGGAAAACGCACCAATCAAACCTTTTATTCCCATGACCCTTTGGCAAAGGCTGCAAAAAAAGCCAAGTTCGATCAGTGTTGGCTTGATTTTTCCAAAGTGCCGGAATCTTCTCCGCTTTTTTCTCAAATTTCAAATTATACTTATCTTGGAAATCTCGGAGAAACATATTCTTTTCTAATGCACTTGCTCCCACAGAGCTACCGCATTTTTCAGCCGCCTGCCACCCTTTATGACAGTATGATTTTCATTTCTGAAGCCTCTCCGACCACTATTTTAAAATAACAGGCTTTATTGCTGTACAACATGGTAAATATTGAAAAAATCTTTCTCTTCCCTCTCCCTTTTTTCTCAAAAGTATTGTACAATAATCTTAATCGGATTTCGGAAAATATCCTTGTTCCCGATACTTTTCCGAAATGATTTTAACCAATCAGGAGGAATTTACCATGTATCTTCTGCCAACCCCTACCCGCTTTTCCTGCTCGGAACAGGAGCATTTTCTGCTCAGTTATCGGGCATATATTGTCCTTTCTGCCAATGCCGGTGTGCTCAGCCGCCAACGCGCTCTGATTTTGGAACAAAAAATTAGGGATGTTCTTGGATTCTCTCTGTCTGTCACCTGCGGTTCTCCCCGCAAAGGCGACATCTTTTTAGAAGTTAGCTCCGCAAAAGACGAATCCTACCGAATCACAGTCAACGAGCAAGGTATCACTATTTCCTGCTGTGAACAAAGCCTGATTTGGGCAATCCAAAGCCTGATCCAGATTCTGAAACAGAGCGGAGCCTGTGTACCGTTTTTATCTTTGGAGGATTCCCCTGACCTGCCTTACCGCGGATTTTACCACGATGTCACCCGTGGCAGAGTTCCTACCCTTTCCTACCTAAAGGAATTGGCAGACAAGCTGTCCGAATATAAAATAAACCAACTTCAGCTGTACATCGAAAACACCCACCTGTTCCGCGATTTCAGCGAGGTTTGGCGTGACGATGACCCCCTCACCCCTCAGGAAATCATGGAACTGGATAACTACTGCTATGTACGCGGCATTGAACTGATTCCTTCCATCTCCACATTCAGCCACCTGTATAAAGTTCTTCGCACTAAACAGTTTTCTTACCTGTGTGAACTGGAACACTCCGAAGATGACCCTTTTGATGCGTGGGATAAGCAGGACCACCACACCTTAGATATTACCAATCCCGACAGCTTTCCTTTTGTGTGCCGCATGATTGACGAATATCGTCCGCTGTTCCGCACCGATAAATTCAATCTCTGCGCTGACGAAACCTTTGACCTCGGTCTTGGCAGAAGCAAAGAATACTGTGAAAAAATCGGAAAAGACAAAGCCTATATTGAGTTTGTCAAAAAACTGTGCAATCACCTCATTGACATCGGCTGCAAACCGATGATGTGGGGAGATATTATCTGCGAGTATCCGAATCTTGTAGAAGAACTTCCCAAGGAGATGACCTTCCTGAACTGGAACTATTCTCCCGATTGTACCGACAAGCAAACCCGCCTGTTTGCCGATGCAAATGCTGTTTTTTATAATTGTCCCGGCGTTATCAGTTGGTCACGCTTGATTCCTTCGGTCGAAAAAGCCTACCAAAATATCAGCAAAATGGCAGATTTTGCGCATCGTTTCCACGCGGTTGGTTTGCTCAATACCGATTGGGGAGATTTCCACCACATTTCCCACCCAAAATTCAGTCTGATGGGACTGGCTGCGGGCGCACAATGTTCATGGAGCAAAATTCCGCTTTCTTTTGAAGAGTTCAACACTCGCTTTTCTGTTTTGGAATTCGGCGCTCATTGTGAAAAGGCAGCTTCGTTAGTTGCTCAAATTGACCCACTCGTCCTTTATCCATGGATGGCAATCTGCGCTTTCCGCGAATACCAAATTTATCATAAGCAAAAAGGAACCGAGGGTGTCAAACGCTTTGTCGATGCAAAATTCTCTTCTCCGCAGCTTGTTGAACAGCTCGGCAACAGTAATGATACTCTCGGTAAAATCCAACGGGAACTGCTACAACTGGCAGTTCATTCCACTGCGTATGGAAAAGAGTTAATCAACGCTTACGCTCTTACGCTTGACGGTTGTATTCTGCTCAATCAGCTTGGCGCAGCGACTACTAAAACACAATATTTGAATTCTTCGCCCGACTGTTCCCCTAATTTGCTTGCGCAGCAGTTGGAAGAATGGCTGTACCACTACAAAAAACTGTGGCGTACAGTCAGCAAGGAATCGGAACTGTTTCGCATTACAGAAATTTTCTGCTGGTACGCAGATTGGCTGCGCAGTCTGTAATCGAAATTTTTCTGATTAAAAACAGCGATATAAAAATACAATCCCCGTCAAGATGCTTAAAGCGAAAGGAAGCATCTCGACGGGGATTTCTTATCAGGGATATTTCCTGAGAAATTGTATTTCCCGGGAAATATCATTTAAAAAGCAGCTTTTTCCTCAACGCAAAAGAGTTCTTTCACATTCGTTGACAGTTCGGAATATTTGCCTTTTTCCAGAATTGTCCCATTTTCTAAAACAATAATTTCGTCATATCGTTCCATATTTTCCAGACAGTAACTGTGAGAAATATTGATTACTGCGCCGCTTTGGTTTAGAATCTGTCGTTCTGTCTGCTCTCTGCGTTGGCTGTCAAGGGCAGAAAACGCCTCATCTAACAGCAAGAAACGAGGATTTTTTAAAAGCGCTCTTGCCAATACAATCCGCTGTTTTTCCCCTCCGGAAAGGCGGTCAATTTCCGATATTTCCCGGGAAATCAACTGATGCAAATCCAACTGCTGTATCAATTCCTCCAACCTTTCCTGTTGATATGGTTGAAAGAGCGTAATATTATTCTTAACGCTGTCATTAAACAGATAATTTTGCTGATAAACAATCGACTCTAATCGGTAATAATCTCGGAATGATACCTGGTCAATCGGAGAAGAATCTATCATAATTTCCCCGCTGTCCGCTAAAATATCGCCGTGAATCAGCTTGAGCAAGGTGCTTTTTCCGCTTCCGTTTTTGCCGACTAACAGATATTTCTTCCCATATTCCAGATCCAGAGAAATATCATGCAAAACACAGTCCTCTCCCCGATTCACGCCAACATTCTTCAGTGAAATTCGATCAATCTGAGAAAGCGTTTTTCCATGCTCCAAGTTGTCGGACGGGGTCTGCATCATCTGCTCCACCTTTTGTTTGAGCGGTAAAACCGCTTTCCTTGTAACAATCTGATAAGAAATCGTGGTAATTGGATTTGCCAACAAACCGGAAATCTGAATCACCGCAAGCAACGCGCCCACCGTCATTTTGCCTTGAAAAATCAGCCAAACTCCTATCAAAACCACCAGAAAATCATTGGAATACCCCACAAGCATACTGAAAAGATTGGCATTTGCCTGTACTTTTTCGTGGGAATAGGTTGCTTCATCGTTTTGGTCACTGCTGCATTTCACCCGTTCGCGCATCTGGCGATATGCAAGACAAGCGCGAGTCATCGGCAAGCAAAAAATATAATCCTTAATACAAAGATTAAAGTGTTTGAGGGTGTCGGAAATTTCCCCTTTTTTCTGCTGCAATTTCTTTTTAAAAAGATGCGGCACAATTGCCAACAGCACAAAATTGAGCAGAATCAACAGCATCATCCAAATGTTAATCTGCACTAAAGCGGAAAGAGAAAAAAGAATCATCACCGCCGAATAAAAGATATTCAGTCCCGTTTCATAATAATCGCTGCAAATCATCGGAATATCATTATTGAATACCGAAAGCAGTTCTGCCTCCTGTTGGGAAGAAATCCCTTCCCGAAACCGAGCAAAAATTCCGTCCGTCATGCCAACACGGTAAAAACTTCGCACCTGATTGAGATACTTTGTTTGAAACAATTCCTGCCCGCGGCAGCAAAAAATCAGTAAAACAATTACCAAAAGCAAGGCAAAGAAAAGCGGAAAAATCGTTTCCAATCGCTCGCCGCCTTCTCCCGACGCAACGGTGTCCACAATCTTTTGCACAATCAACGGATAGCGAACATTACAAAAAATATAACCGACGGTAAAGAATAGGGTAGCAGCCAGCGTTCCCTTTTTATCTGTATATTTTAACATTTCAGTCACCTCTGTTTTCCCCTTTTGCAGTTTCATTTTGGAAAACTTATCATTTCCTGGGAAATAAACTATCTTTTTAGAATAATTGGGGAACTTTCATTGATTTTTGATTTTAGGGTACAGCAAAGCAAGGGGATATTTTCCCCTTGCTTTTTCATTGTCTTTTGTTAGAACACATACCCGAAAATCGTAATCTTTTTCATCGAGGTTTCCTTTCTTTCATCAGATCATTTTATACAAGGCTGAATCCAAATAGAATTGCTTTTTGATTCAGTCCGTCAGCTCCATGTTCCGTCCGGCAGGGCTTTTGCGCTAAACTCTTTTGCAAGGGCAAGAGCCGTATCGTAAATTCCCTGCGGCGGGTCATAGTAACTGTTCTGATCATTCACTACGCATAATACCTGCTCTTTGCTTTGATAAAACGCCAATGTATTCATATCGGAGCTTGTTAAACGAACAAAATTACCGCTTGACATATCAAAATCGCTCAAATCTTCCTTTTTCTCCGACAATACCATTTGGTCAAAAGGGAGGCGTTCCAGCAGTTCTTGGCTTGCTTTTGCATCTAAGTTATAATTTAAACCGCCGTCCTCGCCGCCTGCCACATAAACTTCAATCTCCGAAAATCGGCTTTTTATCTCTGCGGCTGTCGGTTTTGTTTCCGGCTTCGGTTGTTCTGCCGGTTTGCTCTCTGTTTTTTGCGGGACTGTCGGCTGTTCTTCCGGCTTCGGTTGTTCTGCCGGTTTGCTCTCTGTTTTTTGCGGGGCTGTCGGCTGTTCTTCCCGCTTCGATTCTTCTGCCGGTTTGTTCTCTATCTTTTCCGGGACAGCCGGTTGTTCTTCCGGTTTTGTTTGCGAATCCTCTTTTTCCTCCGGTTGCTTCGACTGCTCCTCGTTCGGCTGTTCCGGTTCTGCTATCTCCTCATCGGTTTTCACTTCTTCTATTTCTTCCTCTTTTTCCGGCTGCGCAGTCGGCTGCTCTTCCCTCGACTGACAGGCAGAAAATGCGGTTATCATCATAAAACTCATCAAAACTGCAAGCCATTTCTTCATGCTCTGTTCTCCCCTCTGTGATATTTTCCCCATTATAGCATAGTGAGCATTGTAAAACAATTCGCAGAACTCACCAACATATCATCGGTAATTTTCTGTTTTGCACAAGAGCAGGGCAAGGGAGATATTCTTGCTCTCTTGCCTGTTATCAATTTTATTTTTCTTTACGATTCGGGGGCGGTTTGGGCGGACTGTACGAAGGCTTTCCTGACGGTTCAATTTTTTCTATATTTCCGAAATTATCAACAATATAAATTTCTTCATCTTCCGAAGAACTATCCTGCGGCTCATCTACGTCATCGGGAGCAGACGGCTCATAGGCAATGATGTTATCCTCTTCTCCCAAATTGCCGGAACTGTTTGCATTTCCTTCATCAGAGGTTTCGGCAGCGCTTTCCGGTGTTGCAGCTTGCGCTTTACGCTGTTCCTCCGCCTCCTTTGCTTCTTCTGCTTTGCGCTGTTCTTCTGCTTTCTTTGCTTCCTCCGCTTTGCGCTGTTCTTCCGCCTTCTTTGCTTCTTCTGCTTTGCGCTGTTCTTCTGCTTTCTTTGCTTCTTCTGCTTTGCGCTGTTCTTCTGCTTTCTTTGCTTCCTCCGCTTTGCGCTGTTCTTCCGCTTTCTTTGCTTCCTCTGCTTTGCGCTGTTCCTCCGCCTTCTTCGCTTCCTCTGCTTTGTGTTCTTCTTCTAATTTTTGCTTTTCCTCTTCAAAGTGGGTTACAAAATCTGCGGCAATCTGCACTTCTTCCTGCGGGAAAGGATATGTTTTTCCCACATAAAACAACTGTTTTTCATCAAAAGCAAGCTCTGTTTGTTCCTGCCCGTTTTGGGTGACAATCGCCGTTACCTTTGCCTGCTCTCCCGAAAAATCGCTCCCCTTTTGTTTCAGGGCGACATTCACCATCTGTGCGAGCTGCTCGGTCTGCTGCGGGTCTAATTTCTGCTCAATCCCGCTTTCTTCTGTCAGCAAAACGCTTGTTATCTGCTGCGGGTCAAGCAGATTTTTATTGCCTTGTAAAAATACCAATCCGAGCGCAACAAGCAGGACAACAAGGATTCCCACTGCAAAAATCACCGCATTTTTTCTCTTTTGTTTTTTCATTTTCCCGTTCTCCTTTCCCGACTTTATTTTAAAAGGGACAGATTTTATAAACCTGTCCCTTTTATAGTGTCATTTAACGGCGATATTCTTGCAAGGTTTCTTCAAAACTATTCTACAGTTATTGTCTGTTTCCATCTATAGCTTGAACCGTTTGGTGTTTTATAATTCTCTCCAAAAGTACAAGTTTGATAGCCTTCTGTAAAATTAGGATCCATTAAGTACATTTGCTGTTTTCCCGAATCCATTCTGTATCCACATAAAACAATTGCATGCCCTGCATCATTTGAAGTGTTAGACCACGATGTATACATCGGATGATGTGCGTTAATATATGATTTTGTTTCATCATAAGAAATTTTATTTGTAGAAGAAACACTTAAATCCGGACAATATTGCTTAATATACTCTTTTACCTCTACTGTTCCAGAGGCTGTTGAACCATTATTATTGTTTTGCCTATCCTCAATCAAATCATCCATCAATTGTTCTGCATACGATGTATCAGCTACTCCATCTTCATAATAATCAATACATGATGCTGCTGTTGCTGCCCAACATACACCTCTCCCACTAACCGAGCGATTTTTTAATTTTGCCACACTTAACTTTTTTGAGGATGCCCTTTCCTCTATTTAAGAAAGAGAATCTTTTAGATTAAATGATTCTGCCACAATTTTTGTTAAATTTACTGTTTCACTTTCTTTCAACCAATTAGGAGATTCCAAAAGAACTTTTACTTGTTCCTGCATTCTTTCTTTATCAGCCAATATTTCCTCATATAAAACAGTCACTTCATTCTTAGTATCAACTGCATAAATTGCATCTTCAGAAGCCACCAAACGCACTGGATTATCTGAGGACAAATCCACTTGATTTAGTGGTTTTGCCAAATAAACATATCCTGATTGAACATCATATTTTTCATTATTGGGAATAATCGCAAAAAATCCTTCTATCTTTTCGTGATACATTACTGGGAAATAATAAATTTCCACAGCTAAGCCGGTATCATATGAAAGAATGTCAAAACCAGAACCTAATTTTAACTCTGAAACTTTATCTCCTAATCCCATATCCTCAGCCCAACTAATATCTACATTTTCAAACCATTCTTTCGCATATTCTGTTACATCCAATGGAACAGGATTAGAAAGAATATAGCGTCCTTCATCTTTTGACATACTTTCTCCAATAATAGGACCATCTGCAAATCCATAAAGAGAGCTTGTCAATAACATAACCAAAATTAACAATGAACTAAAAAACCTTTTCATAGCATAATTCCTCCCTTAAAATCAACAATATGTTTTTGTCTTTTATAAAATCTGCTAATAATGATTTATTTGCCTATATCATAGCACCTTCTTTTTCAAAAGTCTACGACAGTTCTGTTATAAAATCTAACACAACTGTTATGGTGTTTTGACGCAAAAGGTGTTATACTGACGGTGTATGGAGTTTGTATCTTTTTTAAATGTGAAAGGGGGTGAATCTTATGAAAAAAACATTGTGCTTTGTTTGTTCTATGCTCATCTGCGCTTTGGTTGCAGGCACAACCATGAAGGCAGAATCGTTTTCTGCTCCCGTTATTTCGGCAGAATATGAGGTTTCTTTTTTAGAAGATAAGCTCCCTCATACAGGCAACGATTCCTAATATAAAATGTCTAAACCAAAATACTCCTTAATCATTTCTTTGGTCATTTCTGCATGTTCCCAATCCTCCACTGCGCAGTAGGTATAATATGCTCGGAAAAACAGCGGCTTGCTCTCCTCCGTTCTTTCCATTTTGTACAAAGCGTATCCCTGAAAATAGAGCAAGCCTGCAAGATAGCCGGAGTATCTTGCCTGTATCGAATACCTTTGTCCCTGCTGCGCCAGCTCCAATGCCGTCTGATAATGCTGCATTAAACAAAACTGTTTGCAGCAGTTATAGTACAACATAACCAATGTAGGGACGTATTTTTGCGACAAACTGATATGTTTTTCTACACAGCGAAGCAGGCGATAGGAAATATCGCTTGCTTTCCTGTATTCTCCATTTTTTTCATACAAAACCGCAAGCTGGTTAATCACCTTTATTTCCTCAATACCGTATCTGTTTTCTTCCAACTTTCTCATTTCAAAATTCGGCTGGGTCATGTACAGCGCTTCTAACAATAAATCCGCCTTTTCCTCTATGGGATAAGGGATCACCTTGCCGTCCTGCAAACTGCCGAAAGCGGCTTTGCTGCGCAGGATAAACTGCTGCGTGGAGATATTTTCCCGTTTCATCAGCTTTTCCAAACTGTCCAATTCTTCCAGCTTATCCAACAGCTCCAATCCCCGCCGAAAATCTCGGTTGATATTGCAGCATTGTATCTTATCCTTCAGATTTTCTATCTGAATTTCGTTGGTTGTCATAACGCTGCCGTCCTCCTGCTGTTCCAACCCCAGACGCTTCAGCAACAGGCACAGCTTTTTGGGCGAGATACTTTTTCCGTTTTCCAGACGGGAAATAGTCATCGCGTCGCAGATATCCTCGCTGAGTTGTTCCTGTGACATATTTTTTCTTTTTCGTTCTTCCTTGACAATTTCTCCCAGTTTATCTAAATCCATCATCGAAAACAGCTCCTTTCTTTTCCCGAAATCCAATCTCTTTTTCTCATTATACCTCTTTTTGTTTTGATTGAACATATCGTAACAAGAAAGTTTTTAAATTCTGCAAAACATCAAATAAAATTGATTGAAAAATAAAATTATATGATTTCTTTTTTCATTTTCTTTTTCGTCCTGTTTTAAATGATTTTAAGCTGAGAAATCTCTGTTCCCAAATTTCTAATCCGGTGCGGGCATATATAAAACAGTAAAATAATAAGCGTTTTGATCTGCAAGCAAAAGCCCCCTACTCTTGTTAGAGTAGGGGGCTTTTGGTGCGGATAACAGGACTTGAACCTGCACGGTGTTTGCCACTAGAGCCTAAATCTAGCGCGTCTGCCAATTCCGCCATATCCGCAGATTACTGTTCTATTATAACAGTTTATCCTGCAAGCCGTCAAGGGGGATTTTATCGGAAACCGACAAAATCTCTGGAATCTAAAAACTGAGAGTTTTGAATTACCTCAAAATGGCAGTGGTCACAGGTAGCGTTGCCCGTTCTGCCCACCATAGCAATCTGCTGTCCCTGCTCGACTGTTTGTCCTGTGGAACACAACAGCGCACTACAATGCGCGTATCTGGTTTTATATCCGTCGCCGTGGTCTATTAGCACATTATATCCATATCCGCGCGACCAGCCGGCATAAGCGACCGTGCCCGCCTTTGATGCCCAGATTGCCGTTCCTTTCGGCGCTTTAATATCGTTTCCGGTGTGTCCGTAGTAACCGTTAATATCGCAGGAGATGTTTCCGCCGTCCACCGGCCAGATAAATCCGCCCGCATTGGAAACCGAAGCATTTTTCGTTTGATACTGTTCGGGCAGATCATTTCCCTGCGCCGAACGCATCAACGAACCTTTTACCACCTTTTTTTCTACCGCAGGGCGCAGAATTTTACGGGAGATTTCCTGTTCATCCGTTTTCATACCGCCGATATAGGTTACTTCGGCAGTAATTTCTTCCAGTCCGTTTTGTCCCTCCTGCGTCACCTTTTGATAGCTGACATCTTTGTTTTGGTCGATGCTCTCGCTGACCGAAAAAGGAATTTCTTCGGTACGAACCACTGTTTCCACCGCGCGCTGTTCCAATGTAACCTTTGCCTGCTGCACCAACAGCTCGTCCCCTATAAACAGCTCACTTTCAATCTGCGGATTCATGTGAATCAGTTCATTTAGCGGCATATTCAGCTCCTGCGCAATGGTATAAGGAGAATCGCCCTCCTGCACGGTATAGGTGCGGGTAGCGCTGCTTTGCTCATCCAATTTTGCCTGTAAAAATTCCTGCTCAACCAAAGAATCTTCGGGATAAAGTCCTTCTTCCAGGCGAATTTCCTGTACAAATTCCACCCTTGCATCGGGATACTGTTTTCTGGTTTCTTCCTTACGCGCACTGAGCGTTGACAGCACTGCGTCGCCGTCTTTCACTGCGCCCAAAAATTTACCGTCCACATACAATCCCGCCGCCTGCTCCACACTTTGTCCGGTGGAACGAATGAGATTGTTTGCCAAAGTTTGCATCGGAGTGTGCTGATCCGGCTGAATTGCCTCAAAAGAAACAACCGGCTGCTGCAAAAAAGCCGCATTTTCATCAGGATAAATCAAGCGATTTTGAATCTCCTTCTGCGCCTGAAGCAGCTCCTCTTCCTGATAAATATGCCCCACATAATCGCCGTTTAATTCTAAGCGCAAGGCATAATTGAGCGATTCAAAATAGTTTGCAGTCCACAGCAAAATCAACATCCCTGCGACGGGCAGCAGATAATTTCCGATATATTTTACCGCCTTTGCAAAGAGAGGCATGGTTTGCCGAACAGAGCGATGTTCCCTTTTACAAAGCAGATATTCCCGATACCACTTGCCGACCGGATTTGGCTGCGCGCCAATATTGCGCATCAGCCGACGCAGCTTTTGTTCTTCTTTTCTGTTATCCCACGCAAGACGAAATTTCCATTTTAAATGAAGAAAGGCGTTTTTTCCTCTGCGCTTAAAGTGGCGGTATCTTCGGATTAACACCGCCCCGATGAGATAAAACAGCGCATAAAGCCGCTCTGTCCAAGATATTTGGATTTTCTGTTCTGCCTGCACTGTTTTTTCCTCCTATCGGTTTTATTTCTGCAACTTTTTCTCTGCTCTTTCCTGTTCCGACATTTCCCGCAGCACGCCGATGCTTAACGGAACTGCCAGTAAAAAGGTTGCCGCATCTGCAATCGGCTGACTGAGCTGAACACCCAACATTCCCAATATTCCGGGGAGCAGCAAAATAACCGGAACAAAGAACAAAAACTGACGGCTCATTGCAAGCAAAGATGCCTTCACCGCTTTTCCGATGGTTTGCAGCATCATGTTGCTGATGGTAATCCATCCCAACAGCGGAAAAGTAATGCACTGAAGTCGCAGCGCCAGCGACCCATATTCTACAACCTGCGGATCATTTTTCAAAAAAATTTCAATCAGTCCGTCCGCGCAAATCCAACCCGCAATCGCCGCAGCTGTCAGAAAAATACTGGAAAATTTAACACAAAACCAAAATCCGTGACGAACTCTGTGATACAGCTTTGCCCCATAGTTAAAACCACACACCGGCTGAAAACCCTGTCCGAATCCAATCACAACCGAAGCGGCAAAGTTTGCAATTCTGCTGACAATCGACATCGCCGCAATCGCTGCATCTCCGTACGGTCCTGCCATCAGATTTAAACAGATTGTCGCAAAGCTTCCCAAACCCTGACGGCACAGGGAGGGAAAACCGCCCTTCAAAATATTTTGATAGTATTTTCGGCAAGGAGTAAAATCGCGCAGATTTAATCTCAAATTTCCACCGCGGAAGGTTCCCGCAATCAGCAGACAAAAACTGATAAACTGGCTGATAATTGTGGCAACCGCCGCCCCTGCAATCCCCATATCAAATCCAAAAATAAGCAAAGGATCCAATGCAATATTGATTACCGCGCCCGAAGCTATTCCCACCATAGAATAAACTGCGCTTCCCTGAAAGCGCATCTGATTGTTCAGCACCAAAGATGCCGTCATGTATGGCGCGCCAATCAAGATAATCCTCATGTATTCTCTTGCATAAGGAAGAATGGTAGGCGTTGCACCCATCACCCGCAGCAAAGGGTCGGTAAAGATAAAACCAACGACTAAAATAACGCAGCCCATCAAAAAGGCAGAAACAAAGCCGGTGGCTGACATCTTAGAAGCGTCCTCCACCTCTTTTGCACCCAGCTGTCGGGAAATATAGTTGCCCGAACCGTGTCCGAAAAAGAAGCCGAATGCCTGGATAATCGCCATCAAGGGAAAAACAACCCCGACTGCCGCAGTCGCACTGGTGTTAATCTTCCCCACAAAAAAAGTATCCGCCATATTGTAAAAGGAAGTAACCAACATACTGATAATTGTCGGTACTGCCAATTGACAAATTAAAGTCGGAATCGGAGTTTGTGTCATTTTGATATATTTTTTCTGCCGTATTTCTTCATTTTCCACAAAGAACAACCTCCGCCTCAATATTTCCTACAAAAACCCATTCTTTTTTCTTTCTTTTTTTACTTATTATATACGAAAACCGCTGTTTTTTCAAGGCTTTGTACCATTCCCGACAAATTAAAAAACACCTCGGAAATGCAGCAAATTGCTGTTTTTCCGAAGTGTTTTTGTTTCACAAATAAAATTTTTTGGCATTGTCTGTACTGCCGACATAATTCCCACTTTTCCGGTCTGTTATGTCAGCTTGACAGGAACACTTATCCTACAAGCTGAAAATTCCTTTTTCCAGCATTGTCTGTGCTGCCAGCATAATTCCCACTTTTCCGGTTTGCCATGTCAGTCCGCCCTGCATCCAGACTGCGTACGGTTCACGCAGAGGAGCATCGGCAGAAAGCTCGATAGAAGCTCCGTTGGTAAATGCTCCCGCCGCCATAATAACCTTGCTGTCATATCCCGGCATATCCCACGGTTCCGGAGTAACATAAGAATCGACCGGCGCACCTTTCTGCACACCTTCACAAAAAGCAATCAGGGCTTTTGGCTCTCTCAGGCAGATTGCCTGAATAATATCCGCGCGCTTTTCATCGCTTCTCGGAGTTACCTCATATCCCAGCAACTCACACAAAGAAGCGGCAAAGGTTGCTGTTTTTACTGCGGAAGCCACAACTGTCGGCGCAAAGAACAAACCCATAAACAAAGAACGGGTATTGCCCAAAGTGCAGCCGATTTCTTTGCCGACTCCCGGCGCGCTCAAACGCTGTGCGCACAGATCCACATATTTTGCCTTTCCTGCGATATATCCGCCGGTCGGAGCAATTCCGCCGCCCGGATTTTTAATCAGTGAACCGACAATCAAATCTGCGCCAACCTGGGTCGGCTCTTTTTCCTGTACAAATTCTCCGTAGCAGTTGTCCACCATAATGATTGCATCAGGATTTACCGAGCGAACCTTCTGTACAATTTTTTCAATATCTTCTACAAAGAGGGACGGACGCAGAGAATATCCGCGGGAACGCTGAATATAGGCAACCTTTGCGCCCTTCACCGCCTGCGGGATTCCCTCATAATCGACCGTTCCGTCCTCCAACAGATCCAGCTGTTCATACTCAATCCCAAAGTCTTTTAAGGAGCCGCTCGCCCCTTCCTTTAATCCGATGACGCTGTGCAGCGTATCATACGGGGTTCCTGTCAGGCAAACCATGCGATCTCCCGGACGCAGCACACCAAACAACGCCACTGTCAAGGTATGGGTTCCCGACATAAAGTTATAGCGAATCAGCGCATCCTCACAGACAAAAATTTCCGCAAGCACCTCGTCCAAAACTTCCCTGCCGCGGTCGCCGTATCCGTAACCGGTGGAGGGTGTAAAGTGTGATTCGCTTACTCCGTGTTTGATAAATGCGGACAGCACCTTTTCGCTGTTATACTGCGCAATACGGTCTATTTCCCGAAAGTTCGGACTTGCTTTTTGCTCTGCCCGATCGCACAGCTCTCGTAATTTGGGGTCAATCTGAAAAAAGCTCATTGCTGTTGTTCTCCTTTTGATGATGGCGCGGCTTTTCTCGCCGCTTTCCCTTTTGTCTATCTTTTTTAAGCAAGGTATTATCCTAACTGTATCGACTGCCAATAATCTTCGGTACAAAAACCAAAACGCCGGTAATACTGTTCCAGGCTTTTGCTTCCGCAGTCTAAAATCGGGGTTCTGCCCTGTTGTTCTGCCACCCTGCACATATGCCGCACAATCTGCGCGGCATATCCCTTTTTTCGGTATTTGCTTTTGGTGCAAAGATTGATAATCAGTGCATAATCCGAATGTTCCGGCAGAAGAAGGGTTCCGACCGAGACCGGATTTTCTTCCCGCCGCACCTCAAAAAACTGCGCGCCGCCTCGCTGTACAAAACGAAGCCTTGCCGTAAACTCGTCCTGACTGACATGACTGACAAATCGCTTATTTTTTCCGCCGTCAGACAGCACTTCATAAATTTTCCACAGGCTTTGGCTTTGCTGAACCTGCGGACTTTCTTCTGTCGGACATTCTCCGCGTAAAATCATACGCGGGCAGCAAACAGCCGCCGTTTCGGGAAGCGTTTTTTTTATGTATCGGCTGCAATCCCAAATCAGGCGGCTGCTCCCGCTGAGTTTTCCGCCTTGCATCTGCAAAAATCCGCACAGCTCGTCTCTGTCTTTTTCCTCCGGACTTCCAATCAGTCGGCAAGTCTGACCGGTTTTACAAATCAGGTAACTTTCTCCCTGTTCTCCGCCCAGCCAAATCGAACAGTAATCTCTGTCTGCTCCGGCGCTGTCCCTGCATTTTGAATCAAATGCGTTGAGCGCGGTTGTACCGTCCCAGATATTTTCTCGGCAGAGTTTTGTTACCGTTTTCCTATCCTTTTCCGATGCAAGACGAATCATCTTTGTTTCCTCGCTTTCGTTTTCCTCTACTCGCCCAGCCGTTTTACCAGATGCTTAAGCAGTTTGAGGGTTGGCTTCAGGTCGGACGGATCAAACACCGCAGTCGGGGAAACTTCATTTCTGATTGAAACGGCAACCGGAAGCACACGGCATCCGCCTGCAACCTTAGAAAGTTCCTTTGCATCGGTTCCTTCTGTTACTTTTGTTTTTATCTGATAAGAGATTTCTTTCTCTTTGCAAATTTTTTTGGCTGTTTCAAACAGCTTGCTGTCGGTAAATACACCCTTGTTTTGGAAACTCAAAACCGGACCTTTTCCTGTATGGCTGATGCAGTCGGATTCTCCTACACCCGGAAAATCACCTGCTGCTGCGCAATCAATCGAAATTGCAATTTCAGGATTTACATCAAATGCCGCATTCATTACTGCGCCGCCGATTTGATGCTGCGCGCCGAATACGGCAGTAAAATCATACTCAACATCTTCATGCAGCAAATCCAACAACAGAAGTCCGGTTACACTTCTGCCTAACGCTTTGGCGCGAACCTTACTGCCCATCTCGGTAAATTCGCTTCTCCATACCGCAAAATCACCCAGCTGAACAAACTGTTCTGCCTCTTCTCTGGTTTTTGCACCGATATCAATGTATAAAGCGGAAGTTTTTAATACCTGATCCCGTTCCTCTGCGCTTTGCAGATGGATTGGTTTGGCACCGACAACGCCCTCTTTTCCGCTTTCCAAACGAACTGCTTTTCCAACCACCATTCTGGTGTCGATATCTCCCATCATCGAAAAACGCAGTAATCCGCTTTCCTCAATATAGGTGATGATAAATCCCGGTTCGTCCATATGAGCGCTAATCATCATTTTATGACTTGGGGCTTTCTTTCCCTTCTTTTCGCAGATAAGATTTCCCCTCACATCGCGGCGCGCTGCAACATCTTTGGGAAGATTTTCTTGAATCCACTGCGCAACTCTGTCCTCACATCCCGGAACAGCGTCCAGCTCACAGAGCTGTTTTAACATATCCAACTGATTTTTCAGTTCCATTTTTCTTCCTCCTGTCTAAGAATCATTATCTGCCGATTTTTTTAGCATATGCTGCAATCAGATTTGCAGTATTGTTCACATCCTCCACCGCGATGGTTTCAATCGGAGTGTGCATATAGCGAAGCGGAATAGAAACGCAGCAGGTTTCCACTCCCTGTGCTGCTTTTACAATCCCGTCCGCATTGGTTCCGGTTCCGCCGCCACCCATTGCTTCTATCTGATGCGGAATCTGCTCTTCCTTGCCTGCTGCAATCAAATCTTTTGCCATTCTGCGGCTAAGAACTGCACCCATACCGACCATTGGACCTTTGTTGAGGTCGCCGCAATGTTTGTCTGCAATCTCCGGTGTTGTTCCAAAGGTTACATCCACTACGATTGCGTGGGTCGGACAAACAGAGAATGCCGCTGTCAATGCGCCCAGACCCCCGGTTTCTTCCTGCGAGCTTAACAGAACAGTCAGTCCCATCGGTTCCAGATGATTTTCTTTCCAATATGCTTTAATCTGTTCTGCCGCTTTGATAATTGCGGCACAGCAGCAGCGGTCATCCAATGCCTTGCTGGAAACTCTGCCGTTTTCCAACTCGGTAAAATTGCCAACAAAGGTAATCTTGCTGCCCAATGCAATCTTTTCTGTTGCTTCTTCCCCGCTCATGCCAACATCAACCCAAATTTCATCCAACTTTGGATTCTTTTTCTCTCCGCTTTGCAGATATTCCGGTTTTCCTTCAATTACGCCGGGAAAATCTCCGTTTTCGGTATGTACAACAACCGGAGAAGCCATCACCAACCTGCGGTCAACGCCGCCGCACTGAGCTACACGCAAAAATCCATCCTTTTCAATATGGGTTACGGTTAAACCGATTTCGTCAATGTGCGCATCCAATAAAAGGTGTGGTCTGCCCTGCTCGGGAGCCATTACCTCACACACCAGACTTTTATGAACGGTTCGGCTGCATTCTCCCAGTTCCTTACAGATTTGTTCTGCCGCCTCTAACGCTTTTTCTTCCGCGCCGGATACTCCCGGAGCCTGACACAGTGTTTTGAGCATCTGTATTGTTTGCATAAAAAACACTCCTTTTCTTTGTTGTTTTAAACTGTATGAGCCTGTTTTGCGGTTTCTTTTTCTTTCAGGAATCAAACCGACTTTGCTCGTTACAACCATTCTACCACACTTTTTCTTTTTTTTCACTTCCTTTTGCAAATCCTTTAAAAAATTATGATAATAAAATCCCATGTATCGCTCGATACATGGGATTTTTTCTGTTAATATCTATTCATATTTACAAAACGTATAACCCTGCGCCTGCAAGTCATCAATCATCTGCCCTAAAATTTCCGCATTGGTCTGAGATACTGCATGCAGCAGATAAATTGCGCCCGGGTGGCATTTGCTTTCTATCTTTTCGAGAGCTTCCTGCGGATTCGGTTGCTCGTCTACCAACCAGTCGCGATAGGCAAAACTCCAAAAGACACTGCGATATCCTAACTGTTGAACAATGCTCAAATCTCGCTCAGAAAATTCCCCCATCGGAAAACGGAACAGCGTCATTTCATATTGAAAGTTTTCCTTTACATAATCATGCAGTTCCATAATTTCGTTTCGGCACTGTTCGGGATTGGTTTCCGGCATAGAAAGATGATTCACGCTGTGATTGCCGACAATATGTCCCTCATCAATCATTCGTTGAATCAGTTCCGGTTCGGCTTTTACATAAGGCATCGTGACAAAAAAGACCGCCGACACCCCTTTTTCTTTCAAAACATCCAGAATATCATCGGTATATCCGTTTTCATACCCCTCGTCAAAGGTAAGATAAATATTGTTTTCCTGTTCTCGAATAAAATCAGCGTCATATTTCCCGTACTTTTCCTGATAGCTTACTGCGCCGCTTGGTCGATTGTTTTCGTCCACCGGTCCGCCCGGTCCCCAACCCAACTTTGTGTTGTCCAATCCCTGCGTGGAAACATTTTGCGCTGCGGGAATCTGCTGTGAAGCTGCTTGTTCTTCGGTTTGCAAATTTTCTTTTGATTGCTCGGTCTCTTCTTTTTCCTGCAAAACAGATTCCGGCTTTTCTTCATCGGATTTTTCTGTCTTTGCAGACACCGTTTCTTTCTTTTCTTCCGATTGTTCCGGAGAATCCTGTTTTTCGTCTTTCGGAAAATCCTTTTGAGAATCTTCTTTATTTCCCGGGAAATTTTCTTCGTTATTCTTTGAAGAATCCTCTTTATTTCCCTGTGGATTTCCCTCAGAAAGTCCGTTCACACTGTCCGAAATTTCCGGCTGTTCTGCCTGCCGCGCACATCCGCTAAGTCCCGAAGCCAGGATAAGCGCTGCCAAAACAAACGCTGCCATTCTTTTTCCGCTGTTTTTCTTCATAACTTGCCCACCTTTCTTTTCTCATAGTTTGCGCTAAAACAGGTCGATTCATTCATTTTCCTTATTATAAGCGACTTCTGTCATAAAAAGCAAGCTTTTGGGAAAAATAAATTTGATATTTTTCGGAAAGGACGGAAGATGATGATAAACAAACGGCGAATTAACTGTATTAAAGCGCGTGAAATTTTGGACTCTCGCGGAAATCCTACTGTAGAAGCGGTAGTTATTCTCAACGATGCAAGCGCCGGTCGGGCAAGCGTTCCCAGCGGCGCATCGACCGGAACGTATGAAGTTGCAGAATTGCGGGACAACGATGCCGAACGCTATCTCGGAAAAGGCACATTGTCTGCGTGCAGGCAGATTACCGATCTGATTGCCCCCGAATTGAAGGGAAAAGAAATTTCTGCTCAGCAGGAAATTGACGATATTCTTTGTTCCTTTATCGACCCGCAAAACTGCCGACCGATCGGCTCCAATGCCTCCCTCGCTGTGTCCCTTGCCTGCGCAAAAGCGGCAGCGGTTTCCTATCGGCTTCCGCTGTTTCGTTATCTTGGCGGAAATAATATCTCTCGGGAGCATTTCCCGATTCCTTTGATGAACATTTTAAACGGCGGCGTCCATGCAGACAACAGCCTTGATATTCAGGAAATGATGATTTTTCCTCAAACAGAACTGCCATTTCCTCAACAGTTGGAACGATGCTGTCGCCTGTATCATCGCTTAAAGGAATTGCTCAAAGAAAAGGGACTTTGCACTGCGGTCGGAGATGAGGGCGGATTTGCCCCCAATCTTTCCTCGACAGAAGAAGGTTTCAATCTTATCATTGAGGCGGCACAGCGAGCAAACTTCTCCTTTGAACATGATTTTGCTTTTGGTATTGACGCTGCTGCTTCCGGCTGGCGCGCCGCCGCACAGGAGAACGAAGGAAACTGCGAAAAGCGTTATCTCCTCCCCAAAAGCAAATTATCCTATAGCTGTGAAGAACTGATTGCTTATTGGGAAGGATTGTGCTGTAAGTATCCCATCAAATTGTTAGAGGACCCATTGGAAGAAAACGATTGGCAGGGTTTTGCCCAGCTAACCTACCGCTTGGGCAATCAAACCCGCATTGTCGGGGACGATTTGTTTGTCACTAACCCACAACGAATTCAGGAAGGAATTGCAAGAAAAGCTGCAAACGCCGTATTGATAAAACCCAATCAAATCGGAACACTCAGCAAAACAATTCAAGCAGTACAGACAGCAAAACGCGCAGGATGGAGCGTTATTCTTTCTCATCGCTCCGGGGAAACCTATGACAGCTCCGTTGCCGACCTTGCAGTCGCTTTGGGTGCGGATTTTCTGAAAGCGGGCGCTCCCTGCCGCGGAGAACGGGTGGAAAAATATAACCAACTGCTGCGCATTTATGAAACAATTTATCCTATTCAAAAATAAAACTGCGGAATATACAAAATGACGGAACTCCAAATGGAGTTCCGTCATTTTTATTGAGTGAGTTTTAAACTACTTAATCAAAGAGCAGTTTGCAACAACCGCTGCAAATACGATGGAAACCATAGACAGCAGCTTGATCAGGATGTTGATTGCCGGACCGGAGGTATCCTTGAATGGGTCACCAACGGTGTCGCCTACAACGGCAGCCTTGTGGTTGTCGGAACCTTTGCCGCCCAGGTGATCTGCTTCGATGTATTTCTTAGCGTTATCCCAAGCGCCGCCGGAGTTGGACATCATGATTGCCAGAACGAAACCGGAAACGGTTGCGCCTGCCAGCATACCGGTAACACCGACTACGCCCATAAGCAGACCAACAACAACCGGAACAACGATAGCCAGGATTGCCGGAAGAACCATTTCGTGCAGAGCGGATTTGGTACAGAGGTCTACACAGCTTCTGTAATCCGGTTCTGCTTTGCCTTCCATCAGACCCGGGATGGATTTGAACTGTCTGCGTACTTCAACAACGATGCTCTGTGCAGCGCGTCCAACCGATTCCATAGTGAGAGCTGCAAATACAAATGGGAGCATAGCGCCGATCAAAAGACCGATCAGAACCGGTGGGTTCATAACGGACAGATCGAAGTTGTAGTCCGGAACAAGCAGTTTTACCTGGTCGATGTAGGAAGCAACCAAAGCCAGAGCGGTCAGAGCAGCGGAGCCGATTGCAAAACCTTTACCGGTTGCAGCGGTGGTGTTGCCCAGAGAGTCCAGAGCGTCGGTTCTCTTACGAACTTCCTCGCCCAGACCTGCCATTTCAGCGATACCGCCTGCGTTATCTGCAACAGGACCGTAAGCGTCGGTTGCCAGAGTGATACCCAGAGTGGACAGCATACCTACTGCTGCCAGGGAAATTCCGTACAGACCCATGCCGAAGCTGTCTGCGCCGCCGGAAACAAAGTAGCTTACCAGTACTGCAATACCAACGATTACAGCCGGAATTGCGGTAGATTTCATACCAAGACCCAGACCGCCGATAATCAGGGTTGCAGAACCTGTCTGAGAAGTTTCTGCCAGTTTCTGGGTTGGTTTGTAGGAGTCGGAGGTGTAGTATTCGGTAAAGTAACCGATCAGTACGCCTGCCAACAGACCGGAAATGATAGCGAAGAAGAGTCCGAGTCCAAGACCGGAAACTTTAATCAGCACAAATGCAGCGATAATTACCAAAGCAGAGCTGATGTATGTACCTTTTCTCAAAGAGCCAAGCAGTTTTTTCTGATCTGCGCCTTCTTCTGTTTTTACAAAGAAGGAACCGATGATGGAAGCGAAGATACCCAGAGCGCACAGAGCCATTGGGATCATCATACCTTTAAAGCCAAGACCTGCGGAAACGCCCAGAGCCATGGAGGACAGTCTTGCACCTACATAAGATTCGTACAAGTCAGCGCCCATACCTGCAACGTCACCTACGTTGTCGCCTACGTTGTCAGCGATAACAGCAGGGTTTCTCGGGTCATCTTCCGGAATACCTGCTTCTACTTTACCTACCAGGTCAGCGCCTACGTCAGCAGCTTTGGTGAAGATACCACCGCCTACACGAGCAAACAGAGCCATGGTGGAAGCACCCATACCGAAAGTAACCAGAGCGGAAGCGATTGCCTGCGCATTGTCGCCGTAAACCATCTTCAAGATGTAGAACCAGATAGAAGTATCCAACAGACCCAAACCTACTACGGTAAAGCCCATAACGGAACCTGCGGAGAATGCAACTTTCAGACCTTTGTTCAGGCTGTGATGAGCTGCATTTGCGGTTCTTGCGTTTGCAGCGGTTGCAATCTTCATACCGATGTAACCGGACAGAGCGGAGAATACACCGCCTGTTACGAACGCAATCGGTACAAACATATTAACCTGACCGAAGAATGCCAGAACGGTGAAGATAACAACCAGAACTACGAATACAACAGCTACGCTCTTGTACTGTCTTTTCAGGTAAGCATCTGCACCTGTACGGATTTTTTGGGACAGGGACTTCATCAGATCGGTACCCTCATCCTCTTTCATGACTTTCTTTGCCTGGAAAAGGGCAAACAGCAAAGCCAGTACTGCTCCGATAGGAGCAAGGATTGTTAAATCCATGTGTTTCCATTCCCTTCTTTGTAACATAAATATAACATTTTATAACACCTCGCACGGGTGTTACCTTACTCCATCATGTTAATATTTAATTCATGAATTGTCAAAACTTTAAAAAAAGATATTTTTGTGCATTTTAGCAAATACACGCTGTTTTTTCCTTATTTTGCACAAATGCGTTCTCTCTCCTTTTTCCTTTTTCAAATCTCTTCCCGTATTTTTTTCTTTCTTTTCTTTTGCTTGGCATCCATTTTGAACTTTCCTTTTTTCTTTTTTATTTTTCCCTTATTTAAGCGGTTTTTACTGCATTTTACCCTTCCTCTTTTTCCTGTTTTTCCCGTTATTTTCTTCTTTTCTTTTTTACTTTTCTTCTGTAAAGAAACAGAAAACACAAAAACAGAGGGAAAAAACTTCCCTCTGTTACTTTTTCTAACAATAGCGTTTCTTACGGAATTTCCACTATTTTTTGTATATTTCAAACAAATTTACCCTGTTCTACCTCTATTTTGCAAAATGGAAAAAGTGCGGCAGCTTCCTTTCGGTTTTCCACCGTTTTTCCTCTTTTCCCCAAAATATACCACTTAATTTCGTTGTATCACATCTAAAAACCGTTTTTCAAAATAATGCTATTCCCTGATTTTCCATAACTAAAACAGTATAGCAGATTTTACGGCAAAAAGTAAAGCACCTGACGCCTTTTCCTTAAAAATGAGAATTTTCTACAATTTCCCCACGCTGCGGGAAGAATAAATCTCTGTTTTGAGCGGATTTTTTATCTGTACAATTCTGCGCGGTTAATGTTATAATTAAAAATAAGTACGCTGAATCTGTTTCGCTGCGTGAGCGGACAGATTTTATGCGTCGGCTTTTTTGTTAAATATAAGTAAAGTCAAAATGAAAAAAAGGTAAAATCTCACGCAGAAGACAAGAAAAGAAGAAAAAGGAAAGAAAAGGTAGGAATTTTATGGAAAGCAGTGTAGATTATTTCGGTATTATCGTATCTGTGCTGGGGGGACTTGCGTTCTTCCTTTACGGTATGAGCCTGTTGGGCAGCGGCTTGGAAAAGGTTTCCGGCGGCAGACTGGAACGCACCCTGGAAAAGATGAGCAACAATATTTTTAAAGCGGTTCTGTTCGGCGCACTGGTCACCGCAGCAGTACAAAGCTCCTCCGCTACCACCGTCATCGTTGTCGGTCTGGTTAATGCAAACATCATCAAATTAAAACAGGCAATCGGCGTTATCATGGGCGCAAACATCGGAACCACCATCACCGCGCACATTTTAAGTATGATGGATATTCAAAGCGATAATTTTATTATCAACTTCCTCAAACCCACCTCCTGGGCTCCGCTGGTTTCCATCATCGGTATCATCCTGTTTATGGCAGGTAAGAAAGCTTCTCAAAAGGATTTGGGACAAATTTTGCTCGGATTCGGTATCCTGTTCTTCGGTATGTTCCAGATGAGCGATGCCGTCGCTCCGCTCGAGCAGGTTCCTGAATTTATCGCTTTGTTCAAAAACTTCTCCAACCCGCTTCTGGGCGTACTTGCAGGCGCAGTTGTTACTGCTATCATTCAAAGCTCTGCTGCCTCAATCGGTATTTTACAGGCGCTCACTTCCACCGGACAGATTACCTTTTCTTCCGCAATCCCGATTATCCTCGGACAGAATATCGGTACCTGTATCACCCCAATTATGGCATCGTTCGGCGCTTCCAAAAATGCAAAACGCTCTGCCTTTGTTCATTTAAGCTTTAATATCATCGGTACCATGATCTTCTTAATCGGCGTTTACGCCTTCCAGTATACTATCGGCTTCCCTTTCTGGGATAATGCAATCAACAGCAACGATATTGCAAACTTCCACTCTATCTTTAATATCACTGTCACCCTTCTCTTAATCCCGTTTGCGGGACTGCTGGAAAAACTGGCGATGCGTTTCATCAAAGGAGAAGAAACCGACGGCGACAATGACGATACCACCGCAGCTTCTTTGGACGAGCGTTTCCTGCGCTCCCCCGGTCTTGCCATTGATCACGCAACTCAATGCACCTTAAAGATGGGCGAGCTTGCTTCCCGCAATCTTACCCGCGTTACCACCCTGTTTGCAAATTATGACCAGAAATTGGTGGAAAAAATCCGTGAATCCGAAAACCTGATTGACAAGTTGGAAGACCGCGTAAGTGTATATCTGGTTCGTCTTGCCGAAGGACAGCTGACCGACACGGAAAGCCGTCAGGTATCGCTGCTGCTTCAGGTACAAAGCGAATTTGAACGAATGGGCGATTATGCAATCAATGTTCAGGAATGTGCCGAACGTCTGTACGAAATCGGGGGCGCTTTCTCTCCTTCCGCTTTGGAAGAAATCCAGACCCTCAGCTGCGCCGTTTCGGAATGTATTGACAAGGCAATTTCCTCCTTCCGCAACCGCGACATCACCATCGCCAACAGCATCGAGCCGTTGGAGGAGGTCATTGATTTGATCGAGGAAACGCTCAAAGAACGCCATATCGAGCGCCTGAAAGCCGGAAAATGCTCGGTAGACGCTGCGTTCCCATATATCGAATCTCTCTCCAACTATGAACGAATTGCAGACCACTGTGCAAATATCGGTATGAACTTAATCAGCGAGGCGGCAAAAAATCACAATATCGACCGCCACGAATATCGTCGGATTCTCCATCAGGGACTGACCGAATACTACACCGACCTGTATCATCAGTACAAAGATAAATATTTGCAAACAATTGAAACGATTGAACATTCTTAAATGTTCGATAACAACAGGAGGCAGCCGTTATGGCTGCCTCCTGTTGTTATTCTGATTCTCCGAAATTCATATTTGCATATACTCGTTCCATACGCTCGTCCGGAAAATGTTCGTCTATCATCTCCCAAAATCCGTTCGGTGCCGGAACATCGTGAACTCGCTCGGACCAGCGCCATACGGCAACCATAGATACTACACAGTTGATTACCAAAAACGCTGTCGCGCACCAAGTGAAAATTTTACCCGCCCGGTTTGGCAGCTTTAAAATCCATTTTGCCATTCTCGGATACAGGTCCTTAATCCATAACACACCTAAAACTCCCCAGAAACAGGAGTAAAGCAAACAGATGCGTCCGTTGAGGTTAAACGGCATTCTGCTGTAATCCCAGGAACGAGATCCCAGAACCAGCTCCTGTCCCCATGAACAAACATATTCCACCACGCTGCCTACCAGCATACCGCCCAAAAAGGAAAGCCATGGACCGCGGTTGCGAAATTTGTATAAAGCGAGTGTCAAGGTTACTGCGCCCACCCCGTAAAGCAGATTGAACGGACCGTACACCAAACCTGCTCGGCTTTCCAAATATCCGTGACGCAGGATACACCACAAAGATTCTACAACAACGCCCGCAAAACTGCCCACAAAACAAACCAGCATCAATTTATATGGGTTAATGCCCTGTGCAAAATGCTTGCGCTGATGTTCCTCCAAGTCAATCGCACCATTTGCCGGCGGGTTTAAACGATACCACTTTCGGTCACGGCTTTTTTGCATATCGCGAAAACGCGCGGTCAATTCGTCCTCCATCTTCATGGTACGCTGATGCGCCTGCTTGAGCTGCCCGTTAATCTCCTTTAGAGAATCAATCTTTTCCTGCACTCCGCTGTCAAACTGTTCGCCGTTTCCTTTTGCCGTCGATTCCTTTGCCATGGAACGGTAGCTTGTTTGCAGCTCTTTTTCTGCCGCATCCACTGCCGAAAGCAGTTCATCGCTCGCCTTTTTCAGCGCAGTTTGCTCTGCCGGCAATCCTGTTTTTTTCTGTTCCTGTTCTTTCATGCCTTCCTCCTCTGCCAAAGTATCTCTTCGGCTGACTTCATTTTTCCCAAAACGGCGTTTGACCGATCAAACCTTTTTTGTCAAAGCCTTTCTTAATAAGCAATCTTAAAAAATTACACCTAATTTGTCAATCTTTTTTTCATATTTTACAGTTCATTCACAGTTGTATTATATCAAAAGCCAGTTAGAAAATCATATAAACTATTAAAAATTAAAGATATCTCTTTTTGTTTTATATTATTAAAATTCTTATATTTTTATTCTTCTTTTAAAAATCATTTACTTGTTTTTCACAATATATTTTTATAAACAAATGATTATTTATTTACTTTTCTTATTCTATAGATAAAATCAATCTTTTTCTCAACATTATCCAAAAAAACAATTTGTATTTTTTATTTTTCTTCTTATAATGAGAATATGTACGTACAAATAAATCTCATCATAACATAAAAAACAAGGAGAAACACAAATGAAGTCAAAAAAATTTCTGGGACTTGCCCTCGCTGTCCTTATGACACTCAGTGCTTGTTCTGTTTCGACTATTTCTTCATCAAAAAACAACACAAACAAATCAAATATAATACAAGCACAAAAAAATCAGGAAAATTCAAATGAAAATTTTTCTGATTCTCGTTTAAATGATCTTGTTTTAGCAAAACTCTCTTCCGTTTCCACTTTTTGTCATGTGTTTTGTTCTACAACAGCAGAGGGAGAGTACATCAGTAATATCTATGACGGTTTATTGGAATGTTCTAATAAAGGCGAGTTAAAGCCCGGACTTGCTACTGAATGGAATACTCCTGATGGAGGTAAAACATGGATTTTTAAACTCAGAGATAATTGTACCTGGGTAGATTACCAAGGTACCGTTAAAGCCAATTGTACTGCACATGATTTTGCTACTGGAATAGAATTCGGTCTAAATTTCCATAAAGGTCAAGGTTCATTTAACAAAAACATTATCTCTTTAATCGAAGGTGCTCAAGAATATTACGATTATACAAAAAATTTAAGTAAAGAAGAAGCATATGCTCTTACTGCAGCAGACGGCTCTAAATTCCGTGAAATGGTCGGAGTTGACGTTAAAAACAACTATACTCTCATATTTACTTGTGTCGATCAAACAACCTTTTTTCCATCCCTCGGTTTAACAAATGGACTTACCCCCATTCCACAAGGAATTATTGACGAACTGGGGGTTGAAGAGTATATTGCTGCAACATATGATAAAATCTGGTACAATGGTCCTTATACCATTACCACTCATATTCCAAACAATGAAACTGTTTTTACAAAAAACAAATCTTATTGGGATAAAAATTGCAGTCTTTTTAATACTGTAACTTATAAAATTGTTGAATCAAATGAAAAAGCCTACCAGATGTACGAAAACGGAGAAATTGATTACGTACAATTATCTGAATCTACAATGAAAGCAATCCATGATGATCCAAATCATAAATTTCATGATCAATTGGTAGAAGATTTGGTTGCACGCTTTGCATACTCTATCCATTGGAACTTCAATAAAAATAACGAAGACGGTACACCAGACACTAATTGGAATGCTGCCGTTGCAAATGAAGCATTTCGTTTATCTTGGTATTACGGGTTAGATCTCTCTGATTTTTATAAGCGTTATAATGCTGTAAATCCTATGAAGTTAGAGAATCTCACTTTTACTATGAAAAATATGGTTTATACTCCTAATGGAACCGACTACGTAGATTTGGTAAAAGAAAAATTAGCTCTTCCTCAACCAGATGAAAAAAAACAAACTCGATTAAACAACGAAAAGTTCACTGCCTATAAAAAGCAAGCAATTGAGGAGCTTTCTGCAAAAGGTGTTATGTTTCCTATCACCGCTGTAACCTATTGTGCTGGTAATAACCAGACTGAACTTGACAGTCTACTCGTTTTGAAGGATGCAATATCCAAATGCTTGGGTGATGATTTTGTAAAGTTAGAAATTCGCTCTTTTGTTTCCAGCCGTTCCGATGAAGTTTTAATTCCTCGTCTACAATCTTTTATGATTAATGGATGGGGTGCAGACTATGCTGATCCCAGCAACTTCCATAATGCGGTTGCTTTAGACGGAAGCGGTTGGTACTCTGAACTCTTTAATAATATTGCTACTGTAGAAGAATCTGAAATTACTAAAGATTTACTTGATTCTTATCATGAATATGATAAATTGTGCAAAAAAGCCGCTACCTTGACTGATTTAAATCAACGATATGATGCGTATGCTGAGGCTGAGGCATATCTGATTTCTCACGGATTATTAATTCCTTGCAGATATGATATGAGTTGGTGTCTGACAAAAATAAATCCTTATTCCAAAATGTACGCAATGTATGGTTCTGCTGCTCAGAAAATCAAAAATTGGGAAAGCAACAAAAATGGATATACCTATGAAATGATGGAAAAAATTATTATGGAACAAAAATAAACTCGCAAATAAAAAAGAGGAAGGCAAATGCCTTCCTCTTTTTTATCTTATCGAATCCGCTTACTTGATAGAGTTCTCGTAAGCCTCGATCATTTTCTTAACCATCTGACCACCGACAGAACCCGCTTCACGGGAGGTCAGGTCGCCGTTGTAACCTTCTTTCAGGTTTACGCCGACTTCGTTTGCTGCTTCCATTTTAAATCTGTTCATTGCTTCCTGTGCTTCCGGAACGACCAGACGGTTGCTGCCGGTGTTATTTTTATTAGAGTTAGACATTGATATACACTCCTTCAAATCTATCATCACATTTTGTTTTGCGGATTTCTTTTTGAATCCGCTGTTTGCGTTTGCAGTAATAGTATGGCACCGTGCCGGACAAATATCAGAGGAATTTTTCGGTAAACATCTTTTATGATGAAAGTCAAAATTTTTGTAAATCAATTTATTTTATAAAAAAGCTCTTTCAGTTCTCTGCTCTGTTACAATAAATCTTTTCGACCAATCAACAACATGATTGCAGTGTACGCTAACAGCTCATATACGCTTACAGAATCCTCTTTTTCAAAAAGGGATTGTGTAATAGGAAAATCCCCCGCTTCCGTTACAGAGCCGCTCAGGGTACAAATATTGCGCTGTAATGTCACCATCGTTTGTTCTCGATTTCCGGAAAGGACAACAGTGCCAAAACAGTCCCCACAGGAGATTTTTTCAAGTCCGCTTTCCTTCACAAAATTCTGCGCTTCGCTGTTGCGAAAAGGATAGATGCAAGTCGCACGCATTAGATGAGCAGGAGCATTTTTTGCAGAAAAATTTTCTCCCAGCACAACCAATCCTCCCCCTGCATCCAAAAAAGGAATTTCTTTTTCGCAAATTAAAAAATAAAGTCCCTCTTCTCCCGCAAAAAATCCTTCTTTAGAAAGAAAAGCGCTTTGTTCTCCCAACTTTTCCCGCACCAATTTTAAAAACGAACTGTCCGCTTGAATCCCTAAAAATATAATCGGTATCAAAATTCCTCCCCCTTTCGCATTTTGTATAACTTCCCCCAGTATTCCCATAAGAGGCAGGAAATATTCCCTAACTTCCCTGATATTTCCCCGGAAATATTCAATGCTTCTCTTTATATAAAATCTCCGGAAAAAGTCTTGTGGAAGAAAAACAAAAAAACTCCCGCTTTTCTGAAAAACTTCCGGAAAAGCGGGAGATGTTCGCTGTAATTACAGCTGATTGATTACTTTGATATATTCTTCTTTTGGATAAACGCCAACCAGTCTTTCTTTTTCTACTCCGTCCGCAAAGAAGATAACAGTCGGGATACTCATTACGCCAAACTTCATTGCCAGAGGTTTGTTTTCATCGACATTAACCTTTGCAACAACGGCGTTACCGTCAAGTTCCTCACCCAGCTCATCAATGACCGGAAGCAAGGACTGACAAGGCATGCACCACGGAGCCCAAAAATCCACCATTACTTTTCCTTTCGAAATAGTATCCTGAAAGCTGTCTGCATTTAAATGAACTACTGCCATATTATTTTCCTCCTAAATCTATTTTTGTTTTTATCGTTTCTTCCCTGTTGATAAGGAATTTATTCTTTATCTTGGTTTCTGTCTTTATTATACACTAAATTAGTATTATTTCAATAGCCTTTTTCGATTTTTAGCGTTTTTTACAAATAATGGCTGTAAATTCCGTCAAAAAAACTTTTTTAAAAAAATCAAAAAAAACTTCAAAAAACCTATTGACTTTTTTTGAAAAGCGAGTATAATAATATACGTTGTCAACAACAAGTTGTGAGCAACAAGGATATTGCCCGATTGTGTAAGGGTAGCACGACAGACTCTGACTCTGTTTGTCTGGGTTCAAATCCTAGTCGGGCAGCCATCAAATCCCAATCCTTGAGATTGGGATTTGTACTATTGCGGGGTATAGCGCAGTTTGGTAGCGTGCTTGGTTCGGGACCAAGAGGCCGTGGGTTCAAGTCCCGCTACTCCGACCAAATAAGACACACCGTTTGGTGTGTCTTATTTTTTATATCTTCCCCTTCATCTTTCCCGATTTCAAAACCAATCATACAAAAATATTATGAAAAACCAAAAGTCTTTTCAAAAAGAAACAAAAGGGATAGAAAAACAGAATTCAATATGCTACAATGGTCTTAATCCTTGCGGAAATGCAGAAATCATACCATAAAAGAATAGGAGAATTTTCCATGTTAACAAAACTTCTGAAAAAAGATTTCGATCAAGTATATGATTTGATGGAACAGAGCTTCCCGGACGATGAATACCGCCCTTATGAGGAACAGAAAGCGTTGCTGGATCAGCCTGCCTATCAAATTTATGTAGAAAAGGATTGCGAAACCCAGATGATCCGTGCCTTTCTCGCTGTTTGGGAATTTGACAACTTTGCACATCTTGAGCATTTTGCCGTCAATCCGCAGTTCAGAGGAAACGGTTTAGGTTCAAAAGCACTGGGAGAACTTTTGTCATTGTTGGGAAAAACCGTTTGCCTGGAAGTGGAACTGCCGAATACCGAAATTGCTTCCCGCAGAATCAATTTCTATCGCAGAAATAATATGTTCCTCAACACCTATCCCTATATGCAGCCGCCGATTTCCAAAGGAAAAAATCCTATCCCCTTGATGATTATGACCTCAAATAAAGAAGTGGACCGAGAAAGTTTTGATAAAATCAAAAAAATTCTGTATGAAAAAGTTTACCGTTATTACGGAGATGAATCCGAATTATATTAGCATTATTCTGTAAATTCCTTAAATCAAGCGGCTCTTTGAGAGCCGCTTTTTATTATCTAATTTTCATAAATTGTTTGGATTTAAAATATTATTTGAATATAAACACAATTATTTGAATAAACAATATAAAGATGACAAAAAGCCCGTAGCTATGAGTTACTACCCACAGCTATGGGCTTTCTAATATGCATTTCTTTTGCCACACAACCGCTTTCAATCATTCTGTAACCTATAAACCACCGGATTACAAGAATAATGGCTTTTATGCAACTGTTATCAATTTGTTATCAAAAGACTTCTCCGAACGCCTCAAACCCGCATAAATGCTGGGATTTTACGGTGTTTCATTTTATTCCCACTCCTAAGTACAAAACAGATATTAACTGATTTCGCTTAGGAGCTTTGACTTAATTTGATATAAAATGATACATATTATCTTAATTCTATAAGGTATATTAACTTCTGCTATCAAACCAATTAGAATATCTCTTTATTAAACCTCTACACCACTATTTTTTAAGTATTGCATTAATTCGTCTTTCTTCTGAAGAAGAAAATCAGTTGTTTCTTTTCTTTCAAAACATTTTCTATTATCTATATCTATATCTTCCCCTTTAGATACGATGAAAGAAACAATCCCCTTAAATACTTTTTCATATTTCGAATCATCGTTTAATATATCTAATAAATTCTGACAATATGTTTCCATTTTCTTTTGATTGAACTTGGGCAAATCCTCCTTAGACATAACAATCCTAAAAAGCATCATAGCGTGGTATCGACTTCTCCGATATTTTTTATCAATTTTATTTGATTTAAATAAATTTTCTATCTTGTATAATGATAGAGCGCTAAGATAATACATTATTAATTTATCTGAAGTTTTAAATATTTTGTTGCCCACTCTTTTAGCCACAGTGCCATATTGCCCTGATACCGCACTTGGCTCATTTAAAAACATTGCAGAAATGGTTTTGATTTGTGTAGGAATAGTAATAATTCGGTTCTTAGGAATATCGCTGTCTCTGAACTGTCCAGTACGCCTTTCATAAACCAAAGAATCTTGATTGGTATAAGTTTTATAATATTCTTCAAGATTTTTTTGAAAAGTTGACAACGCTTCTAATTGCTCTTTTTTTATAGCAGTTTGACTATTGGTCGCTTTTGTAATTTCATTCTTTAAGTTTTCGTTTTTCGTAGCAATTATTCTTATAGGAATAATTAAGTCATCAATATTATCCGACAATTCCATATTGTCTATAAGTATGTTGCTTGTCTGACATCCATTAACAATTTGATAGTCTTCAATTGTTGCTATGTCTCCCGGAATCGAAATGCTTGAAGCTACAACAGTTATTCCATTATTAAGCATACTAAAAGCATTCACATTACCCGACATAATTGTCTTACATATACTCTTATTTACATCAGGATTTGGTCCGAGATAATCTCTTATATTATCTTCAAAAACAGGTTTTACAGTTCCGTTATCGTCTATTATAAGTTTTTTAAATTCTTTAAAAGGCAAAACACCGCTATACCCAACTTCATCATCATTTAGCGAATACATTGTGATTCTTTTTTCAAATTTAAATGTAGCTGACAATTTGGCTTTTGTTTTTCTATACAAAGCTTGTATTTCAGCAGAACCACAAGGAATAAATTCAATATCAGAAAATAAGTTCGTTGTTCTCAATGCTTCTTTACCTACTGAAACTGTTGCTTTGAGATTTGTGTCATCAGTCCAACTCCCCAATGTAACAAAATATAGTAATAATTCGGGATTTTTTCTTAATTTACTACCTTTGCTAAAAATATAATTTTTTAATTCTATAAATTTTTGCATCTCTGGTGTATGAAAAATAGAATCATCATCACCAAAAAACAAATTCGCATAAGTTAATAAGTTGGATATTTCCGTGTTGTCGAACAATGAAGATCCCTTAGTTTGTATCAAAACAAATTTAACAGAAATTGTTTGATTATACGAAATTAATAAATCTATATCATCAGTTGTATTAATAAGTTTTTGATTAACAATAATTGCAATTCCATCAATACCTTGCGTATTTTTTCCAGTTGTAATGTCTTCAACATCAAAATCGTTTACTCCGTACACATCATTAACAACGCAATAATTTGAAAAATATTCAAATAGCAATGAAATATCATCTATATTAACGCTCAAATCTTCTTTAAACGCCTCAATCATACTTTGTGTAATTCTATCCATACGGATGCCCCCAATATAATATATGCAATTATTTTACACCATAATTTGACTTTTTTCAACATTGCTCATTCGATCATCTCCTAGGATAATATTATTTCCATTACCTTTATTCATATGGACCCACAAGCAAAAATGCACAGTCATATTTTTCTGAGATCCTTTCCAGTTGTGCCATTACATTGCGGACTTCGTTGGCATTGTTCATATTGATATTGGTACTGATATACGCTTGTATCGTATTAAGAATTACCATCCTTACACTGACTTCTATAATTGCTTTTTCAATTCTTTCATCCAGCATACTGAGTGCGACTTCCGATTCGTCTATGAGTTTGATTTGAGTGCAATCTGCCTCATCCACTTCCAACCTCTTTTGCAGCCAAAAATTTTGAAGGAATTTTCTTCAGCTATCATAACTAGGCAAATATGATTTACTTATTGTCATTATACTAAGCATAACAGATTATGTCAATCGGCGCGCACAAAATAAATTAAATAAAATTATTTAGTATTCTCTTGACTTTCCTAAGCATTTCTGCTACGCTTTTTATAAAGACAACCAACGATTGGAGTTGATGATATGGCGATTGGTGAACGAATTCACTTTTTCCGTCTCCTGCGGGGGATGACACAAAAATATCTCGGCATGTCACTGGGCTTCCCGGAGAAGTCTGCTGATGTGCGCCTTGCTCAGTACGAAACAGGATCAAGAACCCCAAAGGCAGACCTGACCGCTGCCCTGGCTGAGGTGCTGGATGTCTCGCCCCATGCGCTCTCTGTCCCCTACATAGACTCCTATGTAGGGCTGATGCACACGCTGTTTACCCTGGAGGATAACTACGGGCTGAAGGTCACGGAGCAGGACGGTGATCTTGCCTTGCAGGTGGACTTTCGCAAAAACAAGGACGCCGCCCGGCTGCATGAAACGCTTTGGACCTGGCGGGAACAGGCCGCCAAGCTGGAAGCCGGAGAGATCTCCCAGGAGGAGTATGACCGCTGGCGTTACCATTACCCGGAGTACGACAGCAGCCAAATCCGTGCCAAGATGCCGCCGGAGGGTCTAATCTAATCCCCTCACTTGTAGGCCACGGGAAAGGTCATTTGTTGCACAAAATCAAATAATTCAGGTAAATGAGAGCAAAATAAAAAAGGTCTAACTGATCAGCAAAAATCAGTTAGACCTTTTACTTATGAATAAAAAGATGAGGATTTTCAGGCTACTCGCAAGCCACCCGATTTTTCTTTTCAAACTCAATAAATCGGGATTTGACGAGTGCTATCAATCTGCTATCAAATGGGGAATTTGAAAATCAAAAACCCAGTGTTTATGCGGGTTTGCGGGCCCTCATATCCACTTTTTGCTTATTCCCACTCGCTCCTGTTAGATGTTTTCTAAACAGATTTGCTTATGAGATTTTGCTTGGATTATTGGTATTCTTTTCATTATTCAGATAGTAGGGGCTATCTGATTTTTTGTTGCCATGGTGTTGCCAGCATAGGCTTACAATCTTGTGCATTCTTATTTGATTTTTGTAGATTTTATTAAACTACAATCTCTTTAATGTATCTGGAAGGCACTTGATTTTTGATATCACCCCAAGGCATCTTTTTCTTTGCTGGATAAGTCATATAACATAAACGCTTTGCCCTGGTAACTGCAACGTACATATTGTTCATCTCTTGAGATAGTTGTATACTTCCCGATTTAATAGCGCGATAATCTGGAAAGGTTCCCTCGCTCAACCCCATTATGAACACAACATCAAATTGCAAACCTTTTGACATATGCGCAGTTAAGAGAGCAATTCCATTATTAACCTCTATCGCTTTTGTCTTTCCTAATGAAATTTGGTTTCTGAAGGAAGTTAATGTGCGATTTTCTTTTGGGACAAGCATACAATATTTATTCCAATGCTTACGCCATTGTTGAATATCCATGGAAACGAGATAGCGCTCATCATCATCAAATGTTGAAAGGATAGATTCAAGCGCATTCAACGCGTTTCCAAACCTCAAGACTTCATTGTTCAAGATACCAATTGCGGATATAAGCTTCTCGTAGGGGGTATTTGTTAACACTCCTTTCAAAATGGACATGCTATTCATATTGTTAATATTGTTGAGATTGTCAAGGGCCGAATCACCAATCAGTTTTTTTAGTTGCTGCAAGTGGATATAGTCTTTTTTGTTAATCAGTATCCTAATACACAATTCAAACACTTTCATAAAATCTGACTCATTCTCAATTCCACTTGCATTTTTCTTGAAGAAAAAAGGAATATTTCTATTCGTCAGCTCTTCTTCCAAATGTGAAAAGACATATCTGTTTCTAGCAATAACAGCTATTCGCTCTGGCGAAATAATGCCCTCTACATCTGGATGTCCATCCTGCATAAGTTGCTCAATTTTGTCGGCAATATATTTTGCCTCGCTTTCTTCATCTGCCAACCTAGTTGCAACTAACTCACCGTCGTATACATAATTTGTCACGCTATCGTAATGTTCTAAACGATTAGCAAACTCTACTATGTGTTTCGCTGAACGGTAGTTTTCATTAAGCTTATATATTGTAGGAGCAAAATCAGCCACAAAATTTTTGGTCATAAATTCACTGTTTGATCCATTAAAACCATAAATTGATTGATTTGCATCACCAACCATCATCACATTGCAATAATTATCGCCACATAGTGCCTTGATAACCTGATACTGTGCAAAGTTTAAGTCCTGTGCCTCATCAATGCAAATGTATTTGTATAGAGAATTGTACATGCGTACAACACTAGCATTTTCTGTTAGTATCCGATATGCAAAGAATAAAATATCATCAAAATCCATTGCATTTTGATCTAGCAGTTTCCGGTTGTATTCAGAGTATATAAAAGGAAATGGATCGGTAACAGCACAGTCTTCAGGCAAAACGAAATTTTTCTTCTGCTCAGTGATAAGCTGCAAAGCACGCTGAAACACCTTGTTTTTATCATCGTATCGCTCAAGGAAATCTTTTAACTGGGGATTTTCAATAAAAACCTCCTTCAAAAGAGCTCTGCGATCTTCCTCACTTTCAAATAAAACCATATCTGTATCTAGGCCAATCAAGTTTCCCCGTGATTGTACTAAATCCAAACAAAAAGAATGTATTGTGCCCACAGTAACTCGATCAACTTGCTCTTCAAAAGATATATCCTCAGCCAACCTTTCTTTCATTTCATCAGCTGCAAGGTTGCTGAATGTTAGTGCCAAAATTTTTCCTCGCCTAGTCGATGATAATAAGAATTTAATTCGCTCAATGAGGACTCTAGTTTTTCCACTACCTGGACCAGCTTCAACCAGAAGAGCCCCATCTTTATGATTGACTATCTGTTGCTGTTTCTGAGATAGTTTCAATTTCGGACCTCCTCTCACCACTCATAATCGGCTGCATTTTTTCGAATAATTCTGCCACTTTTGGAGGAATTTTTCGAGTATTATCTTCTATCGAAACAATTCGCTCCGCAACTATAGTAGCATACCTTGCTTTTGCTTGTTTGGATGTACAACAATCATAGATTGCTTTGCGATATCCTTCATCTCCAGAGTAGTCCCGTATAATATCCCTATATATTGCTTGATGACAAGTTGGACATTCGGGTTGATCTGTTTTTTCTCTACCAGCAGATGTATGATTACGCGTATTAATATACTTGTTTACAAACTCAGAATCATCTTCATGTTCACAAATAGCTTGAACTATCTCTGCTACATAGCCACTATTTATCAGATGCCATTCATAATCGTCACCATTATCAAGAACAATTATATTTGACAGAGTCTGCATTTCAACGCCAAAGACATCTTTAATCGCTTTTCTTACTGTCTTAATCGTTTTGTCTTCACCATCACTAAAAATAAACCATTTAATATTAAAATTTTTAATTAAGCTAAGAAATGTTTTATAGTTCTGCCCACCAATGCCTATAATATTGACTCCACAAAAAGCAGGCTCGATATTAAATTTCTCTCTAAAATACACTGGCAATGCTTGCTCTTCTGTAATTCCTTCACACAGTACAATGGCCTTGGAGAACAATAACTCGCCACGAGATGAAATTACTTCACGTTTTATCCTATTTTTTTCTTCCTGAGTGTAGTTCTCTCCATCAAAGCTATGGGCTATTGTTCTGCCGTTAATTTTTTCAAAATGAATCAAATCTGTTAAGTTTGCTTGGGCCACAACACTTGGCGAATGTGTGCTTATAATTTTTTGACCTGAAAATTTGCATAACTGAGAATAAAGTTTTTGCTGAGCTTGCGGATGCAAATGTGCTTCCGGTTCCTCCATAGTCAACATGATATAAGACTCAGATTCCGGATCTTCTTCATACAAACTTTGCTTTTCCCAATCTACATATGCCCCTAACGTGAGAAATGAGATCCAGCTTCTAGTGCCCATGCCATGTTGCGTCACAGATAATCTAGCAGCTTCACCATCTCTAAATATAATATCCATGCCTTTATGCAAGTCTGATAGTTTCCTTGCTAGTGGTTCAATTTCCAGTGTTCCATTAGGTGCTCCTATAGTTGTTGCAATAGATGCAATTCGAGTGGCTGTTTGGTTCAATGCAGGAATACTTTCTACAATCTGTGTATTTACTTCATTTAACTGCCTTTCGATATCCGACACTCTATCCGGGGAAAGTTCTACTCGAGATGTAGCTCTTCCAAAATATGACTTTCGATCTTTGATATCGTCAACTACATCACGCTGCGCATCCATATAAAATGCTGCGATAAAAGTATTCATATCACCAGTAAACATTTTTCGCCGGCTTACAGTTGCAGTAGAAATCGAGTCGCCCCAATCCGATATTTGCTTGCGTATTATAACATAGTCATTTCTTAGAGCGTCATATTGAAGGACTGTACGAATTCCAACATAATCTCCTGTTGGATCGCCAGTGGTAATCCATGCCTCGGTAAAGACACCAATCCAAAAGTCTGAAAAGCTACTCATGATATTGCAAGACTCATCAACAGGTCGAAGCATAATATCAATAGTAGCACACTTCGTCTTATCCAGTACTTCATCTTTCCCAATATAAATATCATCTGAAGAAACCGTTTTATTTTGTCCAAGCGCAACATTTACTGCTTTGAGAAAATTAGACTTCCCACAATTATTTGCTCCAATAAGAACATTTGTCATGGATAACGATAATTCAAGTGATTCAATAGAACGAAAGTTTTCAATTCTAACTTTTGCCAGCGAAATTCCCATATAAATCACCTCTTATGCACAAAATATCATGGTTATAAATGTCGTACAACTCGAAAGATCGTTTGTATTACCATGTTAAACAAAGTTTATCATGTACCTCTTCATTTTTCATTTCATGTCCAGAATTTTGAAGTCTATCTATCATAGATTTTCCACAGTCAATGTATATTTCCCTCTCAAACAAGTCGGAAGGGACAATAACAGAAATGTTTTTTTTCTTTGACTCTCTTGTTCCGTTAATAGAGAGAATAACTTTTACTCCGCGCCCTTTGCACTCCCTAATTTTTTCCCACAGCATGTCGATATCGAAAGCCTGTGCTCCATAAATGATGCCTTGACTATGAGTATATGGAGGATCACAGTAAACAACATCTCCAGCTTTTGCTCTATCCATAGCCATATCAAAGCTTTCACATCTAAACGATGCATTTTCCAGCAAATCTGACCAAATATTTAATCTTTTGGAAAAGGTCGATGGTGCAATAGGTTTATGGGGGCCCCGAGGTGTGCTCATATAGCCATCAGCTTTTCTGAAGCGAATTACACCAGAATAACAAGTACGGGATAACAAACAAAAATCCAGTGCATTGTGATCGGCATTAAAACGATCTCTGATCTGTAAATAACACTCATCTGGGTTCTCATAATACTTTGAAATCTCTTTTTCATAATAGTCTGAGAGTTTTGAAGGCTCTGCTTTGACCATCTGGAAAATTTCAACAAGAAACGGAAGAATGTCGCTGCCATACGCATGCTCAAAATGAGGATACATTCGAGATCTATCTGCTTCAAGAAGCTGGGCCATTACAGCACCGCTACCCAAAAAAGGTTCATAATAATCATTAAATACTTCAGGCATGTATGAAATGATAGTTTCAGCAAAACGTTGCTTATTCCCGATCCATTTTAATAATGCTGGAACCACTTCGCACACCTCCATAGTAACTTATAGTCTGTAGACTCAAAGTCTACAGATACATTATAATAAAGAAATTGGGAGGTGTCAAGCGATGTGCAAAACGAGCGACATTCTAACAGAGTTTGGATTAGCCATTCGAGAATTACGGATTGATCGACAAATTTCACAGGAAGCGCTTGCTGATATTTGTGGTCTACATCGGACATACGTGAGTGATATTGAGTTGGGTAAACGAAACATCTCTCTTGAAAATATTGAAAAAATCGCTAACGCTCTCGGCGTATCAATCGAATTTATTTTCGGGAAGGTGAAAAGATAATGGAGGCATTTGCTGAATTTTCGGATTGCACACCGGCCTTTTGGTCATTGGTTAAGTTTGTATCTGAAACATTAGGCTATACCCAGCGTGGTCGTACTCGCGCAGACAGCCGTGTTAAGACTTACTGCCATACGGAATTATATTCATTGTTCAGTTCTCATGGACTAAATATTGATGACGATACCGTATCACGCATTATTTTTTATTCTCAAAAACGTGCTACTGTACTTAATGATGTTGTTCAACATAATCTAATGACCGCTGAACAAGCCGAAATCGAGTTCAATAAACTGCATGATATAGCTGTCCGCAATCATTTTCGATGCAAGATTCCCATGAACAAACAATCAGGAGCAATGAAAAAGGTTAACTATTTTACTGCTATCATAAATATTCTGACTGAAATGACTATTCGAAAATCTAATCTTTACCCTGGGCAACTTGGTTTTAACGATGACCCTCGAGGCCTTATATACTTAATGGATGATGCACACCAACTGGCGGGAGCATCTTCTCGCAGATTTGATGGTGCCTTTCCTGGTATAATCAATCCTGTCATGGTTTGGGAAATCAAAGAATACTATTATGCAACAACCTTCGGTAGTCGAGTCGCTGATGGTGTTTATGAAACTCAACTTGACGGGTTTGAGTTGAATGAAATTTATAATCGAACCGGTCATAAGATTAAGCATGTATTTATGGTTGATGCTTACAAAACGTGGTGGATAGATGGAAAATCTTATCTTTGCCGAATCATTGATGCTCTGAATGCAGGTTTAGTTGATGAGGCTATTTTTGGAAGAGAAATTCTAACCCGTTGGCCACTCGTTGTCAATTCAGTACTTTTCGATAATTGCTGAATTATAACTAAAACTGTTCACCCATCAAAGCCAGAGTGTCCTATTTTTACTATTCTACAAATTAAACTAATGTTATAAAAGCATCATTCCAATCACCTTGTCCCTAGAGAAAATTTGCGTATGGTATCATTTGTCTTATTTATTTTCCAAAGAGGACACCCCTGTTTCCTTGACTGAGACGTAGAAAAAGCTTCTGGAACGCTGGTCAAGGTTGAGGGAAGAATGGCAGGCTGTCATATTTGCTTTGATTGATAAGATGTAAAAAATCCGGCAGAGGTGCACCTTTTAAGATGCTGCTTCTGACGGATTTTCTTTGTCATCAATCAAACGGAGTTTCCTTTGTTACGGCTTTTAGATATAATTCAGGTTCTCCATTCAAAATCAGCTCTGCATAGACCAGCGGATCGTTATAGATCAGCCAGTCCAGTTCTGACCGCTGGTACATACTATTCGCCATCTCGTTCTCCACGGCGGTGCAGTCGATGGAAATCAGTGTCCCATCATCCAAGCGCAACTCCACGCAGGCGGTGTCCAGGTTGAACTCACAGGACAAAATCTTTATCATACTCGTTACCTCCCGATATTTGAATTTCGGTTGATTTTCCGCAGCGGCACAAGGTCTGTTTCGTTAATTTTAGAATCTGGCAAGCAATGCGTGTGGCTATCCACACACAAATCCGGCAAGCAATGCGAGTGTTAATACACACTCACATTTCCTGCCGTCTGCTTGTTGAGGGCAGCGCCCCCCAATCCCCCCCGTTGAACCCAGAATTTCATTCTGTGGCTGCGCGTTCTGTGAACGCTTTTTGTCTGTACCCTATGCCCCGTTTCGGAGCATAGGGTGTCGTGAATCGCGACATCTTCCGGAACCTTTAGGGTGCCCTAAAAAGGGGCACCCTCTTGAACAATGGGGTGGCAAAACACCACCTCACATTTTCTTTCCCGCAACGGTGGCGACGGTCGCAACGGTGCTGGGAGTACCCCTCAAAACACCGTCGCGACCGTTGCAAGCGTCGCGCTTTACTTAATTACTTCAACCATAGGTGCTTCTACCATATAAGTCAGCCTGATGCGCCTTCCGGCATGCTTGGTTTTGTTTTCGTACTTCACCTGATGTTCTTCCAGCAGGCGGCTGGCATTTACATTTAGATGCTTAGTGAGGCGGTTTACTGCCATATCCAACCGTAGAGCTTCGGTAAGCTCTGTAGGGCTGCCTTCCCACTCGCGGTTTTCGTCAGATACCATTTTCGCTACCGCTTCCAGCACCGGGTCCGGAGGCTGCTTCCAAAGCTCATTCTCTGCATGGTCGAGAAGCCATACCAAACGCTCCTGGTCTTTACTTAGATACAGCCGCTGATCCGGCTGATCCCGTCCACTGATTTCCAGTGTAGCCTTTCCGTCAGTTCGTTTTTCTTTCTGCATAATGAGCGCCCCATCTGCACAGCCCGACAGTCCGGTGGTACCGGAAATCTTCTCAAAGCTATCTCCCGCAGGCTGCTTTCT
>CAJJZS010000006.1 GCA_905197685.1 uncultured Oscillospiraceae bacterium | reverse complement strand
CCCGTCGCCGAAGGCTTGGGCAAAAAGTAGAGGGACACTCACGAGGATTCAGAGTGCCCCCGGCACTCCGAATTTTCCTCGTTCGACTCCTTCTGCGCCACACAAAGCGATCCCATTTACGGGGTCGCTTTTTTCATGTTTCGGAGAAGCCTTTTTCCCCGTCGCCGAAGGCTTGGGCAAAAAGTAGAGGGACACTCACGAGGATTCAGAGTGCCCCCGGCACTCCGAATTTTCCTCGTTCGACTCCTTCTGCGCCACACAAAGCGATCCCATTTACGGGGTCGCTTTTTTCATGTTTCGGAGAAGCCTTTTTTCCCGTCGTCGAAGGTTTAGAGAGAGTAAAAACAAACTGAAAAAATAAAGAAAGTAATCACTTTACATTAACGATATTGCACAAATACAACAAATAAAATATAATAAAACAGAAATAAAACAGAAATAAAACAGTCGATAGTTATAACTGGAGGGGGTAAAATTTAGGCGCTTTGTGAATTGAAAGAGAAGATAAACTTTAGTACAATAGTGGCATCGAGGCGATTCACAAAGAAAGGAGCTGATATGCTGTGGGTACAGCAAACGAAAAAGAAAAAGCGGTCAGGCGGTCGGTTATTCAGTCGATGCCCGGATTTTGGGGATATTCGGCGCTGTCGGCGGTGATGTTTCTGCTGATTCAGTTAGTGGGGCTGATTCCCGCTGTTTTGATGCAGAGGACGGTGGATGTACTGATTCCCAATCGGGAAATTAAAACGCTGATTTTGTACATTCTGTTGTTTTGTCTGATTCCGCTGGCGGCAACGGCGCTGACAGCCGCTTACCGTTACGGTTTGGCGATTGTTTGCCGAAAGTTGGGATTAAAGATGGCGATTCGCGGGTTTGAGAATCTGACGGCGCAGTCGGTTTCTTATTTTGACGGAGAAAATTCCTCCGAGCTTGCCGCGCACTGCCGCAAAGAGTCGATGCAGTACATCACCTTTTGGATGATGGATATTCCCCAGCTGATTGCAACCGGTATCTGCGGCATTGTCATTTTCGGCTATCTGCTCACCCTGCATTGGGGCGTGGCGCTGTTGCTGCTGCTGTATTTTCCGGTCGCATATTTCCCAAGCAACGCCTTTGCCAACAAGGTGCAGAAGCTGATGAACGAGATTGTTGCCAACAATGCGGTGATGAACCGCATTATCAACGATACCTTCCGCGGAATCAAAGCGGTGAAAGCGATGGTTTTGGAAAAGGTGCAGGCAGAAAAGCTCAAACAGGTCAACGAAAAAAGCGTTGCAATCTGGAGCAAGGTGGCGTTGTTCGACAACCTTTCCGGCATTTGGGTCAACGATTTTTCGGACGCGGTGTTTAAAGGGGTATCCTTCGGATTGTCTGCCTTTTTGATTGTGTTGGGTAAACTGACACTGGGCAGCCTTGTGATTATCCTTAATTACAGCAGTCGATTTATCGAGATTGCCAAGCAGTTTATGAACACAAACTACCACTTTAAGGAACAGTTGGGTGAGTATGACAAGCTGTTTGAGATTTTAACTTTGGAATCTCCCAAAGCGGAGCGGGCAGGCAATCGGGAGTTTTCTTTCCGAAAAGAAATTCGTTTTTCCGATGTCAGCTTTGCTTATGACCCGAAACGGGGCGATATTTTAAAACATCTGGATTTGACGATTCGACCCAACGAATGGTTGGGCATTGTCGGAGCAAGCGGAGCGGGCAAAACAACAATCTTTGATTTGCTGCTGCGCTTTTACGAGCCGCAAAGCGGAACCATTACCGCAGACGGGGAACGCATTGATTCTATCAGCGCTTCCTCTTTACGCTCTCAGATTGCAAAGGTATCGCAGGACACCTTTTTGTTCCCGGGAACGATTCGTCAGAACCTGCTGCTTGCAAATCCCAATGCCTCCGACGAGGAGATGGACGCCGCGCTGCGTCAGGTCGGTCTGACCGCCTTTCTTTCCCGACTGCCGGAAGGGCTGAATACCGATATTGGAGAAAACGGCTTGCTGCTTTCGGGCGGAGAGCGTCAAAAACTGGGATTGGCGCAGGGCTTGCTGCGCAACTGTAAGGTGATTTTGTTGGACGAGGTGACGGCAAACATCGACCGCGACGGGGAAGAGGAGATTAAAAATGTTCTGCTCAGGCTCAAACAGGAGCGGGAGCTGACGGTAATTTCCATCTCTCACCGCATTGATTTTTTAAAGGACGCCGATCGCATCGTTGTTTTGGAAGACGGAAAAGTGAAAGAGGAAACCGATTATCAAACCTATTCCGGCAAAAAAGAGTAGGAAAACAGGATAAGTTGTAAAAAGGGACGCTTTTAAAAGAAGAGCGTCCCTTTTGCCGTACACTCTGTCATATGCGCGGGATTTCAGGATAGCTTTTAAGCGGAAGATATGATATAATATGGAATCTGAAGAAGTAAAAACAAATTCGTTTTTTTGATAAAAATTTTAGTTTGGAAAGGTTTGGTAACAGCGATGGTACAGACAGTAGAAGAACGCTTTTTGCAGCTGAGAAAGCAAGTTTTGGAAAAAAGATTTTCCAAAATGAACGAAAAGCAGCGGGAGGCGGTTTTTCAGACAGAAGGACCCGTTTTAATTTTGGCAGGAGCGGGCAGCGGAAAAACAACGGTGGTTGTCAACCGAATTGCAAATATGGTAAAGTTCGGCAACGCTTACCACAGCTCCTATGTTCCGGCATGGGTGGGGGAAGAAGAGCTGCGCTTTTTGCAGGATTATTTGGAGGATAAAACCGATGACGGCGATATTACCGAGGAGCGGATTTGCCGAATCCTTGCCGACCGTCCGGTAAAGCCGTGGAATATCCTTGCCATCACCTTCACCAATAAGGCGGCAGGGGAATTAAAGGAGCGTCTGGAGGCGATGCTCGGCGAGCAGGCGTTGGATATTCAGGCGTCCACCTTCCATTCTGCCTGTATGCGCATTTTAAGAAGGGAAATTCATCTGCTGGGATTTGACCGCAGTTTTACCGTTTACGATACCGACGACTCGGTTCGCATTATTAAAGAAGCGCTCAAAGAACTGGGCGTTCAGGAAAAAACAATGGCTCCCAAAGGAATTTTAGCTTCCATCAGCGCAGCGAAAGACCATCTGCTCACCCCGCAGGATGTGCTGCGCGACGCGGGCGACGATTACCGCGAACAGACGGTGGGCAAGGTGTACGAATATTACCAGAAGCGTCTGAAGGCGGCAAACGCTTTGGACTTTGACGATATTATTACCTTTACGGTTAAGGTGTTCCAACAGTTTCCCGATGTGTTGGAAAAATACCGCAATCGCTTCCGCTATATTATGGTGGACGAGTATCAGGATACCAACAATTCGCAGTTTCTTCTGGTCAGCCTGCTGGCGGGCGGTCATCAAAACATCTGCGTAGTGGGCGATGATGACCAGAGTATCTATAAATTCCGCGGAGCAACGATTGAAAATATCTTGAACTTTGAAAATCAGTACCGCGATACAAAGGTAATCCGCCTGGAGCAAAACTACCGCTGCACCCAGACCATCTTAAATGCGGCAAACTCGGTAATTGAACACAATACCCAGAGAAAGGGAAAAACGCTGTGGACCCAAAACCCGAAAGGAACACAGGTTAAGGTTTACCGCGCCCTTTCCGAGCAGGACGAGGCAAAATTTATCGCCGACACCATTCTGGAAAATGTAGCGAACGGACAAAAGTTTTCCGAACACGCAATTTTGTACCGCATGAACGCGCAGTCCAACTCGGTGGAAAACGCGCTGATTCGTTCGGGAATCGCTTATAAAATTATCGGCGGTCAGCGATTCTACGACCGCAAGGAAATCAAGGACATGATTGCTTATTTAAGCGTAATCAATAATCATTCGGACGCAATCCGTTTAAAGAGAATTATTAACGAGCCAAAGCGCGGCATCGGCGACGCTACCTTGGATAAGGCGCAGGAAATTGCCGATATGCTGGGACTGCCGCTGTTTGAGGTGCTCGCTCATGCGGACGAATATCAGCCGCTGGCGAAAAAATGCAAGCCTTTGACAGAGTTTACTCAGATGATAGAACGCTTGGGAGAAGCAGCGGAAGAAGGGGATCTCGAGGAGCTGTTCGACCAACTGCTTGAGGAAACCGGATATATGATTTATCTGCAATCTCAGGGAGAAGAGGGATTAAACCGCATTGAAAACGTCAACGAGTTAAAGTCCAATATTATCAAATATATGGAGGAAACCGAAAAGCTGCCGCAGCCTTCTATCGACCCGGATAACCCGGAGGAAGAGCCGGAGATTATCTTGCCGACCCTGTCCGGATTTTTGGAAGAGGTTACGCTCTACACCGATTTGGACAATTATGACGAGCAGGCAGACCGCGTGATTATGATGACCATGCACTCGGCAAAGGGGCTGGAATTTAACAACGTCTTTTTCTGCGGCGCAGAGGAGGGCATCTTCCCGGGGATGCAGGCAATCTACAATCCCGAACAGATTGAAGAAGAGCGCAGACTTGCCTATGTCTGCATTACCCGCGCCAAAAAGCAGCTGTATATCACCAACGCCGCGCAGCGTATGCTGTTCGGACAGACGGTGAGAAACAGGGTGTCCCGCTTTGTCACCGAAATCCCGGCATCCTGCTGCGAGGTGGAGGACAAAACGGTTCGCAAGCTGACCCCGGCTCAGATGAAAAAGATGACCCCGAAAACCACAAGAGCCTCCAACGATATTGGGGTGGGCGGCATGGCAAGCGCAAGAAAAACCATGGCTTACAGCTCCGATGCTCCGGCGGGCGCGGCTTGCACCTTGAAAGCGGGCGACCGCGTCAGTCACAAAACCTTCGGCGAAGGCAATATTGTAAAAATTACCCCGATGGGCGGCGACTGCCTGCTGGAAGTTTTGTTTGACCAAATCGGAACCAAAAAGATTATGTACAAGTTTGCAAAGCTGACAAAGCTCTCTTAGTAACATGAAGATAACAGCGATTGTAGAAAACACCTCCGGTAAGCGGGGAATCAAGACAAAGCACGGGCTCAGCCTGCTTGTGGAGGGCGAAAGATTCGGACAAATTCTGTTTGATACAGGTCCCGACTCCCGGCTGCTTTTTTCCAATGCGGAAAAACTGGGGTTGGACTTGCGCCGGATAGAAACGGTTGTTTTATCGCACGGACATATTGACCACGGGGGAGCGCTGCATGACTTTTTAAAGCAAAACAAACAGGCTACCGTGTTTTTAAGAAGAGAGGCGTTGGCAGAACACATTACAAAGATGGCAGGAATTTCGATTCCTGTTTCCGTTCTGTTAACCGAACGGGATGTTCCCCGCCTGATTTTTACCCAAAAGGTCCACAAGCTCGCCCCCGACGCCTTTTTGCTTTCCGAAATAGAACCGGTAACGGACCGAACGGCAAACCGCGCGCTTTATCAAAGGATGCAAAACGATTTTGTGCCGGATTCCTTTGTACACGAGCAGAGCTTGCTGATTTGCCGGCAGGACAAAGTAGTTTTGATTGCCGGCTGCGCCCACTGCGGGATAGAAAACATTATTGAAGCGGCGCAGCAGCTCATCGGCAGAGAGATTGATGTTGTCGTTTCCGGATTTCATCTGTACAATCCGGTTACGCATCGGGGGGAAAAGCGGGAAGTAATCGAGCGTTTTGGACAGCGGCTTTCTCAATTTTCCTGCCGCTATGTTACCTTCCACTGCACGGGGAAAAGGGCGTACAACCTGCTAAAGCGGCAGCTTGGGGACAGGATATCCTATCTTGCGGCCGGACAAAGCATTATCATATAAAAAAGAGCGATTTTCGCTTTTGGAGCAGGCAATCTCTTGGGTTTGGTTCACAAAATCCCGATTGTTTCATAGACTGATATTGAGTACCGGCATAAAAATTTGTGCGAGGTATCAAATCAGCCGTATTTTTCGCGCGCCGGTCTGCGAGAAAAATACGCAGAGAAAAACGGAGGGATATTATGGCAGAGTCAAAGCCAATCCGCCCAAAAGACTGCACCTGCTTTAAAGAAGCGGTCTGTATTGATGCGGAACGAATTTACGATTCCTGCAGCGACAAAGACTGTTTAGAGGACTTGCAGGTCTTTTTCAGCGACAAAACCCAACCCATTATCGACAAGGCGGCAAGCATCAAGTGCAAAAAGGTAAAGGTGCTGAATGTCTGCGTCGATGTGGAAAGCGTCCCGTTTAACAAGGGATTTTATTCGGTAGATATGACCTTTTATTTCCTGGTGGAAATGTCTGTGTACTTATCGCCCGGCACACCGGCAGTCAACTGCTGCGGAATTTCCTACTTCTCCAAAAAGGTAATTCTGTACGGAAGCGAGGCAAATTCCCGCGTCTTTTCTTCCCACAGCGGCTGCTGCGCCAACAGCGAACAGATGACCTCGATGCCCAATGCGGTGGTTCAGATTGTGGACCCAATCTGTCTTGCCTGCCGCTATGTTGAATGTCCCGAGAAAAAATGCTGCCCCGGCTCGGTTATTCCCTGCCAGATTTGCACCGAGGTGGGCGGCAGCTTCCAGGATGTTGCGGTCAGCAAAGAGGTTTACATCACCCTGGGGCTGTTTACCATTGTGCAGCTTCAGCGCAAGGTGCAGATGATGATTCCGGCATATGATTTCTGTATCCCGGATAAAGAAAGCGAATATTCCACCGGCGACCCGTGCGAAATGTTTAAAAAGATTCAGTTCCCGATGGAAGATTTTTTTCCGCCCAGATTGAGCGAATTTCAGGATAACTGCGATAAAATAAATCCTTAAACGAGAATGCGGCTCGGCTCTTGTCCGAAGCCGCGTTTCTTTTGCGATTTTGCTAAATAACGATTGAATTAAGCGTGAAAAAATGATAAAATATACTATACACACATTTTTGCAAAGAAAATTGCAGTCGGTTTCCGGCGCAGAGGATTTGTCTGCGCTGCCGGAAACTTTGGACAGAACAACGTAGAACACGGGGGAATCGGTCGTGATTTTAAAAAAATGGAAGCTGCCCCGGGCAGAGTCCGAAAGAGTAGAACAAATAATCGGTCAAACCGGAATTTCAGAGGTCGCGGCGCGGATTCTGGATGCCAGAGGGATAACGCCCGAGCAGGCTGCGGCTTGCTTTGCGGCAAAGGAACCCTCGGGGATGCATGACCCGTTTTTGATGAAGGATATGGACAAGGCGGTGCAGCGGCTGAGCGAAGCGGTCGAGCAGGGCGAACAGATTGCGGTGTACGGCGATTATGACTGCGACGGAATTACCGCTACGGCGATGCTGTACACCTATTTGGAGGATTTGGGCGCGCGGGTAATCTATTATATTCCCGACAGGGACAGCGAGGGCTACGGTTTAAACTGCGGAGCGCTGGATTTTTTAAAACAGCAGCAGGTGGATCTGATTGTCACGGTGGATAACGGAATCTCTGCATTGGCAGAGGCGGAATATGCCGCCCGGCTCGGCATTGATTTGATTATTACCGACCATCACCAGCCGAGGGAACAGCTGCCCGAAGCCTGCGCAGTGGTTGACCCGCACCGAAAGGACTGTACCTACCCCTTTCCCAATCTTTGCGGCGCAGGGGTTGCTTTTAAACTCATCTGCGCGATGGAGGGGGATCTTTCGGGGGAAGAGATGATTTGGCACTTCGGCGAGCTTGCCGCGATTGCCACCGTAGCGGATATTGTACAGCTGACCGGGGAAAACCGCCTGATTGTGCAAAAAGGACTGGAATGTATCTCTTTGGGCGAACAGATTGGGGTAAAGGCGCTGATGCAGACGGCAGGACTCTCCGGTAAAAAGCCGGATTCCACCGCCCTTGCTTTCGGGATTGCGCCGAGAATCAACGCGGCGGGCAGACTGGGGCAGGCAGACCTTGCGATGGAGCTTCTGCTCTGCGACCGGCTTTCCTCTGCCTGCGAGCTGGCGCAGCAGCTGGAGGAGCTGAACACCGAGCGCAAGGCGTTGGTAGACCGTATCTATGCGGAGATTGAGCAGCGAATTGCCCAAAATCCGCAGATTTTGCAGCAAAGGATTTTAATTATAGCCGGAAAAGGCTGGCACCACGGAGTGATTGGGATTGCGGCGGCAAGACTGGTGGAAGAATATGCAAAGCCGTGCATTTTGTTTTCTGTCGAGGGAGAGGAAGCGCGCGGCTCTGCCCGCAGCGTTGAGGGTTACTCGATGATTGAAGCCGTTTCCCGATGCAGCGGATTGCTCACCCGGTACGGCGGGCATCATCAGGCGGCGGGCATGAGTATTTTGGCAAAGGATTTGCCCGCCTTCGCCGAGGAAATGCGCAGAGATGCGCAGGAAAATTTTGACCTGATGCCGGTGGAACCGCTGTCGATTGATATTGTGCTTCCGGTCGCCTTTTTAAAGACGGAAACGGTGTATCAGATGAGGGAGCTGGAGCCGTTCGGCTGCGGAAACGAGCTGCCCACCGCGGCGATGCTCGGCTGCCGCATCGAGGGCATTGTTCCGTTAAGCGAAAACAAACACCTGCGCCTAAAGCTCTCTTATCAGGGAAAAACAATACAGGCGGTTTATTTCAGAATGTCCACCTACGCTTTCCCGTTTTGCGTGGGAGATGTGGTGGATGTGGCGGCAAATCTGGATATCAACGAATATAACGGAGAAAAAAATCTCTCCGTCAAGATAAAGGATGTTCGTCTGCACGGAATCAATCAGGACAAGCTGATTGTGGGCAGACAATATTATGAAAAGTACCGCCGAGGGGAAACACTGGAAGAAAAGATAAAAAATTATATCTGTCCGGACAGACAGGATACGGCGGTTTTGTACCGCTTTTTAAGAAAATGCGGGGGATTTCCCTTCGGCTACGATATGCTCTGGTGTCGGATGCACAGCTTTAATTACTGCAAAATGAGAATCTGTCTGGATGTGATGCAGGAGCTGGGGCTGATTGTAATTACCCGAAAGGCGGGCGAAGAGCCGGTGATTTCGGTTCCCGAACAGTCGGGGAAAATCAGCCTGGAACAATCGACCATTTTAAGACAACTGAAGGTTGGTGAGTAGGATGTATGTGTTTGAAGATTTGATGAAAGTATTGAAAGAAAGCAACAGACCGTATGATTTTGACAAGATAACCGAAGCGTATGAGTACGCAAATTGGGCACATGACGGTCAGATGCGCCAGTCGGGCGAGCCTTACATCACTCACCCGCTGGCAGTGGCGCAGATTCTGGTGGAGTTGGGTATGGATACCGAAACCATCTGCGCGGGTTTGCTGCACGATGTGGTGGAGGACACCGCATCCACCGTAGAGGATATTAAAAAGCGATTTGGCGAAGATGTTGCCCTGATGGTGGACGGTGTAACCAAGCTGACCAAACTCAGTTATTCCACCAAGGAGCAGCGTCAGGCGGAAAATGTGCGCAAGATGCTGCTGGCGATGGCAAAAGATGTGCGCGTTATCATTGTGAAGCTCGCCGACCGCCTGCACAATATGCGCACCGGAGAATATTGGAAAGAGTATAAACAGCGGGAAAAGGCGCTGGAAACGATGGAAGTTTACGCGCCGCTTGCCGACCGATTGGGTATCCGACCGATTAAGGAAGAGCTGGAAGACATTTCCCTGCGTTTTTTGGACCCGATTGCCTATGAAGAGATTGAGCGGATGTTAAAGCTCAAAAAAGAGGAACGGGAAAACTTTTTGATTGCCATTCAGGAAAAGATACGCGACCGTCTGGAAAAGGAAAACATGAAGTTTTTCCTGCAAAGCAGGGTAAAAAGCATCTACGGCATCTACCGCAAGGTATATATGCAGGGCAGAAATTTTGATGAAATTTACGATGTCTATGCGGTTCGCGTTATCGTAGACACCCCGTATGAATGTTACGCGGTATTGGGGCTGATGCATGATGCCTTTACCCCGATTCCGAAGCGTTTTAAAGATTATATCTCCACCCCGAAAGCGAATATGTACCAGTCGCTGCACACAACGGTTCTGGATAAAAAAGGAATCCCGTTTGAAATTCAAATCCGCACCTGGGATATGCACTATACCGCAGAATACGGTATTGCCGCTCACTGGAAATATAAAGCGGGCATTGAGAAAAAGGACAAGCTGGAAGAGCGTCTGGCTTGGGTCAGACAGCTGTTGGAGGTTCAGCAGGATTCGGGCGATGCGCAGGACATTGTCCGCTCCATCAAGTCGGATATTGCGCCCGAGGAATGTTTTGTCTTTACTCCGAAGGGCGACGTTATCAACCTGCCGACAGGCTCTACCGTAATCGACTTTGCTTACGCCATTCACTCGGCGGTGGGCAACCGCATGACCGGGGCAAAGGTGGACGGAAGAATCGTGCCGCTTGACTTTAAACTGGAAACCGGCATGATTGTGGAAATTATCACCTCCAAAGGTCCGGGCAACGGTCCAAGCCGCGACTGGCTGAAGATTGTAAAGACCAGCGAAGCCAGAACCAAGATTCGTTCCTGGTTTAAAAAGGAACGCCGGGAAGAAAATATCATCACCGGCAAAGAGGAACTGGAAAAGGAATTTAGACGCAACCTGATTAACATTCCCGAAGAGGATTACGAGGAATTTATCCTTAATCTGGCAAAGCGCCAGCATATCAACACGCTGGAAGATTTTTATGCGGCAATCGGCTACGGCGGCGTTCTGCTGTCCCGTCTGATGCCCAGGGTAAAAGAAGAATTTCAAAAGACCTACCGTTCGGCGCCGGAGGAAGAAAAGGCGCAGCTGACCCAACAGCTGGCAAACAACAAAAAGCCGGGCAAACCGACAAGCGGCGTAATCGTGGAAGGACTGGACAGCTGCCTTGTAAAATTTGCAAAATGCTGCAACCCGCTGCCGGGCGACCCGATTGTCGGCTTTGTGACCAGAGGGTACGGCGTTTCGATTCATAAACAGGACTGCGTCAATGTCTTAAACTCCCCGAAGGAAAACGAGGGCAGATGGGTAAGGGCAGAATGGGCGTCGGTGGGAACCTCGGAAAAATTCAAATCCACCATCGACATCACCTCTCAGCCGAGGGATACCCTGCTTGCCGATGTCAGCATTCTGCTGAGCAATATGCACATTCCGCTGCACGCGCTGATTGCAAAGGAAAGCAAGGACCATTCGGTGATTATGATTCAGATTACCGTAGAGGTAAACGGGGTCGATCAGCTCAACTACCTGCTGAACAGCCTGCGCTCCATTAAGGGAATTGAGGATGTGCGTCGGGCAATTCAATAACAAAGAATAACGGAGAACAGATTATGAGAGCATTGATTCAAAGAGTAAAATATGCAAGCGTTGCCGTTGAGGGGCAGACGATTGGAAAGATTGAACAGGGATTGTTGGTTTTGCTGGGAGTGGGTCCGCAGGACACCGAAAAGGAAGCGGATTTTCTGGCAGACAAGTGCGCAAATCTGCGTATCTTTGTCGATGAAAACGATAAGATGAACCTCTCCCTGCTCGATATCGGGGGAGAGATGCTGGTGGTGTCCCAGTTTACCCTGTACGCGGACTGCAAAAAGGGCAGACGCCCTTCCTTTATCGGGGCGGCGGCTCCGGCGCAGGCAGACGCTTTGTACGAATATTTTCAGCAAAAGGCAAAGGACGCGGGCGTAAAAAAGGTGGAGCACGGCAGCTTTGGCGCAGATATGAAGGTGGAGCTGCTCAACGACGGTCCTGTTACCATTATGTTGGACACCGATGAAATCATGCCGAAACGATAAGGAGGAGCAACCGATGAATCTGGAAATTATCCATGTCGGACCGTTGGGAACCAACTGTTACCTGACCTGGGACGAACAAAAAAACTGTGTTGTGGTGGACTGCGGCGGCGACGCGCAGAAGGTAGCGGATTATATCAACGAACATCGGATGAATCCGACCCACCTTCTGCTGACCCACGGACACGCGGACCATATGGGAGGCGCGGCGGATTTAAAAGATCTGTTTCCTCAGATGAAGATTGTGATGGGGGAAAAGGATTTGGAGATGCTCACAGACAAAGAAAAGAGCATGGCGTATGCGGTTGCCCCCTATGCAAGGGAGTTTGAACCGGATATTCTGGTGCATGAGGGAGATACCTTTTGCAGCGGAAGCATGAACTTTTCGGTGATGGAAACACCGGGACACACCCCCGGCGGCATTACCTATTTAAAATCCAACGAGCTTTATGTCGGTGACACCCTGTTCCAGGGCAGCATGGGAAGAACAGACCTGTACGGCGGGGACGAAGGCGCCCTGTTTGGTTCGTTAAAGCGTATCGGGGAGCTGCAAGGCTACTATAAGATTTTTCCGGGACACGGCAGCGCCACCAATCTGGAGGACGAGAAGCTGGCAAATCCGTTTTTAAAACAGGCAATGCGCCTTTCTTAACCGAATCAGGAACCAAAGGAGAACTGACAGCGTATGAATATAAGGAACGTCGGACACAGCATGAAATATGAAGCGGAGTGCGTTGCGATGCTGTTTTTTCCCGATGAAAAGATTGTAACGGAGGAATTTCCCCTCACAGCTCCCTCTCCTTGCGCGCAGGAGGACTGCATTGAAAACAGGTTGGAAAATCAGGTGATGCGGGTAACGTTGTATCTAAACGGGGAAAAGACGCAGTTGGAGCAGGCTGTGCCGCAAAATCCAACATCTCCCTATGAAGAAGCGGAATTTATCATGTGCGACCTGATGTACCGCCTGCTGCAAAAGGCGACGGGGGTCAGCGCAGCGTGGGGAATGTTGACCGGAGTGCGCCCGGTAAAGCTGTTTCATAAAAGACTGGACGAGGGAAAAACGCCGCAGCAGACGGGGGAAGAATTTGCAAAGCACTTTCATGTGAGTCGGGAGAAAATCGAGCTTGCGCTGGAAACTGCCCGGCATGAAGCGCCTATCTTAAAGGAAGCGACCGACGATACCTTTAGTCTGTATGTGTCGATTCCGTTTTGTCCCTCCCGATGCAGCTACTGCTCCTTTGTATCGCACGATATTGCAAGCAAGCGGGCAAAGGAGATTTTACCGGTTTATGTGGAAAAGCTGTGTGAAGAGCTGAAAGCAATCGGCAGTCGGGTAAAAAATACGGGACTTACCCTAACCACCGTTTACTTTGGCGGGGGAACGCCGACTATCCTTTCGGCAGAACAGCTGGATCGGGTTTGTACGGCGGTGAAGGAAAACTTTGACCTGTCTCGTTTAAAAGAATATACGGTAGAGGCGGGCAGACCGGATACCATTACAAGGGAAAAACTAAAGGTGTTAAGAAAGCACGATATTTCCCGCATCAGTATCAATCCCCAGACATTAAACGACGAGGTGTTGGAAGCAATTGGAAGAAAGCACACCGCAAAAGAGATTGAGGACTGCTTTTTGACCGCGAGGGAAGAGGGATTTGACAACATCAACATGGATTTGATTGCTGGACTTCCGGGAGATACCGTAGCGGGATTTTGCAGCACGATAGACCGCATTGTCAAGATGAATCCCGAAAATGTTACGGTTCACACCCTTTCGATTAAAAGAAGCGCAAAATACGGGGCAAACCCGGAAGAACGAAAAAAGGCGCTTGAGCTGACCCAACAGGTGGGGCAGATGGTTTCCTACGCGCAGAAAAAGCTGATGGAAAACGGTTTTATGCCGTACTATCTGTACAAGCAAAGAAACACACTGGGTAATCTGGAAAATACGGGATACTGTAAAAAAGGCTGCGAAGGAAGGTATAATATCTATATCATGGACGAAACGCAGACCATTCTTGCCGCAGGAGGCGGAGCGGTGAGCAAATTAAAATCGAACCGTACCGGCAAACTGGAACGCATCTTCAACTACAAATATCCGTTTGAATATGTGGAACATTTTGACGAGGTATTAAAACGAAAAGACAGGATGGTGACTTTCTTTGAGGAAAATAGACCCATTCCATTACGGGAGAATTGAAAAAGACGAAATCAATCAGCAGGCGGTGCAGAATTACTTTGGACTGATTGATGAAGCGGAAGCGTTTTATAACAAGCAGATTTGCAGCGTGGTCGAGCAGATGTCGCAAAATCGGGATAAGACCGATGTAATCTGCCTGTCGGGACCCTCCGCCTCGGGAAAAACAACGACAGCCCACACCCTGGCGCGCCATTTTTGCAGCAACGGCAGAAGGGCGACGGTTATTTCTTTGGACGATTTTTATCTGGACACCAAAGATACCCCGCTGAACAAAAAAGGAAAACCGGACTTTGAAAGCATCTACTCGTTGGATATTGAGCTGATTAACCGCTGTATCGACCAGCTGGTTAATCAGGGCAGAACGATGATTCCGACCTTTGATTTTCACACCAGACAGCGCGCGGCGGGCGGGGAAAAGGAGATTCGGATTTCGGGCGACGATGTTGTCATTATCGAAGGGCTGCATGGGCTGAATCCGCTGTTGACCCAGCTTGTGGGAGAAGATAAGGTAACGCGTATCTTTGCCAGCGTGCGCTCCCGCTTTACCGACAAGGACAGGGTGATTTTAACCCCGCAGGATGTCAGATTGATGCGCAGAATGGTGCGCGACCGCAGCACCAGAAACACAACGCCGGAAGAAACGATGGCAATGTGGGAAGAAGTGTGCGAGGGCGAGTCGATGTATATCAATCCTTACCGCGACAGCGCAAACTTTAAACTGGACACCACACTGGATTATGAGCCGAATATTTTCCACAGCTTTTTGCTGCCGTTTTTGGAAACAAGAAGCAATATTGCGCCGCAGCATTACCGCAAACTGGACGATTTGTACCAACGACTGGACGAATTTTTTGACATCAACGATACCGAAGCGATTCCGGCAGACAGTGTAATCCGCGAGTTTATCGGCAAAAAAATCAAATAAAAAAATTTTTACTCAAATGAATGAAAAACAGAGCTTAGAAAGGAGTATGGAACGATGAGTATGAACACCTTAAATTCTTTATTGGACAAAGCAGTTTCGGTTGCAAACGCAGCCGGCAAGAAAACAGAGGAAATGGTGGAGGCTTCCAAGCTCAAATTGCAGGAGGTCGGCGTAAATTCCGACTTGCAGGACTGCTATGAGAAGATTGGCTCGCTGATTTATCAGAGCAAAAAGACGGGAGCGGACCACGATTCCGAAATTGAGGAACTGGTATCGCGCGCAGATGATTTGCTGGCTGAACTTTCTCAGCTTCAGTCAAAGCGGGAAGAAATCAGAAAGGTGAAAAAATGCCCGAACTGCGGCGCTTCCTGCGCGGTTGATTCCCATTTCTGTTCCAGATGCGGCATGGTGCTGACCCAGGAAATTGTGCCTGCCGAAGAAGGAATCAAAGCGGAAGTGATTTTGCATCCGTATGAGCCGCAGCAGGCAGAACCGTCCGCAGAAGAACCCAAACAGGACGCAGGGGAAGAACCTCTGATTGAAGAAACGCTGTAACGGAAATTTTTGCGGAAAAAACAGGTTGATACCCGTTTCTTAAAATCAACAGAAAAATTTAGGATAACGGAATCGAAATAAAAATTGATAAAAGTTATGGAATCGACAGCCCGGACAGTTTTGTTCGGGCTGTTTTTTTGAAACCCTCTTTTCACTAATACCCCGAAACAGCGGAAAAGTTGTACGGAAAGGTGCAACGATCACACATCTTGATAAAATTTTTATTTTTTAAGGTGATTTGGAAGAGGAATCGGAGCGGAATTTAATTCTGATTGATTCTCTTTGGTTCGATTTCTACAAAGTGTTTTTTGAAACCCTCTTTTCACTAATACCCCGAAACGGCGGAAAAGTTGTACGGAAAGGTGCAACGATCACACATCTTGATAAAATTTTTATTTTTTAAGGTGATTTGGAAGAGGAATCGGAGCGGAATTTAATTCTGATTGATTCTCTTTGGTTCGATTTCTACAAAGTGTTTTTTGAAACCCTCTTTTCACTAATACCCCGAAACGGCGGAAAAGTTGTACGGAAATGTGCAACAATCACACATTTTGATAAAATTTTTATTTTTTAAGGTGGTTTTACAGAGGAATCGGAGCAAGATTTAATTCTAATTGATTCTCTTTAGCCCGATTTTTATAAAGCGCTTTTTGAAAGGTTCTTTTCACTAATACCCTGAAACGGAGGAAAAATTGTACGAAAAGGTGCAACAATCACACATCTTGATAAAATTTTTATTTTTTAAGGTGATTTGGAAGAGGAATCGGAGCGGAATTTAATTCTAATTGATTCTCTTTGATCCGATTTTTATAAAGCGCTTTTTGAAAGGTTCTTTTCACTAATACCCCGAAACAGCGGAAAAGTTGTATGGAAAGGTGCAACAATCACACATCTTGATAAAATTTTTATTTTTTAAGGTGATTTGGAAGAGGAATCGGAGCGGAATTTAATTCTAATCAATTCTCTTTAGTCCGATTTCTACAAAGTGTTTTTTGAAACCCTCTTTTCACTAATACCCCGAAACGGCGGAAAAGTTGTACGGAAATGTGCAACAATCACACATCTTGATAAAATTTTTATTTTTTAAGGTGGTTTTACAGAGGAATCGAATATTATTTTATTAAAAAACCGAAAGGAAGACAGAAACTGCGTCCCTTTCGGTTTTATTTAAAAAGCTGATAAAAAATAAATGACAGAGTGTTACCGATAGATGAGGCGGTTTGTTTTACTGAGTATGACAGAGAGAACCAAGGTAATCAGTTCGGCAAAAAAGGGAGCGATCCAGACGGCGTCGGTTCCGAAAAGAAGCGGAAGAAAAAAGATGGCGGCGGCTTTGAGAAAGATTCCTCTGCAAAGGGCAATCGCATTAGCAGCCCAGGTGCGTTTGGTGGAAAACAGAAAAGCGGTGTAGATGAGATTCAACGCCATAGGAAGAAAAGAAAGGGCAAACAGCGGCAAAGCTGCCGAGGCAGTTTGTACAAGAGCGGGGTCCCGATTAAAAATGCGAATGACGGGAAGATCAAAAAGAATCAGAAAAATATAGATGAAAACAGAAAGAACGGCATTGATGAGAATACCGCTGCGAAAGTAAAACTTCATCTGAGCGGTATCCCGTTCGCCGTAGCAGCGTCCCCAAAGAGGCTGAAGCCCCTGCGCCGCTCCGGATAGGACAGCATTTGCAAGAGAAAAGAGAAAGCTCAGGATACTGAAGGTGGAAACGCCGATGTCTCCAATCAGTTTTGCGAGCATCAGGTTATAGCAGAGCGCGGTGACGGGGGTTGTGAGCTGTGTTACCGCTTCCGGTAAGCCGCGTTTGCAGATTTTTTTCATCAGAGAAACATCTGTCTGAAAAAAATTGAATCGCAGCTCTCCTTTTTTTAAGATAAAGTGGGAGAGCAGGATCAAAACGGAAAGAATCTGTCCCAGACCGGAGGCGACTGCCGCGCCGACAATGCCCATATCAAGAGGAAAAAGAAACAGCCAATCCAAAAAGATGTTGGCAGCGGCGCCGGCGCACATTCCGACAAAGGAGAGGGTGGGCGACCCATCGTTTCGGACAAAGACCGAAAGGCAGGCGCTGATGAGGGTAGGGACAGAGAATGCCGAATAGTAGAACAGATACTGCGCGGACATTTCCCGCATTTGGGCGCTGAGTCCCTTTGCTCCGCTGAAAGTGACGATTTGTCGGGAAAATACCATGCCGATTACCATAAGCGCAACCGACAAGACAAGCGTAAGGGAAAGAGAGGTGATAAAAGCGCGGTTTGAGCCCTCCTTATCTTTGCGACCCATACGAATGGCAACAATCGTTGCCCCTCCCATAGGAAACATGGCAGCAACAGCGACAGAAAAGGTGATAAACGGTACGGCGAGATTGACAGCGCCCAGAGCGGAAGAACCGACGCCCTGTCCGACAAAAATACCGTCCACAACATTGTAAAGATAGGTGACAAACAGTCCGCCCATCGCGGGGACAAGGTAAGAAAAAAGAGATTTGATTTTTGGATTCATAAACATACCTCCGTAAGGGGAAGCGGAATCAATCCGAAACAGCCTTATCCCGCGATACAAAAGAAAAAGCGGGATAAAACCCGAAACGGTCTTATCCCACTTCAACAATCTGATTTGATTGCAAGTCCTCTGACAAGCAAGAGTATTGTATCACAGCAAAATTTAAAAGTCAATGAATGGAAGGTTATCTGCCGACCATATATATAACAATATATTTCTCTGAAAAAATGCGGGCGGTTACAAGGAAAACGCGTTTTACGGGTAATTTTTTCAGAAAAGATTTACATAAAAAGGATTGAACAAAATAAAAAGATATGGTATCGTTCTAAAAATGCGTAAAAAAGGGAGAGGTGAGCGGGTGAAACAGGCAAGTCAAAAGCAGGGATTTGTGCAGGGCGCGATGATTTTGATGATTGGAACGGTGACGGTTAAGGTTGTCAGTATGCTGTTTAAAATACCGATCAGCAATATGCTGGGCGGAACCGGATATTCTTACTTTACCAACGCGTATGAAATCTTTAATCTGATTGCGACGATTGCGACGGCAGGCTTTCCGGTTGCCATTTCAAAGATGGTTTCGGAAAACTGCGTGCTGGGAAGATACCGGGACAACCGCAAAATCTTTCGCCTTTCCCGCCTTTTTTTCCTGATTACGGGTGTGATTTGCATGGCGGTGATGATTGCGGGCGCAGGCGCGTTTGCCAATCTGATTCCCAATCCGGGGGCAAAGCTGTCCATCATCTGTCTGGCTCCGGCGGTGCTGACCTGCTGCCTGATGTCGGCGTACCGAGGATATTATCAGGGAATGCAGAATATGTACCCGACCTCGATTTCTCAGATTATCGAAGCGGTGACAAAGATGATATTCGGTTTGGGACTGACCTGGGGGGCGCTGTACCTGACCCGGAAGGAGTATTGTTCCGTAGGCACTGTGTTGGGGGTGGCGTGTTCCGGTGAGGAGCAGGCGCAGGCGATGATTGCGCAGGCAGCGAGCGCGGCGGCGGTGCTGGGAGTGAGCCTTTCCACTGCGGCGGGACTGGTTTATCTCATACTGCGGTGGAGAAAAAAGGGGGACGGCGTTGCGCAGCAATTGGTGATGTATGCGCCAAAACCGAAAAGCTCTGCGATACTGTTAAAAAACATTGTTGTGATCGGGATACCGGTGTGTATGGGGTCGCTTGCGGTAAATCTTTCCGGCATGATTGATTTGATGACGGTGACGGGCAGGCTTTCCGACGCGATGCAGCTTTCGCCGCAAGCTCTGCTTTCCTGCTATCCGGGACAGATTCCGCAGGCGGAAATTGTCAACAATACCGTTCACAACTACCTTTACGGGGCATACAGCGGCAAAGCCGGCGTGATTGCAAACTTAGTCCCCGCGCTGACAACGGGGCTGGCAGTCAGCGCCCTGCCCGCCGTGGCGGAGAGCTTTGCCAAAGGGAATGCGGAAAAAACGGCGAAGAGCATTTCGACCGTGCTGCGCATTACGGCAATCGTCTGTATTCCGGCAGGGCTTGGCATCAGCGCGCTGTCCTCGGAAATCTGCGCGTTGTTTTTCGGATACAGCAGCGAGGCGGCGGTGGGTGCGCCGCTGCTTGAGGTATTGGGGATCGCTTCAATTTTTATTGCCATGACGGGAACAACCAACAGCCTGTTGCAGGCGGTGGGCAGGGTATCCCTTCCGGTCAAGTTGATTCTTGCGGGCAGCGCAGTAAAACTGGCGATGAACTACATTTTTGTGGGGATTCCGTCGGTCAATATTCGGGCAGTTCCGTGGGCGACGCTGGTTTGCTACCTGCTGATTACCGTTTTCAGTGTTTTTGCGCTGTATCGTTCGGTGGGCAAGGACAGTGTACGAGGCGTTTTTTTCAAGCCGCTTTTGGCAGGCGTTTTGTGCGCGGCTGCGGCAAGACTTGCGCAAAATCTGATTTCCCGCTTTTTTATTTCCCGATTTGCGGTTTTCCTTTCGATTGCAGCGGGCGGTTTTGTTTATCTTTTTGCGCTTTTACTGCTTCGGGCAATTAAAAAAGAGGATATAATCTTGCTTCCGAACGGCGAAAAAATGGCAAAAATACTTGAAAAGTACTCGCTTTTAGGGTAATATATATAAGTCGCCAATATCAGCCGATGTTGCAGGTAAAAAATTCTTTGGCGCAGGAGAGTGGTATCATGAGCGTATCTTATGAAAGAAAAGAAAAGTACGATATCAATGATTTGCTGGAGATTATGAAAATTCTGCGCAGCGAGGAAGGCTGCCCGTGGGATCGGGAGCAGACGCACGCATCCATGCGCAAGGATATGCTGGAAGAAGCGTATGAAGTGTGCGAAGCCATTGATATGAATGACAGGGATTTGCTCAAGGAGGAGTTGGGGGACGTTCTTCTTCAGGTGGTGCATCATGCAAGAATCGAGGAGGAACAGGGAACCTTTAACTTTGACGATGTGTGCGACGGAATCTGCAAAAAGCTGATTGTCCGCCATCCCCATGTGTTTGCCGACGTGCAGGTGGAAAACACGGAGGAGGTGCTGAGCAACTGGGAACAGATTAAACAGCAGACCAAAGGGCAGACAACCGGAACGCAGACCCTGCTGAGCGTGCCGAAAACTTTTCCAGCTTTGATGCGCGCGCAGAAGGTACAGAAACGCGCGGCAAAAACAGGATTTGATTATCCGGACCTGTACTGGGCGATGGGAGATTTGGAGAGCGAACTGGACGAATTGCAGTGCGCGATTGAAGACGAGGACCCCGCGCAGTGCTTTGAGGAGTTAGGGGACGTTTTGTTCTCTGCCGTGAACATGGCGCGCTTTTTAAAGGCGGACGCAGAGCAGGCGCTCAACGCTTCGACCGAAAAATTTATTTCCCGCTTCCAAAAGGTGGAGCAGCTTGCCGCAGAACAGGGAATCAAGCTGGAGGATATTTCCATCGGAGAGATGGAAAAACTGTGGAAGCAGGCAAAGGAACAGTAATTAAACAGAGAGGGCATTTTTTGCCCGCTGTTTTAATTAAAAGTCCGTTTGGGACAAACAAATGAAGAAAAGAAACATGAAAAATGGAGGATAACAAATATGACAAAAGCAGAACTGATCAGCGCTGTTGCACAGAAAACAGAACTTTCCAAAAAAGACAGTGAAAAAGCAGTTGTAGCTGTAATCGACGCAATTTCCGAGGCTCTGGCAGCAGGCGAAAAGGTTGCTCTGGTTGGCTTTGGTACCTTTGAAGTAAAAGAACGCGCAGGCAGAGAAGGAATCAACCCAAGAACTCATGAAAAGATTGAGATTCCTGCTTCCAAACTGCCATCTTTCAAAGCAGGCAAAGCGCTCAAAGAAATGGTGTCTAAATAAAAGAAGGTTCTTTTATTTGTTGCAGCTCCGGGTTTCCGGGGCTGTTGTTTTATAAAAAACAGGAGTGAGGGCGATGATTCGGCTAAAAGAACCGAGCGAAAGATATTTGGATTCCTACCGGGAAGCGTACAGGGAGTATCAGGAACATTTGGGAACCCCCTGTTTTTTTGGAAATCCCGATCAGGAGGAACTTTTTTTAAACTTTGATCATTATCGTTATGAGCGGAATCTGCCGCCGAACCGGGTGGGAAGCTCTTATTTCTGGCTGGTGGACGAGGAAGAAAACAAATTTATCGGGGAAATCAGTATTCGGCATCGGCTCAATGAAGATTTGAAGCGGTACGGAGGGCACATCGGTTATGTAGTGCGCTTTTCCGAATGGGGAAAGGGGTACGGCACAATGATGCTGCGCATGGCGCTTGAAGAAGCGCGGAAGATGGGGCTGAGCGAAGTTTTGATTACCTGCGATGACGATAACACAGCTTCGGCAAGGGTGATGGAACACAACGGACTTACCCTTGTAGATAAAATAGAAAACACAGTGGACGGAAAAACGGTTCTGACAAGAAGATACCGCAGAAGACTGTAAAACAAAACGGAGGAAAATACGATGAGATTGGATAAATATTTAAAAATTACAAGACTGATTAAACGCCGCACCGTAGCAAACGAAGCGTGCGACGGGGGCAGAATTTTGGTAAACGGCAAGGTTGCCCGCGCTTCTTACGCAGTAAAGGAAGGGGATACCATCGAGATTCAGATGGGAAACCGTCCGCTGAAAGTGCAGGTGCTATCAGTCAGCGAATATGCGACCAAGGAAAGCGCGCCGCAGATGTATCGGGTAGAAGAATAAAGCTGCCCTTTACGATGAGGAATCGGGAAAAATCTCCGAAAGATATTCCGGTTTTGAAATCGGCTTTGTAGATTTCGACAATATTTTCAGAATCTTGTTGACAGAATTGCTCAAAGGGATTATCATATCATCATAAACTGAATCAGCCTTATCAAGAGTGACAGAGGGGACAGGCCCTGTGAAGTCCGGCAACCTGCAAAGCGGCAGCTTTGTAAGGTGCCAAATCCTGCGGGTAAGCCGAGAGATGAGGAAGCAATGACTCGATCTCAGCGGTCGGGTCTTTTTTCATGCCCCGCAATCTGCGGACAGAAGCAAACGATCTCGAACAAGCTGCAAGCTGTTTGGTTTATTTTGTAAAATCAACCTTAGAACAAAGCAAAAGAAAGGACAGAAAGCAAATGGCAAAATATTTATTTACATCTGAATCGGTAACAGAAGGACATCCCGATAAAATCTGTGACCAGATTTCCGACGCGGTTCTGGACGCAATTTTGGAACAGGACCCTTACGGTCGTGTAGCTTGTGAAACTGCCGTTACCACCGGTATGGTAATGGTAATGGGTGAAATCAGCACCCACTGTTATGTGGATATTCCGAAGATTGCCCGCGAAGTCATCCGCGAAATCGGATATGACCGCGCAAAATACGGCTTTGACTGCGACACCTGCGGCGTTATTACCTCGATTGACGAGCAGTCCTGCGATATTGCAATGGGCGTAGACCAGGGTCTGGAAGCAAAAGAAGAGGACAGCAAAGAAGAGGACAACGGAGCGGGCGACCAGGGCATGATGTTCGGATATGCCTGCGACGATACCCCGGAACTGATGCCGATGCCGATTTCTTTGGCGCACAAGCTGGCAAAACGTCTGGCAGAGGTTCGCAAAAACGGAACCCTTCCGTATCTGCGTCCGGACGGCAAAACACAGGTAACGATTGAATATGAAAACGATGTTCCGGTTGCCGTGGAAACCGTTGTTATCTCCAACCAACATTCCCCGGAAGTAGAAATGGAACAAATCCGCAAGGATATTAAAAAATATGTCATCGACCCGATTATTCCGGCAGAGCTGATGAACGACAGCACAAAAATTTACATCAATCCGACCGGACGCTTTGTAATCGGCGGTCCGCAGGGTGACAGCGGCTTGACCGGCAGAAAGATTATCGTAGACACCTACGGCGGCATGGGCAGACACGGCGGCGGCGCATTTTCGGGAAAAGACCCGACCAAGGTAGACCGCTCGGCAGCATATGCGGCAAGATATGTGGCAAAAAATATCGTTGCGGCAAAACTGGCAAAACGCTGTGAAGTTCAGCTGGCTTACGCAATCGGCGTTGCAAAACCGGTTTCTATCAATGTAAACACCTTTGGTACCGGAAAGGTAGCGGACGAAGTTCTGGAGCAGGCAGTGGAACAGGTATTCGACCTGCGTCCGACCCAGATTATCAAAACGCTTGACCTGCGCCGTCCGATTTACCGCAAGCTCGCCGCTTACGGTCATATGGGCAGAGAGGACCTCGGCGTAAACTGGGAAAAAACCGACAGAGCAGAGGCGCTGCTGGCAGCAGTAAAATAACGGATTAAAAAAAATGAAAAAGAACCCCTTCGGTGAAGTTGTTCGGTATCGGGCAATTTTGACCGGAGGGGTTTTGTTTTGCCGGTTATCCTTTGTTTGTATCAATAAGAAGGAAAATATAAGGAAAGATTTGTCACATTGTAAAAAAATGATGAACTGTTTTGTAGCATATTGACAAGGAAAAGGAAAAAGACTAAACTAATTAAGTAACATAATTATCTATCATAATGATTTGAGTTCCCACAGAAAGGAGAAGGAAATGCAAAAGGAAGAGGAGCGTTCGATGCAGATGTTTCGGACAATGGATCGAATGAGAAGGGCGTGGATGGCGGTGACTCCGAAGCCGGAAATCAGCAAATCGCAGTTTGGTACCTTGATGGTTTTGTGCCACGGGGGACGCGACCCGATGGATCATCAGCCGCATAACCCGTTTGAACCGATGACCCTTTCGGTATTGGCTTCCCTGATGGGGCACAGTATGCCGGCAGTATGTCAGAGAATCAGCAAGTTGGAAACGATGGGATATGTACACAGATTCCCCGATGAAAAGGATCGAAGAACGGTTTGGATTCAGCTGACTCAAGCAGGAGATGAGCTGCTGAAAACTTCCTATCACAGCATGGTGGCGAAGCTGGACGCAATCATGGAAAAGATGGGGGAAGAGGACACCCAAACGATGTTCCGCGTTTTGGATAAGCTAGCAAGCATTATGGAACAGGAAACAGAGAGCCAACAAAAGGAAAAATAACTTGCCTATTTCCCGGGAAATAAAGTCGGGAAAAGCGAATCTTTCCCGACCGCTTTCGATTGGTATTTTGCAAAAGAAAAGGATATTTCCCGAAAAAAGATATTCCCCGGGAAATAAAAAGGGAAACAGGAAGATTTCTGCAATTTCCCGGGAAATACCGACAGGAAATCAGGAAAGAAAAAGAAGAAAGAAGGAGGAAACAAGGTGCTGAAATTAAAAAAATACTTAAAACCGTATCTTGCGCTGTTGCTGGGGGCGGTGATGCTGCTGTTCGGACAGGCGATGCTTGAACTGACCTTACCGAATTATATGAGCGATATTGTCAATGTCGGCTTGCAGCAGGGAGGAATTACCGATTCGGCTCCGCAGGCGATTGACGCGCAGACGATGGAGCTGATGCTTCAGCTGATGTCCGAGCAGGACAGAGAAGCGACAGAGCAAAGTTATGAAGAACTGACTTCGGGAGAACAGCTGTTAAAACTGCAAAAAACCTACCCGAAATTAAAGGCGGGAGATTATGCCCTGAAAGAATCCGAGGAAGCGGTGCAGGAAGCAAATCAGGCGTTTTCCCGCGCATCTTACGCTTTAGTCAGAGTGACCGAACAGATTGCCGCTGCCGGCGCAGAAACGCAGAGCGTCAGCGAGCAGGATTTATTGCAGATGTCGCAGCTGCTGAATCAGCCGCAAATGCAGGAAACGGTAGAAAAAGCAATGCAGGAAGCGCAGGCAACTCCGTCCAGTATGACGGAACAGACCGGTGCGGTTTTGGTAAAGAGTTTTTATCTTAGTTTAGGAGCAGATACCGATTCGATTCAAACCAATTATATTTTAACGGTCGGTGTTAAAATGTTGGGACTGACGGTTCTGCTGACCGGCTGTGCGGTTGGAGCAGGATTCTGTCTTGCAAAACTGGGCGCAGGCGTCGGACGGGATTTGCGCCGTGATGTGTTTGCAAAGGTCAGCTATTTTAACAACAGCGAGATGGACCGTTTTTCTACAGCGAGCTTGATTACCCGTTCTACCAACGATATTACCCAGATTCAAAACTTTTTAAGCATGGGTTTTCGTATGCTTTGTTTTGCCCCGATCATGGGTATCGGCGGTTTGATTATGGGTCTTTCTACCTGTGTCAGTCTGGCATGGGTGCTGGCTTTGGCGCTGATTATTATGCTGGGACTGATTTTGATTCTGTTCAGTGTCGCTTTGCCGCGCTTTAAAAAGATGCAGAGTCTGGTAGACCGTTTAAATCTGGTGAGCAGAGAAGAACTGTCCGGCATTATGGTTGTCCGCGCTTTTGCAAATCAGAACTTTATCCAACAGCGTTTTGACAAGGCAAACCGAGATTTGACAGGCAACACCCTGTTTGTCAACCGCGCGATGGCGACAATGATGCCAATCATGACCTTTGTAATGAACGGGATTTCGTTGCTGATTGTCTGGTTTGGCGGCAAGCAGATTGCGCAAAGCAACTTGCAGGTGGGCGATATGATGGCGTTTATCCAGTATGCGATGCACGTTATTATGAGCTTTTTATTTATCAGCATGATGTTTATTATGGTTCCGAGAGCTTCTGTTTCTGCGGACCGAATCAGTGAGATTTTAACGACCGAAAATAAGGTTGCGGACAAAGAGCAGCCAAAACACTTTGCGCAAAAAGTAAACGGCGAAGTGGAATTCCGGGACGTATCCTTCCACTATGACGGAGCGGATGCAGATGTTTTGGAACATATCAGCTTTACCGCAAAACCGGGACAGACCACTGCATTTATCGGAAGCACCGGTTCCGGAAAATCAACGCTGATTAACCTGATTCCGAGATTTTATGATGTCAGCGACGGTAAGATTACGATTGACGGAATTGATGTACGGGATTTGCCGCAGCAGGAACTCAGGGACAAGATTGGTTATGTTCCGCAGAAAGGATTACTGTTCAGCGGAACGATTGCAAGCAACCTGCGTTACGGGGACGAACAGGCAACGCAGCAGACCCTGGAACAGAGCGCGCAGGTGGCGCAGGCAAGCGAATTTATCAACGAACTGGAGCAGGGATTCGATACCGAAATCAGCCAGGGAGGAACCAACGTTTCGGGCGGACAGCGTCAGCGTCTTTCGATTGCAAGAGCGTTGGTAAAGAAAGCGCCAATCTACATCTTTGACGATACTTTCTCTGCGCTGGACTTTAAAACCGATGCCAAGCTGAGAAAAGCTCTGCGGGAATATACGCAGGATGCGACGGTGTTTATTGTGGCTCAGCGAGTTTCCACCATCATGCAGGCGGACCAAATTGTTGTGTTAGATGAAGGAAAGATTGTGGGAATCGGCAAACATGAAGATTTGCTGAAAAACTGTAAGACTTACCGCGAGATTGCGGAAAGCCAGTTGTCGAAGGAGGAGTTGGCATAATGGCAGGACCGAAAATGGGAGGTCACGGACCTCGTGGAATGATGCCCGGAGAAAAAGCCAAAGACTTCAAGGGGACAATGGGCAAACTGTTCGGTTATCTCAAACGCTTTTTGCCGGGAATTATTTTAGTGCTGCTGTGCGCTGCCGCAAGCACGGTGTTTGCAATCTTTGGACCGAAAATTTTAGGGCAGGCAACAACCCGTTTGTTTGAGGGTCTAGTGGCGATGCTGACCGGAAGCGGCGGTATCGACTTTGGGGCAATCGGACAAATTTTAATCTTTTTAGCTTGCCTGTACCTTCTCAGCGCGCTGCTCAGCTATGTGCAGGGTTGGGTGATGTCCGGCGTGGCGACCAAATTGAGCTATTCGCTGAGAAAGGATATCAGCGAAAAGATTGACCGGATGCCGCTTTCCTACTTTGACCGTGTGCCGCACGGCGAAGTGCTGAGCCGCATTACCAACGATGTGGATACCATCACCCAAACGCTGAACCAGAGCCTGTCGCAGATTGTGACCAATGTCACCATGATGATCGGCGTGCTGTGCATGATGCTTTCCATCAGCCCGGCAATGACCTTGGTTGCGTTGTGTATCCTGCCGTTCAGCGTTATGATTGTGGGAACGGTGGTAAGAAAGAGCCAACCGTTTTTCCGAAAACAGCAGGAATATTTGGGACACGTCAACGGCCATGTGGAGGAGATGTACGGCGGACACACCGTTGTCACTGCCTTCAACGGACAGCAGGACAGCATTGAAACCTTTGAACAGCTCAATGAAAACCTGTACCATGCAGCGTGGAAGAGCCAGTTCCTTTCCGGTATGATGATGCCGCTGATGAACTTTGTCAGCAATATCGGATATGTGGGAATCTGTGTTCTGGGCGGATTTTTGAGCTTGAGAGGTTCCATTACAGTGGGTGATATTCAGGCATTTACCCAGTATGTGCGAAACTTTACCCAGCCGATTACCCAGATTGCCAACATTTCCAATGTTCTTCAGCAGACAGCGGCTGCTGCCGAGAGGGTGTTTGCTTTTTTGGAAGAAGAGGAAGAACCGGCGGATCCGAAGGATTCTATCTCGCAGCAGCAGATTGACGGTTCGGTTTACTTTGCCCATGTTCATTTTGGCTATGTGCCGGAAAAAACAATCATCAATGATTTTTCCGCAATCATTCAGCCGGGAACACAGGTGGCGATTGTCGGACCGACCGGAGCCGGCAAGACAACGATGGTAAAACTGCTGATGCGCTTTTACGATGTCAACGAGGGCGCAATTCTGCTCAACGGATACGATGTAAAGCAGTTTAACCGAGCAGATTTAAGGGATTCCTTTGGCATGGTGCTTCAGGATACCTGGTTGTATAACGATACGATTCGGGAGAACATCCGCTTTGGCAGATTGGACGCGACCGATGAAGAGGTTATTGCAGCGGCAAAAGCGGCGCAGGTAGACCACTTTGTCCGCACCCTGCCGCAGGGATATGATACCGTCCTCAATGAAGAGGCAACTAATGTAAGCCAGGGACAAAAGCAGCTGTTGACCATAGCCAGAACGATTATTTCCGACCCGAAAATTTTAATCTTGGACGAGGCGACCTCCAGTGTTGATACCAGAACCGAGATTTTGATTCAGCGGGCGATGGACGAGCTGACCAAAGGACGCACCAGCTTTATCATCGCGCATCGCTTGTCCACCATTCGGAATGCGGATTTAATCCTTGTTATGAAGGACGGCGACATTGTGGAAACGGGAAATCATGAAGAACTGCTCCGAAAGGGCGGATTCTATGCGGAATTGTATCAGAGCCAGTTTGCAGATGTAACCGAATAAAGAAAAAATAAGAATCGCAGAAGGTTCAGTATGGATTATGCTGAAATTTCTGCGATTCTTTTGTTTATAATATACAACAAAAAGGGAAGAAAAAGTAAACTGAATTTTGTGTGAAGCGAACAAAAAATAAGCCGAAATTTCGATTTCATTGACCGAAAAAACAAAAAAATAGGGAAGAAAAGAGGAGAAATTTGGATAATTTTAAAATAAAATGGAATAAAAGTGAAGAAGAAAAAGAAAAACTTCTTCAAAATAAACAATATATCGGAAAATGAATAAAAAATATTGTGGGATATAGAGAAGCGGGGTGGCTCAGTTGACACTCTATTTAATATTTTGTAAAATAAAGTTAATATTTTGATAACTTTGATGATACAAATGGATAAGGAGGCTTAAAAAACAACTGTTTGAGAGCAGAAATGCGGACTTGATGTCAATGCAAAACGATTGTGAGGGGTGAAGTAATGGTAAAGTATATTTTAAAAAGACTGGTTTATGTAGTTTTTGTATTCTTTATCGTATCCATTTTAATGTTTGGAATTTATAAGATGGTTCCGGGAGATCCGGCGCGTATGATGCTGGATACCACCAAAGCGACAACCGACCCTGAGAAGTATGAGATTATGTATCAGGCAGCAAGAGAGCGCTTGGGACTGGACAAGCCGATTTATGTGCAGTATGTCAACTGGATTACCAATATGCTCAAAGGTGATTTCGGTTTTTCGGCGGTTTACCGTACCGATGTTATCGACATGGTAGGTCCTCCGATGAGAAATACCGTTATCTTGAACGTAGCGTCGTTGGTGTTGGTGTTTGCCATAACGATACCGCTGGGTATCTCGACGGCGGTGCATAAGTTCAGCACCTTTGACAACGTGGTGCAGGTAAGTACCGTTATCGGATACAGTTTGCCTGCATTTATTGTGGCCTTGGTATGTATCGTACTGTTTGCCATCAAGATACCAATTTTCCCCATTTCCGGCGTCAACACGCCAGGCTTTGAGGGAACCGGCTGGGAAAAGGCGTTGGATACCATGTATCATATGGTGCTGCCGCTGCTGGTTATGGTTTTGAGCTCGTTGGGCGGCATTACGAGATATGTTCGTGCAGCAATGATTGAAGCGCTGAGCATGGACTATATCCGTACAGCAAGGGCGAAGGGTCTGAGGGAAAAGGTTGTTATCTACTCCCACGCTTTCCGCAACGCGCTGATTCCGGTTGTTACCATCGTTACCAGCTGGTTTGTCGGCATCTTCGGCGGATCGGTTGTTATTGAAAGTATGTTTATGTGGAACGGTATCGGTAAGGTTTTGATTGACTCCTTGAAGCAGCAGGACTTTTCGGTTGTGCTGGCGATGAATATGTTCTATGTAATTCTTACTCTGACCGGTAACCTGATTATGGATTTACTGTACTGTGTTGTAGATCCTCGCGTAAAACTGGATTAGGAGGGAGAAGCAGATGGGAAAAAATAAAAAGAAAAAGTCCGGATTTGGACAGACTTTAAAAAGAATGTTTTTCGGACAGAATCCGGCGGAAGAAATGTCTGTACTGGAGGAAGAACAAATTCAAAGTCCGTTTCATACTGTACTGAAAAATATCCGCGAAAGCAAACTGACCATGACAGGAATTGCTGTTTTTCTGTTTATTTTTCTGTGTTGTTTGATTCTGCCGTTCTTTTTTCCGGTGGATTTGTCTTTCCAGGACCCGACCCAGCAGAATGTAAAACCAGGATTTTCCTTTATGAATGTACCGAAGCAGTTGGCAGGAAACGCAAAACAGATTGATAACGGTCCGGTTTACGGCGTGGGTATTGACAATGACGGCAACCTGTACGAGTGGGGTAATCTGACCGATAAGCTCAAAAAGCTGCCAAAAAACATGGGAAAAATCGAACAGGTATCCGCAGGTCAGGACCACGTTCTTGCGCTTAATGAGGACGGAGAGGTGTTCACCTGGGGATATGACCGTATGGGACTGGGAAAAGTGCCGGCGGAAGTGGAAGATTTAGACGATATTAAACAGATTGAAGCGGGATATCAGACCTCCTTTGCTTTGACAGAGAGCGGAGATGTTTACTTCTGGGGCAACGAGAGTGCAACAGATATCGACACCGATAAGGTGGAAGGCAAAGCAGAAAAAATCGTAAGCAACCCGATTACCGCTCTGTGCCTGACCAAGGACAATGAGATTGTTTGTATGTCCAACAGAGAAAATGTGTTCAGCGCGATTCCGGAAGAAATTCAGGGACACGCAGTGGATGTTGCTTCTACCGACAAATCCGGCGCAGCTTTGCTGGATGACGGGCGCGTTGTAGTATGGGGAAGCAACGATTATGAAATTAAAACTGTGCCGGAAGAAATTCAGGGACGAGTGACTGCTTTGACCGGAGGCAGAAACCATTTTACTGCGTTGTTAGATGACGGAACTGCTTACAGCTGGGGCGGAAATAACAACAAACAGGCAAAAGTTCCTTCCTCTGCAAAAAATCTGGTATCGGTAAACTCCGGCTACTACCAGAACTACGGTATTACTTCCGAGGGCAAGGTGGTAACTTGGGGATTAAAGGGTTATCTGATGGGAACCGACGCTTTGGGCAGAGATATTTTCTCCCGTTTGCTGACAGCAGGACGCATGACTATGACCATCGGTGCGATTTCGGTTATTATTTCCGCAATCATCGGCATTTTAGTCGGCGGTCTGTCCGGTTACTACGGCGGCAAGGTGGATATGATTTTGATGCGTCTGGCAGAGATTGTGGGCGCGCTGCCGTTCCTGCCTTTGGCGATGATTTTATCCGCTGTTTTAGGCAACAAGGTATCGGATATCGGGCGTATCTGCTTAATCATGGTTATTTTAGGTATTTTGAGCTGGCCGGGACTGGCGCGACTGGTTCGTGGACAGATTCTGGCAGAACGTGAAAAAGAATTTGTTACTGCGGCAAAAGCAATGGGTATTAAAGAAAGCAGCATTATCTTTAAGCACATTTTGCCAAATGTTATCACAGTTATTATCGTAAACCTGACTATCAGCTTTGCAACCTGTCTGCTGACCGAATCGAGCCTTTCCTTCCTGGGATTCGGTGTAACAGAGCCTTCTCCGACATGGGGAAATATGCTCAGCGGTTCGCAGTCTTCTCAGGTAATCGGAACTTATTGGTGGAGATGGGTATTCCCGTCGATTGCGCTGGGTCTTTCCACCATCAGCATCAATATTATCGGCGACGGTTTGCGTGACGCGATTGACCCGAAATCGAACGAACGGTAGGAGGAAAACAAATGTCTTTGCTGGAAATAAAGGATTTACATACCTTTTTTGATACGAAAAAGGGTGTTGTGAAAGCAGTAAACGGTGTTTCCTACTCGGTGGAAGCGGGAAAAACGCTTGGAATCGTAGGAGAATCGGGAAGCGGAAAAAGCGTTTCCGCGATGAGCATCTTGCATCTTTTAGACGGAAACGGATACATTGAAAGCGGCGAAATCTGGTTTGACGGTCGCGAAATTTCAAAATGTACCAGAGAAGAAATGTATAAAATCAGGGGAAATGAAATTTCTGTTATCTTCCAGGAACCGATGACCTCACTGAACCCGGTGTTCACCATCGAACGCCAGTTAAGCGAAGTGTTTATGGTTCATCAGAAGATGAGCAAAAAGGAAGCGGCTGCAAAGTCAGTTGAAATTTTGGCAGACGTTCGTATCCCGAACCCACACAAGGTAGTAAAACAGTACCCGCATCAGCTTTCGGGAGGAATGCGTCAGCGTGTGATGATTGCGATGGCTCTTGCCTGCCGCCCGAAGTTGTTGATTGCAGACGAACCGACCACCGCGTTGGACGTTACCATTCAGGCACAGATTTTAAAGCTGATGAACGACCTGAGGGAAGAAAAGGGAACCTCTATTCTGTTTATCACCCATAACCTCGGGGTTATCAATGAGATGGCGGACGAGGTAGCGGTAATGTACTGCGGACAGGTTGTGGAAAAAGCGCCGGTACGCAAGGTGTTTGGAGAAAACAGATACAGCCACCCGTACACCGAAGGGTTGATGACCTCCATTCCGAGGTTGGATACCCCAACCGGTGTTCGTCTGGACGCAATTCCCGGCGCAGTTCCGCATCCGCTGGATTTGCCCAAAGGCTGTAAATTTGCTCCGCGCTGCAAATACGCAACCGAAAAGTGCATGAACGAAGAACCAAAACTGCTTGCGTTAGAAGACGATCATCTTGTTCGTTGTTTCTACCCGGAAAAGGAGGAGCGTCATGCCAACAAATAATGATAAAAAAGTATTGTTAAGAATTTCCCATTTAAAGCAGTATTTTCCGGTGGGGAAAAAATCCGTATTCAATAAACATCAGGAGTTTGTACACGCAAACGATGATATTTCCATTGATATTTATGAGGGCGAAACTTTTGGCCTGGTAGGAGAGTCCGGCTGCGGAAAGTCCACTTTCGGCAGAACGCTGCTTCAGCTGTATCATCAGACCGACGGTAAAACAATGTACTACGGAAGAACGCTGGATTCTCTGGCGCCGGAGTATGTTAAAGAAGTACTCAAAGACCTGCCTGCAAGAAAGAAAAAATGGCAGGAATTGGACACAAAATGCAAGGAATTTTTGCAGAAGTACGAATCGCTTTCCCAGGAAGAACAGAACCGTCAGAAGGAAGAAAAGGATAAGCTGGTAAAAGAAACAAACGATGCTTATCTGGATATTGCACAGTTAGTCGGCGGTTTTATCACTTTGGAGGATATGTCCAAGGTTTCCGAGCTGTTCAGCAAAAAATATGAGGCTTCGGTAAACTGGCACAAAGAACTGAGTGAACTGGAAAGCGCAAAACTGGATAAGGAAGATTTGGAGGCAAAAATTTCAGAGCTTACCAAAGCAAAGAAGGATACTACTTCCTTAACATCCAAACTGGATGCGGCAAAATCCGAGGTGGAAAAACACGAAAAGATTGCCGCAGAAAAACAGGTTGAGGTTGAAGGCTGCGAAAAGGAAATTGAGCGGCTGCGCGAGCAGTATGCAAATGACGAAGAATTCCAAAAGCACGAACAGAACCGCGACGAAGGAATCGACCTTGCAAAGCTCAATTATAACGAAATGCGTCAATTAAGACGCGATTTGCAGCTGATTTTCCAAGACCCGTATTCCTCCTTAAATCCGCGTATGACGGTAGGACAGATTATCGGGGAAGGTTTGCTTGCGCATAAATTCTTTAAATCGGACAATGCGGCAATGCAGGAATATATCTTAAAGGTTATGACCGATTGCGGTTTGCAGCCGTTTATGCTGCATCGCTATCCGCACCAGTTCTCGGGCGGACAGCGTCAGCGTATCGGAATTGCCCGTTCTCTGGCAGTAAAACCGAAGTTTGTTGTCTGCGACGAGGCGGTATCGGCGCTGGATGTTTCGATTCAGTCCCAGGTGCTGAACTTGCTTTCCGATTTAAAGAAACAGGAAAATCTGACCTATCTGTTTATCACCCATGACCTGAGCGTGGTAAAATATATTTCGGACAGAATCGGCGTTATGTATTTGGGAAATATGGTTGAGCTGGCAACCTCGGAAGAACTGTTCCGTCAGCCGCTGCACCCATATACCGAGGCTTTGATTTCTGCAATTCCTACCACAGATGTGGATAAAAAACACGAAGCGATTTTACTGGAAGGTGATATTCCAAGCCCGATTCATCCGCCGAAAGGCTGTAAATTCCACACACGCTGCCGTTACTGTACCGAAATCTGCGAACAGGTAGCGCCGGACTTTAAGGAAGTGGAATCGGGACACTTTGTAGCGTGTCACCATATTTTGGACCATAAAGTTTTATAAGGACAACGAAAGGGAAAGGAGAACCAAATGTTCTGGGATAAGATCAACCGGGTTGTGAAACCGTCGGAAAGCGAAAAGAAGTTTAAAAAGACGATGGAAGAAACGCCGTTGGAAAAAAATGATTTGCTGGCGATGATACTGGCGGCGATCATTACCTTTTTGCCGGCAGTCATCGTTGTGATTCTCATCTTTTTGGCGGTAATTTGGTTCTTCTTTTTACGCTAATTGTCGCAAACCCAATGGCAGATGTTGTTGGGTGTGAATAAATTTGTGTATGCAATATACACGCAGAAACGGAAAGGAAGGTTTCAAAATGAGAAAGAAGATACTTGCTGTGCTGTTAGCAATGGCTATGTCCCTTTCTATGGCAGCTTGCGGCGGCGGAGATACCGTTTCCACAAACACCAATGAAACAGAGCAAACCGAAGAAAACAAAGAAGAAAGCAAAACCGAAACAGGCGAGGAAGCAAAAGAAGAAGATTCCGCTGAGGATGAAAAAGAAGCTTCCGGTCTGCCTCCGGCTGACGCTCCGATCGGCGGCGAAGTGGTTGTCGGCGTCGGCTCCGACGTTACCAACGACTTTATGACCGGTTGGACCAATGGCGAAGCAAACAACAGAATCAAAGCCCTGATCAACGCTTACTCCAATATCGTATTTACAAGAGAGGGTAAATTTGAAGTAGACCCGACCGTAGTAAAAGAATACGATGCAAAAGAGAATGAAGACGGTTCTAAAACCTACACCTTCACCCTCAACGAAAATCTGACATGGAATGACGGAACACCGATCACTGCGAAGGATTATGTATTCTCTGCTCTGCTCATTTCCTCTTCCCAGTTTGAATCCCTGCAGGCAGATACCGCTCTGCTGGCAAGCATTGACGGTTACAAAGAATTCAATGGCGGCGAGAAGAAAGAATTCTCCGGCGTTCGTCTGCTGGGCGACTATCAGTTCTCTATGACTATTGCGGCAGATGAGCTGCCAAACTACTACGAGCTGACCTTAGTTACCGTTCAGCCATACCCAATGTCTGTTATCGCACCTGACTGTGAAGTAAAAGATGACGGCAACGGTGTTTACATCGAAGGCAACTTTACAAACGAACTGCTGGGCGAAACCATCGGCAACTCCAGCACCGGTTACCGATTCCTGCCAAAGGTTACCTGCGGTCCTTACAACTTCGGTAGCTATGATCCGGCAACCAAAATCTGCACCTTGACCCGCAACGACAAATATGTCGGCGATTACAGAGGCGCAACCCCGCACATTGAAAAAATTATTGTAAAAACAGTTACCAAAGCAACCCAGATGGACGAGCTGAAAGCAGGAACCGTTGACTTAATCCGCGGTGTTTCCGGCGGTGAAGAAATCAATAAAGGTCTGGACATGGTAGATGCAGGCGTTCCGCTGGATGCAATTTCCTATGACGGAAGCTCCTACTCTAAATTCCTGTTCGTTTGCGACCTGGGTCCGACACAGTTCAGAGAAGTTCGTCAGGCAATCGCATACTGCTTCGACCGTGACGAATACACCAAACAGATGTCTCAGGGTTACGGTACTGTAGTAGACGGTTGTTACAGCCGTTCTTTGTGGGAATACCAGGACAACAAAGACGCTTTGGCAGAAACTTTGACCCACTACTCTTTGGATACCGAAAAAGCAAAACAGCTTCTGATTGACGGCGGCTGGACCCTGAACGAAAAAGGCGAGGCATTTGTAGAAGGTACCGATAAGATTCGTCATAAAGAAGTAGACGGCGAACTGATGCCGCTGACCATCAAATGGGCTTGCACCGAAAGCGACGGTACCAACCTGCTGCTGACCATGCTGCCTCCGGAAATGGAAAAAATCGGTATGAATCTCGAACCGACCAAAATGGACTGGGCAGTTGTTCTGAACAATATGTTCCGTGAAAACATCGAAGAACCAACCTACAATATGTTCAATGTATCTACCGGCTTTGCTACTGTAAACACCGCATGGTACTTCTTCAGCGATGAGGACAAGTACATGGGTTCTTACAACGGCAACTATATCAGAGATAAAGCGATGGTAGAAGTAACACAGGCTATGAAAAATGTAGCTCCGGGCGATGATGAAGACTGGTCTGCAAAATGGCTGGCATATCAGCAGGAATTCAACAAGGCTCTGCCTGACCTGCCAATCAGCTGTTCGGAAAACTTCGACTTCTATAACACAAAGATTAAGAACTTCGACGCAGACAGCCAGTGGGCTTGGGACAGTGCTTTAGTAAGCGCATACATCGAAGAATAACAGGCTTTTTTAGCTGCTGCAAAGGGTAGGACATCAAAATGTTCTGCCCTTTTGCGGATTTTTGGGAGAATGGTTTCACAAAACAAGAAAAATAAGAAAGGGAGAAAAGAATGCAGACACTTGAACTGTTGGAAAAACTGACAAAGGTCGGCGGCGTGGCAGGATATGAAAAACCGATTGCTGACTTTTTGGAAAAAGAAATTGCAGATTTGGGTCCGGTTCGCAGAACAGCGCTGGGCAGCTTAATCTGTGAGGTAAAAAGAGAGGCAAAGGATCGTCCGCACGTTGTGTTGGAAGCGCATATGGACGAGATTGGTTTGATGGTATGCGGTATTGACCAAAACGGATTTTTAAAGGTGACCCGCTGCGGAGGAATTGACCGCAGAGTGGCAACCGCAGCACCGGTATGGATTCACGGAACCAAGGGGGACAGACGAGGAATCGTTGCTTCGGAAGAACACAACCCTGCAAAAAATCCAACATTAGAACAGCTTTATGTGGATGCCGGAATGAGCAAAGAACAGGCGGAAGAGGAATTCCCGATCGGAACAAGAATTTCTTACATCGGCGGACTCAAACACTTGTTGGAAGGAAAGGTTTCCGGTAAAGCGTTGGATGACCGCTGCGGCTGCGCAGCGATGATTGCCGCTGCAAGAATGTTAAAAGAGATGGATACCGCTTGTTCCGTTACCTTGCTGCTCAGCGTTATGGAAGAAGTGGGCGGTATGGGAGCTGCAACCGGCGCAAATGCGTTGGGAGAATTTACCCACTGTATCTCGGTAGATGTCAGCTTTGCATTAAGTCCGGAACTGAAAACGCATCAGGGCGGACAGCTTGGAGACGGTCCGATGGTAGGTCACAATCCGATTTTAAGCCGCGAGGTATCGGAAGGGATGGCTCAGACAGGCAAAGAGAACGGAATCCGTCATCAGGTTAAGGTATATGCGGGATACCGCACCGGAACAGACGCGGACGGTTTGATTATGGCAGGAGCGGGAGCAAAGGGAGCCTGCACCTGTATCCCTCTGCGCTATATGCACACACCAGTTGAGGTAATCAGCGCGGAAGATATGGAAAATACTGCGAAGCTGGCAGCGGCTTATGTTGCAAGCAATATTCGATAAAGGGGGAAAGGAAGGATGACAACGATGGAACTGATAGAAAAACTGTGTAACGCAGACGGTATTTCGGGCAGAGAGGAAAAAGTTCGGGAAGAGCTGATTTCCTATCTGGGCGATTGCTGTGAATACAGAACCGATGCAAGGGGCAACTTAATCTGCCACAAACAGGGAAAGAAACCCGGAAATAAAAAGGTAATGCTGACCGCTCGCATGGACGAAGCGGGATTTATGATAACCGGAATCCGTGAGGACGGACTGCTTTCCTTTGCCAATGTCGGAGATTTGGATAACAGAGCGGTTTTAGGAAAAGCGGTGCGCATTGACGGCAAAACCATCGGTGTAATCGGAACAAAACCAATTCACCTCCAGACAAAAGAGGAACAGGACAAGCCGGTCAGCTTTGACCAACTGTATATTGATATCGGAGCTTCCTCCAAACCAAGCGCAGAGAGCGCTGTTTCTCTGGGCGCTCAGGCAACCTTTGCGGGCGAAGGAGTAGCGGCTTTTGGCAACGGTTATCTTACAGGTAAGGCGATGGAAACCAGAGCGGTGTGCGCGATGCTGGCGGAGATGTTAAAGGAAGAATGGGATTATGACATTGACGTTGTGTTTAACGCAAGCTCACAGGCGATGACCAGCGCGGCGGCAAATGCAGCTTTTGCACTGAAACCGGACATCGCTTTGATTTTAGGCGCGGCTCCGGCAGATGACGGTCGCGGCGGGAACAGAACCTGCTGTTTGGGAAAGGGAGCGGCAATCTCCCTGCATGACCAGATGACCTACTATGATGCGGATTTATACAATCTGTGCGCAGCAGCGGCAAAAGAGGAAAAGATTTTGCTCCAGCAGCCGGAAAGAAGCACGGTAAAGAACGAAAGCCGCAGTGTGCAGCTTTCTTGCGCAGGAGTTCGTGTGTTGTCGGTATCGGTACCGTGCCGTTATCCTAACACCGTTTCCGCTATGATTTGTCAGCAGGATTTAACCGAAACCAAACATTTGCTCAGAGCTTTTTTGAAAAAGGTACAGGGCTAAACAAAAAAAGGCAGGTTATCCTGCCTTTTTTGCTGCTTTCTTATTGATTCTTTTTCTGTTTTCCGCATTTTTTACCGCCTGCCCCAACGCTTCGGTCAGCAAACGCAAAGTTTTAATGCGGGCATAATATTTGCAGTTTGATTCAATAATATGCCAAGGGGCGGTTTGAGTGCTTGTCTTTTGCAGCATTTCATCGACTGCAACCTCATATTCGTCCCACTTTTCGCGGTTTCTCCAGTCCTCATTGGTGATTTTCCAACGCTTTTCAGGGGTGTTTTGTCGTTCCTCAAAGCGTTGTTTTTGGGTATCTTTGTCAATTTGAATCCAGAATTTTAAAATAACGGCGCCCCAATCGCTGAGCTGCCGCTCGAACTCGTTGATTTCGGTATAAGCTCGCTGCCAATCCGAAACGGAACAGAAGCCTTCCAAGCGTTCCACCATTACTCTGCCGTACCAGGTTCGGTCAAAGATGACGATATGCCCGCGTTTGGGAAGATGTTCCCAGAAACGCCAGAGATAGTGCCGAGAAAGTTCATACGGCTTTGGGGCGGCAATCGGGATTACCTGATATCCCCGCGGGTCCAGCGCACCGACAATTCGTTTGATGTTGCCGCCCTTTCCGGCAGCGTCCCAGCCCTCATAAGCGAGAATAACCGGAATTTTCCAACGATAGATTTGATTGTGCAGTTCTTTTAAACGATTTTGATAATATTTCAGCTGCTTTTTATATTCTTCCCGACTCATTGTTTGGGTAAGAGGAATCTGTCGGAGAAAAGGAACGGGCTGCAGCGGGAAGGATTTTTGCAAAGGGGAAGATTCGGGGAAGGATTGGCTGCCGCAAGGGAGTTGTTGTTCCCTTGCCCGAATGGCAGCTTCGATACTGTCGCACAAAATTTGCAGGCACTCCGCTTCGGAAGCGCATCGGCGAGAGGAATCTACCCAATGCCACGGCGCATAGGGAAAATCGGTTGCCCGGCAGTATGCTTCAAAGTCGGATAAACAGCGGGAATAGTGATGATTTTGCCAAAGGTCATGTTTGCTCACTCTCCATTGAGTATCCGGATTGCTTTGCAGGCGTTTCAGCCGTTTTTTCTGTTCCTTTTGGGAAATATTGAAAAACAGTTTTACCAAAAGATAGCCGTTGTCGCACAACTGCCGCTCAAAGATACGGATTTCTTCCAGACGCGTTTGATATTGTTCCTTTGTCAGTTTACCGGCTTGCAGCTCACGCAGGGTTTCGTCCATCCAACCGGAATCAAAAAAGACCATTTTTCCGTTTTCGGGGATATGTTTCATGTAGCGGGCAAGAAAAGGCTTGGAAAGTTCTTCGGCAGACGGAGTGGAAAGAGAGATAACCTGAAAAAATCTGGGGTCAAGGGTATGAATCATTGCAGCGATTCGACCGCCTTTTCCGGCAGCTCCCCAACCTTCTGCCAGAACGATAACCGGCAAGGAAAAGGTTTGCAGTTTTGTTTGTAAAGCGGACAGTTTTTCTCCCAGTGAGCGAATACGGTTTTTTTGTTCCTCTTTGGAAAGTGAAGCGTTGAGGGAGTGGGATTGAGCGAAAACAGAAGTGTCCATAAAAAACCTCCTAATTCAGATTATCTTTCAGTATAGCACCGGGAAAACACAGAAAAAATAAGAAAACGAGAATAAATTATGAATATCAAAACACAGCATAAAACCGAATAAATGTTGATTTTTCATTAGAAGAAAAGGGAAAAAAGGAAAAACGCGCTTTGGCGAAAAAGACAATGAAAATTTAAAAAAGTTGTATTATATCATATAACCATTAGAAAAATGGTGAAATCATGACGAAATAGGGGCATAAAAAATCGCATAATTTGTAAACTTTTCTAAACGATTTTTCATTTTCGATTGACAGAGAAGAACTAATATGGTAGAGTTAAACCAGTGAGAAAAACCTTTGTACTTACAAATTCAGAAAGGTTGTGTAAAATATGAGTTGTGTAAAAATTTCAGAAGCAGAATATCCGTTAATGGAGTATATTTGGGCAAATGCACCGATTTCCGCTTCCGCTTTGGCAGCATATTCTCTGGATGCCTTTAATTGGAAAAAGAATACCACCTATACAGTAATTAAAAGACTGACTTTAAGAGGAGCGCTGGAAAGACAGGAACCGGGCTTCATCGTAACCCCTCTGGTTACCAGAGAACAGGTTCGTCAGTCTGAGCTGGAACATCTGTGCAACCGCGTATTCGCAGGTTCTTCCAAAGAGATGATCCTTTCCTTCCTTTCCAGAGAGGATTTGTCCGAAGCAGAATTGGCAGAAATAAAAGAAGCGGTTAAGGAATTTCACCGCTAAATCAAACGAAAAATAAAAAACGCATTCGGTATTATAAACCGGATGCGTTTTTCTCTTTATATTCTTTTGGTTAAGCGTTGTGCGGTTTGGGCAAGCGTTTTGCAAGCAGGCGACGCAGGGTGGCAAACAACGAACCGATGTTTGCAATCACCATTAAAGCGGTGAGCAGCAGCTCGAAAAGAATCCAGCCGCGAATTTCCAGAATCATAATGATTGCCTGCGCAAGCAGCACAACGCTGTTAAAAACAAGGCGGGAAAAGTGAAATTTCATCGGAAGGAAGCGTTTGGTATCCACAACGCGCAGCAGGAAAACAAGCAGATAGCTGACAAATGTGGCGACTGCCGCGCCGTTTGCCTGAAGGTCGGTTTGAATCAGGAAGAAACTGAGAGCGACATTGACCAATGCCCCGATTCCGGTGGTGATAAAGTTGAGTACACTCTTTTTTTCCACCATGTACACGCTGCCCAAAAAGGTGGACATACAGGAAAAGACGGTGGACAAAAGCAGGAACGGAATAAACCTCCAGGAGGGATAGAAGGCATCGGACACCAAAATTTTGGTAATTACCTTAGAAAACAAAATCAAGCTGGAAGCGGCAGTACAGATGAGCGCCTGATAACACAGAAAAACATGGGTGAAAAAGGAAGCTCGTTTGGAGGAGGTATCGCTGACAGCAGACATCTGCCAGGCGTCCATGAAAATGTTGGACATCAAAACGATAATGGTTGGGATTTTATATGCAACGGCAAACAGTCCGTTTGCCTGCGCACCTAAAAACCAGGCAATCAGGTAGCGGCTTGCCATATTGTTAATCCACCAGAAAATGGAGTTTGGAATCAGCGGAACAGAATAACGCAGCATCTCACGCGCAGTGGAAAGATTAAGATGGCGAAAGCGCAGATAATGCCGCAATCCTGCAAGGTAGAACAAAAAGATGCTGGAAAGGGTGTCGGCAGAAATCATCGCGAGCATATAGCCGTTGATTCCCCATTTCAACACAACAAGGTAGAGAACATTAAAGAAAATGGTGGTGGCGGTGGAGAGGATTCCGTCCAGAGCATATAATTTAACATACCCCTTTGCGCGTACAAACTGGGAACAGAGAGAACGCAGAGAGGACATCAGGACAAAGACATAAATTAAGAAGGTGTTTTCTTTTAAATAAGGGATATGGGAAAGCAGCGGCTCAAGCAGCAGTAAAATTCCGAATCCGGCAAAGATAGTGAGAAAACCGGTGGTAAAAACATCGCTTTTTTTATAGTATTTATCCAATCCGAATCGAATAATTCCGTTAATGATGCCGCAGGAAACAACGGGGAGCAGAAAATTACCCACCTGTACCATCAGGTCAACCATACCGAACTGTTCTTCGGAAAGAACGTTGGTATATAAAGGCATTAACAAAAAGACCAGCACTTTCGAGCTGAATGTGCCGACCGCAAAGATAAAAGTATTTGAAATCAGTTTACGATATTTATCCAAAATAATTCTCCTGACGTTGTGTTTTTCAAAAGCGGTAAAAATTGGTAAGTCACTATTGATTATAGCATCTTTAACCGAAAAAAGGAATGGGAATTTGTGGAGAAAGTTGTTGTTTTCGGGCATTTTTGTTAAAATATTCGCCTGCTTTTCGGCGAAATAAGGGGAAGAAAAAGTTTTACGGCAGAAAATCAGGAAAAAAATCAGATTTTCTCGGGAAATGGGATGGAAAGTTGCGGTGATTATGATATAATACCTTTGGCTTTGTTTGTCAAGAACAAAGAAAGTGTTTTTTGAGATTGGAATTTCGTTTGGGAAACGAGGTTAGGATAAACATGAACAATCATCAGCTGCTTGAAATTACAACTGAAATCGGCTGGAAGCTGCTGGAAAGCGGCGCGGAAATTTACCGGGTGGAGGAATCCATTCGCAGAATGTTGGAGGCTTACGGCTGCCCGCAAGCGGAGGTTTTTTCGATTCCTTCCTGTATTATTGTCACAATCAATGACAGCGACGGAAAAGAATTGACCCGATTAAAACGGGTGCGTTCTTCCGCATTGGATTTTGACCGGATTGACCGGCTTAACAACCTGTGCAGGCATATCTGCGCTCAAAAACCGGAGCTGCCGGAGATAAAAAAAGCGTTTTATGAGATTTTGGAAAAGCCGGATTACTGCTTTTGGACCAAGATGTTTTTTACGGCGTCCATCTCCGCTTCCTTTACGCTGTTTTACGGAGGAGCGTTTCAGGATTCGTTTGTAGCTTTTTTTATCGGTATTTTGCTGTTTTTATTGTTGTTTGTACTGGGCAAGTTCCATACCAACAGTTTTTTTCAGAATATTTTTGGCAGTGCCCTGGTAGCGGGACTGTCGCTGTTTACCACCGCAATGGGCTGGACGATTCATTATGACAAGATGATTATCGGAACCTTGATGAACCTGGTTCCGGGTATTGCAATCACCAACGTAATGCGCGATATTTTGGGCGGAGATTTGCTGGCAGGTATTATTAAGCTGGTGGATTCCTTCATGGTAGCGGGCGGTATTGCGTTGGGAGCAGGTATGGCAATTTCTACTCTGCGCTATTTCTTCCCGGGAATTTAAGGAAAAGGAGAATGAAAGATGACAATGACAGAGCAAATCCCTGTTTTTATCTACACCTTTTTGGCGTGTTTTTCTTTTTGCTTTATCTTTAAGTTTCATAAAATTTCCCACATGATTGCGGCGGCAACGGGCGGAATGTTGAGCTGGGTGTTTTATGTTGCCTGCGCGCCGACCGGAAACGATTTGACCCAGTATTTGATTTCTACCATTATTGTGTCCGCTTATGCGGAAATTATGGCAAGAGTCTTTAAAGCTCCCGTTACCGGTTTTTTGACAATCGGTATTCTGCCGCTGGTTCCGGGCGGAGGTATCTATTATACGATGGAATACTGCGTGTCGGGGCAAACGGATTTGTTTATCGAAACGGCAATTCATACCCTTGCGATTGCAGGCGCACTTGCCGTAGGGGTGTTGGTGGTTTCTTCGTTGGTGAGATTGTTCCACATGATGCGTTTAAACTTGATTCAGCGCGTCAGGGCAAGAAAAAAAGCACAAAGAAGTGCGTAAAATGCACCGCAAAATGGTGAAACTTTTTGAAGAAGAAGAGAAAAATCGAAAAAGAACCTTGTCGGAATCAACTATTTCTTTTACAAAATTAAGATAGAATTTTTTTCAAAAAGCCGAAATATAGGAAAGTGCGAAATCTTTTAAATTTTCTCTATTGTTTTTTAAAATATCCATGATATACTCGTTAGATGTATATCATGGATACTTTTGTAAGGATATGGAGAGTTATTATCATGGAAGATTGTATACTGAAAATCAATCTGTTGGTTTTCATTGCTCTGACGGTATTTTATTTGTATCAGATGATTTATATTGTGGTTGTGTTGTTTCAAAAACGCAAAGAGAAGGATCGGACACCGGCTGCCCTTCACCGCTTCGGCGTGGTGATTGCGGCAAGAAACGAAAGCATGGTGATCGGAAATCTTCTGCGCAGTATTAAGAATCAGACCTATCCGGCAGAATTGATTGATATTTTTGTGGTAGCGGATAACTGTACCGACAACACCGCAGAGATTGCGCGGCAGGAAGGTGCAGTGGTTTATCAAAGAGTGAACCGGCAGCAGGTGGGCAAGGGATATGCTTTGGATTTTGCCTTTCACCATATTGCGCAGGATTACGGAAGCAGCTACCATGATGCTTTTTTTGTATTTGACGCGGACAATCTGCTTGACCCGCACTATATCGAAGAGATGAATCGGGTGTTCTGTCAGGGATATCCGGTTATTACCAGCTACCGCAACTCTAAAAACTACGGTACAAACTGGATTACCGCCGGTTATTCGCTCTGGTTTTTAAGGGAAGCGAAGTATTTAAACAATGCCCGCATGATTTTGGGAACAAATTGTGCCATTTCCGGCACCGGATTTTTAATCAGCAGCGAGATTGTTCGCAAATATGACGGTTGGAAATTCCATCTGCTGACCGAGGATATCGAGTTTTCAATTGCAAGCGCAATCGAAGGGGATCGCATCGGTTATTGTGAAAAAGCGATTTTATACGATGAGCAGCCGGAAACGTTCCGACAGTCATGGACACAGCGTCTGAGATGGTCCAAGGGATTTTATCAGGTTGTCTGGAACTATGGCGGCAAGCTGTTAAGTAAGCTGTTTAAGGACAAGAATCACCCGTTTTGCTGTTACGATATGTTCATGACAATCGCTCCGGCTTCGTTGCTCTCACTGGCTTGTCTGCTGATGAATATTATCTTTTTGCTGGTAGCGATTTTCCAACCGCATTATGTACACGCATTGGTGGTGTTGGCAGGAAAAGCGATTCTGTTTTCTTTTGTCAACTTCTACGTGGTTTTGTTTGCGATGGGAATGTTGACAACTGTTACCGAATGGAAACAGATAAAAGCGCCGGCTCATAAAAAGATTTTGTATGCCTTTACCTTCCCGCTGTTTTTGTTTACCTATATCCCGATTTCCATTGTCGCTTTGTTTAAAAATGTGCAGTGGACACCGATTACCCACAGCGTAACAAAATCGGTAGAAGAAATGAAATAATAAAAAACGAAACTCCTCCGCGTTTTACGCGGGGGAGTTTTTGTCGAAAAATAAAAATTAGAATTTAAGAGAAAAAATAAGACAAAAACAGAATTTTGGAGATATGCGTCACCGAATAACGGAACTTTTTGAGGGGGAATTGTGCAAAAAGTATAATTACAATTGGAATATTAAAGAAGATAAACAAAAACGTTGACAATCCATAATTGATGTGATATATTGTAAATCGTTGATTATGAAAATGTAAAGGAATTGATAATGCAACAGGGCATTACAAAAACCTTTGCACAGTGATCTTAGGAGGCAAATTATGAAGAGAACAGTTCTGAAGCTGCTGGCGCTGACTATGGCAGCATCCATGGTATTCAGCGGATGCGGAAGTTCTGAAGAATCCGGCAATACAGTCGGTGAATCCGGCGCGCAGGCAAGCAGTGAAAATGAAATCACAGATCTGGTTATCCCGAAACTGGCATCCAGAGAATTGGAAACCTTTAACATTCTGTACAGCCAGAGAGAAGAAGACGGCGAGGCTCTGTCTAACTTAGTTGACGGTCTGCTCGAATCCAATCCGAAGGGCGAACTGGTTCCATGTCTTGCTGAAGAATGGGGCACCGAAGACGGTGGTCTTACCTGGACCTTCAAACTTCGTGACGGCGTAAAATGGGTTGACATGAACGGTCAGGAAAAAGCAGATGTTGTTGCCGACGACTTTGCAACCGGTCTGGAATGGGTTCTGAACTTCCATAAGAACGATTCCGCAAATACCGCTATGCCAAACGAAATGATCAAAGGCGCAGAAGAATATTATGAATACACCAAGACCCTCTCTGCTGAAGAAGCAAAAGCTCTGACCGCAGGCGAAGGTTCTAAATTCCGTGAAATGGTTGGTCTGGCAACACCGGACGAGCATACCGTTGTTTACACCTGCGTTACCCAGAAACCGTACTTTGATTCTCTGGGCGCATATGTTTGTCTGTACCCAATGTCTCAGGCAATGGTAGACGAACTGGGCGGAGCAGACAATGTAAAATCCATGAACAATGAAAATATGTGGTACAACGGCTGCTACACCATGACTTCTTATATCCAGGGCAACGAAAAAATCTTCACCAAAAACCCAACATACTGGGATAAAGAAGCAAAACTGTTTGACACCGTTACTTTCAAAATGGTAGAGTCCAATGACGTTGCATTCCAGCTCTATCAGACCGGCGACGTTGACTATGTTCAGTTGGGTGAAGCTCAGCTTAACACTATCGCAACATCCGAAAGCAACGAATTCCACGATTACCTGGTTCCGGACGTTCCGTCCAAATACTCCTACCAGTTTATCTTCAACTTCAACAAGAAGAATGAAGACGGCACACCGGATGAAAACTGGAACAAAGCAATCGCAAACGAAGCATTCCGTAAAGCTTGGTACTACGGTCTGGACTTCACAAACTACTGGAAGAGAACCAATGCAATCGACCCGATGAGCTGTGAAAACAACTTCTATACCATGAAGGGTCTGTGCTACACTTCCGACGGTACTGATTACGTTGAGCTGGTAAGAAAAGAACTGGGTCTGCCGGAAGAAAACGGTCAAACTCCGGTACGTCTGGATAAAGACAAAGCAGCTCAGTACAAGAAACAGGCTATGGAAGAACTGTCCGCAATCGGCGTAACATTCCCGGTTGAAGTTGACCATTATATCATGGGTTCCAGCCAGAGCGGTCTGGACTCCGCAAACGTTTTGGCACAGTGCATGAGCGACAGCCTCGGCGATGATTTTGTAAAACTCAACATCAAGACCTTTATTCAGAGCAGCCGTAACGAGGTTGTTGTACCTCATCTGCACTGCTTCACCGGCAACGGTTGGGGTGCTGACTACGCTGACCCACAGAACTACCTTGGTCAGGTAACCTACGGCGAAGGCAAAAACGCTTACTACTCCGACCAGTACACCTACCTGAACGAACTGGAAGAAAATGAATACAACAAAGAGTTGCTCGACAGCTATAAAGAATTCACCAGACTGGTAGAAGAAGCTGACGCAATCACCGATGACCTGGACGCTCGTTATGCAGCATACGCAAAAGCAGAAGCATACCTTATCGACCATGTTTTGGTACTGCCATGCAACTACCAGGTTGGTTGGAGCTTAACCAAAGTTGACAACGATTCTAAGATGATGGCAATGTACGGTTCTGTTAACAACAAGATTAAGAACTGGAACAGCAATGCAGACGGTTACACCTCTGAAGAAAAAGGCGTATCCGAACAGATTGCAGCTATGGTTGGTTAATCATCAATCCGTATTGTTAATTTAAACTTAAAAAATACCTTCGGTAATTTTTACCGAAGGTATTTTTGCATATTGGCAGAGTTTTATCTGCCTTTGCCCAAACCGAAACTGATAGAAAGGGCTTTATTTACCTGAGACATCGAGTCGGCATCGATGCTGCCCATCTTTTCTCTGAGTCTTCGTTTGTCAATGGTACGAATCTGCTCTAACAGAACAACGGAATCTTTGGTCAGTCCACAGTGTTTCGAGTCAAGCTCGATGTGTGTAGGTAGTTTTGCCTTTTCCTTTTGGCTGGTGATTGCAGCGGCAATTACAGTAGGGCTGTATCGGTTTCCCACATCGTTCTGTACAATCAGTACCGGACGCACACCGCCCTGCTCTGAGCCGACTACAGGGCTTAAATCGGCATAATAAATATCTCCACGTTTCATTTTTATCACGCTCCGACGTTTTGTTTCATTGAACTTCGTCTTTATTGTAACCGAAAAAGAAAGAGCTTAATCACTCCGTATTGATTTTATTGAAAGCTGTTTGAGATACTCAAAAAGGAAGATAAGATTCGGCTCCTTTGATCGGATGATTTTACCTTTTGCGCAGACGATAGTTTGTTGTTATCATCTACTTTATCTTATGGATATTTTTGCAAAAAGGTGAGGACAAAAAATCGGTGAGAAGCATATAATGATGGCAGCTTTGCAGGAAAAGATGATTTTTAAAGCGAGAAGCGGCAGATTGACCGCAATTTTTATCTAAAAATCAAAATAAAAAATCAGGAAATAAAAGGCGGGGCAGGACAAATTTTCCGACATAGGAAAAACAGAACGGCAGACCAAACAAAAACAAGGAAAAGAAAAAGGAAAGTGCGGGAAAAAAGAAAAGATACCTAAAAAATGCAGAAAATAAAAACTTGATTTTATAAAAAATCAATAAGTTTTGAAAAAACAATCCCAGAAAAAACCGGTTGCAAACTGAGAGAACAAACCGTATAATAACGTCAGGACTTATAAGTACGACAAAAATAAAAATAAAAAATCTCAGGAGGCAATCAAATCATGAAAAAAACAGCAGCAATCTTTTTGGCAGTATGCGCAATGAGCGCGATGAGTGTAACCGCTTTTGCACAGCAGGCGCAGGCAGTAAATGTAATTTCGGATGAGGCGATGAGACTTTCCTTTGGCGAAGAAAAATTTGAAGAATTGCTTTTGCCGGGTCAGACCTACACCTATCCGCTGTACATCGAGCAGGAGGACGGCAAAACCGTTCCTCTGACCGACGAGCATCTGAAGGATGTAAAACTGAGAGCGGAAAACAAAAACGGCAAATCGGCAATCTCTTCCTTTGAGGTAGAGGAAGAGGACAACGCTTATCAGTTAGAGGTAAAAACAAAGGCAGGCTGGCCAACCGAAGAGATTCGGGCAGAGGGTATGGTAAAGGCAATCAAACGCTCAAACGGTCAGACTGTGGGTTCTGCCGAAGTAGAGTTGAAAGTGGGTTATCCGACCATCTCCGATGAGGCTTTGGAAGCGGTAAAGGCAGAAGAAGCGGTATTTGTGGATGCGGCGGCTCCGGTTATTTCTACCGAACAGTTTAAAAAGTTGGATGAATATGCCGATGGCAAAAAAGTTATCTTTACCAACGGAATGTGGGAATATCAAGTAAGAGTGTCCGGTCAGGAAGCGGTTAACCTGCTTTATAATGAACGGGCAATCAAGGAAGTATCCTCCAAGTTTGAGGAGCAAAACTTTAAGTATGTGTCCTTCCCGGGCGGTCCTGCATTTGATTTTACCGGAACAATGACAGTAGATGTATCCGATGAAATGGAAGATTTTGACGGAAAATTTTATGTGTACCGTTACCTCAAAGGCGCGCTGCACCGCATAGATGCTACCGTAGATCTGGAAAATGAAACCGTTTCCTTTGAAACTAAGAATCTGGGCAGATTCGTTATTACTGACCGAGAAATTGCAGACGGAACGGTAGTAGATGAGAGCTTTACCGCACAGCCGGAACAGAAACCGGAAACCGAAAAACCGGCTCAGCCAAAACCCGAGCAGGAATCGGTATCGGGCAGCGTTTCGGACACCAATGATTATCAATCCGGTGAAAGCGGAAAAGAAAACCCGAACACCGGCACGCAGGATGCAGTTGCTTTGGCAGCAGCGGCAGCAGTTATTTCCGCAGCAGGCGCGGCGGCGTTTATGAAAAAAAGATAATAAGTTTTTATTAGGATCAATGTCCATCCTGTGAGGAAAGCCGCCGGATTGCAGTTTTGCAAAACGAGCGGCTTTCTTCTGTTTTTTTAGCAGTTTCGTTTTTACTTGTTTTTATGTGAGGGGGAAAAGAAAAACAAAGGGAGTAAAGGAAATACTTTCATAAATGATTGACAGCGAGGGATAAACATTCTATAATGAGCTTAACCGAAGAAGTTGTGAGTTTATCACTTCAATCTATAAAAAAGGTACAAGAAAGGAAGTTTGTTATGGTTGTAGAATCCGTTCAGGAATTATTTGATTTTATTGAGCAGTCCCCAAGCTGTTTCCATGTGATTGACAACGCAAAAAAAATGCTGGAAAAAGAGGGCTTTGAGGAGCTGTGTGAAAATAAAAAATGGGAAATCAAAGAGGGCGGAAAATATTTTGTTACCCGCAATCTTTCTTCCATCATCGCATTTAAAGTTCCAAGCAAGGAGTTCCGTTCTTTCCACATCGTTTCCAGCCACAGCGATTCCCCGACATTTAAAATTAAAGACAATCCGGAACAGTCGGTAAAAGGAAAATATGTACAGCTGAATACCGAGCGTTACGGCGGTATGATTTATTCGACATGGTTTGACCGTCCGCTGTCTGTTGCAGGACGCGTTCTGGTTAAAACCGATAAAGGCGTTGAAACGAAGTTAGTCAATATTGACCGCGATCTGCTGGTTATCCCAAATCTGGCAATCCATATGGACAGAAATGCGAACGATGGTATGAAATATAACCCACAGATTAACCTGCTGCCGCTGTTCGGCGATGCTGCTGCAAAAGATACCTTTGAGCGTCTGGTTGCTCAGGCGTGCGGCGTAGAGGAAGAGGACGTCATCTCCAGCGACCTGTACCTGTACAACCGCGTAAAACCGGTTGTTTGGGGCGCACACAACGAATACCTCTCCTGCGCAAAACTGGACGACCTGGAATGTGCATTCTCCTCGCTGAAAGCATTTATCAAAGCAGGCAACAAAGAAACCGTTTCGGTATGCGCTGTATTTGACAATGAGGAAGTGGGCAGCGGAACCAAACAGGGCGCAGCTTCTACCTTCTTATATGATATTCTGCACCGTATCAACATGAATCTGGGCAGAACAGAGGAAGATTACTACACAGCAGTAGCTTCCAGCTTTATGCTGTCGGCAGATAACGCGCACGCTCTGCACCCGAATCATCCGGCAATTTCCGACCCAACCAATCAGGTATTTTTAAATGAAGGTATCGTTATCAAACATAACGCAAACCAGAAGTACACCACCGACGCTGTTTCTGCCGCTCTGTTCCAGAGTATGTGCAAAGAAAACCATGTTCCGTATCAGAACTTTGTAAATCGTTCCGATATTCTGGGCGGTTCTACTTTGGGCAATATCTCCAACACCCATGTGTCCCTGAACACCGTTGACATCGGTCTGCCGCAGCTGGCAATGCACTCCAGCTATGAAACCGCAGGCGTTGTGGATTTGGGTTACATGATTTCCGGCATGGAAGCGTTCTACAACAGCGCAGTAGTTGCAGAGTGCGACGGAAACTACGAAATTCACTAAAAATTTACAAAAAGAAATCCGATAAAAAAGGTATCTCCTGTTGATAGACGGGAGATACCTTTTTGTTGTCAGCCAATAATCGAATATTGTTCGGGAAGAGAGGACTGCCGCATAATTTCTTGTTGCAGTTGGGTGAGCATCTTTTCTTTATCCTGCGGAAGGGTTCCGCGCACCCGAAATTCAATCAAATCGTGAAAGCTGTCATACATTAAATCGGGAACACAAAGATGCTGAATGAAATGATAATCCTCCTGCAAATTTTCCAGTTCGGAGGCGGGAAGGAAAGAACCGTTTTCAAGATTGCGGTAAAGCGGCGCTTTTTGATGAACAAAAAGTGAAAAGTTAACCACGCGCTGCGGCTGTGTACGGTTAAAAAATTCCGCTGTTTTTTCCGCATTTTCCAATCCTCTGCCCTTTCCTGCGATACCGGTCATGATGTGAGCGTTAAATAAAAATCCGAATTGTTTGATACGCTCAATCTGTTCATATGCTTGTGCAAGATTATGGTCTTTCTGCATAAAGGAAAGGACATCGTCCAAGCCGGTTTCGATGCCAAGGTAAAGTCTGCGAACTCCGTTTTGATACAGTGTTTTCAGCTGAGCATCTGTTTTATTTTGAATGTTGGTGACAGTAGCGTCCATGTTGACAGACCGGCACTCGGGAAAGTAGCGGTGAATCAGCTGTAAAACGGAGAGAAGGTGGGGAAAGGGGAGTCCGAACGCATTTCCGTCCCCAAGAAAGATTTGCTTTGGTTTTCCTCCTGCATCATACACTCGTTTTAATTCTGCCTCTACCTGTTCGAGGGGAAGCACGCGGTAGTGAAGATGTTTGAATAAGGTACAGAATGTACAGCGATTGTAAGAGCAGCCCACAGCGACAGGAAGCATAAAAGAAGATTTTTCCATTGGCGGACGGCAGATTTGCCCTTCATAATTCATAGTAAAGCCCCCTTTTGTGAAAAAACGGGTAAACAATTTTGTTAATTCAAGTGTATCACGATTTTTTTCGGAAGGCAAGGGAAGAACAAAAAAGGCGGGATAGATTTTTTCGATAAGAAAAAGACAGATTCCGAACAAATGAAATCTGTCTTTCTGTCAATTACGGTTTGATTTTTCGTCCCTCTAAGTAAAAGCGTTTGTCGCCTGCCTGCCCCATTGAGAATGTTTTGCGGGGGAGGATTCCGTCAGCTAAGATGGTTTCAAACAGGGATTGTTTCGGAATAGAAGGAAACAGAATACCGACATTATCCGCCTGCGCTGCCAGCTGACGAACAATTGTTTCTCCGTGTACATAATCGACCTTACCGGAAAAATCGCGGATATAGCGGTCAATAAAGTTCTGAACCGTTCCGGTTACAACATAGGAGGAAGGGTCGGCAATCCAAATGCGCTGTGTTTGTTCTCCGATGATACAGTCAAAATATTGCTGCCCCTCCATCGGAGTAAAGGAAATCTGATGAACCCGTTCCAACTGATTTAAAAAGTTTGCAGTATCCACCCCGAACAGAACGCGGTTAATCGGTTCAAAATCAAAAGAGTCATCGTTGAGGTTGACAATCTCTGCCAAAGTGTAGCGGGCGGGATGATTTTGCAGTTTTTGCGGAGAAAGGGTTCTTTTTAAGTGGTCATAGTGCAGTTTTGCGGTTGCCAGAGAGTTGTTTCCGTCGCCAACCGCATAGACAAAGATTCCCTTATCGGTGATGCCGTATTTTTCCTGCATCTCTTTTTCGGTTGCCAAAGCAGTGAGGGCGGCGTCAATTCGTTCAGACTGACTTTCGGTCACTAAATAGCCGCTGATTTTTCCGCTGTCCTTCATCAAATCAAAGGAGTATAACGGCTGCATCTGATCCAATTCCTCTTCTAAAAAGGAGAAAACTTCGTTTCTGCGGTCATCCACAAGCAGCATGGTGTGGGAAACCTCCATCGGGGCAATTTCCCGAATCATTAAGCGAGGTTCGATACGGTTTTGCATCACGCCCTCGGTAGCGCGCACCGTGGTGCGGGAACCGGGATGAAATTCATACTGCTCCAAATCGACAACGCCGATTAAACCGTGACGCACCTTCCCGTTGCTTAATACGCGGCGGGTGTAGATGTAATCGTTTACCTCATCAAACAGGTGGCGGCGAAGGTAGGTGCGCATCGCGCGGTTTACGGCGGCGATATGCTGGTCCAAATCTTCGCTGTCCAGATTGATTTCCGGCACAATCATATTGAAAGTAGAGGGCTGTGTTTTGACAAACGCGGCGACATCATGCCAGTACTTCGGCTGGGAAGTAAACTGGTCGCAGGCGATTACGCTCCAGGCTGTCATATTCTCTACATTGGGAACCAAGATGTTGCCCTTACAAAAACCGGTATTATTCACGGTTGCAATCATCCTCCTTTAACGATAACAAAACCAAAGGGAAATAAACAGAATTAACAAATGCTTTGTCTAAAATAGATGTTTATATCGTTATCATATCACAATATTAAATAAAATTCCAGCATTCCCATAGATTTTTTCGATAGAAATTCAAAAAACGCTTTCTTTTTAAATTTTTAGAGAGATAATAAAAAATTCAAAACCAACCTTTATGAAAAGTGCTGGTAAAAGAATAGGGAATCACAACAATAATACCATATTTTTGCACGAAATACAAAGGGATTTGTCGAATGAAAGGGCATTTTTTAGAATATTTTTAGAAAATATCAAAACAGATATTCGCTTACTTCCCAAAAGCGGGCAGAACCCAAGAGGTCGCGTTCCCGATAGTCAAACAAAAAGGCACAGCGCTGTTTTTTTAATGTGAGGGGATGGAAGGAGAAAATTTGAAGATGGGTCTGCTTGATAACCTGTTTGAGAGAAGCGTCTTTACAGCAAAGCAGGGAAGAAAGTAAATCGTCGTTGCGGTAAAAATTGTGAATTTGCTCTTTGAACAGAAGGTTTTGTTCGGTTTGAATCCAGTCGGGCAGTTTTTTTGGTTTGCCGTGCAGGCACAGGTCAAACAGACATAAATCGTGCAGTAGCGGAAGTTCTTCTTTTCTTTGAGGATGTAAGAAAAGAAAGAAATCCTTTAACGCGCAGCAGCGATCCTCAAGGCTCTGGGGAATCAGGCGAAGCCTCTGTGTTACCTTCCATTTTCCAAACTCCAAAAAGAAGCGGAAAGGGGAAGACTCGCCGGAAAGAATCCAGTTTATCTGGGTGGGGAACAGACCGCTGTTGTAATAATCTTCTACCACCGATTCCATGTCTTTGAGCAGGAGAAGCTCATCGTAATCAATCCATTTGGTGCGGATGACCTGAAAAGGTGCTTTGTGGCTGAACACCAAGCCGTATTTTTGCGCAGACTGAGCCATATAAGAACCTTTTAACACCTTTAAAAATCCCATCTGCATCTGCTGGGGACGAATTTGCATAACAGTGTCGAAGCTGTTGCCGAAGCTGTTAAAATCTTCAAAGGGAAGTCCGGCAATCAAATCCAGATGCAGGTGAATGTTTTTGCTTTCGTCTAAGCGGCGGCAAATTTCGAGAAGACGCTCGGTGTCGGTGGTGCGGCGAATTTCCCGAATGGTGTCGGGATTGGTAGATTGAACGCCTACCTCAAACTGGAACAGCCCTTTGCGAACTGTCTTTAAGAAAGCAATCATTTCTTCGTCAATCAAGTGGGCGGTCAGTTCAAAGTGGAAATTTGTGACGCCGTTATCATGTTCGACAAGATATTTCCAGATAGCCATGGTATGCTCTTTAGAGCAGTTAAAGGTGCGGTCCACAAACTTGACCTGACGCACACGCGCGTCTAAAAATCGCTGTAACCGTTCGGTGGCAAGTTCGATGGGGAGATAACGCACCTTTCCGGCAACGGAAGACAGGCAGTAGCTGCATCGAAAGGGACAGCCGCGTATCGTTTCAAAATACAGGATACGGTTGGAAAGGGAAGAAAGATCCTCATACGGAAAGGGCAGCAGGGATAAATCGAGAGGAGGGGCGTCTGGGGTGCTGAGAATATTTCCTGTTTTGTCCCGGTAAGAAAGGGAAGAAACACCGTTGATTTCCCGTTTTTTATGGAGAAATTCCAGATATTCGGTAAAGGCAACCTCTCCTTCTCCGCGCAGTACCGCGTTAAACGCAGGGTTATTTTGCAGGATTTCCTCACTGTTATAGCTGACTTCCGGTCCTCCGGCAACGATGATAATATCGGGGCAGATGCGGCGGTATTCTTCGGCAAGCTCAAGCATCATTTCAATGTTCCAGATATAACAGGACAGAAATAAAACATCGGGGCGAAGGCGATAAATTTCATCTAAAATGTCGGGCAGATGCTGATTGACAGTATATTCGGCAATTTCACAGCAATAGCCGCGTTCCTTTGCAAACTGCTTTAAATAGCGCACAGCAAGGTTGGTATGGATAAATTTGGAATTGAGGGCGGTGAGAAGCACATTCATAATGAAAATCCTTTCTGTATCTTGAGATAGCTCTTTACAAATGATACCACAGACCGGAGGGAATGAAAACCTTTATTTCTCTGAAAGATTTGATTAAAATCAGCCTGAACGGGAAAAACTAAGGGCAGAATCAAGATACGGGAGGAAGAAAAGATGAAGGACAAACAGTCGGGAATTCGCAGGGCGGTAATCGGGTTGTACAGCGACGGGGTGAAGATGTCGGTATCGGAGCAGGCAGAGAACGGACAGTGGTTTTGTTTGCATCGAAGCGAGGAAGAGGAAGATTTTTTTGCCCAAAGCGGAGAGATTGATACGGAAAAACTTACGGAATCGGTCAAACGAAGCGAGGAGCTTGCCCGAAAACTGTTGTGTGAGGAAATCGCTTTGGTGGGTTACGGTTTGCTGCGGTACGATCCAAATCTTCGGCAGGAACTGGAAGAACAGCTGAACAGACCGGTTTTGGCTGTGTCCGGCAGGGAGCAGGCAAAGGCTGCATGGCAGGGAATGGCGCACAGCGGGGAAATCGGAATGAACAGCCGGGATTTCAGCACACAGTTGTTTTACAATGACCCGCAGCTTTCGGTGCGGGAAAGCTTTCCGTTGGGGTGGAGGGCTGTCTGGCAGGGCAGCGCGCTGATTCCAAACCGTTTTCAGGAGGCGCAGATGCGTCAGAAAGCTGCAAACCTGTTGCAGGAAAGCGGTTTTCTGAAAACAGGGGAACCGAGGGATACAAGGCTTGTGAAAGCGGGAGGAATGGAGTCGGCGGCAAAATTTCTTTTTTTAACGGCGGGAGAATCGGAAACGCTGCGGGACGAATTGACTTTCAGCCGCGAAACGCTGGAGCGGGTAATGCGCTGGATGCGCGAACCCTCACTGCGATGGACCGGAGCTTTGGAGCGGGTCGGCGGGCGTTTTCCGCAAAAGGTATACTGTCAGATGTTGATTTTAAGCAGTGTAATGGAGTATTTACAGGCAGACTCCGCGCAGTTGTGCCGTATATTTTTAGAAGACGGATATCTTGGGGTAAGGGAAGAAATCGGTCCGATTTGCACCCTGTCTTAGACCGAAAATCGAAGAGGGAAACTTAAGAAACCCAGAAAAATTTACAGAGAATTTTAAGAAAAATAAGAAGAACAGCCGCTTTTTGCCTTGACAATCTGCGGCATTACTGTTATAGTTATACTACATCAATAGGAATAAAGAGGTGGGAGCAGGGTGCAGGAAAAAGAAAATAAAATCAATCAAACTGCGGGAACGCCCTGTTCCTGCGTTAAGGGAGCGCTGCCGGAAAACAGCGTGGTGGGGGAATATCGGCTTTTAAGCGTTCTTTCCCAAAACGGGGAAGGTATTACCTATCTTGCCCGGGACAACGCAGTGGGCGATACGGTGCAGATTCGAGAGTTCTTTCCTCAAAGTATGGTGAGTCGGGAACAGGAAACCGGCAGGGTGGAGCCGCTTTCAGACTGTGCGACCAAGTTTAAATATTTCAGAGCTTCCTTTATGGATTTGTATCAGACACTGCGCGCGGAAAAAGAAAACGAGTGTCTGCTTTGCGTTATTCAGATCATCGAACAAAACAACACCGTGTATGCGGTGGGGGAATGTCGCGGTCTGCAAACTTTGGAAGAATATTTACAGCAGAAAGGCGGAAAAGAGAGCTGGTATCAGGCAAAAAAATACCTGCTTCCTCTTTATCGCTCCCTTTCCTCACTGCACAAAAAAGGAATTACTCATCAGGGCATCTGTCCGCAGAATATTCTGTTGGATGAACAGCAGCGACCGGTTTTAAAAGGGCTGGCATTGTCCGAGCTGCGCGCAGTGAAAGGAGAATTGGGCTCCGAACTGTTTGACGGATATTCCGCGCCGGAACAGTATCAGTCGGAAAACTGGAAGGGAACATGGACCGACGTTTATTCGGTAGCGGCAGTAACCTATCGGGTTTTGACCGGAAAAGAGCCGCCGCCGGCTTGTGAGCGCCTGAAAGAGGATACCCTGATTCCGGCAGCGCAGGCGGAAGAAAGTGTCCCGGAACACGTTTCCGACGCTCTGTCAGAGGCGATGGAGCCGTTAGAGGACCGGCGATATGACAACATGGATCTTTTTATCGAAAAGATGTTGGAAAGCACCTCCTCCAACACAGCGGTCTTTCGGGTGGAGGATACCAAAAATCAATCAACGGTTCGTTTGGAGCAGGAGGAACAAAAGGAAGCGCAGCGAAGCGGGAAAACCTATGTTGTGATAACCATGATGGCAACCTTGCTGGTGCTGGTTTTGGGCGCGCCGAAGCTCTACCGCTATATTAACGATAGCTGGGCGGCTTTTTCCGGAGATTTTTCTTGGGAAGACGATCAGAAAGAACAAGAACTTGCCTTGCCGGAAGAGGAAAAACAGATGCATACCGTAGAAAATTTTGTAGGCAAAAAGCTGGACGATGTGTTGTATGACCCAAAATATGACCCGTGGTACTATTTTCAAACCGAACAGGAATACAGCGAAACCTTTGAAAAAGGGACAATTATTCGGCAGTCTGTTTCCTCAGGAACACAGATAGGCAGAAAAACAACCCTGACCTTATATGTCAGCAAGGGTTCGCAACAGGAACCGTTGCCCGACCTGACAGGAAGAACACTGGAGGAAGCGACAGCAATCCTTTCTCAGATGGGTAAGCAGTGGAAGGTAGTGGAAGGTGAAAGCGACGTTATGCAGCCGGGTTCTGTATTCCGCACCGAACCGCCTGCCGGCACACAGCTGAACAAGGGAAAATCCGAACAGATTATCCTGTATGTGGCATCGGAACAACCGCAGGAACAGCCTTTGGAACAAAAGAAGCCGGAAGAGGACGATACCCAAATTTTAAGTCAGAAAAATTCGGATCGAAAGGTCATTAAGAAAAAAGAGAAAAAAGATTCCGAAGATTAGTTTTTCAAAAAAGAAAACAAACAGCCTTCCGAAACGGTTGTCCGAATGATGCAGACAACACGGTAACGGAAGGCTGTTTGTTTTACAGAAGTCTTGTTTGCCGAGAACCGACAGCTAAGATGTTAAGCCAAAAGGAGGAACGCGGGGAATCTCCGGTTTGTTCGGACAAAAGACCGACTTCCTGCTTGAAAACAGGCAAGCTGTCTGGCGGAGGTGTGCGTTTATCCTTCGGTGCTGCGGCAGACAACAGGGAAATAATGAGAAAAAAGCTGACAACAGATTTCATGGTGAAACGTCCTTTCCGATAAATTTTCTGCTGTCAGTATAGCATACTATGGCAAAAAAGGATGTCGGAACGGGAAGGAAACGTTTTATTTTCCGTATTGCTGCGCATTTTCGGTAGCGGGCTGAATCGAATCAATCAGTTTCATCATAGCGTCGGAGTTGCTTGAGCGTTCGGTGAATAGGTTGACGCTGATAACGCCTTGCTGCGCTTTTTGATAGTGGATAAAGTAAAATCCGGCAGGACTGTTTTCCGCAGCTCCCGCAGAATAGGTAAAGGTGAAGGAAAACAAACCGTTTTCCTGGTCATCGTCCACATATTTTTGCATATCGGTGATGGTTGGGTCGGCTTTGTAAGCGTCCTCCATTTGTTTTACCGTTTCTTCCAGCTGGGCGAGGCTTTGTTCGGAGGAATCATAGAACAGATATCCGCGGCAGCTGGGGTCCTCGGAGCTGGTAATCGTCATGTTGTTTGCCTGTTCGTCATAGCTGACAACAAAGGGAGAAGACACTGTAACTTCAAAGCCGCTGTCAAAGATTTGATAGCACCCTTGAGAAGCGTCGGCAGACTGCTCGTCCTCTTCTTTTTCCTCCTCATTTTCTTTTTCGGAGTTGTCCTGTTCTTCCGGTTCCCCTTTTTCTTCCTCATCGCTTGAAGAATGGTCCTGCTCGTCATTCTTTCCGTCCTGGTTTTGGGATTCGGATTCTTCGGGAGAAACAATAGAGGAATCCTCTGCCGGCGGGTCTACGGCAGGTCGGGAACAGCCGCCCAGAGCAACCAGACAGATGAAAAGCAGGGTAACTAACTTTTGTTTTGATTTCATAAAACTACCGCCTTTCCAAATGGTGGATGATTCGCTATAATGGAAGTAATCATTCTGAAAAGTATTTTATCACACGGGATTCTGTCTGTAAATATTGATTGTTGTAAATTTTATCGGGAGGGAATCGGTTTGCAAAAGACAATTGTATGTTTGATAGAGCGGCAGAAAGCCGATGCAAAGCAGCAAAGCGAGGACGGAAAGCGCGCGGCATGGCTTGCGCTGGAAAGATGGAGCGGGCAAAACGAAGAGGAACTGCAAAAAAAAGGAGTTTCTCTGCAAAAAGAGGTGAGCGGAAAGCCTGTTTTTTGCGGAATAAAAGCATATGTTTCTGTCAGCCATACAAAAGGAATCGCAGCGGCGGCAGTGTCCGATGAGCCGATTGGAATTGATATAGAACCGGAACTGCGCGAAAATCTCAGAGTGGCAAAAAGGATGTTTGCTCCAAGCGAGCAGAGATGGCTGCAAGAACGGCAAAAGCAGGGGAAACAGGATGGATTTGCAGTTGTTTGGACGCTGCGGGAAGCATATGCTAAATGGACGGGAAAAGGACTTGCGAAAATGCCGCAGGTTTGCTTTGCAATAAACGAAGAACAGGTTTTGTGCAGCGACGAAAATTGCTGCGCGCAAACAAAAAGACTGACTGGAAAAGAAAAATACCGCTTTTCTTTGGTACAGAGCGGAAAAAAACAGCATGAAACCGCCATTTTTTTGGAAAAAGAAAATTTTTAAAAAAATTTGGAAAAACGCTTGACAAATAAAGTTTTATTGTGTATAATAATCTACGTTGTCAAGTGACACGCAATATGCGGGTGTAGTTCAATGGTAGAATCCCAGCCTTCCAAGCTGGTCGCGTGGGTTCGATTCCCATCACCCGCTCCAAAAATGCGCCAATAGCTCAGCTGGATAGAGCAACTGCCTTCTAAGCAGTAGGTCGGGAGTTCGAGTCTCTCTTGGCGCGCCATATGGTGGGTATGGCCTAGTTGGTTAGGGCGCCAGATTGTGGCTCTGGAGGTCGTGAGTTCAACTCTCACTACCCACCCCATAAAAAGGCTTTTTATCTATCAAAAAGCCTTTTTTCTTTATCAAAATATAAAATGATATATTGGGCTGTCGCCAAGCGGTAAGGCACAGGACTTTGACTCCTGCATCTCGTGGGTCCGAATCCCGCCAGCCCAGCCAAAGAAAACACCTTCCGAAAAGAATCGGAGGGTGTTTTTGCTTTAAAAAGAAAATTTCGTATGTAAAATCCCCTCCGCTCATTTTGAGCGGAGGGGATTTTTGGCTATTTAAGTCTGCCGTTTGAGCGGCGTCCCGAATTATTTTTCTGGACAAAGCTGCCAATGGCAACGCCGATAAAGGCGGTAAAAATATAAATGATAACAAAGGACCAGATGCTGGTGTCATAAAATAAGAATAAAGACGGCAGAAATAAAACACCGGCAAGGGCAGGGTAGAACAGCTGAAGTCCGTTCTTTCTTCCGCACACCACTCCGCAGCTCAGGCACAGCAGGGGAAAGATTGCAAACAAAGAAACGGTGGTAAAGGTAAAGCTGCCGCTCAGCATAAAAGGAATTCCGATAATCGGTACGGCTAAATAAGCGGTGACTGTGATGATGCAGCAGTCCACCAATGTTTTTGGATTTTTCATAAAAAGCTCCCTCATTTCTGAATTTCTCTTTCAGTATATTTTTAGTATAACATATCGCACAACAGCTTTCAATCGTTTGCGTCGAATTGTCAAAAGGCGATTTGCGCGGCATATTCGCTTTTGTTTTTTCATAACATGATGTAGAGAAACAAAGCGTATGCACAGGCAGACGGAAACGAACCGAACCGCTGCCGAAAACAGAAAGAGAGGTTGGTAAAATGATGGATTGTAATACGGCAAGGCAGGCAGTGTGTGTGAACGAAACGGTGTTCGATTCTTCGGTGGAAATTCCGCTGGAAAGCGACTTCATGCTTCCCGACTATTGTCCGGATATTGTGAAAATCTTAAAATGCCTGATCCATCCGTGTATCAAGTCCTGCACCCCGCAGGGAAAGCAGCTTTGTCTGGAGGGGGTGTGCAGCATTACGGTGCTGTATCTGGGAGAAGACTGCGCGGGCGGGGAACTTCGGCTGCGCAGCATCGACTGCAAGCTGCCATACACAAAAACCATCGACCTGAAAGCAGAAGCGCAGAAAGCGCTTGTTTTTGATTCGGACGATTCCTCTTATTGCAACTGCCGCGCAGTCAGCAAGCGGAGAATGGAAGTGCGCGCGGCAGTCGGACATAAAATTTGTGTGGTTGCAGCTTCCCAACAGCAGGCGGTGACAGATACTGCGCAGCTTGAGCAGGCGGAAGGAGAATCCTCGGAAAATCAGTCGGGAATCCAGCTGCGTAAAAAAATTGCAGAGCAAAACGCGCTGATAGAACAGGCAACGGAATGTATGGATATTCGGGAGGAATTGGAACTGCCGAAAGAAAAACCGGCAATCCGAAACCTGATTTTTTCCCGCCTGTGCGCAGTGGTTTCGGATGACAAGCTGATTTCCGGAAAGATTATCAGCAAGGGGGAGTTAAAGATTTCTGCCCTCTATTGCCCGGACAGCGCGGAAGAGCAGTCGGCAAAGCCGGAGCAGCTGGAATTTGTTTTTCCGATTAGCGGTGTGATTGATGCGCCCGAAGCGGATGACAGCTGCGTTTGTTCGGTTCGTTATGAGGTGTGTGAATATGAACTGGTTCCTAAATCGGACGGTGACGGAGAAAATACCGTTCTGGAGCTGCGCGCGCAGGTGTTGGCAAAGGCAATGGTCTACCGTAAGCAGCAGCTGACCTTAGCGGACGATTGCTACTCTACCCGGTATATCTGCGAGGGAAAAAAGAAAAACATGGGATTTTTAAGCCTGATTGATACTGTCGGGCAGAGCTGCCTGTATAAGGGAGAAGCCCAACTGCCGGACGGAGTGGGAAATATCCTGACAGGTTGGGCGGATACACAGCAGTGTCCGGTGCGCTTTGTCAGTGAAAACGGGGAGGATAAAGCGGTAGTCCAGATTCATGTCAATCTTTGTCTGTTGGCGCAGGATGAGGAAGGAAACGTGCGTTTTTACGATAAAACCGAACAGACCGAGTGCAGCTTCCCTCTGCCAAAATCGGACGAATCTGCATCGCTGCTGTTTTTGCCTCGGGCAGAGGTGACAGGATTTGACTATAACCGCAGCGGCGCAACGGCACAGCTGCGCTGTCAGATTCAGGTGGACGGCTGTATCTGCGCCATGACAAGGCAGAATGTCCTGGAAGATGTGATAATTGACCGGGAAAAGCCGATTCAGAGAGAAGATGATTGTTCTCTCACAATCTACTATGCGGATCGTGGGGAAAACCTCTGGGAGATTGCAAAGCGCTACCATACAGGAATGTCGGCGGTAATGGAGGCAAACGCGCAGGCGCAGTTGGAAGAGAACGGAGATGTCAGTGAACGGCAGATGCTTCTGATTCCGATTTTATCCGAATAAAGAATAAAAAGAAGGAGTGATGACAGAATGGATAGCCGCAGCATATACAGCGATATTGCCCAACGGACCGGAGGCGATATTTATATCGGAGTGGTCGGACCGGTTCGCACGGGAAAATCCACCTTTATTAAAAAGTTTATGGAAAATCTTGTCATTCCCAATATCGAAAGCGAATATTTTAAAGAGCGGGCAATCGACGAGCTTCCGCAGTCGGCAGCGGGAAAAACGATTATGACCACCGAACCGAAATTTATCCCGGAAGAAGCGGTTAATATCGAGTTGGAACACAATGCAAGGCTGAATGTCAGAATGATTGACTGTGTGGGATATATTGTACCGAGTTCTTTGGGATATGTGGAAAATGAACAGCCGCGCATGGTGATGACGCCGTGGTTTGAACAGGAGATTCCCTTTAATATGGCGGCAGAAATCGGCACGCAAAAGGTCATTCAGGAGCACTCCACCATTGGGTTGGTGGTTACTTCGGACGGTTCTATCAGCGATATTCCGCGGGAAGAATACGAAGAAGCGGAGGAACGGGTCATTCATGAGCTTCAGGAGCTGGAAAAACCCTTTGCCGTCTTGCTTAACTGCCGTCAGCCGATGGGGGCGCAGGCAAGAGAACTCAGCGAGCAGATGCAGGAAAAATACGGGGTTCCCGTCCTTGCGGTCAACTGCTTGGAGCTGTGCGAAAGTGATATTCGCCGAATCCTTTCCAATGTTTTGATGGAATTTCCGGTTAAAGAAATTAAGGTAAATCTTCCCCGCTGGATTCTTTCTCTGCAAAAGGGACACTGGCTCAAAGAAGAGCTGTATCAGGCAATCTGTCAGTCATGCAGTAAAATCAGCAGAATCAGTCAGGTGCAGTCCTATCTGCCTGTTTTGATGCAGTGCGAACACCTTTCTCAAGCGCAAATCAGCGGAATGGACCTCGGACACGGCAAGGTAATGCTCAATCTTTTGGTCAAACCGAATCTGTTTTATGATATTCTCAGCGAAGCCACAGGGCTGGAAATCGGCGGAGAAGAAGGGTTGCTGCCCTGCCTGTGCAGTTTGGCGCAGATGAAAAAGGAATACGACAAGGTAAAAGGAGCGTTGGAGGAGGTAGCGGCAACCGGGTACGGCATTGTGATGCCGTCGCTGGAGGAATTGAGCTTGGAAGAACCGCAGATTGTCAAGCAGGGCGGACGCTATGGGGTCAGACTAAAAGCCTCAGCACCGTCTATCCATATGCTGCGCGCAGACATTACTACCGAGGTCAGTCCGATTGTCGGCAGCGAAAAACAGTCGGAAGAACTGGTGATGAGCCTGCTTCAGGAATTTGAGGACGATCCCAAAAAGATTTGGGAGAGCAATATCTTCGGAAAATCCCTGCACGAATTGGTCAATGAGGGGCTTCATAACAAGCTTTATCGCCTGCCTGCCGACGCGCGCATTAAGATGCAGGAAACGATTGAGCGCATGATTAACGAGGGCTGCAACGGCTTAATCTGCATTATTTTATAAAGAACATAAGGACCTGTGATATAAGGTATCACGGGTCCTTATGTTTTGCTTTTGATTTGAATTTTTCCTCTGCTTATAGTAAAATAAAAAAAATCGCTTTCTCCCGGTGACGGAGCAGGCGTTTTTTCGGAAAGGCGGGAAAGAAATGCGGATTTGTTTTTGTGATGATGAACCCTCGGTTCACCTTCTGTTGGAAAAGATGGTGTCGGATTGGTCGCAGAAGAAAAAAATCCCCTGTAAGATAGTTCATTATTCCAATGCGCAGGAGTTGTTGTTTCAAACAGAAGAAACCTTTGATTTTGATTGTATGCTGCTCGATATTCAGATGGAAGGAATTGACGGAATTGCTTTATCAAAAAAGATTCGGCAAAGTGATAAAAGCGTTTTGATTGCCTTTTTGACCGGAGTAAGGGAATACGCGCCCGAGGGATATGAGGTGCAGGCGGCGCGCTACCTGCTCAAACCTGTGCGGCAGGAAAAACTGTTTGAGCTGTTGGATTTGGCAGCAAAGCGTTCCGAAACGCAAACCCGAAAGAGCTTGCTGATAGAAACAGAAGGGGAAATAAAAAAGCTGTATTTCGATGAAATTTTTGCGGTGGAATCGCAGGGGCATTTTTTGATTTACCATTGTAAACAGGGACAGCTGCGTCAGAAAGCTTCCTTTGTTAAAATCAAACCGCAGCTGGACGAGCGTTTTGTTATGACTCATCGCAGCTTTTGCGTCAACCTTGCTCATGTTACCGGAATTGCCCGCGCCGACTGTATTTTGGATAACGGTGAAAAAATCCCTGTTTCCCGCAGCGCGTATCGACCGCTGAATGAAGCGTTTATCCGTTATTATAAGGAGGGGGAAATCCAATGACGGAAAAAACGGTTGGCTTGGGCTGCTTTTTGGCAGTTTTCCTCTATTTTCATCTTGCCTTGTTAAAAAGCAGAGGAGCAAAATGGCTGATTTGCCTGTGGGCGCTTGGATTGCCTGCCGTTTTGCTTGTTTTGTCGGAGCAGTATGGAATTTGGGGAATCTTTTTGCTGATTGCCGGAGGATTTGCCATGCTGCATTTGGGCAGTCAACGGGTTTCGTGGACCTTTTTCGGCTTGTTTTATATTGTAGAAATAGGCTGCGCTCTGATGCAGACCGAGTGGCAGAGTAAAACCCCTGCTTTTTTCGCCTTGATGACAGCGATATTTTTTCTGGCAGAAAATAATCAGCGATTTTTGCGGCGCAGCTATGAAGAAAGTATGCAGGAATATCAGAATAAAGTGGTGAAAAAACAGGTGGAGGAGGTGCAAAACCTCTATCTCACCATGCGTGGTTGGCGGCACGATTACCATAATCACCTTCAGGCGCTCAAGGCGCAGATTCAGATGAATCAGTTGGAACTTGCCAATGAGTATCTCAGCCGATTGGAGCAGGATTTGGACGATATTCGCCAATTGGTGGAAAGCGGGAATGTTTCTTTGGACGCCATTCTAAATTCCAAGCTCTCCTATGCAATCAAGCAGAATATTTCCGTCAATTATAAAGCGTCTGTTCCGCAAAGCCTGACAGTCAGCGATATTGACCTGTGCGTTTTAATCGGCAATTTGGTGGATAACGCGGTGGAAGCCTGTGAGAAGCTGCCGCAGGAAGAACGCTTTCTGCGCCTGTATATCGGCGTATTCCGTAAACAGCTTTATATTTCGGTGACAAACGCCACCGGCGAGGTGATAAAAAAGTTGGATAACGAGTACATCACTGCCAAGCGCGGCAATCACGGACACGGCTTAAAACGAATTGATAACACCGTAGAAAAATACGGCGGCTTTATCAACCGTAAAAACGAACCCGGCGTTTTTGCCACCGAAATCATGCTGCCGCTTTAGAAGAAAACAAAAAAGCCGCCCATCGGGCGGCTCTTCCCTTTTGTGAATTTCTCTGCCTTCTCTTTGGATATGCTCCCCGAAAAGCTTTTCCAAAGAGGATACTTATAGAATTACCGATTTTTTGCTTAGGAACACCGATGGCAAGTGACAGTTTTAGTTTTGAGAAAAACTGACCTTTGTGTACTGTCACTCAAAAATCTCACCTGCGTTCGATTTTTCGGTAGTCTGTCCGGTAACAGAGGGGTATTAGGGGAAACTTCCCCTAATGAATCTTTGGCAGACAAACTTGTTTGTCTATTTCTTCTTCATAAGAAAGGAACTGCGGGCATGGGGCGCATAGCCCCATATAAAAAAGCCGCCCATTGGGCGGCTTTACAATCAGTGATTTTCAACAAATCTTTACAATTCACACAAATTATGATATAGTATTTTTATCGGAAGAGAAGCGACAGTTGTAGTTTTGTGCCTGTCCTTCTTTTGCGTTCTGTCGCTCGAAAATCGAATGAAATTCGATTTTCCGGGAGATACAACACTTAGCCAATTTTTTTGAGAAACTAAAAGTATCTCCTTCTTTGGTATCTTAACATACATAAAGAAATAGCCACCCTGTGACCAGAGCGGCATTTCTTCAAACAACACAAGATTTGGGAATGACCGCCCGCGCCAACGGGAAGCCGTCCTTCTGATACCAATTATACAACCAAAGTTGCTTTCCGTCAAGGGGGATACTTTGGTTGTTTTTTATTGCCATAATCTTCGACAAATCTTTACAAATTACTCAAACTGTGATATAGTATTTTTATCGGAAGGACGGCGCGGTCAACTCTCAAGGGAGGTGACCGTATGAGTACAAACGATGTTTTAACATTACTGTTACTTATTGTCGCGGTTGTCGATCTTGTATACAGAATCTCTGTAACAAGAAAATAACCGCTCCCTTATAATGCGCGGAAGCGGCAATTTTCAAATAAGATATTGAAATTAAGTTGACCGTTTCCCGCTGGAACGGGAAGCCGTCCTTCTGATACCAATTATACAACCAAAGTTACTTTCCGTCAAGGGGGATACTTTGGTTGTTTTTTTTATTTATAAAATCTCTGCCGGTTTCTGAAATTTATTTTATAAAATTTTCTTTCCCTTAGTTCTGTTTTCATAAAAAACGGAATAAGATACAGTAAGGGAGGGAAAAAGATGGACAGACAAAACAGGGAAAAAAGTCATAGAAAACTGTCGGAAGAAAAGAAAGAAGAACGGTTTTTCAGCATGATTTGTTTTCAATCGGGAATCTGTCTGCTTGCGGCGGCAGCGTTTTTTACCGCATCACAGGCGGGGGGAGAGGCAAAGCAGGCAGCAATCGAAGCGGCAGAGCTGATATGCGGTGTGGGGGAAGAATGTTTTTGGGACAATCAACAGGCAAAAAAGTTGATTCTTGGGGTGAGGGATTCTGTTTGCCATTTCTGGAACGGGGGCGCGGAAGAAATTTTGGAACAGATTCAGCAGACCGTTTCTCGGCAGCTTGTTCCGTATGAAGAACAGTTTAAAGAAACGCTCGGGGCAAGCGGGCAGGGCGGGGAGCTGCCCGCCCCAACCCTCAAACAGGCGCATGAGGGAACAACCCTCGCCCCGTATTTGCTCACGGCGCAGATGCGTTCTCCGGTCAGCGGTCCGATTACCTCTCTGTTTGGTTGGAGGAAACATCCGGTCAGCGGGGAAGAGGATTTTCACAAAGGGGTGGATATTGCGGCGGCGCAGGGAAGCGATATTTTTGCCGCTCTGCCCGGCGTGGTAGAGCAAACGGGATACAATGACAGCTACGGCAACTTTGTGATTCTGCGCCATTCCGACCGTCTGAGAACCACCTATAACCATTGCAGTGAGATTTGGGCAAAGGAGGGGGAACACCTTGCCCGGGGTGACCGCATCGCGCTGGTGGGCAGCACCGGCATTTCAACCGGTCCCCATCTCCACTTTGAGGTGGAAATTCAGGGGAAAAAGGCAAACCCGCTGTTCTCTTTAAAGGTGAGGAAAAAAGATGAAGCGGCGGGCAATTAAAAAAGTTTGCGTTCAGGCAGAATTTGGCTTCTTTTTGATGATTTGCCTTTTTCTGCTGATGGATTTCGGCGGAATGGGCGGAATGTGTTTGGCGGCGGTCTGTCTGCACGAAGCGGGGCATCTTGCGGTGTTGTTTTTCTTGGGAGAGCAGATACGGGAAATTCGGTTCTGTTTTGGCGGGATTCGCATAGAACGGGAAGAAAACCTTTCGCTGCGGGGAGAAGCGGCGGTGCATCTGTCGGGACCGTGCGCAAATTTGTGCGCGGCGCTTTGTTTGTTTGAAAGCGGAAATCTTCCCTTTTCCGCCGTTCACTGCGCGTTGGGATTGTTTGAGCTTTGCCCTTTACCGTCCTTGGACGGAGGGCAGGCATTATTTTGTGCTTTGCAGCGGCGCATTTCTTTGCAATCGGCGCAAAAAATCTGTAAAAAGATAAGCGCTGTCACCCTTGCCCTTGCATTTTTAGCAGGATGTATTCTGCTTTTTTTACGACAGAATGCGGGGTTATTGATTTTGTGGTTGCTTTTGCTTTTACAGGAAACAGAAAAGGGAACGAAAAAGAGGCTGTGATTCACAGCCTCTTTTGTTGCTTTATACCTTTTTTACAGTTAACACTTTGAGTACATCAACGGCGCCCTGAATATCCTTGACGCGGTCATTGATTTCATGAACGCTTTGGAATTGATCCAAAGTGTTGCGCTGACCCTCAAACAGCTGGCGAATTTCCTGCTGAATATCGTTTTCTTGGATCAGTTCCACCTTTTTCAGACGCTTTTCAACCCCTTCCACCGTTTGGGAAAGGCTCTTGATATCCTCGCGCCCTGTTTTTACTTCGGCTTTGATTTCCCGAACCTCGTCCTTGATTTCGCGGACTTCATCTTTAATGGATTTGATTTCATACTTGATCGGACCCAGTTCGTTTGTCAATTTGACGTCCAAAAGCTGGCTGATCGCGTCCATCAGTTCTCTGTCAATCATGATTATTTTCACCGCCTTTATCGTTTATTATAACCGATTTGCCGATTCTTTGCAACCAAAGAAAGGGAAGAAGGGCAAATTTTTACATACGAAACAGATGGTGTTAAGAAAAAGAACCGATATTTTCCGCGCAATCCGAAGCGGTGCCGCAGGAGCTTTTGTCAACCATTCGGTAAAAAAGTCCGGGACCCATCGGGGTAGTTTGCTCAAACGCTTCCCCTTCGATGCAAAATCCCGATTTTTGGTAGCAGGCAACGGCGCGTTTGTTCCAGCAGCGAACTTCCAGACAGATTGGCTTGGAGGGATAAAGGCTGCGGGAGATGCTTTTTGCCGCAGCTAAAATCTTCTGACCGTACCCCTTGCCGCACAGGTACGGAGCAACCCCGATGCCCAGAAAAACCTGTGTTTCTTCCTCTAAAATATTGGTAAATCCAACCAGAACTTCCCCGTCATAGTAGGAAAAGAAATTTTTATCCCGATTCGGATTGCAGAATCCTATCTGCTTTTTGTGCATTGTTTGGTAATCGGGGAGGTTATACGCGGCATATTCGTCCTCATACTTCCAACAGCAGATTTCCCGCTTTTCGCTTTCGGTAATCAAATGATAGGTTAACATGAAAAATCCTCCTGGTTCTTATTTTCTCTCCTTGCAAAAATTGCCGTGAATTGTCCCCTTTCTTCGAAAAGTTTTGCTTCTGATTTTATTTTACAAAATTTTGCCTGATTTCGCAAGATTTATTGGGACAGAGAAGCGGCTTGGAACGATTGATTTTTTGCCTTAAATCATGTAAACTAAAAAGGATGAGAAAGCAAGAAATCCTTTTAGACAGGACAATTCGGAGGAAAATAGATGAAAAGAGAAGAACTGCAACAGATTTTGCTGGATGTTCAAAAACCCGCGCAGTATATCGGCGGGGAACTGAACAGCGTGATGAAGGACAAAGAAAAGGTAGACTGCCGGCTGGCATTCTGCTTTCCCGATAAATATGAGGTGGGAATGTCCCATCTTGGCATGAAGATTTTATATTCGCTGTACAACCAAAGAGAAAACTGGTGGTGCGAGCGTGTGTTTGCGCCCGATGCGGATATGGAAAAGCTGATGCGGGAAAAAAAGATTCCGCTGTATGCTTTGGAAAGTCTGGACCCGATTGCCGAGTTTGACTTTATCCTTTTTACCTTGCAGTATGAGATGAGTTATACCGCAATTTTAAATTTGCTGGATTTGGCAGGGCTGCCGATTTATGCAAAGGACAGAACAAACTTGATGCCGATTGTGATGGTAGGCGGTCCCTGCGCCTGCAACCCGGAACCGATTGCCGACTTTGTGGATATCGTGATTCTCGGAGAAGGGGAAGAAGTTAACATAGAGGTAACGGAGCTGTATCAGCGCGCGAAAAAAGAGGGTTGGAGCAAGCTGCAATACCTCAAAGAGGCGGCAAAGATACAGGGCGTTTATGTGCCTGCGCTGTACGATGTTTCTTATCATGAAGATAAAACGATTGCGTCGGTTGTTCCCAACTGCCCGGAAGCTCCCGCAAAGATTAAGAAAAGAATTATCAAAGACTTGGACAAGGTGTATTATCCGGACAAGTTTGTTGTTCCGTTTATCAATATTGTTCATGACCGCGCAATGCTTGAGGTACAGCGCGGCTGTCTGCGCGGCTGCCGCTTCTGTCAGGCAGGCTTTATCTATCGTCCGCTGCGCGATAAGCACTATGACACCTTAAATCGGGACGCGCACGGTCTGTGCGATTCCAGCGGATATGAGGAGCTGTCGCTGACCTCCCTTTCCACCAGCGATTATAAGGAGATTGAACCGCTGCTGGACGACCTGCTCAACTGGACCACCGAGGAAAAGGTCAGCCTTTCTCTGCCCAGCCTGCGTGTGGACAACTTCTCCAAAGAACTGATGGAAAAGGTGTCCCGCCTAAAGAAAAGCGGACTGACCTTTGCGCCGGAAGCGGGAACGCAGCGTCTGCGCGATGTTATCAATAAAAATGTCACCGAAGAGGAATTGATGAACACCTGCCGCACCGCGTTTGAGGGCGGATACACCTCGGTGAAGCTCTACTTTATGATGGGTTTGCCCACCGAAACGATGGAAGACATTGAAGGAATCGCAAACCTTGCGCAGAAGGTGGTTGATTTATATTACAGTCTGCCCACCCGCCCGAAGGGAAGATCAGTGAGCGTTTCTATCTCCTGCGCCTGCTTTGTTCCAAAGCCGTTCACTCCGTTTGAGTTTGAAGCGCAGGACAGCATGGAACTGCTGCGTGAAAAGCAGAAACACCTGCTTGCAAGCGTCAAATCCAAAAAAATCAGCGTCAGCTACCACGATGCCGACACCAGCTTTATCGAAGCGGTATTGGCAAAGGGCGACCGCCGTCTGTCCACAGTGATTGAATCCGCATGGAAAAAGGGCAGCTGCCTGGACGGTTGGTATGAATACTTTGACCCGCAGCGTTGGTATGACGCAATGGAAGAACAGGGAATCGACCCGACATTTTATGCAAACCGCCGCCGCGACTATGACGAGGTAATGCCGTGGGATCATTTGGATTACTGCGTCAGCAAAAACTTCCTGATTCGGGAAAATAAACTGGCAAGAGAGGATAAAACAACGCCGCAGTGCCGTGAAAAATGTTCCGGCTGCGGTGCGGCTCAGCTGATTGACGGGGTGTGCTGCGGCGCAGAAATCTGCCATGACCGCGAAATAGAACCGATTGAACCGCCGCGCCCGAAGCCGGATTCCGCCCTGTTATTGGAACAGCCGCAAAAAGTAAGACTGTTTTTCACAAAATTAGACCGCGCAAAATATATCTCCCATCTGGATATGAACCGCTGCATGAGCCGCGCGCTCAAGCGCTCCGGTTTGCCGGTATGGTATACGGGAGGATTTAACCCGCATATGTACCTCACCTTCCCGCTGCCGCTGTCTTTGGGCTGTGAAAGCGTTTACGAATGTGTTGACTTAAAAATGACCCAAAAGACCGATTACGATTTAATTGCGCAGCGTGTTAATGCCTGCCTGCCGCCGGATATTCAGGTGTTCCGCGCAGGTCCGCAGCAGATGGACCAAAAGGAAATTGCCTGGGCAGATTATGACATGATATTAAGCGGAGAAGAAAATTTTGCGCAGCAATTTTATCATTATCTGAATCAAGAACAGATTTGCGTTGTGAAAAAGACCAAAAAGGGAGAAAAAGAGATTGACATCAAACCGCTTTTCTCGGTGATTTCAATCGAAGAGCAGGAAAATCGAATTCATGCGGTTATGCGCTTTGCAACCGGCATCGAGCAGAACATCAATCCTTCCCTACTGCTCCAAAACGCGCCGTGTCCGGTAACTGTCGATTCGCTCAAACGCGTTATGGTTTACAATAAGGAATTGCAGCCGTTCTGCTAAGAGCTACAAAAAACCGAAAAACTGCCGCAGCAACTTGTGCAAAGCGGGGAAAATCGGTTAAGACTGCTGTGGAAAACAAAAAAATCTTGCAATACAGCGTAATTTGTGCTATAATACTCGGGTATGCAACAGGTGCCGTTTGGATAAAGCCGATTGAGGCGGACTTGTTCAAATGAGTGTTGATGCACAATCTGCAATATGAAAACGAAAGGGAACGCAGTTCCCGCCGCGTTTAAAAGGATTGCGACATTCAAAGTGGATATTCCTCTGCATGGTCTGTCCGATTGCAAGAATATCTGAAAATTTAAGGAGGAAAAATCAATGGACGCATTACAGAAAATTTCCCAGTCCTGCATGAAAAACGAGCTGCCTTCTTTTGAAGTGGGCGACACCGTAAGAGTACAGGTAAAAATCAAAGAGGGCGACAAAGAAAGATTACAGGCTTTTGAAGGCACTGTTATCGGTATCAAAAAGGGCGGCATCAACTCCACCTTCACCGTTCGTCGTGTTTCCCACGGCTGCGGCGTAGAAAGAGTTTTCCCGATGCACTCTCCTAACGTTGCTGAAGTTGTTGTTACCAGAAACGGTAAAGTTCGCAGAAGCAAACTGTACTACCTGCGTGACCGTGTCGGCAAAGCTGCAAAAGTTAAAGAACAGATTCGCTAAGTTCGCGCAAAAAGGGACAGTTACTGTCCCTTTTTGTTTTTATACAGGAAAATCAAGGAGGAGCGCCGATGGATACCCCAAACCAAAAACAAACCGAACAGGATACCAAAGAAACCGTAAAAGCCGATGCGCAGCAAAAAAAGAAAAAAAGACTGGGAGAGGCGCTGGAATATGCCGAGTCGCTTTCGATTGTGTTTGCTGTCATGCTGCTGATTTTCACCTTTATTGCCCGCCCCGCGACGGTAGACGGTTCTTCCATGCTGCCTACTTTGGAAAACGGCGAACGGCTGATTATCTCCAACCTCTTTTATGAGCCGAAAGCCGGGGATATTGTGGTTTTATGCGGGGAAGCGGACGGAGAGGACGGAAAAAATTTAGTCAAACGAATCGTCGCAACCGAAGGGCAGACAGTGGATATCGACTTTGAAGCGGGAGATGTTTATATCGACGGGGAAATCATTTCCGAACCGTATATTTTGGAGCCGACCTATCTGGAAGAGGGAACACAATTCCCGCTCACCGTTCCGGAAGGGGAAATTTTTGTCATGGGCGACAACCGCAACGGTTCCCGCGACAGCCGTTCGGAAAGTGTAGGAACGGTAAAAGAAGAGTACATCGTCGGCAGAGCGCTGTTCCGCTTTTTCCCGTTTGACCGTTTCGGAAAGATTGAAAATACCGGAAGATTAAATATCGTATCGGCAGAAGAATAACAGATTCCCTAAAGTGGGAATCGCAAGACAGGAGGAACTATGCAAAGAGAAGAAACGCGCGATTTGGCGCAGGAAGAACAGGAGTATCTGACACAAACTCCGAGCATTCAGTGGTTTCCCGGACATATGGCAAAAACCCGCCGCGTAATGCGGGAAAGCATGGGATTGGTGGATATTGTTGTGGAGCTGCGCGACGCGCGGATTCCCAAAAGCAGCCGCAATCCGGAAATTGAAAAGATTGTCGGGGATAAGCCGCGTCTGGTTGTCTTTAACAAGGCGGATATTGCCGACCCGCTTGTCACCAAGCAGTGGCAGGAGTATTATAAAAGCCACGGGGTCAGAACATTGGCTCTGGACTGCCGCTCGGGCAGAGGACTCAAAGATTTGGTTCCGGCAGTGCGGGAAACGCTGTCGGATTTGCTGGAAAAAAGAAAAGCCAAGGGTATGGCAAGCCGTCCGATTCGCATGATGATTGTCGGTGTCCCGAATGTCGGCAAATCCTCCCTGATTAACCGTTTGGCAGGCGGCAAAAAGGTAAAGGTTGAGGACAGACCCGGCGTAACCCGCGGGAAACAGTGGGTACATCTGGAAAGCGGCATCGAGCTGTTGGATATGCCCGGCGTACTTTGGCCGAAGTTTGACGATAAGCAGGTAGGCGAGCGCCTGGCTTACACCGGAGCGATTAAGGACGATGTCTATGATTTGGAATGGGTTGCCATGCGATTTTTGGATTTGCTGCGCAAACGCTATCCAAAGCTGTTGGAAGAGCGCTTTAAGGTGTCTGCGGCGGAATCTCAGGACCTGGAACCGTATGATCTGTTGGAGCTGGTCGGAAAAAAACGCGGCATGATGATGTCGGGCGGCGTAGTAAACACCGAACGCGCGGCAATCACTGTGCTGGACGAGTTCCGCTCGGGAAAAATCGGACGGATTTCTCTGGAATCTCCGCATACTGCCGCCCGGGAATCGGATGACCGGCAAGAGCAGCCGGAAGAATAAGGGCGCGGAGGAAAAAAGCATGAGCGAAAAAACAGACCTTTTTTTGTTTGATTCCCTGTTGCGTCAGGAAGGATACCGGAGCGTCTGCGGAGTGGACGAGGCAGGCAGAGGACCGCTTGCGGGACCTGTTGTGGCTGCGGCGGTAATCCTCCCTCCACAGGAAGAATTATTGGAAAAATGTCCGATTTTAGCAGGGTTAAACGATTCTAAAAAGCTCAGCGAAAAAAAGCGGGAGGCGCTGTTCGAGCCGATTTGCCGGTATGCTTTGGCTTACGGAATCGGGCAGGCGGACTGCAAAGAGATTGATGAGCTGAATATTTTAAACGCAACCTTTTTGGCGATGCGCCGCGCGGTGGAGCAGATGCAGAAAACTTTTTCGGTACAGCCGGATTTGCTGCTGGTAGACGGCAACCGCGACCCGCATATTATGGAAAACACCAGAACGGTGGTGAAAGGGGACGCAAATTCGGCAAGCATCGCCGCCGCTTCTGTGTTGGCGAAGGTGACAAGAGACAGGGAAATGGCAGAGTTGGACAAAATATATCCGCAGTATCAATTTGCAAAACATAAGGGGTATCCCACCAAACTGCATTACGAGCTGATTGACCGGTATGGTATCAGCGACATTCACCGTCTGAGCTTTTTAAAGAAGGTTCTGCAAAAAAATGGATAAAAAATCGTTGGGAAATCTGGGAGAGTCGGCAGTCGAACGGTATTTAACGGAGCATGGCTGCTTTATTGTGGAAAAAAATTATCATGCAACACAAGGCTACCGCGATGAAATTGACCTGGTTGCCTGCGACGGCAGCTGTATTCTCTTCGTGGAAGTCAAAACCCGAAGGGAATCGGCAAACAAACCGGCGGATTTTTCGGCTCCCTTCGCCGTTACCGCCCAAAAAAAGAAACGGATTATTCGCTGCGCCCGGCTGTTTTTGCTCAATCACAGCAGTTACGCGTGCTACCAGCCGCGGTTTGATGTTGCCTGTGTATCGGCGCAGGGGGAAACGATAACAAAACTGGAGTATTATCCAAACGCTTTTTCAGCAGAAGAAGCGTAATTTAAAAAAGGGGTGTATCAAAATGATGAAATTATTTGATTTGCACTGTGACACAATCGAAGCGATGGAGGAACATGGGGAAAATCTGCTCAGCGAAAAAACACAGCTGAGCTTAAAGTACCTTCCGCAGTTGGAAAAATGGTGTCAAACCTTTGCTGTCTTTATTCCCGACAGCAAAAGAGGGGCGGACGCTGTGGAATATTATGAAAGAGTGCGCGCTTATTTTCACAAAATGCTTGCGCAGCACAGCGATATCATTGAAATGGTAAACACCCCTTCCGATATTGAAGCGATTACCGCAAAGAAAAAATGCGCGGCAATCCTTTCGGTAGAGGGCGCGGCTGTTCTGAACGGCAAACTGGAAAATGTGGAAAAACTTGCCAAAGACGGCGTAAAGATGATGACTTTAACATGGAACGGTCCCAACGAACTGGCTTCGGGCAATGTGGACCCGAATATGGGCTTTACCGATTTTGGCAGAGAAGCGGTCAAAGAGATGGAAAGACAGAACATTATTGTCGATGTTTCCCACCTCAACGATAAGGGCATGGAGCAGCTGATGGGCGAGATTGCAACCAAACCAATCATCGCAACCCATTCCAATCTGCGTTCCGTATGTTCTCATAAACGAAATCTGACCGAAGAAATGTTCCGTTATATTGTAGAACATAAAGGTCTTGTTGGGCTCAATCTGCTGCACAACTTCGTTTCGGACGAGCCGATGAAGGATTCCAAAGCAGAGCTGTTCCGCCATGTTTACCGTATGCTCGAACTGGGCGGCGAGGATGTGATTGCCTGCGGCAGTGATTTTGACGGAGGAATCGAAAGCCAGATGGATAACCCGGCGCTGTTTGCCTCCTTTGGCGATTACATGGTAGAAAACGGAATCAACCGCCGTATTGCGGATAAAATTATGTTCGGAAATGCGCTGCATTTCTTTGAGGAAAATATCAGATGATGAGAAATAAGGATTATTTCAGAGAAATCGGGATGGAACCGGAAGATTTGTCCAAAACGCTGGATTTGGCAAGCGACCGCATTTTTATGCTCAATCGTTTTTCCGAACAAAACAGTCCGTTCCGCACAAAATCCCGCAAAGCGACCTATCGCATTTTATCCTGCCGGAAAAAGACGGCAATCGGCTGTTAGGGGGAAAACCGTATGAGAATCAACCGCAGAATCGTCGATGATTTTCTGTCAGGAAAAGATATTTGCGAAGAATGGATTTTTTCGGAAATTGAAGAGGGCAAACACCTGTTTTGCCTGTCCGATGTTCAGACAAAGCAGTCGGAAATCAAAGAGCTTGCAGACCGTATTTCCCAAATGACCGAGCATTTTGAACCTTGCAACGCAGCTTATTACCGCAGCCTGTTTCCCGAATTTGAGCAGCAGCTTCGGGATTATGAAGTTATGCTGACTGTGGGATTGCCTTCGCCCTATGATGCGATGGTGACAGAACACAATGGCACAGAGCGGATTGTTTTTGATATGGGGCGATTTTTAGCCTATCCCGATCCGGAAAACTTTGCCCGCCTTATGCTCACCCACGAAACAACCCACGCACTTTTGCACCAAAGATGGAATCAGGATAAAACCGCTTCTTATCGGGAGCAGCTGCAATTTCTCTGCTTTGACGAGGGATTTGCCCATCTGCTTGCCTGCGGAAAGGAACTGTCCGATTTTGATGCCTTGCCCTGGGTGCGGGAGCATCAAAATTCTGCCTTGTTTCAGCTGCAAAAAGCGCTTGCCTGCAAGGACGCTTGCGAACAGGAACAATGGTTGATTCAGGCTCAAACCGGACGCTATTGGGATAAATTTGCGGCGATTGCTGGAAAGTTATTTTTGATAACCCGTTTAGACTCGCTGAAAAAAATTTATCAGGCGGGTCCGAGCCGGTTTTTACCCGATATTTTTGATACTTCGGAAAGGAACGGATAAATGGCTCTTTTTGTAATCGGAGACACCCACCTGTCCTTGTCGGTCAATAAGCCGATGGATATTTTCGGCGGCTGGCAAAATTATATGCAGCGCCTGGAAGACAACTGGAGGGCAATCGTCGGGCAGGAGGATACGGTCGTCATTCCCGGAGATGTTTCCTGGGGAATGAGCCTGGAGCAGGCAAAAGCGGATTTTCGCTTTTTGGAAAATTTGCCGGGCAAAAAAATTCTGATGAAGGGCAACCACGATTATTGGTGGACCACCAAATCCAAGATGGACCGCTTTTTGCAGGAAAACGGCTTTTCCACCATCTCCATTCTGCACAACAACAGCATCTGCGCCGAGGGGGTAAGCCTGTGCGGCTCCCGCGGATGGATGTTTGAACAGGGTCAGGAACACGATAAAAAGCTGATTTCCCGCGAGGTGGGACGCATTAAAGCGTCGTTGGAATCGGCGCAGCGGTTCGGGGATCGGGAGAAAATCATGTTCCTTCACTATCCTCCCGTTTTTATGGGGGACAGTATCCCCGAGTTTTTGCAGGTGATGAAGCAGTTCGGAGTCACCCGCTGCTATTACGGGCATATCCACTCGCAGGGCTGCCGCTATGCCTTTGAAGGAGAGTGGGAAGGGATTCGATTATCGCTGGTTTCGGCTGATTTTCTCAAATTTACCCCGAAAAAGATTGGATAAATCTTAAATAATTCCGTCGAACAGGTGGAATTTCTAAAAAGAATATGCTATAATTGTTTGGATCATTCTGCAAAGATAATTCTTTGACAAGAATAAAATGTGCCGTTCTTTTTTGAGAATTGAGGTTAGGGTCTGTTCCGAGCGAAGGGTGACCACAGGGAATGTCTGAGAGCATCGCCTTGGGTTTTCATCTAACCCTGTATCAGCGGCGGCGCTTGACGCAAATACCGGTACTCTGAATCGGCACAAAAAAAGAAAGGATATGGATATAAAATGAGTTTGACTTCTGTAAACAAACTTGAAAACAACATGGTAGAGCTGACAGTCAGCGTAAGCGAAGAGCAGTTTCAGGACGCTCTGGTAAAAGCTTATAAAAAGAAAGTAAAATCGATTGCAATCCCGGGCTTCCGCAAAGGCAAAGCTCCGAAAGCAATGATTGAAAAAATGTACGGCAGAGAGTTCTTCTATGACGATGCAATCAACATGGTTTACCCGTCCGCATACGAAGCAGCGGTAGAAGAAGCAAAAATCGAGCCGGTTGACCGCGCTTCCGTTTCCGACCTGAATGTAGAAGAAGGCAAAGGCTTCAGCTTCAAAGCAACCGTTACCGTAAAACCGGAAGTTACCGTTAAAAACTACAAAGGCATCAAAGCAGAAAAAACCATCGAAACCATCATGGCTGCCGATGTAAACGCAGAACTGGACAGAATGAGAGAAAGAAACTCCCGTCTGACCAATGTAGAAAGAGCTGCGAAAAACGGCGATACCGCTCTGATTAACTTTGAAGGTTTCAAAGACGGCGTTGCTTTTGAAGGCGGCAAGGGCGAAAACTTCCCGCTGGTTCTCGGTTCCGGTCAGTTTATCCCGGGCTTTGAGGAACAGGTTGTCGGTCACAGCGCAAACGATGAGTTTGATGTAAACGTAACCTTCCCGGAAGATTACCATGCAGAGGACCTCAAAGGTCAGCCGGTTGTATTCAAAGTAAAAGTTAACGCTGTTCAGGAAAAAGAACTGCCGGCTCTGGACGATGAGTTTGCAAAAGATGTCAGCGAGTTCGACACTCTGGCAGACCTGAAAAAAGACGTAAAAGAAAGACTGCAAAAAGATGCAGACAACAAAGCTCAGGTTGATATGGAAAACGGTCTGATTACCACCGTAATCGAAAACATGGAAGGCGAAATTCCGCAGTGCATGTTTGAAAACAAGATTAACGAAATGGTAAACGATTTCAGCTACCGTTTACAGTCCCAGGGTATGAACCTTGACCTGTACCTGCACTACACCGGTTCCGATATGAAAGCGTTCCGCGCTACCTTCCAGGAATCCGCTGAAAGACAGGTTAAGATCAGACTGGCTCTGGAAAAAATCGCAGAGGTTGAAGCTCTGTCCGCAACTCAGGAAGAAATCGACGCTGAGTACGAGAAACTTGCTAAAAACTACGGCATCGACGTAGAAAAAGTAAAGAACATTCTCCCGGCTGCCGAGATTGCAAAAGACGTAACCGTTAACAAAGCAATCGACCTGGTAAGAGATTCTGCCGAAGTTACCGAGAAAAAGGTAAAGAAAACCGCAGCAAAATCCAAGAAAAAAGCAGAAGGCGAAGCAGCAGAAGAAGCAGCAGCTGACGAAGAATAATTTTCGAGCTTTTTCCCTTAAAAAAGAAAAGAACAGGACTGTTTTTTAAAAATCGTTCATAAATTATACAATAACTTTCGGATAGTTTCGTGTATAATAGAAAACGATAAAGGACAGCCGTTTGCGGCCGGCAAAACAGCCGGTCGCATTTTTATATTGTCGGCATCTTTCCGAGATTAAACCGGAGAATTGTCGGCAAAGCTAACAAGGAGAAATTGCCCGCAGCTGCGCGGACAGTTTTCGGTTTTGACAAAAAAGGGAGGTTTTATCAATGGCATTAGTACCATATGTAGTAGAGCAGACCAATCGGGGAGAGCGTTCCTACGATATTTTTTCCCGTCTGCTCAATGACCGCATTATTATGCTGTGTGATGAAGTAAACGACGCAACCGCAAGCCTGGTAGTGGCTCAGCTGCTGTATTTGGAAGGACAGGACCCGGATAAGGATATCAGCCTGTATATCAACAGCCCGGGCGGCTCCGTTACCGCGGGTCTTGCAATCTATGATACCATGAAATACATCAAGTGCGATGTTTCCACCATCTGCATGGGTATGGCAGCTTCCATGGGCGCGTTCCTGCTTTCCGCAGGTACCAAGGGCAAGCGTCTTGCTCTGCCCAATTCCACCATCATGATTCATCAGCCGTCGGGCGGAGCGCAGGGTCAGGCAACCGATATGCGCATCCATACCGAATGGATTTTGGAAGTGAAGAAAAAACTCAACCGTATGCTTTCCGAAGCAACCGGTCAGCCGCTGGAAGTTATCGAACATGATACCGAAAGGGACAACTTTATGTCGGCTCAGCAGGCTTTGGAATACGGTCTGGTCGATAAAATTATTGAAAAACGATAAGGATCGGGGTTGCGGCAATGCCAAGGAATGATGATAAAATGTTAAGATGTTCGTTCTGCGGAAAATATCAGGACGAAGTAGAGCGTATGATTGCCGGTCCGGGCGTGTGTATCTGTAACGAATGTATCGAGCTGTGTCAGACTGTTTTGGACGGGGAACCTTCCCGTTCCTCCGAACCGAAACAGAAAAAAGAAGCGGTAACCGATACCATTCCGATGCCAAAGCCGCAGGATATCAAGCGGGTTTTGGACGAGTATGTCATCGGACAGGAACGGGCAAAACGCGCGCTGAGCGTGGCAATCTATAACCATTATAAAAGAATCTTTTTAAAGGATAACGATGACAGCGTAGAGATCACCAAGAGCAACGTTCTTTTGGTTGGTCCGACCGGCGTGGGTAAAACCATGCTTGCGCAAACACTGGCAAAAACGATGAATGTACCGTTTGCGATTGCAGACGCCACCACCTTAACCGAAGCCGGTTATGTCGGCGAGGATGTGGAAAACATCTTGCTGCGACTGATTCAGGCGGCAGATTGGGATATTGAGCGCGCGCAGACAGGCATCATCTACATCGACGAAATTGATAAAATCGGCAGAAAATCGGAAAACACTTCGATTACCCGAGATGTCAGCGGCGAGGGCGTACAGCAGGCGCTGCTGAAAATTATCGAAGGAACCGTTGCCAATGTTCCGCCAAACGGGGGCAGAAAACACCCGAATCAGGAATTTTTGCAGATTGATACCTCCAAAATTCTGTTTATCTGCGGCGGAGCGTTTGACGGAATCCAAAAAGCGATTGAAAGCCGTGTGGCTCAGTCCTCTCTGGGCTTCGGCGCACAGATTCAGGATAAAGCCCTGTTGGAACAGGACGCTTTGATTGCGCAGATTACCCCGCAGGATTTGGTAAAATTCGGCTTGATTCCGGAGCTGGTAGGTCGTTTGCCGATTATCGCAACGCTGACAAGTCTGGATCAGCAAAGCCTGGTTCGCATTTTGACCGAGCCGAAAAACTCGCTGCTCAAACAGTATCGCAAATTGTTTGAGTTGGAGGGCGTCGAGCTGGAATTTGAACCGGACGCGCTGGAAGCGGTTGCCGAAAGGGCGATTGAAAGAAAAACTGGAGCCAGAGGTTTGCGAGCGATTATGGAGGAAGTGCTGGACGGACTGATGTTCGATTCTCCTTCCGACCCCACCGTTACCCGCATTGTTGTGACAAAGCAGGGAATCGAGGATAAAAAATCGTTCCACTACGAGCATGACCCGCTCAAAAAGCCGGTTCGCATGATGATTCCGGTTGCCTCCGGACAGGATAAGGCGCACAAAGGAAGAAAGAGCATGGCATAATCTCTTTTGTCACAAAAACCCGTACTGTATCAGTGCGGGTTTTTTATCGTATCGGAATAAAAAAGGAGAGAAAGAGCTGTCTTTCCCAACAACATATTTCGGATGAAAACAAACGAAAATACAAAAAGTGCCGCCGCAACGGTTTACAGAAAAACATCTTTGTTATATAATGAAAAAAGCAAAAATATTTTGAAAAAAGTATAAGGCAAATAAAAATTTTTAGATAGATGACGGTTCAGAAAAAAGGCTGAACAAGAGAAAGGTGATACAGTATGACCCAAGAGCAGGTTCAGGAATTTCAGATACAAACGCTGCGTCTGCCGGCCATCGCAGTTCGCGGCTTGGTAATGTTTCCGAAAATGATTCTTCATTTTGATGTGGTTCGTCCAAAGTCCATCGTTGCAATCAACCGCGCAATGCAGGGCAATCAGAAAATTTTTCTGGTTGCGCAAAAGGACAGCAGAACCGAAAACCCGCAGAAGGAAGATTTATATACAGTGGGCGTTGTCGCAAAGGTAAAACAAATCTTAAAGGCGCAAAGCGATACCGTTCGCGTTGTGGTGGAAGGGGTATACCGCGCAAGAATGTGCGAGTTAATCTCCACCGACCCGTTTTATGAAGTAATGTGCGAAGAAATGCCGATGCTGCCGGTAGAGGAAGGCAAACAGCTGACGGTGGACGCCTATATTCGGGTGGTAAAGGATTTGTTTGAAGAGTACTGCTACTACGCGCCCAAAATGCCCAAAGAGATGGTGGTAAACATCATCGGCTCGGAGGACCCGGTGTTCATCAGCGAATATCTCACCCAGAATCTGGGATTTTCTCTGCCGGATAAGCAGGCGATTCTGGAAGAATCCGGAATCAGAAAGCGTCTGGAAAAGATTTCCTCGCTGCTGCGTCAGGAAAACGAAATTCTCTCGATTGAGCGCAGCATCGCAGAACGGGTGAAGGACCAGGTGGACCGCAACCAGAAGGAGTACTACCTCAGAGAGCAGCTCAAGGCAATCCATGCCGAGTTGGGCGACGATGAGGACGAGGACGCCGAGATTGAAAAATACCGCAAAAAGTTACAGGAAATTGCCCCCGATGAGGAAACCGAACAGAAGCTGACCGAAGAAATCAACAAGCTCTCCAAAATGGCGTTTAACAGCCAGGAAGCGATGGTGTCCAGAAACTACCTGGATACCGTATTCTCTCTGCCGTGGAATCAGCTGACCGAGGATAATCTGGATGTTGCCGCAGCAAAAGAAAAGCTGGACGAGGATCACTACGGTCTGCAAAAGGTAAAAGAAAGAATTTTGGAAATTCTGGCAGTCAGAAAGTTAAAACCGGATATCAAAGGGCAGATTGTCTGTCTGGTAGGACCTCCCGGCGTGGGTAAAACCTCGATTGCAAAGTCGATTGCGGCGGCGATGGGCAGAAAATATGTCCGCATGAGTTTAGGCGGCGTTCGGGACGAAGCGGATATTCGCGGACACAGAAAAACCTATATCGGAGCGATGCCCGGCAGAATTGTTTCTGCGCTCAAACAGGCGGGCAGCATGAATCCACTGATGTTATTGGACGAGATTGACAAACTGGGCAGCGATTTTAAGGGCGACCCGTCCTCGGCGCTGCTGGAGGTTTTGGATTCGGAGCAAAACTTTGCCTTCCGCGACCATTATCTGGAAATTCCGCTCGATTTAAGCAATGTGCTGTTCTTTGCAACGGCAAACGATGCCTCCACCATTCCGGCGCCGCTGTATGACAGAATGGAAATTATCGACCTTTCCAGTTACACCAGAGAGGAAAAATTCCAGATCGCAAAGCGTCATTTAATCCCCAAGCAGATAAAGCGTCACGGACTCAGCGGGAAAACCTGCCGCTTTTATGACGAAGCGATTTATTCGCTCATCGACCATTATGTAAAGGAAGCGGGTGTGAGAACACTGGAGCGTCAGATTGCTTCGGTGTGCAGAAAGAGCGCGAAGATGATTGTGGCAGGGGAGAAAAAAAGCTGCCACATCAGCGAAAAAATGCTGGAAACAATGCTCGGTCCGCAAAAGTTTAAGGACGATGAACTGCAAAAAGAAAATCTGGTCGGCGTTGTCAACGGTCTTGCATGGACCGCAGTCGGCGGGGAAATTTTGCAGGCAGAAGTAGCGGTTGTGGACGGAACAGGAAAGCTGGAGCTGACCGGTTCGCTGGGAGATGTGATGAAGGAATCTGCCAAGGCGGCGATTACCTGCGTCAGAAGTCTGTGCAAAAACTACGGCATCGACCCCGATTTTTATAAAACAAAGGATATTCATATCCATTTCCCGGAGGGAGCGGTTCCGAAGGACGGACCGTCCGCAGGCGTCACCATAACAACGGCGTTGGTGTCCGCATTAAGCGGGATTCCGGTTCGGCACGATGTTGCCATGACCGGTGAAATCACGCTCAGGGGCAGGGTGCTGCCGATTGGCGGCTTAAAAGAAAAGACGATGGCTGCTTACCGAAACGGCATGAAAACGGTGATTATTCCGCAGGCAAATCAACCGGATTTATATGAAGTGGACCCGGTGGTTAAAGAAAATGTTACATTTATCACAGCCAAAGAAATTGACACTGTTTTGCAGACAGCCTTGCTGCCGATGCCCGCATTTTGTGCGCAGGGGGAGCAGGAGCAAAGCTGCCCCCACCCGATTCCGGTTGCGGAAGGCGCGGCGGCAGATGCAGTTCGCTTAAAGGCTTAGGAATCACAGAAACGGAGCTTCATCAATGAATTATCATAATGTAGTATTTGAAACGTCATTCGGTAAGGCAAGTCAGCTGATTGCCTCCGATTTGGTCGAGATTGCGTTTGCCGGACGCTCCAATGTGGGCAAATCCAGCTTGATTAACAAGATTTTTAACCGCAGGGCGTTGGCTCGCGTCAGCGCCGTTCCGGGAAAAACCGCAACGATTAACTTTTTTAAACTGGAAAATGTGCGCTTTGCGGACCTTCCCGGTTACGGTTATGCAAAGGTATCGCAGGGAGAAAAGGAACGCTGGTCCGATTTGATTGAAACCTATTTCAACAGCGACCGGAAAATCGGTCTGGTCTTTCAGCTGATTGATATGCGTCACCCGCCGACCAAAGACGACCTGATGATGGTGGATTTTTTGATTGAAAACGAATTTCCCTTTGTCATCATCCTCACCAAAAAGGATAAGCTGTCCAAAAAACAGCAGGAGGAGCGTCTGGCTGCGCTGCAAACGGAAATCCCTTATGCGGACCAGATTCACATGATTCCTTTTTCTGCGGTAAAGGGCGACGGTGTGGAGGAAATTCGGGAAATTATCGACGAGATTTCCGAGGAAAACAAAGAAAACAAAGATTGATTCGTTCTTTATCGGAAAGGAGCGGTGAAAGATGGAAGATACCGTAAACTATTACGGCAGCTTATGTACCGAAATGTATGAACAGCTGCACCCGACGGCAGACGAGCAGGAATTGGAGTTTTACCTTTCCTATGCAAAGCCCGGACAAAAAATTTTGGAACTGCTGTGCGGCAGCGGTCGGTTTTTGGTTCCTTTTGCGCAGAAAGGAATGGACATAACCGGGGTAGATTTGTCTGCGGAGATGCTGGAACGGCTCAAAGAAAAGCTGCCGCAGGCAAAGGTGTTCTGCTGCGGGGCGGACCGATTCCAAACCGAGGAACGATATGATTATATCTTTATCTGCGCAAATTCGGTTTCTTTGTTCACCGATCCGGCGCTTCGTCTTGCCGTTTTTCAAAAAGCAAAACAGCTGCTGAAACCCGACGGTGTGTTTGTCTTTTCGGCAGATACAACAGAAAGCGCAGAACCGGGAGACGGAACCCTGCGGGAAACGGCAAGGGTAAAAATGCAGGACGGAAAAAATCTTCTGCTCAAGATGGGGCAGCGGTATGATGCCAAGCGCCGGATTCAGTATTATCCAAGCGTCTATGAGCTGTGGGACGGTCAGGAACTGCTGCAAAGTCAGGTTATGGATTTTCAGACCAGGCTGTATCGGTTGGGCGAACTGGATGAAGAATTAAAGGCGGCAGGATTTTCCGAGTGGAAAGCGTTCTGCGATTTTCAAAAGACACCGGCTTGCTTGCAAAATACGCAGATGCTGTTGTATGAGTGCAGATAAAAAAAGAAAATGACAGGTAATAAAAATAGAGAAAATATCGAAAGGAAACGAGATATGAAACAATCGGATTGTTTATCAGTCAATCGGCAGGGACATCTGACGATTGGCGGCTGCGACACGGTAGAGCTTGCCAAAGAGTATGGCACGCCGCTGTATGTCTTGGATGAAACAGGGGTCAGAAACGCCTGCAAAAGCTACCGCAGCTCGATAGATCACTTCTATCAGGGCAGAGGAATGGTTTGCTACGCCAGCAAAGCGTTCTGCTGTAAGGAGATTTACCGAGTAATGGACAGCGAGCAGATGGGCGTGGATGTTGTGTCCGAAGGGGAGCTGTACACCGCTTTGGCGGCAGGATTTCCGGCAGAGCGCATCTGCTTTCACGGCAACAATAAAACGGACCATGAGCTTCGCTATGCGTTGGAAGCGGGAATCGGACTGTTTATTGTCGATAATGAGTATGAACTGGTGCGCTTAAATCGCTTTGCCGGAGAGATGGGCAAAAAGGCAAACATTTCGTTCCGCATCAAACCGGGCGTGGACGCGCACACCCATGAATTTGTCCGCACCGGTCAGATTGACAGCAAATTCGGCGTTGCTTTGGAAACGGGAGAAGCGATGGAAATTGTTAAAAAGTCCCTCGCTTTAGACCATGTTGTCCTCAAGGGAGCGCACTGCCACATCGGTTCGCAGATTTTTGAACTGGAACCGTTTGAACTTGCGGCGCAGCGAATGATTGAATTTATGGCGCAGATTCGTAAGGAAACCGGCTATGTGATGGAAGAGCTGGATTTGGGCGGCGGCTTCGGAATCTGTTATACCGAAAAGGACGAGGCGCTTGCCTATGACAGCTATATGGAAAAGGTATCGGTTGTGGTAAAACAGACCTGCGAACGCCTTTCCTTCCCACAGCCGTTTATGATGCTGGAGCCGGGACGCTCGATTGTCGGCTCTTCCGGCATCACCCTGTACACGGTGGGCGCAATCAAGGAAATTCCCGGGATTCGCACCTATGCGGCGATTGACGGCGGCATGACCGATAACCCGCGCTATGCGCTGTATCAGTCGGAATATGAGGCGGTAGCGGCAAATAAGGCTTCCGAGCCAAAGTCGCAGACTGTTACCCTTGCGGGAAAATGCTGCGAAAGCGGCGACCTTTTGGGAGAACATATGCCGATTCAGAATTTGGAAAGCGGCGACATTGTCGCGGTGCTTTCGACCGGCGCCTACAACTACTCGATGGCGTCCAACTACAACCGCCTGTGCCGTCCTGCCGTTGTTATGGTAAAGGACGGAACCTCTCGCCTGATTGTCAGACGGGAAAGCATGGAAGACTTAATCCGCAACGATTTATAACATAAGATAGCCACTCTGCCTTTGTGTGATATATATAAAAGCGGGGTGGCTGCTTTATGTAAAATCAATAAATAATATGACTTGTCTAAAAATTAAAAATTTGTTCGTTTACTTTAACCTTATAAAATGCTAAAATGATTCTTGACATGATACACAGGAGGATTGACCATGAATTCTAAACTGAAGGAACTGAACGTGGAGTTTTTGTTCCAAGCAATTTTAAAACTGCAAACCATGGAAGAATGTTATAATTTCTTTGAGGATTTATGCACCGTTCCGGAGCTAAAAGCCCTGTCGCAGCGTTTGATGGTGGCAAAGATGCTTGATGAGGACAAGGTGTACAGCGACATCGTCGCGGAAACAGGAGCAAGCACCGCAACCATCAGCCGTGTCAACCGCTCTTTGAATTACGGCTGCGACGGCTATCGGGTTATTTTTGAAAGGTTAGAAAACGACCATGAGTTATAATAATACCTTTGCCGGATTTTATGACGAGCTGACCGACAACATTTCCTATCCGCGCAGGGCAGCTTACTTTGACAGCGTTATCCGCAAGTTTGCTCCCGATGCTTCCATTTTGCTGGATTTGGCGTGCGGAACGGGCAGCCTTTCTCTGGAGCTTGCAAAGTTAGGATACGATGTGGTCGGCACAGACGCCTCGGAGCAGATGCTTTCCGAAGCGATGCAGAAAAAGGCGCAGGCGCTGTACGGAGAAAATTTTGAGCGGGACGAACCGTCCGACCCACAGATTGAAAAGGTGCTGTTTTTGTGCCAGCCCATGCAGGAATTGGATATGTACGGCACGATTGACGCGGCGGTGTGCGCTTTGGACAGCATTAACCATGTCACCGATGCGGCTGCGGTGCAGAAAATATTTGACCGAGTAAGCCTCTTCCTGAATCCGGGAGCGGTTTTTGTTTTTGACGTCAACAGCGTGTATAAACATCGGGAGGTACTGGGAAACAACGTCTTTGTGTTCGACAGGGAGGACGTGTACTGCGTTTGGCAGAACAGTTACAGCGAAGAAAATTTTCAGGTTCAGATGGACTTGGATTTTTTTGCGTATGACGAAGAGTCGGACAGTTACACAAGAAGCTGCGAGAGCTTTTGCGAGCGCGCCTATACCGATGAAGAAATCCGCGGATTTTTACAAAAAAGCGGCTTGAATCTGCTGGCAGTTTATGCCGAGGACAGCTTTGAGCCGGTGCGGGAGGACACCCAGCGCATCATCTACGTTGCGCAAAAACCGAGTAAGTAAGCGTTTATTTTTAAGAACAAGAGAAAATCAGAAAAAAGGAAATCAAGAGTTATGGGAAAAATTGTCAGAACAATTTCAAGGGACGGTATGGTTATGTGCTGCGCGGTGGACAGCACCGACGCGGTAGCGCGCATGGAGCAGATTCATAAAACTTCGGCAGTTGTCACCGCTGCCGAGGGCAGACTGCTGACCGCCGCTTCTATTATGGGAACGATGCTTAAAAGCACCAAAGATTCCGTTACCCTGCGCATGGAAGGAAAAGGTCCGGCAGGAATGTTAATTGCCGTTTCGGACGGAACCGGCAACGTAAAGGGATACATGGGCAATCCTGTTGTGGAAATCCCTTTAAATAAAGCGGACAAACTGGACGTAGCGGGCGCAGTGGGCACCGACGGCTTTTTGTATGTCATCAAAGATTTGGGCATGAAGGAGCCGTATGTCGGTCAGGTGCCGATTGTTTCGGGCGAAATTGCCGAGGATATTACCAATTATTATGCAACCAGCGAACAGATTCCGACCGTGTGCGGTCTGGGCGTTTTGGTAAATCCGGATTTAAGCGTTTCCGCTGCGGGCGGCTATCTGCTCCAGCTGCTTCCGGGCGCAGATGAGGAAGTAATCTGCCATGTAGAGGAAAATATCAAAAAGCTGCCTCCGGTTTCTGCGATGATTCAGCAGGGTATGACCCCGCAGCAGATTGCTTTTGCGGCGTTGGACGGCTTTGAACCGAACATCATCGACGAGTACGAGATGGGCTATGTCTGCGATTGCTCCAGAGCAAGGGTGGAGCGCGCCCTGATTAGCCTGGGACAGAAAGAACTGTCCGAAATCGAACAGGAAGGCAAGCCGATTGAGGTCGGCTGTCAGTTCTGCGACAAAAAATATAACTTTACTCCAAACGATGTAAAAAATCTGATTAAGACCATTCAAAATCAGTAACAGGATAAGGGATTCTCAATTTTTTGAGAGTCCCTTGCTGTCTTTTGGAACAACCCTCTTTCACCTATACCCCGTTTTGCCCAAAAAGTTGCACAGAAAGGTGCAACAATCACACAATTTGAAAAAATTTTATTTTTTTAAGGCTTTTATAAGGCTGTTTTGTGAGAAAACGACCGGATTTTTGCAATTTTTCCGTTTTGTTTAAAGAATTTTTATCGCAGACGGAATCCAATTTGCGATAAAGGCGCAGCAATTATGCCGCAGTAACCATACAGTAAAAAAATTATTTTTGTGAGGTGCAATATGGTAACGATAAACGAGCTTTTCAAAGCAGGATTTGACTGGGACAATTTGATAATTGACGAAGAGGAATATGAGCAATTAAGCGCAGATTTGGTGATTGATTATCTGAAGAAAAACAGCCCCGAAGAAAGACAGAAACTTGCGTTATGCTGGAATTTTGACAATTCCAAACAGGTGATTCGGTGGATTGTCAGCCAACCGGACACCGATAAGGGGACCGTTCTTTTTCTGTACTGGCATATGAACCCGGCATATTATAAACAGTTTGCGGACAGAACGGAATGTGAGCAGAAAGCCTCGTGGGCTGTTGAAGAGTACGATATAATTTCGTTAACAGAGAAAAATTATTGTTCCGATTTCTATAGGAATCAGTCATATGCCTTTGACCCTGAAAACGATTTTTACAATTCCGGTTATGATTGGACAAAGGAATATGAAGAAGATGAGGGAACGGGAAAGATTCCGAAAGAAATGTTTTCGGCGTTAGAGGGAGAAATTTTAGAAAATCCGCATTGGGAGGAAGGAATCCCGGCTGCCGTTTCGGATATCATGGATAAGCTCGGCGAGGCGGTGGAGGAATAAACCCGACAGCCTCCAAAAACTTGCGGGAGCGGGTGCATCATAAAAAATAAGCATGAAGTTTAGAAAGAATGGCTCACACTTGTTTTGAGGGGGAAAGAGTACAGATGAAGTTTAGAATAACGGAGAATGTCAGCGGGCAGGATGTGGAGGAAATTCACAACCAATTAAAAAAATATAATCACGCAAAAAGAGAACCGTCAGAAAACATCCCTTTAGGAGTATTTTATGAAGAAGAGGGCGGAGAAAAAAAGGCGGGATTGACCGGAGAGCTGTTTGGAAATTGGTTGTCTATTCAATACTTGTGGGTCAGCGAAGAACTCAGAGGACAGGGAATTGGAAGCAAACTTTTGAAAACGGCAGAAAAAGAAGCGGTATCGCGCGGAGCAAAATATGTATTTGTGGATACATTTGACTTTCAAGCCCCGGGCTTTTATGTAAAACACGGGTATGAGCAAGTATTCAAATTGTTTGAATATCCGTATACAGGCGAGAGATATTATTATATCAAACGGTTGTAGCGGTTCCTGTTTGCGACCGATACGAGAGTATAAAAACAGACGGAATATACAGAAACAACAAAAAAGATACAGAACGATTCAGTCAACCGCTTTCGCAATATGATTACTTATCGAGGAGGAAAGCAAACGATGATTTTATATTTTTCGGGAACGGGAAACAGCGAATATGTAGCCAAAAGAATCGGAAAAGCCATCGGGGACGAGGTTGTCAATCTGTTTGACAGGATAAAAGGGAAGGATTACTCTGCCGTACAAAGCCGGCGTCCGTGGATTGTTGCAGTCCCGACCTATGCATGGAGAATCCCGCGGGTGGTGCAAAGCTGGGCAGAGCGCACCGAATGGAGCGGAAGCCGTGAAGTTTATTTTGTTTTAACCTGCGGGGACAGCATCGGAAATGCCGAAAAATATCTGATAAAGCTGTGCGAGAAAAAGAATCTGAACTGCCGCGGCTGCATGGGTATTGTTATGCCGGAAAATTACATCGCGCTTTTTGCTACGCCGACCCCGCAGCAAGCCGAGCAAATCATCAATCGGGCAGAGCCGGTGATTGACAGGGCGATTGCCTGCATCCAGTCCGGCAAAAATTTCCCCAAAAACGATATTTCTGTTAAAGACAGGCTCAACAGCGGTTTGATTAACAATGTTTTTTATCCGCTGATTGTCCACGCCAAACAGTTTTATGCGACCGACAGCTGCATTTCCTGCGGCAGGTGCGCCGCTGTGTGTCCTCTTGACAACGTTCGCATAGAGGGCGGAAAACCGGTGTGGGGGCAAGAGTGTACCCACTGCATGGCGTGTATCAGCCGCTGTCCCAAAGAAGCGATTGAGTACGGAAAACACAGCAAAGGCTTACCGCGCTATCTTTGCGGCAAAGAGATTTAATCGGAAAAATATGCTGTCCCTAAGAAACCGATTGGGGACAGCATATTTTTACTAAAAAAATCGAACCGTTTTATAAAAAAGCAGGTATCTTTTTTTAAATCTTTGCATAGAATGGTATTACCGAAAGCAAAGAAAAAGGAATAAAAAAATAAAAAAAATTCAAAAAAACCGAAAAAACACCTTGAAAACACCTCGGAAAACGGCTTGATTATGCCAAAAAACAGAATTTTTCAAAAAATGCAAATTTTTAGCAAAAAAGTGTTGACATTTTAAAAAATCCGTAGTATAATAATCTACGTTGTCAGGACAGCAACGGCAGGAACGCCGCTGAGGGAATGAAACAAAAAATGTGGGAGCTTAGCTCAGCTGGGAGAGCATCTGCCTTACAAGCAGAGGGTCACAGGTTCGAGCCCTGTAGTTCCCACCATATGGCCTGGTAGTTCAGTTGGTTAGAACGCTAGCCTGTCACGCTAGAGGTCGTGGGTTCGAACCCCATCCAGGTCGCCAGCCTATTTTTAGGCTATGCCTTTGTAGCTCAGTTGGTAGAGCAGAGGACTGAAAATCCTCGTGTCGTTGGTTCGATTCCGACCGAAGGCACCATTTGCGGGTTTAGCTCATCTGGTAGAGCGCCACCTTGCCAAGGTGGAGGTAGCGAGTTCGAGCCTCGTAACCCGCTCCAGTTACGGCGACATAGCCAAGTGGTAAGGCAGAGGTCTGCAAAACCTTTATTCCCCAGTTCAAGTCTGGGTGTCGCCTCCATCAGGACTGATTCCATCGGAATCAGTCCTTTTTTTGCTTAAAAGCAAAAAAGCACTCTGTTTTGATTCGGGGTGCTTTTCCTTTTTTATCGTTTTTTATAAAAATCGGTTTGCGAAAAAATGACGCAAGGGGAAAATCATGGTATAATATGGTTGTATCAAAAGAGAAGTTTTTTAACCTATTTGTTCGGTCAAAAAAATTTTTTGATGCCGAAAGCAAGGTCTTTTCCGATTCTTTTTCCCTGTTTTATTGCGGGAAAAGAAAGAAAGCGGGATTTTTCTTCGGCGACAAAATCTGAGCTTTCCTTTGCGAAAAGCAGAGGGAAACGACAGGTTTTTTAAGAAAGATGCGATTAGAATAAGAAAAATTGAAAAAAATCAAGGATAATCTGATAGAAAATCCCCTTTTGGCTCTTGCAAAGGGGGATAAAGTATGATACGCTATCTTCCAGAAATTTCCATTTTTGGAAAAGTTTGGAAAAATTATGAGACATGGGAGGAATAGTAATGGATTCTAAATTAAAAATTCTGATTTCCGATGATGATAAGGAGTTTTGCGCAAGGTGTACCGCTACGCTGCGCGGGTGCGGATTTGACACCAGCATCGCTCCGAAGGACGGGCATCTGATGCTCGAAATGATTAAGGATTATCAGCCGGACGTTGTTTTGACAGACGTTTTTATGCCGTATCTGGACGCGATTGGGGTGATGAACCAGGTACGGGAGAGCGGAATGCAGATGCCGATTTTTATGGTAATTTCTACCTACAATAATCCGATGCTGGACAGGGAACTGGTATCGTCGGGAGTAGCCTACTGTTTCCTCAAGCCAATCGACCCGCAGATGGTGGCGGAGCGTATCTTTCAGCTGACGGGACACGTCAACGAGAAGCCGGACAACAGCTTAATCGGAGTGAGCCAACCGAACCTGGAGGTGATGGTGACCGAGATTCTTCATCAAATCGGTGTTCCGGCGCACATCAAGGGATACCATTATTTAAGGGACGGCATTGTGCTTGCGGTGAAGGACCAGAAGATGATAAACTCGGTGACCAAGCTGCTGTACCCGACGATTGCAAAGGTAAACGGAACCACCTCCAGCCGTGTGGAGCGTGCAATCCGCCACGCCATCGAGGTAGCATGGGACCGCGGGGACGTCGATGTGCTGAACTCCTATTTCGGATATACCATTCGCAACAACCGCGGCAAGCCGACCAACTCCGAATTTATTGCGATGATTGCCGATAATCTCAAACTTCAGCTGAAAAGCAGCAATATTGCTTAATTTATGACAACAGAACGGGAAAAAGAAACAAATCCAAAAAGATTTTTATGAATGTTGAGGAAAAATATAGACAAAGTTTCAACAAAGCGATATACTGAGAAAGTGAAATTTTTATCAAATATTGACGGGAGGATTTCCATATGTCAAAACCGGTTTTGGTTGTTCTTGCTGCGGGTATGGGCAGCAGATACCATGGGTTAAAACAGATTGATCCGATGGGAAAATACGGAGAGAAAATTTTGGACTATTCGGTATACGATGCAAAACAGGCAGGGTTTGAAACAGTTGTCTTTGTCATTAAACCGGAGATGGAACAGGAGTTTGAGGAGGTTGTGGGAAAACGCATCCGAAAACATATGCAGGTAAAATATGCGTTTCAGACCGTTGACAGCCTTCCCGAGGGCTTCTCGGTTCCGCAGGGCAGAACCAAGCCATGGGGAACCGGCCATGCGGTTTTGTGCGCAGCGCAGGTCATCGACGCTCCGTTTGTTGTCATCAATGCGGACGATTACTACGGTCCGCACGGCTACCGTATGCTGTTTGACAGCCTGAGCAAGGACGGGGAAAGCTGCGTGATGGTGGCGTATCCGCTCTCAAGCACCGTAACCGAAAGCGGACACGTTTCCAGAGGAATTTGTCAGGTAAACAAACAGGGCTGCCTGGAAAAAGTAACCGAACGCACCTGGATTGAATGTCGGGAAGACGGTATTGCATACAGCGAGGATGAAGGAAAAACCTTTGTTCCGCTTGACAGGGATGTTCCGGTTTCGATGAACTTCTGGGGATTTCCAAAGAGCTTTTTGCAGCGGGCAAAAGAGGGATTCCCCAAATTCCTGGAACGCTCTTTAGAGGAAAATCCGCTTAAATGCGAGTACTTCCTGCCGTCTATCGTCAGCGATATGATCGAGCGGGAAGGGGCGAAGGTTCGCGTACTCAAAAGTGAGGACAGCTGGTACGGCGTCACCTATCCCGAGGATAAAGAAACGGTTATGAACGCATTTGAGCAGATGAGCAGAGAGGGAATTTATCCGCAGCCTCTGTGGAAAGAATAAAAAAGCAGAACGAAAAAGGCGGGAAAAAAAGAGATGGAACAGGCAAAACAGGCGTTGAAACAATGGGAAAGAATCGGGCAGATACAGGACGTGTACCATTTTGGAAACGGTCATATCAACGATACTTACATGGTTCGCACCAGCACGCAGAGATATATTCTTCAGCGGGTGAACACCGATGTTTTTCAGGATGTGGAAGGACTGATGAAAAACATTTATGCAGTCACCGAGTTTTTAAAGAAAAAAATCGCCCTTTCGGACGGAGACCCTCGCAGAGAAACGATGCAGATTATTTGCTGCGATGACGGAGATTCCTTTTTCCGGGACGAGGAAGGCAATGTGTGGAGAATGTTTTTATATATTGCCGACAGCGTTTGTCTGCAAAAGGCAAGGGACGCGGGAGATTTGTTCGAGTGCGCGCTGGCGTTCGGTAATTTTCAGTTTTTGCTCAGCGATTTTCCGGCAGACAGCTTAATCGAAACGATTCCGCAGTTTCACGATACCGCAAAACGCTACCGCGACTTTGAAGCCGCAGTGCTTGCCGATAAAAAGGGCAGAGCGGAATCGGTTGCGCAGGAGATTGCGTTTGTCCGCCAAAGAAAAGAGGATTGCTCCTTTATGCTGAATTTGCAGAAGGAGGGTCGGCTGCCGCTGCGCGTTACCCATAATGATACCAAGCTCAACAATGTTCTTTTGGACGAAGATACAATGAAGGGCTTGTGCGTCATCGACCTTGACACGGTAATGCCGGGACTTGCCGCAAACGATTTCGGCGATTGTGTGCGCTTTGGCGCAAATGACTGCCGGGAGGACGAAGAGGATCAGAGCAAGGTGCATTTTCTGCCGGAGTTATACCGCGTGTGCGTGGAAGGTTTTTTAGAAAAATCGCGCGACATTCTGACCGAACAGGAAATCATGACGCTGCCGTGGGGCGCAAAGCTGATGACGTTGGAGTGCGGAATCCGCTTTTTGACCGACTATTTGCAGGGCGATACCTATTTTAAAACCCATCGTCCGCACCAGAATCTGGACAGAGCGAGAACGCAGTTTAATCTGGTGCGCCAGATGGAAGAATGTTGGGAACAGCTGGAGGAAATTTCCAAACAGCAGCTGTAAAATATCCCGAATATCGGTTGAAAACCGAAAAAAGCCGATAACAGGGATCGATAAGAAAACCGATTTGATTTGAGAAAGAAGGTTTTTCTGTGAGGTATGACCAACTGATTTATTATCCCCCATTTGAGCGACATTCCATGCTGCTTCAGGTGACAAGCGGCTGTTCGTATAACCGCTGCGCCTTTTGCAATATGTACAAAACGGTAGAATTTGAACCGATTCCGATGAAGGAAATCCTTGCCGATTTAAAGGACGCGGCAGGATATAACCCTTATACCGAGCGTGTGTTTTTGGTGGGCGGCGAGCCGCTTTGCCTGCCGTTTGAGCAGATGAGGGAGATTTTAATTCAGATTAAAAAACATCTCCCCTACTGCGCCTGCGTTTCGATGTACGCTTCGATTAAAAATCTGCGGGATAAAACGGCAGAACAGCTCAAAGAGCTGCACCGTTTGGGGCTGGGATTTTTGTATATCGGTTTGGAAAGCGGCAGCGACCGCATTTTGGCGCAGATGAAAAAGGGACATACCGCCGCAGAAGCGGTGGAGCAGCTGAAAAAATTAAATCAGGCGCAGATTCCGTTTAACTCAATTCTCATTTACGGTTTGGGCGGAACGGGAACCGCAAAGGAAAATGCCCTTGCAAGCGCAAAGATGCTCAATCAGGTGCGCTCTGCCAACATTATTATGATGAACCTTACCGTTTTCCCCGACACCGAGCTGGAGCAGTGGTGCAGACAGGGCAGCTTTATCCAGGCAAGCGGAAGAGAACGGATTGAAGAGCTTGCCTTTCTGATTGAAGCGTTGGAATTGGATACGCCGACCGGATTTTCCACAAGCCATGTTACCAATCCGGTTATGGTGACGGGAACGCTTCCGTATGATAAGGAAAAGATGTTGCAGGGCATTTATCGGATGTTGGGCAGCAAGGAAGAAAGCGCGCTGCACGGCATTGTTTCGGTGAGCGACGCGGCGATTGAGCGATAATTGTTCAAAATCGGAAGATCAAAGAAGATAAAATCCCCGACGGATATTCGTCGGGGATTTTGTTTTGACTTCCTGATTTTGCAGCTTTTACTTGATTGATTGTTGGATATCATAAAGCAGTTCGTCTATTTTCCGATCCTTTGTTTGCGGATTTTCTTCTTTTCTGATTGCCTGTAAATTTTGATATAACAGCTTGAGAAAAAGGGTGAACTGCTTATCATTCATTCCTGTATCCATGTGATTCTCCTTTTTATATTTTACTTTTTTCTCCGCGCTTCTTTTTGGAGGGTTGTACTCTGGTTTCCCAGCGGCGGGTGTGGTACATCCATTGACCCAGCAGACAGGTGAGCAGGTTGCTTAATACCATCGACCACCAGATACCGGTCGGACCGAAGCCCAAAAAGCGGAACAGATAAATCATCGGGATTCGACAGCCCCACAGACGGAACACCGAGAGGAACAGGGTGCTTGCCGTATGTCCCGAACCGTTAAACACACCGTTGAGCAGGTTGTACCAACCCATAAAGAAGGCGGTAGCGACCGAGTAGAAGGTGTACTCGTTGGCTAAAGCGAGCAGCTCGGCGGAAGCGTCCTTAACAAAGAACGGAAGGACAAGCGGCGCGCAAATCCAACCAAAGACGGTGATAACCAGAGAAATCCAGGCGCACACTGCCATCGAGCGGCGGTAACACTCCCTTGCTCTGGGAATATCTCCTGCGCCCAGATTTTGCCCGATGAAGGCGGACAGCGCGCCGCCCAGAGCATTTACCGGGATGTAGAACAGGTTTGCAATCTTGCTGCCCAATCCGTATGCGGACATGGCAATCGGTCCGTAGTAGATGATTGCCTTGTTCATGATAACAAAGCCGAATGCGGAGAAAAACTGTCCGACCGAGGCAGGAATGGTGATTACCATAATTTCCCGAATCGAGCGGATGTTCAGCGGATATTCCCGAATACTGATACAGCTTAGTTTGGGGTCGTGGCGAATCTGGAGCAGCATCAGCGGCAGAACCAGAATCTTGGAAAGGCTGGTTGCAATCGCCGCGCCCAGCGTTCCCATACCGAATGTAAAGATAAAGAGAGGGTCTAAAATCATATTGAGTACGGCGGCGATGCTGTTTAGCCGGACGCCGCTTTTGCTGTCACCGTTTGCCTGACAGATGGAATGAAAGACGGACAGCAAAAACATTCCCACAAAGTCAAACGAGATGCCGAACAGGTAGCTGCGGCTGTCCGCATAAATTTCCTGAGGGGTGTCAAGCCACGCAAGCAGACCGTCGGTTGCAAAGACGGTTGCGGCGCTCATTACGGCGCCGATAATCAGCGACAGGGTCAGCAGGTGGGTTGCCACCTCGCTTGCTCGGTTGCGGTCGCCCGCGCCCACCGCTTGAGAGATTAAAGCCAAAGCGGCGGCGCTCAGTCCGGCGGCAAAGGCGACGGCGCAGCTCATGATGGGGCTGACAAGCGACACCGCGCCGACCTGCAATTCTCCGATTTGCCCGACAAAGAATGTGTCTACAATGTTGTAAAAGGAGTTAATCAGATTGAGGAACATCAGCGGAACCGCCATCTCAATCAATCCTTTTACGATGTTTCCTTTTCGTAAATCTGTTGTTTTTCCCATATTCTTCTCTCCCTTCTTTGAGTCAGCCGGTTTTTTTGATAAAAATAATCGGTCTGACTGCCGTTTTTATTTTATCACTCTATCAGTATAAAGTACAGTAGTTTTATCACCTTAATGCAAAATAGGCAAAACATACAGAAAACCGAGTGGTAATTTTCTGTAAACTGACACCCCTTTCTCTGGAAACTCAGGGAAAATCATGGTATACTTGCTGTATCCGGCAAAAAGGAACGGACAGAAGAGGAAAAGGACAGCGCAAGCCGGCAAAAAAATACCGGACAGGAGAGATTGTTATGAACAGACAAACAATACGAAATCGGGCGAAAATCTTTCTGTGCGCTCTGCTTGCTTCGGCAGCGGTAACGGCTGCCCCGATGCAGCTGGAGTGCAGCGCAGTCAGAGTGCAGCCGCAAAACCAAACCTCGGCTTTTTCCGAGAACACGCAGCAGCAAAAACTGTACGCGCAGGTTGCCAAAGCGGTGATGCAGGGGAAAACAACACTGGATATTACCTTGGATACTCCAGTGCAAAGCGAACAGGAAATGATTGCCCTGTGCCGCGACGCGCTGCATCGGGTGCGCAGAGATTATCCCGAGAGCTTTTTGGATAACCACACCGACTTTGCCTACTACGGCGACCGTCGCGGATATTCCCGTGTGGTATATACTTTCGGCTATCTGCCGCTGACCGCAGCGCAGAAGCAGAGCCTAAAGGACGAGGTAGCGGCAATCGTCGAGGAGGGCAAGAAGCAGACCAAAACCACACCGGAGCTGCTCTGCTATTTTCAGCAGGTGTTAAAGGAACGGGTAGATTATGACACCAAAGCGGCGCAGGGAACCTCCGATGCCGACCCGACCGCCTTTCACGCTTACGGCGCGTTGATGGAGGGGCAGGCGGTGTGCCAGGGGTACGCTTACGCCTTTAAGATGCTGTGCGATCAGGCGCAGATTCCCTGCTGGATTGTAACCGGTTACTATAAAGAACCCCATGCGTGGAACTATGTCCTGCTTAACGGAAACTACTATCAAGCAGATATAACATGGGACGACGCGCAGGATCGACCGGCTCGCTCCCAAACCTTTTTGGCAGGCAAAAAGTATGCGCAGCAATATACGATAGAGGATAACAGCGCGCCGGGAACATTAGCGGAACAATCCTACTTTGAAAAACAGGTTCCTGCGGCGAAAAAGCAGGAGGAACAGGTGGTAAACAAGACGCTGTCCGAAGCGTTTGCCGCCGGAAAATAAGACAGCAGTTCAGGAGGTTTTGAGAATGGAGCAAAAAAGAATCAGAGATTACGGAATTACTGTCGGGGAGCTGCCGTGCGGGCGGTATAACAAGCTCACCGATGTGCCGGGCGTTACGGTGGGACACTGCACTGTGGAAAACGATCGGCACAAAACGGGAGTCACCGTTGTTCTGCCCTGCCGGGACAATATTTTTGCAAGCAAAATGTTAGCGTCCGGCTTTGTCTGGAACGGTTTTGGCAAAACAACCGGTCTGGTTCAGATTCAGGAGCTGGGAACACTGGAAACGCCGATTGCCCTCACAAATACCTTAAATGTGGGTTTGATGCAGGACGCTTTGGTGGAATATATGGTGGAACGCTGCGAGCAGGACGGGGTTGTGATGAAAAGCATCAATCCGGTTGTCTGCGAGTGTAATGACAGCTACCTCAACAATATCTGCCGCCGCGCAGTGAAGCAGGAACATCTGTTTGAAGCAATCCGCACAGCGTCCGAAGATTTTGCGCTGGGCGATGTGGGCGCGGGCAAGGGAACGGTCTGTCACGGCTTAAAGGGCGGAATCGGTTCGGCTTCCCGCCTGATTGAAATTGACGGCAAGCAGTATACCGTCGCTTTAATGGTACAGTCCAACCACGGCAGACTTGCCGACCTTACCGTAGCGGGAAAACGCATCGGCGCGTCGATTGCAGAGCTTGCAAACGCTCCGAAAGGAGAATCGGATAAGGGCAGTATCATTATGATTGCAGCCACCGACCTGCCGGTCAGCGAACGGCAGCTTCAGCGTATTTTAAAGCGGGCAAGTGTCGGTCTGGCGCGTCTGGGCAGCTATGTGGGACACGGAAGCGGGGAAATTATGATTGGTTTTTCTACCGCTGCCCGCATTGATTATCGGGAGCAGTCGGTTCGGGAAATTTCGGTAATTCCCGAAGGGAAAATTGACCTTGCATTCCGAGCGATTGCCGAATGTGCCGAAGAAGCGGTTCTGGACAGCATGGTCTGCGCAAAGGCTGTGACCGGTTTTGAGGGACACCATGTCAACAGTTTGGCAGATTGGCTGCAAAACCCTGAAATTGCGGCTCGGTTAAGATAAGAGGAAAACCGAAAAGACAGAATAAAATGAAACGGGCGGAAGGAATGTTATGTTTCTTCCGCCCGTTTTGCGTAAAATTCACAAAAGTTTTATCAATCTTAATATCGGACGCTTTCTTTTAGAATCTTTCGTGATATAATAAAAAGAAAAGGAAGAAAAAAGGGGAGAAAGAAGGATTTTTTGTGTCTTTTGTAGAATTTCATGATGTCAAAAAGGTTTATCAAACCGGAGAGGTTACCATTAATGCCCTGAGAGATGTGAATTTTACAGTGGAACAGGGTGAATTTTGCGTGGTGGTGGGCGCGTCGGGTGCGGGCAAAACCACCATCTTAAATATCTTGGGAGGAATGGATACTCTAACCGAAGGCTCGGTGTTTTTGGACGGGAAAGAAATTTCCGCCTACAACAAGCGGCAGCTGACCGAATACCGCCGCTTTGATATTGGATTTGTGTTTCAGTTTTACAATCTGGTGCAGAATCTGACCGCGTTGGAAAATGTGGAACTGGCAGCGCAGATTTGTAAAAATCCTTTGCCGGCAGCCGAAGTGCTGGAAGCGGTCGGACTCAAAGACCGCCTGACCAACTTTCCGGCGCAGCTTTCGGGCGGCGAGCAGCAGAGGGTGGCGATTGCAAGGGCGCTTGCCAAAAATCCGAAGCTGCTGCTCTGTGACGAGCCGACCGGCGCGCTGGATTACAATACCGGTAAAGCGGTGTTAAAGCTGCTTCAGGATACCTGCCGCAACAGCGGGGTAACGGTGATTGTCATTACTCACAATCAGGCGCTGACCGCGATGGCAGACCGCATTATTACGGTGAAAAACGGAACGGTAGTCAGCCAGGTGCAGAATCCGAACATTATTCCGGTGGAGCAGCTGGAATGGTAGCGATGGCAGAAAAGGAGATGACAGGATGAAATCTTCGATGGGAAAAACCACCCTGAGAGAGATTCGGCAGAGTCTTGGAAGATATTTTGCCATTCTGGCAATCGTTGCTTTGGGTGTCGGCTTGTTTTCCGGATTAAAGGTGACAAAGCAGGCAATGGTAAAAAGCGCGCAGCAGTATTTTGACGATACAAAATTGTTCGATTTTCGCCTGCTGTCTACGGTGGGATTTGATACCGACGCGGCAAAAAAACTTTCCCGCAGAGAAAAGGTGATTGCGGCGCAGGGAGCGGTTTCGACCGATGCTTTGGTGGTGGACGATAAGGGTAAGGAAAGCGCATTTCAGATTCACAGCCTGACCGACGAGCAAAACCTTCCGTCAGTGGTTGCGGGCAGAATGCCGCAGGCTCCCAACGAATGTGTGGCGGACGCTCAGGCGTTTGGAGAGGAAAAGTTAGGAACATACCTGACCCTTTCCGAAAATAACGAGGATGACACCGAAGAAATGTTTGCGCAGAAAACATTTCGCATTGTCGGTCTTGTCAATTCCCCGTACTACGCAAACTATGAAAGGGGAACCACCTCGCTTGGCAACGGTATGATTAAGGGATTTCTTTACCTTCCGCGGGAAGCCTTTGACTGCGATTACGATACCGAGATTTTTGTAAGATTAAACACCGGCGGCGCAGGGATTTACACCGACGAGTATGAGGACGCGGCAGAACAAGCGAAGGATTGGCTGGAAGATTTTGCAAAGGAACAGGCGCAGCAGCGATACCAAAGGCTGAAGGCAGAGGCGGAAAACGAACTGTACTGCGCCGAACAGATGCTGGACAGCGAGCTGCAAAAGGGAGAGCTGGAGCTGTTTGACGCAAAATCCCAACTGGAACAGGCGCAGCGGGAAATTCAAAACGGGGAAACGCAGCTGCAAACAGGAAAAGCGCAGCTGCAAAGCGGCAAGGCGCAGATTGCTTTGCAGGAACAGCAGCTTGCCGACCAAAAACAGCAGTTAATCGAGAAAAAACAGGAAATTTTAAGCGGATTGGATCAGATTGCGGCGCAAAAATCAAGCTACGCCGCCTATCCGTCCGCGCAGGCGCAGCTAATCGGTCAGGAGCAGCAGCTGCGTTCGGCTTTGGCTGAAGCAGAGGCAGGACTGGCGCAGGCAGAAGCCGGGTTAAACTTGCTGCAAAGCAAAAAAGACGAACTTGCCTTGCAGGAATCTGCGCTGAGAAACAGCGAATCGGAGCTGATTGACGCTCGGCAGCAGTATCAGTCGGGGCAAACCTCCTATCGGCAAGGAAGGGAAGAACTGGATTCTTCTCAATCGGACGCGCAGGAGGAACTAAATGACGCGAGGGAAGAAATTGACGAGCTGGAAGAGCCTGACATCTATGTGTTGGGCAGAGATACCAACATCGGGTATGCAAGCTTTGACAGCGACTCCTCTATTGTAAACGGAATTGCCAATGTGTTCCCGGTCTTTTTCTTTTTGGTAGCGGCTTTGGTCTGCATTACCACCATGAACCGTATGGTGGAGGAACAGCGCACCCAAATCGGCGTGCTGAAAGCGTTGGGATACAGCGAAAGCAGCATCATGGGAAAATATCTGTTCTACTCGGGCAGCGCTGCGGGAATCGGCTGTCTGCTGGGATTTTTCGGCGGTTCGCTGCTGTTCCCCTTTGTCATCTGGCAGGCTTACGGCATGATGTACACAATGGGAGAGATTTGCTTTGTGTTCGACCCCGGTTTGGCAATGATTTCGCTTGCCGCTTCGATGCTTTGCTCGATGGGAACCACCTACTTCAGCTGCCGCCACGAGCTGCAAAGCGTGCCGGCGCAGCTCATGCGTCCCAAAGCGCCGAAAAGCGGAAAGAGAATCTTGCTGGAATATCTGCCGTTTTTGTGGAACCGCCTTTCCTTCTTAGTGAAAGTTTCGGTGCGAAATGTGCTGCGGTATAAAAAGCGATTTTGCATGATGGTAATCGGAATCGGCGGCTGTACCGCGTTGCTGCTGACGGGATACGGCGTTAAGGATTCGATTGCCGATATTGCCGCGCAGCAGTTTGGAGAGATTCAAACCTACGGCATGAGCCTGATGCTCAAAGAAGGGGTGTCCCAAGCAGAGTGGGAGGACGCCGAGGAATATCTGCGGCAGGAAACCTCCGGATTTGCCCGCGCGCAGGAGCGCTCGATGGACGTTTCTTTGACGGACGGAACAGTAAAATCCATCACCGTTGTGGTTCCGGAAAATCCGACCGAGATTGCGGATTACTGGAACCTACACATCGAACAAAAGGAAGCAATCCCCTATCCGAATGAGGGAGAAGCGGTGATGAGCCACGAATTTGCCCGCAGAAATAAGATAAATATCGGCGACAGCATTACCCTTACCGACGAGGACGCAAACGAGCTGACCGTCAGAGTGACGGCTTTGAGCGAAAACTATATCTATAATTATCTCTACCTTTCTCCCGATACCTGGGAAAAACAAACCGGAGAACCGGCAGAGTTCAGAAGCGTTTATATCAACAGCGAACAGGTTGCCGACGAGCATATCCTGCTTACCCGCCTGATGAATCTGGACGCAGTCAGCAGCGTTACCGTCAACGCCGACACCTTAGACCGCTTTAACAGCATGATGGTCAGCTTGGATTATATTGTAGTGCTGATTATCATCTGCGCAGGTTCTCTTGCCTTTGTGGTGCTGTATAATCTGACCAACATCAACATCACCGAACGAATCAGGGAGATTGCCACCATCAAGGTACTGGGATTTTATCCGAACGAAACGGCAGCCTATGTCTTTCGGGAAAATATCTTCCTCACGGCAATCGGCGCGATGGCAGGCATCTTTTTGGGCAGGTGGCTGCATTGGTTTGTGATGGAACAAATTAACATTGATATGGTCTGCTTTGCGCGAATTATCCGCCCGCAAAGCTACCTGTACAGTATTGCGCTGACCTTTTTGTTTGCCTGCATTGTCAATGCGGTTATGTTTTTTAAACTGGAACGCATCAACATGGCAGAATCTTTAAAATCGGTCGAATAATATATTATCCTGCAAAACGATTCGCAGACTTTCCTTGATTTTTAGGGCAGACTGCGGGTCGTTTTTGTTTTGTAAAAAATGAGGGCTAAAACGGAGAAGCGACCGTAACATCGGAGCCGAACGGGGTGAGTGCAAGGCGGGCAATCTTAAAGCACTGCGTCCCGAACGGAATACCGACAACAGTGACGCAGAACAGCAGTCCGTGCAGCGCGCAGGCAGCGGCAAGTTCCAAGCCGCCGAAGATAAGCCACAGCAGATTGAGCAGCAACGAGGGCGCGCCGCCCGAATACAGAATGACCTTTCCGAAGGGGAAAAAGGCAAGGCGGGCAAATTTAAAGCATTGTACTCCGATTGGGATTCCTACGATAGTAATACACCACAGCAGTCCGACCAAAAGCCAGCCGAGCCCCATCCATAATCCGCCGAACAAAAACCAAAGAATATTTCCTAAAAATTTCATATTGATTGCTCCTTTCCGAAAACAGAGGATTTGATCCGAAACTCCCTTTCACCAATACCCCGAAACCGGCAAAAAGTTGCATACAAAGGTGCAACTTTCCTGCATTTTTGTCGATTTATTAACAAAAAATTCATATTTAGACACTTTAGGGCAGAAAAACGAAAGAAATTCCCTTTATCCGATAAAACGAAATGCGGGAAAAAGATTCTTCGGATTTTCAAAAAAATCTATTTAGAAAAAAATCAAAATAGATATTGACTTTTGAGAGAAAAAGGAATAGAATCTATTTAGAAAATTTTCTAAATAATATTGAGAGGAGCGAAGAAAATGGGATTGGCAGAAACCTTTAAGGCTCTTTCCGACCCGGTGAGGAGAGAGATTTTAATGCTGCTGCGCGGCGGAAAGCTGTCGGCAGGGGAAATCGGCAGCCATTTTCAGATGACGGGGGCGACGGTTTCCTATCACCTGTCGCAGCTGAAAAAGGCGGATTTGATTTTGGAGGAGCGGCAGAAAAACTTCATCTATTACAGCTTGAACACCAGCGTGTTTGAGGAAATGATGATGTGGATTGCCCAATTTTCCGATTTAAAGGATAAGGAGGAGAAACAAGATGAAAAAAACAGAGAAAAATAACGGTTGGAAATTTTGCATGGTCAGTTTCATGCTGCTTCCGCTTGTCGAGATTGCGGCGGCGCTTCCTTTTTTGCCGGACACCGTTCCGGTGCATTGGGGAATAGACGGAATGCCCGACCGATACGGCAGCCGGTTTGAGCTGCTGATTCCGGCGGCAATTCTGCTGCTGGTCGGGGCGGCTTTGCTGCTAAGCTCCCGAAAAAAGCAGCCTAAAGGCGTGAAGGCAGGCGTTGCCGCAACGATGGTTATCTTTAATATCATTGTTCCGATTGTGCTGTACATGACCTTTCAGCCGCAGAAGAATATTTTGGACCTTTCTTTCGGAAAAATTGTCTGCGGACTGACCTCGATTGTCATTTTGATTGTCGGAAATTATCTGCCGAAGGTTTCGTGGGAGTATCGTCTGAAACGAAAATGCGGCTTTCACACCCGATATGCCCTGAGCAGCGAGCGGGTGTGGGCGCGCACCCAACGCGCGGCGGGATATGCCTATACGGCGGCAGGGTTAATCGGAATCGGGGCGGCATTTCTTCTGTCCGATTTTATCTGCCTGATTGTAATGCTGTCATCTATGGCAGCTTTCATGCTGATAACTTACATGTACTCTTATTTCTGCTGGAAAAAAGAAGAAAAAAATGAGGAAAATATCAGACAATAATAAAAATTTTTACAATTTTCTTCTTTACTATCGCTCGCGGATATTGTATAATAAAGTCAGCTGAAAGCGTTCGGCACAATTTTGATTGTCCGAAACAAAAAAATTACATCAGGAGGAGAAACAATGTTTAAAAAGATTCTTTCCGCAGCTCTTGCAATGACAATGGTTTTGAGCATGGCAGTTACCAGCTCCGCGGCTCTGGGCAAGACAACCACTTCTTCCGCCAGCGCAAAAACAACCGCAACCACTTCTGAAAAAACAACCAAAACTTCCACAAAATCCAAAGGCTATGATTTCTGCAAAACACAGCTTGCCAAGGATAAACTGGCTCTGAAAATGCATGACACATTTTTAAGCGGTCTGCGCGCAAACAAAAATAAAATTACCGTAAGCATCAAAGGTTACACCGAAAAACAGGTTTACGATGCGTTCAGAACCTCCGTACAGCTGATCTTTGACGAACATCCGGAAATTTTCTGGCTGGACACTATGCAGAATATTGTTGTCAGCGATGACCACAGCACCCTGACTTTCTATCCTCGTCCGACTTCCGCATACGGAACCGCAGACAAGGAAGGCACCAAAGCTTCCAAGCTCAACACCACCGCAATCAAAAACACTGCTTCCAAAATGAACGCAGCTGTTAAGAAAATGGGCGGCTCCAATACCTATGAACAGGTAAAAGCAATCCATGACGCAATCGTTAACGGTACACAGTATCCGGCAGACCCGAACAAAGCAACCCATAACCAGCATCAGGCAGTAGGTCCTCTGGTTGAGGGCAAGGCTGTTTGCGACGGTTACGCAAAAGCGTTCAAATACGCTTGCGACCAGAAGGGTATTCCTTGCATCATCGTTACCGGTACTGCTACCAACAACCTCGGCGAAAAAGGCACTCACGCTTGGAACTATGTAAAGATGGACGACGGCAAATGGTACCAGGTAGATACCGACTGGGATGACCCGCAGACCAAAGGCGGCAACAGCAAGAGCGTTCTGATTTACGATTACTTCATGACCGGCGCTGTAAAGAATGACAAACGTGTAAAAGACGCAACCATGAAATATCCGGCTCTCGCAACCGCAAACTACAAAGCAAAATAAGCTTTTCTTTTCAAAAAAAGAGGTTCCGTTTCGGAACCTCTTTTTTATCGGCTGCAAAGCGAGCGCAGATACCGATCCTCCATACAGTTTAAATTCATCAAACAAAGAACGGCATCGACATAATCGGCGCGCAGCTGACGGTATTTTAAGTAATAAGCATGCTCCCACAGGTCAATATTCCAAATGGGGGTGTAAAGATTGAGGTTTGGGGTGTCCTGATTGGCGGTGGTGAGGATAGAAAGCTCGCCGCCCTTGCTGACAAGCCAGGCATATCCCGAGCCGAACACCGACAGCGCGGCTTCTTTTAGCGCGGCGCAGGCGTTTTTTCTTGAGCCAAACTGATATTGGATTTGAGAAAGCAGCTTTTTTCCCCTTGCCGGTCGGTTGGGCGGAGCGATTCCCTCAAAGAAAAAGCAGTGATTATACACCCCGCCGGCATTGTTTTGAATGGGTTTTTGCAGCTCGGTCGGCAAATTTTCGATATTTTTGAGCAGCTCTCGCAGAGATTTGTTTTGCAGCTCGGGATGTTCGGAAAGAATTTTGTTGAGCTTGTCGATGTAAGCTTGCAGATGTTTGTCATGGTGCAGGCGCATGGTTTGACAGTCGATGCACGGCTCTAAAGCGGAATAAGAATAGCAGAGCGGCAGGTTGACAAAGGGATAGCGGCAGATTTGGTTCACAAAAAATCCTCCTTTGGCTGTTTTGCTATGATTTTTATGCGTGAGATTGCCGCTTTATTCCGCAAAGAGGGAATCTTTACAAAGCAAAGGCTTGTTTTGACACAGGGAAATGTTATAATAAGAAGGTATTGATTCGGAAGATTTTACAGGAAAGGACAGTTTGAATTGAACGACTCCATCACAATAAAACAACTTGCCAAAATTTTGCAGCAGGAAGGACTGCTGACCGATTGTTTCTGCCCGCCCGAACAGCAGGAACATGAATTTACCAACCTGTCTTACAGTTCGGCGCAGGTACAGCCCAACACCTTTTTTATCTGTAAAGGCGCGGCATTTAAGGAGCAGTACCTTCTGGACGCGATTGAACGGGGAGCAGGCGCATATCTTGCCGAACAGCGGTACACCGATGCCGTTCCCTGCCTGATTGTCAACGATATTCGCAAGGCGATGAGCCTTGCCTCTGTTGCGTTTTATCATCAGCCGTACCGCAATTTCCGCCTGATTGGATTAACCGGAACCAAGGGAAAAACAACCACCACCTATTTTATGAAAAATATTCTGGACTGTTTTTGTAAAAACCATCCCGAACTGTTTGCCGCATCCAAGAGCGCGGTTCTTTCCACAGTGGAGGTGGACACCGGTATCGAGCATCATGAGGCGCATTTGACAACGCCGGAATCTCCTGATTTGCAGCGGTATTTTGCCCAGACCAGGGACAGCGGACTGCCCTTTTTGACGATGGAGGTTTCTTCCCAAGCGTATAAATTAAACAGAGTATACTCGGTGGAATATGATATCGGAATGTTCCTCAATATCGGCGAGGACCACATCGGACCGTTGGAACATACCGATTTTGAAGATTATTTTTCCTGCAAGCTGCAACTGATGGAACACTGCAAAACGGCGGTGATTAACCGTGACATGGACCATGCGCAGCGTGTTTTGGAGCGGGCAAAGGCTCACGCGCAGCGTGTGATTACCTTTGGGGGTATGGCTCATGCCGATTTAGAGGACGAGGACTGTTGGATTCTGCGGGAAATTCAGAAGGAGGAGCAGGGCTTTACCTTTGTTACCACCCACGGATTGCAGCAGGACAGCTGGAAGATTCGTATGGCAGGCAGATTTAATGTGGAAAACGCGATGGCTGCCATCGCCTCGGCAAAGGCGCTGGGCGTAGATGACGAGTCGATTCGGGAAGGTTTGTTAAAAAATGAGGTGCAGGGCAGAATGAACCTTTTTGAAAAGGACGGAATCACCGTTTTGGTGGATTACGCGCACAATTACCTCAGCTTTAAGAAACTGTACGAATCGCTGAAAGCGGATTATCCGGGAAGAAGAATTGTAGTGGTGGTCGGTTGTCCGGGAGGCAAAGCCTACCTGCGTCGCCGCGACATCGGAACCTTATCCGGCGAGAATGCGGATTACCTCTATTTAACCGCAGAAGACCCGCAGTTTGAAGATGTGAGGGAAATTTGTGAGGAAATCGCCTCCTTTGTAAAGCCTTACCACACCCCGTATGAGATTATCGAAGACCGCGCGCAGGCGGTGGAAAAAGCGATTGTTACCGCGCAGCCGGGCGATGTGATTGTGCTTGCGGCAAAGGGCGAGGAGGTATATCAAAAGGTTCGGGGAGAATATGTATACTATGAATCCGACCTTGCAATCGCCAAACGATTGCTTTCGATTTAACAGAACAGGAGTGAAAGAGAATGCCGATTTTAAATCACAATGACCTGAAAAAGGTTGAGGAATATCAAAATTTCGTGCGTACCTCTCCTTACGCAAATGCAACGCAGGACCTTGCATGGGAAAAGGTGAAAGAAGGCTGGGTTGGAGAGCAGGTATATCTGGAAGAAAACGGAAAAATCATCGCGGCAATGTCATTGATTATCCGCAGAGTTTTGGGAAACTTTTCGTTGATGTACGCTCCGCGCGCCCCGATTTGCGATTTTCACGATACCAAGCTGGTGCAGCGCCTGCTGGACGAAGCAAAACCGCTTGCCAAAAAGTACCACGCTTTTTTGCTGCGCTTTGACCCCGAGCTGCCGCGTCTGCCGGAACTGGAAGAAGAATATCGAAAAATGGGACTGCGTGTCAGAAACGAAGGCTGTGATAAGTTCGACCTGATTCAGCCGCGGTACAATATGATTCTCAATCTGGATGAGCCGACCTTTGACGAGCTGATGCCGCACTTCAGCGAAAAAACAAGATATAATATCCGCTTGGCAGCAAGAAAAGGGGTTACTGTGCGTTGGTCCAGAAGCGAGGAGGATCTCAAAAAGTTTTACGAGCTTTATGAGATTACCGCTGTGCGCGATAAAATCGGACATCGTCCTTATGATTATTTTAAAAGAATGTTGCAGGCATATGAGAACAGCGACCTGTTGAGGGTTTATCTTGCCGAGCATGAGAGCGAAGCGCTTTCGGGGGCAATCTGTATTCATTACGGAGATAAAACATGGTATATCTATGGGGCAAGCTCCAATAATAAACGCAACCTGATGCCAAACTACGCCATGCAGGCAGAGATGATTCGTTGGGGAATCGAGAACGGCTCGAGAATCTATGATTTCGGCGGCGTGTTTATTCTTGATAAAACCAACGGCTTGTATAAGTTTAAAGAAGGTTTCTGCCGCAGAGAGGGAGCGACCGATTTTATCGGAGAGTTTGATTTGGTTTACAACAAACTGCTTTACTTTGGGTTTGCAAAGGTGCTGCCGTCGATTCAGCGCGCAAGAGCAAACCGCGCCCATCACAAGGAAGAACAGGCAAAAAAGGCGCAGGAAACGCAGAATAAAGAACAGACAAAACCTTCGGACAGCTCAAAACAGTAAACGATAAAACAGACAAGGGTTTTTCTCCTGTCTGTATTTCCCGGGAAATGCTTTGCGATGAACTTTGCTTTGAAAAAGGCGGGGTTGTTATCGGAATATTCCCGGGATTTTTTATGCCATACCCGAAAGAAAAAAAGAGCAGGAAATTTTCTGCATTTCCCGGGAAATATCCGCAGCGTGTTTTTTGAAACGATATGGAAAAGATTATTTTGCTTATTTCCCGGGAAATAGAACAGAGTAAAAAATATTTTTAAGGGCAGTATTTCCCGGGAAATCACGCTCGTCCAAAAGATATAAAAAAAACAGACAGCCAAGCTCCGAATAAGGGGAGTGGCTGTCTGTTTTTACTTTGTGATGTTTATAAAGAAGGGAGAAAATGTCGAAAACAAGGGGATTTTGCTCTACCACAGAATTGCGGGAAGATTGAACATTAAAGTGAATAAAGCGACAGCTGCGGTGATAAAAACAGGAGCTCCGATAAAACAAGTAATCCAGGCAAGGTAAGGGTGAGCCTGCAACAGCGCGGAACATTTTTCCAAAAACACAGAATGTTTATGAAGGGTAATCGGTTTTTGCGCAGGAAAATCAGAAGAAAGAGGAGAAGTTCCTGCTGTATAAAATGAAATATGTTGGTGGGAAAGGATATTTAACATGATATTTCCTCTTTTCTGTAATTCACTGAGATATGTTGTCTTTACTTTACTTTGTAATTTTATTATAACAGGGTTTATCCTAAAACGGTGTTAGAGAAAACAGCGGTGGATTAGCATTTTGTTAAGATTGGAGAAGAGAGAAAAATCTTAATGCAATCTTAATGCGAAATCTTCCTTCTTTACGCTATCAAAAGCTGATTTATGGTATGATAACGGTGAAAAGATAGGTCATTAAAAAACAAGCAAAAGTAAGAAATTGGATTTTAACTGTTATCAAAAAACAATTTGTGGTATGATAATAGCAGAAAAAAGGCAGGAGAGGAGCTGCTGAGATGGAAGAACGACCGAATCCCCAACAGCTGCTGCATAATTTTTACAAGCAGCAAGGAAAACGGGGAAAATTAAAGATTTTTTTCGGATATGCTGCGGGAGTGGGCAAAACCTACGCTATGTTACAGGCTGCCCATCGGGCAAAACAGGACGGAACAGATGTTGTGATTGGGTATTTGGAGCGGCACACCAGACCGGATACCTTAGCTTTGGCAGAGGGACTGGAACAGCTGCCCTGCAAAGAGGTGGAGTATAAAGGTGTTTGCCTCAAAGAATTTGACCTGGACGCAGCATTGAAGCGTCGCCCACAGCTGATTTTGGTGGACGAGCTGGCGCACAGCAACGCAGCAGGCTGTCGGCATACAAAAAGGTATCAGGATGTAGAGGAGCTTTTGCGGGCGGGAATAGACGTTTACAGTACGGTAAATGTGCAGCATCTGGAATCGCTGAACGACCTTGTGGCTTCCATTACGGGGATTACCGTAAGCGAACGCATCCCCGACCGCATCTTTGATTCGGCAGCTCAAATTCAGTTGGTGGATATTGAACCCGGAGACCTGATTGTGCGCTTGCAGGAGGGAAAGGTTTATCGCAGCGCGCAGGCGCAGCGGGCGTTGGAGCATTTCTTTTCACAGGAAAACTTGGAGGCGCTGCGGGAAATTGCCCTGAGAAGGACGGCAGACCGCCTGAACAAAACGGCGCAAAAAGCAAAGAACGAAACGGCTGCCCGGGCAGGAGAACACATTTTAATCTGTTTGTCCAGTTCCCCCTCCAACGCGAAGGTAATCCGCACGGCGGCAAGGATGGCAGAGGCGTTTCACAGCGGGTTTACCGCCTTGTTTGTCGAAACGCCCCAAACCAAGGAATTAAAAGGGGAAAATTTAAAAAGACTGCGGGAAAATCTGCGCCTTGCCGAGCAGATGGGCGCGCAGATTGCGACCGTTTACGGCGATGACCCCGCAGTACAGATTGCGGAATATGCAAAGGTAAGCGGCGTTACCAAAATTGTTTTGGGAAGAAGCAATCATCGCAAAACGATACTCGGCGGCAAAAGTCTGGCAGATAAGCTGACAAAATTGGCAGGCAGCATCGACATTTACATCATTCCCGACAGTCAGCCGCTTTACCGCAAAAAGCCGCAGTTTCCTTCTTCGGACGAGCCGTGGTTCAGTTGGAAAGACTGCTTAAAAACGCTGGCGGTGATTTGTTTTTCAACGATGATTGGGTACGGATTTTTTGTTGCGGGGATTCGGGACGCCAATATTATTACTGTTTATATTTTGGGCGTTTTAGTGACAGCGGTATGGACACACGGGCATCTTTACGGAGCATTGGCGTCTTTTTTAAGCGTGATTGCCTTTAACTACTTTTTTACTACACCGCGCTTTAGCTTGCAGGCGACCGAGAAGGATTACCCGATTACCTTTTTGATTATGCTCATAGCCAGTGTGATTTCCAGCACGTTGGCAACCAGAGTAAAAAAGCAAGCGCAGCGTTCGGCGCAGAAAGCCTATTATACCGAATTGCTGATGAACAGCAGCCAGAAATTGCAGCAGGGACAGGACGCAAAGGAAATTATCGAACTGGCAGCGGGGCAGCTGAGCATTTTGCTGGAGCGTCCGATTTTATATGCTTTATATGAAAAGCAAAGCGGAGAACTGCGTTTTCAGGCAACGCCGCAGGAGCAGGCAAAAGAATTGCTTGACCGAATGACAGCGCAGGAACGCGGGGTTGCGGATTGGGTTGCCAAAAACAATAAACGGGCAGGGGCAGGAACAAACACCCTTTCCGATGCGCAGAATCTTTACCTTGCGGTGCGCGGGGTGCAGGGCGTAATGGGAGTAATTGGGATTCCGGTTCGCTATTACCCGCCTATCGAAGTGTTTGAAAATAACCTGATGATTGCAATTTTAAACGAATGTGGTTTGATTTTGGAGCGTCGCCGGTTTTGGGAAGAAAAACAGGCAATTGAGATGGAAACCCGCCAGGAGCGGCTGAGAGCAAATCTCTTGCGGGCAATCTCGCACGATTTAAGAACGCCGCTCACCGGAATCAGCGGGAATGCGGGGGTGCTGATGGAACAGGGTAGCGCGCTGAGCGAAGAAAAGAAGCAGGAGCTGTATCGCTTCATCTATGACGATGCGATGTGGCTGGTCAATCTGACTGAAAACCTGCTGTCTATCACAAGGATTGAAAACGGAACGATGAATCTGAATATGCAGGCGGAACTGATGGAAGATTTATTTGGAGAAGCGCTTTCGCATCTTGACCGCAAGTCGCAGGAACACCGCATTTCGGTCGATTTAAAGGACGATTTGCTTATGGCAAAGGTGGACGGCAGGCTGATTGTTCAGGTTATCATCAACATTGTAAACAACGCGATTAAGTACACGCCCCCCGGCTCGCAGATTATACTGTCCGCTCAAAAGCAGGATAAAAGCGTTGCAGTAAGAATTGCGGACAACGGTCCGGGAATCAGCGATTCGGCAAAGGAACATCTGTTCGATTTGTTTTATACCGCAAGTCAGGGCAAGGCGGACACCCGCCGCGGATTGGGGCTTGGGTTAAATCTCTGCCGCTCGATTGTGGCGGCGCACGGGGGAGAAATCCATATTGAAGACAATCAGCCGCACGGCGCAGTCTTTTCATTTACATTACCGTTGGAAGAGGTGGATATGAATCATGTATAAATCAAAAATTTTAATTGTAGAGGACGATACCGCAATTTGCAGTTTAATCCGCACCACATTGGACACACAGGACTACCAGTACCACACAGCGCGCAACGGAGCGGAGGCGATGATTGAGGCAGTGTCCTATAATCCCGATGTAGTTATCTTGGATTTGGGTCTGCCGGATATGGACGGGGTGGACATTATCCGAAAAATAAGAACCTGGAGCAGTATTCCGATTATCGTTGTCAGCGCGCGAATGGAAGACAGGGACAAGGTAGAAGCGCTGGATGCGGGAGCGGACGATTATCTGACAAAGCCGTTCAGTATCGACGAATTTTTGGCGCGGCTTCGGGTTGCTTTGAGAAGAAGCCACACCGACGGCGGAAAGGAGAAGGAAAGCAGCGTTTATCTCAACGGAGATTTAAAGATTGATTATTCGGCAGGCTGCGTCTATCTTCAGGATACCGAGGTTCACTTAACCCCGATTGAATATAAACTGCTGTGCCTGCTTGCGCAGAATACCGGCAAGGTACTCACCCACAACTATATCCTAAAGGAAGTTTGGGGAAATGTGCAGGCGTCCGATGTGCCCTCTCTGCGGGTATTTATGGCGACGCTTCGTAAAAAGATAGAAAAAAGTCCTTCCTCCCCGCAGTACATTCAAACCCATATCGGTGTGGGATACCGTATGATAAAACAGGAAAGATAAAATCTTAATGTGCCCTTAATGTTTTGCCAAAAACATTAAGGGCACATTTGCATAAAATCTGCTATACTTACTGCGAAATCAAAAAAGATGTGTAAAAGAAGGAGGAACAAAATATGCCGGATGTTATCATGCTGGCTGTATTGGCAGGCTGTGTGGGTTTGATTGTTCTCTTAATCGAGTGGTGTCAAAAACAGATTGACGCAGACGAATAAAGGAGGAAGTTTTGTGCTGATTTTGGGATTGATTGTTTTGGCGCTGGGCGTTTACCTGTTTTATGCGTTGGTACACCCGGAAAAGTTTTAAGCTGACAGGAGGGAAACACAATGTTTCAGCTTGTGCTGACTATTTTGATTTATTTGATTCTGGTGATTCCGGTGGGAATTTACCTGTATCATATTGCGGCAGGAAAACATACCTTTGCCGATCCGGTTTTTGACCGGATAGACGGTGTGATTTATCGACTTTGTGCCATTCACCCCGAGCAGGGAATGGGCTGGAAAAAATATGCGCTGTCCTTGGTGGGAACCAATGCGGTGATGATGCTTGCAGGTTATCTGGTGTTAAGACTGCAAAGTATCGCTTTGTTTAATCCAAACGGAATCGAAGGAATGGAAGAATCCCTTTCCTTTAACACAATCATCAGTTTTATGACCAACACCAACCTTCAGCATTATGCGGGAGAAAGCGGATTGTCCTATCTTTCCCAGATGCTGGTCATCACCTTTATGATGTTTGTGTCGGCGGCAAGCGGTTACGCCGCCTGCGTTGCCTTTATCCGGGGATTGGCAGGAAAAACCAAAGATGTCGGAAACTTTTTCTCCGATTTGGTTCGCATTATCACCCGAATCCTTCTTCCGTTTTCGATTGTAGGCGGCTTACTGCTGGTTTGGCAGGGTGTTCCGCAGAACCTGAGCGGAAACATTGTGGTCGATACCATCGAGGGCGCAAAACAGGTGATTGCAAGCGGTCCGGTCGCCGCAGTGGAGATTATCAAACATCTGGGAACCAACGGCGGCGGATTTTTAGGAGCAAACTCCGCAACCCCGATTGAAAATCCGACAACGCTTTCCAACTTGATTGAATTGTATTCGATGATGCTGCTGCCGGGCGCGTGCGTCATTACCTTCGGTAAAATGGTGCGCGATTATAAAAGCGAAAAGCAGGAAAAACACACAAGCCTCAGCGTTCGTCTTTATGGCAGAGAGGGCAGAAGTATCTTTGCCGCTATGGGAATTTTGTTTGTCATCGGTCTTGGCGTCTGCTTCTGGGCAGAAAGTCAGGGCAATCCGCTGTTGGAACAGGTAGGGCTGAACCAGTCAATGGGAAGCATGGAAGGCAAGGAAACCCGGTTCGGAATCGCGCAGTCGGCAATGTTTACGACCACCACCACCTCGTTTACTACCGGTACGGTCAATAATATGCACGATACCTTAACGCCGCTGGGCGGCATGGTGCCGATGCTGCATATGATGCTCAATGTGGTGTTCGGCGGAAAAGGCGTCGGCTTAATGAATATGATTATGTACGCAATCCTTGGCGTCTTTATCTGCGGCTTGATGATTGGCAGAACGCCGGAATATCTGGGAAAGAAGATTGAAGGCAGAGAGATGAAACTGGCTGCGCTCTGCATCATCATCCATCCGCTGCTGATTCTCTCGTTCAGCGCGTTGGCAGTCAGCACACAGGCAGGAACGGAAGGTATTACCAATCCGGGATTCCACGGACTTTCTCAGGTATTGTATGAGTACGCTTCTTCGGCAGCGAACAACGGCTCAGGATTTGAGGGACTCATGGATAACACTCTGTTTTGGAACATCACAACCGGTTTGGCGATGTTCTTCGGACGCTATCTCTCGATTGTCATTCAGCTGGCGATTGCAGGTTCGCTGATGAAAAAACGGTTTGTCAACGACTCGGTGGGAACCCTTCACACCGACACCGTTTCGTTCAGCGTCATTTTAGTGGTTGTGGTTTATATTTTTGCAGCCCTTACATTTTTCCCGGTTCTGGCTCTGGGACCGATTGCGGAACATCTGACCTTGTGGGCGTAGGAGGTAAGGATAACAATGAGCAAAAAACAGCAAAAGGGTCTGACGCCGGAAATGGTGCGTCAGGCGGTTGTCGGAGCATTTTTAAAGCTCAATCCGAAATATATGATGAAAAATCCGGTGATGTTTGTTGTTGAGGTCGGTTTTCTCATCACGCTGGTTTTAGCGTTTTTCCCCAATTTATTTGGAGATACCGGAGCAAATTTAAGAATTTACAATATCATCGTTTCCGTTATTTTGTTTATCACCGTTTTGTTTGCAAACTTTGCGGAATCGGTAGCGGAAGGCAGAGGAAAAGCGCAGGCGGCAACCTTAAAGAAAACCCAAAAAGATACCAAAGCAAGGCTGCTTTTGCCGGACGGCAGTGAGAAAACAGTTTCGTCCGGTGAGCTGAAAAAGGGCGATATTGTCATCGTGTCGGCAGGGGAACTGATTCCGGGCGACGGAGAGGTCATCGAAGGGGTAGCTTCGGTGGACGAATCTGCCATCACGGGAGAATCCGCGCCGGTTGTCCGGGAGTCGGGCGGAGATTTTTGCTCGGTAACAGGCGGAACCACCGTGGTTTCCGACCGGCTGAAAATTCGGATCAGCTCCGACCCGGGCAACAGCTTTTTGGACCGAATGATTGCTCTGGTAGAGGGCGCTTCCCGCAAAAAAACACCGAACGAAATTGCGTTAAATACCCTGTTGGTTTCACTCACCATCATCTTTTTGATTGTTATTGTTACCCTGTATCCGATTGGAATGTATTCCGGCGTGCAGCTGCAAACCTCTACGCTGATTGCGTTGGCAGTTTGTTTGATTCCGACAACAATAGGCGGTTTGCTTTCGGCAATCGGAATTGCCGGAATGGATCGAGTCACACGCTTTAATGTCATTGCAATGTCAGGTAAAGCGGTAGAAGCCTGCGGCGATGTGGACACCATGATTTTGGATAAAACGGGAACCATTACCTTCGGCAACCGCCTGGCGGCAGACTTTTTCCCGGTGGGCGGGGCAAGCCGCAGTCAGCTGGCAGAGTGTGCTGCTCTCACCAGTCTCAGGGACGAAACGCCGGAAGGAAAATCCACTTTGGAGTTGGCAAGAAAGTTAGGAGATTGCAGCGAGGAGCAGCCCGGTTCCGAGTTTATCGAGTTTACCGCGCAGACCAGAATGAGCGGCGTGGATTTGCCAAACGGGGATAAAATCCGCAAAGGCGCGTCCGAAGCGATTGAACAGTATGTGAAAGGGATGGGCGGCGCAATTCCCACCGATTTAAAAGAGCAGGTGGAAAAGGTTTCTTCTCTGGGCGGCACACCCCTCACCGTCTGCAAAAATAATGTGATTTTAGGTGTCATTTACTTAAAGGATACCGTAAAACCGGGCATGAAAGAACGCTTTGACCGCCTGCGCGCCATCGGCATTAAAACCATCATGTGTACCGGCGATAACCCGCTGACCGCCGCAACAATTGCAAAAGAAGCGGGTGTGGACGGATTTGTTGCAGAATGTAAACCGGAAGATAAAATTGCCGTTATTAAAAAGGAACAGTCGGAGGGAAAAATTGTTGCGATGACCGGTGACGGAACCAACGATGCTCCGGCTTTGGCACAGGCAAATGTCGGTCTTGCCATGAACAGCGGAACTACGGCGGCAAAAGAAGCAGCCAACATGGTGGACCTCGATTCCGACCCGACCAAAATTCTGGAAGTGGTGGAAATCGGCAAGCAGCTGTTGATTACCAGGGGCAGCCTGACCACCTTTTCGATTGCAAACGATATTGCAAAATATTTTGCAATCATTCCGGCAATGTTCATGCTGGCAATTCCGCAGATGAATGTGTTGAACATCATGCAGCTGGCAACCCCGTACAGCGCGATTTTGTCCGCGTTGATTTTTAACGCAATCATCATTCCGTGTCTGATTCCGCTGGCGATGAAGGGAGTTAAATATCGCCCGATGTCGTCCGGCAAGATGCTGGCAAGAAATATGCTCATCTACGGTTTGGGCGGCGTGGTTACTCCGTTTGTGGGAATTAAGCTGATTGATTTGTTCATTCATCCGCTGCTTGCGATGATTGGATTTTAAGGAGGAAGAATAATGAAAGATTCGATGAAAGGGGTACTGCATACGGGAAAGCAGGCTGTTTTGGTGACCCTTGTTTTGATGTTGATTTGCGGCTTGTTCTTTCCGCTTTTGCTGACCGGGTTGTCATCGGTTCTGTTCCCTCATCAGGCGGGCGGCAGCCTGATTACAGCGGACGGAAAAGTAGTAGGCTCCGAACACGTCGGTCAGGAATTTACCGAGGATTATTACCTTTGGAGCCGTCCCTCCGCTTACCATTATAATGTCTATACCGAGGGGGAGGACGGAAAGAAATATACCTCCGATGGGGAGGAATTTACCGGAGTCGCTTCCGGTTCGGCAAATTATGCCCCCTCCAATCCGCAGTTGGTACAACGGGTGCAGCAGGATATGCAGGAATTTTTGGAAAAAAATCCGCAGGTAACGCCGGAAGAAATCCCTGCCGACCTGCTGACTGCTTCCGGTTCCGGCTTAGACCCCGATATTTCCCCAAAGGCAGCACAGATTCAAATTCCCCGTATCGCGCAGGCTTCCGGTCTCAGCGAGGAGAAGGTATCCGAGATTGTAGAGAAGCACACAAAGGGAAAATTGCTCGGCATCTTCGGCGAGGAAACAGTCAATGTCTTGCAGGTCAATCTGGAGATTGCGCAGGAAATGGGACTGATTGAGAAAGTAGAAAAATAAAAAAAAAAATCGAAATAAAAAATCACCGTCGATAGAGCGAACATCGAGGGTGATTTTTTTGGCAGAAAAACTTAATTTATGAATTATTTGTTAATAAACAGATGAAAATGTGGGAAAGTTGCACCTTTCTGTGCAACTTTTTGCCTATTTCGGGGTATTGGTGAAAGGGAATCTCCGAAAACAACTAAAAATATCCGGGCAAGTTTTTTCTTGGGCATCGTAATTTTTCTCCTTATACAAGACGGGCAGTCCTTCGACAAAGAATAGGGTAATTTTGATAAATTTTTCCGACTCCGATTTTGAATCTTTTTACACTTTCAACTGGAAGTTTCAGTAAAATCATGGTATAATCAGTAAAAAAGAGAAAAGGAGGGGTTTGGTGAGGATTATCGTTTCTCCGACCAAAAGGATGAAGGAGGATACCGACAGTTTTGACTGCCGCGCTCTGCCGCAGTTTTTAGAGAAAACGCAGCGCATTTATATTCGGCTTGCTCAAATGTCAGGGGAACAGCTCAAACAACTTTGGAAATGCAATGACAGCATTGTTTTGCAAAATAAAGAGCGATTGGAACGGATGAATCTGCAAGAGCGGCTGACGCCGGCAATTTTGGCATATGACGGATTGCAGTATCAATGCCTTGCCCCCGATGTGTTCACCACACAGGAGCTGGAGTATGTTCAGCAACATCTGCGGATTCTGTCCGGCTTCTACGGAATATTGCGCCCGCTGGACGGGGTGACGCCGTATCGTCTGGAAATGCAGGCAAAGCTGAAAGTGGACGGGAAAAAAGATTTGTATGAATTTTGGGGCGACAGCCTTGCAAAGGAGTTGTTCAGCCAAACCGATTGTGTGATCAACTTGGCTTCCAAAGAGTACAGTATTTGTATTTCCCACTATCTGCGCGAGCCGATTTCGATGATTACCTGTGTGTTCGGAGAAAAGAAAGGTGAAAAAATCATCGAGAAAGGAACCCTCTGCAAGATGGCGCGGGGAGAGATGGTGCGTTATCTTGCGGAAATCCAGGCGGAAAATCCCGAGCAGATGAAACAATTCTGCCGCTTGGGTTATCATTTTTCTAAAGAGGATTCTACAGACACAAAATATATTTTCTTAAAGGAGGAATAAAAATGCTGGAGATTGGAACAAAAGCGCCGGATTTTACCTTGCCCAATCAAGACGGAAAAGAGGTGTCTTTGTCGGATTTTTTAGGGAAAAAGGTTATTTTGTATTTTTATCCAAGAGATAATACTCCCGGCTGCACCAAACAGGCGTGTGCCTTTGCGCAGGCAAACGAAGAACTGGAACAGCTGGGCGCTGCGGTGATTGGAATCAGCAAGGACAGCGCCGCATCTCACCGAAAATTTGCGGATAAATACGAGCTTCCGTTTTTGCTGCTCTCCGACCCGGAATTAAAGGTTATTCAGCAGTACGGCGTTTGGCAGGAGAAAAAGCTGTACGGCAAGGTGAGCATGGGCGTTGTGCGCTCTACCTATCTGATTGACGAGCAGGGAATGATTGAAAAGGTGATGGAGAAGGTAAAACCGGACAAAAATGCACCGGAATTGCTGGAATATCTGACAAAAGCAGAATAGAAAAAAGCTCCTGCTTAAAAAAGCAGGAGCTTTTTCTCCTCAGATTTCTCGGTGTTTTGTAAAAAGAATAGAAAAGAAATCAATCAAAAATTATCGGTTCGGCTTGCCTTTGCGATCTTTAGCGGTATCAATTTACTCGCTATGACTCATAGTGTCCCTTGCAAGCGATAATATAAACGGTCTCGTCCTGTTCATAGTACACGATACGATTTATATCATCAATTCTTCTGCTCCATAAACCGGAAAGATTTCCTTTCAATGGTTCCGGTTTTCCGATTCCTTCAAAAGGACTTCTTTGGATATCCTTTATCAAGGCATTGATTCTTTTTAGTGTTTTTTTATCTTGCGTTTGCTAGTAAAGATAATCTCCCCAAGCTCTTTCTTCCCATAAAAGCCGCATTTAATCAACCTCTGTTAAATCATGTTCTTTAAATTTTGCGGTACCGGCTTTTACATCACGCATAATGTTTTCAAGATACCGGAGATTATTGTCGGAATAAAATGAATCTGCGGTTAAGTCAAAAGGGATTCTTCTTTCTCTGGCTACTTTTTTCAGAAAAACATTGATTGCGGTAGACATACTCAATCCAATTTCGTCCAGTGCGATTTCAGCATTTCTTTTTACTTCATCATCAACACGAATGTTAATCTGTGTCATACAATCATCTCCTTTCTGTATCTATATTATAGCATATTCATAGTAAAATACAAGTGATTATATATTTTTTAGTTAGTCCAAAATCCGGAAATTTCAAAATTTTACAAAATATTTTCAACGAAAACAATGGCAAGATTGAGCGTATGATGATAAAATGAGAGAAAAAGTTAAGAAAATAAAATTTCGTTTTATTGAGAAGTTTATCCTAAAAGTTTTTCTAAGTCATTTTATCAAAGAAAAAAGGGAAAAATAATTTCAAACGAAAAAGAACTTTTTATTGCGGATTTTTGCAGCGCTGCATGAGGTCTAAAATAACAGAATCGGTGGGAGACATTCCTTTCGCGCTGACAGCGCCCATGTTTTTCATCGTTTGCTCGGCGGTAGAGGCGATGATTCCGTTGTCATTCGGAATGATGATTCCGTGAACGGCAAGGGTCGCCGCACGAACGGCAGAGCTGACCGCAGTTGCTAATTTCAGCGAACAGCCGTCCTTTGCCCCATCGCAAATCATTCCGGTAATGTCGCCTGCCATATTTTTGATGCTTCCTTCGATGGCGGCAAGATCTCCGTCCAGCAGGTAGGCTAAAGCGGCAGCAACTCCGGTGGCAGCGGCAACCCCGCAGCCGCACATTCCCGACAGCTTGCCGGAGTCGTTTTTGATATAAACGGTCAGCAAATTGGAGAGCGCCAAAGCGCGCAGCATTTTTTCATGAGAAACGCCCAGCCGATGCGCTGCCCGCACAACCGGAACAAAGGCGGTGATTCCGTGGTTTCCGCTGCCCGCGCAGGTCATGATGGGCAGAAAGCTGCCGGATACCCGAACATCGGAGGCAGCAGCTGTATAAACTTGCAGATCGGAAGATAAAGTATCCAAGGTTCCTTCCTCACGGAATAAAGTCTGCAACGCTGCGCCCACCCCCATTCCGGGGCGGTTTTCCAACCCCCAACGGGCAGCCTCCATATTTTTTTGCGCGCCCAACTCCAGTAAAGCAAGCTCCTCTTTGGAGCAGGATTCAATCAATATTAATAATTCTGCCACAGTAATTTCGGAAAGTAGATTGCTGTCAACCGATTCAGAATCCGAATCGGGGTTCTTTTGAAAGACACATTCCCCGTTTTGCTCTATGAAAGTGAGGTTAGAATGGCTTTTTTGCACAATTGCGCGTCCGTTTCCCTGCTTCCCGAAGCAGCGGGCTTCGATGTAAAGCATTTCCCCGTTGTCCGATACAGATACACTGACCGAGTGCGAGGAAATCCATTCTTCACACAATCGACAGGCAGACTCATCGACAAACTTTAAAGATTCCAGTCCAAGACGATAATCTCCGGCAAGGGCGCCCAAAGCGGCAGCGGCAACAATCCCTTTTTGAGGAAAACCGGGGATTCCGACCGACATACAATTTTTATAAATATTCGGGCTGACAATCAATTCAATCCGCTGTGTTTGAATCCGGTTGTTATCGGAGGCAGCGGCGGCGCACATCGCGACTGCGCCCGGTTCGGTAACACCGAGGGAGGGAACGATTTCCTTGTCAAGGATTTGCAAAAGCATTTGTTTTTCCATAAAAAGACCTCCTTTTATCTAAAATCTATTATAAGTTTTAAATGAAAAAGAAGCAATAAGACAAACAAAAAATCGTCTTATTGCCGAAAAAATAAAAGAAAACTTGTGAAGGGTGGGGTTTATGAAAGGAAGTGTAGAAAAAATATTTAATTTAAAAAAGTATGATATAATAAAGATAGAAAATAAACGAAGTAAGACAGACAAAAGGGAGACATCATTATGCCTAAAAAAACTTTTTTTAATTTACCTGAAGAAAAAAGAAATCGTATTTTAAATGGAGCAAGAGAAGAATTTGCCCATAAACCATATCAGAATGTTAGCATTAATCGTTTGATAGAGGCAATGGATATTCCTATCGGAAGTTTTTATCAGTATTTTGAGGATAAAAAAGATATTTATTTTTATCTTTTGTCATTTTATATGGATAGTGAATTGGAAGAGTCAAAACAAACTGGAAAAAAAATAGATTTGTTAGATCCTAAAAAAAATATAATGGCAGATTCATTATTTACACAGTCAAAAAATTTACAGTATTATCAGGAATTTTTTATTGATAATTTTAATAAATCTCGTCCAGAAATAAAGAGAGAGTGGACATTTAATAAACTCATTGGTGAGAAATATATGGAAATATATAATTATGATTTTTTTGATCAAGATGATATCGATCCGATGATAAAAAAGAATAAAGATTTGTTTATGGGTATTATTTTAGCATTTCCAAATGTGATTCATAGGTTTTGTGATTTAGGGGGAGAAGAAGAATGGAAATTATATCAGATGTGTGTAGAAGTATTAAAACAAGGTATGGTACATTTTAAATCTTAAGATTGAAGTTATTAAAATACAACAGCTCCGCATAATTATTATAATTATGCGGAGCTGTTGTATTTTAATGTGCTAAAAAATAATAAATAAAAATACTTGTTTAATAAAAAAATAACAATCTTATATTTAATATCAAATATCTGTTATAAATTTAAATAAATGATAATAGACATATTCGACAAAATACAACATATTTTTTATACGTAATACATGATTATACGATTAGGATATTGACAATAGAAAAAAGGAGTGTTATCTTAAAAAACAAGAAATATGAATATATTCATACAAAGAAATTAGAATTATATTTTGATTTAAATTGAACTGGGAGGGAGATAAGATGACAAAAAGAAACAATTTAAAAGTAACTGAATTTTTAAATAGCAGGAGGTACATAACAGAAAGTGTTCCCCATACTGATATGTTGTATTCTAACTACTGTGATATATGGGTAATGTATATAACGGAGTATAGTGATTTACGAACAAAAAATATCAAGACAGCAGAGGAAATTTAAATTTGTTTTAGATATGAATTACAAAGAGTAAGGAGGAAAGCTTTATGGCAAAGTATATTTTAAAGAGATTGTTGATAGTAATTCCTACACTTTTATTTATTGTGTTTGTAGTATTTTTTATATTAAATGTAACACCAGGTGATCCGGGACGCATTATGCTAGGTCCAACGGCAACACAAGAACAAGTAGATATGTTGAATGAATCATTAGGGGTTAATCGTCCACTTTTAGTTCGTTATGTTGATTATATATGGGATGCATTACATGGTGATTTTGGTATGTCATATACATTTAATGTTCCAGTTACTCAGGTTTTAATGCCCAAATTCCCAACAACATTAAAATTAGCCATTTTGTCTGTTATCTGTTCAGCATTGTTGGGGATACCATTAGGAATTTTATCAGCAGTAAAGAAACATTCACTTATAGATAATGGATTGACAGTTTTAGCGTTATTTTTGGCATCTGTTCCGGGATTTTGGTTAGGTCTGATGTTAATGTTATTTTTATCACTTCAACTTGGTTTATTGCCAAGCAGTGGCGTCGGAACATGGCAACATTATGTTATGCCGGTAATGACATTGGCACTTCCAAGTGCAGCTTTTATTAGTAGATTAACAAGAACAACAATGTTGGATACGATGAACCAAGATTATATTCGCACAGCAAAAGGAAAAGGCGCAAAAGATAGAAGAGTTATCTTTGGACATGCATTGAGAAATGCGTTGATTCCGGTTATTACGCAATTGGGTATGAATTTTGCAGGTCTTTTAGGTGGTGCTATGATTACAGAAATTGTATTTGGACTTCCAGGATTCGGAAATGCAATTGTGGCAGCAATTAAGGCAAAAGATGTGCCGTTAACAATGTTTGCAGTAGTATTTTTATCAACAACTTTCATGATAATTATGTTGGTAGTGGATTTAATCTACGCATTTGTTGACCCAAGAATTAAATCTCAGTATGAATAAAGAGGGGAGGAAAATAGGATGAAGAAAAATAGAAAAATTGTAACAAATACAGAACCAAGTCAATTTAAAGAAGTATGGCGTTTATTTTGTAAAAATAAAGTTTCAGTAATTGCTCTAATTTTTTTAATTATTATTATACTATTAGCTGTTTTTGCGGATGTAATTGTTGATTATGAAACGATTATTACACCAAATCCACAGGAAAGATTGTTGGGTCCAAGTGCAGAACACTGGTTTGGAACTGACCATATGGGACGAGATCTTTTTGGAAGAGTTATACATGGAGCAAGATATTCCTTAATGTTTGGTGTTGTGTGTACATCATTAAGTTTGTTTGGAGGTTGCATTTTAGGAGCAACAGCAGCATATTTTGGTGGAAAAATAGACACATGGATTATGAGAGTCATTGATGCTTTAATGTGTATTCCGTATATGTTATTGGCATTAAGTTTAGTTGCAGCAATGGGAAGCGGTATGAAAAGTATGACAATTGCCATTGTAGTGGCGAGTGTACCAAGTTTTACACGAATGATTCGTGCAGTTGTTTTAACGGTAGTTCGACAAGATTATATTGAAGCCGCAAAAAGCTGTGGTGTGACAGATAGAGAAATTATTTTTCATCATGTTATTCCGAATGCGATAGGACCGATTGTTGTTAATGCAATGATGAATGTTGCGGGACTAATTATGTCGGCTGCAGGATTGAGTTTTATTGGTATGGGAATTCAGCCTCCAACACCGGAATGGGGAAATATGCTGAGTGAAGCGACTAGTTGGATGAGACAAAGTCCCCATATGATTATTTTCCCGGGATTAGCTATTGTTTTGACAGCGCTTTGTTTTAATCTATTGGGAGATGGATTGACAGAGGCTTTAGATCCTCGGCAAGCCGAGAGATAAACCAAAATAGAAAGGAAGAATTTTTATGAAAAAACTACTGGCTTTACTATGTGTGGCAACAATGATTCTTAGTTTGTCTGCCTGTGGCGGAGAACCACAAACAGATTTACAAGAACCGAATACTGAAAGTTCACAGCCGGGAGAACAGAAAGAAGATGGAGAAAAAACAGCTTCAGCAAAGGACAAAGATACTTTAGTGTTTATTTCCCACATGACGAGTGAGACTCTTGATCCTTTAACAACAGCATCATCATCGGGTGTAGATAAAAATGCAATGCATCAAATATTTGATTGTTTATTACAGTTTGACAATGAAGGCACACCGATTCCATGTTTAGCAGAAAGCTGGGAAGATGCAGATGACGGTCGTGCGGTAATTTTTCATCTTCGTAAAGATGTTAAGTTTCATGACGGTACCCCTTTTAATGCGGATGCAGTAGTGTATACATTTAATAAACAATTTGAAAATCCCTTGACATCGTATATCACTACATATTATACCGCCTGCGAAAAGGTAGATGATTATTCTGTAAAAATTACAAAAGCGACACCTCATGTTGCCTTATTATCTATGATGGCAGAAGGACCGTTTATTGTTTCTCCGACAGCATATGAAAAGGGGGCGGAACAATTTGCTAAAAATCCGATTGGAACAGGAGCGTATAAATTTGAATCTCAGGGTACAGATCAATATGTTCATTTAACGGCAAATGAGGAATATTTTGATGGAGCTCCATATTATAAAAAGGTAATTATTCGTACGCCTGTAGACAGTTCAACCGCAGTTGTTGCGCTTCAAAATGGAGAAGCAGATATTGCAATTAATTTAACGCCAAACCAGCTTGCTTTGGTAAAAGAAGATCCTAATTTGGTGGCAGAAGTCAACACAGGGTGGGCAATTAAATATCTGAACTTTTATGCAGAGCCTTTAAAGAGTGATGAAAATTTAAGAAAAGCAATATACTATGCAATCAATCGTGAAAATGCAGCAATGTTTAACAATGAGCCGGAAACAATTGCATCAACAACATTATATCCAACAAGGGTTATGGGAGATTATGTAAGTTTACAAACAGTAGATGGATATAATGTTGAAAAAGCAAAAGAATATTTAGCTCAATCTAATTATGATGGAGAAACATTGAAGCTATATATTAGTGCGAATGAGGCATCAATTGCACAGTCTGTACAGGCAGATTTACAAATGATAGGTATTAATGTAGAAATTGTTCAATTGGACACAAATGCTTATTATGCTAAATTTACAGACGGAACATGTCAGATGGTAATATTAGATTTTGGTACAGACCAACTTAGTACAGAAGATATGTTGAATTTTTATTCAACAAGTGGATATTACGGTCAGTGTGTCTATACAACACCAGAATATGATGCGTTGATGGAAAAAATTAATGCTGAATATAATGCAGAAGCCCGCAAGGAACTGGTAAAAGAAGCATTAGAAATGCAGTATGGTTTTTATAACATGGTTCCGATGTATGAAAGCTACTTTAATTTTATTCATCGTGCAGAGTTAACAGGATTTAATCCGGTTAGTGGTGCAAACTATGTATATTATTTGGGTAAAGTAAAACCAGCAGATGCATAATTGAAGTAAATTCTTCAAAAGGGTTAAAGGAGCGTAGTGACATGTTATTAATAAAAGGTGGATATTTGCATCTTCCAAATCAAGAAGTTATAGCTGGAGATGTTTTGATTGAAAAAGATAAAATTGTAAAAGTAGGTCAAAATATTACGAACGAAACAGCAGAAATATTTGATGCAAAAGGTAAAGAGATTTTTCCGGGATTTATTTTACCAGTAACGTCGGTAGGTTTGACAGATTATGCTAATCTTCGTCAAGGTGATTCTAATGAAACAGCTGTTCCGTGCAATCCAAGTTTACATGTTCGCTACGCACTCGATGGCAGAGAGATCGCCCTTCAGCGTTATTGGTTAGGAGGAATAACCAGTATAGGGGCGGCTCCTGCCAACGGAGCCCTTTTAGCAGGACAAATGGGTGTATATCATGTATCGGGGGGAATGGCAGCTTCACAATTATGTGTGAAAGATACCGTAGCGGTAAAAGGTAATTTTACATCAGAAGTGAAATCTACATTTGTAAATAAAAATATGGCTCCGATGACAAGAATGGGCATGGCGTCCTGTTTCAGAAATATTTTGAAGGAAACTCAGATATGGTTGGAAGATGAAACCCCTGCTCCAAACAAAGATTATGAAACTTTATCGAGAGTACTAAAAGGAGAATTACCTATTTTAGTAAATGCAAATACAAGCGTAGATATTAGTGATGTACTAAATATTGCAGAAGAGTTTCAAATCAAAGTGATTTTAAACGGTATTTATGAAGGAGATAAAGTAATCGAGCAAATTGAAAAGTTAGGAGCAGCATTAATTATTGGAGATTTGTTTGATTCCGGAGCAGCGGTATGGTATGAGAGTGATTTTGATAAGCTACTTTCAAAGAGAAAGAATTTAGAAATAAGTATCGGTTGTTCGACAGGCAGTGTAGGTAAGGAAAATCTTTTGTGGAACGCTTGTCGTTTGGTACAAAAGGGATATTCAGCGGCAGATGTGTTAGATCTTATGACAGTACAAACAGCCAAAATTTTAGGTGTTGATGATTTAATTGGTTCTATCAAAGAAGGACTATTTGCAGATTTAGTAATTTATAACAACAATCCGTTAGAGAAGTGGAGCGCAGATCTGGAAGCAACCATTGTGGCAGGAAAAATAGTTTACAGAAAGGGAGAATAAAAATATGTTAATTAGAAATGCTACAATTTTAGATATGGTAAAAGAGCTTCCTTATAAAGGTGATATTTTAATAAAAGAGGGAAAAATAGTTCAAATTGGTTTCAATATTCAGTTGGACGAAGAAGAAACTGTAATTGATGCAGAAGGATTATGGGCTTTACCTGGATTTATTGATGCTCATACCCATCAGGGCGGATTTGATATGATTGATTCAAATGGAATGGATTTAAATGAGATGAGTGACCCTGTAACACCACAGGTAAGAGCTATCGATGCTTGTAATCCTTTTGATAAAAATTTTCAGCAGGTACCCTCAACGGGAGTTACTACATTATGTGTAACGCCGGGAAGTGGGAATGTTATTTGTGGACAAGCATTTGTAACGAAAAGTTTTGGAAATAATATACATAAAATGTGTATTAAAAATCCTTGCGCATTAAAAGTTGCATTGGGTATGAATCCAAAAGGAGTTTATGGTCCGAAAGGGAAATCTCCAATGACAAGAATGGGAATTGCTTCTATTTTGGATGATTCATTGGAACAAGCAAGACAATATTATATTCAAAAAGAAAATGCAAAACAACAAAAAGAAAAATTGCCTGAATATAACGAAAAATGGGAAGCATTTATTCCTGTTTTTGAGAGAAAAATACCGTTAAAAATTCATTGTGAGCAGTTTGATATGTTAACAGCAATCGAGATTGCTCAAAAATATCAATGTAAATTGACAATAGAACATGCGTGGTCAGCAAAAGATTTTTTAAAGGAATTAAAAGAAAGCGGAGCAGATATTAATTATGGTCCTGTTGGCGTTCCCACAGGATTTGGGGAATTAACAGGTGCAGATTTAAGTGATGTAGTATTATTAGATCAAAATGGTGTTAATGTATCTATTATATCAGATTCTCCGATTTTATCAGAAGATGTATTATTGATACAAGCAGGAGAAGTGGTGAGATGTGGAGGAGATCCAATCAGAGCTTTAAAAATGATTACAATTAATCCGGCAAAAGCATTGGGAGTCAGTGATAGGGTAGGAAGTTTGGAAATAGGAAAAGATGGGGATGTTGTTCTGTTCAGTGGAATGCCAACAGAGGATGTAGCTGCTCAATTGCGATATACAATTATTGAAGGAGAGATTGTATATCATTCCTAAGAAAGGAGTGTTATAAATGGACAAACAAACCAAAAGAGAAGAAATGCTATTGCATATTCAAAATTTAAAGACAGTAATTCATAATAAGGATGGAAGATTGATACCGGTAGATGGAGTAGATATAGAAATACCAAAAGGAAAGACAGTTGGTGTGGTAGGAGAATCTGGATGTGGAAAAAGTATGACAGCTATGTCAGTAATGGGACTTTTACCGAATACAACATGTATTGAAGAAGGGCATATTATGCTTGGAAAGTTGGATTTAACAACTTTATCTCCAAAAGAACTGAGAAAAATAACAGGTGATAAAATTTCTATTATCTTTCAAGAACCAATGACAAGTTTAAATCCTGTAATACAGGTGGGAAAACAGGTAAGAGAAGCTATTTTATTACATCAAAATATGAGTAAAGAAGAAGCTAAAAAGAAAGTTATTGATATTTTTCAGCAAGTAGGAATTCCGGAACCAGAAAAACGATATCATGCTTATCCGCATCAGTTATCAGGTGGATTGCGTCAACGTGTTATGATTGGTATGGCTATGGTTTGTAATCCAGACTTGTTGATTGCAGATGAACCCACAACAGCATTAGATGTTACAATTGAAGCACAGATACTCCACTTAATGCGTCAATTACAGAAGGAAAAAGGAACATCTATTCTGATGATTACCCATAATTTGGGAGTTGTTGCAGAATTATGTGATAAGGTTTATGTTATGTATGCAGGAAAAGTAGTAGAAACCAGCGATGTTTATGAGTTGTTTCAAAATCCGCTTCATCCATATACAAGAGGTCTTTTAGGAGCTTTACCTAAAATGGATTCTAATCAAAGATTAAATAGTATTGAGGGAATGGTGCCGAGTTTAAAGAATATGCCCCAAGGTTGTCGTTTTGCACCAAGATGTCCAAAAGCAACAGAAAGATGTAAGACAGAAGAACCTAAATTAGTGAATTTGGGAAATAACCATATGGTTCGTTGTTTTTCGCCTTGTAGAGAGGAGGAAATGAAATAGATGGAAAAAGAAGTTTTGATGCAGGCAAAGGGAATTGTAAAAGAATTTAAAACAAACGGAGGAGTTGTCCACGCAGTTGGTGGAGTAGATTTGGATATTTATGCAGGAGAAACGCTTGCATTAGTAGGAGAATCAGGTTGTGGTAAATCAACTTTAGGAAAAGTACTTTTAAGACTGATTCCTGCAACAAAAGGTCAGATTGTTTTTGATAATGAAGACTTAACAACTATGAACTCTAAAGAATTAAGGCAAGCTCGAAAGAAGATGCAGTTAATTTTTCAGGATCCATACGCGTCGCTTGACCCAAGGATGAATGTAGGTCAAATTATCGCAGAACCACTGAGAGCATATAAAGTTTATAAAAATGACCAGGATGAAGAAGCATGTGTAAGAGAATTGATGGATAAAGTAGGAATTCGTTCTGAATTTTATAGACGTTATCCACATCAGTTTTCTGGGGGACAAAGACAAAGAGTAGGAATAGCAAGGGCTTTAGCATTAAATCCGAAGCTGATTGTTTGCGACGAGCCAGTTTCGGCATTAGATGTTTCAATTCAAGCGCAAATTTTAAATCTTTTGCATGATTTACAAAAAGAGATGAATTTAACATACCTGTTTATTAGTCATGATTTAAGCGTAGTTCGTTATATTTCTAATAGGGTATGTGTTATGTTTTTAGGAAAAATATGCGAAATCAGAAATACAGAGGAGATTTATGCTCATCCATTTCATCCATATACAAAATTTTTATTAGATTCAACACCACAGCCTAATCCTAAAAGAAGAAAAGAGGACAAAGAATTATTGATGGGAGAATTACCCAGTCCAATCAATCCTCCATCAGGATGTTATTTTCATCCTCGTTGTCCTTATGCAAAAGAAATTTGTAAAAAAGAGACTCCTAAATTAAAAGAATGTTTAGGCGGTATGTGTGCTTGTCATTTTCCTTTAAAATAAGTATTATTGATATTTTCTCCTTCAACTTTATAATAGCAAACGGCATTTTACAATTTTGTGAAATGCCGTTTGTTGTATCAAAGTTATTTTAAGATTAAAGACCCATAATTTAGTAAAATTTATTTGTTTTTTACAAGAATATCAGTTATACTATAAGTAGAAAAAACAAAGGTACAAGATGGTAATTACATAATTATCTTAGGAAACAGTTGATTTAATATTTGCAATTTAATTTATTAGATAAGAGGGCGGGCGGTTGTTATCCGGAGTCAAAGAGAAGGACCGTTCCTTTTGAAATCTTCCATTTGAGGTGAAGTATGAATATTATCATTATTGACGGACAAGGCGGGCAGTTGGGCGCGCAGCTTGTCAAAGAGCTGACTGTTCACTTCCGAAACATAACTCTGACAGCAATCGGAACCAATGCGGCAGCAACGGCTGCCATGCTGAAAGCAGGGGCAAAAAATGCAGCGACGGGGGAGAACCCTGTGGTTGTGGCTTGCCGAAAAGCAGATGTGATTATCGGACCGATTGGAATTGTGATTGCAGATTCGCTGTTGGGAGAAGTGACCGAAAAGATGGCGCTGGCGGTAGCGAGAGCAGATGCGGTTCGGATTTTGATTCCGATGAACAGGTGCGAGAATCTGGTAGCGGGGGTTTCTGCTTCCAACACAGGCGCGCTGATTGCCGACGCTGTTGCAAAGTTAGAGCAGGTCATCATAAAGGCGCAGCTTGATTGATTGCGAATTTTATGGTATAATCATTAGCGCGTTGTTCAGAAGAACAGTGAGGGAACAGAAGTTTCCGAAAAGTCAGGAAATGATAAAAAATACAACATGACAGAAAAAAAGAAACGATGCTAAGAAGGTGTCATTGTCTCCGAAGAGGCAGTGGTGCCTTTTTGTGTTTTGAGGAGGGCTTTTATATGAAGAGAAACAAAAAAGTAATGAAGATTATCCTTTCGGCGTTATTTTTGGCGCTTGCCTATGTTTTGCCGTTTTTAACGGGACAGATTCCCGAGATTGGTTCGATGCTTTGTCCGCTGCATATTCCTGTACTATTATGCGGATTTTTATGCGGTTGGAATTGGGGATTGCTTGTCGGAATAATTGCGCCGCTGCTGCGTTCTGTCACTTTGGGAATGCCACCGCTTTTTCCGACTGCTGTCTGTATGGCATTTGAGCTTGCAGCCTACGGAGCGATTGCCGGTTGGATGCACAAAAAGCTGCCTCGCAAAAAGCCGTACATCTACTGTTCTTTGCTGACGGCGATGTTGGTTGGAAGATTGGTTTGGGGTGCGGCAATGTTTGTCTGCATGGGATTTACCGGCGGCAGCTTCACCCTGGCAGCCTTTTTTGCAGGCGCATTTGTCAACGCAATCCCCGGAATTATCGTACAGATTGTGCTGATTCCGCTGCTTGTTATGGTTTTGGACAATCCGAAAATTATTGATTTGAGAGATTAACGCAGGGGGCACGATATGGAACAGAGTGAGAAAACCCGCAAATTATTGATTGCCTGCTTTCAAAGATACCCACAGTCGGAAATTCGGGATTTGTTTAAATTTCTGCATCAAAGCGCATTTGGCTGCAAACATCTGGTTTCTTCTTTAGAGGCGGCGAAGAAGTCGATACAAAGCGAGTCAGAAACGATGCACAGCGGGCAAAAGCGTCCGATAGAGCCGCTGGACGGGGATTACAGCAGGGTTTCGCTTTGCTGCTGCGAGCGCGGACTTAGCGCGGACACTTTGGCAAAGCTGTTGATTGCTTCGACGAAAAAGCCGAAAAAAGATCTGTCGGATTTGCTGCAAAAGATGGAGGTTGCAAGGCAGCTTGTTGCCGAAGGAGCGCTTCCGTTCAGCCCAAAAGAATTTGAAGATGCAGCCGCAGCCTGGGGCGCAGAGGGTTATCCGGCGGTTCATCATTCGCAGCGTTTTCGGGAAAATTATCAGCCGTCTTACCGGGTAATTGCCAACGAATATCTTCCGTTTTTACCTCTTTTTGCGGAGATAGACCGGAGAGCGAAAAGAGAAAGGCTGATTGTTGCGGTGGAGGGCGGCAGCGCAAGCGGAAAAACAACGCTTTCTGCCCTTCTTTCCGAAATTTACGATTGTACTGTATTTCATATGGACGATTTTTTCCTGCAAGCGCAGCAGCGTACTCCGGAACGCTATGCCCAAGTTGGCGGAAATGTGGACAGAGAACGATTTTTAGAGGAAGTGTTGCAGCCGTCAGCGAAAGGGCAGCCGGTTTCTTACCGAAAGTTTGACTGCTCCTCAATGAGCTTGGGAGAGAAGATAGAGGTTGAGCCGAAAAAATTGATTATCGCAGAGGGGGCGTATTCGCTGCATCCCAAATTAGAGCCGTATTACGATTTTTCTGTTTTTCTAAAAATTTCGCCCGAACTGCAAAAACAGCGGATTCAAAAGCGAAATTCTCCCGAGTTGGCAAAGCGATTTTTTGAAGAATGGATTCCTTTGGAAGAAATTTATTTTACCCAAACAAAGATAGAAGAACGCTGTGACTTAATCATACCGATTTGTGAGGACAAAGATTTCTCGGATTATTTATCATAAGATTTTTGTTGAGAAGTCTGCCGACTTTGGAAAGTATCTTTCACCAATACCCCGAAAGGGGAAAAAAGTTGCACGGAAAGATGCAACTTTCCTGCATTTTCATTCTTTTATTAACAAAAAATTCATAAAACAGGAGCTTTTCCGGTTGGGGAACAAAACTGTGACTTGAGTAAAAAACGGACAAAGTTATTTTGACACAAAGGGACCTTTCTTTTGATTTTTGTATTTAGGATTGAAAAAAGGCGGCGAATGGTGTATTATAATGATGTTAAAATATGACATAAAATAAAAAGCGAGGAGTGTTTTTATGCTGAAATCATTTGTCCATTATTACAAGCCACACTGGAAGCTGTTTGCGTTCGACATGGTGTGCGCGCTGGTCGCTTCTGCCTGCGACCTGATGTATCCTGTGATTTCCAGGGACATTATCAACACCTATATCCCGAACAAGAATTTACAGCTGATTTTTACATGGTGTCTTGCGCTGCTGCTGATTTATGTAGTTCAGACAATCATGCAGTATTTCATGCAGTATCAGGGACATTTAGTGGGAGTACGGATGCAGGCGGATATGCGCCGCGATGTTTTTGAGCATTTGCAAAAGCTGCCGTTTTCCTACTTTGACGAACATAAAACAGGCGTTATCATGTCCCGTATCGTCAACGACCTGATGGATATTTCCGAATTTGCGCATCACGGTCCGGAAGATTTGTTTATCTCCGGTGTGACAATTATCGGTTCGTTTATCATCTTATGCACCATCAACATTCCTCTGACCCTGCTTACCTTTGCGGTGATTCCGTTTTTGATTTGGTTTATCGTCAAAAAGAGAACGGCGATGAACCTTGCCTTCCGCAAAAACCGCGTGGAGATTGCGGAGGTAAACGCAAGCTTGGAAAACAGCATTGCAGGGGTGCGCGTTGCCCGCGCCTTTACCGGAGAATCGGAGGAAGAAAAGAAATTTGCCGAAAACAACAAGCGATATGTCACTGTCCGCGAGCGTTCTTACCGCGTGATGGCAGAGTTCTTTTCCGGCAACAACTTTTTAACCTCTTTGATGAACATTGTTATCCTGGCGGGCGGCGGCTACTGCGTTTACCGCGGAACAATCACTGTGGGCGACATGGTGGCTTATATGCTGTTTGTCAATATGTTTGTTGCGCCGATTAAAAAGCTGATTCAGTTTGTGGAAATGTTCCAGAACGCAATTACCGGTTACACCCGTTTCCAGGAACTGATGGCAGTTCCCGTTGAGGAAGAAGCTGCCGATGCAAAAACCCTGACAGACGTACAGGGAGAAATCAACTTTGACAACGTTACCTTCCAATATGACGAGGGCAAAGAGGTGCTTTCCAACATCTCCTTAAACTTCCCGAAAGGCAAGATGGTGGCGATTGTCGGTCCGTCCGGCGGCGGAAAGACAACCCTGTGCCATCTGATTCCCCGTTTTTATGAAATCAGCAGCGGCTGTATCTCGATTGACGGGCAGGATATTCGCGAAGTGACCCGTACCTCGCTGCGCCGCCAAATCGGTATTGTGCAGCAGGACGTATTCCTGTTTACCGGAACAATCTTTGACAACATCGCTTACGGCAAGCTGGGCGCCTCCAAAGAGGAGGTTATCGCTGCGGCGAAAAAGGCGAATATCCACGATTACATCATGACTTTGCCGGACGGTTACGAAACATTTGTGGGCGAGCGCGGCGTGAAGCTGTCCGGCGGTCAGAAGCAGCGCATTTCGATTGCCCGCGTTTTCTTAAAGAACCCGCCAATCTTAATTTTGGACGAGGCAACCTCTGCGTTGGACAATGTGACCGAAAATTATATTCAGGATTCTTTGGACGAGCTGTGTAAAAACCGCACCACAATCGTGGTTGCGCACCGTCTGTCCACCATCAAACACGCAGACGAGATTATTGTAATGGATCGTGACGGCGTGCAGGAGCGAGGAACCCACACCGAACTGCTGGAACGGGAAAACGGCATCTACAAAGAGCTGTACGAAGCGCAGTTTGCCCGTTTGTAAGGAAAGGTTTCTCCTTATATTTTTGATAGCGACAGTGATTTCCCGGGAAAACAATTTCCCGGGAAATTGTTTTAAAAAGGGATATTTCCCCGGAAATAAAAAACGGTTCGGAGAGAAAAAGAGCCGATATTTTTGTCCGAGAGTCAATCAAGGAGGAAATGCGACATGAGCAAAAAATGGAAAAAATCAGTGCCTGTCATGTTGTGTGTTGCGATGATTTTAAGTGTAAGCAGCGTGACGGCTATTGCAGACGGTGAAACAAACCCGCCTGCAATAGAGCAACGGTTCCGAAAATAATGCTCAGAGCAATACCCAGACCGAACAGAAACCGTCCGGTACAGTAGAAACCAAACCGAACCCACAGACCGGCAGTGAAGATTATGTCGGCTTAGCGGCAGCTCTGGCAGTTACTGCTGGCGTTGCGGCAACCGTACTTGGCAAAAAGAAATAAGACAAATCATTTTTAAACGGTAAAAGCCAAATTTAAGAAGCAGGGAGCAGTTTTTATAAACTGCTCCCTCTTTTTGTGATTTTGTGTTAGCTTAAACTAACATTTTTTCTTTTCGACCGGTTGACAATGAAGTTAGCCTGTGCTAAACTAAGTGCAGTTCAAAAGTTAGCTTACGCTAATATAATGCGAAACGGGGGAGGAATCATGATGCCGCTGAGCTTTGCCGCTGTGGGAGAAACCGCAGTGATTCAGAAAATAACCGGAAAGGACCGCACAAGGCAACACCTTGCCGAGCTGGGTTTTGTGGTCGGGCAGGAGGTTACGGTGGTGGCTTCTATGGGAGGAAACCTGATTTTAAACATTAAAGGCAGCCGCGTTGCTTTAGATGCGAAGATGGCGCAGCGTGTGATGCTGTAATCGTTTGTTATTCTAATCAACCGAAGGGGGAGGAAGAAAGATGAAAACATTAAAAGATGTAAAACCGGGTGAAACCGCAACGGTGGTGAAGCTGCACGGAGAGGGCGCGGTGAAGCGCCGCATTATGGATATGGGAATTACCAAAGGGACAGAGGTTTTTGTCAGAAAAGCGGCTCCGTTGGGCGACCCGATTGAGGTGAATGTGCGCAGCTATGAGCTTTCTTTAAGAAAAGCGGACTGCGAACAGATTGAAGTGATGCCGTAACAGCGTCCGAACAAGCGGGTGTTGTTTTTTTAACAAGACAAGTTAGCATAAACTAATTAAAAGGAAATGAGGACGGAATAATGGAGTATAAGATTGCGTTGGCAGGAAACCCAAACTGCGGCAAAACCACCATGTTTAACAATCTGACCGGCAGCAGCCAGTATGTGGGAAACTGGCCGGGGGTAACGGTTGAAAAGAAGGAAGGGAAGCTGAAATCGGATAAGCAAGCGGTGATTCAGGACTTGCCGGGGATTTATTCCCTTTCTCCGTACACATTAGAGGAGGTAGTGACCCGAAACTATCTGGTGAACGAGCGTCCGAACGCAATCATCAACATTGTGGACGCATCTAATCCCGAGAGAAACCTGTACCTGACCACCCAATTATTGGAGCTGGGCATCCCGATGGTGATTGCTTTGAACATGATGGACCTGGCGGAGAAAAACGGGGATAAAATTGATGTGAAAAAGCTTTCCGAAGGTTTGGGGTGTTCGGTGGTTCAAACCAGTGCCGTAAAAGGGCAGGGAAGCGCAGAGGCGGCAAACGCTGCGTTGGATTTGGCAAAGAATCAGGCTGCCGCCCCGACTCCGCTGCGCTTTGACCGCAAATTGGAGGAGATTTTATCCCGTATTTCCGAGCTGTTGCAGGGGAGCTGTTCGCCCTTAGTGCTGCGCTGGTTTACCGTAAAGGTATTTGAACGCGATGAAAAGATTTTGGAACAGCTTGCGCTTTCTTCCGATGTCAGCGAGCGGATTGAGCTACTGCGTCAGCAGGCAGAGCAGGAATTTGACGATGATGCGGAAAGTATTATCACCCAGGAGCGGTATCTTGCGGTTTCCGCACTGCTGAAAAGCTGTTACCGCAAAAAGCAGAACAATCGGCTGACAATGAGCGATAAAATTGATAAAGTAGTGACAAACCGATTTTTTGCTCTGCCAATCTTTGCTTTGGTGATGTTTTTGGTGTACTATCTTTCCATTTCCACAGTCGGCACGATGATGACCGACTGGGTGAACGATGTGCTGTTCGGCGAGGTGATTCCGCCGGCGGTGGAGGGATGGCTGGTTTCGGTCAACGCCGCCGATTGGCTGCAATCTTTGATTTTGGACGGAGTGATTGCCGGCGTGGGCGCGGTGCTGGGATTTTTGCCGCAGATGGTGGTGCTGTTTTTGCTGCTTGCCTTGTTGGAGGACTGCGGATATATGGCAAGAATTGCCTTTATTATGGACCGTGTGTTTCGGAAATTCGGGCTTTCGGGAAAATCTTTTATTCCGATGCTGATTGGCTTGGGCTGCGGTGTTCCTGCGATTCAGGCAAGCAGAACGATTGAAAATGACCGCGACCGCAAAATGACGGTGATGACCACCACTTTTATTCCATGTTCGGCAAAACTGCCGATTATCGGCTTGATTGCGGGCGCGCTGTTTCATCAATCCGGTTGGGTTGCCGCTTCCGCTTACTTTGTCGGGATTGCCGCAATTATTATTTCGGGCATTTTATTAAAGAAAAGCAGGCTGTTTGCAGGAGACCCTGCCCCATTTGTAATGGAGCTGCCTGCATACCATCTGCCGCGGGTAAAAGGGGTATTTATCCAGACATGGGACCGTGTGAAAGCGTTTATCCGCAAGGCAGGAACGGTTATTTTCTTATCCTCTGCCCTGATTTGGTTTTTGTCAAACTTTAACTTCCGCCTGGAAATGACAGAAACACCGGAATCAATCCTTGCCTCGATCGGAATGGTGTTGGCGCCGCTGTTTGCTCCGCTTGGTTGGGGATATTGGGAGGCGGCTGTGGGCAGCATCGCAGGATTGGTTGCCAAAGAAAATTTAGTCAGCGTTATGGGAATCCTTTACGGATTTGCCGAGGTTGCCGAAAACGGGGATCAAATCTGGAATGTGGTTGCGCAGAACTTTACCGCGCTTTCCGGTTATTCCTTTTTGATTTTTAATCTGTTGTGCGCTCCGTGCTTTGCCGCAATCGGCGCAATCCGCCGCGAAATGGGCAGCGCGAAATGGACCTGGATTGCGATAGGCTATCAGTGCGGGTTTGCTTACCTGATTTCTCTGCTGATTTATCAGTTGGGCAGCTGGATTGTTACCTCTGCCTTTACCGCAGGAACCGCTGTCGCCGTTGTTTTGCTGTGCGTTTTGGTTTATCTTGTGGTTCGTCCGAATCCGCAAACACGCGCGCTGCGAAAAAAGGCGGTTAAGGTCGGCGCGCAGTAAATTGATCGCATAGATTGAGAAAGGAAGATTGCTGTGAAACTGACCTCGGGAAAACTAAGGTATCTGCTCACCGTTTTTGAACTGGAAAAAAATTCGGAGCGGGTGCGCTGCATTGATGTTGCGGTTCGTCTGGGCATTTCCCGCGCATCGGTGTGCAAGATGCTTTCGATGATGTGCCGAGAGGGTTTGCTGGAGCAGAAAGCGGACAAATCCCTTCGCCTGACCGAGCAGGGGAATCAACTGACAGAACGCTGCCGACAGCAGTATTGCTGCTTGTTTTCCGGTTTTTGTCAAATCGGACTGGGCGAATATGATGCGCAGGAGTGTTCGATGGCTCTGCTTTCTCAGCTGTCCGAGCAGACGTTGAAAAATATTTGCTCGGTCCTGCCAAATACCTGTGAAAAAACGATTTAACAAAGCCTCCCCAATCGCCAAATAACCGGCGATTGGGGAGGCTATTGGCGCCGAAGAGGCGAGAAAAAATCTTATAGAAGAAAAAAGACCTCCTGTGTTAAAATAGAAGTGGTTTGGCGACCACACAACTATAAAAACGCAGGAGGTCATGTCATGAAAGACATTAATAGTTTATCACATAGTAGTTAGAGATGCAAATACCATATTGTTTTTGCAATGGTATTTGCAATCATACATCATTGTGTGAATTTTATCAGAGCAAATTGCTACTTCATTTAACGATACCTATTGATATTAATAATACTGATTATAGTAATACTAATTCCTTTCATTTCTTCCGATTTTCTGGAAAGGAAGATGATAAGATTAGATAAACAATTTCATTCTTTTCAACAATTAAGAATTACAATCTGAAATTGAATTTTGAAAAAATAATGTTATAATGTTCTTATAACACGAAATTATAAGAAGTTATGCTGGCAGAAGATAGTAATATGGCTGTTTGTTATAATAAATTATGGAAAATTCTCATTGATCGAGGGATGAGTAAAACGGAGCTTATTAAGGTAGTCAAGATTAGCACAGATGCCATGGCAAAACTGAGAAAAACGAAGATATGAATTATAGATGGAGAAAAAGTATATGAGTGATAAAAAAGGTGTAATATACATTCTCACAAATCCTTCTTTTCCAGATTATGTGAAAATAGGATATGCAGATGATATAGATAAACGATTAAAGCAATTAAATCGCAGTGAGTGTATTCCGTTTGCATTTCGAGTATATGCGACATATGAAGTGAGTTCAAGATTATCAGATTTGAAGCTTCATACAATTATTGATAAGTTGAATCCGGATTTGCGATCTATTGATGACTTTAATGGTCAGAAAAGGATTCGTGAATTCTACGCAATGAAGCCAGAAGAAGCATATGCAATTTTAGAGGCAATGGCAGAAATCCATGATTGCAAGGAGAATCTAAAATTAGTTGCTCCAAGTGATGTAGAAGCACAGGAGGAACAGTTAGCACAGGAAATTGACACAGAGAGCCATGAAAAAGCGGAGAATTTTTCTTTTACGAAATGTCAGATTTCTGTGGGAGAAGAAATTGAATATTATGATGATCCAAGTATTAAGTGCAAGGTTGTCGGTGATAGAAAAGTAGAATATCAAGGAAAAGAAATGTCGCTGACAGCTGCTGCAAAGATTATATCTGGAAAGAAATATTCGATTGCAGGACCAAGATTCTTCAAATATAAGGGTGAATGGTTGAATGATATTAGAGCTCGAATAGGGTTTTAATTTTTGTCAATGATGTTCTGATAATATTTTACTATTAGAACATATGATAAGCGGGAGGAGGACGTATTTAATGGCTTCCAATTTTAAATTTTTAGAAACAGAATTTCCGGTTTTAGCGAATTTTGGTGATTTAGCAGAGCAATATTGTTACACAGATCCAAACTCGTGCTTGATGAAATTAGGAATGATTGGAGAAACAATCGTAAATTTGATGTTTACATATGATAAGATTCCTGTTCCCTATGATAATTCTGCAGTGAATCGAATCAATGTATTATCTTCGGAAGGGCTTTTAACAAGAGATTTAACTGATATTTTGCATGCACTTCGTAAAGTAAGAAATAAAGCTGTTCATGAAAATTATGCTGAAAGCTCAGATTGTCCTGTTTTCTTACAGATGGCATACAGTTTGTCTGAATGGTTTATGCAGACATATGGCGACTGGAATTATCAGCATCGGGATTTTGTTATGCCTATAAAGGAAGAAAAGAAAGCAAAGAAGATTGTTGTTTTCAATAAAACTCAGGAAGAAGAAAAAGAGGAAGAGCTTACAAAAGCTGCAATTGTAAGTGCTGAACAGGCTGAACAGATTGATAAGAAAGTTCGTCTGAAACAGGCAAATAAAATGGCAAGTCAACGTCAAAAGTCTGAGGCTGAAATTCGCTATATGATTGATGAGCAACTGCGCCAGGTTGGCTGGGAAGCTAATACACAAGAAATCCGCTATTCAAAAGGTGCAAGACCTGCAAAAGGTCATAACATGGCGATTGCTGAATGGCCAACAGATTCTACTGTTAGCAAAAAAGGCTATGCAGATTATGCACTGTTTGTAGGAACGAAACTTGTTGGTATTATTGAGGCGAAAGCTGAACATAAAGATATTCCATCGGTAATTGATTATCAGGGCAAAGATTATCCAAGAAATATCCGTAAAGAAGATGCTGAATATCAGATTGGTACGTGGGGAGAATTTAAGGTACCGTTTACATTTGCAACAAATGGCAGACCATATCTGGAACAGTTCAAAACGAAATCAGGTATCTGGTTTTTGGATTTAAGAGAGCCTTTTAATGCTCCTATGGCATTGCATGGTTGGATTAGCCCGAGTGGTATTATGGAGCGATTGGAAAAAGATATTCAAATAGGTAATGATGCCTTGCAAGCAATGCCATATGACTTACTGACAGATAAAGACGGTTTGAATCTGCGAGAATATCAGGTAAAAGCGATCAAAGCAGCTGAAAAAGCAGTTGTTGATGGAAAGAAAGCAGTGCTGATCGCAATGGCAACAGGTACAGGTAAAACCCGTACTGTTCTTGGTATGATTTATCGCTTTTTAAAGACAAATCGCTTCAAACGTATTTTGTTCCTTGTTGATAGAACTTCCCTGGGAGATCAGGCTTCAGATGTTTTTAAAGAAGTAAAACTCGAAGAACTGATGACTCTTGATGAAATCTATAATATTAAGGGATTGGATGAGAAAATAGTAGATAAAGAAACTCGGATTCAGGTTGCTACTGTTCAGAGTATGGTAAAACGTATCCTTTATAATGAAGGAGAAGTAATGCCATCCGTAACAGATTTTGACTTGATTATTATTGATGAGGCTCACCGTGGTTATATTTTAGATAAGGAAATGGGCGATGTAGAAGTTCTGTATCGGGATCAGTGTGATTATCAGAGTAAATATCGTACGGTAATAGAATATTTTGACGCTGTAAAAATTGCTCTTACTGCAACTCCGGCATTACATACGACAGAAATTTTTGGTCAGCCAGTATTTAAATATACCTACAGAGAAGCTGTTATAGAAGGTTATCTTGTGGACCACGATGCGCCGCATCATTTGGAAACAAAACTCAGTACGGGTGGTATTCATTATAAATCCGGTGATACAGTGACAGTATATAATCCTGTTACTGGTGAAGTGACTAATAGTGAATTACTTAACGATGAACTTGATTTTGACGTTGAAAATTTCAACAAACAGGTTATCACAGAGAACTTCAACAGAACTGTGTTAACGGAAATTGCAAGAGATATTGACCCGGAAAATCCGGAAGAACAGGGCAAAACTCTTATTTATGCAGTTGATGATCAGCACGCAGACATGATAGTTTCTATCCTGAAAGAAATATATTCAGAAACAGGCGTTGATAACAATGCTATTATGAAGATTACTGGAAGCGTTGGCGGTGGTAATCCAAAGAAGGTAGCAGAAGCAATTAAACGTTTTAAAAATGAGCGTTTTCCAAGTATTGTAGTTACGGTTGATCTGCTTACAACAGGTATTGATGTACCAGAAATTACAACACTGGTATTTATGCGTAGAGTGAAATCACGCATCCTTTTTGAACAGATGATGGGACGAGCTACCAGATTGTGTCCGAAAATTCATAAAACCCACTTTGAGATTTATGATCCGGTAGGTGTTTATGATTCCTTAGAACCGGTAAATACAATGAAGCCTGTTGTAGCGAATCCCACAACTACTTTTACACAACTTCTGGACGGATTGGAAGAGGTAGAAGATAAAGATGTAGTTCAGGCTCAAATCAATCAGATTATTGCAAAACTTCAGCGTAAAAAGCGTCGCATGGATGAAAAAACGATGGAGCAGTTTATTAGTATGACTGATGGAATGGATCCTACTCAGTTTATTGTTGAGATTGAAAAGCAGACTCCGGAAGATGCAAAAAAGCGTTTACTTGCTTATAGAGAGATGTTTGAGTATATTCAGCAGATAAGGGCAAACGGTAGAAATCCGGTGGTTATTTCTGAGGAAGAAGATGAATTAACCAAACATACAAGAGGTTACGGCAATTCTGATAAACCCGAAGACTATCTGGACGCTTTCTCTGAATATGTAAAAACTCATATGAATGAGATTGCTGCGTTGACCATCGTTTGCACCAGACCAAAGGATTTGACAAGGGATGCACTAAAAGCATTGAGATTAACTCTTGATAGAGAAGGATTTACAACACAACAGTTGAATACAGCAATATCAGAGCTTACGAATGAAGAAATTGCTGCTGATATTATCAGCCTTATTCGCAGGTATGCCATTGGTTCTGCGCTTATTAGTCATGAAGCAAGAATCCGCAGAGCAGTAGATAAATTGAAAAAAGCTCATAATTTTTCAAAACAGGAAATGAGCTGGATTGGACGCATGGAAAAATATTTGATGGAAGAATCTGTGTTGAATGTTCAGGTATTTGACGAGGATAGCCGCTTTAAAAGCAATGGTGGATTTGCAAAAATCAATAGGATTTTCCAAAACCAATTAGAAAAAATTGTACTTGAATTGAACGAATATCTTTATGATGACGGAGGTAGAGTTGCATAATGACAACACAAGAAATTGTTTCAAAACTTTGGAATCTTTGTAATGTACTCAGAGATGATGGTATCACATATCATCAGTATGTAACCGAATTGACTTATATTTTATTCCTGAAAATGGCAAAGGAAACTGGTGCTGAATCACAGATTCCTGAGGCATATCGTTGGGATAATCTTACGTCGAAAAGTGGAATTGAACTGAAAAAATTCTATAAGGAATTACTAACACATCTGGGTGAAGAATGTACGGGGCGTGTACGTGAAATTTATCAAGGTGCAGCAACAAATATTGATGAACCGAAAAACCTTGAAAAAATCATTACTACTATTGATGGGCTTGATTGGTTTTCTGCAAGAGAAGAGGGACTGGGTAATCTTTACGAAGGTCTTTTGGAAAAGAACGCTAACGAGAAGAAATCCGGCGCAGGTCAGTATTTTACCCCTCGTGTATTGATTGATGTAATGACAAAATTGGTGAAACCACAGCCGGGCGAACGCTGTAATGATCCTGCTTGCGGAACCTTTGGTTTTATGATTTCTGCCAGCCAGTATGTTCGATCTCAGACAGATGATTTCTTTGATTTAGATGCTGATACAGCTAAATTTGAAAGAGAAGAAGCATTTACCGGCTGTGAGCTGGTGCATGATACGCACCGTTTGGCATTGATGAACGCTATGCTGCATGATATTGAGGGGAAAATTACACTGGGTGATACTCTCTCCAGTGTGGGTATGAGTATGAAGGATTATGATGTTGTATTAACTAATCCTCCATTCGGCACTAAAAAAGGCGGCGAGCGTGCAACACGAGATGACTTTACTTTCCCTACAAGCAATAAGCAGCTGAACTTCCTTCAGCATATTTATCGTAGCTTGAAAACAAATGGTAAAGCTCGTGCAGCAGTGGTTCTTCCGGATAATGTTCTCTTTGCTGATGGTGATGGAGAACGAATCCGCCTTGACTTAATGGATAAATGTAATCTGCATACAATCCTGCGCCTTCCTACCGGTATTTTCTACGCTCAGGGTGTTAAAACCAATGTGCTGTTTTTTACTCGTGGTAAAACAGACAAGCAGAACACGAAAGAGGTTTGGATTTATGATTTGAGAAATGATATGCCATCTTTCGGCAAGACAAATCCATTGAAATCCGAACATTTTGATGATTTTGTGGAATGCTATGCTGATGGTGATCTGAGTAAACGTAAAGAAACGTATAGCGAAGATAATCCAAACGGCAGATGGCGTAAATTTACTATTGAAGATATTTTGGCTCGTGATAAGACAAGCCTGGATATTACATGGATGAAAGCCGATTCCGGAACAGATGATTATACTTTGGCAGAATTACTTGATATAATCAAGAAAAAGTCTAATAACATAGCAAAGGCAGTTGCAGAACTGGAAACATTAATTGGAGAGGTGGAAGAATAATGGGTACCAAGGCATTACGACAAAAGATTCTTGACCTTGCTATCCGAGGTAAGCTTGTTCCGCAGGATCCAAATGATGAGCCGGCATCAGTTCTTTTGGAAAGAATCCGTGAACAGAAGCAACAGATGGTCAAGGAAGGAAAGCTAAAGAAGAAAGATATTAAAAATGATTCTGTCATCTTTGTTGGTGAGGATAATTTGCATTATGAGAAGTTTGATGATGGCAGCGTGAAATGTATTGAGGATG
>CAJJZS010000005.1 GCA_905197685.1 uncultured Oscillospiraceae bacterium | reverse complement strand
ACAGTCCGGTGGTACCGGAAATCTTCTCAAAGCTATCTCCCGCAGGCTGCTTTCTAGTGTGGTGGACAATCAGGATGCAAACTCCATGCCGGTCTGCAAATTGTTTCAGCTTTCCAATCACCTCATAATCGCTGGAGTAGCTGTAATTGTCGCTCACCATCTCCCGGACTTTTTGCAGGGTATCCACGATAATCAATTTGGTGTCTCTGTGTTCCCGGACAAACTTTTCAAGTTGTTCATCCAAACCGCTGCCAATCATCTTGGCACTGGTAGCAAAGTGGAGAGAGCTTGTCCCCTCCACACCGAACATGCGGAACATCCTGCGTTGCAAACGGCTTTCGTCATCTTCCAAAGCAAGATAGAGGACTGTTCCCTGATGAACTTTGTAGCCCCACAAATCCTGCCCAGTGCTGACATGGTGGGCGATCTGCGCCACTAGAAAAGATTTGCCGATTTTGGGTGCTCCGGCAAGGATATATGCTCCAGTATAGAGCAGGTTTTCAATCACCGCAGACTTTACCTCAAACACATTGTCCATCAGCTCGTCCAGGGTTACAGTGTGCAGGTAGGCTGGGTCGCTCATGCGCTGTATCTTGCGGTACATTTCTTCCAGGCTTTCTTGAGGATTTACAACTTCATCGTTGATTTCTTTCTTAGAAGTGGTTATACTACTGTCAGAGTTTTTAGAGATTGACTGCCCATCGTCTGTGCCAACAGATGAAGCATGGGTGGTCATTTTCTTTTTTTCATCGATCATAGGCAATATCCTCCTGCATTCCTTTCATAATAGTTGTAATCATCTGAATGGTGTCCAACAGTTCCTCATTTACGCCTTGCCCGGCTTCGATCCGGCGCAGCTCGCCCAGCACAGCGGCCAGCTGATCTCGCAGTGCCTTATAGACTATTGGATTTCCCTGTACCACCACATCCCGACAGAGCAGCCGACGGATGATATAATCCTGCTTGGTCAATCCAGTGAGCTTCACCGCCGTTTCAATCTGGGAATCCTCCTCCGGGGAGACCACAGCCTTGTTCCTCCAACGGTTGTGCTTGTCCAAATTCTTTGCTGACATTTTTAATTACCCCTTTCCATATTCAATTTATCTGCCATTTCCGTTTGCTTGGACGGAAACAGGTGTGCATAATTGTAAGTGATGTTGATGCTCTCATGCCCCACCCGATCCGCGATGGCTGTAGCGGAGAAACCCATGTCGATGAGAAGTGAAACTGCGCTATGACGAATATCGTGGATTCGGATGCGCGGCACTCCAGCTTCTTGGGATGACACAGAAATATCTCGGTATGGCGCTGGGCTTCCCGGAGAAGTCTGCTGATGTGCGCCTTGCACAGTACGAAACAGGATCAAGAACCCCAAAGGCAGACCTGACCGCCGCTTTGGCTGAGGCACTGGATGTCTCTCCTCATGCACTCTCTGTCCCGGACATAGACTCCTATGTGGGTCTCATGCATACTCTGTTTACCTTGGAGGACAACTATGGGCTCAAGGTCAGCGAGATGGATGGAGAAGTCTGCTTGAAGGTCGATGTTCGGAAGAACAAGGACGCCGCCCGGCTGCACGAGATGCTCTGCTCCTGGCAGCAGGCTGCTGCTATGCTGGAGGCAGGTGAGATTTCTAAGGAGGATTACGATAAGTGGCGCTACCACTATCCGGAGTTTGATAAATCACAGAAAATTGCTGGATCCATATCACAAGAGTTGGGTGATAGATTGTTAAAAGATATAAATAGTGACAGAGGATAAGGAGAAATAAGGATGGTATTTGGAAAACGAATCCAGCTTTTCCTCGTAGATGGAACACCAAATGGACGATGGATATGTGAATTATCCAACTGGACAGGAATTGCTTATAAGTTACCAAGAAACATGATTAAAGAAAGTGAGAAGCGCAGTGAGCTTGCCTCTCCTGGTGTATATTTTCTGTTCGGTTATGATGATGCAAAAGAGCGGCCTCTAATTTACATTGGTGAGGCGGAAGATATTATCAAACGCCTAAAACAACATCTCGAGAAAAAAGATAACTGGAACGAAGCAATTGCATTTATTAGCAAAGATTCAAATCTTAACAAAGCTCATATAAAATATTTAGAGAATCGATTCTATACTCTTGCAAAAGAATGTGACAGATACTCCATCGATAATAGTAATACCCCTACAAAATCTTCTGTTTCCGAAGCAGAGCAGGCCGAACTTGAAGAATTCATTTATAACGCAAAAATACTGATTAATGCTCTAGGTCATAAAGCATTTGAGTCGTATTCTGAGGAACAACCCAATAATCAAGGCGGGAACCCTGTATTTTCAGTTTCTGCCGGTTCCGGAAAAGCATATGGAATGCGTACAGCAGATGGCTTTGTATTGCTAAAAGGCTCCTCTATTCATGAGGTATCAGCTGATTCCTTAAATAATGGGATTAAAAAGAAAGTCGAGCAAAGTCGGTCTTCTGGTGAAATAAAAGATGGCATCCTTCAAAACGACAAATTATTTTCAAGTTCTTCTGCCGCTGCTGCTTTTGCTGCAGGCTATAGTATCAGTGGCCCACAGCAATGGAAAAACGAACAAGGGAAAACCCTAAAATCATTTGAAACAGAATCTACATAACAAAAGAGAGCTAACTGACTAATCAAAATCAGTTAGCTCTCTTTTTATGAATAATGAAAAAGTGTTGCCAAATCGTTGCCACGAAGGGCCTTAACCCTTCAAAAACCCAGTCATATCAGGCTTTTCCGGGTCTCTGAAATCATTCCCACTCAATGGTTGCCGGCGGTTTGGAGGTAATATCATAGCAGATACGGTTGATGTGGTCAACCTCGTTTACGATACGAACCGAAACCTTATCCAAAACCTCATAAGGGATTCTTGCCCAGTCTGCGGTCATAAAGTCGGTGGTGGTAACGCCGCGCAGCGCGAGGGTGTAGTCATAGGTTCTGAAATCGCCCATAACGCCAACCGAACGCATATCGGTTAAAACAGCAAAATACTGATGCACCGATTTATCCAAACCTGCTTTTGCAATCTCATCGCGGAAAATAAAGTCTGCATCGCGCAGGATATCCAATTTTTCCTTGGTTACTTCACCGATTACTCGGATAGCAAGACCCGGACCCGGAAACGGCTGACGGTTTACCAGATAATCCGGCAAGCCAAGCTCTCTGCCCAGTGCGCGCACTTCGTCCTTAAACAGCAGGCGCAGCGGCTCGATAATCTCTTTGAAGTCAACATAATCCGGCAAACCGCCTACATTATGGTGCGATTTAATGACTGCGGAATCTCCGGAACCGGACTCTACAACGTCAGCATAGATGGTTCCCTGCGCGAGGAAATCTACCTTGCCGATTTTCTTTGCTTCTTCTTCAAAGACGCGGATAAATTCTTCACCGATAATTTTGCGTTTTCTCTCCGGCTCGCTCACACCTGCCAATTTGCCGAGGAAGCGTTCCTCTGCATTGACACGGACAAAGTTAATTTCTCCGTTACCGAAAACAGCTTCAATTTCATCGCCTTCATTTTTGCGCATCAGACCGTGGTCCACAAAGATACAGGTCAGCTGATTGCCGATCGCTTTGGAGAGCAGTTTTGCAACAACCGAACTGTCAACACCGCCGGACAGCGCCAGCAGAACCTTACCGTCACCCACTTTTTCGCGGATTTGTTCAATCGCAGTATTGCAGTAATCGGACATCGTCCAATCTCCCACTGCGCCGCAAACATTGTAAAGGAAGTTTCTGAGCATTTTGCTTCCGTTTTCGGTATGTTCTACCTCCGGATGATACTGGAAACCAAAAATCTTCCGCTCCAAATTCTGCATAGCGGCAACCGGACAACTGTCGGTATGCGCAATACTTTCAAATCCTTCCGGTATTTGACCGACATAATCCACATGGCTCATCCAAGTAGTTGCCTGTTCAGGCAGCTGTGCAAACAGAGGAGATGTTGTGTTAAAGGTTGTCCGAGTTTTACCGAACTCTCTTGCAGGAGCGGTTTCCACCTTTCCGCCCAGGGTATGCGCAATCAGCTGACAACCGTAGCACAAACCCAAAACCGGAATTCCCATAGAAAGAATCTGCGGATCAATCTGCGGAGCGTTTTCAGCATACACACTGTTAGGACCTCCGGTAAAAATCAATCCGATTGGGGAATACTCTCGAATTTTTTCTACCGTTGCTTTTCTAAACGGAATGATTTCGCAGTATACACCCAAATCGCGGACACGGCGGGCAATCAACTGATTATACTGACCGCCGAAATCCAGAATCAGTACATTTTGATGTGACATGAACACACCATCCTTTCGTCGAAATAAAGCCTTACATTTTTTGTTTTGCATCTTCGTTATAAAAAAGAATCATTACTTTAAATTATAAGATACAAACGGCTTTTTGTAAATAAGTGTCAGATAAAATCGGCTGTTAGCATAAAAACTGAAAACAATTCCCCCAATCTTTTTGCCGAAAGCAGTCAAACAGGATGAAATTGCGTTTCCGGGAAAATTTTCCGATGATAAAAAAGGCAAAACAACAAACAATATTTTTATCTTATCCAGATGATTCTGCCCAAAAGAAATTCATATCAATCAGGCAGAAAAAGTCACAAACCGGAAAGGAAGAACAGAATGAAAAAAACAAAACTCAAAAAATATGCAGCGCTTTTCCTTGTTCTGCTGTTTTGCTTCTCAAACTCCCTGCCTGTTTCCGCTGTAAACCCTCAAAATATTTTAAAAGACGGGACAAAAACGGAAAATCCGTATTCTCTTAAAATCTATACAAAAAAATCTGCCGAACTCTCAAAACCGGAAAGCCGCGTTTACCCTATCTTTATTCCAAAAGAATCAGTCGGAAAAACAATTCCGCTGTCGGCAGAATATTTTGAAATGCGAATGGGCTGGAACAGCGGGGAACTTGCCGCAATCACCATCACCTCCCTTCCTCGGGAATCGGACGGAAAGTTGATGCTTGACGGTGTGGAAGTTCAGGTATACGACACCATCTTCCGAAGCGAGCTGGATCGCTTGTGCTATGTGCAGGATGAAGACGCTTTACAGGTATCATCAGGTTGGTTTAGCTTTATTCCTATCTGCTCCTCTCAAGTTAAAAAGACACAGGCTCTTCCCCACCTGTGCGCTACCTTTCAGATTATTCCTAAAAATACCGAGCGTCCGTTGGTTCAGGATGTATTTTGCAAAACTGTTTCCGATACCAAAATCCAAACTGCACTCCCTTGCTTTACTTCAAATTCTCAAAGCCGCATTATTTATACACTGAACAAAAAGCCTAAAAAAGGCAGCGTTTCTCTTTCGGGTGAAAACTGCATCTATACTCCAAACGAGGGTGAAACTGGAAGCGACCGGTTTGTTTTAACTGCTTTTGATGAAAATGGCGGAATTTCTTCTCCCATTCAGGTTCGCGTTATGATTGAATCGGACAAATAAGCGATAACACTTTCCTCTTAATCCGCCTCAAAAGCAAAAAGATTTCAACATCTTCACGGTAAGATGTTGAAATCTTTTTTGTTTTTATTATTCCACTACAATCAAATCTTTTGGATAGCTGTTCAGCACTTCGCAGCCATCTTCGGTAACCAGTACCAAATCTTCGATTCGTACCCCGAACTGTCCCGGCAGATAGATTCCCGGTTCAATTGAAAATACCATTCCCGGACGGGCAATTACCTCACAATCGGAAGCAACCGGCGGTCTTTCATGCTCCTTCATACCGATGCTGTGTCCTGTTCTGTGAGTAAAGTATTCACCGTATCCCGCTTCTTCAATCACCTTTCGAGCTGCAAGGTCAAATTCTTTAAACGCAACTCCCGGTTTAATTAAAGCAATCGCAGCTTCATTTGCGCGGCGGACCGTTTCATAAACCTCTCGCTGCTGCTCGCTTACCGTTTTATAGAATACGGTTCTTGTCATATCACACCAATAATGCTCAAACGGTGCGCCGATATCCAAAACGATGCTGTCCCCCTCTTTCAAAACGGTAGAATCTGCATCGTGGTGCGGGTCCGCTCCGTTTGCTCCCATGCCCACAATTGAAAAACCCAGGCTGTTGCAGTTATTTTCTTTAAAGAAGTTTTCCACCTTCGCGGAAAGCTCTTTTTCGGTAATTCCTTCTCTCACCGAATGAACTGCCATCTCCATGCAGGCATCGTTAATTTTAGAAGCCTTTCTCATCAGCTCCCGTTCCTCTTCGTCCTTATACATGGTTGCCTGTTCTACCGGCAGCGAGCCGACAACCGGCTTTACATCGGGACGCAGCTGCATCAATCCGATTAAAAAACGGCTAGGCCATGTCTCGTCAATGCCCAACTCGCCGGGCAGTATCGCCTTTGCCAGTTGTTCTACCGGGTTATCCGTATCGGTATGTTCTTCCAAATACATTCCTTCCTGCGGCTGAACCCCAAACAGCTTGTTGCCGAAAAAGATCGTTCTTCCCGTATCGTCCAGATACACTGCCATCATACGCTCCATCGGAACCACCCAGATTCCTGTGAGATAGTATACCGGCTCTGTTTCTGTCACAATCATCTGGCGCAGTCCCGCCTGTTTCATATTCTCACGCACTTGATCTAATCTTTTCTGATTCATAATCGTCGCCCTTCTTTCTGAAGTTTGGTTGAAAAGAGATAATCTCCGTTTCATTATAGCATATCTTTGCCAAAATTCTACTGAATTTTAGGAATAATACCAAAAATCTGTGATTTTCTAAAAAAATGATTGACAAAATCCGTCTTATCTTCTATAATTTGTAACTGTTGATACTTTGTAACTTACGATACATTTTTTAGAGGTGATTTTATGAAACAGCCTTCTCTATCCCCGATTCGGGATTTCAGCCTGATTGCTTTGATGGCAGCCTTAACCGCCGTAGGCGCTTTCATCACCGTTCCGATTCCCCCCGTTCCGTTTTCTTTGCAAATCTTTTTTGCAATCTTGTCCGGCGCTCTGTTAGGCTCTAAAAAAGGAGCTGCCGCTGTCGGAATTTATGTTCTTTTAGGTTTATGCGGACTTCCTGTCTTTACTAAGGGAGCCGGTATTTCCTACCTGCTTCAGCCTACCTTCGGCTACCTTGCCGGATTTATTGTCGGCGCATGGGTATGCGGAAAAATCATTGAACATAAAAAATCCCATGATTTCAAAACCATGCTCACCGCTTGTTTTGCGGGAGCGGGCGTTGATTTTGCCATCGGTATTGTTTATTTTTATTGCATTATGAACCTTTATTTGGGAAAAGGAATGAGCTTGTGGTCGGTCATCTTCTCAACCTTTCTGATTTTTATTCCTGCCGACACTGCTCTTATGATTTTCGCAGCCTACCTCGGCAAACGGCTGACACCGATTTTAAAAATAAATTCCTGAAATCAACAATTTTGATATACTCTCCTTTGTTTTAAGGCGGCAGAAGTGTTTTACACCTCTGCCGCCTTGTCTGTCCGCTATAAAACAGCTATAATAAAAACACAAGAAAAACAAAAGGGGGAAATTTTCTTGAATTTAAAATCTCCACAGCTTTCCGATCCGCTTGAAAAATCAGATTTGCTGTACGATTTGGTGCAGCTTCAACTAACCGACGAAGAAGAAATCTGTTCTTCCCGCTACTTAAACCAAACCCTGGAAGATTATGAAGCAAGCTGCATCGAATTTAAAAACTGTATCTTTCACAACTGCCATTTCTTAAACTGTCGAATCCAAAATCTCTCTTTCACCGATGTGATTCTGGAAAACTGCGACCTTTCTGCCTGCCATTTTGAGGACCTCGCTGCTCAGAGGGTTATTTTTAAGGGTTGCAAACTGATGGGCAGCTTTTTCAGCCATTCTCTGCTGCAAAACACCGCTGTTCTTGGCGGCAATCTGCGTTATTCCATATGGAATGACTGTCGATTCAAACAGGTTCTTTTTGACGGCTGCTGCCTTGCCGAAAGCGATTTCAGTGAAGGAAAACTAAATCCTGCCGAGTTTTCAGACTGTGATATGAGAAAAATCCAACTTCTGCACACCTCTCTTTCCGGAATTGACCTGCGAAGCTGTGAAATCGAGGGGCTGCGGCTCTGTGTTCCCGATTTAAAGGGGGCAGTTGTCACCCCGGAACAGGCAATTACTCTCGCCTCCTTTTTGGGTGTCATCGTGCGATAAAGAGAAAGGAAGTTTTTATGAAGCTGTTAGTGGATGCGGACGCTTGCCCTGTGATTGACCTCACCGTTCGGGAAGCGAACCGCCGAAAAATCCCCGTCATTCTCGTCACCGACACTTCCCACGTCCTAACCGGAATCAATGCTCAGATTGTTACCGTAGAAAAAGGAAATGATTCGGCAGACTTTAAACTGGTAAATCTGGTGGAAAAAGGCGATCTTGTCATCACACAAGACTACGGACTTGCCGCGATGGTACTGGCAAAAGGCGGAAAAGCAATCAATCAAAACGGATTGATTTATTCTCAACAGAACATAGATACCTTGCTGTTTACCCGCCATATTGCCAAAAAGGTGCGTATGTCGGGCGGACACACCAAAGGTCCCCGCAAACGAACAAAACAACAGGATGAAGATTTCCTTTTTGCCTTGCAGCGGATGATTGCTGAGATGATATTATAAATTTACTTTTCAAACGAAAGCGTCAGCTTTTCTGAAACTTTTGTTCGAGGCAGAAAATCAAAATCTCCTCTTTTCTTATCACAAAGCAATTTACACCCTTTTATTTCCACCCGATTTGTGGTATTCTATTATTTGTAAAAATATTGATTTTTCGTATCAACCTACACCATTCCCGCTAACCCTGAATGTGTTTGATAAAGGAGAGAAAAAATATGGATTATCAGCGTCTTGCGCAACTGCTTTTTCCTGATATTACAACCACCCCTCAGGACATTGAAGCAAAATATCCACCTAGAACCCTGCCCGAAGGAGCAAAAGTAACCCGTATTGCTCCAAGCCCGACCGGCTTTATGCACTTGGGCAACCTCTTCAGCGCGATTGTCAGCGAGCGTCTGGCTCACCAGAGCAACGGCGTATTCTTTTTAAGAATCGAGGACACCGACTTAAAACGCGCGGTAGAGGGCGGCGTAGAAACAATTATCCGTGTGTTCAACCACTACGGTTTAAATTTTGACGAGGGCGCTACCATCGAAGGCGATAACGGCGCGTACGGCCCGTACCGTCAGCGTCAAAGAGCCCAAATCTACCAGACTTTTGCAAAACAGCTGGTGGAGCGCGGTCTTGCTTACCCTTGCTTCTGCACCGAAGAAGAATTGACCGAAATGCGTGAAAAGCAGCAGGAAATGAAGATTAACTTCGGCTACTACGGTGAGTGGGCAAAATGCCGCAACCTGAGCTTTGAAGAAATTGAAGCAAACATCAAAGCCGGCAAACCGTATGTTCTGCGCTTCCGCTCCGAGGGCGACCCAAATAAGAGATTTACTCACCATGACCTGGTAAAGGGCGACATTGAGCTTCCGGAAAATGATCAGGATATTGTTCTGCTCAAATCCGACGGAATCCCGACCTACCACTTTGCCCACATCATCGACGACCACTTTATGGGAACAACCCATGTTGTCCGCGGAGAAGAATGGCTTGCAACCTTAAATATCCACCTCCAGCTGTTCCGCACCATGGGCTGGAAAGCTCCGAAATATATTCACACCGCTCAGCTGATGAAGATGGACGGCGGCTCTAAGAGAAAGCTTTCCAAGAGAAAAGACCCCGAGTTGGCGCTCGACTTCTACAATGCAGAAGGATATCCGGTTCCGTCCGTGCTGGAATACCTGATGACCCTGCTTAACTCCAACTTTGAGGATTGGAGACTGGCTAACCCGACCGCTCCGATGAGCGACTTCCAGTTTACCACCAAAAAGATGGGCAACAGCGGCTCCCTGTTCGATATTGATAAATTAAAAGATGTCAGCAAAAATACCATCTCTGTCATGAGTGCAGACGAGGTTTACAATGAAGTAACCGCATGGGCAAAGGATTTTGACAAGCAGCTGTACACCCTGCTCACCGCCGACGAGCAGAAAGCAAAAGCAATCTTTGCAATCGGACGCGGCGGCGCAAAACCAAGAAAAGATCTTGCTGTTTGGAGCGAAGTCAAAGATTACCTTGCCTTCTTCTATGAAGAACTGTTCACCCCCGCAGAGGAATATCCGCAAAACATCTCCAAAGAAGACGCTCTTGCTATCCTCAATCAATATAGAGAGATTTATAATCCGGCAGATGACGGCGAAGTTTGGTTTAATAAGGTTCGCGAAATGGGCGAAGCGCTCGGCTTTGCAGGCAAACCAAAGGATTATAAGAAAAACCCCGACCAGTTTAAAGGTCATGTCGGCGATGTCAGCCAGGTAATTCGTCTTGCCATTACCGGCAGAACCAACTCCCCGGATCTTTGCAGCGTTATGCAGATTTTAGGCGAAGAAACCTGCCAGCAAAGAATCGCGCAGGCGATTGCGACTCTCGAAAAATAGAACTTAAAAATAAAAGTTTTTGATTGAGCTTTTTTCAAAAAGCTCACAGATTCCAAAGACAGAGTCTTTGGTCACTCGTCCCAACGAGTGAAACACCTTTGCCGTGAAGGCGTATTTGGAAAAAGGGTATGAACAGGAGCTTGCGACTGTTTTAGGGAAAAAACTTTTGCAAGAGAAAAGTTTTTTTCCTAAAAACGTACTCTGATAAATAATATTTTTTGCGTCCCAAATCATCCACCGGATAATTTGGGAGTGGAGATTAGCAAAAATAATTGGTTTGCTCTCAATCCACCTATCTTTGCGCCGGAGGCGAATAGTGCCCGGCTTCAAGCCGGTTTTGAAAAAGTTGACAAAAAACTTTTCATTTCTCACCTCAAACTCCCACCCGAAAGGACTGAACAAAATGTCTGATGAGAAAATTCTGGATACTGAAAATGTGTCCAACTTTATTCACGATATCATTGACAAAGACCTTGCCGAAGGTAAGGTAAAAGAAATCCATACCCGTTTTCCTCCAGAACCAAACGGTTATCTGCACATCGGTTCCGCAAAAGCAATCTGGATTAACTCCGGAACCGCTCAAAAATATCACGGTCTGTTTAATCTTCGTTTTGATGACACAAACCCCGTCCGCGAAGATGACGAATATGTAAAATCCATCGAAGAAGATTTGCGTTGGCTGGGCGCAGAACCGACCGGCGGCATCTACTACGGCTCCGATTATTTTGACCGGTGCTACGAGTTTGCCGTAAAACTTATCAAAGACGGAAAAGCATATGTCGATGACCTGAGCGCAGATGAAATGCGCGAATACCGCGGCACCTTAACCGAACCCGGTAAAGAAAGTCCGTACCGCAATCGTTCGGTAGAAGAAAACCTCGACCTGTTCGAGCGCATGAAAAACGGCGAATTTGCAGACGGAAGCCACACCCTGCGTGCAAAAATTGATATGTCCTCCCCGAACATGAATCTGCGCGACCCGGCAATTTATCGAATTGTCCGCGCACACCACCACCGTCAGGGCGATAAATGGTGCATCTACCCTCTGTATGACTTCGCTCACCCGATTCAGGATGCGTTGGAGGGAATCACCCACTCGCTTTGCTCCATTGAATTTGAAAATCATCGTCCGCTCTACGATTGGGTTGTTGATAATATCGGTTTTGAAAACAAACCGCATCAGTATGAGTTTGCCCGCTTAAATGTTACTCACACCGTAATGAGCAAACGCTATCTGCGCGAGCTGGTGGAAACCAAAAAGGTAGATGGTTGGGATGACCCAAGAATGCCTACCATCTGCGGACTGCGCCGCCGCGGCTATACTCCGAGCGCAATCAATGAATTTGTAAAAAAAGCCGGCGTAGCAAAGGCTTACAGCGTGGTGGATATCGGTCTGCTCGAGCATTGTATCCGCGATGAACTCAACACCAACGCGCAGCGCCGTGTTGCCGTTCTGCATCCGATTAAGGTGGTTATCACCAACTACCCGGAGGACAAGGAAGAATATTTTGAACTTCCAAACATTCCGAAAAATGACGAAGCTGGTGTCAGAAAAGTTCCGTTCACCCGCGAACTATATATTGATGCCGATGATTTTGCCGAGGTTCCGCCTCCGAAGTTCTTCCGTATGAAACCGGACGGAGAAGTTCGCCTGATGGGCGCATATATTGTAAAATGCAACGAAATCATCAAGGACAGCCAAGGTAATGTGGTCGAAATCCACTGCACCGCCGATCTGGAAACCGGCAACGGCAATCCGGTTGACGGCAGAAAAATCAAAGGAACCATTCATTGGGTATCCGCAAAATATGCAATTGACGCAACCGTTCGTCTGTATGACTATCTGTTCACTTTGGAAAATGTAAACGATGTTCCGGAAGGTACAAATTATCTGGACTACCTCAATCCAAACTCTCTGACCGAATTGACCGGCTGCAAGATGGAGCCGGCTCTGGCAGAAGCAAAAGTCGGCGATAAATTCCAGTTTGTCCGCACCGGCTACTTCTGTAAGGATAGCAAGGATGAGGGCGTATTCAACCAGATTGTCGGACTCAAAGACAGTTGGGCAAAAGAAGCGAAAAAATAATCGTCCGAAAACAAAAACAAACAGAATCTCTCTGCTGTAAAACGATTTATAGCAGAGAGATTTTTTTGATATTTTTTAAAAGATAAAATCCTGTGTTTTTTTAAGCTGCAAACTGTCCAAATATTTCACATAAAATAATCCAAACTGACAAAAAGAAGCCTTCCCGCTTGACTTGTCCGCACTGCAAAAATATAATAAAAACAAGATTTTATTTTATCAAAAAGGAAGCGGATATCGGTATGAAAAAAACAGCTTTTCTCTGTGCTGTCCTCATTCTTGTTGCTTTTTGCTTTGCAGGATGCCAAACACAGCAAACACTGACAGTAAACGAGTACCTTACAAAGTATGAAAAGGAAATTGATTTAGAGCAAAAAATGGACGATAAAACCTTCGGTAACAATGATTACCGCGTTTTTCTCACCGGAGAAACCCACACTGCAGTAAAATCTTTTCAGGCGAAAAAAATGATGATACAATATCTTCACGAGCAGCATGGAGTTAACTTCATCTTGGAAGAATCCGGTGTCGCTTCCGGATTCTTAGAAGAATATTATATACAAACAGGAGATGAATTCTATCTTGACCTTCTTATGGATTCTGTTCAAGGAACATTAGCCTGCTCCGAGGAAGAAAAAGACTATCTTCAGTGGCTGTATGAATATAACAGCCGGCAACCGGAAAATAAAAAACTTCATGTCTTTGGGTTGGATGTAGACCATCAACTGAACCTCTTGCCCGAAGCAGCTGCCCTGCTTGCAGAAAATAATCGGGAAGAGATAAAAAAAGAAATGCAGCGTCTGGTTTCTTTCATGGATAAAAATCCGACCGAATTTCAGCAAAATATCGACCAATATCTCGGCAAATATCAGGCAGACTTCGGCAAAAATCTGCCATTTGCACAACTGCTTTGCGATAATTTAACAAATACCGCTGCTTTTCGTGCAGAAATGAAAAATCCGAATTCAGAGTTTCATCAAATACGCGATTTTTCCATGATGAGAAATTTCTGCTTCTGGGAAGAATATTTTCCCGACGATACCAAGTTTTTCGGTCAGTTTGGTTCGGAACATATCTACCAAAAAGCCTGCACCAGCGAATACAGCTCGGATCACTATCAACGATTCGGCACCTTGCTGCAAGAGGAAGATTCTCCGGTAAAGGGAGCGGTTTGCAGCATCCTGTATCAGTATGTACAAACCAGTGACTCTCCACGAGGAGGATATATATACCAGACTCCGTTCGACCAATTCCCACAATCTATTTTTGAACGGTATCGCGGCGCAGATCTTTTTATTCCTCTTGACCGTAAAAACAGCCCCTTCCTTTCTGCCGAAGCGCAGGGAAAAACAAAAGAAGAGATTTCCTTGCTCGATTTACCGGAAAGGCAGGCTGCCAATACTGCCGACTATTTCCAAAAGCTCTTGATTCTCTTCGATTCTGAAGAAACAACACCTTATCAGCCAAAATAGCAAAAAAACACCCAAAGGTCAAAGCTCTGTTTTAAAGCTCAACCTTTGGGTGTTTTTATATGGGATTCACGGTTATCAAATGGTTTGTGCCGTTATGTTGGGACAGCCTATCCGATCTTCTCTTTCCCAAAACAGCAGAAAGTAAGACAAGGCCAACAAATCGGCGCAGCCGCCGGGACTGATGTTTTTTTCTTCCATCTCCCGGTTAAAATCGCGAATCTGAGCGTGCGTCGCCCCTTGCGCAAGCAATTCTTTTGCCCTTTCCTGCGCCCAAATCAGCGTATCCCAATCTGAGCGCGCGACAATATTGCTGTCCTGCACGCTGCAAAGCAACGCCAACAGCGCCGTCACCCCCGCATCGTTTAGCGTTCTTCCCTTTGCCGTTTCTTCTTTTAAGCAGCGCAGTCCCACTTTAAAGACATCGGGAAAGCCGTTTGCTGCCTCCTGTCTAATCCCTTTGATTCCGTATTTTTTAAAAAGCTGCTCTCCGTAGGAGAGCTTTTCTTTTTGATTGATCTTTGCAAAATCCTCCAGCACCTCGGCGCAAATGCCCGCGCACAGGGCAGAAATCTCTTTCTCCCACTCTTGTTCCGAAGTCCGAGTCTGTCGGTTCAGTTTTTCTTTTGCCGCCTGCGCTGCCGTTGCCGCGCACAAAATCCCCATCGAAAAAACAGCTCCCTTATGGGTGTTGATTCCTCCGGTCGCGCATTTCATACGGTCCTCCGCCTCTTTTCCCAAACAGCGCAGCCGCGCAAACATCAGCGGCAGATCTTCCCACAGCTCCATTCCCGTCCCGGCACACTCGGAAAAGTACGGAAACAGAGCGCACGCGCTGTCAATAAATGTAAAACAATCCATATCCCGGTGAGAACCGCTGTTTTCCCGATCCACCAGTCCCGGTTTTGGCGCGCAGGCTACCTCATACAGCAGCGCCCTGCACGCAGTCTGCGCCACCTGCTCGGCAAATTCCTTTTTTAGATAATCACAGATAAGTTCCACCGTTTTTTCCAGCAAGTCCGCGGCGCTGTGCCTTTGGCTGCGCGCGCACGCCGCTGCCTGCTGTGAGCAAATCAAACACTTTCTTGCCGGCAGTCCCAAATCTCTGCGGGAAATTTTCGGACAGTTTTGGCTCATCACATCAATATCAAACAGCCGCCCCAGCTCAAAGCCGTCCTCAATCTCGACCATGCGCCGTTTTACCTGAGCAATCTCCTGCTCCACCAAAATGTACAGCTCTTTTCCGCTTGCCCTGTCATGCTCCTCCTGCAAAATCGGATAACTGCCGTCATATCGCAGCTGGCGCAAAATTCGCCGCTTGCCCTCCTCAAAGGCTTTTTCAAACAGCGGTGCATTTTTCACCGCCCCCGCAATATTTAAGGTAAAACAAATCAGCGTTCCCTGCGGCTCTGCCTGCATGATTTTTTGTTGGCGCTCCGCTCGCTCCTCTTTCCCTTTCAAAATCTCCTGCAACGAGCTTTGCGGCATCGCTAAAATTCTTTGCAAAATCTTTTCTCTCATGCCTGCTCTCCTCATTGTTTTTCGGCAAGCGATTTTGCAATTTCTTTTCCCTGTGGGGAAAGCAGGTATCTCATTGTGCTCGGCGGCACCATCTTTTCAATCTCCCTGTAATCTCCCCGCACCATGCACTCTCGCACCCTCGACGCGCTGATTGCAAGTTCGTCCTGCTTTTTTCGCTCAATCTCAACAACTTCAATCCCGTATTGCGACAAAATCGCTTTCATTTCCCTGTTGTACGCGCTTGTCACCGGACAAAACGGCTCTGTCCCCACAAATCGTTTGGTAATGCCCAGTTCCTTTGCAAAATATTCCGCAAAGATACGCAAATCCAATTCACAGTTAATCTGTTCTGCCCGCTTCTCCTCTTTGATAAAATAGGTCGGGAAGACTGCGGAAGAAATCAGATAATCGGAGGTTTTGTGAAGAATAATATTATCCGCGCCGATTGATGCAATTCCCTCCTTCACCAGCCGGTAACGCGCCTCGGCAGGAAATGCGCTGCGATCCTCCGACAACACAAACAGATGCAAAACCTCGCACTGCGCGGCAGCTGTCTCGATTAAATAGCGGTGTCCGTTGGTAAAGGGATTACAGTTTGCAACAATCGCCCCGATATTTTTTTTCTGCTCGGTCGGGCGCTCCAACGAGCGGACATATTTTATAATTCCGTCCCGCACATTTTCCATAAACAGAACGTCCTCTGTTTTGATAATCGGATAGAATCCCAAATCGGAAAACATGGCAATATTTTTCGGTTTTGTAAAAACAAACAGGTGGCTGTGCCCTTCTTCCATCGCGCGGTTCATCAACAGCGTTACCACCCGGGAAGAAAGTCCCATTCCCTGAAATCGGTCGTCCACCGCAATACATTTCAGCACATTATTTTGCAGTGAGCCGGTCGCCGCAATCTCTCCTTCCGGCGTCACCATATTGACGGTATATTCGATTCCCTCATCATAGCGCAGCTGCATCGAAGCCAAAAATTCCCGCAGCTTTTTCTGTTTTCTTCCGATAAACGGCGCGCCGCTTTCCTCAAAAAATTGACTGTATTCCATCTTTTTCCCTCTCCTCCGTTATCTTTCGTCCTTTGTTTTGCCCCAAATTTCTTCCCGATATGCTTTCGGCGTTTTCCCGTACTCCTGTTTAAAGTAGCCGATATAAGAGCTTGCGCAGCGAAAACCCACCCGCATGGCAATCTCCGTAACCGAAAGCTGCCGGTTTTGCAGCAAGGACAAGCTGCAATGCAGACGATATTTTTTTAAATAGGTGTAGGGCGGCTCTCCCAAATATCGGTGAAAACAGCGAATACACTCGCTTTTACTGACGTGCGCGCTCTGCGCCGTCTGCTCTAAAGAAATGTGGTTTGCATAATTGGTGTGTAAAAATGAAATCATCTCGCGGATTCTTTCATGTCCCGGTTCCGCTTTCCTTATCCCGCTGTTCTCTTGCTGAGGCAGCAATCGAATCAGCTCCAGCCAAACCTGTGCAATCGCAAGGGAAAGGCGGTATTCCGGGTGATCCGGCTTTTCCTTTGCAAAGTAAAGGCTGTCTAACTGCCGCATCTTTTCCAAAAAATCACCGTTTTCCCGTTCCGAAACGGAAAACAGGCGGTGGGTCAACTGCGGATTGTTTAAAACAGGCTCCACATCGTTTTGCTGCATCATGCTGCCCGCAAAAAAGCCGAGCATCTTCGGCGGAATCAAATAGCTGTGATAGCTGCAGGCTTTTTGTTCGGTAATTCGGTGCAGTACCCCTCGGTTTAAAAAAAGGCAGTCGCCTTTCCCCACCTGCGCCCTTTCGCCGTAAATTTCGGCACACACTTCCCCCTCCGACAGGTAAACCAGCTGAATCTCGTCATGCCAGTGCAAAACCCGAAATCCTTCGTTAAACGGCACGCAGCTTTGTCGATTTACATCAAGAACCAACAGCGGAAAAGCGTTTTCCCGATAAGGATTGTGCGAATAAACGGGCGACTCCATCAGACCCGCTCCTTTCAAATGGCTCTTTTTTACCATATTATAGGTGATTTTCGGCTATTTTTCAAGCAAGAAATGCGGTATGATGGAATTATTCCAATAAGAAAGGAAGCGGATTCCGCTATGATTATTGACAACAATCCGATTGAAAAAGCTGCGATGGAACAGTTTCACCAAGGAAACCGGGAGGAGGGGCTGCGCCTTCAGGAAGAGTTTGCCTCAGCCTTTCGCGCCGAGTACCAAAACAAAGACCACTGCCCCTGCCAAAAAGCCTGCCGCTACCACGGCAACTGCAAGGAATGTGTGGCAATCCACCGAGCCCACGGGGAACACGTTCCCAACTGTATGCGCCCGATGCTCAATCAAAAAATCCGCCTGCTCTCCGAATTAACCGAACACACCCTCGCCAATGAAATTACTGCCCCAAAAGAAATTTTAAGAAGCAAATAGATTTTATGAAAACAAAAATCTACCGCACTTCGGACAAAAGAAAGCCCAAAAAATCGGGCAAACCCTTTCTCAATGCGATATACTGTCCTTACAGCAGGAGGTGATACCGATGGAATGGATTGATGCAATTCAAGAAGCAATCAATTTTATGGAAGAGCATATAACCGAAGAACTGTCCGCAGAGGATGTTTCTGACCATGTACATATCTCGCACTACTACTTTCAAAAAGGCTTTCATATGCTGTGCGGATATTCGGTGGCAGAATATATCCGAAACCGCAGGCTTGCTCTTGCCGGCAGCGAGCTTGCCTCAACAGACAGAAAAATCATTGATATTGCTTTGCAGTACGGATATGATTCTCCCGACAGCTTCACCAAAGCATTCACCAGATTCCATGGAGTATCGCCGACGATGGCGCGAAAGAACAATGTCATGATAAAAACTTTTGCGCCGCTGAAATTAGAAATTTCATTGAAAGGCGGTTATCTTATGAACTACAAAATTGTTGAAAAAGGCAGCTTCACCGTACTCGGTATGTCCAAAATTTTCGATTATGAAAACGGAAAAACAGAGGTTCCGAAATTCTGGTCGGAGTATCTTGCCAAAGGTAACGAAAAAACAGTATGCGGACGATTCGGCATCAACATTGACGAAACAATGAGACAGGAACGTTTTGAATATCTGATTGCGGATTTGTATGACCCCCAGAGAGAAATTCCGCAGGGATTTGTCACCAAAACAATTCCTTCATTCACCTGGGCAGTTTTTTCCTGCGACGGACCGATGCCGCAAAACCTTCAGGATGTAAATGTTAAAATCTTTTCCGAATGGCTTCCCGCTCTGAAAGAATATGAGTTCGCAGCCGGATACTGCATCGAACAATATGACGACCCTGCCAACTTCCCAAAAGGAATTGCAGACGAAAACTACCACGCAGAAATCTGGATTCCAATCCGAAAGAAATAATCCTCTTTTTCAAAACAAAAACGGACAGAACATTCTGTCCGTTTTTGTTGTTTTATTTTGAAAGTTTTATCCCGCTATTTTACCGAATGGATTTCATCCAGCAAGGTTCCGTCGCGGTAAATAACCTGAGCAACGACCTTCTCACCCATATGAAGCGGCTTCGGTACGCCCGCAATCTCCTCTGCCATGCGTTTGAGGTCTGCAATTTCAACAACCGGCAGTTTTGCTTCTTTAAGTTTTTCTTTCAGCTCAACATTCTTGCCGCCCGCTGTGTTCACTGCAATTCCTCTCTGGGTTACAACAACGTCCACTGTGCTGCCCGGTGTGGAGATGCACATACATCTGTCTACTACCAGTGGCAGTCTTGCGCGAGTCAGCGGAGCGATAATGATGGACAGCTTAGAGCCTGCCGCTGTATCACAGTGACCACCGGAACCGCCCATAATATAACCGTTGGAGTCGGTATGTACGTTTACATTAAAGTCAAGGTCAACCTGGGTTGCGCCCAGCAGAACAACGTCCAGGCTGTCTACGCCTGCGCTCTTTCCGCTGACACCCGCATACTGGGTTGCGGAAACTTCCATATGTTTCGGGTTGGAACGAATTGATTCTACTGCTTTCAGGTCAAAGCACTGAACGTCCAGCAGCGCTTTAAAACATCCTTCATTGAGCATATCAACCATATATCCGGTGATGCCGCCCATGCCGAAGCTGCCCTGAATACCCTTTTCCAACATCATTTCTTTGATGTATTTTGCAGCAGCCAAAGTTGCGCCGCCCGCTCCTGTCTGGAAGGAGAAACCGTCCTTGAGCAAACCGGAAGCCTCGATAACCTTTGCAGCATAGCTTGCCATCTTTAAGCCGACCGGGTCGCGGGTAATTTTCGTTGTACCGGAAACGATACCTGCCGGGTCGCCGATTTGGTCAACGGCAACCACACAGTCCACATAAACCTCCGGAATAGAAAAATCAACCAGTGGATATTCTACCAAGTTATCGGTGATAACAACCACTTTTTTTGCGTTCATCGCGTCTGCAAAAGCATAACCGATAGAACCGCAGGCAGATTTACCGAATTTGCCGGTGCAGTTGCCCATATCGTCGGAAGTAGGAGCTGCAATAAATGCAATATCAATCACCGAAGTTCCCTTTTCCATGTCGGAAGCGCGTCCGCCGTGACTGCGGAAGATAACCGGTTTATCCATCAAACCTTCGGAAATTGCCTTGCCGACCTTTGCGCCCATGTAGTTACATTCCAGACCGGTGACAACGCCGTTTTTGATGTGGTCGATAATCGGTTCATGCACATCAAAAATCGAGCTTGCGTTTACAGTCAGGTTTTTAAATCCCATTTCTGCAATCGCTTCCATTACCATGTTCAGCACATGGTCGCCGTTTCTCATATGATGATGGAAGGAAATGGTCATTCCGTCCTTTAAACCGCACTGTTCGATTGCTTCTTTGATAGATGCTACTAACTTACTCATCGTCTTCTACGCCTCCAAACATCGCTCTCTCCATCTCGATGACCTGCTGCGCGCGCGCTACGATTGGCGCGTCGATCATCTTGCCTCTCAGCGAAACAACGCCCTTGCCCTGCTCTTTTGCCATACGAATGGTTTCCATAACTTCATGCGCATAGTCAATTTCTGCCTGTGTCGGGCTGAATACTTCGTTGATTCCCTCAACGTGTCTTGGAGAAATGGACGCTTTGCCGGAGAAGCCCAGCGCTTTTGCAAAGCGGGCGTCTGCGTACAAACCTTCGATATCGTCTACATCGGTAAACGGAGTATCGTAAACATCAATGCCGCAAGCGCGCGCAGCGCACACCATTCTGGAACGAGCGTAGAAAATCTCGGTTCCTTCTTTGGTTCTCTTGCAGCGCAGGTCGGCGGTCAGATCCTCGCCGCCCAAGAACATCGCAGCTACCCTTTCGTCTGCGCCGGCAATCTGAAATGCGTTTTCAATACCCATCGCAGTTTCAATCAAAGGAATCAGTTTTACGGTGTTCTTTTCAAAGCCGCATTTTTCTTCCAGTTTCACAATATATTCCGAAACGGTCTTTACATCGTCTGCGCAGCTGACCTTCGGAGGCATAATCATGTTTGGTCTGAGCGGAATAATCTCGTCCAAATCCTTCATCCAGTAATCGGTGTCAACCGGATTGATTCGGATAATGATTTCACAGCCTTTATAATTCAGCGATTTTAAAGCGTTTCTTACTAAGATTCTCGCAGAATCCTTTTCAGCCGGAGATACTGCGTCCTCCAGGTCCAGGATGATGCTGTCTGCGCCCAAAACGTCGCCGTTCATCAAAAGGTTCGGCGTATTACCCGGGATAAATAACATCGATCTTCTCATTATTTTTCCCCTCCTGCTCTTCTGATTGCCGTTTCAACGCGCGCTTTGATAACGCAGTCGATAGCGCCTTTATCGTTTACCGAAATTTTACCGGAGGTTACCTTTAAATCCTCCACAACTTCCATCACGCTTTTTTTGATTTCATCGGCAAACTGGTTGTAAACAACCGATTCCACCTCAATTTCCAGCTTATCGCACGGCTCTACCTTTACATAAACATCGCTGGATTCCAATGTGCCTGCAACGGCACTTGTCTGAATGTTCATCTTTGCAATCTCCTCTCTTTTTCAGCATATTGAAGCATAAAAGACTTTTTTGCCGGATTACTCCTCGATTCCCTTGCGGCAGGGCATTCCCAAATCGAAGGGGTGTTTTTCTTTTACAAAGTTTGTTACATAATCGGCGCGTTTGGTAAGCTCGCTGATATCCATTCCGTACTGGTGTCCGGTAATAACAAGCTCTGTATTTTCCGGTTTTTTGTCCATCATTTCCAAAATCTGCTCTTTGGGAACGGTGTCCAGATTGTATGCGTCAATCACCTCGTCCAGCACAACAAGGTCATACTCTCCGCTGAAAAACTTTTCCCGAACAATGTTAAAGGTCTTCTGGAATTTTTCCTTATAAAATTCCTGTTGCTCCGGGGTTAAGTTAAACATAAAAGGGATTTCCCCTTCATTTTCGATATATTCTACGCCCGGCAAAGATTTCAGAACAGAAACCTCGCCGCTGTTCGGCTCTTTTAAGAACTGATACACCAAAACTTTAAATCCGTGTCCGACAGAGCGAACAATCTGACCGACTGCCGCGGTGGTTTTTCCTTTTCCGTCACCGTAGTAAAGCTGAATACAGCCTTTCTGCATAAAATCGCCTCTTCCCTTTGATCTGTCGCCGTTTTTTGATTAGTAGATTCGTTCAATCTTATCAATATCCGAGCCAATCTTCGGCGCTTCCTTCTGTCCGACCAGACCGACAATCAGATAACATTTTCTAACAGGGTCATACGGAATATCCTTAATCAGCGTAAAACCCTCTATCTCTCCCGCGCTTCTGACATGATTGCGCGGCGCGGTACACTGGTACACAACATCGCCGATATTGATATGCTCCTCATCGTGGAAAGAAATCGGCACGTCCTGCTCGATAACCGCCTTCACCTTTCTTTCGATTAAGTCCAGCGAAACAATCGGTTTTTCCTTAAAGCAAAGCACAAAGCCGTGCTTTACCTCCGCGTGTTCGTAGTCCTCCGGGTGATTGTGGGACAGGAAATAGCCGGTAATATCCTCCGCAGAGTGAATCATCTTTCTGTACCGAATGGACTTGTAAACAATGTTCGCAATATCCTGCGGAATCGGTCCGAACAAATCCGGGCGGGTGATAATCACTTCTTCCCCGACGCCCACCATCAAATCGGCGTTAACCGGCAGGTCGCTTCCTTCGCGCTTTAAAAACGGATAAATCAGGTCGAAATGCTCAACCACCACCCGTTTTCCCTTGTTCAGCGCCGCCATAATCGCCTGCGCCAGCTGCGGGCATTGGGTAAAGCCCTGCTCAAACCGAATATCCAAATGATAGGTGTGAGGTGTGGCAAAAAGGGAAAAACCCCGTTTGCTCAGTCCCATTCCCAGCGGGTCGTCCAACATCTCCAAAATCGGCAGCGGGCGCACATTGACACCCTCATCGTCATTTGTCAGCTCCAACCCCGGGAACATTCCTTTTACCAGCATACTCTTTCCCGAGCCTGCATCGCCGATTACGCCGATTAACTTATCGGTTGGGCGCAGATATTGCTGCGCAATCTGCATTCCAAGCTCCGCCATACGCACATTACCTCTGGGTGCAAAATAAATGCTGTACAAATGGCTGAGATATGACATAAAAACGCCCCCTGTCCTGTTTTTTCACAAAATATGCCGATAGGGATTCTGAATCAGAATCCCTATCGAGTATTAGCTTATCCGACCAATCCGAAGATTAGCATTTTTTAGCGTTTCTCAGAGCGAGAACACGGTTCATTTCGTTGTAAACAATCATGAAGCCTTCGTCAACGCCCATACCCGGTTTTGCGAGGATCTGATCCGGTTTGGTAGCCATTGCGCAGTCAACGCAAACCTGGCAGGATCTGTCGGTTTCGTTGCAGGTACCGCCCTGGTATGCGCCAAAGCCGTGTTCTTTGCAGTACAGAACTGCTTCGATGGTGTTGTTGATGCCGCCCAGGTCCGGGGTTTTAATCTGAGCCATATGGCCTGCTTTGTTGTCGCAGAAGTAGATAACGTCTTCCAGGGTGTTGCACCATTCGTCAGCTACCAGCTCAACATTGATGCCGCGGCGATCCAGTTCTTCTCTCAGACCTTTCATGCACAGCATCTGTTTTTCTCTTTCACCTGCGTCCATCGGACCTTCGATTCTCAGGTGGAACGGTTTTGCAGCTTCTTCCAGCTCTGCCAGGTAATCTGCCATAGCGGTGAAGTTATCGTCGCCGAATGCCTGTCCGATGGTTCCGTATACGTCGATATGGAAGATCGGAGCGTAGGATTCGTCATGGCGCAGATGCAGGATACGGTCACGCAGCCAGCAAACGTACTCTTTGAGCTTGGAGCCGTCTCTGCCCAGTTTGGTTTCAACGTTGTTGATCAGAGCGTGCGGCAGAATTGCAGCGCCTTTGAGGATCATCTTGTCTGCGTTTTCATATCTGTTGTCGCCGGACTGTGTGAAGATCGGAATCGGTGTTTCGGAAACGGTGGTGCCGTATTCGTCTGCAACAACTTCGCTCATCAGGCGTTTTGTTGCTTTTGCAACTGCGTCCAGGATAGCCTGGGAAACACCGTAACGGATTGCGGTATGCAGGCGTTTGCCGTCTACTTCGATTGCTTCCATCATTTTGGTCAGCTCTCTGAAGTTGTCTGCTTCTTTGCCTACCAAAGCAGGTTTGATGTATTTATCAATTACAGGAATGAAATCTTCTGCCAGGAACAGCGGGTCACGACCGCCTGCTCCGGAGTACTGAACAGCTGCACAGTCGCCCCATGCAATCTGACCGTCTTCCAGAACCAGCATAACGGAGATGGATTCGCCTGCCTGTCTGATAGATTTAAAGCCCGGTGTCATTGTTTCGCCAACATAAGCAGCTCCGTCGGATACTGCTCCGCATTTGATTGCTTTCTGGTCGTCAAAGAAGAAACCTGTACGGCCTGGTGCGCATACTACGTTTACGATTTTCATTTTAAAAATCTCCCTTCTTATTTCACCCAACGGCTTTTTCCGATGGGCATTCAATTCTCAATCACATTAAAACGATTGGCTGTTTTGGGATATTTCAGAAACGGATTGCTCCGTTTGTCTGACAAATTCACTTTCCTGCTCTGCCGGCAAAGGCAGGGTAAGGTTTAATATTTCGGTCTGCCTACCAGACGACCCTTGCTGATTGCATAAACGTCGTCGATTACCATCTGGAAGGAAACTTCGCGGTTTTCTTTCTTTGCGCGTTCTTCCAGTTTTTCTTTGTGGAATTTCTTCAGGTCATCGGTAAACGGCAGGTTGCCCATTTCCAGAATACGAACTGCACCGTCGTTGTCACGGGTTGGCAGCATGATGCCTGCGTTGCATTTTGCAGGACCGAACGGGATATCAATAACGCCTGCGTTGATGCCTGCGATTGCGCCCAGAATGATGTCGCCGTGACCCAGAGCAATACATTTATCCAGAATACATCTGGTTTCTGTCTTGATGATTTCTTTTTCGTGTTCAAAACGGCTGCCTACGGTAACCTGGTCAACCAGCATATTGGTCAGCTGTTTGGTGCAGCGCAGACCCTGAGCGTTTGCTTCTTTGGTCGGAACGCCTGCTGCCTCGTGCGGAGTTTTTACGATAACTTTGGTTGCTTTTGCCAAAGCTGCGCAAGCTGCGCCCCAGGAGATAACGCCGAACGCTTTTGCTTCGTCAGCCGGGAAGCCGCCCATCCACTGATGGAAAACGGTGGTGATGTTGACATCGGTGTAACCGAATTTTGCCATGTATTCTTCGGTCAGTTCGTCCAGGGAGCGGATTGCCGCAACGTCCTGAATCTGGTTGCCCAGCTGACCGTAGCCTACGGTGATGTTTTTAACGCCCTGTTCTGCTGCTGCCAAAGCTTCGATGATTGCAACAGCGTGGGAGATACACGGCGGAACCAGTGTGCCGGTCAAAGGACCGTATGGCTCACGGTTGATTGCAACGCCTGCCTCTTCATAGATGCCGGTCAGACGGTCAACATACTGCCAGTCTCTCATGGTCTGTTCAATCGGAATATTTTTTGCGTATGGAATGTTGTAAGAAATACCGCCGCCTTCGTAGGAGGTAAAGCCGCCTGCGTAAGCGATTTCGGTCAGCAGTCTTGCGTCCGGTGTGCCGTGTCTTACCTGAAGCGGGGTGTCCAGCGCTTCAACAACCTGACGGCAGCCGTGTACGCCGTGGTTTACAGCCGGGAAGCCGTTGAGGAACGGGTGGAAGTTGCCGTTAGCCATTCCTTCTTTTTCTCGTCTGATACCTTCTGCGCAGTTTTCATACTGGTTCTGACGGGTATAGGAGTCGATGGTGGTCGGCAGCAGGTCTGCGCCGCCTTCGTCCTGAAGATGTTTGAGCAGCTCGATGTGATTTTCAATCAGACCAACGCCTGCGCGGGGCTGTACCAGGGTAACGCCCTCTTTTTTTGCCTTGTTGAGCTTGTTGGAGAAAATCTTATGTTCCGGCAGGGATTTCTGATAAGCGATTGCTTCGTCCAGGTCTACTTCTTTTCCGGTTTCCCAGGTAGCCAGGACTTCTTTACGAACTTTGTAAAATTCGTCGTCGGACCATTTTTTATTTTTAATATCAATGAGTTCCATCTTTCACTAACTCCTTTTTCATGATTCTCAATGCAACATCAGGATACTCTGTACTGAGAAGTCCCATCGCAGCAAGGATATATTTTCTGTCCACCAGAACCTGAGCGTCCTTCGGTTTTAAGGAGAACGGGTCCTCCGGCTTAAACAGCGCGTGAGAAGCAATCTGCGCGGTTCTCTTGGTGTGAATCAGCGCGCCTCCGGTCACGATTACTGTTTTTACTGCTGTCAGGTCTTTTCCTGTCTGAATATAGTTGATGCCCATCGGCGAATAGAACTGCTCCAGTTTTCCTGCATGGCGGGTAACGGCAGTTTCGATTGCAAGGGAAGCCAGCGCAAAGTCAATCGCTTCCAGTTCCTTGTCATCGTCGCCCGGAACCACATCGGTGTGGGTTCCCAGATAATCTACCAGTTCCCGGCAGCGTTCTTCGCTTAAACCGGACAGTTCCGACACTCTCATCATATCGGTTGCATCCACAATGCCGTGAATGCTGTAGCGCATACCGATGTCACCCTCAACGGTACGCTTTGCATATTCTTCCCGCAGTCCCTTTAAAGCGGTCATTCCCATGGTCGGCAGACCGAAAGACATCGAGTAAATATCGGTTGTTGCGCCGCCCAAATCGACGCCTACAAGGTCGCCGATTCCCTCCTCGGTCTGGGTTCCTTTTGCAAGCAGCTTCATCGCTGTCAGCATGGCGGAAGGGGTCGGCATCAAAATGCCCTGAATCAGCTGCTGGGCGTTGCTCAGTCCCTTTGCCTTTACAATCTGCTCCAAAAAGATGCTGCGGATTTTCTGCTGAACCGGCTCCACGTTCGGGATATCCAGTCTCGGCATTACGTTTTCGCAAACATAGGTTTGTTTATCCTTTAAAATTTCCTCGCATTTGTCTGCGCAGTTGCGGTTGCCCGCAATAATAATCGGGAAATTTTTTTGGGAGCGCGCCAGCATTTGCGCATTAAAGACAATATTTTCCTTGTTTCCGCCGTCGGTGCCGCCGGTCAGCAGGCAGATATCCGGGTTAATCTCATCAATCTCCCGCAAATCCGACTCGGTCAGCTCGTAGGAATAGGTTTTGATAACCTTTGCTCCCGCGCCCAATGACGCCTGTCTTGCAGCCTTTGCCGTAAGCTCGGGAACCAGACCGATTGCAACCATGCGCAATCCTCCGGCAGCAGAGGAGCAGGCATACTGCTCCGCAAAGGAAATATCGCCGATTTTTTCTTTTAAAATTGCCAGCGCATTGTTCAGTCCGTTAATGATGTCCGTTTCGATGGTGGTGTAGCTCTGCGCAGTTCCCAGTATCTTTTCTTCGTCCACATCAACGGCTGTAATTTTTGTGTAAGTGCTTCCAAAATCTATCAGTAAAACAGGCTTCATTGCCTTCACCTTCTTTGAAGTTTCTCTTGTCGCTGTTATGAAGCCTTATTCTACGCCCAGATCCTGTTTGAGGAATTTGATGGTAACCTGCGGGTCGGTACCCGGTCCGAACGCTCTGTCAAAGCCCATCGCTTTATAGCGTCTTTCAATCTCTTCTACCGGAACTTTTCCGACTACCAGGTTGCCGCCGGCATACAGCAGGATTCCTTTTAAGCCTGCTTCGTCGCATTTTTCTCTCATACCGGTGCAGTCGATTTCGCCCTGACCGTACAGGGAGGAAACAACGATTGCATCTGCGCCGACCTCGACTGCCGCTTTAATAAATTCGTCCTGCGGAACCAGAACGCCCAAGTTTGTTACGTCAAATCCCGCATCCAAAAATGCGCGGTTGAGAATGGTGTTGCCTACTGCATGGCAATCTGCGCCGATAACGCCGAGAACCAGTTTCTTCTTTTCCATTTTTTCTTGCACCTCTTATCAAAGTTTTCCGAATTTTATCCGAAATTATCGAAGGGATTCCAGGTACTCCGCTCTTCCTGTTTCGTACAGGTTGTTGCCCTCGCAGTCGATGATAACGAATGCCGGCAAATCCTCTACTTCCAGGCGTCTGAGCGCCTCTGCTCCCAAATCTTCGTATGCGATGACCTCTGCCTTTTTGATGCAGCGGGACAGCAGAGCGCCTGCTCCGCCGATTGCGCCGAAGTAAACCGCGCCGTGTTCTTTCATGGCTGCGATAACTTCCGGGCTTCTCTTGCCCTTGCCGATCATGCCTCTCTGACCAAGCTTAATCATGGTCGGGGAATAAGCGTCCATACGGTAGCTGGTGGTAGGACCTGCGGAACCGATAACCTGGTCGCCCTTTGCCGGAGCCGGACCTACATAGTAAATCACGGAATCTGTCGGGTCAAACGGCAGTTCTTTGCCCTGTTCCACCAATTCGCACAGACGTTTGTGAGCTGCGTCTCTTGCGGTATAAATAACTCCTGAAATCAGTACGCTGTCTCCACATTTTAAGTCTTTTACCTGCTCTAAGGTAAGTGGAGTTGTTACTCTCTTTTCCATAACTTTCTCCTCTTATAACTCTACAGATTTATGACGCGTTACATGGCAGTTGATGTTGACTGCAATCGGAAGACCGGCAATATGGGTCGGCATCTTTTCGATATTGACTGCCAGCGCGGTTGTCTTTCCGCCTACGCCCTGAGGACCGATACCCAAAGCGTTGATTTTTTCCAGCATTTCTTCCTCTAACTGAGCATAGAACGGGTCTGCGTTGCGCACGCTTGTGTTTCTCATCAATGCTTTTTTGGCAAGCAGAGCCGCTTTGTCAAAGGTGCCGCCGATGCCTACGCCCACTACAATCGGAGGACATGGGTTCGGACCTGCATCCTCTACCGCTTTTAAGATAAAGGCTTTTACGCCTTCCAAACCGTCGGACGGTTTGAGCATCTTAATCTGGCTCATGTTCTCGCTGCCGAAGCCTTTCGGAGCCACAGTCAGCTTAAAGCCGTCGCCCGGAACGATGTCATAGTAAATCATGGCAGGGGTGTTGTCGGTTGTGTTTACACGGTCCAGCGGGTCTCTGACTACCGATTTACGCAGGCAGCCTTCGGTGTAACCCTGTCTGACGCCCTCGTTGATTGCGTCCTCCAGGTTGCCGTCTACGTGTACTTCCTGACCGATTTCCACAAAAACACAGGCAACGCCGGTGTCCTGACAAACCGGAACATAGCTTTCTTCTGCAATCAGATAGTTCTCACGAATGATTCCCAGAATGTTTTTTGCCAAATCCCACGGTTCGTCCTGTTCGCTTTTGCAAATTTTCTCCTTGATATCCTCAGGGAGATAGGAGTTTGCTTCCATGCAAAGACGCTTTACCTGCGCGGTAATCTCCTTCGCACTAATCTCTCTCATTTTGATTCCCTCCCGATTTGTATTGCTGAAATTTAGAAAACAGAGCCGGTTTTCCTTTCCGCGGCTGCGGTTTGTTTTGCGGGAAAGTCCCGTTCTGTTTGAGAAACGCTTTTGCGTATCATCCTGTTATTTTCTTTGTTTAAAAATTGCTGCGTGTTTAATGTATCACCATTGACCCCGTTTTGCAAGTTTTCATGCAAAAATATTTTTTTGCATAAAAAGCCCCAAATTATACAAAAGATATAATTTTTTTAAACATTCCTATCAGTTTAAACCAAAGGCAGGCGGCTTTTTCTGGAACCTTCCGATTTTTTTAAGCAAAATAACCAGAAAAAAACGTTTTTTTTCGTCATGAATGTTCAGAGGTAAAAAGTCAGAAAACAAGCGGCATCCTATTTAAGTACAATATACCACAAATTCCTTTTTTTTGGAACACTTTTCCGGCATAAAATTCAGATAAATTTGTTTTTTTCCGATTCTGCTTTTTCTTTAGAATGAAATTCCGTTTAATTTCGCCCCTTTCCTTGCGAAAACGCGCGATTTTAAGCAAATCAGCGGCTGTTTTCTTTCTCGGAGTCGCCGATTTGTATGTTGCGAAAGCCTTCGCCGTGTACCTCATTGGATTCCAGCACCACCATAAAGGAAGCCGGGTCCGCCGCCTTCACCGCCTGCTGCACCCCGTACATCTGTTTGTCGGAGCAGGCGCACATCACAACCTGCTTTTCGTCCCCCTTGTAGCCGCCCGCAGCCTTCAGCAGGGTGCAGCCGCGTTTGCAGGTATCGTCGATTGTTTTGGAAATCAGCTGTCCGTGTTCGGTGACAATCAGCGCAAGCTTGCCGGAGTTTGCGCCGTACATCACCTTATCAATCACTGCGGCAAAGATAAAGTTGACAATCATGCCGTAAATGACGCCGTCCACATCTTTAAACAGGATACCGCCGGTCATAACAATCACAAAATCGGTGAGGAAGGCAAGCTTTCCCAGCGACAGGTGAGGACGAACCACCTTTAACGCCATCACCACAAAGTCTGCGCCGCCGGTGGAGGAGTTTTGCATATAAATCAGCGCATATCCCAAACCGGAGATAACACCGGTACACAGGGCAGCAAGCAGGCGGCTGCCGTTATATGCCGGCAACATCGGGCAAAGATAATCTATGAAAAAGGACGAAATAATCATGCAGCGAATCGAGCGCAGGAAAAACCCTTTTCCAAGCATTTTATAACATAAAAACGCAAGCGGAATGTTGAGCAGAACAATGGTGACGCCGATGGGCATTCCCAGCAGGCGGTTAAAAATCAGCGCAATTCCCGAAAATCCCGTCATCGGAAAAGCCGCGTTGACCGCAAAGCTGTCAATTGCCACCGCCACCAAAAATCCGCCCAGTGTTTCCATCAAAAACGGGGTTATTTTTTCTCTGAATGTTTGTTTTTCCATCGTTATCTTCCTCCCAAAGTGTTTTCCCGTATTTTAAAAAAGAAAAAAGAGCGTTTGCAGACCTCCATATGATCCGCAAACGCTCTTTTCTGCGTTTCAGTATATCATACAGAAAGTAAAATGTCAAATAATGTATTTTTATTCTTTTTTACTAAAAAATATCCTGTTTTCTTTTGGACTTTCCACCCGTTTTATGGTATAATTCTTGCTGTTCAGCAAAAAGAAAGGAGCTTTAGAATGAAAGAAAATAAATATAACGACGACATCTTTTTTGAAAAATACAGCCGGATGAGCCGCTCGGTCCTCGGACTTGCCGGAGCGGGAGAATGGAAAACCTTACAACCCCTGCTGCCCGATTTTGCCGGCAAAGAGGTGTTGGACCTGGGCTGCGGATACGGCTGGCACTGCGCCTACGCCGCGCAGCACGGCGCAAAGCGAGTGCTGGGAATCGACCTGTCCGACAAAATGCTGGCTGTCGCCAAAGAGAAAAACAGCGCCCCCTGTATCGAATACCGCTGCTGCGCCATTGAGGATTTTTCCTGTCCCGAACAGTCCTTCGATGTTGTGTTCAGTTCGCTTGCCCTGCATTATGTCCGGGATTTTGAGGAAACGGTTCGGCGCGTTTTTCAATCCTTAAAGCCGAACGGTATCTTCATCTTTTCCTGCGAACACCCCGTTTTCACCGCGCAGGGCTCGCAGGACTGGGTGTACAACCCCGACGGCAGCATCTCCCACTTTCCGGTTGACCGCTACTATGAGCAGGGAGAGCGCAGCGCGAACTTTTTGGGGGAAACGGTCATAAAATATCACCGTATCCTGACTGCCTACCTGATGACGCTGATTGACCGCGGATTCACCCTTTGCGCCGTTGCCGAACCGATGCCGCCGGAAGATATGCTGGATCTCCCCGGTATGAAAGATGAGATGCGCCGCCCGATGATGCTGATTGTGAAAGCGCAAAAGCCGAATAAGAAAGAATAAAACAAAAACCGAGAAACCTTGTTTTCATTTTCCCGTTTTGTGTTGTAATAACTTACAAATAACTGCTGTATTTTATGAACTTATTGCATAAAATATGTTTTTTGTAACCCTTTTATTAACATTAGCACTCACCTATTGACAGTGCTAATTCCTCGCGTTATACTGAGTACAGAACAAAAGAAAAAGACCTCCGAAGGAATCAAAACGCCTCGCCGAGATCCAATCCCGATGTTCCAATGAACAACAATTATGGATTTAGATGGAGGAATGATTTATGTTATTACCAAGCATTTTTGGAGAAAACCTTTTTGATGAAATGATGAACTTCGACTTTGACAAAGAGTTTGAAAAGATGACCAGACCGCTGTACGGCAAACACGCAGCCAACATGATGAAAACCGATGTCCGCCAAACCGAAAACAGCTATGAACTGGACATTGACCTGCCGGGATTTAAAAAAGATGAAATCACCGTTCAGCTCGATAACGGTTACTTAAACATCACCGCCGCAAAGGGTCTTGATAAAGACGAGGAAAAGAAAGACGGTCAATATATCCGCCGCGAACGCTATGCCGGCAGCATGAGCCGAACTTTCTATGTCGGCGATACGCTGACCCAAAACGATGTCCACGCAAAATTTGAGGACGGCATCTTAAAACTGAGCGTTCCGAAACAGGAACCGGCTAAAATCGAGCAAAACAAATATATCGCTATCGAGTAAGCGTCATTCGGCGCATCACGCATCCTATTTTTCCCCACAACTTTTTCCCTATAACAGCTTCGGGCAAATCTGCCCGAGGCTGTTTTTCTTTTTGCCGCTTTATGCTATACTGAGAAAAACGGCGGCAACCCTCTTTCACCAATACCCCGAATTGCCCCAAAAATTGCACGCTTTCATGCAACAACCACACACTTTCAAAAAATTTTTATTTTTTGCGCCTGTTACAGGGGATTCTGCGGTATTCTAACCAATTCTTTTTTCATCTCCCCGGTTTTTATCGGAGGCGGTTCTTTTAATAACCTCTTTCACTAATACCCCGAATTGCCCCAAAAGTTGCACGCTTTCGTGCAACAACTACACACTTTCAAAAAATTTTCTTTATTTTACAGAAAGGCAAACGCTTATGATTTCTTTTTTCAGCTATTTTGAAACCATTGTCGGAAAAACTCTGACATGAAAAATCATTGAGAAAAAAAACGGTGTTGTACACGCAGGAGGAATCCTATGAAAAAAACAACTGTATTAATTGTCATTGTTATAATTGCCCTAACAGCCTGCACAAATGGCGGTAAGATTACTCTGCCAAAAAACTATGAGGGCAATACAGAATTTCCCGTTCCGAATGAAGCTGTATTATCTGTTTATGACGCAGAAGAAGTGACAGAGCTTTATAGCGATGAACTTTCTAACGATAAAGTACAGACCGTTTTTCGCATTGACTATGACTGTGCATGGGTCAGGAACACTACCGGCTTATCCTTTAATTCTGAAGAATCGCCCGAATTTTTTGACGCAGAAAATTTTGAATACAAAGGTTTTGATCTAAACACCGAACAATTGTACTACAAAAAAGTCAGCGCCGGCGACACCTTCAAAGGCTACAAAGTTAAAAAAGCCAGAACCTCTTTTGAAAATCTCGGCGGCTACGGCACATTCAGTGAAGTTACATTTGAAGGTAAAATATCCATGACAGGTAATCTGTCTATAGATGAAAATGACGACAGCTGTGCGGCGTTTCGTCCGTTTGCAGACAAAAACGAATTTCTCCCCATAAGTTGGATCTATGACGGTACTAATTTAAACTGGTCAGATGCGCAGGTCAGCGACAGCGGAACGCCTTATATCATACCCATTGACGAGATTGACGATGAGGTATTAACTGCACTTAACGAAAAGAAAAAGCTGAATGTTGAGGTTGAAATGTCAGAGCTTACACTGCATGGCTGTGAGTATGATTCAAGGGAAAACAGCTGCAAGATTACAAACATAAGATTGATTTGAGGCAATTAAAACCACCCGTTAAACCGGGGGGATTTTCCATGCCTGTTCGGCGCTATGTAAAAATCAAGGAGGAATGTTTCATGTTTTCTTTTTTGGATTGCTTTGACACAATCATCGGAGACACCCTTACTTTAAAAATCATCGAGAAAAACCCCGGAAACGAGCAGGCTGTCCCGTTTTACTACTATAAGATTTGCCTAACCGATTCCGGTCAGCCTGTCGGAAAAATCAGCATCCGAATCGGTCATAACTTTCATTCCTACTACAACGGCAATATCGGTTACGAAATCGACGAGCCTTATCGCGGTCAGCACTATGCTGCCGCTGCCTGCCGAATGGTTCTGCCGGTCGCCAAAGCGCACGGAATGGATTATCTGGACATTACCTGCAACGAGGACAACGCTGCATCTTACCGAACCATCGAACACCTCGGCGCAAAATTGCTTGAAATTTGTACCGTTCCCAAAACCTACTGCTATTGGGAAGAAGGCATGAAACGGCAAAGAATCTATCACTTGTTCCTTTAGAGCGCAGACAACGAGGGGGCATCTTATAAAAGATGCCCCCTCGTTTTATTTTACTATTTTGCGTTCTGCGCCTCTTGTTCGGCTTTCTGTTCTTCTTTTTTCTGAAGGTAGAGTTTGTGAATCATTTCCAGTTTATCCGGAATTTTGATACTTTGCGGACAATGGGTCATACACTTGCCGCAGCGCACGCAGCGGTCCGCGCCGTTTTGATTCTGAATGATTTCCTCATAATCCTCGACAAAGCTCTTTTCCTTTTCAAAGATTTTCAGGCGGGAATAGACGGCGAAAATCTCGGGAATATCGACGCCCATCGGGCAATCCATACAGTAGCGGCAGCCGGTACAGGGAACATCGTTGACTTCCCGAATCGAATCCACCACCTGCTGCACCGCTTCCAGCTCCGCTTTATCCATCGGCTGAAAGTTTGTTAAGAGAGAAACATTATCTTCCAGCTGCTGCATATCGCTCATTCCGCTAAGTACGACGGCAACCTGCGGGAGCGACGCTGCCCAGCGGATTGCCCAACCCGCTACCGAGCGTTCCGGCTTTGCCTGCAAAAACGGTTTTGCCCGTTTTTCGTCTAAATTTGCAAGATAACCGCCACGCACCGGCTCCATAACCATGCAGGGGAGATTTCTTTTTTCCAATTCGCGGTACAGCTGTTCCGCGCCCTGATTCTGCCAATCCAGATAGTTTAACTGAATCTGCACAAAATCCCAGTCGTAATCGTCGAGAATTTCTTTAAAGATAGGGTAGGTATCGTGGAAGGAGAAGCCGAGGTGCTTAATCTTACCCTGACGCTTCATCTCCTGCAAAAACTCGACACAGCGGAACTGCTTTACCTTTTGGTAGTGATTTCTGTTTAAGCTGTGTACCAAATAAAAGTCAATATAATCGGTATTGAGCGTTTTGAGCTGACGCTCGAACAAATCCTTCATTTCCTGTTCGCTGTTGCAGACCCAGATGCTCATTTTGTCCGCAAGGTAGTAGGTGCTTCGGTCATAAACGGAGAAAGCCTCCCCAAAAATCTTTTCCGATTCGCCCTTATGATAAACCACTGCGGTGTCAAAATAGTTGACGCCCATCTCATAGGCGGTTCTGAGCAGCTTTACCGCTGCCGGCACATCTACCTGATCCCCGTTTTTGGGAAAACGCATTCCTCCGTAACCCAAAACAGAAATTTCTTCTCCCAATGTTTCTATCCTTCTTCGGTCAATCATATCTTTCATCCTTTCTGCTCTCCCGGTTTTGTTCTGCTCTCGGGCACTTTTCAGTTTTGTCCTTCCTTCCGGCGTTCGCTTTATCCGGTAAGATTTTAAAAATGCCGATTCTATATTTATCTTACCACAAAATACCCGCGCCGTACAATGCCTTTATTTTATGAACAATTATAAAATTCGACCGTTTCAATCGTTCCTCAACCCGGAAAAGATTGACCTTTCCCGACAGTTGGTTTAAAATAAAACAGAACTGTTCTGTTCAAATATAAGGATTTTAGAAAGGTAGTGTCCCTTTATGATAAAAATTTCCCCTTCCATTCTTTCTGCCGACTTTGCAAATTTAGGCGCAGAGGCTAAAAAAATGCAGCAGGCAGGCGCGCCGTGGCTGCACATCGACGTGATGGACGGTCATTTTGTTCCGAACATCTCGTTCGGCGCTCCGGTAATGAAATGTATCCGCAAGGATTTTGACGGTATCTTCGACGTTCACCTGATGATAAGCCACCCGCTGAGCTACATCGACGATTTTGTAAAGGCGGGGGCAGACCTCATCACCTTCCATCTGGAATGTGACGACAATGCCGACGCCGTAATCGACGCAATCAAAGCAAAGGGCGTCAAGGTCGGCATCTCGGTGAAACCGAAAACCCCTGCCGAAGCGGTAAAGCCGTATCTGGACAAGGCAGATATGGTGTTGGTGATGACTGTGGAACCGGGATTCGGCGGGCAGAAATTTATGGCTGACATGATGCCGAAGGTTTCCCAAATCCGTGAATGGATTACCCAAAGCGGCAGAGAGATTGCCCTTGAGGTGGACGGCGGCGTAAACGCAGAAACCGCAAAGGTTTGCGTCAACGCCGGCGCAGATGTGCTGGTAGCGGGTTCCTACCTGTTCTCTAAAGAGGACTACGCAGCCGCTTTACAATCGCTGATTTGCTAAAAGCTCACCGGGAAAAGAAATTTTGAATGGTTTGGATTGCCTTATCGGGCAAAAAGCACGGCATATGCTCGGCAAGAACCGCCGCCGCAAGGCTGTCGCGGCGCGCCTTTTCCCCGTATTCAAGCAAAATCCGTTTGGCTTTTTCCTCCTGCGCTTGTTCCAGAACAAGCATCAGGCAGAACCTGCCGTCCGAAAGGCGGTACAGGCTGCTTTTTCCGATTTTTTCTTTGAACGTTTCGGATAGGGCAAGACAGGCGCAAATCATCTCCTCGCTGCCTGCAAAGCGGTAAAGCTGCACGCTGTTTTTGGGGGAATCTGCCGCGCTTTGCCCAGGCTGCTTTTCAAAACAAACGGGACTGACTGTCAGCACCGTGTTTTCCTGTTCGTCCGATATTTCCAGCAGAAATTCTTCCCGACCCTGCAACAATCCGCTTTGCCCGGAAAATCCGACTTCCAAAGAAAATCCCAGTTCTCTTGCCGCCCGGCGCACCAGCTCGCTGAGTACCCTTCTGACATAGGGATTTTCACAATCCATCCCGTCGGGACTTAATCGCAGCGCGGAAACCTCTTTGGGGGTCAATACGATTTCCACACGGTTTCCCCCCGATTGCCTGAATTTCATCTTCCGACCATCCCTTTCCCCATAGCTTGATTTGATTTGTTTTTCAGCCCGATTTTGCGGCTGTCTGCGATATCCGAAAGGAGTTTTTTCCTCATGTCTTTTTTTAACTGGTTAGCGACCGGTTCTTCCAACGGAATCCTGCTGGAGCAGGAAAAGGAACCGGCTCTTTCCAAACCGTTTTTGCCTTTCTTCAGTTCTTCCACCCTGCACAGTCAGCCGTTTTTCTATGAGCGGGACGATTCCAAGCCGCTTTCCAAAGCGCAGCTGATTGAAATCTGCCGCCTTGCCGGCATTGTTGACGAGCGGGACGGAAAACCTTTGGCGGATAAACTGCAAAAATGCCCGAAAAAGGTATCGGTTTTATGCGCCGACGCCATCGACGACGAACCTTATGTATCCAGCCAGATTAACCCTCTGCTGCACTGCCGCGCTCAGGCGGTGCAGGCGCTCAAGTGGCTGTCCGAGGCGTTGGAGGCGCAAAGCTGTTTTATCGCCGTATATAAAAATATGTCCGCTTTGGATACAAAAATTCCTGCCGCCATCGAATCGGTTGAGGTTCGCCGCATGGAGGGACGCTATCCGATGGAAATCCGCGCCTTTCGCGGCTTTTCCAAAGACGCGCTGATTGTCGGCTCTGCCGCGCTGTTACACCTTTACCGCGCCGTAACGCAGGGACAGGTACAGACTACCTCCTTTGTTACCGTTGCGGGAAACTGCGTGGCAAACCCGTGCAACCTGGAAGTGACCGTCGGCACCCCCGTCGCGCAGATTCTGGAACGCTGCGGCTTAACCCGCACCCCCTCCTACATCATCGAGGGCAGCGCGATGCACGGCATTTTAATCAATGACCCGGAACATACCTCGGTGCAGGCTGTAACCCGTTCTGTTTTGGCGTTTCATGTTGACCGCCAGGAGCATCTTTACAACTGCGTCGGCTGCGGACGCTGCATCGAAGCCTGTCCGCAGGGGCTAAATCCCCGCAAGCTGTACCGCTGCGTCACCACCCACCACACCCAAAAAGCGGTTGAACTCGGCATTTCCCGCTGTATCGGCTGCTCGAGTTGCAGCTACATCTGTCCGTCCCGTCTGGACCTTTCCTACCAGATTATGCGCGGGCAGAGCCGCTTGGAACAGCGGTCGGAATCGCCGGAAAAATAATCTGTTCCCAAACAAAACCTTCTCTTTGGAAAGGAGAGTTACGCCTTTGAATTCTTCACTTCACCACGCGCCCTATATCCGACACCCCGAGTCCAGCCGCACCTTAATGAGCGATGTTGTGATTGCCCTGGTGCCACTGTACTTTATGTCCTATTTTTATTATGGGTTTCGCGTTATTGCTGTCGGCGCAGCTGCGGTGCTTACCTGCCTGCTTTCCGACTGGCTGTGCTGTTTTCTTACCTACCGCCGCGTCAATCTGCGGGATTTCAGCCCCATTGTCACCGGTCTGATTATCTCGATGCTGATGCCGCCGACCATTGATTTTCACATTGTTGTTGCCGCCTCTTTGTTTGCAATTCTGGTGGCAAAAGCGCCCTTTGGCGGAACAGGACACAACCTGTTTAACCCTGCCGCCGCCGGCGTTGCCTTTGCAACCATCTGCTGGAGCGGAAGTATGTTTTTATACACCCGCACCCTGCAAACCCTGCCCATGCAGATTACCGATGCGGTAGCCACCCTCCAGGGTCCCACCGCTACCTTAAAGCTGGGCGGCATTCCCCGACTGGGCTTTACCGAGCTGCTGCTGGGCAACTTTCCGGGACCCATCGGCTCGACCTACACCCTGATTATCTTTGCCTGCTTAATCTATCTCATCGCAAGGCACGCCGTAAAATGGTATCTGCCGCTGAGCTATCTGCTTTCGGTTTCGCTGTTTGCGGCGTTTCACCACCCGTTTGGGGTAAGCCCGCTGGAATCTATCTTAAACGAGGTGTTTGCCGGCTCTTTGTTCTTCGTTTCGGTTTATCTGTTAAACGACCCGGTTACCACCCCCAAATACCACATTTCCCGCGTCCTGTACGGACTGTGCGCCGGAGCGGTTACCATGCTGTTCCGCTACTTCAGCCCTTTGGAGCTGAGCGCCGTGTTTGCTATCCTGCTGATGAACGCGCTTGCCCCTGCTTTCGACTGCTTCTGCGAATGGCTGATGCCCCGCCTGCACAAAGTTTCTGACTCCGATTCGGAGCATAACGAACAGGGAGGGGAGATTTGATGAAACTGAGCGTTGCCCGAAAATATCGACATATCCTGCGCAAAAGCGACGGCATCTTTTACCGCAATCCGCTGCTGACACTGGGACTTGCCCTGCCGCTGGTGGTCATTCCCTCCTACGGTCTGATGGGCGCCTGCGCGGTGTCCCTTGCGATGCTGATCTGCTTTATCCCATCGGTTGTGGCTGCATCGCTGATTGGCAACCGTCTGCCGGTATGGCTGCGGGTTGTGTTCTATCCGTTGCTTTCCTGCCTTCTGCTGATTCCGGCGCAGTCGCTGGTGCAGTACATCTCCCCGCTTATCTTTGATACGCTGGGCGTTTATTTCTCGCTGATTTGCGTTAACTCCCTGCTTGCCTACTCGGTGGAAAAAGCCTGCCGGCAAAAGCCGCTTGCCGCTTTTTCCTTTGCATTTCGCCTGTGGCTCGGCTCTTCCATAGTGGCCTTGTTGTGCGGCGTGCTGCGGGAGCTTGCGGCTTCCGGCTCTTTGTGGGGCGTTGTTATTTTTGAAGATTTGCCTCACCTGCCGTTTGCGCAGATGGCGATGGGCGGCTTTATCCTGCTGGGATTTTTAGCGGCGTTTTTCCGCCTGATTCACCGCCTGATTCTGCTGTTTACCTTAAAAGCCGCAGACAATCCCGAAAGAGGTGAAGAACAAAAATGATTTTTTTAACAGAACTCACCGCCGCTTTTTTGGTGGCTCTTGTCTTGGAAAATCTTCTGTTTACCAGAGCCGTTGACATTCCCGGCATCTATCAAAAGCTCACCCCTTCGCAGATTATGCTGGTCGGCTCGGTGCTGACCGGAATTATCTGCATTTCTTCCGTTCCCGCTTTCTTTCTCAACAGCGTGTTTGCCACCCATTCCGCCTTTGAGCCGATGCTGACCTTCAGCTTTCTGGCAATCAACGCCGTTGTTTTTCTTGCCGTTTATTTTGCGCTCAAACGCTTTGCGCCGAATCTTTTTGAAAAAATCAAAAAGGAGCTGCCGTTTTACGGCGTCAACTGCGCAACCTTAGCGCCGCTGCTGATTGCTTCAAGAATGAGCAACAATATGCAGTTTTTCTCCTTTTTCGGTTACTGTCTGGGTTCGGGCGTGGGATTCACCGCCGCAATGTTTTTGATGTGGTCGGTGCGACAAAAGATAAGCCTGACCCGCATCCCGAAGGTGTTCCGCGGACTTCCCATCACCTTTATCTATCTCGGCATCATTTCCCTTGCCCTGTTCGGCTTGCTGGGAAATCAGCTGCCCGCTTAAATCTACCATTTCTCAGAGAGGATGTTTTCTATGGGAAAACCCTACAAAATTAAACGCCACAAAAGAATATACCGCCGCTCGGCGGGCAGTATCGTTCTGCGCATTGTCATTATTGCAGCGGCTGTCGGTATTCTGTTTGCTCTGGGATGGGCATTGTACACGCCGGTCAGCAACTGGATTGAACAGCGGCAGAACCGACCGCAGGACAACGCCGTTGTCGGGGAATCGCAGATTCAGGAGCCTGCCGAATCGACCGATACCGAACCGGAAGAAGAATCGAACACACAGCAGTCCCCATCCTCCGTACAGGCAACCGCCTACCTCCCGATTGAAACGGTTGCCGACAGCGACCGGCTTGCTTCCTCGCTGGATTTGCTAAAGCAGGCGGGATATGACAGCGTGATGTTCGACCTGAAAGCTGCCGACGGTACGGTAAATTATGCAATTGACTATCAAGAAACCACCGACGCGCGGGTTACCTCCGCTTCGCCGGTCGATTTAAACGCCGTTGTTTCTCAAATAAAACAGGCAGGACTTATCCCCGTTGCCTCTGTCTATACCTTCCGCGACCACCTGTATCCGTCTGCGGACAACGCCGCCGCCACCCATTATAAGGATTCCGATTTCCTTTGGGTCGATGATGACCCGCAAAAGGGCGGCAAACCGTGGATCAACCCCTTCTCCGAATCGGGACAAAACTACATCAAAAAAATTGTGGACGACGCCTGCGCCGCAGGATTTGAGATGATTGTTTTGCAGGGAACTCAGTTCCCCGAGGGCTACTCGCTGGACATGATTGACTACGGCGAACACGCAAACGAGGACAAAAACGCCTTCTTAAAACAGTATTTGCAGCAGATGACCGAATACGCCGCGCAAAAGGGCGTCGATTTAACCGGATTTTTCTCGGCTGCCAATATTTTGGGCGTTGACAACCGAATGTATTTCGGAGAAGCTGCCGACATCGCTTCTCAAAATACGGTGGTTGATTTTAGCTTAAATGTGTTCGGAAACGGCATTACCACCGACTCTGTTTCGATTCCTCAGCCGGCTGCCGACCCGTACAACACCTTAAAAACCGCGGGAGCTGCGGTAGAACAGGCGCTGGGCGACCGCAATCTGATTGCTTTCTTCGATGCTGAAGGAATGACGGCAGAAGAGCTGTCCGCCTTGCAGGAAAAAATCGGCGTCAGCCGCTGTATCATTCAAAATCCGCCTCTCTAAAAGCGCAAAGCGGCTAAGGAATTTTCATTCCTCAGCCGCTTTCCTTATTTGACGGAGGCTGCTGTTTCCTCCGGTACTGTTATCCTATGCCGTTTCTCCCCGCTTTGGGACTCAAAGAGAAAAGGCTGAAAATCGCTTTTTCCGTTTTCTCCCGCTCTTTCCCTTTTTTAAGAAAGCTGTTCCCGCTCTTTCTAAACAAAAGAGGGTCGGAAAAATTTCCGACCCTCTTTTGTTTTTTTACTCTGCCTGCATCAGACAACCCATAAAGACAGGGAAGTTTTGCTCGCAGTCCACAATCATATAGAAAAACGGACGGTCCAAAAAGACCTCTTTCGGCTTTTCTCCTTCGATTGCCGCTTCAGCACACATCTCCACAACCGTTGCCGCTCCGGCTTTGGTTCCCTGTTCGTTTACATCAATTTTTGTCTTGTGAATCACATTACTGATAAAAAGGTTTCCTCTTGACGAGCTTGCCATCAAAGAAAAATCCGCTTTCCCGAAATCGAACGCATCGGTCATGCCCAATGTCATCAAAGACTCATTTAAGTTGCCGGAATATTCTGCGGAAAACTTCGGCATTTTGGTCTGTACATTTTTCTTTCGCCTATTTTTCACCGCCTGCATCATCTCTTCTGCGTCCAGTGTGCTTAAAAACTCCTGCATACTGACTCCCTCGTCCGGCAGCAGGGCAACAAATTCATACGCGCCGCCTTTGTACGGTTTTCCGAATCCCGAAGCGTTTTCCAAACGAATATATCCGTACTGTTCGCCGCCCATAAAGGTAACGTCCTGCTTTTCCCCTGACTCGGTTGTAAAGGTTCCGTCCCACACCTGATGCTCAAAATAGGGATTGCTCCATTTTCCGTCAAAGGAAAGGGCATTCACCAGATACATCATCGCGTCTTTCGGGGGCGCTTCTTCCAAAACCTTTGGAATCATTCCGTCCGTTTCCTTTTTCACCCAATCGTTGATTTTCTTTTTGGTGCTGTTGTTAAACGGCTCTTTGTAAATTTGTGAATCGTAGTAATCCAGCGCGGTCTGCAAAAAATTCTTCTTTACTTTCAGCCCCTTTTCGTCCCGAATCCAGACAGAATTGGCAAGATTTATCTTGCTTTCCTTGCTTGAGGGCAGCTGATGAAGGTACGAATACAGATACTCGTTTAAGCTGTCCTTCTCGGTGTGGAAAACCTGCTCCATCTGAGCAAGCGTTTCCCCCTTCGCCCCGTTCATCGTCATACCCAACGCGGAAAGAATCGAAAGCGGGGAAATCAGCAGATTGTTTTGCTCAAATTCCTGCTGCATCAGTTCCAAAGAAAACTGCGTCAATTCCTCCTTCGGGTTTTTCTGTTGATATTCCGGCGCGGAAATTTCTGTCGGGGTAATCTCGTTTCGTTCCAATTTTCCGGTTAAATCCCGATTGTTTGGCGCAACGCTCCCCGAACCGAGAGCCAACCCCAATGCCAATATCGCAGAAACTGCCTGTTTTATCATCTTTCTTTTTCCCCTTTCTGTTCGGTTTTCAAAACCTTTCTACCATTAAAACGGTTTTCCTGTCTTTTTGTTACACCCGTCCTGTAAAAAAGGTTCCGCACCGTCAAAAAAACGGTGCGGAACCTTTTTGGGGTTTTCAAATTAGGATTTTTTTAAGAGGGAATTTTGAATTTAAAAAAAGTAACGGCAATCAAAACCGATTAGTAGTTCTGTGCTCTTAATTCAAAGTACGCTTTTGGATGAGCGCATACCGGACAGGCTTCGGGCGCCTCTTCGCCAAAGTGGATGTGACCGCAGTTTCTGCAAATCCAAGCTGTCTTGCCTTCGCGGTTAAATACTTTGCCTTCTTCGATATTTTTGCAAAGCTGACGATAGCGTTCTTCATGCTCTTTTTCAATCTTGCCCACCTCTTCAAAGAGGAAAGCGATTCTGTCAAAGCCTTCTTCCCTTGCCTCTTTTGCAAAGGTTGCGTACATATCGGTCCATTCGTAATTTTCGCCCGCTGCTGCGTCTTTCAGGTTTTCTGCGGTGCTGCCGATGCCATCATTGAGCAGCTTAAACCACAGCTTTGCGTGTTCTTTTTCGTTGTTTGCCGTTTCGGTAAAGATTGCGGCAATCTGTTCAAATCCTTCTTTTTTCGCCTGAGAAGCGTAGAAGGTGTACTTGTTTCTTGCCTGAGATTCTCCCGCAAAAGCAGTCTGTAAGTTTTTCTCTGTTTTTGTACCTTTTAAGTTTGTCACAATAAAGCCGCCTTTCTGTAATATCTTTCTTTTATTTTCTGATTACAAACAGTTGATATTTTGCCCCGATTCCATGCAGTCCCGACAGATGCCGAACGCCTGAACCTGAATTTCCCGAATCTCGCCGCCGTCTGTGTAAAACATTCCGGCAAGCTGCTCCGGCACGGTTTCTTTGCTATATGTTAAATCAAACGCCCTTTTGCAGCAAGAACAGATAAAGTGCGGATGCTTTACCGTAATGCCGTCAAAGCGGTCGCTGCCCACTCCGGTATGGATTCGGCGAATCATACCCGATTCCTCCAGCAAATTCAGGTTCCGGTAAACGGTGCCGAGACTGATTTGCGGAATCTGCCGCTGTACCTCTCGGTAAACCTCCTCTGCGCTGGGGTGGCTGCGCGAGCGCTGCACCGTTTGTAAAATCAGGGTTCTTTGCCGTGAGTTTCTTCTTTGCCCTGTCATTTTGTTCTCCTTGTCAGTAATCATTATCATTACTTATTATAATATACCATTTAGGTATTGTTTTGTCAACCCTTTTTTCAAATTTTTTTCTTTCCTTTCTTTTCCATTCTATCCTGTTTTACTTTCTTTATTCCCGCAAAGCCGAAAAAAACTCCCCCGCCATACTTTATCAAAGCATAGCGGGAGAGTTTTTCATCATCTGTTATCGTTCGGGAAGTTCCAATCCCAGTGTATCGTAGTATTCATCGGAAAATTGCAGAACGGAAGGGTCAAATTCCTTTTGCAGCCGCTTTACATAATCAAACGGATTGGGCATCGGCTCTAAACCAAACTCCTCCTGTATTGTATTCAGCGCCTGCGCGCTTTCCTCGGGCAGGTCGCGAACGGTTTGCTCCTGCAATCTTTCATACTGTTCTTTGTCCATCCAAATCATCTGGTCAAAGGAATTTGCATTTTTGCAGGCTAACACCAGTCGCAGAAAGTCCTCAAAATTGCGGGCAATCGGACAAACATACTCGTCCTCGGGCGGCAGAGGGTTTACCACAAACACCGTTTCCCCAAATCCGTCGATAAACCCGTAACGGATTCCGTCTGCCTCCAAGCCGGCAAATTCACGAAATCCAATCGGGTCGCAAAAATACGGCGTTGCCTGCTCCGGCGAGCGTATCCGCCCCAATCCAATCCATGAGGTGTCCGCTTCTGTTTGCATAAATTGTCGGAACATCTTATCGTTCATCACAGTTCCCTCCGTTTCTTATTTTTGTCTATTGTAGCACAAAAAAGAAAACAAACAAGCAATATTTCCGAAAAACCGGCAGAATCTCCTATTTCCTTGATTTCATCTTGTTTTATCTGCACAAAGAATTGCCGGATTCACCAAAATTTCAGCTTATTTTGCGATTGCACAATCTGTTTTTCCCAAGCGGTTCTGTTTTTATTCAAAGGGGAAAAATGACCGTTTTCCGCCCAAAAATCTGTTGACAATCCGCCCCCTTCGCTGTAATTTTATTGAGGTTTATTTTGAAGAAGCAAAAAGGAAGGAACTGTATCATGAAACAACGAATGAATCTTTTCAGCCTCACCTGGCCCATTTTGATTGAAAATATGCTGTTCATGCTGCTCGGCTTTATCGACATCTTTGTCCTCAGCCGCTATAACGATGTCGCCTCCGCCGCAGTCAGCGCTGCCAATCAGGTCATCTCTATCTGCAATCTGGTGTTCAGCATCATCTCGGGGGCAACGGCAATTTTAATTTCTCAAAGTCTGGGCGCGCAAAAGCGGGAAAGCGCTTCGATGATTGCTGCCCTTTCTCTGGTTTTCAGCTCCGCCATCGGTCTGATTATCTCCGCAGTCATCGCCCTGTTTCACCGCCAAATCTTAACCTTTCTCGGCGCGCAGGGCGAGATTTTAGAGTATGCCTGCGAATATCTGCTGATTGTCGGCGGATTTATCTTCACCCAGGCAATTTTAAACTCGGTAACAGCCATTCTGCGCAGCCACGGCTACACCAAGACCTCCATGTATGTTACCGTCATCATGAATATCCTGAATGCCGTTTTGGATACCGCCTTTGTTTTGGGGTTGTTCGGTTTTCCTGCTTTGGGCGTGCGCGGGGTTGCAATCGCCACCACCCTTGCCCGCGTTGTCGGCATCCTTATCCTGTGTATCCTGCTTTTCCGAAATGTGGAATCCGTCTCCGTCTTTTCGCTGCTCAAGCCTTTCCCAAAAGAGGAAAGCAAAAAAATCCTGCTGGTCGGCTTGCCCTCTGCCTTTGAAAGCATCAACTACAATGTGGCGCAGCTGGTTGTCACCTCAATGATTTTCCGCTTTCTCTCCGACACCGATTTCATCACCAAAACCTACTTTTCCAACATTGTCATCTTCTTCTATGTCTTTTCCAACTCGATTGCACAGGCGGCGCAGATTCTGGTGGGCTACCACATCGGCAATTCGGACACCGATTCTGCCGACCGCGTCTGTATGCGCTCGCTGAAAATTTCCCTGCTGATTTCAATGTCAATCAGCGTTGCAGCCCTCTTTGTCCGCCGGCAGCTGATGATGATTTTTACCTCCGACCCGGTTGTTGTTGCGGCGGGCGCCGCCCTGTTCTGGATTGACCTGTTTGTCGAGTTCGGCAGAACCTTTAACATTGTTGTCATAAACGGTCTGCGCGGCGCGGGGGACACTGTTTACCCCTCTGTGGTCGCCGTATTTTCGATGTGGATTGTTTCCACTCTGGGCGCCTTTGTTCTGGCTGTCCCCTGCCGTTTGGGGCTCTCCGGCATCTGGATTGCCTTTGCCGCGGACGAGTGCCTGCGCGGGGTGCTGATGCTGCTGCGCTGGAAAAGCGGCAAATGGAAAACAAAAGGACTGTATCGGCGCGCGCAGTCGGCATAAAATCAGGTGCGGATTGCCCTATTTGCCCGCCTTTGTTTCCTATGAGCTTATGCAGAATCTATAATTTTTCCAAAAAGGCTGAAAAAACGCCGATTTTACCCTTGACAGTTTTTCAGCCTTTGGATATAATAAAAAAGCTGTCATGATTCCATAGACAGCAGGTGCAAATGCAAAAAGCATTGCTTAAATCAGCCTGCCGAGGAAACGATGATAAAGTATTTTTAACTATGACTTTTCATCTGCTCTTTTCCCTCGGTGTTCCGGGCGAAAAGAGTTTTTTTATGTTTCGGGTTTTCTGAGGAGAACCTTTGCACAAAGGCTCTTCCCAGAGCGGCGATTTGCATCGAATCCGCACCGCGGACAACAGGTGTCCGCGGCAAACAACTTTCAGGAGGTGAACTGATTTGCCAAACGAAAAAGTTTTACTCGAAAAACAGCAGTATGTTGCCGAGCTCAAAGACAAACTCGCAAACGCTGCTGCCGGTGTTCTTGTTGATTACAAGGGCATCAATGTAGCTGACGATACCAAACTTCGTAAAGAACTGCGTGAAGCCGGCGTTGAGTACCGTGTTGTTAAAAACACCATGCTCCGTCTTGCACTGAAAGATACCGCTTATGAGGAAATCTCCAACGTGCTGGAAAACACCACCGCTATCGCAATCTCCAACGATGATCCGATCGTTGCTGCAAAAATCATCTGCAAATACGCTGAGGGTGCTAAAAACGGCTACTCTGTAAAAGCTGGTTTTGCCGATGGTAAACCAATGGATAAAGCAGGCATCGAGACTCTGTCCAAGCTTCCAAACAAAGAAGGACTTATCTCCATGTTGCTCAGCGTTCTTACCGGCAACCTCAGAGGTCTTGCTGTTGCTGTTAAAGCAATCGGTGAGAAGAAAGAGGAAGAGGCAGGCGCTCCGGCTGCTGCTGAAGAAGCTCCGGCTGCTGAATAATCCATCTTTTATTGTGCAGCCTGTCGGCTGCGGTCATTACATTTAATTATTTGAAAATTATGGAGGTACTATCATGGCTTCTGAGAAAGTTTTAGCATTTGTTGAAAATGTTAAAGAACTGACTGTTCTTGAGCTTGCTGAGCTCGTAAAAGCATTAGAAGAAGAATTTGGCGTTTCCGCTGCAGCTCCTGTAGCTGTTGCAGCTGCTCCGGCTGCTGCTGCTGCTGAGGAGAAAACTGAATTTGACGTTATCCTCAAAAACGCTGGCGCTAGCAAAATGGGCGTTATCAAAATCGTTAAAGAAATCACCGGTCTGGGTCTGAAAGAAGCAAAAGCTCTCGTTGACGAGTGCCCAAAACCGATCAAAGAAGGCGCTTCCAAAGCAGAAGCAGAAGAAATCAAAGCAAAACTGGAAGAAGCTGGCGCAGAAATCGAACTCAAGTAGTTCTTTTTCCAAAGCACAACTTTACAGTTCTGACGGATACAGACTTGTTCTGTATCCGTTTTTTTATACGAAAAACTTTACCGCGCCCTCTCCCTGTGCTATACTGTAAAGGCAGTATATTTTGATTTGAATTTTAAAAAGGAGCGTGTCATGAGCGCAAAATTTCTTCCTATCACAAAATCGGAAGCGTCGGAGCGAGGATGGAATCAGCTTGATTTTGTCTATGTAATCGGTGACGCTTACGTCGATCACCCCAGCTTCGGCGCCGCCATCATCTCCCGCATCATCGAAGCGCTGGGATATTCTGTCGGTATCATCTCCCAGCCGGTAAACGATCGGGATTACACCGAGTTCGGAACGCCGAAATACGGCTTTCTTGTCACCGGCGGCAACATCGACTCGATGGTCGCCCACTACACCGCCGCCAAACGAAAACGAAGCGACGACGCCTACACTCCGGGCGGCAAAGCCGGCAGACGCCCCGACCGCGCCACCATCGTCTATTCCCGAACGCTTCGCCGCCTCTATCCCGATTCCAACATCATCATCGGCGGTCTGGAAGCCTCTCTGCGCCGCTTTGCCCACTATGACTACTGGGACGATGCGGTGCGCCCATCTATTCTGGTGGAGGCTCAGGCAGACCTGCTGCTGTACGGCATGGGGGAAAAGGTCATCGCGCAGCTGATTGAGCAGCTCTCAACGGGTACGGACATTCACCAAATCCGCAATATTCGCGGAACCTGCTACCTTTGCAGCCAAGACGAAATCCCTGCCGACAGCGTGTCCTGCGCTTCTTACCGCAAGGTAGCCGAAAACAAAGAAAGTTATGCCAAAGCGCACCAAATTCAAAACGAGTGGCAGGACGCCGTGTACGGAAAAATCATCGTGCAAAAGCAGACCGACACCGAATATCTGGTGCAGAATCCGCCGATGCAGACTTTAACCCGCGAGGAGCTGGACCATGTATTTCAGCTCCCTTTCACCCGCACCTACCACCCTTCCTATGAAGCGATGGGCGGCGTGGACGCCATCAAAGAAGTAGAATTTTCTATCATGCAAAACCGCGGCTGCTTTGGCAACTGCAACTTCTGCGCCATTACCTTTCACCAGGGCAGACAGGTGGTTTCCCGCAGCGAGGAATCTATCATCGCAGAAGCCGAGGAAATGACCCGCAACCCGCGCTTTAAAGGATACATCCACGATGTCGGCGGTCCGACTGCCAATTTCCGCTACCCCTCCTGCAAAAAGCAGCTGGAACATGGGCTGTGCCAAAACCGCAAATGCCTAGCTCCGAAACCCTGCCCCGCTATGGACATAGACCACAGCGAGTATGTGGATTTGCTGCGTAAACTCAGAAAAATCAAAGGCGTAAAAAAGGTATTTGTCCGCTCGGGAATCCGCTACGATTACGCGATTGCCGACCCGGACCCGACCTTTATGCAGGAATTGGTAAAATATCACATCAGCGGACAGCTGAAAGTGGCTCCGGAACATTGCGTCAACCATGTTCTGGACAAGATGGGCAAACCGCACGTCCAGGATTTTGACCGTTTCTGCAAGCGGTTTTATGAGGAAACCAAAAAAATAGGAAAAGAGCAGTATCTTGTTCCCTATCTGATGTCCTCCCACCCCGGCTGCACCCTTTCGGATGCGGTGGAGCTTGCCGTTTACCTGAAAAAGCATCGGATGCGTCCCGAACAGGTGCAGGACTTTTACCCCACTCCGGGAACCAACTCCACCTGTATGTTCTACACCGGATTGGACCCGCAGACAATGGAGCCGGTATACGTACCCAAAACTGCAGAGGAAAAATTCTATCAGCGCACCCTGCTGCAATATTATAAGCCGGAAAATCGCCGCAATGTCATCGAGGCGTTGATCCGCGCCCACAGGGAGGACTTAATCGGCAACGGTCCGGACTGCCTTGTTGCCCCGGACGCCGACTATATCCGCGCCCACCGGCAGAAAACCGCGCAAAGCAGACAGCCCGAACGCGCTTCTTCCAAAAAATCGGCAAAAAAGCAGGGAGCAAAATCTGCCCGCAAAACCCCTGTGGTGCAGCGCGGCGGACTGCTGACCAACGATACCCGCTCCTCCCGCAAAAAATATCGTTAAACTGTAAAACGGAGAACCCCTATGGCAAAACGAAAAAGAAAAAAGCAATATAATCAATCGCTGCCCAAATGGGCAATCACAACCTTTGCCGTCCTTGCCGTTGTGCTGAGCGTCATCACCTTCGGCGGCGAGCTGACCGGCATGGATACCTCCTTTTTCCAACAATGTCTTGATACGATTGACCGTATTCTGTACGGCGGTCCGACCTCTCCCGCCCCTTCCCTTCCCGCTACGGGAGAGGCAAAGGTCTATATCATTGATGTGGGACAGGGAGAAAGTATTCTCATCACCACCAACGAAAAATCCATGCTGATTGACGCCGGAGAAAACAATATGGGCGACGAGGTTTTGGAATTTATCGACACCCTCGGACTGGATTCGCTTGATTACGCCCTTGCCACCCACCCGCACTCCGACCATATCGGCGGACTGGATACCGTTTTGGAAAATATTCCGGTCGGGGAGGTTTTGTTCGGACATATTCCCGACAAACTCACCCCTACCACCAAAACCTATGAAGATGTTTTGGATGTCATCGAGCAGAAAAACATTCCGCTGTCCCAGGTGGATTCCGGAGATACCATTGATTTGGGAAGCGGCGCGGTTGTTACCGTTTTGGGACCCGTTACCGAAGAGGTTGAGGACTTAAACAACACCTCGGTGGTCTGCCGCCTGGATTTCGGAGAAACTTCCTTCCTCTTTAACGGCGACCAGGAAGAACCGATGGAACAACTGCTGATAGAAAACAACGCGAATTTAGACTGCGATATGATGACAATGGGGCATCACGGCAGCTCTACCTCCTCTTCCCGGGAATATCTGGACGCCGTTTCCCCCGAATACGCTTCCATCTCCTGCGGAAAAGCCAACAAGTACGGGCATCCGCACGATGAAACGGTTGAAAATCTCGAGCAGCTGGATATTCCCTACTACCGCACCGATTTGTCGGGAAACATCACCTTTACCTCGGACGGAGAAACCATCTCGGTACGAACCGAAAAACCATAACCGCATCATGACGGATATTACACGAAAAGGAGCGAAACAAAACGATGAGAGAGCTGATTATCGACCGCTTTGAGGAAACCTATGTTGTCTGCCAGACACCGGACGGACAGTTGGACGCATTTCCCCGCAAGCGTCTGCCGGAAAACGCGCAGGAAGGCAGCTGGCTGGTTATCCACGACGACGGCACCGTTGAGGTGGACGAAGAAAAAACCATGCGCCGCCAACTGGCAAATATGTACCGCTTAAAAAATATGTTAAAGCGCAGAAAAGACGATTAACAATCCACAGGAGAATCTCGGAATGAGGTTCTCCTTTTTATTTTTTCTGCCCGGTCAATCAGGAAATAAAGATTAAAAAGCTGACGGTTTTCCGTTCTCTGTCGATCTGCGACACAGCAGGCGGCTTCTGTCGGGGTGTCCCCGTTTTGCAAGCGCCGCAACAAAGATTTGTCAAAAAAATCTTCCCCTACAGAGCAGACTTCTCCGTCCTTTGTCAGACGCAGAGGCGCGTTTTCCGCAAGCAGTTTTTCCCAACGGCGGGCATAACCTTCTGTTTGCACCCGCCTCCGGCATTCGATAAGCAGCTTGTATTCCTCTTCTTCCATTGTGTTAATGTCAATCGCCCGGGTATCCGGAAGGGAAGAAAGGCTGCACAGCAGAATATTCTTTACAGCGTCGGATTTATTTTGACAAAGATAGCAAAACCAACAAAGTCCCGCCGCTTCATACGGACTGTCCGAGGTCCAGACCCGAAAATTTCGGGAAGATTCAAATGCTTCCCAAAACGGTTTGTTTCTCTTTTCCAGTTCTTCCCAAGTCACAGGCAGTCCGCAGCTTTGCAGTTGAGCGGCGCGGGCTTGTTCGGTTTGTGGAAGCAATCTGCCCAGAGAGAAATCTTCCTCATAACACACCGCTGTCCCTTGTTGGAAACCCCCTCTTGCCATCATGCCCTTCATCCGTGAACAAGCGCTGAAATCAAAAAAGACTTCTACCATTTTTTCACCTCTTACTTTAAAATACAGTTTTGGTTATTGTAATATAATCCGACTGAGAATACAAGCCTTGTGTTTTGAGCGGTTCTTTTAAAAAACATATTGACAAATATCTATTTATATTTTATCATACAGATAGATAATAATCAATATGAGGTGAGGTCATGAATCTGTATTCCGAAAAGGTCGCTGTCATGAAGGCGTTCTGCGACGAAAACCGATGGAAAATCTTGGAACTGCTAAAGGGCGGGGAACGCTGCGCCTGCGTGCTGCTTAATAAACTGGAAATTACCCAGCCTACCCTGTCGCACCACATGAAAATTTTGTGCGATTCCGGCGTTGTCACCGCCCGCAAAGAGGGAAAATGGACGCACTACTCGCTGAACCAAGCCGGGTTAGAACACGCCTGCCTGCTGTTGCAGGAGCTTTCCTCCGACGAAAACGCAAACCAATCTTCGGATACGGATTCGGACTGTTGCTGCAAAAATTTGCAAAGGAGCGCTGCCGCTATGGAACACAAAACCAAACTGTATGCCCTGACCGGATTTTTAGGCTCGGGCAAAACCACCCTGCTGCTTAAATTGATTGACGAGCTGAAGGGGAAAAAAATCGGAATTATTCAGAACGAATTTGGCAAGTTGGGAATCGACGGAACGATTCTGCGCAACGATGACATTCAGATGGTGGAATTGAACCGCGGTTCTATCTTCTGTTCCTGCCTGCGCCTTTCCTTTGTGCAGGCTTTGGCAGAAATGGCGGAGCATCATTTTGACTATCTGTTTGTGGAAAGCTCCGGCATCGGCGACCCGTCCAATATGGCTGAAATCTTAGCGGCTGCAAAAACGCTGTGCGGCGATGTTTTTGATTACAGCGGCTCGCTGTGCCTTGTGGACGCCCAAAACTTTTTGGAAGAGCTGGACGATATGGAAAGCGTTTCCCGCCAGTTAAAGCACTGCCACCTTGCCGTAATTACCAAAGTGGACTTGGTGAATGCCGAGCGTTTGCTGAAAGTAAAGGAGAAAATCAGGGAATTAAACCCGGTCTGCCCGATTGAAACCAGCGCAAACGCAAGCCTTGACCTTGATTTTCTGCAACAGGATTTGATGCGGTATCAATGGGCAGAAAACGAAGAAACCACCAATTCGGAGGAAACCAAACCCAAAACGCTGTTTTTAAACTTCGAGGGGGAAGTACCTCAGGAAAAATTAACAAACTTTCTTCTTACCCTCGCCCCCGACCTGTACCGCGCAAAGGGATTTTTCCGCTTACAGTCAAAAGGCTGGCACCAGGTAGATCTGGTAGGAAACCGCGTTGACATAAAACCCTGCCCCGAACAGCCGAAATCCCAGATGGTGTTTATCTCCAAAACGGGAACCGCTCTGATTCGCCGACTGTTTTCGGTTTGGGAACAGGAGGTCGGCTTAAAGATGGAACTGAAAAACTAAGGAGGGAACAAAAATGAATCTGAAAGTTATCGGAGAAGGCTGCGACCGCTGTGACGCTTTGTTTGAAAATACCATAGAAGCCGTTACCCAGTTAGGCTTAGACGCCGAAATTGAAAAGGTCAGCGATTTAATTGAGATTGTCAAGCTCGGTGTGATGACCGCCCCCTCCCTGATGGCGGACGGCAAGCTGATTGTCAGCGGGCAGGTGGCATCTGTAGAAAAAATTATGAAGCTGCTTAAAAAGTTAAAATAATTCTGCTCGAAAAGAGCCGTTTGAAGCAATACTTCACTCTTTTTAAAAACCTTCTTTCACCTATACCCCGTTTTGCCCGAAAAATTGCATAAAAAGGTGCAACAATCACACGATTTTACAAAATTTTATTTTTTCTTTGCTTTTTACAGGAGATTCCGGGGATTCTAACCGTTTCTTTTTTTAACTGCCTGATTTTATATTGTCTTGGCAGTTTTACAAATTCCTCTTTCACCTATACCCCGTTTTGTCCGAAAAATTGCATAAAAAGGTGCAACAATCACACGATTTTATAAAATTTTATTCTGTCTGTTTGTTTTTTGAGAGGTACATATCATGTCCGTTGCGCAAAATATCTTTCTCTTTTTTCAAAATCAGATTTTAGGCATGAAGTGGTTAAATCAATCGGTCGGCAAACTTCTGACCCTGATGGGAGTGGATCTTTCTTCCGGCTTTGGCGGGTTTCTTCACTTTTTTCTGTACGATACCGTGAAGATTTTTATCCTGTTGTCCGTCCTCATCTTCGGTATCTCCCTGATTCAAAGCTACTTTCCTCCTGAACGCGCCAAACGGATTCTGGGAGGATTTCACGGCATCCGGGCAAATGTGCTTGCCGCTTTGCTTGGCACTGTAACCCCGTTTTGCTCTTGCTCCTCCATCCCGCTGTTTATCGGATTTACCGGGGCGGGGCTGCCGTTGGGCGTGACCTTTTCCTTTCTGATTTCCTCCCCTTTGGTCGATTTGGGGTCGCTGCTGCTGCTGACCGGAACCTTTGGCGCAAAGATTGCGGCTGCCTATGTTTTGGTTGGATTACTGCTTGCCGTGTTGGGCGGCAGTCTGATTGAGCGGCTGCATTTAGACAATCAGGTGGAAGATTTTATCCGTCTTGCTCCTCAAATGAACCCGGACGCGCCTGCCCTTTCTTTTTCCGACCGTTTGGATTACGCAAAATCTCAGCTGGGTTCGACGGTAAAAAAGGTGGCTCCTTACATTTTTCTCGGTGTGGGAATCGGCGCGGTAATCCACAATTTTATCCCCGCCTCCTTTGTTGCTTCGTTGTTAGGCGACAATCATTGGTATTCCGTTCCTTTGGCAACCTTGGTGGGTGTGCCGATGTATGCGGATATTTTCGGTACGATTCCCGTTGCGGAAGGTTTATTCTCCAAAGGCGCGGGACTTGGAACCGTCCTTTCCTTTATGATGGCTGTCACCGCCCTTTCGCTGCCTTCGATGATTATGCTGAGAAAGGCAATCAAGCCGAAGCTGCTTTGCGCCTTTTTCGGCATCGTTACCGTCGGCATCATGCTGATTGGATTCTTCTTTAACTCTTTTGCGGGTCTGTTAGCTTAACAGCCAATGCACTGTCAGCACGCTTGCGCAAAAACCGGCAAGATCCGCGCACAGCGAAGCGGGCGCTGCGTACCTGCTCTTTTTAATTCCTGCCGCCGAGCAATACATGGCAATCGTGTAAAAGGTGGTTTCGGTGGAACCCATCATCACTGCGGCAATTTTGCCGACTGCGCTGTCCGCTCCCCAATTTGACAAAATATTTTGAAACACCACCAACGCCCCGCTGCCGGAAAGCGGGCGCAGCAGGGTGAGCGGAATCAGCGGCGGGGCAATCCCCAACTTTTGGGCAAGCGGTTCCAACGCTTTGCACAGCAGGGAAAGCCCGCCGGAGGCTTCCAGCATACCGATTGCAAGGGTGAGCAGCAAAAGCGAGGGAAACATCTCTGCGGCAACCCTTGCGCCCTCCCGCACCCCTTTTGCAAATGCCGAAAGAATATCCACCCGCCGCACCAAAGCGACCCAAAACACAAGGCACAGGGCAAGCGGAACGGCAAGATTTGAAATCATCTGAAACATTTGACTCTCCTATCCCGGCTCAAAGACGGCGCTTTTTCCAAATCGCCGACAAAGCCGCCGCTGCCGACAAGCCTGCCGTTATGGAAATCAAAGAAGAAATCCACACTGCGGGCAAAATCTCCATTGGGTTTGCCGCCCCCGCCTTGAGCCGCAGCATGGCGGCAGTGGTGGGAATGAGCTGCATGGAGGCAGTATTGAGCAAAATGACCAAAACCGTTTCATGGGCGGCAACCGTGGGGTCGGGCGCGGATTTTTGCAGTTCCCGAACCGCGCAGATACCGGCGGGCGCTGCCGCTGCGCCCAAGCCCATCAGGTTTGCCGCCAGATTTAGGCAGATTGCCTGAGCTGCGGGAGAATCCTTCTTACATTTTGGGAAAAGCAACGACAAAATCGGAGAAAACAGCTTTGCCAATCCTTTGAGCAATCCGCTTTGACGCGCCACTTCCATCACTCCGCTCCAAAAACAGATGCCGCAGCCGATGCTGACAATCAATTCTACCGCCTGTTCCGGGGCGGATAACAGCCTTGCGCAGCTGCTTTCCATCGTGCCTTGAAAGAGCGCAGTAACAAAAGAAAACAAAAAAACAGCAGAAATAACCGCTTGAAGCACAATAAATTCCTCCTTTTCTTCATTGATTCGACATGATTCGCTATAAGGAAATCAAAAATTTACTTTTTCTACCAAATATTTCCATAATTTGGTAGATTTTCTAATTGACAGATTGGAAAAAATCGGTTATATTTATGTTACGAATGATTTATAAGGAAAACAAAGAAAAAACCAGTCATAAATCAAGAATGAATTATGAGAGATTATCATTCATCTTAAAAAAAATCAAAGTCGGTAAAACCGAAGGGAGGACAAAACTATGAAATCAACCGGTATTGTAAGAAAGGTAGACGAACTGGGAAGAATTGTGCTTCCGGTGGAATTGAGAAGAATTATGGACATTCAAATCAAAGATTCCCTGGAAATTATGACCGAGGACGACAAAATTGTTCTGAAAAAATATGAACCGCGCTGCGTATTCTGCGGCTCGAAGGAAAATATCTCCGAATTTAAAGGTCGCTGCGTATGCGAAAACTGTGTCAAGGAACTGATGCAAAAATAAAAAAGAGATTTTTCCTTTTAATGTATGAGAGAAAAAGTTTGAATAGAACCGCTGTGTTTGGTTTACAATAACAGTGTCCTTAAAAAAGATAAGGAGATGTTGTAAACTATGATGGATAAACTGGTACTTGCGCTGGTTGTCATCGGCGCGCTGAACTGGGGAAGCATCGGTCTGTTTCAGTACGACCTGGTAGCAGGTTTGTTTGGCGGACAGGGCGCAATCCTCAGCAGGATTGTGTATACGCTGGTTGCCCTGGCAGGAGTGTGGGCAATTTCCTTTTTCTTCCGCGATACCGAGGTCGAACACGAACCGAGCCGCGAAAGAAGAAGGCACATCTAAAGCCTTGATTCGACAGAGTATTTCATAACGAAAAAAATAACGGACAGCAAATGCTGTCCGTTATTTTTTAGGGATTATACAAAACCCCCCTGTCCAAAATTAGGCAGGGGGGTTTTAAACTAAAATAAAACTTAGATAAGAGCCAGAGTATCTCTTGCGATTGCAAGTTCTTCGTTGGTTGGGATAACCATAACTTTTACTTTGGAATCAGCGGTGGAGATTACTTTGTTTTCGCCTCTGGTGTGGTTTGCTTCTTTGTCAATCTTTACGCCGAGGTAGCCCCAGTATTTTTCGCAGAGTTCTTCACGGATTTCGATGTCGTTTTCGCCAACGCCTGCGGTGAATGCGATTGCGTCAACGCCGTTCATTGCTGCTGCGTATGCGCCAACATATTTTGCAATGCGGTAGGTGTAAGCGTCCAGAGTAACTTTAGCCAGGTGGTGACCTTCTTCTGCTGCTGCGGTGATGTCACGGCAGTCAGAGGACAGACCGCCGCTCATGCCGAGCAGACCGGATTTCTTGTTGAGCATATTGAGTACTTCGTCAACGGACTTGTTTTCTTTGTTGCAGATGTACTGGATAACAGCCGGGTCAAGGTCGCCGGAACGGGTACCCATGATCAGACCTTCCAGAGGGGTGAGACCCATGGAGGTGTCTACGCATTTGCCGCCGACAGAAGCGGAGATGGAAGCGCCGTTGCCGATGTGGCAAACGATAACTTTTGCATCTTCAGCCAGACCGCCGAATTTGATTGCTTCTTTGGAAACGAAGCCATGGCTGGTTCCGTGGAAGCCGTAACGACGAACACCGTATTTTTCAAAGTATTCGTGCGGGATAGCGTACAGGTAGGATTTTTCATCCATGCCCATACCGAAGGTGGTGTCAAATACTGCTACGTTTGGTTTGCCCGGGCAAACTTTTTCGCAAGCCTCGATACCCATCAGGTTTGCAGGGTTGTGCAAAGGACCCAGGTCGAAGCACTCGCGGATTGCAGCTTTTACATCTTCGTTTACAACGATGGATTTGGTGAATTTTGTACCGCCGTGGAGCACGCGATGACCGATTGCGTTGATTTCGTCAACAGAAGCGATAACGCCATGGTCTTTGTCGGTCAAAGCATCCAGAACCAGCTGAACTGCTACGGAGTGATCCGGCATTGGGGTTTCAACAACATAGTTGTCTTTGCCCGGAACCTTGTGGGTCAGAACGGAACCGTCGATACCGATTCTTTCGCACAGACCTTTGGTCAGAACGTGTTCGTTTTCCATATCAATCAGCTGATACTTCAAGGAAGAGCTTCCACAGTTTAAAACAAGAATTTTCATTTCAAATTCCTCCCATAATTTTTAAAGCCCCTGCAAAGCAAAGAGTTACAGGAGCAGATTGACACTCTGATACACTTACTATATTATTATATCTGACGCTACTTTTCAAGAGATAATCTGTGTTTTTTAGCACAAGCGGGCAATATTTTCGGAAAAGTATGAGAAAGTACGGTTTTTTGGACAGAAAATGGTCGAAAATTCCGATATATGATAATTTTTTATCAATCAAGGAGGATGTTTGGTGAAAACAGCGGCGGTCATCGCAGAGTACAATCCCTTCCACAAGGGGCATCAATGGCAGATTGAACAGATACGGGCGCAGGGCGCAACGCACATCGTGGCGGTGATGAGCCCCGACTTTACCCAGAGGGGAACCCCTGCCGTTTTTCCAAAGCGTATCAGAGCTGCCGCCGCGATGGAATGTGGGGTTGATTTGGTACTGGAGCTGCCGGTTTGCTATGCCTGTTCCACTGCGCAGCGGTTTGCTTTTGGAGCAGTGCAGCTGGTATCCGCGCTTGGCTGTGTGGATCTGCTGGCTTTCGGCGCAGAGGACGCAGATATTTTACATCTGACGCAGGCGGCGCAGGCAATCGAAGATAAGCGGGTGGCTGCCTGCCTAAAGCAGGAACTTGCGCGGGGAATTACCTTTGCAAAGGCAAGAGAAAACGCTGTGGGGCAAATCTTCGGAGAGGAAACCGCGCGCATTTTGCAGCAGCCGAACAATATTTTGGCAGTGGAATATCTGTCCCAACTTTCCAAAACAGCGGCAAGCGGCAAAAGACCCGTTCCGCTCCCGATTGCCCGCATCGGAAACAGCCATGACGGCGCGCCGCAGGAGGGATTTGCTTCGGCAAGCTATCTGCGCCGGCAAATCATAAATGGGGAATGGGAGAAAGCGGAGCCTTATCTGCCTGACCGTTTGATTCACCGCTACCGCGCTGCCGCACAAAGCGGACAGACCGCTTCGATGCAAACCGGGGAACGGGCGGTATTGTCTGCTTTGCGCCGAATGAGCTTATCCGAGCTGAAAAATCTGCCCGACCTTTCCGAGGGGATTGAAAACCGACTGTATCGTGCGATACGCTCCTCCTGCTCAACAGAACAGCTGTATGAACAGATAAAAACCAAACGCTATCCCCTGTCCCGTGTGAGAAGGCTTGTATTGTCCGCCTTTTTACAGATTCCGGCGCAGATGGCAGAGCTTACTCCCCCTTATCTGCGCATTTTGGGAATGAACGAGCGCGGCAGAGAGATTCTTTCCCTCGCAAAACAAACTGCGATTCTTCCCGTTTCTGCAAGCCTTGCAAAACTTTCCAAACACTCGCCGCAGTCTGCCGAATTTGCCGCTTTAGAAGCCGCCTGCGCCGACCAGTACAGTTTATTCTGCGGTCATATTGCTCCCTGCGGGGGTGATTTTTCCGCCTTTTGCAAGGGATAAGATTTTCTTTTTTTCCGTTTTTCCCCTTTCTTTTTTTAAGATACGCACAAAAAACGGGCATATTTTTTAGACACCTTTTTTTCTTTTTGCTTCTTGTAATTCCGATAATCTATTGTAAAATAAAGGTATACGATTTTTTCAGGAAGGAACGATTTGTTATGCTGACACAAGAATGTCTTCAGGACGCGCTTAAATACGGGGAGTGCTTTGTGAAACTGGGCAAAACTGCCGAATATATTCCCGAACTTGCAAGGGTAAACAAATATCGCCTCGGAGTGTGCATTGTAGGCTTGGACGGGACGGTGATGGAGTGCGGAGATACCCGCGTTCCCTTTACCATTCAAAGCATTTCGAAGCTGGCTTCGCTGATTCTTGCCATCAGCGACCGCGGGGCAGATTACCTGTTTTTGGATAAAGTGGGCGTAGAGCCGACCGGCGACCCGTTTAACTCCATCATCAAGCTGGAAACCAAAACAAAACCTTTTAACCCTTTTATCAACGCGGGGGCAATCACAGTGGCAAGCTGCATTGACGGAAGCGACTCTGACGAAAAATTCGACCGTTTTCTTACCTTTATCCGCAAGCTGTGCGGAAATGAGGAAATTGCGTTAAACGAATCGGTTTACCTTTCCGAAAAAGCGACCGGCGACCGCAACCGCGCGCTTGCCTACTACTTAAAAGCTTCCGGTATTTTAGAAGGAAATGTGGAGGAGTGTCTGGACTTCTACTTTAAGATGTGTTCTGTCAATGTGACTGCGATGGATATTGCCCAGATGAGCGCTGTACTTGCCAACCACGGCGCCTGCCCCTCTACCGGTGAAGCGCTGATTGAGCCGGACAGCGCAAAGGCAATCCGCGCGCTGATGCTGACCTGCGGAATGTATGACGGTTCGGGCGAGTTTGCCATGACGGTCGGTTTTCCTGCCAAAAGCGGTGTGGGCGGAGGCATTGCCGCCGCGCTGGTGGACCGCATGGGAATCGGCGTTTATGGTCCTTCTTTGGACGAAAAGGGAAACAGCATCGGCGGCATTAAGATTTTGGAATATCTTTCCAAAAAGATGGATTTTAATCTGTTCTAACAAACAGGCTCGGATTGAATTGTTTTTTTCAATCCGAGCCTGTTTTCTTATGTCAAAATTTGTTCTTACCGAACTTTTTATAAAAAAGTACGGTATCAATCAAAAGGTACGCAAGGAAAAGGAAAACTTGTTTTTAAAAAAATCGAATGGGGCTTGCTAAAATTCCCCGTTCCGTTCCATTCCTACCCTTCGACCGTGGCGCGATAGGTGCGGCTTTGTTCCGCTGATTTTCCGATACCGTATTTGGCTTTCAGTTCGATTGTAAATTCAACCTCGGCGCGCTTGCCGTCCTCCCCGCCGGTCACTTCTTTGATTTGGTAATCATAGGCATTTCCTGCATGAAATACGTCAATATTAAAAACGGGAGCGCCGATTTCTTGCAAATCAGAACCCTGCTTTGTCAAATCTGTATTGATTCGATAAAGCATTTCAAAGGTTACGGAGTTGATACCCTCCCCGACACAATCCAGCACATAATATTTCTTTTCCACCTGACATTTTTTGTTATCCCCTTGTTTTTCTTCCTGCCGGGTAATTGCATACAGTTCCTCCCGAACCGCCTGCCACAGGGTATCGTAATCTTTTTGGTTGTAAGCGTCCGCATATTCGGACACAAAGGTCTGCGTAACATCATTTTGCTGCTTATCTACGGCAACATAGTTTTCTGTTTGAGAAAACAAGCCGTCGCACACCTCACAAAACAGGTCTGTCGGCTTTCGCAAGCCTGCCCGCGCCCAAATAACCGCAAACACTGCCGCAGCCGCAAGGACGAGGATTGTTCCCCAAAGCAGATACCGCATTTTTTTCGTAGTTTGTTTCATCTTCTTTTCCTCCTTTTTTCAAAATGATTCTGTTTGATTCTATTATAAAAGAAGGCGATACAAAATCAATTCCTTTTTCCTACAAAAATCAATCGCTATTTTCGACAAAATGATGAAAATATTGCCGATTCATTCACTGATTTCCTTTTTCCCTTGACTTTTGGCTGTGATTTTCTACAATAGAAGCATAAGAGCCGTTAAAAAGACAAAAAAGGAGCGTTGCAAAGGTGAAAAATATCAAATTAGAAAACAAAGCAATCGGACCGCTGCATTTAGGTATGACCCGCCAACAGACCGAAGAGGCTTTAAATTGTTTGCTTCGGGAATGGGACCCCGATTTTGATTCCCCAATCTCCCAAACCGAAGAAGAATGGTACGGCTTTGAGGGCAGCTGTGTCCGCTACATTTTCGGACAATTCAGCGCGCTGTTTCTTGTCCATTTTAATTCGGAAGGAAAGAGCGTGTGCATTACCTTTGATTCTTCCGTTTCACTGTATCGGGAAGTTTTGTTTGAGGAGATTCCTGTTTTTTCTGCCGAAGCTGCCGAAGTGATTTACCAACTCAATCAGCAACATTCTTTTCTGTGCGACAGCGAAAATCCGCAGACCGGTTATCACTATGTATTTCCTCAATTAGGGATTGACTTTGAACGAGCCGATTCCATCTGCTATGAAACGGCATCCGACTTTATGGGAGAGGAAGGCTTGGACGCCGACGATTTCAGTCATTTTCATCTTCTGTTCGTCCGTCTTTTTGACCCAAATTATTTAGACGCTTTATCCCTTCATGAAGCCGAAGAAATTTTGCCGCAGCATTTTATTCCCAAACTGCCGAATTTTCCCAAAGCTGCGGGCGAATTATTTTCGCTGCAAATCGGGCTTTCCAAAGAGCAGGCGGAGCAGGCTGTCGCCGCCTTACTGCATACCCCCGCTGCACAAACAACCCAAATGGGGCGGTTTGAACAAATTTCCTATCGTTCCGAGCAGGGACAGATTTGTGTATGGTATGACCAAAATCAGAAATCGGTCGCTTTTCAAACCGAGGATTGCCCCGCCTTCCCCGTTCTTGAGTCTTTCCCGCAGCTAAACTGTTTACAAGGCGTGTTAGAATCCCTTTCTCAAAAAGACATTTTAGTTTGCAACTGCGGGCAGTTTGTTTTTCCGCATTTCGGAGTGTCCTTTAGCCGGAACGGAGAGCATTGTTCTTCCCTCACTGTTTTTTGTCCCTCCTTCTGGCTTTCTTCTTTTATGTTGGGGATTTTTTAGAATAACAAAAACAAGGAGCAGAGAAAAATTCTCTGCTCCTTGTTTTGTTGGAGGGTTATTCCCCTTCTTTCCATTTTCCCATCTTATCAAACAGCTTGCGCATCTTCTTTTCAATCGGATAGTACGGCAGCATAATCAACACCAAATCGCTGATTAAAATTGCCTGAAGCGCCCACTCTACCGGGAACAAAAAGATTCCCACAATCGTGATACACATCGCAATAATGCCCAGCGGCAGAATCATTCTGCCGTAGGATACATGGGAGTAGTACCAGGTATCCGGACTTTTCAGCGCCCATTCGGTACGATAACCGATAAACAGGTTCCAGCCGCCCACATCGGGATTTTTGGGGTATGCCGGCGGTTTTTTTCTCCAGCGCAATCCCCAGACTATCATTAAAATAGGAATTAAAAGCAATAACATCGGTGTACAATCCTTTCTTACTTAAAGCTATATTTTTCAGTATGGTACAGTATATCACACTTTTTTCTTTTTGTACATTCCTATTAAGGAGGAATTACCTTATGAATGTTTCCACATCCTGCCGCTACCATTTTTTAGAATACAAGTGGGCGATTATCGCTTTTTATCTGGTCTTTTTTATTCTGTCCGGCATTTCCAAAATATATTTCATGGCAGAGCCGGACAGCTCCTTTTCCGGACTGGAAGCCGGAACCGTCTTCTTCCTTTTTATTTCCGGCATCTCCAGTTTTCATTCTGTCTTTTTATTTCATATTCAGTGCGGCTCTACCAGAAAAACGCAGTTTTGCGGCTGGCTGCTCTTTTCTGCTCTGATTTGCACCTTTATGACAATATTCAACATCGTCATTGTCTACGTGATGTCCGCTCTTTCTTTGAATATTGATTCGCCTGTTTTTTATTTTTCCGAGTCTTCCCCGATATTGGGAACGCTGACAGCAACAATGATGCTGTTCTGCATCAATCTGTTCTTTTTGCAGCTTGGATATTTTTTTGCAATTTCCTTTTATCGTTTGGGATTTTGGGGCAAATGGCTGTTCGGCAGCTTCCTTGTTGTCAGCTTCTTTTTGATAATCAGCTCCGATTCTTTCCTGCTCAATCTTTCGCAGCCTTTGCAGGTTTTGCAGCAAGCGCCCGTTCCCACCCCCGTTCTTATCAGCGCGATTCTTTTTTCCCTTGCCGCAGCGCTTGCCGGTCTGTGCCGGTTGATGACAAAAAACGCGCCCTGTCAAACGCAAAACAGCAGTACGGGAATATTTGCCCTGTAACTGAGCCATTCTAATAAGAGCCTTTGTCAGCTTTTGAAAACAAAAGTTCGCAAAGGCTCTTGTTTGTTGGATTTTTTCAAAAATTTTTTTAAAAAATGCGATTTACCCCTTGCAAAATATATACAATAATGGTATACTATAGTCAAAGAGAAAATAAACTAATTCAGTATACTTTATAAACTCAAAAATCAAAAGAAAGAAGGAAAAATTTTTATGAAATTCTATGTATGCAAACATTGTGGAAATATCATCACTTTCGCTGAAAACAAAGGTGTGCCGATTATGTGCTGCGGTCAGAAAATGACCGAACTGGAGCCGGGCAGCGTAGATGCAGCTACCGAAAAACACCTTCCTGTTGTTACCGTAGAGGGCAACAAAGTTACCGTTTCTGTCGGTTCTGTGGAACATCCGATGGCAGAAGAACATTCTATCAGATGGATTGTTCTGGAAACCGCTCAGGGCAGCCAGAGAAAAGAGCTGAACCCGGGCGAAAAACCGCAGGCAGTTTTCATGCTGACCGATTGCGACAAAGCAGTTGCCGCATACGAATACTGCAACCTGCACGGTCTGTGGAAAACAACCGTTTAATTCTTCTTCAACACCTCTCTTATTCCCCAAATAAGTTCTCAAAACAAAAAACGGAACGTCTTGACGGGCGTTCCGTTTTTTTGTATCATATCAATATCTTTGACTGACAGGAGAATTGCTCTATGGGAAAACGCGATAAACAAATTTTGCTTGGGATTGCCCTTGTTGCCTTACTGATGGCGGGTGTTTTATTTTTTATGGAAAAAAACAGCGGACCCGACTCCACCGCGCTTATCTCGATTGACGGGGAGCAGGTGATGGAAATTCCGCTTTCTTCCTCTCCCGACCAAACGATTGATTTAAGCAAATTCGGCGTCTCGGTAGTTTTAGAGGTAAGCAACCATCAAATTCGTTTCCTTTCTTCCGACTGTCCCGATCAAGTCTGTATCCGTTTCGGTTTGATTGACCACGAGCCGCAAAGCGCCGTTTGTATGCCAAACCGTGTTGCAATCACAATTATCAGTAAATAAACAATACAAAAAGGTCAATCACAGCAAAAGCTGTGATTGACCTTTTTATTATCCTTATTTTTCGTCTACTCTCTTTTTGCGCAGGTACTTATCCACTGCTTCTACCATATTTTCCGGCATCTTTCTCGGAACCGGGAATACAACGGCATTTACCATGCGGTCTGCAAAGGTCTGAACAAATGCGGCTGTTTTGCCCAGATTTCTGTAATCCAGATAATCAATTACATCGTGGCGACAATGAATCATTGCGCCGCCGTTTCTGCCAAATCGGCAGAAGTTGATTGCCGGAACGCCTTCGTTTGCAAACGGAACCGAGTCGCTGGAGTAAACTTCCTGAGTAACATCGGTCGGGAAACCGATTTCTTTGGAGAGGTATTCAACAAAGCGGCAGAGAGATTCATCTGCCATAATCGCTGCCCAGTCTGCGCCCAGAACAGAACCTGCAACGTCTACGTTAATCATCAGCTGAACATCTTTGAGTTCGTCTTTGTGCGCTGCAACATATGCTTTGGACCCCAGCAGACCAACCTCTTCCGAACCGTACCAGCAGAAGGTCAGGTTTCTCTTTGGCGGATTTTCTTTGTAGTGGCGAGCCAGCTCCATCAAAATAACCGAGCCTGCACCGTTATCATAAACGCCGTGGCTGAACGGAACGCTGTCATAATGAGCGCCGAAGGTTACATTTTCTGTTGTTTCATCGGTTCCTTTCATGCGTACAATGACATTTCTGGAAGGACGCTCTACATCCTGCTGAACCAGGGTGAAGGTGACGGTTTCCGGTTCGCCCTTTACCAGCTCCATCGCGTCGATTGCGCGAAGAACGCCGCCCGGGATTTTTCCGTAACGGGTTGCCCAGCTGCGCAGTTCCCGTTCCGGCAGGTCGGTCTGTTCTCTGTCATCGGAAACGTTGCCGTTCCATGTCAGAAATGCCGCAACCTGATAGCGAACCAGTCTTTCATATACTTCTTCGTTGAGCTTGCCGCTGTTTACCATAACAATCATGCCTTTTTTATCGTAAAGGTCAACATCGGTTGCCTGCTGAACATAAGCAAATTTTGCGGTCAATCCCTCTTTCGGAGTGCTGCCGGAGCGGCGGTAGCCCTGAACTTCCCATTCTTTTCCCAAAGCCTTGAGGGAAACGGTTTCAATATCCGCAGTTTCTACCATAAATTCTTCAATCTGCGCTTCCAGTCCTGCTTTTTCAAGCTCATCTTTGATGATGTGGGCTGCTCTGGTTTCTTCTTCCGAGGTGCTGGTACGAATAAAGTTAATCTTTTCCAAATCCTCATAGATGCGTTTTCCCATCGCTTCGGTGTTCTTTAAAATATCCATTCCGCTACACTCCTTATTTATTTCTTCTTGTTCTATCCAACTTGCAAGGGATATATGTATAAAATATATAAATTCTATTTTATTTTTTGTATGTTTTATATGCTTATTTCCCTTTGCTACTTAGTATAGCACACTTTTTTGAAAGTTACAATCCCGATACCGCTAAATCTTTCAAAAGAATCGAAGGTGTTTGAACAAAGGCGCTTCCTGCCGCAGTCGGAGCCGGATCATCTCCGAAAGCGATGATACCCTGCATCAAATCATAAATGCTGCCTGCAACGGTTACTTCGCAGAACGGCTTTGTCACCTTGCCGTTTTCTACCATCAGTCCTTTACACAGCAAAGAAAAGCTGCCGGTAATGCTGTTTGCGCCTGCAAACACACCCTCCAGACCGGTAACAATCAGTCCGTTTTCCATTTTCTCGCAAAGCTGTTCCATGCTGTACTGCACTCCGGATGCGCTTTGCAGCACTACATTTGTTACTCCGGTACCTACCGAGGAAGTGACCTCTGCTTTAAATCCGTTTCCGCTGCTGACTGTATTGTCCTTTTGCGCGGTTTTTCTGTTGTATAAAACAGACTCCAACTTGCCCTTATGAATCAGATATTTTCGGCTTACCGCAACGCCTTCATCGTCAAAATGGCGATGTACCCTGCCCTGCGGCAAGTTCGGGTCCTCCAACAGGTCAAGGTCTTCTACCGCAATCTGTTCACCCAGCTTGCCTGCCAGACGGCTCATCTCATTCTGAATTTCGGAAGCAAAAAAGATTGGAAGATAGGCTTCCAGCAGTTCTGCCGCCGCATCATTTTTTAAGATAACCGGATATTTTCCCGATGCAATCGGGGAAGCGTGCAGGCGCTGCGCGCCCATCTGCGCTACCTCTTTTGCCAAAGCCACTGCCTGCAAATCCTCAACCTTTGCTGCGCTGCGGGTTCCCCATGCAATCTCGGTATCGCCGTCCTCACGGGACACTACGCTGACATTGACGCTCATGCTCTCGCCGCTGTCCTTCATGCAAGTTCCGTTTTCGTCCATCAGGGTAACTTCCCGCAAAGTTTGGGAAAACGAACAGCCATCTACGCAGGCGATTTTCTTTTCTTCCCTTGCCGCCTGTTCTGCACGGCAAAGCAGGTTTGCAATTTCCCGCTCGTCTGCCCGACAAAACGGCGTTGTGTACTCCGTTTCTTCTTTAAATGCGGGAATTGGAGTGTAATCCTCCTGAGAAGCCATTGCCGACAGGGTAAGCTGTTCTGCTACCTCGTCCAAATCATCTAATGTATTAAAATATGTACAGCAGCGTTTGCCGTCCTTTCCTGCTTCTACAAAATATATGCTCTCCCGAGCCTGAACAGAACGCTCCTGTTTGCCTTCAAACACACCCACAGAAAAGTGTTCGGTCTGTTCCACATAAAAACGAATCCCCGCAAATCCCTGCTCTTTGAGCCGAGCAGTGAGCTGTTTGAGCGCTTCTTTTTCCGTTGTCATCATGCCTGATTTCCTCCCACAGTCATTTCGGTTACTCGAACAGAGGGCTGACCTGCACCGATGTACAGCGCGCCGCTTGCCGCATAGCAGAATCCCTGTCCCAGCGCATAGTTATTGCCGACCATATCAACCTTTTGCAGAATATCTCCGCCGGTTCCGATTAAGGTTGCGCTTTGAACCGGAACGGTAATCTTTCCGTTTTCAATCAAGAAAGTTTCGCTGGTGTTAAAGTTAAATTCTCCGGTTGCCGGATTCACCGAGCCTGCATTGATGCTGTTGACAAAGATGCCGCGTTCGGTTGCCGCAATCATTTCTTCCTGGGTATCGGTTCCCGCAGCGATATAGGTATTGGTCATGCGGGAGGTAGGTGCAAACCGGTAGTTTTGTCTCCTGGAGGAGCCGGTCGGCTTACAGCCTAAGCGTCTTGCATTGAGCTTATCCACCAGATAGCTTTTTAAAATACCGTTTTCAATCAAAACATTTTTCTGTGTCGGAACACCCTCGTCATCAACCTTTAATGAGCCCCATTCTCCGGTAATGGAACCGTCGTCGATCAGCGTTACCTTATCGGAGGCAACTTTCTGTCCGATTTTTCCGGAAAATTCCGAGTTGCCCTTTGCGGCTCCCGAAGCCTCCAGAGAATGTCCGCACGCTTCGTGGAAAAACAATCCGCCAAAACCGTTTGCGATGATGACCGGCATTCTTCCGGTTGGACAAGGCTGCGCGTGCAGCATCGCTTTGGCATTTTTTGCCGCCTGCTTTACTGCCTGTTCCACATCAATTTCATCATAAAACTCAAAGCCTTTCATTGCGCCCGGACCGGAATAGCTGGACTGTCTGTCTCCGTTTTCCTCACAAAATACTGTCATGTGCAGTCTTGTTTTTACCCGGTTATCGTCCACAAAGCGACCTTCGCTGTTTGCGATTCTTACCTTTTGGTCCATATCGACATAGTTTACCCGCACCTGACTTACCAGATCTTCCTCTTTTCCTGCCCTTACCACGCGGGACAACAGCGCCATCTTATCGCTTAACGCTACCTGCTGCGGATAACGCGCAATCGGATTTAAGGAAACAGCCTGAAGATTTTCCAGTATTTCCCGGGAAAAGCTGCCTTCGCGGTATTTGCAAAGCTCTTTGAGCATACGGAAAATGGTTTCTTCTCTAAAATCAGAGGTGTGGATATATGCGCTTTCCAGTCCCTTAAACAAACGGATTCCTACGCCTTTTTCTCTGCCGGCAGAGCTGTTGAGTACCTTTTCTCCCAGCACAGTCAAATTGCTGCGGCGGGTATCTTCGCAGAAAACCTCGGCAAAGTCTGCGCCGTGGCTGACTGCGTAATCTAAAATTTGTTCAATCGTGTTTTGATTTAACAACCAAAATCCCTCCTTGTTTTCTTTATCCAAAAAGCGGCGGGCAAGGAAAATTTCCTTGCCCGCCGCTTTTTATCTTAATTTTATTTGCCTTGCTGACACAGATGGCAGGCAACAAAGTGATTCGGCTCCACTTCCAACAGCTGCGGAGCTTCCTTTGCGCAGATGTCCATCGCATATCTGCATCTCGGTCTGAACTTACAGCCCGGCGGCGGGTCGATTGGGCTGGGCACTTCGCCTTCCAGCTTGATTCTTTCTCTGACAGCTTCCCCATCCGGATCTGCCATCGGGATTGCAGAAATCAGAGCCTGAGTGTATGGATGCAGCGGCTTGTCATACAAATCATAGTTGCTTGCAAGCTCTACCATCGAACCCAGATACATAACGCCGACACGGTCGGAAATATGTTTTACCATCGACAGGTCATGGGAGATAAACAGATAGGTCAATCCAAACTCCTTCTGCAATTTAATCAGAAGGTTTACTACCTGCGCCTGAATGGATACGTCCAGCGCGGAAATCGGCTCGTCGCAGACAATGAACTTCGGTTCTACTGCCAAAGCTCTTGCGATGCCGACACGCTGACGCTGACCGCCGGACAGCTCGTGCGCAAAACGGTTTGCGTATTCTGCGCTCAAACCAACTTTGTTGAGCAAATCTGCCACACGATTCGATTTTTCCTGTTCGCTCAATTTAAAGTGAACATTCATTCCCTCGGAAATAATTTCCCCGATTGTCATACGCGGGTCCAGCGAAGCGTATGGGTCCTGGAAGATAATCTGTACGTTCTTTTTAAATTCCAGCAGGTCTTTTCCCTTTAAAGTAGAAATATCCTTGCCGTCAAACACAACCTTACCGGAGGTTGGTTCATAGAGTTTAATCATGGTGCGTCCGCAGGTAGTTTTTCCGCAGCCGGATTCTCCTACCAAGCCCAGAGTTTCCCCGCGTTTAATCGAAATGGAAACATGGTCTACCGCTTTCAGCACCTGTTTGCGTCCTGCTTTAAAGAATTTGCACAGATCGGTGACTTCCAGAATATTGTCTGCATTTTGCAGTTTTTCAATTACCTGATCCATTATTTGCCCTCCCTGTCATAGAAGGATTTTACCTTCGGCGCCTTTGGATGCTGTAACCAGCAGGATACCTTATGGGTATCTGTAATCTTTGTTTCAAACGGATTTCTTTCTTTGCAGATTGGCATACAGTATTCGCATCTGGATGCAAACGGACAATGGTTCAGCGGCAGAATCAAATCCGGCGGAGTACCTTTGAGCGCATACAGTTCCTGTTTTGCTTCTTTTGCCAGCTTCGGCACCGAGCTTAACAGCGCCCAAGTGTACGGATGCTTGGAATCGTAGAAAATTTCTCTTGCGGTTCCGCGCTCTACAACCTGTCCTGCGTACATAACCTGGATTCTGTCTGCAAAGTTTGCCACAACACCCAAGTCATGGGTTACCAGAATGATAGCGGTGTTCATTTTCTCTTTCAGCTCGCGCATCAGGTCCATAATCTGTGCCTGAATGGTAACGTCCAACGCAGTGGTCGGTTCGTCCGCAATCAGGATTTTCGGGCTGCACGCCAAAGCCATCGCAATCATAACGCGCTGACGCATACCGCCGGACATTTCATGCGGATAGCTGTCCACACGCTTTTCCGCGCTTGGGATGTTTACCATCTTAAGCATCTTGATTGCTTCTTCTCTTGCCTGTTTTTTGTCCAGGTGTTTATGGATTTTCAGGCTTTCCATAATCTGTTTGCCGACTGTCATGGTCGGATTCAGCGAGGTCATCGGGTCCTGGAAAATCATGCTGACTTCATCGCCGCGGAACTCGCACAGTTCCTTTTTATTTAAAGAGAGAACGTCTTTTCCGTCGCAGATGATTTGGGAACCTTCCTTAATCTCTGCAAAAGGTGGTTTTAACAATCTGAGGATTGATTTTGCCGTAACGGTTTTTCCGCAGCCGGACTCGCCTACAAACGCAAGCGTTTCGCCGCGGTTTAATTCAAAGCTGACTCCTCTTACCGCTTTTACCTCGCCTGCGTAGGTGTTAAAGGATACGCTGAGGTCTTTTACTTCTAAAATTTTATCGTTTGCCATTAGTATCCGCCTCCTACTTTCTCAGTTTCGGGTCAAGCGCGTCACGCAGTCCGTCGCCCAGCAGGGTAAAGGAAAGCATGGTCAGCGCAATCATCAGGGATGGGAACAGCAGCTGGTAGGGGTAGAACATAAAGTTCTGCTGCGCTGCGGAAGCAAGCGCGCCCCAGCTGGTATCCGGCGGCTGAATACCCAAGCCGATGTAGCTCAGGAATGCCTCGGAGAAGATATATCCCGGAATATCAAAGGTAATCGCTACAATGATGATGCCGATGGTGTTCGGAATCATGTGGCGCATAATGGTTTTAAACGGGGAAACGCCCAACGCATTTGCCGCAAGAACATATTCCTGCGATTTTAACTGGAGCATTTGTCCGCGAACCAGACGGGCAATTCCGCACCAGCCGGTCAGCGTCAGAGCAAGCATCATGGTACCGATGCTCTTGGAATCGGTAACAACCGAGATTAAGATAACGATAATCAGGTATGGAATACTCAGCAGTACTTCTACGATACGCATCATGATATCGTCCACAATGCCTCCGAAATAGGAAGCGATACCGCCGTAAATACAGCCGATTACGCTGGCAACCACTGCGCCCACGATACCAATCATAATGGAAACGCGTCCGCCCTGCCATACGCGGGCAAACAGGTCGCGTCCCAGTGAATCGGTTCCGAACCAATGTTCTGCGCTTGGTTTCTGGTTGATTGCAGAGGTGTCTACCTGCTCAAAGCTGTAACCGGAAATTGCAGGTCCGATACAAACCATAACAATCAAAAGAATCAATACAATCAGCGCAACCAGCGCGATTTTATTTTCCTTTAATCTTCTCCATGCGTCTGCCCAGTAGCCGATTTTCGGACGGGCAATAATATCGCCGGAGAAATCATCGGTGCCGATAATTTCAAATTTTTCCGCCGGAATGTCTTCCCATTCCGCTGCAGATGCCATATTCTGTTCTGTAGCCATATGGTTTCCTCCTTACTTAATGCGGATACGCGGGTCAAAGATGGTGTATGCAATATCAATCAGCAGCTGAGCCACAACAAACAGAGCCGCCGCAAAGATGGTTGTACCGATAATCATGGTGTAGTCGCGGTCGTTAATCGAAGAAACATAGTAGAAACCGAGACCCGGAATACCAAACATTTTTTCGATAACGAAGGAACCGGTGAAAATACCGGAAATCTGTCCGCCCAAAATGGTGATACACGGCAAAAATGCGTTTTTCAAAACGTGGTCCTTAATAACATGGAAACGGTCCACACCCTTTGCCTCTGCGGTCAGAATGTAATCCTGTCCCATAACATCAAGCATATTTGCCTTGAGGTAACGAGCATAGGTTGCAATACTTCCAAAGCACATTGCGATGATAGGCAAAACCATGTGTTTCGGTTTACCCCAGCCGCTGGTCGGCAAAATCTGCCATTTTACCGAGAACAGATACTGAAGCATCGCTGCCAATACAAAGACCGGAATTGTGATACCCAGCATCGCAATAAACATAACCAGATAATCGGGCCACTTGTTTTTATTCAGCGCCGCGATGATACCCAGCACGATACCGGTTGTTACACCGAACAGCAGCGCCAAACCGCCGTTTAAACCGGAAACTTTGGAGTTGGTAAGCAGTGTTTCGGTAATACTTTTACCCGGATATTTTAACGATTCGCCCAAATCACCTTTGGTAATCAGGTTTTTCATAAAGATGCCGTACTGTTCGGTCAGCGGTTTATCCAGACCGTATTTTGCATAGTAGTTTTCTCTTGCCTGTTCCGGCAGTTTATTTGCCATAGCGCCCAGCGGGTCGCCCGGAATCGAGTGCATCATGAAAAAGGTTACGGTTGTAATAATAAACAGTGTAACCAGCATATACCCGATTCGTTTCAGGATATATTTTACCATAATTCTCCCCCTTAATTGGAAAAGGAAAAGGTGACCTCTTCCGAGGCCACCTTTCTGTTCATAACCTCTTTATTTCCGAAAATACAATATAACAAAGAGTCTTTATTCAGACAAGTGAATTAGTCCGGACGACCGCTGATATATGCGTATTTCAAACCGGTAGAGGTAAACGACATGGTGTTGCTGTTCTTTACATATTTATAACGATATGTATTGGAAGCTTCGTTTACAACCGGGCAAAGCGGAGCTTCGTCCATCAGGATTGTTTCAGCCTGTTTGTACAGTTCTACACGTTTTGCTTCGTCCATTTCAACAGCAGCCTGATCCATCAGTTTGTCAAATTCTTCGTTTGCCCAGAAGGTTGGGATTGCGGTGGAATCGGATTTCATCAGAGAAAGCATAGCGTATGGATCGTTGTAGTCAATGCCCCATACCATATAAGCCATCTGATATTCGCCTGCGTTTACTTTAGACTGGAAGGTTCCCCATTCGTTAAAGTCCAGAGTGATGTTTACGCCCAGGATTTCTTTAAATTTCTGCTGATAGTATTCGCCGTAGTTCTTAATCCACTGGTTGGTATCGCCCAGAGTGAAGGTGATATTCAGGGTAGAAGGATCGGAACCCAGACCCAGCTCTTCCATACCTTTGAGCAGCAGAGCTTTCGGATCTTCTTTTTCAGCCATTGCTTTCAGCGGAGATTCTACCTGTTCTCTGTAAATGCCCAGGTCGCCGCTGGAAACGCCGTCCGGTACCCAAGCATATGCCGGGTCCATAGTGTTGAAGTAGATGGACTTGGAAACATCTTCACGGTCAATTGCCAGAGTAAATGCTTTTCTGATGTTCTTGTTTGCGAACAGTTCATCTTTTGTATTGAAGAAGTGGAAACGAACGGAAGGAGAAACGTTGTGAATGTACTGAACTTCTTCCATTGCGCCGAATTTTTCCATCCATTCCGGTGTACCGCAGCCGCAGGAGTCGATGGAACCGTTGGTGAAGGAGTTGAAGATGGTGTTCTCATCGTTCATAATTTTGTAGTTAATGGTCTGGAGATTTACATTGTCTTTATCCCAGTAGGAGTCGTTTTTCACCAGAACCATTTCAGCGTTGTGCATCCAGGATTCTACCTTGAAAGGACCGCAGTAAACCATGTTGGTAGCTTCTGCGCCGTAGCTTTCGCCGTACTGCTCAACGATGTCCTGACGCTGCGGCATCATAACTCTGCCGTCGGTCAGAGAGAGGAAGTATGGGGTAGGCTGTTCAAGGGTAAATTCTACTGTTTTGTCGTCAAGTGCTTTTACACCCAGTTCGGAAGGGTCTTTTTCGCCTGCCAGAACAGCATTTGCGTTTTTAATGCAGGTAAGCAGGTAGGAGTTCGGAGAACCGGTTTCCGGTGTCAGGGTTCTTACAATAGAATAAACGTAATCCTGCGCTTTTACAGGCTGACCGTCGCTCCAGGTGTTGTCACGCAGATGGAAGGTCCAAACAGTACCTTCTTCGTTGGATTCCCAGGATTCTGCGCCTGCGCCTTCACGAATGTTGGTTCCGTCTTTTTCAGCCAGTCTGGTCAGTGGCTCCATTGTATTGGTCAGAACGCCGCCGCCGATGCTGTCGTTGCCGATAACACCGTCCAGGGTGGTTGGGTCTGCGCTGAGGTAGCCGTTAAAGTACTGTTCTTCGTCCAGTACATTTCCGTCGATTGTCTTTGCTTCTGCATTTTCGGAAGAAGAACCTACGGTTGTATCTTCGTCATCGCCGCCGCAAGCTGCCATCGAAAGCATCATTGCGCCTGCCAGCAGAGCTGCCAGAATTTTCTTGATTGCCATGATTTGTTTCTCCTTTCGGACCGTTCAAATTCTCTCTTATTTTTTATCTTTACACGCTTTTGCGTGCAGAAAACAAAGGAAATATTCTCTCTTATATCAAGAGATTGTTTCGGAAAACCGAAACAAAAAACAGGAATTCCTGTTTTTATCCGATTGTTTGAGGAAATGCAAAAATATCCTCTATGTTTTTGTTGGATTTGATGCTGTAATGCCGCACAATCTCTTTGCCGATAAGCGCAACATTTCCGGTGCGGTAGCTGTCCAACAACAGCTGATGGGATTGTCGGTACTCTGCACCGTTGCAGCTTGCCGTTCTGCCCGCGCAGAAGATTGCCAGATTGTTGACGTTTGTGCTTTTCCAGATTTCTTCCAGTTTGCCGAATCCGGACTGTTCGATTACTGCTGCGTGAAACAGGTTGTCCTCCTGCGCCAGACGGTAAACATCATCCCCCGCCTGCTCCATCCGTTCCAGACACTCCTGCATTTTTTGCAGGGCTTCCGGTTCCGGCTTTCCTTTACACAGACGAGCCGCCAAAATTTCCAGCGTTGCCCGCAGCAAACAGATTTCATAAATATCCTCGCGGCTTACCTTTGCCACCGAGCAGCCGATATTTCGCTCGTATTTTACAAGCCCTTCCTGCTCCAGCTGACGCAGCGCCTCTCTGACAGGTCCGCGGCTTACGCCGAATGATTCCGCAATCTCGTTTTCTTTCATGCGTTCCCCTGCCCGAAACTCTCCGCTGAGAATCTTTTGCCGAATTTCGTCCACAACCTCTTGCCTCAAGGTTTTATAAACTAACTTTGACATCTGCTCCCCCTTGATTCTTCGGTTGTCTGTATGGATAATACAGTATTCTGCTGATTGTATACAATCTTGCAGACAGTATTGTACCACACTTTTTTATTGATTGCAACAAAGCAGGTCATACTTTGTTAATTTTATACTCATTTTTTATCGCATTTTTGTATATAAAATACACAAAAAACTGCCCCTTTTCATGTTTAATCTGAAAAAAGATTATCCGAAAGGACAATTTCTGTTTCTTTTTTCCTCCTGTTTTTTGTCCCCGAGAGTAGAATTTTCCCACTTTGCAACAAAAAACAGCGAAAAAAGGACAGATTGCCGAAAATTGACAGTCTGTCCGCATTATTTTAAAATCGAATATTGATTTTGTAGGGAAATTCCTCCGGAGAAGTGTTGTGGTCAATCAAATATCCTTTGATGGTTTCCATATAATGGTCGGTTAAAGCGGCAGAAATCTTTTCTACCTGACCGGTTTTCAGCGCGTCCAACACCTGCTTGTGAATATGGTACTGATTTCTTACAACATACTCGCTTTTTCCTGCGCCACGATAAAATACGATGGTATTTCCCCCGCTCATGCTGTTCCACAGGGTATAAAGCCGATCCAACTTGCACTCACGGACAATACAGGCATGAAATTCGTTGTCATTTTCGATGATTTCATCAAACTGCTCGATATCCTGAATTTCCTGCATCTTGTTTAAAATACACGCCATCTTGGACAGCGTTCTCTCGGAAAAAATTCCCTCACACATTTTTACCGATAAAATTTCCAGGTTTGCCCTGAGCAGATATACCTCATACACATCCTGCGCGGTAAAATCCTTTACCGAACAACCGACATGGGAAGTATACTCCACCAGGCCCTCCTGCTCGATTTGGCGCAGCGCTTCCCTTACCGGTCCCCGACTGACTCCCAAATCCTGCGCCATATCCTGTTCCACAATACGGGTTCCCGGTTTTAATTCGCCGGTCAGTAATTTCAGCCGTATTGCCTGTGTCACCTGTTCCCGCAGGGTCTGACGTACAATTTTTGCCATCCTGCCGTTCCTCCTATTTCCTGCTTGTTTGCTACTCTCATTTTTGTCATTTTTCGCCTTATTACATAAAATATCTTCATAAATGTAACACAGCATTTTGTTTTTTTCAATCCATTTTAAGAAAATAAGAGGAATTTTTTTGAAAATTTAACTTTCTCTTTGTAAAATATGACAAAAAAGAATCAATTTTTTCAGTTACTTTCCATCATTTTATTCTAACAGCTGTAAACTTTTTCTCCCCGATAAAAGGTTGCCAGTACCCGAACCTCGCAAATTCGGTCGGAAGAAACGGCCAGCGGATTTTCCGACAGAAGCACAAAGTCTGCTGCTTTTCCTTTTTTGATGCTTCCCTTTTCTCCCTCTTCAAAATATTGGTAAGCCGCGTTGATTGTTACCCCTTTTAATGCCTGCTGCACACTGATTCGTTCCTCCTGCCCCATTGAGCAGCCCTGTTTGCTTTTTCTGTTTACAGCGCACCAAATCGTTCTCATCATATCGGGAGGAATAACCGGCGTATCCTGATGCAAGGTATATACGATCCCCATGTCAGCTGTGGAGCGGAGCGGAGAAATTTTCTTTGCCCGTTTTTCCCCTAAATTTTTCAGATGAATATCTCCCCAAAACCAAGTATGAGCAACAAAATAAGACGGTATCATTCCTGCGCGCTTCACCTTTAGCAGCTGGTCGGGACGCAAAAGCTGCGCGTGAATCATGACCGGACGAATCTTTGCCGTATCCCCCACCTTACAGCAGGTGTTAAGATATTGTTCTGCGGCAGCATCTCCGTTGCAGTGCGCTAATAGCTGTCTGTTATCCTGCACTGCCTCCTTAACCAGTTCTTCCACCTGTTCATCGGTATAAATTGGGTATCCGCAGTATTCCTGCTCTCCCTGATACGGTTCTGTCAACCATGCCGTTTTTCCTTGCGGCGAACCGTCCAGAAAGATTTTATATCCGCCCAACCTTAAATGGTCGCGATAGCCTTGTGCATATTCGGGGTTTTGTGAAATCAGACTTCTGTTCTCCTTTAAATCTGCATAACACACCACATCGCTTTTCAGTCCTCCGTTTTGCGCAAATTCTTTGAGCAGTTCCCACTGTCCCTGTTTGGTCAGTCCGTCCTGTATTGTTGTAATCCCATAGCTATGATAAATCTCCTGCGCCTGCTTTAACTGCTGCATCAATTCTTCTTTGGAAGGCTGCGGAATCTTTTCTGTTGTTTGTATAAAGGCATTTTCCTCCAAATATCCGTTTGGCTCTCCGTTGTCCTCGTGCCCGATGCTTCCTCCGCTCGGATTCGGGGTTTTACTGTCAATCGACAGAAAGTCAAGCGCCGCGCTGCTCATCACTCCCATATGTCCCGATGCATGACTGAGCTTTAAAAAGATTTCCTTTTTCTCATTTCCCGGGAAATATCTTCTGTCCTGCTGCAATATTTCCTCAGCAAGTGCGTCTAAAAAGCGGCGGTCCGGGTGGATATGTTCCTTTAAATCATTATGGTCATAGCCGAAACCTACCAGCCACTGCCCATCATGCAGCGGATTTTTTCCTGCATACTTTATCATTCTGAGCCTTATCTCTTCAAAACTGTCTGCCCCGCTTAAATCACAAAACCCCAAGCTCTGCGCCAAAGCAGTAATATGGCTGTGGCTGTCGATAAATGCCGGAAGCAGCGTCTTGCCGGCGCAGTCTATCTGTTCGCAGTCATCTCCCGCCAAAACACGCAGATACTTTTCTTCTCCCACTTCCAAAATTTTTCCGTTTTCGGTTAAAACCGCCTCTGCTGTTTTGATTTGTCCCTGTTCGTCCTCTTCCATTGTAACAACCTGCGCATGATAAAACAACTGCTTCATCTTATATCTCTCCTTCGTTTTGTTTTCTTTATCCTACCGTTTTTTTATGTCAAAATGATGAGAAAGAAATAAGGATTCTGTAAATCACAACTTTTCTCTGTTTTTTTACGGTTTGCTATTGACATTCCCGTTTTGCTCTGGTATTATTGTATTAAGCACTTAATACAATAATGAAAGGAGGCGGGAGAATGAGCTGGTCTTTTGACGATAACCTGCCCATTTACCTCCAGATTATACGAATTTTAAAATCAGACTTGGCACGCGGAAAATATCAGCCCGGAGAAAAGCTCCCGGCTGTCCGAGAATTGGCGATGGCTGCCGGAGTAAACCCCAATACCATGCAAAAAGCGCTTTCCGAACTGGAACGCGACGGACTGGTAAAAAGCCAACGAACTTCCGGACGCTTTGTCACAGAAGATAAGGAGAAAATTATGGAAATTGCAAAAACGCTTGCTTATGATGAAATTGCAAGAATGGTAGAAAGCATCTCCGCTTTGGGATATCCAAAGGAAGAGATTCCAAAATTGCTGGAAAAATATCTTGCCGAAAGTGACCGCTAAAACAGCGGAAAATTTCCCGGGAAATAATTCGGATATTTTCCAATTACCGCTAATTTGAGAAAGGAAATTATAATGAACGATAACACAGAAATGATGCAGGGCGGCAGCGTTGTGTCCGACTCTGTTTTAAAAATCACCAATCTTCATAAGGCTTACGGTTCTCGCCCCGTTCTGGAAGGAGTTACCTTTGAAATTCCAAAAGGAAAGATTGTCGGCTTGCTCGGTCCGAACGGCTGCGGCAAATCCACTCTGATGAAGCTGATTTCCGGCTTAATTCAAGCCGACCAAGGGGAAATCCTGATTGATTCTTTCCGTCCGGGAATTCAGTCTAAGTCGGTTATCTCCTACCTTCCGGAAAGGAACTATCTGAACGACTGGATGCGTGTGGAAGAAATTGTGCAGTTTTTCTCCGATTTTTATTCCGATTTTGATGCCGAGGCTGCAAAACAAATGCTTGCCGACCTTAAAATTGACGGACAACAAAAATTAAAACATCTAAGCAAGGGAACCAAAGAAAAGGTTCAGTTGATTTTGGTTATGTCCCGTCGGGCGAAACTGTATCTGTTAGATGAACCCATCGGCGGTGTTGACCCTGCTGCCAGAGATTATATTCTCGGCACCATCCTCAAAAATTTTAACGAGGACGCTTCCATCCTGATTTCCACTCATTTGATTCAAGACGTCGAAAAGGTATTTGATCAGGTTCTGTTTTTAAATCAGGGAAAAATTGTAATCGACGGCGATGTCGATGACGTGCGTGAAAAATATGGTAAATCAATTGACGGACTGTTCCGGGAGGTATTCAAATGTTAGGTAAATTGTTAAAATATGATTGCAAGGAACTTTCTAAAACATTTCTTCCCTTTTATGCGGTAATTCTTGCCATGTCCTTGCTTGACGCACTTTCCCTGCGCTTCCAATGGTTTTACGCGCTGTTCGGAGTATCTACCATCATCTTTGGCTTGTTTATGGCATTAGGTGTTGTTACTGTAGTGCTGGCAATCTCGCAATTTTATCACAGTATTCTCAGCGACCAGGGATATCTGAGCAATACCCTTCCGGTAAAGACAGGAACACTTGTTCTTTCCAAACTGTTTTCTTCGTTAATCTGGATGTTTTTTAGCTTTATAACCGCTGTTTTGTCCTTGACTATTCTGTTATTAGGCAGTCTTTCCTTTGGAGAGATTCAGGAATTTTTCTCTGCCTGCTGGCAGCTGATTCAGGCGGTTTTTGACTATATGTCCACCTCCAATGGATTAGTAAATGTCCTGATTATGGTTTTGTGCGCGCTGCTTCTGTTTTTGCTTTTGTTTGCAGGACTTGCCAACGAGGTTTTGCACTTTTATCTGTCGATGGCTTGTTCTCAGCTTCGCCCGTTCTGCCGCAACCGTATCGCAGGTTCTTTTATTGCTTATTTCCTGATTAGTATCCCTGTTGCAATTTTAACCGGTGTCGGCGCAGGAGGAACAGCAGCTCTTGTTAAAATTCTGAACCTTTCCCAGACCTTATCCGGTCCCGGATTTGTTATTTTTATTTTATCTTTCTCTCTGTTGGGAATCATGATATTAAATCTGCTGTTTTACTTCCCAACCTGTTATCTCTTAAAAAACAAGTTAAATCTTGAATAAATTCATCCATAAAGAAAAAGGAAGAAGCTCTCGTTTTGGGAGCTTCTTCCTTTTTCTTTGCCTTTTTTCCGTCTTTTCTTTGGGCAAAAATTTTATACTCCGTTTGACTTTTCCTCCAGTTTTTACTTTACTTTATTGGAATTATCATTCAAAACAGCCAATAAAATTTTCTGTTTTTGTCTGTTTTTATGATAATTTTATTTTTATTTGTCTTTTCCGTCACTTTTACCAACAAAAATGTGCATAAATTCCAATTTTAAAAAGCTCTTTTTAGATAAGTTCATAAAATTATTGGAAATAAGCCACAAATTATTTATTTTTACTTGCATATTATCGCCAAAGAAGTATAATTGTGAAACGTAAAAAAGTTCAGCAAAAAGGAGAGTTGTTTATGTCATACCGTTTTCTTTTAGACATCGCTTTAATCTTGATTACCACCAAAATCTTCGGTATCATCACCAAGCGACTGCAAATGCCCCAGGTTGTCGGCGCGCTGCTTGCCGGTCTGGTTATGGGTCCTGCCATGTTAGGCATCATCCACAGCACCGAATTTTTAACCCAGGTATCGGAACTTGGCGTTATTGTTATGATGTTCACTGCCGGACTGGGAACCAGTCTGGACGAATTAAAACAAACAGGAAAAGCAGGTTTCTGTGTTGCGTTGTGCGGCGTTATCGTTCCTCTGCTGGGCGGCACCGTTCTCGCTTATTTCTTTAATCAAAGCGGGGAACCCAATGCCTTTATGCAGGATGTTTTTATCGGTGTTGTTCTGACTGCAACCTCCGTTTCCATCACAGTGGAAACCCTGAAAGAAATGGGCAAACTCAGCACCGTTGTGGGCAACACCATTCTTGCCGCTGCCCTGATTGACGATGTGCTGGGCTTAATCGCTTTAACGATTGTCACCAGCATCGGCGGTTCTTCCGATGCAAGTCTTGTCATTGTTCTGCTGAAAATTGTCGGCTTCTTCCTCTTTGTCGGTATTGTCGGAATTCTTGTCAAAAAAGCGATGGACTGGTACATTTCCAATGTCCACTCCACCGACCTTCAGCGTTACCCGATTTTTGCCTTCGTACTGTGTCTGTTTATGGCATTCTGCGCAGAACACTTTTTTGGTGTCGCAGACATCACCGGCGCATTTGCCGCAGGTTTGATTATCTCTACTACCTCTAAAGCAAAATATATTGAGGTTAAATTTGCGCCTCTTTCTTATTTACTGTTAACCCCTATCTTTTTTGCAAGCATCGGACTGAGTGTCGAACTGCCGAAAATGACTTCCACCATCATTATCTTCTCGATTTTGCTGGTTGTCGTTGCCGTTCTCAGCAAGCTGTTGGGCTGCGGTCTGGGCGCAAAACTGTGCGGATTAAAGGGACATCAATGCGAACAAATCGGCGTGGGCATGGTTTGCCGCGGCGAGGTTGCATTGATTGTTGCCAATAAAGGTACTGCTTTGGGACTGATGCCGGAAATTTTCTTTGGTCCTGTCATTATCATGGTAGTCGCGACTACCATCCTCACCCCGATTCTTCTAAAATTTGCTTACCGCGAAACCGGAGCTTACGAAGAATTGCAGGAAAGCCCGTTGGTGGACCGTTACGAAGAGGTGGAACAGCTCGATTATATCGCAGAAAACCTGATTCGTGCCAACGACCACATGATGAAAAAGGGAAAAAACAAAAAGAAATAGCTTTTTTTAACGGACGGGATTCTTCTTCCCGTCCGTATTTTTTGCTCTGAACCACACTGTTTTTTCAAAAAAAGGAAGAATAATAAAAAATCTGCTTTTTCTTCATAAAATGTCTATATTTTCCCCCTGTTCTTTTTTAAAAAAACAAGATAAAATGGTAAGAGGATTATTTTGATAAATGTTGCAGCTTTAAAAAATTGCGAAAATGTCAATTCTGTAACAAACCTTGAATAAAATCGCCGTACCCTTTATAATAAAGGGTGTTTGTAAAAAAGAATGTCAATTTATGTAAGATTTTGGAAAGGAGCAGGCAGACGGTGTCAAACCCTGAAAAAACCACCCCCTCAAAACCATCTCCTTCCGGTTCTTCCAACAACTTGTACTCTTTGATTCATTTTCTTTACGCCCTCTTCTACTTAACGGGCGCAAGAATCATTCGATATTACCGTCGGCTGCGGCGCATTACAAAACGCTGCGCCCTGCACACTAAATGGGCAATCCGACGGGTTTACTTTGATCTCAAAGACCAGCGCGCAGCCGTTGCTCCCACAAAGGGGCGCTGGAAAAAAGAGTGGAAAAAAGCGTTTACCGATACACGGGACGCTTTGCAGGACTGGAAAAAATACCATCAGCAGCATCGGGAAGAAGGCTTGGATCTCTCCGCCCTTTTTCACGCGCTTTCCCCTGCCGCAAAACAGATTGCCGGAACGATTAACTATATCCTTCCGCTTGCCGGCATCAGTGTGTTGATTTTTACCATTCATCATTTCAGTACCCTCACCTTTGGATTGCGGGTACAATATAACGGCGAGCATATCGGATATATCCTTTCCGAAGCGGACTTTTCCGAAGCGGAAACAAAGGTAAAGGAGCGTATCGTAAACGAAGCGTATCTGCCGCCGGAGGACAGCGTCCCCATCTATTCCCTTGAAGTGGTGGAACCTGACCAGATTTCGGACGAAAGCGTGTTAATCAACAACATTATCCGCGCTTCGGGAAATAAGTTTGAAGAAGCTGCCGGACTGTATGTTGATGACGAGTTCATCGGCGCAGTTACCGATCCCGACTCCCTGCTTACCAGCTTAAAAGCGCGTAAGGAAGGAACCTATCAACCGGGACAAAGTTCCGAAGAATCTTCGGACACACAGCAAACCGAGCCTCTGCCGGAAGACACCGAAAATATTCCGCAGGAAAACATTGAGGATACTCCAAAAGAGCCGGAAGCGCCGTCCGATGAATCAAGCGCGCCGCAAACCTACACCATTCAGGAAGGGGATTCGCCTTGGACCATCGCCAATGAGTTCGGCATTTCAGTCGATACTCTGCTCAATCTCAATCCCGAAGTCAGCAAAACCATGCTGGTGGGTGAAACATTGGTTGTTTCTGCCGCGCCCTCTTCCGATAAACAACCGGAAGAAAACAAAGAAGAAGAAACTTCTCCTGCACCTAAAACCCGTCAGGCTCCGACAGAGCAGACAAAAGCTGCTCCGAAAGAAGAATCCGCCGAAACCAAAACTCCCGAAAAGACGGACGAACAGCCTTCTCAAAAAACTTACACCATTCAAGCGGGAGATTCCCCGTGGTCGATTGCCAACGAATTTGGCATCTCGGTGGATACCCTTCTGGAATTAAACCCCGAAGTCAGCAAAACCATGCTGGAAGGTGAAACCCTGATTCTCTCTGACGGAGAATCCGATTCTGAAACGGATCAATCTGATACAGAAGAAGCAAAAGGCGAAGCGTCCGAATCCAAACCTCAGGAAAACACGGAACCCAAAGAGGGAAAAAACACTTCTCCGTCCGAACAGGAAACAGTCAGCTTTGTTCAATCAATTCGACTGGAAGAAGGTTTGTATCCTCTGTCCTCCATCGAATCGTTGGACAGCATCAATGCCAAATTGGACCGTGTGGTAGAAGGCGAACAGACCTACACCATTCAAGAAGGGGATTCTCCGTGGTCGATTGCGGATAAATTCGACCTTCCTACTCAAACGCTAATCAATCTCAATCCCGATGTCAGCAAAAATATGTTGGTGGGCGATACTCTGGTTATTTCCCGCGAACAGCCGTTCTTGCAGACTAAGGTAGTTCGCACCGTAACACAGCAACAGGAAATTGCCTTTACTACCGAAACCGAGGTTGATAAAAACAAAGAAAAGAGCTATGAAAAGGTCGTTCAGGAAGGAAAGAACGGCTTAAAAGAAGTAACCAGCGAGATTACCTATATTGACGGTTATGAAACCGAACGAGCTGTTGTCTCCGAAACAACACTGGTAGAACCGGTCAACGCAAAAATTGTAGTCGGTTCGCTGACAAGCTCCTCCCATGATTTCTCCGGCACAGGCTCTAATTCCACCGAAAGTAATGTCGGCGGATACATCTGGCCGGTCAACGGCGGTTATATCTCCTGCCCAATCTGGGGTTATGACGGACACACCGGAACAGACATTGCCGCAAATGCCGGAACAACCATCTGGGCTTCCAAAGCAGGTACTGTCGCATATGCCGGCTGGTCCAACGGTTACGGATATAATGTCTTGATTAACCATCCGGACGGAACCAAAACCCGATACGCACATTGCAGCAAGCTGGCAGTTTACAGCGGACAGCAGGTATCTCAGGGACAGGTCATCGCTTATGTCGGACGTACCGGCTGGGCAACCGGAAATCACTGTCATTTTGAAATTATCAGCGGTGGTTCTTACTTAGACGCCCGAAATTACATCGGTTACAGTCATTGATTACTTTAAAACATCAGGCAGCCGCAGCAGAAAATCTGCTGCGGCTGCCTTTGTATATTTTCCTCTTCTTTTGTCCATTGTAAAGGAAAAGGAGGGAAACAAAATGAATCTTTTTCCTAAACTGCAACACAGTAAACGATTTAAAAAACAAATCAGGCTGTTTTGCGGCGCTTTTTTTATCAGTCTTATCTTTTTGGGATTCTCCGTCGGATTTCTTTACATCTCCTGCGGACCGGAAAGCGGCGTTGCCGAACCTCTTTTTTCCGTTTCCTTTTCAGAACATTCCCCAATACAAAACAGCCGCCCCGATTCTCGGGACAGCTGCCTTGTTTCTTTTCTTGGATGGAAAAAGGAGTTTTCTCTTGTTAAACTGCGGGAAATTTCCCGGGAAATATTGGGGGATTTCATTGAACCGCCCTCTCCTGCCGCTTTGTTGATTCCTGCGCCGCTGCGCGCTTTAGCAGGTTCTGCCCTTCTGCTCATGCGCTTGAGCTAATATTCCTTTTTGCTCAGAATCGCTACCGACCAGCGAAAAGAAACAAACAGCAAAAGCAACATTCCCAACACAACAATCCCCAACAATCCCATTAAATCAAATGCAGAGGATTGTTCCAATGAAGAAATCCAACCGGAAGCCGCGATGACAAGCAAAAACGGCAATCCCAACAGCAGGATATATATAAATCGACCTTTTTGTGTTCCGTATTTATAAGAAACCGGAATCAGAACAATCCCCACATAAATCTGCATCAAAAGCACTCCGAACATTGTTGAGATTCCGTTTGCATCAAGACTTCCTGTTATCAATAAATAAACTGCCGAAACCAACTGAAACACAACAACTGTCAATCCGAACGACAGATAGCGCGCCAACACAACCTGTTTTCTGGAAAGCGGAAGAACCGCAACATAGTTTTCCCAGTGATAAAACTCATCATAGGAAAACAGATTCAGCAAATAAGTGACACCCAAAACACCGATGATTGCCGCGCCCGTTTCTGCCTGTCCCATCACAGCCCACGCAATTCCGAAAGCGACAAAAACAACAAGCATCGTTTTCATCAGCTTTTTCATCGAAAAAATATCGTTGATAATAAGACCTTTCATCATCATTCCTTCTTTCTTCCTCAGCCGCTTAATGCTCGGTACAAAGGAAGAGCATCAGCGCATCCAATGTAATGGGGTCAACCAAAATATCGGGATATTCCCGCGCAAATTCTTCCCTGTTCTCAATTAAAGCCTGCGCCCCGTACTGACTGATCTTTTTCTTTACAACGAAAGAGCTGCCGATTGCTTCGATTGTTCTCGGGTCTGCCTTTGCAATGCCGTAACGATAAATAATATCGTCCTTGTTTTTGCTCATCATCAGTTTTCCCTGATGCAGAAAAGTAATATAATCGGCAATCTGTTCCAAATCCCCGGTAATGTGAGAGGAAACTAAAATGGAACTTTCCCCGTCTGCAATAAACTCCAAAAACAAATCCAGTATTTCCGCACGAACCACCGGATCCAAACCGCCGGTTGGCTCATCTAAAATCAGCAGTTTTGCATGGTGGCTGAGCGCGACTGCCAGCGAAAGCTTCATCTTCATTCCTTTGGAAAAATCTTTGAGTTCCTTTTTATCCGGGAGAGAAAAGCGAGATAGATACCCTTGATAAGCCTGCATATCCCACTCGGAGTAGATATTCTGCATTACCTTCCCCAATGCGGAAACAGTGAGAGTTTGATTAAAGGGAAGCTCATCAAAAACAACCCCTATCTTTTCCTTATCCCGAGCGGTTACACCCTCGTGTCCAAACACAGAGATTTTTCCGCCGTCTGCGCGGGTCATTCCTAAAATTATCTTCATTACCGTCGATTTTCCCGCGCCGTTTTCTCCGATTAAGCCCATAATCGCCCCTTTTGGGACAGAAAAACTGACATCGGAAAGGGTAAACTGCGGATAGCTTTTACACAAATTTTTTACCTGTAAAGCAAACTCACTCTCCATATCTTTTCTTCCTTTCTTATTTTTCTTTTAGCTCTGTTCCTCATACAAAATGCGCAGCATTTCTGTCAGCTCCTCCAGCTCTACAGAAGCTGTTTTTGCCTGACTTACCGCCTGTTCCAACAAAGCCTCTATCTTTTTGCGCTGTTCTTCCTTCATCAGCTCCAAATTTTTCGGAGCAACAAAACAACCTTTTCCGGCAACCGTTACAACAAATCCGTCCCGTTCCAAATCCTCATAGGCGCGCTTTGTGGTAATCACACTGATACGCAAATCCCGCGCAAGCGCCCTCATAGAAGGAAGCATCTGCCCTTCCTGCAATTCTCCTCCGAGAATACTGTTTTTTATCTGGGAAGTAATCTGTTCATAAATCGGTTTGCCGCTTGAATTACTGATAATCAGATTCAAAACATCACCAATCCTTATTTCCGTATATACTGTATATATCGTATATATACAGTATCACATCTCTCATGCTTTGTCAAGCCCTATCTTCCGGATTTTCATGGAAAAGGTGGAAAAATTCATATCCTGCTGATATACTGTTATACAGAGTCAATTTCCCTTTTACTTGAGATATTTTCAATCATTATCAATCATTTATAATCATTTTCAATCACTTCCGCTCATTTACCCGAAAGGAGATTTTTTTGATATGAAAGAGATTCTTCGTGACCGCACCTACCTTTGGCTGCAAGGATTGTCGATTGCCGCTGCCCTCCTCTATCTTCTGTCCACCAACACCTATCATAACACCCTGATTTTTCTTTCTTGGCTGTCCGTTTTAGGGCTGTTTCTTGCCTGTACAATACGCAGCGCAATGAAAAAAAGATGGATGATGACCTCGCTGAATCTGGCGATGGTGATTTTATTTTTTATGAGTTTAATGGTACTGCCGTACCGCATTTAAAAAAGGAGAAACCAAATGATTATCCAACGAATTGAAACCATGTCAGACTGCCCCTATGCCAACCCGCGATATGTCGCGATACATAATGCCTACTTAGTCGATGATATCCCCGTTTATTTTGAGTTTATTGACAAATGCAAAGCGGTCATTCACTCCGCTCTTTCCGAGCTGCCGAAAGAGCTGGTAGAAGAGTTTCGTTTTTACAATTATCAGGTAACCGAGTTTTACGGAGAAAACGGCGAACTGTTGTTCTCTTATCCGCCGATTCCTCTTACCCTCACTGAGATTTCTTCCCTTCAGCCCTCACAGTTTTATATCAACCAAGCTAAAATGCAAAACTGTGAGGAATGGGTTTCTTCTGCCGATGACCTGCTGATTCCGGTCTATCCCGACACCCCGTTCATCTGTGACGGACACACCCGACTGTATGCCGGACTCCGAAATGGTGTCACTCACTGCTACACCTATCCTGCCGACGGAGTGGGTTCTTATCTGTCCGATTTTATACAGATGGCAAAGGAACGCGGGATTTTTAAAATTTCCGACATGAAAGTTGTATCCGATGAAGAATACCGCATTGTGTGGCATCAATTCTGCGATGAATATTTTCGCAACAGAAACAGCGGGAAAAATACCGACGCTTAACAAAAAAGAGGACGGGTTTCCCCTCCTCTTTTTTCTTCGCCGTATTTTTATTTTCCGAAAGATTTTGCTTTTCTGCTTTACATCGGTGTACTTTTTCTCTATAATGTAATAAATCATTTTTTGATTTTCTTACCGCTTTGGGTGAGGTTGTGTAATAAAAAAGGTTCCGATGAAAGGCAGATTAAACTATGAAACTGAATTCCTTGTTCCAACAAAAAAAGGTTGTCTTTTCCTTTGAGGTATTTCCTCCTAAAAAGACCGATTCCGTTCGCACCGTTTATGAAACGCTGGAGCATTTGGCAGATCTTTCCCCCGATTTTATCAGCGTCACCTACGGAGCGGGCGGAAACCCCGCAGATCGCTCCACAGTGGAAATTGCTTCTACTATCAAGAATAAATACGGCATTGAGCCGTTGGCTCATCTGACCTGTGTCAACTCCACCAAAGAGCATATCGGGCAGATTCTAAGAGATTTTGAGCAGAACGGGATTGAAAATATCCTCGCTCTGCGCGGAGACATCAATCCCAATCTTCCCGTACAAACCGATTATCGCTACGCGCAGGAATTGATTCGGGAGATTGGCAAATCCGGCAGCTTTGATATTGCTGCCGCCTGTTATCCGGAAACGCACCCCGAATGCAGCGACCTGTCCGAAGATATCCTGCATCTGAAAGAAAAGGTAGAATCCGGCGCTTCCCATCTGATTTCCCAGCTGTTTTTTGATAACAATGACTTTTACCGATTTTTATACTCTGCAAGAGAAGCGGGTATTATGGTTCCCATCGAAGCGGGCATTATGCCGGTAACCAACCGAAAACAGATTGAGCGCATGGTTTCGTTGTGCGGGGCTAGCCTGCCGAAAAAATTCGTCAAAATTATGCACCGCTACGGGGACGATCCCGCCGCAATGCAGGACGCAGGGATTGCCTACGCCGTAGAACAAATTGTTGATTTAATTTCAAACGGAGTTCAGGGAATCCATCTGTACACCATGAACAATCCATTGATTGCCCGACGCATCAGCCAATCGGTTGCCAGCTTAATCCGCTGTGCCAACCGTTAAAGGAGGATTATGCTCTACCATCTCACCGACATTCCCGTATCGGAAACGGTCCGATACGCGTTGGGGGCTCAGCTTCCAACCGAAATTCCCGATTTTTTTCTAAAAAAAGCGCAGTCTGCTGCGGACAAACTGCTCTCTGTTTGCTCTCCAAGCTACTGCTATCGCATTTTCCCTTCCGAATCTCTTGAGGAAATTATGGTCGGAAAGGACATCAAGGCGCATTTACAAGGGTCTTCCCGATTGATTCTGTTCGCCGCTACTTTAGGCAGCTTAGCAGATACGCTGATTCGCCGCAGTCAAGTTACCGATATGGAACAGGCTCTGTGGCTGGATGCCGCTGCTTCCGCCGCAATAGAACAACTATGTGACCGGGTGCAGGAACAGCTTTCTCTCGAACTTCATTGTGGACTGACCGACCGGTTCAGCTGTGGGTACGGCGATTTTCCGCTGGAGCTTCAGCCACAGATAATCTCTGCGTTAGACGCCGGAAAAGCAATCGGGTTAAGCTGTTCTTCCTCCGGAATGTTGATTCCTGTCAAATCCGTTACCGCTGTAATGGGGATTTTGCCTCAGGGAGAATCCTCAAAAAATCAGGCAGTCCCTCCTTGTTCGCTGTGCTTTTTAAAGGGAAACTGCCAACTGAGAAGAAAGGGTGTTTTTTGTGGAAAATAAATGGAGAAAATTATTGCACGGCACAGACCACTTTCTGTTTTTAGATGGAGCGATGGGAACTCAGCTGCAAAAAAAGGGACTGCCCATCGGAGAACAACCGGAATTGTTTAATATCACCCACCCCGACATTGTCACACAAATTCATCGGGATTATTGCAGCGCAGGTTCCAATCTCTTATATACCAATACCTTCGGCGCCAACCGAAAAAAGCTCGCAAACTCTCCTTACTCGGTAGAACAGGTCATCACCGCTGCCGTTTGCAACGCAAAAAAAGCGGCAGAATCGAGCGGCGCGGCAGTCGCTTTGGATATCGGACCGATTGGGGAACTGCTGGAACCGACCGGAACACTTTCCTTTGAGGAAGCCTATGACATTTTTGCCGAACAGGCTGCCGCCGGCATCATCGCCGGAGCAGACTGCATTGTACTGGAAACAATGACCGATCTATATGAAGTAAAAGCAGGTATCCTTGCTGTAAAAGAAAGCTGCGAAAAGCTGGGAAAACAACTGCCCCTGATGGTTTCTATGAGCTTTGAAGCCAACGGACGCACCTTCACCGGCTGCTGTGTTCGCTCTATGGCGGCAGTGATTGAAGGATTGGGCGCCGATTGTATCGGATTCAACTGCTCCCTGGGACCGGTTGAGCTGCTCCCACTTGCCAAAGAGCTTTGCGACTCTACCTCTCTTCCCGTTTTTCTTAAAGCAAATGCCGGTCTGCCCGACCCTGCCGACGGAAGTTATTCTATCTCACCGGAAGAGTTTGCCCGGGCAATTCTCCCCTATCTGCCGTTGGGTGTGCGCATCTTCGGCGGCTGCTGCGGAACAGACCCTGATTTTATCCGCTGTTTAAATAACACGCTGAAAAACCAAATCCCACAACAAAGAAAAGTTCCCGCTAAGATTTCCTGCGTCTGCACCCCCACCAACTTTGTTCCGATTGACCGTGTGCGTATCATCGGAGAGCGAATCAACCCAACCGGTAAAAAGCGGCTCAAACAGGCGATTTTAGAGCAGGACTTTGACTATATCCTCACACAGGGAATCTCTCAGGCAGATGCGGGAGCCGCTATTTTAGATGTTAATATGGGTATGCCCGATATTTCGGAAGAACAGATGCTGCCCCTTGTAATACAAAAACTGCAAAGCGTTTTGGATACCCCGCTCCAGATTGACTCCTCCAATGCAAAGGCAGTTGAAGCTGCCCTGCGCATTTACAACGGCAAGCCAATCGTAAACTCGGTAAACGGAGAAGAAAAATCACTCCGCACCATCCTTCCTCTTGTCAAAAAATACGGCGCGGCAGTGGTTGCCCTCACCTTGGACGAAAACGGGATTCCTCTGACTGCCGAAGAACGATTTCATATTGCTCAAAAGATTGTCCTTTGCGCGCAGCAATACGGAATTCCAAAAGAGGATATTTTTGTGGACTGTCTGACACTGACTGCCTCTGCGCAGCAAAAAGAGGTTGTCGAAACCCTGAAAGCGATGAAACTGGTGAAGGAGAATCTGGGTGTAAAAACGGTACTCGGCGTTTCTAACATTTCTTTTGGCTTGCCCAACCGAGAGCTGCTCAATCACAGCTTTTTGCTGATGGCTTTGCAGGCAGGCTTAGATTTACCCATCATCAACCCGAATATTCCTTCGATGCTGGACGCTGTACGCGCCTTTGAGGTACTGTATGCCTTCGATGAAAATGCTGCGCGTTATATTGAAAATTTCAGCCGACCGCAGGAAATTGAAAGAATCAGCGCAAAACCGATTGTATCAAACGAGCCTGTCCTAAAAGAAGAAGATTCTGTTCAGGACGAACTGACCGAAGCCATTCTCAAAGGACTCGGCGAATCGGTTCGGCGCCATGTAAAGCAACTGCTTTGTCAAATGCAGCCGGAGGAAATTATCAATCAAAAACTGATTCCTGCTTTGGACTTTGTCGGACAGGGATTTGAATCCGGAAAACTGTTCCTTCCTCAGATGATTCAGGCAGCGCAGGCAGCTCAATCCGGTTTTGAAGAAATAAAAAAAGCGATTTCCTCTCATTGTGAACTTGCTGCCAACGCTTCCGGACGCAAAAAAATTGTTCTTGCGACTGTCCACGGCGATGTGCATGATATCGGAAAAAATATCGTTAAGGTTATTTTAGAAAATTATGGTTTTTCTGTACTGGATTTAGGAAAAGATGTCCCTGCCGAACAGGTGGTAAAGGCAGTTGTACAAAATGAAATTCGCCTTGTTGGTTTAAGCGCACTGATGACAACTACCCTGCGCAGTATGGAAGAAACGATTCGGGCAGTCAAAGCGCAAAAACCGGATTGTAAAATTATGGTAGGCGGCGCAGTTCTGACCGAAGAATATGCGATGAAAATCGGCGCAGATTTTTATGCAAAAGACGCTAAGGCTTCTGCCGATATTGCAAAAAATGTTTTAAAATAAAAGATGAAAAAACATCAAAGCTGCCGATAATATTTCAAAAAAATATATTTTTGACCGTATCAAATTCCGAATCTTCCCGATATTTGCAGGAAAAAAGAAGGATTTCCTGCAAAATCAACTGTCTTTGCTGCAAAGAAAAAATCTTTCCTGCAAAAGTTTGTGAAAAATTACACAAATTATTCCTTCCCTACCGCCCGCTGCACTGCAAAAGGGAAAACCTTCTTTAAAATCCGTTTAAATCCCTCTTTTCGCCCTTGAAAAAAAGAACAGAATCCATTACAATATACTTAAATTGTAGATGTCATCCTCCCTCTGATTGTTCGCTGTCAACACCGTTTGCAGCAATCAAACCAAGCGGGAGTGAAAAGGAAAGGCAGGTTATTTACCATGAATTCTCTGAATAAAAAAACCATCGAAGATATCGAAGTAGCCGGCAAACGCGTTTTGGTTCGCTGTGATTTTAACGTTCCTCTCAAAGACGGCGTTATTACCAATGACAAACGCATTGTGGCTGCTCTGCCTACAATCCGCTACCTGACAGAGCATCGGGCAAAGGTGATCCTCTGTTCCCATCTGGGCAGACCGAAGGGCGAATATAAGGAAGAATTTTCTCTGGCTCCGGTTGCCGCAAGATTAAGCGAACTGTTGAATCAGCCGGTTGAACTTGCAAAAGACGAGAATGTTGTCGGCGAAAATGCAAAAGCTCTGGTCGCTTCTATGGCAGAAGGTCAGGTTATCCTGCTCGAAAATGTTCGTTTCAGAAAAGAAGAAACCAAAAATGAAGAAAACTTCTCCAAAGAACTGGCTTCTCTTGCCGATGTTTATGTCAATGACGCATTCGGTACCGCACACCGCGCGCACTGCTCCACCACCGGCGTTGCTTCTTTCCTGCCGGCAGTTTGCGGATATCTGATTCAGAAAGAAATCTCTGTTATGGGTCAGGCGCTCAACAATCCAAAGCGTCCTCTGGTTGCTATTTTGGGCGGCGCAAAGGTTTCCGATAAAATCGGCGTAATCAACAACCTGTTAGAAAAAGTAGATACCCTGATTGTCGGCGGAGGCATGGCTTACACCTTCTTTAAAGCAAAGGGCTACAATGTCGGCGCTTCCCTTTGCGAAGATGACAAGGTAGAGCTTGCCAAAGAGATGCTCAAGAAAGCAGAGGAAAAGGGCGTTAAATTCCTGCTGCCCGTTGACAATAAGCTCGGTGACAAATTTGCCGAGGACTGCGGCTCCTGCTTTGCCGATTCTGACAAGATTCCGGACGGCTGGATGGGTATGGACATCGGTCCGAAATCCATTGAATTATTCTGCAACGCTGTAAAAGACGCAGGCACTGTTATCTGGAACGGTCCTATGGGCGTATTTGAATTCCCTGCTTTTGCAGAAGGTACTTTAGAAGTTGCAAAAGCAATCGCCGCTTCGGGAGCAATCTCCATCATTGGCGGCGGCGACAGTGTTGCTGCTGTTACCAAACTCGGCTTTGCGGACCAGATGACCCACATCTCCACCGGTGGCGGCGCTTCTCTGGAATTTTTAGAAGGTCTTGAGTTGCCCGGCATCGCTGCTCTCAACGAGAAATAATCAATCTTGTAAAAAACAGATGCAGGAGATTTCTTTTGCATCTGTTTTCACTTTTCTTTTTGTCGGTCCATTTTCTTTTCAAGCATGAAACCGACGGTCAACCTACCGTTATGAAAGGAATTCCGTCCTATGTATTATCATGACTCTATTTTCACTTTTTTACCTGTCTTTACAACGCTGTTTGCTCTGATTCAAATTGTGTTGTATCTGATTGATTCGTTTGCCCTGCATCGAATGGCAGGAAACACCGGAATGAAAAACCCCTGGATTGCGTGGATTCCTTTTGCAAAAGATTACCTGTTGGGTTCTTTGGCAGACCGATACAATAATACAATCCGCGAAAAAAAGACCCGTTTTCATCTCTGGCTCACTTTATTAAGCGCAGCGCAAGCTCCTTTAGCAGCCGTTTCCATCATGGTATTCGGGGCGGTTCTTTTTCTGATTGCCTATGCCCCGCCGACAATCATGCTGCTTGTTCTGCTTGCTATTCTGTTTATTGCGGCAGTCGGATTACTTTATCAGGTCTGCTATTTAATTACCTTTTATTATGTCATTATGGATTTTGAACCTTCCCACGCGTTATTGTACACCATTCTTGCCTTCTTCCATCTGGGCGGAATTTGCCTGCTGATTTCCCGCAACAATGTTCCGGTCGGAATCGCAGGACAGTGCCAGCCTCTCCAGCCAAAATACAATGTACGATAAGGTTCAACTCAACTTTTTATTTTTCACTCAAACTCAGAAAGGATGTTTTTATTATGAATAAATCGCTTCGCAAGGCAGTTGTTGCCGGAAACTGGAAAATGAATAATGACCGCAAAGCTGCAAAACAGCTGATTTCGGAACTTGTTCCTATGGTAAAAGATGCTTCGTGTGAGGTTGTCCTGTGCGTTCCGTTCACCAATTTAGAAACCGCTCTTTGCGCTTGTGAGGGAACCAACCTTCATATCGGCGCTCAAAACTGCCATTGGGCAAAATCCGGCGCATTTACCGGAGAAATCTCTGCCGAAATGCTTGCTGAGATGGGCGTAGAATATGTAATCATCGGTCACTCCGAGCGCAGACAATATTTTGGCGAAACCGATCAAACCGTAAATGCAAGAGTTCGCGCAGCATTGGACGCAGGTTTAAAGGTTATCCTGTGTGTCGGCGAAGTTTTGGAGCAGCGTGAACAGGGCATCACCGAAGAAGTTGTCAGTCTGCAAACAAAAGTTGCTTTAAACGGTGTCAGCGAACAGGAACTTTCCCGCATCATCATCGCTTACGAACCGGTTTGGGCAATCGGAACCGGAAAAACAGCAACTGCGGACCAAGCTCAAGAGGTTTGCTCCGTCATCCGTTCGGTTGTTGCAAAATGTTACAGCCAATCTGCTGCCGATGCTTTGACCGTTCAATACGGAGGTTCTATGAAACCGGGCAACGCAAAAGAACTGCTTTCCAAAGAAGATGTGGACGGCGGCTTAATCGGCGGCGCAGCATTAGTCGCTTCCGACTTTGCTGCAATCATCGACGCTGCCCGCTAGTTACCTTTTCTTTGCTAAAAAGAAAAGGTAACCCAAAAGAAAAGTATTCGCTTCGCGCTGTTCTTTCGGCAGCAAGAAAAAAATAAGATTTTTACTTTTCCTTTTTAACGCTAATACTTTCTTTGCTAAAAGAAAAGGTAATCCAAAAGAAAAGTATTCGCTTCGCGCTATTTTCCCCTGCAAGAAAAAAACGGAACTTTTCTTCTACCCTTTTACATCGACACTTCCTTTCCTAAAAGAAAAGGTAACCCAAAAGAAAAAAACGGAACTTTTATCTGTTGAACTTCTATCATTTCCAGTATCAAAAAGAAGGTGTATTCCCATGAAACAACCACTCGTTTTAATGATTTTAGACGGCTTTGGCATCAATCCTGCCGATTACGGAAATGCCATTCATGCTGCAAAAAAACCAAATTTAGACCGCTACTTTACAAACTATCCGCACACTCGGTTAGGCGCATCGGGACTTGATGTCGGTCTGCCGGACGGGCAGATGGGCAACTCCGAGGTCGGACACACCAACATCGGAGCAGGCAGAATTGTATATCAGGAACTGACTCGAATCACCAAGTCGATTGCAGACGGCGATTTTTTTGAAAATCCCGCTCTGCTTCATGCGATTGAAAATTGTAAAAAGAACGGCTCTGCCCTGCATCTGATGGGACTTTTGTCCGATGGCGGAGTACACAGCCACATCGAACATTTATACGGTCTGTTGGAGCTTGCCAAACAAAACGGACTGACCGATGTTTTTGTTCATTGTTTTATGGACGGCAGGGATGTTCCCCCTACCTCCGGTAAAGATTTTATTATTCAGCTGCAAAACAAATTAAACGAATTGGGTGTCGGTAAAATTGCTTCTGTCATGGGTCGTTACTATGCAATGGACCGCGACAATCGCTGGGAGCGCGTTGAAAAAGCGTATGATGTTCTGGTTCGCGGCAAAGGTGTTGTTTGTGAAGACGCAGTTCAGGCAATGGAACGCTTCTACTCTGACAATGTTACCGACGAGTTTGTTGTTCCCTGCGTTATCTCTAATCCGCAGGAGGGAAGAATCTCTGCAAATGATTCGGTTGTATTCTATAACTTCCGTCCTGACCGTGCCAGAGAAATTACCCGCACCTTGGTTGACCCTGATTTTGACGGATTTTCCCGCGAGCAGTTCCCACTTTGCTATGTCTGCATGACCCAGTACGATGCTTCCATGCCAAATGTAGAAGTTGCTTTTAAACCGCAAAGCCTCAATGATACTTTCGGCGAATACATTTCCAAACAGGGATTGACTCAGCTTAGAATTGCCGAAACCGAAAAATACGCGCACGTTACTTTCTTCTTTAATGGCGGTGTGGAAACCGTTTCTCCGGGAGAGGACAGAGCGTTAATCAACTCCCCCAAGGTTGCAACCTATGACCTCCAACCGGAAATGAGCGCTTACCTTGTCACCGACGAACTGCTGACCCGTTTGGACAGCGGCGCATATGATGTGGTTATCTTAAACTTTGCCAACTGTGATATGGTTGGACACACCGGTGTGTTTGATGCTGCTGTGAAAGCAGTAGAAGCGGTAGATACCTGCGTGGGCAAAGTGGTGGAAAAAGTTCTTTCCATGAACGGAACCGTTCTGCTGACTGCCGACCACGGAAATGCCGACAGAATGTATGAAACCGATGGCTCTCCGTTTACTGCGCACACCACTAATCCGGTTCCGTTTTTGGTAATCAGTAGCCGGTACGCTGACTGCAAACTGCGGGAAGGCGGCAAACTTGCCGACATCGCCCCAACAATGCTCAAAATTTTAGGACTTACTCAACCGGAATCAATGACCGGTGAGTCCTTACTTTCTTTTTAAAAAAAGAAAGTAAACAAAGAAAATCTTTACGCTTGATACACTGAAAAAGGTTCCCTTTTAAAATGAAAGGGAACCTTTTATTCTCTGTTTTATTTTTTAATCTTCGACAAATATTTACAATTCTCTCAAATTGTGATACAATGTTTTTGTCAAAAGGGCGGCGCGGTCAACTCTAAAAGGAGGTGACCGTATGAGTACAAACGAAGTTCTTACACTTTGCCTTGTAATTATTTCGGTTATTGACCTTGTGTACAGCATTGTAAGTACAAGAAAATAACCACCCTCACATAAGCGAGAAGCGGTTAATTTCAAACAACTATTTTACTTGGTTGACCGTTTCCCGCCCCCACGGGAAGCCGTCCTTTTGATATTATGATACAACCAAAGCTACTTTTTGTCAAGGGCAGCTTTGGTTGTATTTTTGTTTGTAAAGAATTACTCCGCTTTTACAATCAGCTCCGAAAGATGTTCCTGATAATACTCCCACAGATAATCCAAATATCTGGTTTGGACCATGATGGATTGCAGCGGTGTATTGATATAACGCTCTTCGGGAATCTTTCCTTCCTGATATTCTTTTTGCAGTTGATAGTAGCTTTCTTCTTCCTGCTTGCGAATCCTTTCGGGAAGCGTTTCCTCCGGATTCAGCATTGGGGACAGGTCAAAAACAATGATATCCTTGTTTTGAAAAATCCGGTATTCCTCCCAGTCGGCAATCGGGAACTCCGTTCCCATGTCTTTGATGTGAGTTGTGTTTGCCGGTACCGCGCGCAAAATCGCCGCATCATATAAATCAGAACCCAGATAATGATGCCAATATGCTCCGACAACGGTATAAGTTCCCACAAGATTTGGTATCTCAAAATCTTCCTGATTTCCGAAAAAAGAATCTTCCCGCACCGATTTCGGAACAGAATCAACATCAATTTGATAATTCAGTTCTTCCAAAGATGTCGGCTGCACAACAATCTTTTCTTGCGCAGAGCATCCTGTCAGAAAAAGGAAAACACAAACCAAAGCTAAACAGCCGATCTCTTTTATTTTCATTTTTTCGCCTCTTTTCCCTGTTTAATCAATCATTCATTCACAGTTTATCATCTTTTTCTACAAAAATCAAGAAATATTTTCTATCCCTTTTTACTGCCGAAAATGCACATCTGTTTTCTGTTTACATCAAAAAAGGGACAGTTTTTCCACTGTCCCTTTTTGCCTTATTCTTCCCAATGAACTATATATCGGTTTTGCTGATTCAGATTGGGCGTTATCCGATATTGTTTTACCTTTTCTTCGGAGGTGTCCTGATTTTGATAAACCGAAAGCCTTAGTTCTATCGGATTGTCAAGATTATCTCTGTTGGATACATATATGCCTGCATCCAGACAATAACAGCAACCGTCCATATCGGTATATCCTTTTGTAATAAAGTATTCTTCGCCTTCCCTAAGCTCTGTAATCAGAATCTTCATTCCGGGAATTGGTTTGTTCTGTTTGTCCACAACGCGGACTCTGATTCCCTTTTCTGTTCGTTCAAAATTCTGTTTTGGGGTTTCCTCTTCCCATACTACCTGATAAACTCCGTCTTTTTGAGGAAGTTCTGAGATAGTATACTGCTGATATATCTCCGGCGCTGCTGAAACCATGAGAGGAGCAGTATGTTTTAAGATTAAAGTAAATTCACCCTTATAGTCTGTATCATCTATACTTTTATACGAAAAATGATCATCAGGGTTATAGAGATTGTTCTGGGCAACCGCAGCTTCAAGATTCGGAACAGGATTTCCCTCTTTATCTGTAATTCGGAATGTATAAGTTTGGGGGTCTGCAAAACTATGGAGCGAAAAAACTGTTATCATCAAAAAGGAGCAAAGTCCAACCATACATTTTTTCAGAGAGTTGAACTTCATATCTTTTCCTCCTAACATTCATTTTCATTGTTTGTTATTATTATACTTCCTTTTTCTACAAAAATCAATTCGTATTTTACACACATTTTCATCTGTAAAATGTACAAATTAGCAGAAGGGGGGACAGTAAAAATCTGTCCCCCCTTCTGTTATGCCAAATTTAACTGTCCTGAAATCGACGCCTTATCCAAAATTTTTCCTTCAATTTGTACAGAAATTTTTGTCCTTCCACCTTTTAATAAAATTGTTTTGCTTTCTCCTTCTTTCAACATTATGTCTACTGGAGCATTTCCAACCTCTTCAATACGAAAAACAATTTGTTTTCCGTCTGATTCATAAAGTTCTATCTTCATATTTCCAGAGAATTTTGTTTCTAATCCGATATTTTCCCAACTCTCTCCAGTTGCATTTGCTGTAAATAAATAGCTATCTGGAGTAGAAACTATCTTCATATTAGAACTACAAGCCACAAAGCAAAAAACAATTAGAAGAACAATTACTAATCTTAAAATTTTCACAGGGTTTATCCTTTAGCCAAATTGAAATAACCAGAAATCGAAGCCGTATCCTTGATACTTCCCTCAATTTGCGCATAAATAGTAAAGCCTGAACCATTTAAGGTAACAACTTCACTTTGACCTTCGGACAGTGTTACTTCTACTGAAGGACCATCCTGTACAATTCGAAACATAACTGTCTGTCCTTCCGATTCGTCAAGTTCAATTTCTAAACGCTTATCCCCGTAGACATTTATATCCCAACCTACTTTTGTCCAATCTTCTCCGCTTACATCTCCGCTAAATGGTCGAGAAAAGCTTTTTTCTTGTGTATTCTGTACACAATTTCCTAAATCGGGATTGTCTGCAAATACAGCAGTACTCATGCTTGCCAACATCATAACTGCCATCAAAGATGCCATTGTCTTTTTCATGATACAATTCCTCCCAAAATTAAACGCCGCTGTAAAGTATGTTTGAAAAAATTACTTTACAATATTTTTTCTTCCGGGGAGCTCCTTGCCTATATCATAACAGATTCGCTTTTTCTGTGCAATAGTAAGTTTTCGACTGAACTTCAGACGAAATTTGTCCGTTGACAAATGCTAAAAAGCTGTTCTATGATATAAATATGGGGCAGTTTGTAGTAACAAACTGCCCCGACAATCAATATTATTTTGAAAGGATTGACCGATATGAAAAAACTGTTTGCCGCGCTTTTGGCTGCGCTTTCCCTTTGTGTCTGCCTTGCCCCCTGCGCCTTTGCCGCCTCTGCCGAGCCGACAGCCGCTGTACAGGAAGACAAACCAACTACATTGGATTTTGTTGATGAGCACAAAGGAGAGTGCAATTAAGACAGCTCGATTCCCCATGTTTCGCGGGCGTAATCCTTTACCACCTTGCAGGAACGGGCTGCTTCCATCTCCCGGTATATCTGATATGACCGCTGAATAAAATCCTTGCCCTTTTCCTCATCCCCTTTCTCGTGATAAACACAGCCTAAATTGAGCAGCAGCCCGCCCAGCATTTGGCACTTGTTGTTGCGGATGCAGCACCGCCGCCCTTGCTCTGCCACTTCGATTGCCTCGTCATAGCAGTGTTCCAGCCCCAAACATTTTGAGTAGTTGTACGCAACCAGCGGCAGGGTAACGGCGAGGATATCCCCGTCCATAATGTGGCTTTTGATGTAGTTGAACAGGTAATGGTAAATCTCCATCGCTTTCAAGCGGTTGCCCTCTTCCGAGTAACTGTTGGCAATCTGGTTGATGATTTTAATTTCCTCTTCTCCAAACAAAAAGTTACAGGCGGGCGATTGACGGATATGCGGCGAGGTCATTTCCAACGCCTGCACCAGCATATCCCGTTGGGTTTTGCTGTCATAGGCAGCGTGTTCCCCGTCCTTTTCATAGCCTGAAATCGCTTTTGAACGCAGAATAAACTGCTGAATAAAGCGGTTGTCCGCTGTTTTTGGATTTTCTTCCAGTTTGCGGATTTTTTCAATCGCCCGCAGGTAGTTGCCGTTGGTGTTATCCGCGATGATTTCTCGCTTTTGTTCCACCAGTTTAAACTCATCTTCACTGAGAAAAAGGCGACATTCTTTCTCCGAAAATCCCAGCCGCTGCAGCAATCCGCTCAGGATAAAATATCCCGGCATCTGTCCGTGTTCAATGCGGAAAAGGGTTTTTTCGCTACAAATTCCGTGACTCAATTTTTCCTGGCTGTATTGTTGTTCTTCTCTTTTTATTCTGATAAAATCTCCGACGCCAAAGTTTGACATAAGTACACACCTCTCTTTGCCCTCATTATATCACAGCTTTCTATAAAATTCTATCTGCATTTTACACAAATAGCAATGAAACAACTTGTTTAAAATACTTATATAATCGAAAATAAATTCATTTTATCAAACTCATGTGCTGCATTTCCGCACTTTTTTCAAGCAAAAAAGGACTCGGGAATTTCCCAAGTCCTTTTTGTTTATCTGTTTAACGGATAATCAGTTCGCCGTTTTCGGCGTCGATGATAACCTTGCACATCTCTTCGTTTTCATCGGATACCCCGATTTCCCCTGCGATTATCTTTCTGCCCAACATCGTTTCCACATGGCTTTGCAAGTATCTTTTCAGCGGTCTTGCGCCGTAGATTGGGTCATAGGCATTGTCGATAATCAGCTGTTTTGCCGCATCGGTCATCGAAAGCGAAATCTGTTTTGCCTGCAAGCGTTTTTGCAGGTCGCGCATCAACAGGTCGATGATGCTGCCGATATTCTCCCGGCTGAGCGGTTTATAGAAAACAATCTCGTCCAAACGATTCAAAAATTCCGGTCGGAAGCTGGATTTCAGCAAAGCGTTTACCTGTTCTTTCGCCTGCTCGCTGATTTCCCCGTCCGGCGTGATTCCGTCCAGAATATAGGAAGAACCGAGGTTGGAAGTCAAGATGATGATGGTGTTTTTAAAGTCAACGGTGCGTCCCTGCGAATCGGTGATTCTTCCGTCGTCCAAAACCTGAAGCAGCACATTAAACACATCGGGGTGCGCTTTTTCCACCTCATCAAACAGAACAACCGAGTAAGGTCTGCGGCGAACCGCTTCGGTCAGCTGACCGCCTTCCTCATATCCGACATATCCCGGAGGCGCTCCGATTAAGCGGGAAACCGAGTACTTTTCCATATACTCGCTCATATCAATGCGCACCATATTATTTTCATCATCAAATAATGTTTTTGCTAAGGTTTTTGCAAGCTGCGTCTTGCCGACACCGGTTGGACCCAAAAACAGGAAGGAACCGATTGGGCGGTTTGGGTCGGAGATTCCGGCTCTGGAACGCAGAATCGCTTCGCTGACAAGCCGAACCGCTTCGTCCTGTCCCACCACATTTTGATGAAGAATATCTTCCATATGCAGCAGCTTTTCCCGTTCGCCCTCCATGATTTTTGCAACCGGAATTCCGGTCCATTTTCCAACCACTTTGGCAATCTCTTCTTCGGTAACTTTATCCCGCAGCAGACTGGATTGCTGCGCTTCTTCCGCCAGCTTTTCTTCCTGTTCCAGTTCGGCTTTTAACTGCGGCAGTTTGCCGTATTTCAGTTCGGCTGCCTTGTTCAGGTCATATTCCCGCTCGGCGCGTTCAATTTCTCCGCCGATTTGCTCAATCTGCTCCCTTAACTTCTGCACCTTTGTAATGGCGGTTTTTTCGTTGTCCCACTGGGCTTTCATCGAGTTAAACTTCTCGCGCAGCTGCGCAAGTTCTTTGGTTACTGCCTCCAGACGCTCTTTCGACAGTTTGTCCTCCTCTTTTTTCAGCGCCGCCTGCGCAATTTCCTGTTGAATGATTTTTCTGTTTAATTCGTCCAATTCAATCGGCATCGAATCCATCTCGGTACGAATCATCGCGCACGCCTCGTCCACCAGGTCAATCGCTTTGTCCGGCAGAAAGCGGTCGGAAATATAGCGGTCGGACAAGGTCGCCGCAGAAATCAGCGCCGCGTCCTGAATCTTAACGCCGTGGTAAACCTCATACCGTTCCTTTAATCCACGCAGAATAGAGATGGTATCTTCCACCGTCGGCTCTGCAACCAACACCGGTTGGAATCTTCGCTCCAAAGCTGCGTCCTTTTCGATATACTGGCGGTATTCGTTTAAGGTGGTCGCGCCGATACAGTGCAGCTCGCCGCGGGCAAGCATCGGTTTTAACAGGTTGCCCGCGTCCATCGAACCCTCTGTTTTTCCCGCGCCCACTATGGTGTGCAGCTCATCAATAAAGAGGATAATTTTTCCTTCACTCTTTTTAATCTCGGAAAGAACCGCTTTCAAACGCTCCTCAAACTCGCCGCGGAATTTTGCGCCTGCAATCAGCGCGCCCATATCCAATGAAAAAATCGTTTTATCCTTTAAATTTGCCGGCACATCTCCCCGCACAATACGCAAAGCCAAACCCTCTGCAATCGCAGTTTTGCCGACACCCGGTTCGCCAATCAGCACCGGGTTGTTTTTTGTTTTTCTGGAAAGAATCATGATGACATTTCTAATTTCGGAATCTCTGCCGATAACCGGATCAAGCTTTTTATTTCTTGCGTCCTCCACCAGATCATGTCCGTATTTTTTCAGCGCGTCGTAGGTGCTTTCCGGAGAATCGCTGGTCACGCGGGTGTTTCCCCTTACCTGCTGCAGCGCCTTTAAAAAGTCATTTTTCTTAATATCAAACAGTTTAAAAATATCGCGCAGATGTTGGTTTGCATTTTCCATCAAAGAAATCATCAGATGCTCCACCGAAACATATTCGTCCTTCATGGATTCTGCAATTCCTTCGGCTTTGGCAAGAACAGTATCCACATCCTGCGCAATATAGATTTTTCCTGCCTCTCTTCCCGAGCCGGTCACGCCCGGCATCTTATCTATCTCCTGTTTTACTGCCTGCGAAACCGCTTTCGGGTCTTTTTCCATCTTTTTCAGCAGCTGCGCAATCAGGCTGTCATCTGTTGTCAGCAGCGCATAAAGCAGATGCTCCTGCTCAATCTGCATATTATTGTTTGCCAGCGCAAGATTGTTTGCCTGCTGAACTGCTTCCAACGATTTCTGAGTAAATTTTTGTGCATTCATTTTCTTCACACCTTTCCGAAGATTTCTGTTCTGTCCGAATCAATCTCGTTTTTCTTTAGCAAATAATCGGAGTTTCCTTTAAATATTCCAGATAAATTTTTTCCATCACCGCTTCCCAATCCTGCGGATTTTGATTTAAACAGCTTTTCAGCGCGCGGTCTATCATCTGGATATAGGCTGCAATCGCGCTGCCGATTTCATTGTCGGAGCTATCCTTATTTAATAAGGAAAAGTTTCGGATCAGTTTTCCCTGTCCGATTTGATAACGCGGCACAATTTCGGGAAACAGGCTGCGGATATATTTCTGTTCCATTTTGCAAAACCGATAGAAAAAACTGTCCAGCAATTCCAGCAAATTTTCCGACTGTGTCCTTGTCATAATCTTCAGCTGTCCGATTTCCTTTCCTTCGCTTCGGGAAAGCTCTACGGTATATTTAATGGTCGGATTATATTTTACCCGCAGCGGGCTGCGAATACACAGCATACTGTCCGATGCCCTGTTTTGTATCTGAAACGGCTCAAATCCGCCGATTACCGAGGTCAGGGAATCAAAAATATCTTTTCTTCTCTTTTCCGGCGTAATAAAAGAAACATACTCCGCCAACACCTGATTGATTAACCCCGAACGGCTGCTGCCCAATGCATAAGCCGCCCTGTCTATCTGGGCAATCACATCATCACTGAGTACCAGACTGTAAACGCTTTTTCCCAACCTTCTCACCTCTGCCTTTATTGATTTCCTCATTATTGTAAACCTAATTATAAAATTTGTCAAGCAAATTATATAATAATATTTACATTTTTACAGATTTGATACATTCTGTTCTCAGTCTGTTTTCCTTTTTACTCGTCAATTTTTGGCAAATTTGTATTTCTTTTTGTTATATTTCATAAAAAGTTTATTATATTTTGATGGATGTTCCAAATCGCTCTTTTATCATTTTTTCTGTATTTTAATTATAATTTCTGTTTTTTATTTCTAACTCATTGCCGTTTTTTTATAATTAGAAAACAACTTTAAGCAAAAGTTATTGTTCTTTTTTCCTTATTTTGGAAGTTATTTGTCAATTTTCTCTGTTTTCGTACCCTTCCAAAAAACTTCAAAACATAACACAAGCGTTCAAAAATATGTTATAATGTTTTTAAGCGAAGAGCCAAAATCGACTCTTTCAAAAAAAGTTTAAGGGAGTGTGTTTTATGTCATCTTTAATCAGTGCGGACAATACCTGGGTATTGTGGGGACTTTTGGTCGGCGACGCTGCTTTGGCTATCTGGCTGGAGCAAAAGTACAAATGGGCTTCTAAAGTAACCGGATGTGTACTTGCCCTGTTGGGTATGATGATTCTGTCCAATGTCGGCATCATCCCTACCGAATCGCCTGTTTATGACAGCGTTTGGTCCTATGTTGTTCCTCTGGCAATCCCGCTTCTGCTATTCCAGTGCAACATCAAAAAGATCGGAAAAGAAAGCGGCAAACTGTTGATTATCTATTTAATCAGCTCTGTGGGTACTGTTTTGGGAGCTTTGGTCGGCTTCTTTGCATTAAACAAATTTGTACCGGACTTAAACAAGGTTGCGGCGATGTTCTCGGGAACCTATGTCGGCGGTTCGGTAAACTTTGCGGCAATGGCAGATACTTTCGGCGCATCGGGCGAACTCAGCTCGCAGGCAGTTGTTGCGGATAACCTGCTGATGGCTTTGTACTTCTTTGTCCTGATTGCAATGCCTTCTATCAATTTCTTCCGCAAACATTACAAACATCCTTTGGTTGACGAGGTAGAGGCAGGAAATGCCGGCACCGCAGAAAACTACTGGAAAGCAAAACCGATTTCCTTACAGAATATCGCATTCTGCTTTGCAGCTTCCACCATCATCGTTGCAATCTCCACCGCAATCGCAGATTTCTTCGCAAGTCTTTTCCCGGCAGAGGGCGCAACCTTTATCTTAAATCAGCTGCTGGGCAACAAGTACCTGATTATGACCACCATCACCATGATTTGCGCAACTTCGTTCCCGAAAGTATTTAACAATGCTCCGGGCGCAAATGAAATCGGCACTTTCTTAATTTACATCTTCTTTGCTGTTATCGGCGCGCCTGCGTCCATCAAGAGCATCATCACTCAGGCTCCTCTGCTGTTGGTTTACGCCCTCATCATTGTTGCCTGCAATATGCTTATCACTTTGGTATTCGGCAAAGTATTCAAATTCAGCCTGGAAGAAATCATTCTTGCTTCCAACGCAAACATCGGCGGACCTACTACCGCTGCTGCGATGGCAATCTCCAAAGGCTGGAACAAACTGATCGGTCCTGTTCTTCTGATTGGTACTCTCGGTTATGTTCTGGGCAACTACTACGGCGTTCTGGTAGGAAACCTGCTGAGATAATTGCTTTTTAAACAAACAGGACGAAAGAAATTCTTTCGTCCTGTTCTTCTTTGATATTTTATCTGATTTTTAAGGAGGATTTTACTATGCTTTTTGATGGTCACGGTGATGTCTGGACCGATGTCACCTGCAAACGCATCGACAAACAGGAAACCGATATTTTTCGCAAATATCATCTGAAAAAATTCCAACAGGGCAAAGTAACCGGAGGTATCTTTGTCATCTGGATTGACCCGCCGTATGACAGCGACCCGCCTGCCCGCTCCAAACAGATTGTAACCAGCATCAAGGCAGAAATGAAAGATTCTGCGGATTTGCTTAACTTTGTCACTAAGTTTGAGGACTTTGAAAAAGGAACCAAAGCCGGAAAAATCAATGTTGTCACCGGTATTGAAGGATTAAGTCAAATCGGCGAAGACATTGACATGATTGATTACTTCTATCACGAAGTCGGCGCGCGTCATGCAATGCTGACTTGGAATGAGCTGAACGCTCTGGCAACCGGCTGCCCGCAGGACCCAACCCGAGGACTGACCGAAGCCGGCAAACTTGCAGTAAAACGAATGGAAAAACTGGGCATGGTTTTGGACGTTTCCCATCTCAACGATAAATCCTTCTGGGATTTGATGAGCATGGCAACCACTCCGGTTATTGCTTCTCATTCCAATTCCCGCACCGTCTGCCCCGCAAAACGAAACCTGACCGACGATATGCTCAAAGAAATTGCGCAAACAGGAGGCTTAGTCGGCATGAACAGCTTGCGCGAATTTGTCAGCGAAAAACGCGAAGAACAAAATGTGCAAAAGCTGTGTGACCATCTGGATTATATCGCAAATCTCATCGGTATCGACCATATCGGTCTGGGCTATGACTTTGACGATTATCTGGAGGGAGAAGCGTTAAGTTCGTTCAGCTCTAACTTAGATTCTCCAAGCGCGGACGGCGTTTCCAACGAAGCAGAAGCGTACAACCTGATTCTTGAAATGAAAAAACGCGGATACAGCCAAGAAGACTGTGACAAAGTTGCTTACAAAAACTTCTATCGTGTATTCCAACAGGTTCTCAAATAAACAGAACAGCAAAAAACCCCTGTCTGATCAGACAGGGGTTTTTCTTCTGAGGTGTGTTTTTTGAGGAGGGTAGAGCAAATACCCAACGAACGATGCGGCTTCGTTCCTCTTGTTGAGTACATTCTTATTATACACCGGATAAAAATTTGTTTGTTAAGCCGGTGTAAATGAAGGTTGAAAAATCATTGTTTAAAATGTTAAAATGATTTTTTCCTTTTTTGCCCTGTTGTTTTTTATAAAAGGAGGATTCTTTTTTGCAAGTTATCTTCCTTATTATATATACATTTCCGGAAGGGTGTAATCTATTGCCGCCTTGTGAAAGACAACCTCTCGGATTTGTATTCTTTTGGATTAACCTCTGTTTTTGCTCCAAGCCTTCATACGCTCGGATTTATCCAGAATGCGTTTTCTCATACGGATGCTCTTCGGGGTAACTTCAATCAGTTCATCATCGGTGATAAACTCGATTGCCTGTTCCAAGCTCATTACCTTCGGCGGAATCAGACGCAGCGCATCATCGCTTCCCGACGCACGGGTGTTGGTCATATGTTTCTTTTTGCAGACATTAACAACAATATCCTCGTCTTTCGGGGATTGTCCTACAATCATGCCTTCGTACACTTCTACACCGGCGCCGATGAAGAGTGTTCCGCGTTCCTGCGCATTGTACAAACCGTAGGTTACTGCTGTTCCGGTTTCAAACGCAATCAGAGAGCCGGTCGCGCGCTTCGGAATGTCGCCCTTGTACGGTTCGTATCCGTAGAATACCGAACTCATAATACCTTCACCCTTGGTGTCGGTCAAAAACTCGTTGCGGTAGCCGAACAATCCTCTTGCCGGAACAACAAATTCCAGCTTTGTTCTTCCGTTAAACGGATTCATCGAAACCAGAGTTCCCTTTCTGGTGCCCATTTTTTCCATAACGGAACCGGTTGCAAAATCAGGAACATCCACAACCAGCTGTTCCATTGGTTCCAGAGTTTTTCCGTCTTCCTGCTGGAACAGTACCTGCGGGGTACTTACCTGAAATTCGTATCCCTCGCGGCGCATTGTTTCAATCAAGATGGACAGGTGCATCTCACCTCTGCCCGCTACGCGAAATGCTTCGGTGGAATCGGTTTCATAAACGTGCAGCGATACGTCTTTGAGCGTTTCTTTGAACAGACGGTCACGCAGATGACGGGAAGTTAAGAACTTGCCCTCTTTTCCTGCAAACGGGCTGTTGTTTACCGAGAAGGTCATCTCAACGGTAGGCGCGGAAATTTTGACAAATTCCAGCGGTTCTACCGAATCGGGAGAACAGATGGTTTCACCGATACTCAGCTTTTCAATACCGGAGATGCAGACAATGTCGCCCACAGTTGCAGTCTGAGCCTGTACTCTCTGCAAGCCTTCAATCTGATACAGGGTTACAATCTTAGAACGGTAGGAAACCTCAGGATTGTGATAATCACAAACGATAACCTGGTCATTTACATTTAAAGTACCTCTGGTGATTCTTCCGATACCGATTCTTCCGACAAAATCGTTGTAGTCGATGGAAGAAACCAGCATCTGAGCCGGAGCTTCCGGATCACCCTGCGGAGCCGGAATTTCTTCCAGAATGGTGTCAAACAGCACGTCCAGATTTTCGCCCTTAACACCCGGTTCCAAAGAAGCGGTACCTTCCTTACCGGAACAGTACAGAATCTTGCTTTCCAACTGTTCTTCGTTTGCGTCCAGATCAAACAGCAGGTCATATACTTCTTCGGTTACTTCTTCGTTTCTTGCGTCCGGTCGGTCGGTCTTGTTGACTACGATAATAACCTTGTGTCCCAGAGAAAGCGCTTTGGACAAAACGAATCTGGTCTGCGGCATCGGACCTTCAAACGAGTCTACCAGCAGGATAACTCCGTCTACCATCTTCAAGATACGCTCTACCTCGCCGCCGAAATCCGCGTGTCCCGGGGTGTCGATAATGTTGATTTTGGTTCCTTTGTAATTAACTGCGGTGTTCTTTGCAAGGATGGTAATTCCTCTTTCTCTTTCCAGGTCCCCGTTATCCATAACGCGGTCCTGCACCGACTGGTTTTCGCGGAATGTTCCGCTCTGTTTGAGCATCTGGTCAACCAGAGTTGTCTTTCCGTGGTCAACGTGTGCGATAATCGCAATATTTCTTAAATCGTTTCTAATCACGCCAAACTCTCCTCCCTAAAAATACCGGATATGGCATCTGCCAAAATCCGGTTTTATTCCTTGTAATATCGGTTAAAAAATCTGATTTTATCAAAAATTCTTCCTTTATTATATATCGAAAATCTCATACTTTCCAGCCTTTTTTAAAATTCCCTTGTATTGCATAAACCATTCGCCGCAGTCCGCCTTGTTTTTGTTGAGATTGCAAAAGCAAATTGCCAAAATTCCGACATTTCACCCAAGATTTGCTCTTTCCCCCTTGTCCGTGATATAATAGAGCTGCACTCAGTCTGCCGCATTTTCTTAAAACAAAGCGGCAGCTTTTATCCTATCAATCAGGAGGTATCCCTTATGCCCGACCGTCCGAAACGCGTTGTCGCCGTCCATGATTTATCCGGCTTTGGTCGCTGTTCCCTTTCGGTTATCCTGCCCACCCTTTCGGTAATGGGGGTGCAGGTTTGCCCTGTTCCCACCGCTGTTTTTTCCACCCACACCGGTGGATTGGGCGAGGTGGAGCGCCGCGATCTGTCCGATTTCACCCTGCCCTGCTTAGAGCATTACCGCCGCTTAGAACTGGAATTTGAATGTATTTACAGCGGCTTTTTAAGCTCGGAGGAGCAGATTGACCATTGTTTAAATTTCTTTTCTTCCTATCCAAACGCGCTTGCCGTTGTTGACCCCGTGATGGGCGACCACGGTCATGCCTACCGCACCATCACCCCGAAGATGCAAAGCCGATTGACCGAACTGGTGAGCGTGGCAGATGTTATCACCCCTAACCTGACCGAAGCGTGCATTTTGCTGAATATCCCGTTTCAAACCGAGGGTCTTTCCCGCTCTCAGGCGAAGAGCCTGTTGGTTCGGTTAAGCGAACTGGGACCCAATTATGTGGTGATTACCGGCGCGCCGATGGCTTCGGGAAAGGTTGCCAATATCGGCTATGACCGCCAAAACAATTCGTTCTGGTGCATTGAATGTGACTATGTTCCTGTTTCTTATCCCGGGACGGGAGATTTGTTTGCCAGCGTGCTGACCGGCGGATTCCTCACCGGCGACAGTTTGCCGATGGCGATGGGCAGAGCAACCTATTTTGTGGAACGCTGCATCAAAACCACCTTCAGTTACTCCTCCGACACCCGCTACGGCGTCATGTTGGAAAAGGAATTGGGCGTGCTGACCGACCGCCAAAACATCAAGGATTTTTCTTTGCTGTAACTTTTCTTCCTATTTATATATAGCAATTTTTAAAACAGCTTTCATTTCAAAAGCCGAGCAGTTTTTTACTGCTCGGCTTTTAAAATTTTGTTCGGATAAAAAGAAAGGATTTGCTTTTTATTTGAGAGTTTGTAAGGTTGCGTTTTGAATGACAATCTGCTCAAACTGTTCGACAGAGGATAAACCGTGCGCCACCATGATAATGGTTTTATCCAAATGCAGCAGCAGATTTAAAATATCCTTTTCCGAGCGGTCATCAATATCGTTCATCGGCTCGTCGATGAACAGCAGACTTTTTTCTCGGTACAGTTCCCGAATCAGGCAGATTTTTGCCACCTCGCCGCCGGACAGGTTTTCCCCGTTTCGGGCAATCGAATAATCCAATGGGTAGTTCAGATGAACCATATCGCACAGTGAAACAATCTTCTCCCGCTGCGCCTGCGACAGGTCTTTGTCAAACAGCGAAACATTGTCCAGTAAACTGCCCTCAAAAACATATCGCTTTTGCGGAACATAGCTGACTGCGTTGTGGTTGTACTGCTCCTCCCCGTTAAACAGCAGCTTTCCGCTCGAGGGCTTTGTCAATCCGGCAAGCATCTTTAACAGGGTAGATTTTCCGCTGCCGTTCGCTCCGGTAATCAGGTATTTTTTCCCCTTCACAAATTGATAGGAAAGGTTGTGCAAAATCTCTCTGTCCTCAATTTGAAAGCAAACATTCTGCAAACAAAGCGTTTCAAAATCGTTGGAGTCGGCGCGCTCCTGTTCGCACGGAAGATTCAAAAATTCCATGCACTTGCTGCGATAGGTTTTGGAGCTGCGCACCTCCAAAAAGTCATTGACCATGTTGGTGGAGTGCTGCGCAACATATTCGACATACAACAGGCTTGAGGCAAACACACCGATTGACATAGTTCCAAAGTAGGAGAACAACAGTCCCGCCACAAAACATAAAATCAGTTGAAGATACAGCGTTGCGCCCGAAAAAACCTGTACAAAGGAACGGTACTTGGCAAGGGCGTACTCCGACTTCTGCATCCGAATCAGTTGCTCCCGATACAATCCGCACAGACGCTCCCGATTGTCCTTGTCAATCAGGTCATGCGCCGCCAGCAGCTCCTCACAGCGGGAAAGGTAGTCCGCCTTGCTTTCGGACACTTCGCTGTTTAAACGGTGAAACTTCTTTCCCACCACCTGCGGCACCAACAGTGTCAACGCCAGCGAACCCATGATAACCAGGCACATTCTCCAGTTGAGGATTGCCAAAATGACTGTGTAAGTTACCATCATCAGGGCGCTGTTTACCAAATAAATCAGGTTTTCAAAAAACTGGGTGTACAACTGGCTGACATCGTTCATCAAAAAGGAACTGTAGTTCTCGTTTTTCTGCGCATGAAATCCGGTGTAATCCATCTGCGCAATTTGGGCAAACACATCTTGCCGCACCGAGGTGCATATCTTTTTCTGGTAGCTTGCTTTGGTAATTTTGTTGGCATACTCCACCGCAATAATGGAAAGGATGCTGAAAATAAAGGAAACAAAGATAAAAACCAAATCCTTTGCTTTCAGTGAACCAAAGCGGTCTATCACATAAGACAGCAGATAGGGATAGTATGACACGCAGATTACATCCAGAACTGCGAACAGATTGGAGAGAAAAAACTCCCACCTTGCTTCTTTTAAATATCGTTTCATCAGCAATCACCCGAATCCAAATAATGCGCAGTATATCGCTGCTATGATTCGAGTATATCATAAAATCTTCATAAAATACAGTCTGCAATCTAACCATATTTTTTCTCAGAAAACAGGCAACTCTCCCATATTTCTCCTTAAAGCAGAAATTCCCTGTTTGTCGCATTGACTTTTGAAATCATTTGTGCTATCCATAAAAATTCATAAATAAGTTTTGTTTTCATCTTTTATTAAAATATCGCAAAATTCGACATGGCGTTTTCATACATATATGACATAGAAAACAAGACAAATTTCTGCTATAATGATAAACAGAAGGTTCTTATCTTGGGGGAGGGCATTTTTATGAAAGTGTATAATATCGGATTTTTTATTAAATGGGCGCGAGAAGTGCAGGAAATCTCGCAGGAGAAACTTTGCGACAACATATGCGACAAATCTACCCTGTCCCGTTTGGAAAACGGAAAGGGCGCTTCGCCTTATGTGACAGAAAAGCTGTTGGAGCGTTTGGGAAAAAGCGGAGAACTTTGGATAACATTTGTCGATGACCTTGAACACAAAATTTTCTCGCTGAAAAAGGAGATTGTTGCGCTGAACGCCTGCAAAGAATATGAGCGGGCAAAAGAATCCTTAACAAAGTTGGAGCAGCTTGCAGATCCCAAAAACAAGCTGCTCCGACAGTTTATCCTGCGCAGCCGAGTATTGGCGGAATACCCCGACAACTACCCCGCCGCGCTGGAAATGAACCTACAGGCGCTGCGCATCACACAGCCTAAGCTCGATTTTAACCATATCGCAAACAAACTGATGACCTTAGACGAATTAAAAATCCTGAATGATATTGCGTTGGGTTATTCGGAATCGGAACAAACCGAAACGGCTCTTTCTATCTTTGAGCAGTTGACATCTCACACCGTTAAGACGATTGACTGCGATGATAAAATTGCGGTTGATATTCTGATTGAATATAATTACTCCCGCCTGTTGGGACGAGACGGGCAATACCTTCGGGCGATTCTTGTCGCGCAAAACGGGTATGAAAAAAGTGTCAAATTCAATAAGGCAAGGCATATGGGCGGCTTGCTACTTAACATGGCTTGTTCCTACTACGAGTTGGGAAACAAAGAACAAGCGCACTCCCTGATTATCAACGCTTACTACGCATATCGCCTGCTGCAAAACGCCCAAGGCTGCAAACTGGTAAGAAACTACGCTTTGGAAAAATTCGGAGAAGAAACCGCCGCTTTCCTTCTTCCTTAGTTATTTTCTCCGCTCGGACCGTCAATAAAATCTCTGGTGAGGATTTCACCTTGCGTTTCTTCCCCGTATTCGCTTTGCGAATCCGGCTGTTCGGTGCAAGTTGCCGCTGCATTTTCCTGCAAAACGGCAGGGAGAATTGCTGTCACACACAGCAGGGCGGCAAGCAATTGTCTAAAGTTTTGTTTTTTGTTCTTCATTTCGTTCTTCCTTTCTGTTTATCCGCTTTTTCAGCGGATTGATAAGGGGAATATCTGCTCTCTTCTTTCATCTAAGCACAAATGATTCACTTTGTCAATAAGCAATTTCTGCAACAAAATTGTTGCAGAAATTGCTTATTGACCTTTTCTTTCCAATGGTATATTATGGCATTAAGGAGCTCCGAAAAAACTAAAAAATGTCCTTGTTTCCACATATCTGAGGAGGATAAATAATATGAAAAAACATTCCCAAAAACTAATTTCTTTTTTGCTTACTATTGGTATTCTTATGTCTTTATCCATATCTACTTTCGCTTCTGAGCCAAATCCTTCTCTTTATAGCGAAAACGACCTAGGAAATATTTCAATTTCCAAGCAAGAAAATATCATTCTTTTTGATAAAAGCGATAAAATTATTGCAGAATATCATACTGATGGTTATTCTGCAACATATCAGTATTCTGATATGTTTTCCCAAGGTAATACCCCTATGGTATCATCTATAGAAGGCAATGATGGTAAAACTCAAATATTTTCTTATGATGAACATGGAGAGATTGAAAAGATAGATTATTATATCAATAACTCTCTTAGAGGTTCTAAAGACTACTCTATTCTTAAATATTCTGAAGATGAAGTTTCCCCTTATGCAAATTACACTGTTTTTTATGTAAATCATTCTGATGGTTCAAGAACTCAAATGAATAATCTTATTAGTAATTCAAACTTTGTTCGAAAAAAAACTTCAGCTAGCCAATCAGATATTCAAAAATTATTTCAAAATAACAATTCTCCTTTAAAAAACAACATTACGATCTATAAAAAAAATAGCAACAATCAAGTATATAATACTGGTGTTACTGTAACTCCAGCCAAAGTTATATATGATGCTTCTGTTACTTATAATGTTTCGCCTAAGGTTATCTTATCCACTTTACAAAAAGAATCTTCTCTTGTTTCTTCTTCTCATGTTGGTGACCCATTAAGCATGAAAGTTTTTTGGTTCTGTATGGGTGCTGGTTCAACAACAAGTCCAAGTACTACTGGATTTAATAATCAAATTAACGAAGGTACTCGTATTTTAAGAAAATGGTATGACCACGGAACTAGTTCTTCAAATTTCCCATATAATTATTCCAATTCAGGATTTAAGGGTTATCGAGGATATAACACCACTGGTTATGTAACAAATATTTGGTGTGATAATGCTGCGACATATTCGTTGTACAAATATACTCCATATACTTGTTACAGCAACGAAAACACCAGGTCTTGTAATGTTCTTTTCTTTGATGTCTATAACATGAAAATGTTCGATAATTTTCCTTCATAACATATGCTAATCATAGCTATATGAAGAAATATATCCTTTTATTGGTAGCAATCATATCTGCCAGCCTTATCAGCTTTTGGTTTTATCAAAACAAAATGCAGCAGTCTGTTCTTGATATGGATTTCTGTCAAGAAATATTAGAAGATTATCTGATACAATCAAAAGTTATAACACCGGGAGATGGCTTGTTCCTTTCCCCGATAGAGCGCACCAAACCACTGGAAATCAAAGGGGAGTCTACTTACTTTTTTGAGTTGAGAGCTTTCTATCTGCAAGGAGAACATCTCATCGCCAATTATGCCATTACCCAAGATGGAGAAAAAATTTATTACATGAGTCCCGCTATGGAAAATTGGGAACTATTACCTTCAAAGCTAATCTGAAATAAGGCAAAACGGGCAGATTCCTCTGTTCGTTTTGCTTTGTTTCCCGTCTTTTTCTTGTGTAAAAAGTGAATTGATTTTTGTAGGATCATAAGGTATGATGGTATCAAGGAGTTACGAAAAAAGTAAAATATCAACCGGATTCTTCTTTCACCCGATTGCATAAACATCATAGACAGGAGGTTTTACAAATGCTGAAAAACAAAAAATCGCTTTCTGTTCTTCTTGTTTTCTGCACAGTGTGTCTGCTTGTCGGGATTGGCTTTTACATTTATCCGGACACCCCGTCAGACGATGAACTCCTTTCTGTCCTACAAGATGCCGAATCCGTTTACCACCCGGGAAGTGAGCGATTACTTCACACCGTTTCCGGTTCCGGTGAACTTATGCTGCGAAACAGTCAGGGCGAAATTATCGCATACTATGACGAAGTTGACGGATACGAGGAAGTTGTCCCGCAAATCTTTACCCAAAACGGGATTGAAGAACTCGAAAACTTATATGACGGAAGTTGCCCTTGGTTTTTAAAAAAAGACGGAAAATTTTATCGTTCCAGCTGTGTAACAGAAGCACGCGGAACTACTTATTTCCACAGTGAATATAACCCGAATGAAACCTTGTTTCGTTTGGTAAAGCGAACATGGAACAGTTTTACCTATGAAGTTACCACAACACCGGAAGGCGTGTCTGGACCGTGGGAAACCGTAGTTCTTCCCGTTACTGTTCGCCGAGAAGACGGTAAACTGAAAATAGACAGTCTTCTCTATCCAATGTGCTACCCGTATAGCAAAAATCATTATACTCAAGAAGAACTGGAAACCTTTTACTTTGATAACTAACCGTCTACCCCGCCCTCACATGAAACTGTGAGGGTGGGGATTTTATTTTTCTCTGTTTTGCCTTATTTTCTGTCTTTTTCTTGTGTAAAAAGTGAATCGATTTTTGTAATATTATAGGGTATGATGAAGATAAGTAAAATTTATTTTATTTTTAAAGGAGGTCTGCCCTTATGAAAAAACAACTGCTTTGCGCTGCACTGTGCGCAACAATGGTTCTTGCTTCTTCTCTTCCTGCTTTCGCCGCAAAAACCTTAGAAGAACCTCCAAAAGAATCAAGCTCTGATACCAAATTCTTTCAAATTCCTCTTGCTCCGCTTCGTTTTGTCGATAAAGAGGGAAATCCTGTTTTGGGATTGGGGGTATCCTCTCCATTTTCCTATATTTTTTCTGATACGGACGGACTGCAAGACCTTGAGCTTGCAAACGCAACAGGATTTACAATCTATCAAGGCGAAAAGATTGACCTTTCCAAACCGATTGCTTTCTCCGCATACAATCCCGTTACCGGCGAAGAAATAAAATATAATACTGTTCTCCACGATAAGTATGAAACCCGATTGGTTTGGGATAAAGAAACTCCGACACAAAGTATTGCAAAGAAAAAAGAAAAGGTTGAGTTTCGCGTGGTAGACCAAAACGGCAAACCGGTAAAAAATGCTCAGTTTGTTCTGCCCTCTCAGCAGTTTTTGATTCCTACCAACGAGGACGGAAAGACATGGTACTATGGCGAACCTTTCAAAATGTATCGGGTAGAACTGCACTATCAGGACTCCAAAGGCGAAGATCAGTCAATATTCCGTACCGTCACCATTGAAAAGCACCATCTGGAACACGGCAAAATGCACATCACTTTTAAAGTAACCGTATAAAAACCGAATACCTCCACGCCCTTTGCGGTGTGGAGGTTGGCTTATTTGTCGTATTTTTTTATGCAAAAGTGAATTGGTTTTTGCAGTATCATACAGTACAATGAAAATAAGTAAAAATATTGATATAATTTTGCATTGTTTAGAAAGGTAGGCAAACACGATGAAACATCTCTTTCAAAAAATCGCTGCTGTTTCCTTATCCGTTCTCATGCTTGTTTCGCTCAGCTCCTGTGGAACAAACAACGGGTATGCGCCTGCCGAAGGCGCGACATGGGCAGACCTCTGCCGTTATTTTGAATCCGAATGGTTTGAAGCTCTCCCCGCCGATGTGCAGACGCAGTATAACAATCTGCTGTTGGGGCAATCCCCTAAAAAATATCAAGACAGCGAAAATGAAGAAACAAACAGCGCCGCCATCAAAACCGAAGACGGCGAGCAGGAATATTCCGTATTTTCATCTGATGACGGTGTTATATATGCTTCCGGCAATCAGCGTGTAGAAGATATTCCGATGATGATGTTGGAAATGAATCCGGAAAAGGGCGCTGTCAAATACAGATTGTCTTTGTTCTGCGAAATGCAAAATTTTGAAACGGCAACCGTTCTCGCTGTCCGTGACAAAACCACCGGCGAATATTTGGCAGTAAAAGCATATCGTTCTCCGATTGACCGACTTTACCAAGCTGCGGATTCTGTTCAAAACTTAAAAAGCAACCATGAGTATCTTGTCGAAGCGATTGCCATCATCATACCGACCAAAGGACACGGTGTCAACGATGTGTTGTACTGCACCGAAAGCATCACCGTAAAATAAGGGCTTTCTCTGTTTTGCCTTACTTCTTACCTTTTTTCTTGTGCAAAAAATGAATTGATTTTTATCATACCATAGGGTATGATAAAGGCAATTACATCATTTACTCCCGTTTATTTCCCGGGAAATTATGTCAGTATCAACCCTCCTTCAGGTTGTTTCATTTCTTGCAAACCCCCGCAAAAAATGCGTTCTGCTTTTTCTGCGGGGGTTTGTGTCTTTACTCTTTCCTCACTTTGTGTTATGATGAAAGCAGTCAGATTCCCCAATAGGAAAGGTTGTTGTTATATGCCCCACACTTCCGGCGAAAAAGCCATCTATAAACAAATTGCTCTGGATATTGCTTCTAAGGTAGTCAGCGGAAAATACCGCCCCGGCGAAAAAATTCACGGGCGTTCTACCCTTGCCAGCCAATATAATGTTTCCCCCGAAACGGTTCGCCGCGCGGTGTTCCTGCTCAATCAGGTTGGGGTGTTGGAGGTGCGGCAGGGCGCGGGCATCACCATCAAATCGGTGGAGGCTGCCGAAGATTTTGTTTCCAAATCGGAGGATAAAGAGTCGCTGGATACCATCAAAGGGCATATCAACCGCCTGATGCAGGAGCAAAAGCAGCTGAACAACCGCCTTCAGGAAAACATCAACATCCTGCTTGATGCAAACGACCGATTTAATTATCTCAATCCCCTCACCCCGTTTGAGCTTCTGATTGATAAAGACTGCCCTTTGGTGGGCAAAACCATCGCTTCGGTGCGCTTTTGGAACAACACCGGCGCCACCATCATCGCTATCAAACGCAAGTCAAAAACGATCCTCTCCCCCGGACCGCAGGCACAGCTGTTTGCCGGCGATTACATCTTAATTGTCGGGGACGAGGCTTCTTACAAAAAAACAAAAATGCTGCTGAACGGCTCGCTTTCGCTGTAAGGCGGCATTTTCGCTGTGTATCGAAAAAGGAGTGCTTTTATGAACGTCATTGTTACCGCTTATGACCCCAACTGGCAGCAGCTTTATGAACAGGAATCGCAGGCAATCCGCCGGATTCTGGGCGGGGAACTGGTGGAAATTCATCACATCGGCTCCACCGCAGTACCGGGATTGTGCGCCAAACCGATTATTGATATTCTCCCCGTTGTAAAGCAGATTGAAGCGGTCGATGCCTTTAACCCGCAGTTTGAACAGCTCGGCTATGAGCCGATGGGCGAATTTGGCATTTCCGGCAGGCGATACTTTCGCAAAGGCGGCGACAACCGCACCCATCAAATTCACATCTTTGCGCAAAACAATACCCAAGATATTGTCCGTCACCTTGCCGTCCGCGATTTTCTGCGCGCGCACCCGCTGGACGCCTATGCTTACGGAATGTTGAAAACACAGCTTGCCTACCAATTCCCGCAGGATATTGAGGGATACTGCGACGGAAAGGACAGCTTTGTAAAAGATTTGGAACAGCGCGCCCTTTCCTGGTACCTCTCTCAAAAATAAAAAATCCGCCCCTTTTTACGGACCTTTTCGGCATCTGCCGAAGGGTCCGTTTTTGCGTTATTGACGCAATTTTGGGGGAGATTGATTCGATTTGGAGGTTTTTTCATGTCAAACACTGTCTACGGCTATATCCGTGTATCCACCAGAGAACAAAACGAAGCGCGCCAGCGCCTTGCCCTGCTGGATTTTCCCGTTGCTGCCGCAAACATCTATCTGGACAAATTAAGCGGCAAAAATTTTAACCGCCCGCAATATCTGCGCCTGATGAAAAAACTGAAAGCGGGCGACCTGCTTGTCCTTCCTTCCATCGACCGTTTGGGACGCAATTATGAAGAAATTTTGTGTCAATGGCGCATCATCACCAAAGAAAAACGCGCCGATATTGTTGTGTTGGATATGCCGCTGCTGGACACCCGCAACACCTCAAAGGATTTAACCGGCACCTTTATTGCCGACCTGGTGCTGCAAATTCTTTCCTATGTGGCGCAAACCGAGCGTGAAAATATTCACCGCCGCCAGATGGAAGGAATTGCCGCCGCCCGTCTGCGCGGTGTCCGCTTTGGCAGACCGCATAAACCCATTCCCGACACCTTTTGGACGCTGAAAGAACAGTGGGAAAGCCGCGCCGTTTCCTCCCGCGAGGCTGCCCGCTTGCTGAATATTTCACAGGATACCTTTCTGTGTTGGGCTCACAGTGAAGAACGAACGGAAAAGTAGACTTTACCGTTCTTGCATGATATACTGAAAAAGATGAATGTTCTTCCAAAAAACAGAATAAAAAGGAAAAAAGAGGGGAGGGAAAATTGAACTTACAGCATAAAAAAGCAGAACGAAATGTTCTACCTTTTCTACGCGAAAATGCGAGATATTTCCTGATTTTCCGTTCAATACTGTCATATTTTACTTTTTTTGCGGTTTTCCGCCTTTTTTCCATTTCTTTTGGTTTGTTTCGCGTTTGATTCGTGTTGGAAAAAGGTCTAAAATAAAAGTGTTTGTTTCGGTGTCGCTTTCTTCCTTTATCTCACTGCCATAAAATCGGAAGAAAGTTTTAGAACTTAATTTCCGAAACACTGCGGCAGGATTGCAAAAAATAACGGAGATTTTTTATGCAGTCATTTGCGGGGTTTTAAAATGAAATTATTTTCTTTCTTTTTTCATTTTAAAATAAAATACACCCCCGATTCTTTTGCTGAAATTGCTGCAAAAATTTTGCAAAAAAAGGAAATGTTAAGCTGTTTCTCCCTTGCGGGTACAGCGGAAAGAGAGTTTTTTTTACAACATGAAACAGGTAAAAAGTGAGAAGAATACGAAGAAGCGACTCCGACGCATCTCGGCATTTTTGCTGGCTTTTTGTATCTCAGTCGGTTCTCTGTCGTTTCAGCCGCACGCTGACGCTGCCTATGATTATCCAGATAACCCCACCCCATTCGTCATGAAAGAAGAGTTGTTTAACGATTATTCCACCAATGACAATGACAAGGCGCTGCGTGTTTTATGGGGAAAAGATTATTTGGGAAACGAACAAAGCTGGTGGATTGCGGGAAAAGAACCCACAAATCCGGACAACTTAGTTCTTTTTGCCGCAGATTCCCTTTTGGAACCGATGAAATTTCATGAAAAAGAGGACGGTACCGATTGGCAGTACCATGAATTTGCAACTTCTGACTATAACGGAAAAGAAGTTTACACCCAAAATTATTATCTCACCAGCGATCTGCGCAAAGAGCTGCAAGATGCTTCCAAAAACGAACAATACTTTACCTCGGGACAGCAGGAGCGGATGGTACCTTCCACAATCCGCACTTTAGACCGCGCGGCTTTGTTTAAATATGAATACGGCGATATGTATGACCTGGACGCCTGGGAGGAATTCGGTACCGGAGACGATTCAAAGTTTGAATGGAATAAGGAGCATCGTCCTAACGGTTATCCGCAATTTACCGGTGGTAACCTTGAATATTCTGAAAATCCCGACCTTTATGATATAACAGAAGATGTTCTCTATGCTCCATATGGGGAGCATGAAACCGACTTCCCAACCGTCGGTTCGATCGGTTATACCCAAAACAGTTCCCAAGATCCCTCTTCTTATCTGCCCATCGAAAAAAAATTTTTAGAAGATCACACCCCGGAAGAGATGCCCAACACCCCCGGCGGGGAAAAGCTGCTTCCTTTCTGGCTGCGCAGCCCTTCTACTTACTATGATTGTGCAGACAGCGCTGCGGGAGCAGAACATCATGAAAATTTCCGTGAATCTGCCCTCTTTGCAGGACAAGTTTCCCACACCTTTGATAATAGATTTATTGGTGTGCTCACCGCAGGCGACGCCGGACCGTCAGATAATACAAAGCTCAATAACAGTAAATTTGCCGTTCAGCCTGCTTTTCAGTTAGACTCTTCTGATTTACTGTTCGCTTCAAGCGCAAAAGATGCTGCTTCCCACGCACAAAACGGCGGCGATCTTGAACAGGATAAAGCTGTCACTCTGCGTTTTGATGCAAACGGCTCTCTCGGTGAAGCTACCGTAATAGAATCCGCCGATGAAAACAACCAGACTCAGCAGGTAGAAATTAAAGGCGCGCCGAAAGGCTCCTATCTTGTCATTCAGCGTATTCTTGACAAAGAAATTAACTCTTCCTATGACTTAGGCGCATATGCCGTACCTGTTGAAGGTGATATGACCGTTGACCTCAGTACAATCCAAATTAACGGAGAACCAATCGAATTTATTTCCGATGACGGCGATTTGGGATTAGCCGACTATTACGCAATCTGGCTCGAAAAAAGCGAATACGGCGTCACCTACGCATCCCTTGCAGATTACCGAATTACCGCGCAGGGCGAACACATTCAAGTAAATACTCCGCAAGACCTTGAATGGGGTGATTTGGGAATTCTGGGTCCTTTTTCCGAAATCATCTGTACCCCCGAACCGGGTTACAGATTCCCGGATAACCTTACACTTCCCGAAGAAAAATATCATGTTTGTGCTCGGGAGGAAAACAGAAGTATTGTCCTATATCAAAAAGAGGACTTTATCCCCGCTGCCCGAACCGTTTTGCTGCCCGCCGCTGTTCCCGAAGAAAACAGCCTCACCGTTTCTGTTGAAGTACAAAACGGAGACCCGAATCAGAAATTTGATTTTAAGGTAGAATTTCCTGACTTAACAGACTTTTCTGGGACAATCGGCGAGATGAATTTTCAAAACGGTGTTGCCGAATTTTCTCTGAAAAACGGGGAAAGCAAATCAACCGGAGATTTAAGTAAGAAAGAAATGACGATTGGCTTCTCCGATGAGCTGACTGTCGGCGCATCCGGCGACAGTTTATCGCAAGAGCTGACAATAGGTGAATCGGAAGATTTGACCATCGGCGCATCGCAGAACATCCCTTCCCTATTCTCCGATGACAGTATTTCCTACATTGTAACCCAACTTCCGGTCGAAAGTTACACCACAACCGCAAAAGAAAACAATACCCCAACCGATGATGAAAAAACCGACGCGCCGGGGTATCAAGTAGTTGGAGATATCTTGAATAAGGGCAGCAGCCATGTCCACTTCATCAATGCCGGACAAGCTACCTCCGAGTATACCATTACTGCCAATGCCGGTGAGGGCGGTTCTATCTCCCCGGACGGCGCTGTTACTGTCGCTGCCGGAGCAAACCAATCCTTCACGATGACTGCAAACCCCGGCTACCATGTCAAAGAGGTTTTGGTTGACGGAGTTCATGTCGGCATTTTAAATACCTACACCTTCTCCGATGTTCAGGCAAATCACAGTATTTCGGTTCAGTTTGAAAAGGATTCCGATATTCCGGATCCCGATCCAAACCCCGATCCCGATCCGGACCCGAACCCCAATCCGGACCCCGATACCGACCAGAACAAACCCGATCCGGATGACCCCGATCCTGACCAGAACAGACCCGATCTGGATGACTCCAAACCGGAGAGACCTGACTCCAAACCCGACAAACCCGCAGAAAACCATTCCGAACAAAGCATAGATACCGAACAAACAACAAAAGAAAATCCCCCCGAACAATCGGTTTCCTCCACTGTTTCTGCTCCATCAGCAGCAAAACCTGCCGAAACGGTAAAACACAATCCTGAAACCTCGGACCATAACTTTGTTCTTCCGGCTCTTGCTCTTTCGGTTGTTTGCGGCGCGGTGATTATTCTCACTGCAAATGCAAAACACGATTAGTTTGTTCTGCCCTTTTTCCAATTTTTTTGCATTGTCATCTTTCCCTTCGACTGATATAATAAATTCAGCAAATTATTATATTTGTAAATAATAAGGAAAGGAAATGAACGATGAATCAGCCGGAAAACACCGAAAATCAGGCAGTCAAACAGCTGTTAAAAGAACAGTCTCAGGAACTGAAAACCTACATCGACCAAAAACACCGTGAAATGGAGGAGCTTCTTGCCGAAAGCGAGGGACGCCTTTCCGAACAGCTGCGGGAAAACCGCTCTGCCCACGGAGAACGCTAATCTTTTTCACACAATATCCGACTGCCCGATCCTTTGTTTTGTCCGGCAGTCGGATATTTTTATTTCCCGGGAAATCAGTATTTCTCACGAACTGTTTCAGAATAAAAAATATTTATGGAATTGATAAACAGATAAATATTTGATTTTACCGCTCTGTCGATTTATACTGAAATCAGAGAAAAACAATACCTAACCAAGTCAGAGAGGGAGGAATCAGAATGAAAAAACAACTTCGAGCAACCGCTTTGGTCACTGCGCTTCTTTTGGTGCTGACATCCTGCGGCAGTACAGGTCAACCGCAAAATGATACTGCGCCGGATACCCCAACTGCCCAACAGGAGGAAGGGAAGGAAATCAAGGATTTGGCGATTCCCAAAGTGCTGACCAAAGAAATAGAAGGTTTTAATATCTTGTGTACCCAAAAGGGCGAGGATTTTGAAACCCTTACCAACCTGACCGACGGATTGTTGGAAGTAAACAATGCGGGCGAACTGGTTCCTGCGATTGCTGAAAAATGGGAAACTACCGACAATGGCTTAACATGGACCTTTCACATTCGAGAGGGCGTCAAGTGGGTTGATGTCAACGGCAACGAAATGGCAGACTGCAACGCGCAGGACTTTGCAACAGGACTGGAGTGGATTTTAAACTTTTATAAAAACGATTCGGTCAACACCTCCATGCCGATGGAAATGATTGCCGGCGCACAGGAATATTACGAGTACACCAAAACGCTGTCCGAACAGCAAGCAAGAGAGCTGAAATCGGGCGAGGGTTCTAAATTCCGCGAGATGGTCGGCATCGAAATTCCCGATGATTACACCGTAATCTATCGCTGCATCGCTCCCAAACCCTACTTCGATTCGCTGGGAACCTACGCTTCCCTCTATCCCGCCCCGCAGCAGTTGATTGACCAACTGGGCATTGACGGATTCAAGTCAATGAATAATGAAAATATGTGGTATAACGGCTGCTACACCATGACCTCCTTTATCCAAGGCAATGAAAAGATTTTAACCAAAAATCCGCTCTATTGGGATAAAGATGCCAAATTGTTTGACACCGTAACCATTAAGATGGTGGAATCCAATGATATTGCTTTCCAGTTATATCAGGCGGGTGAAGTGGATTATGTATCATTGGGTGAATCCCGTGTCAATACCATCGCCAAAAATCCGGATGATGAATTTCATAATTATCTCATTCCCGATGTACCGATGAAATATTGCTACCAATTCCAGCTCAACTACAATAAAAACAATGAGGACGGCAGCAAAGATGTTAACTGGAACACTGCGGTTGCAAACGAAGCGTTCCGCCTTTCCTGGTACTATGGATTGGATTTCAAGGAATACTATAAACGCACCAACGCAATCGACCCGATGGTCTGCGAAAACAACTTCTACACGATGAAAGGTTTGGTATATACTTCGGACGGAACCGATTATACCGAACTGGTGCGGGAAGAAATGGGGCTGCCCCAATCAAACGGGGAAACGATGATTCGCCTGAACCGGGAAAAAGCGCAACAGTACCGCGAACAGGCAATCGAAGAACTGACTGCTTTGGGCGTCACCTTCCCTGTTGAGGTTGACTATTATATCTCCGCCAGCAACCAGTCGGCGCTGGACAGCGCAAATGTGCTGAAACAGATTTTCTCCGACTGTTTGGGCGACGATTATGTTCAGTTAAATATCAACACCTATGTGTCCAGCCTGAGAAAAGAAGTCACCAAGCCGCACCTTCATTCCTTCATCATCAACGGTTGGGGCGCAGACTACGGCGACCCGCAAAACTATCTGGGTCAGCAAAGATACGGCTATGACAACGCATATTATTCTACCACCTACTCCTATGTCAACGAACTGACCGAAGAAACGGACGCAAACCGTGACCTTCTACACGCTTACAAAGAGTTTACCAAAATGGTGGACGCGGCAGACGCCATCACCGACGATTTGGACGCCAGATACCGCGCTTATGCGAAGGCAGAAGCCTACTTCCTTGAACACGCCCTGACAATTCCCTGCTATTACGGCATCGGCTGGGCGCTGGGTAAGGTTGACAATGACAGTAAAATGAATGCTATGTTCGGCTGCCAAAACGAAAAGATGAAAAATTGGGAAACCAACGAGGACGGTTATACCAGTGAAGAAAAAGGCGTTGCAGACCAAATTGCAGCATTTGTATAACAAAAATGTTATCCCCTCTTACTCTAATGAGCAGGAGGGGATTTTTTGCGGGATTTTTTGAATTTTTCCTTTTGCCCAAATATTTTTCTTTATTTTTCGACAACTTGTCGGAAAAAGTTGTGTATATTTGTTTAAAAAATATATTGTAATATAGAATAAAAAACAGTATGATAGATACTATAATCATTCTGTCGAATGACAGATATTCAACACTGCAACACTACTTTTTCAGAAAAGAGGAGATTGAATGACTTTCTTTTTGCAGATTCCCTCCGGAATTATCAGTAATTTGCTGGCAATGGCAATCGTATATCTCACAGCCAAACTGGTAGATGACGCAACTATGGGAAATATGGAATTGTTTTGGCAAAAAATTCCTCTGATTCTTGTTTTACTTCTGGCGCAGCTGCTGTTTCAGGCTTTACGGGACCGGTTTTGCACCGACTATAAGATAAAAACAGGACTGAATTTGCAAAACAAGGTTTATCTTACCCGACTGAGCACCATAGGGGATCATTCTTCCAAAGCGGAAATCCTAAATATATATAATGAAGGCATCGAACAAATCAAAGACTACGCTTCCAAAAAAGCAGAGCTGTTTATCAGCATCGTCAGCATCACTTTTGCCGTTGTATTCATGCTAAAAATCAATGCCGCATTGTTGTGTGTTTCGGTCATCTTCATTCCGCTGTGTACTTACCTTTCGCAAAGAATCAACAAAAAATTTCGCCTGAAATCCAAAATCATCTTAAATGATAAAGAACGAATAAACCATGATATCAAAGAAATTTTGGAAGGATTTTACATCATCAAATCCTATTTGTTAGAATCCGTCTTTGTTCACCGTTTCCAAACCCACTGCGAACAGCTCAAACAGGATGAAAAGGATAAGGACAGGCTGAACCTGGTAGCAGGAAGAATCTCCATCTTGCTGCGTTACCTGCCGCAGCTCATCGTTCCGCTGTACGGCGGCTGGCTGTGCGTAAACGGTAAAATGATGACCGGTGATCTGCTTGCAGCAAATTTTTTAATCTGGTATGTGATTTCTCCGATTGAATCATTCATCAACCTGCTCAAAGCAAAAAAGATGACAGAACCGGTTGAAGAAAAGGTAAGCGACTATCTTACCAAACCCGGTACAGCGGAAAAATTGCCGAAATCCCTACCGGAAACACAATCATCGGCAATCGAAATCAAAGATTTAACCTTTTCGTATGAAAACAAGTCTATCTTTAAACATTTCAATTTACAGATACAAAAAGGAGAACATATTGCTTTGATGGGAGAAAGCGGCTGCGGTAAAAGTACCCTGTTAAAAATCCTGTGCGGTTTAAACACCCCCTTTGGCGGCAGCATTTCGCTGGGAGGAGAAGAGTTTTGCAGTGACTGCGCCGATAAACTGCGGCAAAAGGTCTGCTATCTCCCACAGGAACCTTATCTGTTCGCCGCAACGATTCGGGAAAACCTGTGTATGGGAAAATCCCTCTCGAACAAACAGCTCAACCTCCTGCTCGATTTGGTTGGATTAAGGCAAGAGATAGAACAGCTTCCGCAAGGTTTGGATACCCAAATCGGCGATGCAGGAATCCATCTTTCCGGAGGACAGCAAAAGCGTCTGGCAATTGCCCGCGCCGCAGCGGTCGATGCTGAGGTGTGGTTAATGGACGAACCCCTATCCGCTTTAAATCCGGAAAAATCAATCGAGCTTCAAAAAACATTGTCCGAATATTTTGATGGAAAAACGGTGATTGTAGTTACTCACCAATATCTGCCGTACTGGGGCGGCATTAAAACAATCAAACTGGAAAGAGAGGTGCTTCAAGTTGAAGGGGAAAGCAAATTCTTTGTTACAGCCGTTGGGAAAAAATAAAAATCGGTACTTTCTTTCCATGTTGGGTTGTAACCTCATCGGTTCTGTCTGTTATAATCTGGTACTGGCTGTTATCATGCAGAAAATGCTGAATGCCGTGGAATATCGGGAATCTCGGTATTTTATGCAAGGATTGCTGATTTCGGCAATCTCTCTGCTTGTCGCTATCATATTAGAACCAATTCTGACTCAAAGCAAAAACCACTGTGTCCGAAGCACCATGTCGGAAATCCGTGGAGGTTTGGCAGAAAAAATCATCTGCCAAAGCTGCGAATCCTATGAAACCTTTGAACGGGGAGATGTCTTGACCAGAATCACCAAAGATTTAGTCAGTATGGAGCAAATCTATCTGATTCACATTCCCAATTTTTTCTTTACCCTGATTCACGGCAGTATCGCAACCGTTATGCTGTTTTATTATGATGTTAGACTGGCATTATTATCACTGGCGTTGGGATTTATTCAGATGTACCTAAACAAGGCAATCACCGCCCAAGTGCAGGTAAGGGCTGCAAACAGGCAAAAAAAACACAGTCAGATGCTGCAAAGTGTTGTGGAACTGCTGGACGGTTGGACCGACATTGTCATGTCACACGCGCAAGGTCACTTTGCGGAACAGTTTTCCAAACAGTGCCAACAGCTGAGCGAGGAAGAAAAAAAGGCAGAACTTTCGATGAAAAATGCCAAAAATATCGACTCGTTTCTCTCTCAAATCAATCGGATTGCTATCATCGGAGTCGGTCTGCTCTTTGTTGTTCGCGGTCAGCTTTCTGTCGGAGCAATCGCAGCAATTATCTCTCTACAGGGAAATGCCATGTACCTTTTCCAGAATATTTCTTCTTTCCGAAATGAAGTAAAAAATGCCGCGCCTTCTATTGAACGAATCGAAGAATTAGAAAAAGCTGCTCAGGAAACACAAAATTCGCAACATACAACAAAAGCAGAGCCGCAAAAATCCATGCAATCGGAAGCGCAGGCTCCCGCTATTGCTTTTCATGATCTTTCTTTCGGGTTTGAAGACAAAATGATTCTAAATCATGTATCTCTTGAAATAAAAAGAGGGTCATTCACCCTTCTAATGGGGGAAAGCGGAGCCGGAAAAAGTACCCTCGGAAAAATTATTCTGCAATTTTATCAACAAACTGACGGAGAATACGAGATATTCGGAAAAAACAGCAAGGAACTTTCCAAGCAGGAAATCAGAAGTCAAATTGCATATATGGATCAGTCCAATCAAATTTTTTCCATGTCCGTCTCCGAAAACCTGAGCATGGTGCAGAAAACCCCAAACGAGCAAGAACAGATTCGTATCTGCAAAGAGGCAGGGGCTCACCGATTCATCTCCGAGTTTGAAAACGGCTATCATTATGTTGTGGATGACGCTTCCGGCAACCTTTCCGGCGGACAAAAACAGCGACTTGCATGGGCAAGAATGTTGTTGAGCGACAGACCGATTCTGCTTATTGACGAAGGAACCTCCAATCTTGATGCGGAAACCGAACAGATTATGATACAAAATATTTTGCGCTATAAAGGGGAAAAAACAATCCTGATGATTACCCACAAAAAAGATTTTATCAACTATGCCGATAAGGTTTACCTCTTAAATAACGGAAAATTAAATCAATTAACCGTTTCTCCAAACAAAATTTAACCTTTTATCCCATCTGTAAAAATGAGGTTCGATAAAAACATCGAACCTCATTCTGTATTTTATTCTTTTTAATTGCCCGTATTTCCCGGAAAATATTGTATTATTGATAAATCCTCAAGCAACAGTACGCAAAAGCTATTTTGTCTGCAAACTTTAACTGTCGCTGTGCTTCTTCCGGAAAATCAAGCGAATGTGTAGATTTTCGAGCGACAGTACCCAAAAGCTGTTTCTTCTGCTAACTTTAACTGTCGCTGCCTGTCGCTTCTATAGCTCCAAATTACTCGGACCGAATCCCTTAGGCAGCAGCTGCGCCAGCGTATACGCTTTGTACCGCTCTGGCGAAGAAGCGCAGAATACCAAAAAGGTCTGCGGGTTACAAAATTCCATCATCACCTGGCGGCATACCCCGCACGGGGTTGTAATGGGAAGAATATCAGCGTCTTTGTTTCCTCCCGTCACTGCCATACAGATAAAATCTCTCTTTCCCTCCGAAACCGCTTTAAAAATAGCAACGCGTTCGGCGCAAACAGTCGGTGTGTAGGCGGAGGACTCGATATTGCAGCCGGTGTATATCGTTCCGTCCTGGCAAAGCAGTGCTGCGCCCACCGCAAAGCCGGAATACGGACAATAGGAACGGCTTCTTGCTTCTAAAGCAAGCTCAATCAACCGTTTTTCGTACAATCCTTTTCCCTCCTTTTTATTCTTCCGTCTGCTCTTTCTCTGCGTGCTGCATCATAAGAGGGGCAAAAGATTTCCCGGGAAATGAAATACCGAAACATTCGGCAATCGTTGTCGCAAGGTCGGCAAAACTATCCCTCGTTCCCAGATTGACACCTTTGCTCATCTCTTTATTGTAGCACAAAACAGGTACATACTCGCGGCTGTGGTCGGTCGATTCGGTAGAAGGGTCACAACCGTGATCCGCAGTAATCACCAGTAAATCGTCTTTTTTGAGCATCGGCAGTAACTCGTCCAACGCTTCGTCAAAACGATTCAGCGCGTTTGCATAACCTATCGCATCGTTGCGATGTCCGTACAGCATATCAAAATCCACCAGATTCACAAAACACAACCCGGTAAAATCTTCCCCGCACAGCTCTAAGGTGCGCAAAATCCCCTCAGAATTGGAATGGGTCACAACCTTGCGGGAAATTCCCTTACCTGCAAAAATATCCGAAATTTTCCCGACACCTATCGTTTCTAACCCATTTTTTTGCAGGCAGTCCAACAGCGTATCCTTTGGCGGAACCAATGAAAAATCTCGGCGGTTTGCCGTGCGGGTAAATTCACCGGCGCGTTTTCCCACAAAGGGACGCGCAATAATCCTTCCGACCGCGTGTTCTCCCTGCATAATTTCCCTGGCAATTTTGCAATAACGATACAGTTCCTCCAACGGCACTGTTTCCTCATGGGCGGCAATTTGCAGCACACTGTCTGCCGAAGTATACACAATCAAATCTCCGGTTCGTATGTGTTTTTCTCCGTAATCCTGAATCACCTTTGTGCCCGAGTAAGGGCGATCGCACAAAATCCCGCGGCGGGTGCGGCGGCTGAGTTCTTCGATAATCTCCAGCGGAAATCCGTCCGGATAGGTCGGCATCGCTTTCGGGGAAACCAGCCCCATCAGCTCCCAGTGTCCGGTTGTGGTGTCTTTCCCGGCGGAACGCTCCGCCATTCTTCCGTAGGCTCCCACAGGTTTCGGGAATTTCTCCCCCACATTCACTCCGTCAATCTGGAACAAACCTAATTTTTGCAGATTGGGAAGCTGTAATCTTCCCGTCGCATAGCAGGCTGCCAGCGTATTGCTTCCGCTGTCCCCATACTTGTCGGCGTCCGGCAGTTCCCCTATTCCAAAACTATCCAATACAATTAAAAACACACGTTTCATCAAAACTTCCTCCTTCAACAAAAAACAGGATGCTTTATTTTACTAAGGACAGGGCAACCTCCATCATCTGTGTAAAGGAATTTTTGCGAACCTCGGCAGAAACAGCCTCTCCGGTAAACGGATTATCCGATACAGTCAGCAGACACAGCGCCTTCTTTTTCGCCCGCGCCGCTTCCATATAAAGTGCGGCAGACTCCATCTCAACAGCAAGCACGCCCATTTTCTGCCATTCGGGCAGTCCCTGTGATTCGTCGTAAAACCAGTCGGAAGTCAGCACCGTTCCTGCCCGATAGCGCAGCCCCCGCTCCTCGCAGCTTTGCGCTGCGCGGCGTGCCAGGTCAAAATCCGCAGTCGGAGCAAACGAACCGGGTAGGTGATACTGCGCCGCGTAATTGGAGGTTGTGCAGGAGGATACCGCCACCACAATATCACCGATTTTCAGCTCCGGGTCCACCGCTCCGGCAGAACCGATGCGAATAATCGTTTCTGCTCCGTAAAATTTAAACAGCTCGTGGGAATAAATCCCCATCGAGGGCATTCCCATTCCGCTGCCCTGCACCGAAACTGGCTTCCCCCGATAGGTTCCGGTATATCCCAACATTCCCCGAACCTGATTATAGCAAACCGGATTTTCAAGATAAGTTTCTGCCAACAGTTTTGCCCGCAGCGGGTCGCCGGGCAGCAGCACCGTTTTTGCAATTTCGCCGAATGTTGCCTGATTATGAGGAGTAGGTACAGACATAATAACACCCTTTCTTAAAACAGAATCCCGACAGAAAAAATCTGCCTGAATTCTCCTTTTTCTTTTTATTATACGACAATCCGCACAAAAAAGAAAGCTGCAATCGGTCGGAATCCGAATCACATGATGAACAAATTATAAAATTTTCAAAAAAGGTTGAACCCACACGCCGAATTGGTTAAACTGTTATCTATATCCTGAATTTATTTGAGAGTGTAAAAATCGTTAAGAGAAGAAAAGGAAGATGGTTCATGCAACGTATTAAAATTATGACCGACTCTGCGTCGGATGTACCGAACGATGTTGCCCGACAACTTGGGATTGACATTATTCCTATCCCGATTGCCGTAGACGGAAAAGGATATCTGGAAGGGGTCGATTTTACTCCTTCCGAGTTTTATCACATTTTGGAAGGCGCAAAAGAAATCCCAACTACTTCGCAGATTTCCCCTATTACCTACTGCGAACGCTACTATGAAGCGTTTCAGCGCGGATACACCGATGTTATTCTGGTCGGTATCTCCTCCAAAGCGTCCGCAACCTATCTGCGTGCGCAGGACGGCGTAGATATGCTTTATGAGCATTGTCCTCAAGCAAAGGACAAGCTGCATATCCATATCATCGACTCCAAAACATTCTCTCTGGGTTACGGATTTCCTGTAATGAAAGCCGCAAGAATGGCGCAGCAGGAAAAGCCTGTTGATGAAATTATCGGAATGATTACAACCTGGCTGGAAAAACTGGAGGTTTACTTCACCGCTTTCTCTTTTGAATTTATCAAAAAATCCGGCAGAATCAGCTGCGCTTCTGCCATTGTCGGCGAAGCGTTGGGAATCCGCCCTCTGATTCAAATTAAAAACGGAGAAATGAAGATTGTGGCAAAACCGAGAGGAAACCGCGCTGTTATGCAGAAAATGGCGCAGCTCCTTTCCGATCATATTGCTCCCGATTCCCCCTATGTTATGCTTACCGGCACACAGGAAGGCGCGCAGCAGGAGCTGGAACAGATGATTCATAATCTCATCGGAAAAGGTCCTGTTTTCACCGGCGAAGTAGGCTGCGCTGTCAGCATCAACAGCGGTCCAAAAATGATCGGTATCGGATTTATGTCCGAAAAATAGTTCTTTCAAAAAGAAAAATCCGCCCGAATGGGCGGATTTTTTTGTATATTTTTGCCTTTGCAAAGCAAGATTTCTCCGTTTAAAATCCCGAAACCTTTTTCTTGACATTTTCCCCCCTGTCTGCTATCATTACAAAAATGATTCGTACCGAAAAGAATCATTCTCAATTTGAAACAAGGAGGAAATGTAAATGAACAGATTAACATTGATTCTGCCAACCGAGCAGCATCGGCAGGCAGTTTGGGACTACCGCGAGGAATTTTTAAAAAATCAAGACAGTATGGACGGAACCGGAGGACTCAGCTGCGCAGATTGCTTTGAAACATGGTACCGCAATACCGTCAACAATCGTTCGGAAGAAACTGTTCTGCCGGGACTCGTTCCCTCCACAACCTTCTTGTGCGTTGAAAAAGACGGCGGAAAGCTGGTGGGAATGATTGATATCCGCCATCGTTTAAACGATGGCTTGCTCAAACATGGCGGGCATATCGGTTACAGCGTTCGCCCCTCCTGCCGCAGAAAAGGATATGCCGTTGAAATGCTCTCCCTGGGATTGGAGGAATGTCGCAAGCTCGGCATCACTCGCGCCCTTGTCACTTGCGACAGTACCAATATCGCTTCTGCAAAAACAATCCTCCGTAACGGCGGCGTTTTGGAAAAAGAGCTGCCAAACGGCGATGTCATCACCCAAAGATACTGGATTTCCGTTTCTTGATTATTCTGCTAAAAAGCCATTCCATATATGGAATGGCTTTTTCATGATACCGTAATATGAAATTTATCCCAATGCTGCTCCAGATATTGTTCCATTTTGCTTTCATCGCTGCCAAACTTTTCTTTCAGCAGTCTTTTCTTTGCAACAGTAAACGCAGTCATTTCAACAGAATATTCCTGATATTCTTCCAAGGTCATACCGTAGGCTTTTGCTATCGCTTCCATGTTATTCATCGTTTTTTCTGCATATTGCCGTTCGGTTTCGGACGCTTTCATTGCCTCCTCCAACATTCGGTAGCTTTCCTCCTGCTGCGCTGCAATCTGCTGCAATTCCTCGTCACTTACTTCAAACCCTTCCTGCCTGATCAGCTGTTTTATCATCTCCCGTTTTATCAGTTCTTCCCGAGCGCCCTGCTCGTCCAAAACGCCGCTCTTTTCTCCCTTCATCTCTGCGATTGTTTGGGAAGCCTGCATTAGATGGGAAATTTCCTCCTGACAAATGATAATCTTTCCGGAGTATTTCTGCCTGTCAGGATAAAACATCAAAAATGCTCCTGATACTATCAGCAAAACAACCGCAAAAATCGGCATCGCCTTTTTCATTTTCTCCCTCCTGTCACTTTATCGCTTTTCTTCAGTATAACATCTTGACAGAGGAAAGTAAACGGGAATATTTCCCCTTATTTCCTAAATACAAACAAGAAATTTCCCGGGAAATATTCCCGTCGGATAGCCCCTGTTATTGCCCGGGAAATAAAAAAGATTCATTTCCCTATCGACATTTTTATCATTTTATGATATAAAAAAAGAGAGAGCTTTTTACCAAAAAATTTTATCAAATAAGAAAGGGGAAGTGTGTTGTGCAGGAGCAGGAAAATATCTCTTGTTGCGAGCAAACCAAAGAAAACCAAATTATCCACGGTGTTATCTGGAAACAGCTGTTGATTTTTTTCTTCCCGATTGTGTTGGGAACATTTTTTCAGCAGATTTATAACACAGCGGACGCGATCGTTGTCGGCAGATTTGTCGGAACGGAAGCGCTGGCAGCGGTGGGCGGCTCCACCAGCCAGATTATCAACCTGATTGTCGGCTTTTTTGTCGGACTTTCTTCGGGAGCCACTGTCGTCATCTCCCAATATTACGGGGCAAAAGAAAAAGAGGGGCTGCAAAACGCACTGCATACTGCCTTCGCCTTCTCTGTTCTGGGCAGTATTCTCATTTCTGTCATAGGAATTGTCGCTTCCCCCGTTTTGCTTCGTCTGATGAACACCACACCGGATGTCATCGAACCGTCCACCGCTTATCTGCGCATTTACTTTGCCGGAATCCTCTTTGTCTTTATTTATAATGTCGGCTCCGGTATTTTGCGCGCGGTCGGCGATTCCAAGCGACCTCTGTACTACCTGATTGTCTGCTGTATCATCAATATTATACTGGATATTGTTTTTGTTGTCGGCTTTGATATGGGGGTTGCGGGCGCTGCAATCGCTACCGTTTTTGCGCAGGGAGTCAGCGCCGTTCTGGTAACAGCTGCGTTGTGCCGCTCTACCGATATTTTCCGGCTGACTCTCAAAAAAATCCGAATTCATAAGGACGCTCTGGAGCTGCTGCTCAAAATCGGTCTGCCCGCAGGGTTACAGTCGGTGATGTACAGTTTTTCCAATATCATCATCCAAACCTCGTTAAACTCTTTTGGCACCGAAACGATGGCTGCATGGACTGCCTACGGCAAGATTGATTCCTTTTTCTGGATGGTAATCAGCGCGTTCGGCATCTCAATCACCACCTTTGTGGGGCAAAACTATGGCGCAAGAAAATTTGGACGCATGAGAAAAAGTGTCCGTATCTGCATCGGAATGGCGATGGGCGCATCGGTTGCAATCAGCGCGGTCTTTCTGCTGTTCGGCAAATATGTTTACCAACTCTTTACCACCGACGCTTCGGTTATTGAAATCGGAATGCACATGATGCTGCTGATGGCGCCTGCCTATGCCGTTTATGTCTTTATCGAGGTATATTCCGGCGCGCTGCGCGGAACAGGCGATGTCCTTGTTCCGATGCTGATGACCTGCGGCGGTGTGTGCGTGCTTCGCGTCCTGTGGGTTTGGTTTATCGTTCCGCTGAAACCGATTATTGACACCATTCTTTACAGCTACCCGATTTCATGGACACTGACAGCAATTTTGTTTATTTTCTATTATCGCCGCAAGTGCCGCATGATTCCCGACACCGATGAATAATCTTTGTAAAAAACCCCGGAAAAGCAGTCCGAATTGGACTGCTTTTCCAGGGTTTTGATGTTAATAAGCCTTATTCATTACAGTATCTTTTAAGTAGGTAAAAAAGACTTCATACTCTTCCTTGCTGATTGTGCGTGGAAAGCTCATCACCCTAAGCGCATGAGGAGAAACCCCGGGACGATAGGACGGGTGGAAATGTTCCTGCGGATTTTCTACAAATCCCAACCGCTCATAAAATCCCTTCCTTCTGATCGAAACCGAATCACAAGGTGGGTCAATCTCCAACACGGTAAGAGGGTGTTCCTTTAGAAAAGTTTTGAGAATCTGAGAACCGATTCCTTTTCCTCTTTGGTCGGAAGATACCGCAAAATGCTCGATATAGCTTATCTTTCCAATCTCCCAATAAAACAGGATTCCGCAAAAGCTGCCGTTTTCCAATACAGCGCAGCAATGATACTGCGGATGTGTCAAAATCTGCTGCTGACTTTCGCGCAGTCTTTGTTCGTGTATCGGGAAGCTGTCCGCATACAGCGCAAAGGCAGCGGAATAAAACAGATTGGATTCAGACTGAATTCGGGAAAAGGTAATCAAAAAAATTCTCCTCTCTGTAATTTTTTATCTATTTATTACTCGATAAAGAGCCGTTTTTCCAACTCCAAATCGGGGGTAACATAAGCTGTCTGATAATTTACATAAATTACCATGCCGGGTTTTGCCCCACGCGGTTTTTTTACATTTTTTATTAAGGTATAATCTACCGGAACCTGAGAAGATTCTGCCGCCTTGGAATTGACAGCAGCAAGAATTGCCGCCTGATGCAGGGTGCTGTCCGGCACCTCGTTGCCATCACTGATAACAACGGTATGTGAACCGGGAATATTTTTGGTGTGAAACCATACGTCCCTGCCGCGCGCGTCTTTTAGGGTCAGACGGTCGTTTTGGATATTATTTCTGCCCACCAAGATGGTAAACCCATCATCGGAACAGTACTTTTTCGGAGAAAGTTTCGGCTCCTTCCCTTTTTTGGCACCGCTATTCTTTTTCCGCAAATATCCCTGCTCGGCAAGCTCGGAACGGATTGCGGTCAGTTCATCGTTAGTCTGGGCGCGGGTGAGCGCGTCAAACACCGAGTCAATATAAACCGCTTCCTGCTCCCCTTCTTCAATCAGTTCCCACAGCTTCTTTTCGGCAGTATCCGCCTTGCGGTATTCGCCGTAATATTTCTGCGCATTTTGCGCGGGTGTCTTTCTCGGGTCCAGGGGAATCGTTACTTCCGATTGGTTTTCATCATAAAAATTAACCAAAACCGCGCTGCGATCCCCTTTCTGAATCGAATAGAGGTTTGCGCTAATTAAGTCCCCGTAGATTTTCCAGGTTTCCCGGTCGGAACAATCCTCCAATTCCTTGCGCTGAAGATTCAGCTTGCGCGCAATTCGGTCGGCGGTGTTGGCAAGAACCTTGAGCAGGTCTGCGCTGCGATGCCGCATCCTCTGCACATTGTCCCGCTGCGTATAAAAATCGTCCAACAGCCTGCTGTAACTTTCATAACTGCGGGTAAACATACTGCCGCCGTACTGGTGCAAATCCATAAAGGAAAAGTCAATCGGTTTTTTGCGGGAATCAATCACACAGGTCGGCGTTCCTCCGTAATTTTTCACCATATCAATCACCTTTGCAAGGAAAAAACGCAGGCGATCAAAATGACGCTCGCTCATCTCCGAAACAACACGGTCGTCCCCGATAAAAACATAGTTGGCAATCTCTCGGCAAACAATCGGAGAAACGCCCTGCACCGCGGAAAGAATTGCCTTTGATAAAGGCAGATCCTTTCCCTGCTTTAATCTCTGTTCAATCTCTTCGGGTGCGCTGCAAATCAAATCCATCTTTTCCTGTGCCGGAGGCAGTGTGTACCGCACACCGGGCAAAATCGGACGAACCGAGGACATTGTATCGTCAATCCGTTTGATAGAGTCGATTACCCTGCCGCTCTCGTCCACCAAAATAATGTTGGAGTGACGCCCCATAATTTCCACTGCGACGGTCAGATTGATTAAATCTCCCATCTCGTTTCTTGTTTCAAAAATAAAGTGCAGAATACGGTCCAATCCAATCTGCCGAATCTCCAACAGCTTTGCGCTGCCCAGATGTTTTCGCATCAGCATACAAAACATCGGCGGAGATTTCGGATTTTCAAAGGAAGAAAAGGTAAGGTGAATCCGCGGGCTGTCTGCCCCCGCGGACAGATACAGCTTTACGCTGCGGGTTCCGTCCTCGGTCGGCTGCGGCAGCCGCAGCACAAAGATCATTTCCTCTCGGGAAATCTGATGTATTTTATCTACACGCGCGCCGATTAAGCTCGAGTCCAACTCGTGCTTAATTTGACGCAGCAAAGCGCCGTCTAATGCCATGAGCTATGCTCCTTTCCGTTTTACAAAAATTTTCGGACTTCATAAGGAATATAGATATTATATCATAAAACCGCACAAAAAAATACAACCAAAGCCACCCTTGACTCAAAGCAACTTTCTCATATAAAGGAGATACTTTCAGTTTCTTAAAAAAATCGGCTAAGTGTTGTATCTCCCGGAAAATCGAATAAAATTCGATTTTCGAGCGACAGAACGCAAAGGAAGGATTCTCAAAAAACTATAACTGTCGCTTCTTGCTTATATCAAGGTGGTTATTTCTTTATGTAGGCTAAAATACCAAAGAAGGAGATACTTTCAGTTTCTTGAAAAAATCGGTTAAGCGTTGTATCTCCCGGAAAATCGAATAAAATTCGATTTTCGAGCGACAGAACGCAAAGGAAAGATTCTCAAAAAACTATAACTGTCGCTTCTCGAAAAAATCGGTTAAGTGTTGTATCTCCCGGAAAATCGAATAAAATTCGATTTTCGAGCGACAGAACACAAAGGAAAGATTCTCAAAAAACTATAACTGTCGCTTCTCGAAAAAATCGGTTAAGTGTTGTATCTCCCGGAAAATCGAATAAAATTCGATTTTCGAGCGACAGAACACAAAGGAAAGATTCTCAAAAAACTATAACTGTCGCTTTTATCCTGTTAAATCCGGTGCAGCAGGTCGGTGTAGGTCGGAATCGGCCAGTCCTTTGCGTCCACTGCCATTTCCATTCTGTCGCACACCTCACGCAGCTGTTCCATCGCCGGACGCACCCGCTCGCTCATTGCGCGGGCAATTTCTTCGCTGCCTGTGTATGATTCCTGCAACATCTCTTCCAAACTGTCGGCGCGCTCCATCGCAGCTTCGCTTAAAATGCAAAGTTCCTGTAAGTGCTGCGCTATTTTCTGCGGTTCGATGCCGCAGGAACGAATCTCTTTCACGCTTTCCGCCACCTTTCCGGTGTAAGCAATGCAGGCGGGAATGATCTGCCTGCGCGCCATTTCTAACATAGTAGCCGCTTCAACCTTGATGGTCCGCGCATAATTGTCCAGCTGAATTTCATATCTTGCCGCCGTTTCTTTTGGGGAAAAGATGTGAAAGCGGTCAAACAAATCAATGTTTTTTTGCAGAGTCAGCGCGCCGAAAGCCTCCACCGAACTGTTTAAAATCGGCAGACCGCGCCGCTTGGCTTCTTCTACCCATTCCTGAGAATAGTTGTTGCCGTTATAGATAATTTTCCCGTGGTCGCGCATTGTCTGCGCAATGATTCGGCGAATTTCTTCCTCTTTCTGCGCCGCTTCCTTTGCCTGCTCCAGACGCTGCGCAAAAACCAGAAAAGAATCTGCCAACAAAGCGTTCATCACTACCTCGGAATAGGCAAGCGACTGGGAAGAACCCACCATACGAAACTCAAACTTGTTTCCGGTGAAGGCAAACGGCGAGGTTCTGTTTCGGTCGGTTTCATCTTTGGGGAATCGGGCAATTGCGTCTACGCCGATGTTCATCTTTTCCCGGCAGGTTTTGTTAAAGTTTCCTCCGCGCGCCATCTCATTTAAAAGCTCTGTCAGATGATTTCCCAAAAATACGGAGATAATCGGCGGCGGCGCTTCTCCCCCACCCAAGCGCAGGTCATTTCCCGCGCAGGCGGCAGACATTCTCAGCAGATCCGCATACAGATCCACCCCGCGCAAAAATGCGCATAAAACCAATAAAAACCTCAGATTTTTTTCCGGCTCTTTCCCGGGATTCAAAAGATTTTCCCCGCTGTCGGTGCAGACAGAATAGTTGTTGTGTTTTCCCGAACCGTTGACCTGCGCAAACGGTTTTTCATGCAGCAGGCAGGCAAGTCCGTGTTTTTTGCTCACTGTACGCATGGTTTCCATCACCAACTGGTTGTGATCGCAGGCAATATTGGCTGTCGAATACTCGGGCGCAAGCTCGTGCTGCGCGGGAGCGGCTTCGTTGTGCTTGGTTTTGCTTGCAATCCCCATCTCCCACAGGTTTTTATCCAAATCTTTCATAAATTCGCCCACCCGCAGACGGATTCTTCCGCAATAGTGGTCATCCAGCTCCTGCCCTTTGGAGGGCTTTGCCCCAAACAGCGTTCTGCCGCATATCTTTAAATCCAGTCGCTGATTGTACAGCGGATAATCTACCAGAAAATATTCCTGCTCTGCGCCCACCATCGGAATTATTTTCTGCGTTGTTTCATCTCCCAACGCGCGCAGCAAACGAACGCCTTGTTCGGATAACGCCTGCATCGAACGCAGCAACGGGGTCTTTGCATCCAGCGCCTCCCCATGATAGGAGCAAAAAGCGGTGGGAATAAACAAAGTATCGTCCCGAACAAAGGCAGGGGAGGTCGGGTCCCATGTGGTGTAACCCCTCGCTTCAAAGGTTGCGCGCAGCCCGCCGGACGGAAAAGAGGAGGAGTCCGCCTCTCCCTGAATCAGCGCCTTTCCGGAAAAATCCTGCGAAATATGCCCGCTTTGATCTGCGGCAGAAAGGAAAGCGTCATGCTTTCCTGCGGTAAAATTGTTCATCGGCTGAAACCAGTGGGAATAATGGGTCGCCCCCTGTTCAATCGCCCAATCCTTCATCGCGCAGGCAACTGCGTCGGCAATTTCGGGGTCCAGACTTTCCCCCAATCTGCGGGTTCGGGACAGACTTTCATAAATTTGCTTGGGTAGGCGTTTTCTCATTACACTGTCATTAAAAACGCGGCAGCCAAAAATTTCTTCGAGGTTCATGGTATCCTTCCTCTCTTTTTTTATCACACAGATACATCTTACAGATGTGTCCGAACGCCCAACTGCGTCCGGAACAGGCAAAAATCACAGCCTCTTGCCTGAATGAAATAATAGTACCATCTTCCCCTCTTTCATGCAAGAAATTTTTACTTTCCCGCCCTCTTTTTTCTGCACAAAAGGTTCTTTTTATATTATCCGAATTTGCCCGGTTTCTTTCTCTGCCCTTTTTTAATTCCCTTTCACCTATACCCCGTTTTGCTCTAAAAGTTGCACGGAAATATGCAACAACCACACACTTGCGAAAAATTTTTATTTTTTAAGAGCTTATATTGCTCGGAGAAAACTGTTCTAAGATATTCTTGCCTTTGATTCTGTTAAAATCGTTTCTTAAAAAGCCTTCCTTCACCTATACCCCAAAACAGCCAAAAAGTTGCACGGAAATATGCAACAATCACACAGTTGCAAAAAAATTTTTATTTTTTTCGCGTTTTTTAGCAGAACGAAAGCAAAAAAACAGGTTATTTTTTCTCCGACTTGTTTTTCTTTTATCATTCCTTGCCGTTTGTCGTAATTAGAGGTATACTGAAATCAGAAAAGTATGGGTTATCATTTTTTCTCCCGAAAGGAGGTAATCTTATGTTAACTGCTCGCCCTGTTAAAACGATTGTTTCTTTTCTCCTGATTTTTGCTCTTTCCCTTTTTGCTTCCGGCTGCGGTTCGGCAAATCGGGAGGCGGTTGTCAGGGAATCTGTTGCGCAAAATACCGACAAAAAAACAGAGGAAAAATCCAAAATCTCTGCAAACAATTCAACCGAATCCGAAAATTTTCCACAAAAACCTTCTGCCAATCAACCCGATGAACACAAACAAACTATCTTTTCCGCAAGATATGATTTTCCCCAATCTCTGCTTCCTCTCGATGACACAAAGTTGTTAAATTCTCTTCAAATGCAGACCTTTGAATTAAACTGCCCTCTCTCTGAGCAACCGGAAGAAACAGAAACTGTCTTTGTTAAATTAAAGCTCCCAAAAGGCTGGACACAGGACAGCAAAAATCCTACCCTCTTTTTCTTTCCGGACGACACCAAAGCAATGCAGATTGAGATTCTTCCTTTAGAGAATGGTCAGTGCATCTGGTCGGCAGAGCGGCTATGGGAGGACAAAAGCTGCATCAACTATTCTGAAAAATATATCCATTACTCGTGGAATACTTCCCCCCGATACACATTTTATTCTGTTCACCCACTCGACCAATCGAATCGGTACGACTATACCTACTACCTGCCCTATGGTTCCTATTACTTTGCCATCCATTTTGATACCGTGGGCGAAGACAATAAAACCGCCCTGCGCTTTCAGAAAGCTTTTCTGGAAACCATCCAGCTTCTGACCCCAATTCCAAGTGATCAACCGGCATTGCCTTCCGAAGAGACCTGGAAAGCAACGGTTTCTCTCACCACAGAAGAGCAAACAACAGAGCTTACGCTGGATGTTCCTGTTGTATGGGCGCAGGAAAAACCGGGCGCTTCTGTGTTTTGTGACTCCGACAGTGTAGGATGTATTTCCAGTATGAGTCTCATCAAACTATCGCCGGGACAAACTGTTTGGGATATTGCAGATGAGGAGGAACATCTGCTGCAACGAACAGCTGTAATCAACGGTCAGGAAATTCCGCGTCTGGTTTTTACTCCTCCGTACAAACCAGGAGAGGATTCCTCCAAAGAATTCGGTGTCCGCAGATACTACTATTACCTTCCCATGGAAGAGCATTGTCTGGTTATTCCCTTTTTTGCCAGAGGAATTGACAACGAACACTACATCCGGCTCCATCGAAAAATAATGGAGAGCATCCGCTTTGTCAAATCTTATCCAAGTGACAACCCTGCCGAATATCCCGAACTGCCCAATCAAGCGAGTACTTCGACCGGCAAAGAAAAAGAAATTCTCTCCACCCAAGCCGAGCTTTTGACAAAACAAATTGTAAGCTCGTTTTATCCAAAACTTTCCCCACAACTTTCGGAACAATCTGCATGGAAGGCAGATAACGAAATCATTGAGCGGTTTTGGCTGACTATCGGTATCTATGACAAAGAACCCAATTACCCTTATCCGGACACTTACCAAACGTCCTCGGACGGAGTTCTCCGTTTTCCCGAAGAAACAGTACAAACGATTACCAAAGAAGTTTTTGGTCAGGACATTTCTCCTGAATTGATAGAATACAACGATAAAGAACAGGTTTATTATTATACCATTGGGTTTGGAGTTTCTGCTTACGGCTTTGAAAAGATGACAACAACCTTTCAAAACAACAATTCGGAAATCCTTGTTTCTTATGAGCTGTGGAGCGACCCCAATTTCCCGATGTATCAAAAAATCGACGATTATCAGTCTTTATTTGCGGTAAAACAGCGTGAAGACGGCTCTTACTATCTGCAATATGTAAAGACAGAAAAGCAATAAGAATACAGCGTGAATTTTTTCTCCCGAAAGGAGGATTTTCCATGACGCAAAAACGCTCTCGCAAACAAATTGCTTTCTTTTTGCTAAGTCTTATTATCGTTACCCTTTCCGTTATTTTGCTTGTAAGCGTTCAAAAATTCGATAAACAACCCGCTGACCCAAACTTTCAAAGACAAACTCTGACTTGGAAAAAGGAAGACAGCAGTATTATGGAACTAACAGTATCTGTTCCGAAAAGTTGGGAATGTGATTCTCCGATTGATACGCTCTGTGAAAGCGGTATTTACGGTGATATTTATTTTGATGATGAAAGGGGAGAAAAAATTGCCGGAAGTTTCGGTATCATCAACACCTTTCAGGAAGGACAGACTCTGCTTGACTTAGAAAATCCACATAACTTCTTATTAGGGACACTTCGCACCTCCACACTCTCTGTCAACGGTACAAATTTTCGCTTAGATGTCAGTTGTCTCGGAAAAAGAATAAATAGCAGCGATATTGTTTTTGTTTATGCTTATTGTTTTGCTCTGGAAAATCAAGTTGTTTCTTTTTATTTTTATAATGACAATGATAATCCCGACCTTCTTCCTCTATACGAAAAAATCCTTGACTCTATTGAAATAACGATTCGATAAAAACTTCCGCTTCTTCTCTTTATCTTTTATTCTTTTCATATCTGTACAAAGCATTATTTTCTTTCCTGATTTGAAGGAGTGATTTTATGAAAGATATTCGTCTTATTTCTTTATTGCTTGCCCTTTCTGTTCTGCTTGCCTTTTCTGCGTGTTCGAGAAGCGCAGAGTCGACTTCTCCGAGCGAAGAACAGCAATCGGCTCAGACCCAGGAAAATCAGACAACTTCCGAAAGTGAAACGGAAAACAGTGCTGACGATTCTCAACAGCAGACCAATCAAGATATAAAAGAGGAAGATTTAAAATTACCGTCAATATCTGATGATTCCGATTCTAACTGTTCAAAAAAAGAGTTTGGATATTTTTCTCTTTTACTTCCTAAAAATTATGTGATTGAATCAAATATTATTTATGAGGATAATACCGAACTCGCACGAAAAATTGCAGAGATTGAATCTGTCGATATGATCTCTGATACAGAATCCCCTTTTTCAACTTATGACCGGATATATTCTGATGCAGAAAATATTTCTGAGTTCTGTTTTGGAATTTACTCCGGAAAAAGATACTCAATACAAAAAGAAGTATCAGAAGGGGGCATGACCGGTTTCCAAAATACAATCGTTTACTGTATCAAATTAGAAAACAATATTGTTTCTATCATATTCTATCCCCAAAGGGGAATCGGAATTGATAAACAAAGAAATGATTTTGAAAAAATTTTAAGCTCTATTTCTCCTTTCAAAAAATCTGATGGTGACAATGTAACCTCAAAGGAAGAACAAGATTCTTCACAAAGAATGAAAAGAGTCGATGTGAGTTGTCCTATCTCTTACAAAGAAACCGGAATAATAGAAGGAGAAAGCGTTGAACTTTCCTTAAATGTTCCGGCTGATTGGATACAGTCCGATACAGGCAGAATGTTTTATCTTGAGGATGGTATTCTAAAGGCTGCGGAAGCTTTTCGGTCTACAATCATTCCGGAAGGTCAAACCATCCGCTCTACTGCAAAGGTAAATCTTAACATGGGTTATATTTCATCCAAAACGGTAAACATCAATGGTCAAGAAGTACTTTTAAGTATTGATTTTGTTCCATGGGACAAAAATGAAAAAGAACCGCCCGAAGAACGGAAAGTATACTGCTATGCTTACCATATTCCCTATCAAGATATGTACATTACCATCCAATTTTATACAATCGGAAAAGATAATGAAGAAGTAATGCAGCTGCATCGAGAGATTTTGGAAAGTATTCGTTTTGTTGAAGATAATCCAGACAACGCTGCTCCCCAAATTTCCAAATAATCTTATCACTCAACTACTTTGATAGAAACACATATAAAAACTTTGTATGAATCTTTTCTCCCGAAAGGAGGTAATTTTATGTTAACTGCTCGTCCTGTTAAAATGGTTCTTTCTCTTCTCCTGATTTTTTCCCTTTCTCTTTTTTCTGCCGGCTGCGGTTCGGCAAATGAAGAAAAGGTTATCGGGGAATCTGCGGCACAAGCTGCCGTTTCTGCCGAGGAAACTGCGGAGAATACTGACGAGGAAATCCCTGACAAATTTGTGATGTTAAAAGAAGTCTATGATATTCTTTCCTCTCCTTTAGGCGAACCGTACCGTACTCCCGAATACTGGGGCGGAGAAGAAATCGACATGATGAAAGCCGGAAACAATTACCTTATCGGTCTAAGAAATGTGCAAAACCAAATGCACTATCTGTTGTATGAAAGGAAAACAGATTCTATTATCGAAATTGATACCCTGGGAAAACATATTCCATGGAATGAAATTATCTATAATAACAGCGAACAGAATATTTCTTTTCCCTATTATATCCCGGATACGCAGACTCAAAAGGTCAGAAGTGGAGTAATTTACTATTCTATTAGCAACCATTCTTATCAATACACCGAATCAGATAACCTATCTCTTGCCCGTCCGGAAAATCTTTTTGAAATTCCTACCCCTACTTTAACTCAGAAAAATCAGACTTTTACCTTTGATTTTCTTGTTGACATTATTGAAAAATTGCCGGAGATTTATTTCAGCGACCAACACGGATGGTCGGATTTTGGAGCAAGTAATATTTGCATTTTACACAATAGGAACCATACTTTGATCCGACTGGAAGGACAATGGGATTCCTATTATGTTTACCAATCATTAGGAACTGTTTCCGCCATCACTCCTTTGGATGTTCCAAACACTTTCTGGGATGTGATTCGCTTTCAGCAGGACGATGAATATTGGGTCTTTCCTTCTCCAAGCGGTCAGAAATTCCCATATGCTTATTGGGATCCTGCTGATTTCCCATATACTACACTTGTTTCGCCGGATGTACCCACTTGGTCTGAAAAACAGAAAACCCCACTCTGGAGGGACGACGAGAAGGTAATCTATCAAGTCGGAAAACCCTATTGCCGTTCGGAATGGAATTCAATTCTATATAGGGATGATTCTATATCCTTCACTCTGTATCTGGCAGAAGACAGTCATTCCACCTGTGACTGCTCCGAAGAAGCTCCTGAAATTCTTGTAGAAACCAATCCGGATCGCACCGTTTCCGTCTGGATCAAAAACGGTAAACTTTCCGATGAGATTCGGCAAGAACTTCTTTCCTGCCAAATGGAAGGAATCACAGATATTCTGATTCAGCAAAATGTATGCAAAGAAGAATATAAAAAACATTTGGATGATTTTGTCAAAGAAATTGGGATTCAAATTCAGTTTACCCTCAAAAACGGATATCAACTCTATGGGGAATTTAAAATGGATGAAGATTACTTTTCTCATAAAGGAAAATTAGAGTTATTTGCCCGAAAAATTGAAAATTCCCGCAAAAAATACTACCAGATTTCCAACTATCAGTATCTTTATTCTGTTGAATAAAGAAGAGTCCTCCATAAGGGGGACTCTTCTTTGATTAGTTTGCATCCACCACAAGCTTATAATAGAGTGGTGTCTCATAATGACCTTTTCTATGGACATCTGCCAATGTCTGGCATCGTCCTTCGACTGCACCTGTATATAGATCATCATATGGGTCCATTACCCTAAAATGTGACAATCCGTATGGGTCATCTTCATAGCCTGGTGTACCTACTTTGTCAGGGTCAAACTCGTAACCGCTGATTACCATAAAATGTTCATATTTTCCTTTTGCCCGGTATAAAATCGGTCTATTATTTACAATAAGCTCATCAATCATTCTCTGAGCAACCTCATCAGTAAATCCATCTTCTCTCAAACTGATCTCTCCACTCAGATTATATCCGGCACATTTACCTGAAATATCCCAACTGGCAACGCCTGCATACTCATTAATAAGATTGCTGTTGGCAATATCCACTGCTGTCGATTCTTTTCCGTTCATGTAGCTGATAATCATCGCCAAAGAACAAACACCACAGCCGGAAGCCATAAAATCACTTACACTTCCCTTCGTTAAACCTGTCCATGTTTCTTTATGATTTTGCAGGTACAGCGGCATCGCCATTCTGCCCGGAATCTGGGATACATCGTCCGGATTGGAAAGGTCAATATCAATTGCTTTTTCCGGTCCGGTTCCCGGATTGTACTTCATAATAGAGAAGGTTTCGTGGGTTTCGTTGTTGTCATAGCTGATTTCCTGACAGCCTTTATCGTTGTTGAGCAGCAGACCAATCTGCGCGGTTGCAGGCTTGGTAAAGGTTATCTTCAGCTGCGCTTTTCTCTGAGTGTGCGCCGGAAGATCCATTTTCCCCTCTGTCAGCATGGAACTGTAGCTGCCGGTCGCGTCCTGAAATGCCGCCGGAACCTGTAACAGCACCCCGTTTGCTGCCTGCGAACCGATGTTGCTCATTGTGAACTCCAGCACCGTTTCCATATCATAAAACAGGATTTGATTGCCGTCCGAGTCATACTGCGGATTATCCGCAAGCGCCTTTACTTTGTCCGCTACAAGCTCTGCACGATTAACATAGGAAAATGTCTTGGCGCAGGCATTGTTTGCGTAGTTGCTTTCTTCAAACGCTCTGGGCTGATTTGCTTCTAAGGTCATTGTCCACTTGCCTGTCTTTACCGGCGGAAAAGTAAACTGCACCAGCTGATAATGTCCCGCTTTGATTCCCGTTACGGTTGTTCTTCCCTGCTCTACCGGCGCATGGTCCGGGGTATTGAAGTAAACAGTTACCGGAACCTTGTCCAAATCTGTTTCGGAAAAGTTTGCCAGGTGAAAGCGATAGATCAGCGCGAACTCTGCCGGCAGGGTATCTCCGCTTACCGAAACACATTCCACCTTCGTTACGCCGACATCGAGCGCTCCTGCGGCTCTGCGTTCTCTTTTTTCTTCCTCGGAAATTGCTCCCGAGCCGACTGTTTTAAACTGTCCTGCCTTTTGAATTTCCCGACCGTTTGGAATCGGCTGTGCATCAAGCACTGTCCACTCTGCCTTACAAATGTTTTCTGTGTTTGTTTTGTTCTGTTTGTTCATCAATCATTTCTCCTTTTTGTTTCTTTTGTTTTTAAGCTCTTGTTTTCCTGCACTCCGCGGCGAGCTGTCAAAACGGGAGCTTTTTCGTTCTTTTTTCTTTTCTTTTTTTTTTGGAAATTTCCGGGTGAGATACTTTGATTTCCCATCATTCCGCTTTTTATTGACAAAATAAGCAGTAAATGATAAAATATAGGAAATCGGATTTCTCAATACCTATTATAGGATTTTTAATTTCCTTTGTCAATAGTTTTGAGAAAATTATTTTCCTAAAATTAAGGAGCGGCGTGTTATGACATTTGGTGAAAAAGTAAAAAAAGCAAGAAAAGAGCTTGGATTGACGCAAACACAGTTAGGTGAAAAGATTGGCGTTTCCAGAAGAACCATCACTTCCTATGAGGCAGACGCATTTCCTCCGAGAACCAGAGAGCTTTACTGCAAACTTGCCGAAGTTCTCGGGGTAAATGTAAATTATCTTCTGACACAGGAAGACGAATTTGTCATGGACGCAGGAGAAAAATATGGGTATCGGGGCAAAAAAGGCGCCGAAACATTGGTCAATGAGCTGACCGGTCTGTTTGCCGGCGGCGAACTGGCAGAAGAAGATATGGATGAACTGATGCTTGCCATCCAAAAGGCGTATGTTATTGCAAAAGAAAACAACCGCAAGTATGCGCCAAAGAAATATGCCAAAAACAAAGAATAGCCGACATCGCAGGAAAGACAAAAGGGGATGTGTCTATGCAATTAAATTCGTCCGTCAATATTGTGGATAAGGCAAACAAACTTGTAAAAAAGATCGGTTCCCGAGACCCGGAAGAGATTGCCGAACAATCGGGGATTTACATTATGCCGGTTGCCTTTCACAAACAAAAGGGCGTATACAAAGTGATTGAGCGCAACCGATTTATTTTTATCAAGGAAGATCTCTGCCCGGAAATGCGAAAAATCGTGCTGCTGCATGAAATAGGGCACGACACGCTGCACCGGGGAGAAGCCAAAATGTTCCAGGAGTTCAATATTTTTGATATGAAAAACAATCGCATGGAATATGAGGCAAACAGCTTTGCCGCAGAAATTGCGCTGCCGGATGAAGAAATATTGGAATACATTCACCAAAGCTACGATATTGAAATGATTGCAAAGTGCATGAAATCGGACATCAATCTGGTGGCTTTAAAAGTGGCGAATTTTAACCGAAGGGGATTCGACTTTCGTTTGCAGGACAGTAAATCAAATTTTTTAAAATAAACTGAAAATAATGACCCTTTCTGACCGATTGTTCTGTCAGATTCTGTCAGGAAGAAAGAGGAGCTGGCTTTTTTGTGTAAGATAACCCGCGCTGTCCGGCTGATGTGCCTTTTGACAGCCTGTTCAATCCTGTTGTTTTGCTTTTCGGGGTGTTCCGACGAACCCTCGCTGGTTCGTTATGACCTGTCCGACTGGGTGGAAAGTCTGGATCCCCAGTTTGCCGACGAGGAAAGCGAACAGCTTGTTATTTATAATATGATGGAGGGCTTAATGCGTCAGCTGCCTTCGGGAAAACTGGAAAACGGTGTCATCGAAGGTTACGAGGTTTCCGATGACCAAACCGAATACACCTTTCGGCTGAAATCCGGCATGGTATGGGACGATAAAGACAACACGCCCGTTACCGCACATGACTTTGTTTTTGCCTTCCGGCGCATCTTTAACAGCATCTATCCTTCTCCTTTTGCCTCGATGTATTCCTCCATCCGCAACAGCGAACAGGTGCTTTCCGGCGCGCTTCCTGCCGAGCAGCTTGGAGTTAGCGCTCCGGACGATTTGACCGTGCGCTTTACGCTCAGCCGCTCCGACCCCGCTTTTTTGGAAAGTCTCGCTCACTCCTCCGCCATGCCCTGCAATCAAAAACTGTTTGAGCAGGCAAACGGAAAGTACGGCGCCACCATCCAAGAAAGTTACTCCAACGGTCCGTTTTACCTCATGCAGTGGGAAAACGGCAACCGCATCTACCTGAAAAAAAACAGCAACTATTATGCTGCGGACATGGTGCAGTCCCCCGGCGTCTACCTGTACATGGATCGGGATATTCAGACCGCCGTTCAAAAGGAAAAGGGCGAACCCGCTCCCACCCGCTTCGAGCTGCTGATGGACGGCAAATCGGACGGCTGCCTTGCTGATTATAAACAATACCGCCAGGCAAAAGCAAACGGTATGAGCTGCGAAAAAACCGAAAATGTTGTCTGGGCTTTGGTTTTTAATCAAACCCACAGCGCCTTTCAGAACGAAAAGGTGCGCGCCGGATTTATCCGCGCCATCGACCGCAGCGTACTGGAACCCTTTTTGCAGCAAACGCATCAGGAAAACCTGCGGGTTTATGACCGGCTCATCCCCCCTGCCATCTCGCTGTTTACCGAATCCTACACCGGACAAACTTCGGTGCAGACCGAAAACACCTATGACACCAAGGAGGCATACCGTCTGTACCGCGAGGGCATGGACGAACTGGAAGCAGACACCCTGCGTAAAATCCAGCTTCTCGTCCCCGATGACAGCTCGATTCCCGCTATGTGCGGCTTGCTGCAACAGGCATGGCAAAGCACCTTAGCCGTATCGGTCAATATCGAGGAAGTTTCCCGCAACGAACTAAGCTCCCGACTGAGCCGCGGCGATTATCAGGTTGCTCTGGTTCCGCTTAAGGCTTCGGCAAACACCCCTGCAGATATTCTCAGCCGTTTTACCTCCGACTCGGTGTCCAATATTGCTTCTTATCACAACCCGGCTTTTGATTCCGCTGTACGCAACGCGGGCAGCTCATATGAAAAGCAAACCATTCTGCGCCAATATGAAGCTGCGGAAGAAATACTGCTTAACGATGCGGTGGTCTTTCCCCTTCTTGCGGAAACCAACTATTTTGTCATGGCGGAAAATGTTTCCGGCATCGCCTTTTATCCCTACGGCGGTAAGGTTGTATTTCGCGACGCAGTCGCTTTGCGGTAGTTTGGGGAGGAATTAAAAAGGGCTTAAACAGAAACGCCCTTTTATTCCGGCAGTACCAAAACCACCAAGAGAACCAATAGATTGGTCTGACCATATTATATGTCCCTGCTATATGTGGCAGGGGCATATAAATAAATTTATATTTTTAAAAGAGAAAGCTTGACAGCTGCAATAAAAGTTGTATAATAATATTAACAGAACCCACCACGCCTCTGATTTTCATGCGCAACCCGGTGGGACTTTTTTATTTACGGAGTATTTTATGTATCAATATCCTAAAAAAATATTATCAATACCTCAACAAATACAATCGTATATTGATGCAGGAATGGAAATTACCTCTTATGCAGAGGTAGAAAAAGCATTAAAATCTGTCGGATTTTATCGTCTGCGCGGATACTCTTTCAACCTATATGATAATGCTGTAAAAAAGTACATTCCGGGAACTAAGTTTGAAGATGTTTTCAACTTATACCAGTTCGATGAGAAATTATCTGTCTTAATTTTTTCAGCGATTACCAAAATTGAAGTAGCTTTAAGAGTACGATTAGCAGAGGCGTTGCTCATACACGGAGAACCACTTATTTTGCAGGACTCATCCATTTTTAAAGATAAAAAACAGTATTGGCAAAATATGTCTGCAATCTCATCAGAAATTTCTCGTTCTAACGATGTATTTATCAAACATAATTTTGACAATCATGATGGCGAAGTGCCTGTATGGGCAGCTGTTGAAGTTCTTTCTTTTGGTACATTATCAAAAATAATTAAGAACTTAAAAACAGGAACGGGAAGCACATATTCAATTTTAGCTACTAACTACCAATATCAATCGGAAAAAGGAATACAGGTAACTCCATCAAAGAAAATGTTTTCCTCATGGGTACAAAGTGTTTCTGTATTAAGAAATATGTGCGCCCATCATTCCAGAATATATAATCGAACAATACATACCGCTCCGGAAATTCTGAATACCGATAAGGTAATGCCTGCATCTGCACACAATGGATTATATCAAATTTTGTTGGCAATGAAATATCTAAGATCATCAAATGAAGATTGGACAATATTTGTCGATGAATTTGACAAGCTGATTCAAAAGAATAACAGCATCATCAGTCTTACAGCAATGAATCTTCCAATTGATTGGAAAGCACACCTGAGTGTTTAAAGTCAATGATACTGCATAAAATATTAAGGCAGACCTAACCAAGCATTCTATGCTCAAACCGGTTAGGCTTTCGGCGGAGTGTTACGAGAAGCACTTCGCCATTTTTATGACATAATATTTATTGGCAAATAAAAAAACAAAAAAGGAATGAGTTCGATATGATATTGAACTCATTCCTTTTTTCATATTTAACTTATCTAAATCTTAGAATTTACTTGAAACGGTATGGTATTTTTTGTTTCTGTATTTATTCGGAAAGCGCGTTTGCAATATCCGCAAACTGCTGCATACTCAGCTGTTCTGCGCGAAGATTTGCCGCTACTCCCGCTTTCTCAAGCAGTTCGTTTGCCTGCGCTTTGGGAAGGCTCAACCCCGATGAAAGGGTGTTGGAAAGCGTCTTTCTCCTCTGGGAAAACGCCGCTTTCACCACACGGAAAAAGTCGCTTTCTTTCTTTACCTGTACCGGAGGTTCCTTGCGAATATCCAGACGAATGACGGTGGAATCCACATCGGGGGCAGGCATAAACGAACCCCTGGATACCTGGAACAGAACCTGCGGCTCGCAGTAATACCGCACCGCAATCGAAACCGCGCCCACTTCTCGGCTGCCCGGCTGCGCGCAGATTCTCTGCGCTGCCTCCTTCTGCACCATCACTGTCAATGAGGAAATGGGCAGGCGGGATTCCAGCAGATTCATAATAATCGGGGACGTAATGTAATACGGCAGATTCGCGCACACCGCTACCGGCATTTCTCCGAATTCCTCCGCAATCAGGCGGTGTAAATCCACCTTCAATACATCCTCGTTGACAATTTTAATGTTGTCAAACTCTGCCAGCGTTTCATCTAAAATCGGCAGCAGCCGACTGTCAATCTCAATGCAAACCACCTTGTCCGCGCGCTGCGCAAGCTCGGCAGTCAGTACTCCTACCCCCGCGCCGATTTCGATCATTCCCCAACCGGGCTGCGCATTTCCCAGTTCTGCCATCCTCGGGCAGACGGTGGGGTTAATCAAAAAATTTTGTCCCAATCCTTTGGAAAAAGAAAATCCGTGGCGGGAAAGTACATCCCGAATCACCGAGATGTTGGAAAGATTTTCCATGAAAAGCTCCTTTCAATACCTATTTTTCTCTTATTATAACATAGTTTTATTCCCCTCGCCACTAATGGGGGAAAGTATTTTTTGTCATCTTTCCTTATTTAAATTCCTTTTCCCTTATTATAATCTGATCCCGTAAAAATGACAAGGTAAAAATATCTCCTTTCAAAGTGCTTCTTAACGCTTTTCTTCGCCTTGTCTTTCTTTTATCATTTCTTGCCATTTGTCGTAATTAGAGGTATACTAAAATCAGAAAAGTATGGGTTGTATTTTTTCTCCCGAAAGGAGGACTTTTCATGATACAAAAAGACTCTCGAAAACAAATTACCTTCTTTTTGCTAAGTCTTATTATCGTTACCCTTTCCGTTATTTTGCTTGCAAGCGTTCAAAAATCCGATAAACAACCCGCTGACCCAAACTTTCAAAGACAAACTCTGACTTGGAAAAAAGAAGACGGCAGTGCTATGGAATTAACGGTATCTGTTCCGAAAAGTTGGATTTGTGATTCTCCAAACCGCTTATTACCATCAAATCACTTTTCCGGGGAAATCATATTTGATGATGAACGGGGAGAAAAAATTGCCGGAAGCTTCGGCATCATCGACACCTTGCAGGAAGGACAAACTCTGCTTGACTTAGAAAATCCACATAACTTCTTAACAAAAACTATTGATTCTCAAACTATTACAATTAACGAAAAAAAGTATCGTTTAGATATCACTAATATTGGAGATAAGCTAAGACCTAATATCTTTGTTTATGCTTATTGTTTTGTTTTGGAAAATCAAGTTGTTTCTTTTTATTTTTATAATGACAATGATAATCCCGACCTTCTTCCTCTATACGAAAAAATCCTTGATTCTATTGAAATAATGATTCGATAAAAACTTCCGCTTCTTCCTTTTATCTTTGATTCTTTTCATATCTGTACAGGACATTATTTTCTTTCCCGATTTGAAGGAGTGATTTTATGAAATCTATTCGTCTTATTTCTTTATTGCTTATCTTTTCTGTTCTGTTTACCTTTTCTGCTTGCTCGAGAAGCGCAGAGCCGACTTCTCCGAGCGAAGAACAGCAATCGGCTCAGGTTCAGGAAAATCAGCCGACTTCCGAAAGTGAAACGGAAAACAGTGCTGATAATTCTTTGCAACAGCAACCCGGTCAAGATGCAAAAGAGGAAGATTTAAAATTACCGTCAACATCTGATACTATTTCTTTTGAGCAAGCTAAAGAGTGTATTCAATTTTTAGACGCTTTACTGTTAAGTGAATGGGAAACACCGCAAGATATACAGCCAATGAATTTTGTCTTTTGGTATGGTTATCAGATCATGGATTCTGGAACATTAGAAGAGTATTTTCTCGATGGCAGAGAAGGACCATTTTTCCCAGCCGAAGAATTTGAAACAAAAATCAGAAAATATTTTGATGTGTCCGTCGAACATCTTCGATCTCCTTCTGCTATTTATTTAGAAGATGAGCAACTTTATACCCCGCAGGCGGCACTGATGCCATTGACAGAGCGCTCTTATGATGTAACCAATATTAAGCAAAACGGCTCTGTCATCAGCATTGAGTTTACTCTCACTTATACAGAACTGCATAAGAGCAAAAATGTGGTCTTAACTCTGGAAAAAGTCAGTGACGGTATCCGTTTCCTATCTTTTTGTTCCAGAGTTTGATGGATAAAACAAGGGCATATTTAACTTTCCGAAAAAATATCAGAAAAGAGATGGGAAACAATATGAAATTTAAAAAAGCAATTCCATTGTTGTTAATATCCATTATGATTTTGAGTTTGATATCCTGCACGCAACAAACAGTCTTACCTCAGGCAGAATCAGAAATTCAAAATGAAAACAACACCATACAGGAAAATGTTGCTAAAGGAGATAACTCTTTGGACAAAAATTCCCAAAAACAATTTGAGGAATCTCTCAATAAAGAAAAACCAACTTCCGGCAAAAAGGGAAGCAGCCAACAAACTTCAAACATAAATCAGAAAACAGAAGAACAGATCAAAAACATAGCATACGAAGCATTTGAAGTGTGGAAAACATCGGTGTACAAGGGGTACAAACAAGATAAAATAGAAATGAGGGGCGATAGAGCAGAAATGTCAGATTTTCCACTCTATCTGAACACGGTCGCTGGTGGCCTTGATCGTAGAGATCAAACCATCGGCGGCTTTTCTTTTGTCGTCAAAATCTATGCTGTCCC